>JARYGU010000100.1:0-348 GCA_033795365.1 Shinella sp.
AATGGCACGCTGATGTCGCCGATTTTCGCGGCTGCCGCTATGGCGATGTCCAGCGTCTTTGTCCTCGGCAACGCGCTGCGCCTTCGCTCGGTTAATCCGTAATTTTAGGGTTGCCTACGGGCAGCCCCCTCAACAAGGAGACAAAAAATGAACATCGGAGAAGCGTCCAGGGCGAGCGGCGTCTCGTCCAAAATGATCCGCTACTACGAGCAGATCAAGCTAATCGCACCCGCCCACCGTTCGGAGTCCAGCTATCGGACCTACAGCGAGAACGACATTCACACCCTGAAGTTCATCCGCAGGGCCCGGGACCTGGGGTTCTCAGTCGAGCAGATGAAGACCCTCCTC
>JARYGU010000100.1:358-631 GCA_033795365.1 Shinella sp.
CGCAGCAGCGCGGATGTCAAAGCCATTGCGCTTGAACATGTTGCCGAGCTTGAGAGGAAGGCTGCAGCTATCCAGGCGATGTCCAGAACACTCAAGCACCTGGCGCACAATTGCCATGGTGACGAGCGGCCCGACTGTCCGATCATCGACGAAATCGCCAAAGCCCCCGACAACGATCTTCCAGGAATCGACGCCAAGTTCGGTGTTCACGCGATTTGACGACGGGCATCCGAATGAGGGTTGTCGGCTCCTCAAAGAAGTCGCGCTACTTCG
>JARYGU010000101.1:0-623 GCA_033795365.1 Shinella sp.
AAGTCATGACCTCCACCAGAGGTGGAGGTTTGTAACGCTGCGCTTGAACCGCTAGAAGCGGTTTTGCTATATGTTAGTAGCTACGGTTAAAGAGGTCGGCAGAGTCGGAAGCTTTGTCGACCTTTTCTTGATTACGGATATAACGTCTGACGACCTGCTCATCATAGCCAGACGTGGATACGAAGTACCCACGCGCCCAAAAGTGATAACCCTTGTAGCGCCGCTTGCGGGCATATTTGTTGGCAACGTAAAGGGCCGTCTTGCCCTTCAAGAAGCCGACTATGTGCGCCACCGAATATTTCGGCGGGATCGAGATCAGCATATGCACATGGTCGGGCATGAGGTGCCCCTCCTCGATCCGGCATTCCTTTTGCTGAGCAAGCCTATGCAAAAGATCACCCAACTCACGGCGCAAGTCCCCGTAAAGCCGTTTCGTTCGGTATTTGCTCGAAAAGACCACATGGTATTTGCAGTTCCAAGTCGCGTGTGATTGCGAGCGTTCTTCCATAAAACCTCCGTTCTATGTTCGGGCCAGACTAGCGGTCCAAGCACGGAGGTCTCTCAATCACTATGTAGAACTCGTCCAGTCCTCCACCGAAGGTGGAGGTTTACTTCCTTCATAA
>JARYGU010000102.1:0-622 GCA_033795365.1 Shinella sp.
TCGCGGCGGTATGGGCCGCGAAGCGCGACCCGATGTTCGTCGAAGTGACGCGCCGACATATCCGCATTCCTTCCTTCCTAGCGGTCTGAGCCAGCCTATGATGAACCTCGCCGAATATCGCAGCCGCGCCGCCTGGCTCAGCGACTTCCTCCCCTGGGCCGCGCTGATCGCCGAAGGCGTCGTCCTCAACAAGGACGGCTCATTCCAGCGCACCGCTCGTTTTCGTGGCCCCGATCTCGATTCCGCCACACCCTCTGAACTGGTGGGCGTTACCCACCGGCTCAACAATGCACTCCGGCGCCTGGGATCGGGGTGGTCGATCTTCGTCGAAGCCCAGCGCATCCCGTCCGACGATTATCCCGTTTCGGACTTCCCCGACCCGGTCTCGGCGCTGGTCGACGAGGAACGCCGCGCCCAGTTCGTCGACGCGGGTGCGCATTTCGAGAGCCGCTATTATCTCACGCTGCTCTGGATGCCGCCCGCCGAGGATGCGGCCCGCGCCGAAAGCTGGCTCTACGAAGGCAAGGCCAAAGACGGGGTCGATCCCTGGGAACTGGTCAAGAACTTCACGGATCGCTGCGCCCAGCTTCTCAATCTGATCGAGGGGTTCGTGCCCGAATCC
>JARYGU010000103.1:0-609 GCA_033795365.1 Shinella sp.
GCCAACGGTGCGGACATCGAAGCCGAAATAGATCGACAACGCGGTCAGCACCACGATGCAGACGAGCGGTGACGGCACGGCCTTGGTGACGTAGGGAAAGAGATAGATGATGCCGAGGCCAGCCGCGACGAGGATATAGGTCAGCATCGGCACATTGGTCAGCTCGGGCAACTGCGCCATGAAAATCAAGATGGCGAGCGCATTGACGAAGCCGGTCATGACCGAGCGCGACACGAAGCGCATCAGATAGCCGAGCTTGAAGATGCCAGCGACGATTTGCAGGATACCGGCAAGCACGGTCGCGGCGAGCAGGTATTGCAGGCCATGGTCGCGGACGAGCCTTACCATGAGAACGGCCGTGGCGGCGGTCGCGGCGGAAATCATGCCGGGCCGCCCGCCGACGAAGGCAATCAGCACGGCGATGGAGAAGGAGGCGTAGAGACCGACTTTCGGATCGACGCCGGCGATGATGGAAAAGGCGATTGCCTCGGGGATCAGGGCGAGCGCGACCACGAGGCCCGCAAGCACGTCCCCTTTGATGTTGCCGAACCATTCGGTTTTGAGTGTGCCAATGAAATCACGGTTCAAGTGTATGTTCTCCGTGCCGGT
>JARYGU010000104.1:0-603 GCA_033795365.1 Shinella sp.
GCAAGCTCCACATCCGATACTCAGGGATAGCTCGTATCCAGCCTCGACAGCAATAGCCTCGTAGATTTCGTAAAGGTCAGTGACCAAGGGCTTCAGATCGAACACGGTGAAGTTTTCTGTTCGGATGCGCGCCTCGATCTGCGCGATCCGCAGGAGGGCGTCGAAGGTGTCGGCAATGGATTTAAGTTCGACCAAGGCGGTTTCGATCCCGCCTCTCATATCCCCGACCCCATCGGATTCCATGGCATCCTCAAGGACAAGGAAGGTCCGCCCAATCGGTGTCTTCAGATCGTGAGCAACGTCCGTGGTTACCTGTTTGAGGGTAGAAACGCTCAATTCCAGCCGCGCCAACGCGACATTGATCTCAGAAGAAAGGACGTCGATTTCATCCATCCGAGGTGAAACTGGAAGCCGTTTAGAAAGCTCGCCATGTCCAATTTCGTGCGCGGTGCGGGAGAGGACGAAGATGCGCTTACGAGTGCGATAGGCCAGGATCGCCGCTCCTGTCATACCGACGGCAAGGATGATCGCGGTCGCCCACCCGAAACTTATCAAAACTATCCGGGCCAGTTCGTCGGTGTCGCGGTAGCTGATACCAACGGT
>JARYGU010000105.1:0-597 GCA_033795365.1 Shinella sp.
TGGATGAGCCCGTCGCAGGCGTGCCGCACGCCGAGGTGGCGCAAGTCGCGCAAGTCATACGCGAGGTCAATGCCAGCGGAGTCAGCGTGCTGCTGGTCGAGCACAACATGAGCTTCGTCATGCAATTGTGCGATGACATCCTGGTGCTGAATTACGGCCGCAAGATCGCCGAAGGCCAGGCCGATGCGGTGCGCGTCGATCCCCTGGTCCTGAAAGCCTATCTCGGGGAGGACATGCCCGATGCTTGAGATCACCAACCTGTGCGCCTCTTACGGCGCCGGCGATGTGCTGCGCGACACCAGCCTGGAGATTCCGGCCGGGCAGATAGGCTGCCTGCTCGGCGCGAACGGCGCCGGCAAGACCACGGTTATGCGCAGCCTGAGCGGCCTTTTGCGGCCGCTGCGCGGAAGCGTCCGCTTCGAAGGGGAAGCGATAGAAGCGCTGTCCGCGGATCGCATCGTCGATCGCGGCATCGTCCTGGTGCCCGAAGGCAGGCGCGTCTTCGCCCCGCTGTCGGTCAGCGAAAACCTGGAGATGGGCGGCTACAAGCTGCTCAAGCAGCGTCGCCAGACGGAGTTCCGCCGCAACCTCGACTTC
>JARYGU010000106.1:0-596 GCA_033795365.1 Shinella sp.
CTCGAAAGCGCCGTCGCTGAGGAACACCACCAGCCGCTCGCCGGGCAAGGGCATGTGCACGTACTGCAGTTCGGCAAAGCCGAGATAGCCGCCCTCGGACAGACCGCCTGCCGTATTCGGTCCGACGTGGCTGCCCAGCGGCGAGGCGGGACGCCCCTGTGCGTCGATCGCGTAGCTATAGAAATCCCGGGCAAAGCGCGTGAGGCCGCTTTCGCTGCGGTCGTATCTCTCGGCGTGGCGCGGCGTCATGTTGCCCACCAGAAGGTTGCAGGCATCGATGCCCGCGACGCAATGGCCCTGGCCCATCAACCAGCCACGCGTCAACCCACTGAGCGCGTTCGCGGCCAGGTAGCCGACATAGGCCGGCACGATGTTCAGCGCCCCACCGGTATGCCCCTCCGGCGTCTCCTTGAAATCCTCGGCTCTCATCTCCCGGCCATCGGGATAGACCCGGTCGGCATAGGTCATGTGAACCGTCAACCACATGCCTGCCACGGCCAGGCGGTCCGCCGACCAGAGCGTGCGATACACCGCGGTTGTGTCGCTCGCCTTGCCTTCGGCAACCAGCACCTGTGCGAGATCGTGGACTCGCAGTT
>JARYGU010000107.1:0-596 GCA_033795365.1 Shinella sp.
CTGCACGTTGCCTGCCGCGCAGGCGCAGTGGACCGTAATTGACCCGACCAATCTGGTGCAGAACACGCTGACCGCGATCCGCACGCTGCAACAGATCGACAACCAGGTGCGGCAGCTTCAGAACGAAGCGCAGATGCTGATCAACCAGGCACGCAATCTGGATCGATTGGACTACAACACGGTCAATCGCCTGCGCTCGACGCTGGCGACCATCGAACGCCTGATGGCTGAGGCGCAGGGACTCGCCTACCGGGTGGAAAATCTGGACCAGGAGTTCGCCCGGCTGTATCCGCACGAATACGCAGCGACCGTGAGCGGCGACCGCATGGCACAAGACGCGCGCGAGCGCTGGCGCCATACGCTCGACGGCCTGCACACCGCGATGCGCGTGCAGGCGCAGGTGTACCAGAACCTCAGCGAAGACGAAGGCGTGCTCGCCGATCTGGTCGGCCAGAGCCAGTCGGCCAACGGCGCGCTGCAAGCCATGCAGGCGACCAACCAGTTGCTGGCCTTGCAGGCCAAGCAGGCTATCCAGGCGCAGCAGCTCCAGTTGACGCAGGACCGGGCCGCGTCGCTGGAACTGGCGCGCCAGGCGG
>JARYGU010000108.1:0-594 GCA_033795365.1 Shinella sp.
GTCTTCGCACTGATGTGGATGATTCTGCTGCGCCCCGCAGCGGGCGGCCAGCGTGGTTTGATGGGCATTGGGCGCAGCGGGGCCAAAGCTTATTCCGAGCGGAATGTCAAAGTGACCTTCGCCGACGTGGCGGGCGTGGAGGAGGCGAAGGCGGAACTCTCCGAGATCATAGGCTTTCTACGCGATCCTGACGTTTATGGGCGGCTGGGCGCACGGATCCCCAAGGGCGTGCTACTGGTCGGGCCACCGGGAACGGGCAAGACGCTGCTGGCCCGCGCCGTCGCAGGCGAGGCTGGGGTTCCCTTCTTCTCGATCACCGGTTCTGAGTTTGTCGAAATGTTCGTCGGCGTCGGCGCCGCCCGCGTACGTGACCTGTTCGCCGAGGCCCGCAAGCAGGCGCCCGCCATCCTCTTCATCGACGAACTCGATGCCCTCGGCCGCGCACGGGGCATCGATATGCCCGGCGGCGGCCATGACGAAAAGGAACAGACCCTCAACCAGCTTCTCGCCGAAATGGATGGATTCGATCCGAGCGCCGGCATTGTCGTTCTCGCCGCAACCAACCGACCGGAGATCCTCGATCCCGCGCTGCTC
>JARYGU010000109.1:0-589 GCA_033795365.1 Shinella sp.
TCACACGCCGCAAAGCCCTTGGCTTGCTTGCTGCAGCGTCGGTTCCGCCGACGGCAGTTGTCGCGGCTGCTGCTGCCATACCGCCCGCCGCAGTGGAAGTGGCCGCTTCCGGCATGCAGGAAAACCCCGAGCTTCTCGCCGCGTATAAACGTTTCAAGGCGGCGCGTGCCGAAGTCGCTGCGGCAAAAGACGCCTTGGAATGGCTCGTAGACGAATGGCGCCATCGGTGGCCGCTGGCGCCGGAGGAGCTTCTTTGTTGCGCCAACGCCCACGTCTTTGGAGGCACAGCTCACGAAAACGCTGAGAGGGATATCGCCGGCAATTTCCTGATCCGGGATACGAGCTCGCTGACAAAACGCTTCACGCGAGAGATGAGGCAGAAGACGCCCGAAACGTGCTTCTCCATTGTCAGCGCCAAGGAAGCGGAAGAGAGGCTTGCCGAATGGCGGCAGCAAACTCCGGCCGGGCGTACGGAGAAGGCACTTGCGCGGAATCGTGCTTATCGGGACGACGCCATTCAGAGGTGGCAGCGGAAGCTTGAACTTGCTCGCGAGTATGAGGCGGAAACCGCGCGGCTGCGCGCCGCGTC
>JARYGU010000010.1:0-202776 GCA_033795365.1 Shinella sp.
CTTCCAGCCGGTGCGCGCCGGTGAGCAAGACCAATGCGTCAACGGTTTCGCCCGGCATGCCCTCGGGGCGTTCTTCGTAATAGCGAACAGAGATGGGCGTCCTGAGACCGATGGATGCAAGAGACGCGGCTACGGCCTCGACGCCGGCTTCCTTGACCGTGCGGAGCCGTCCGTGTGTCTCGATGCTGGTAATGTCGAGTTGCTGCAGCTTCCTATCGGCACCGGGCATCATGCACTCCTTGTCGGCCGGTCGGCGGCGCGCTGATAATCCTCAGCGGCTTGCTGCAACACGGCCAGATGTTTTCGCTGGATTTCAATTTCGTGGTCGGGCCGCTTCTTCGAGCCCGAGGAGAAGGTTTCGAGCCAATCGGCTTTCGAGGCGATCATCTTGCGAAGGCCGGCCACCATTTCAGCGTATGAAAGACGATCGGCACTTGGGGCCATCAGTCAGCATCCCCGCTGATCAATCCGCTTGGCCGCGTCCGATGCACCGGAAAGACTGTGACGTTTGAACGGGCGGCCCCCGCGACGGGAACCTTATGGTCATCGTCAAGGAATAGATTGAGGAACCGCTTCCATGCCTGAGCCGCTGCGATACCATCCCTGATGCAGAGACTTGCATCTGCACGGGCACGCGCAGCCACATAGTCCGCCCAAGCCTCGGTTTGCTCTTCAAGGGTGGACGTATCACTCAAGCTGAGGCCCTTTCTTCCAGGGCCTTTCGCAGATTGCCCTCTGCCCGCTTGGCTGTACGGCCGCTATATGCTAGCCCGCTAATCCGATCATGCGCGATCCAAACTCCGTCCTCGGTGCAAATGGTTCGAAAGCGATCCGACGCTTTCTCGTGATCTGCCAATACGGACAACACCTTTTGGATTGTTTCGGGGTAGCAGCGCCGCCCT
Organism: Shinella sp.; assembly: GCA_033795365.1. GTDB lineage: Bacteria > Pseudomonadota > Alphaproteobacteria > Rhizobiales > Rhizobiaceae > JARYGU01. Next base: position 903 of record JARYGU010000010.1, read on the forward strand.
TTTCTCAGGCTGAAGACGAACTTGGCGTCGTTCATTGCGAGTATGCCAATCGTCGAATCTGCAATGCCAGTGCGCTTCTGGAAATCAGCTATCGTCTTGAGCAACTCTTCTCTGCCCATTTCATGCCCTTCCGGTGGGTAATAACACATTTACCATATGGGCAATTTCCCATTGGACTGTCAATAGCATGATGGGCTATAACCTCAACCATGTTGGAGAAATGGGAAAAAAACTTCCGGGAACGGCTTCAGGCGAGCGGCCTCAACATGAAGGCTGTTTCGCTTAAGGCTGGTTTGGGAGAAACTTTTGTACGCGATATGCTTGAGCGCGGACGCGTTCCAAGCATCGACAAATTCCAGCGCCTTGCAAAAGTGCTCGGCACGACGGTGGCCGATCTTTTGGACGAAGGCATAGAAATAAGCTCATCAGTGCCGCTGGTCGGATACATCGGCGCGGGCGCCGAAGTCCTTCCGGAGTTTGAGCAAGTGCCGCCAGAAGGACTAGACCAGCTAGAAATCCCGTTTGGCCTTCCCGCTGAGATGCTCGCCCTTGAGGTGCGGGGGGATTCGATGCTTCCTGTTTATCGGGATGGCACTGCCATCATCGTCTATCGCGAGCAGAAAAAGCCCCTTGATGCGTTTTACGGCCAGGATGCAGCAGTTCGAACCACTGATGGACGACGATACCTGAAGACCATTATGCGCGGCCACGGGAATAGCGTGAACCTGCTGTCATGGAATGCAGCTCCGATCGAGAACGTCCGATTGAGTTGGATAGGAGAAATTTTCGCAACATTGCCAAGGAGTTCCAGACGGTAGTGTGGAGGGCTGCGCGAAAGTGGGCAATTACCCATTGACTGTTTGGGCAATATCCCATTAATCTTAGCTCCGTCAACTGACTGGAGCCGACATGTCCAAGCGCATTCCCACCACACACCCGATGTCCAAGCTGCGGCACAAGAAGGGCCTAACGCTACGAGACGTGAAGGATGCCACCGGGATATCCGTCGGCACGCTCTCACGGATTGAGCAGTGGACGCAATTTCCCGCCCGCGGATCGATGCTATCTCTTATCGAGTATTATAGCGGGGCTCTTTGCGCGAATGATTTCTTCCCCGAGGGCGCGGCCAGCGCACTTGCGGTCGCCACGGTCGACGAGAACGCCCCCACGAAGCCCGATCCTGAGCAACCCGAGATTTCAACCATCCGCTGTAGCAAACAGCCGCGCCGGCCGCATTACATTGCTGAATGGGCCGAAGCCCAGGAACTCACCCAAGCCGACCTTGCTCGGGAGCTAGGGGCTGATAAAAGCGTCGTTTCCAGATGGTTCAACGGCACAACGCCGGGCGTCGAGTGGCAGGAGCGGCTTGCTGCGCTGTTTCATTGCGAGCCCGAATCTCTGTTCAGACATCCCGACGAAACGGTTAAGACCAAGCCGACCGCCATCAAACATTCTCTCGACTGCGAAAAGTTGTCCGAGCTGCGCGAGCAGATAGAGGAAGTAGCCGACCTTCTGCACGGCCTAGACAAGATAGGCGACGGGATCGGCGGCGCCGACGGTTATGCCGTCTCGGCGGTAGCGCTCAATGCGAAGTCGGTCGCGGATAGCGCGCTGGATATGATCCGAGCGATGGCCCACTCATTCGCAGGTGTCGAGCCCCCGCCTTCGGAAGCGAGGGCGCGATGCTGAGGAGAGAGGATTCAATCTTTATCAGTTTTCCCCTGGGCCTCGACGTGTTTAGCGAACTCGGCCCCCAACTCAGTTTCTGCGTCCAGTTGTTCCATCGCTTCAAGGAGAAGTCTAACAAGCAGCTTTTGCGCGGAGACGCCCCGGGAATCAGCTGTCTTTTGAAGCTCATCCTGCATCCAAGGGGGAACGAACAACTCCTCCTTCCCGGCCAAAAGTTTCTCTTGCAGATCGATCAGAGCCCGCAACAAATAAGCGTGTGGGTGCGCGATAAGCGAAAAGTCGAGGCGCGCCACGATCTCGGCGTTCATCGAACGCTTATTTTCTTCTGCGGCGGCTTTCAACTTGTCGCGCAGTCCATCCGGCATGCGCAGCAGGAATTTATCAAGTTCTTCGCTCGGCGGTTTGGGGTCTTTTGCCATATCAACTCCATACTATCGTCTCGATATAAAATAAATGATATCGGCGCGATATAGGAGATTGACAATCGGTGATATCGAGTTGATATTAACCTTAATGGAGGATGAAAATGAAAGGTGAAGCGAAATTGCTCTGCCGCCTCCCTCCCGACGTGAAAGGCTTCCTTGAGTGTCAGGCGGAAAAGTTCGGAAGCTCAATGAACAGCGAGGTTGTTCGCAGCATCAGGGAGCGGATGGAAAGAGTGCAGATTATGGAAATGCCGGCTCCGGCTGGAGAGTAGCAGCAGGACGGGGAGCAAGTTTGCCGACCGATCCCCGTCACTGCTGAAATGCCAACTTTCAACATTGAGGATGTCAAAAATGGACAAGCAGTCCAATAGCACAACTGTGCCCGCTGTTTCAACGGGAACGAAACAGGCCCTTTCTCCGAACCTTACCCGCCGCAAGGCTCTGGGCTTGCTTGCTGCAGCGTCGGTTCCGCCGACGGCAGTTGTCGCGGCTGCTGCTGCCACGCCGACCGCCGTTGCGGCAAATGTTTGCCAGGGCGTGTCGGAAAACCCCGAACTCCTCGCCGCGTATGAACGTTTCAAGGCAGCGCGTGCCGAAGTCGCTGCGGCAAAAGACGCCTTGGAATGGCTCGCGGATGAATGGAGGCATGTTTGGCCGCTTGCCCCTGAAGAGATCCTTGACGGCGCCAACGCGCACCAGAACGGCAGAGGTGAGACTGCGGAGCGTGATATCGCAGGCCGCTTTGTAATGAGGGATACTAACGTTCTCAAGAAGAGGCTAACCGCCAAATTCCGCGCCGAGAATGACAAGACGTGCTTCTCGGTCATCTCCACAGATCAGGCGAGCGAGACGGTTTCCACATGGGCTCAGCAAACTCCGGCCGGGCGTACGGAGAAGGCACTTGCGCGGAATCGTGTTTATCGGGACGAGGCCATTCAGAGGTGGCAGCGGAAGCTTGAACTTGCTCGCGAGTATGAGGCGGAAACCGCGCGGCTGCGCGCCGCGTCAGGTGTCGAGAAAGCAAAGAGCCGGATCGAGATTGCGGAGTCCGAGTTCAGGATGGCTTGCGTGGATATATCGCGAGCTCAAGCCATCACCGGCGAGGGCCTGCGCATCAAAGCCGAAGCGATCAAATCTCACAGTCTTGTCGGCATAGTGCAGTTGCAGAGCGGCATCCTCGGCGACATGGCGCGCTTCATCGATAACGCCCTCAATGTGATCGGAAGGGCATAACCATGAAGCCCAACAATACCCTTGACCCCTCCGACCTGTTCTATCAGTTGCTCGATCTCGCCGAACTGATGCAGGCCACATACGACATCCTGCACGAGATGGAATATGTGCGGCCGGACGGCTCCCGAAATGAAGAGCTCGACCGGGTGGCAGCGCTTCAACGGATTGCCTGCCGCGACATTAAGAGCTTACGCGATGCCGCACAGGTCTTCGACGGCCCCGCAGAGTGGGTTCAGATCGACGGCGAGCGCAACGCGGTCTCGGCTCCTGTGGATAAGTCGAAAAACGGGGAGAACTGAGCAATGTCAGCCCCCGCCCTTATCCGCAAGCAGGACATGCAGAGAGCCGCCGAAGTGGCGAAAACCACGGGGTGCCGGGTGGAAATCCGAATCGGGGATGCAGTGGTCACCATCACTCCCGACCACGCTCCCACCAAGGAAGCCGCAATTGACTACTCCCGCCCTGTCCTATGATCGTGATGGGATGCCTAGAAAGCTCCCTCTTCACGTCCATAAGCAGAAGACCCGACATAGTAAGTGGGTTTTCTATTTCCGCATCGGCAAGGGCAAGCGCATTCGACTTCCCAGCCCGAACGATCCAACCTTCAAGGCGGCGTATACGGCCGCTTTGACAGGTGGCGCGCCGCTCGCCGTGCCGAAGGTTCACGAAGGCACGCTCCAATGGCTATGGGACCGATACACCACCGAGAGTGCCAAATGGGCCGGATATAGCCCAGCTACTCAAAAGCAGCAGCGTCTCATCATGGCCAAGGTGCTGAAGAATAACGGGCGCTATGCCCTCTCCACGTTCACCCAGGATGTGATTCAGGAGGGCGTGGACAAGCGTCACGAGACTCCGGCGCTGGCGGCGAACTTCCTGAAGGTGATGCGAGGGATGTTCGGCTGGGGAAGGAAAATGCGGCTCGTCGCGGTTGATCCCACCATCGGCGTCGATGCGCCGGAATACAAAACCGACGGCTTCCCGGCTTGGACCGTCGATGACGTGAAGGCCTTCCGCGCGAAACACGAGGTCGGCACCCCCGAGCGTCTAGCAATGGAGCTGATGCTGCTCGCTGGCTTGAGGCGGTCTGACGTCGCGGTCGTCGGGCGCCAGCATATCAGCGGCCGGGTTCTTTCGCTGGATACGGCAAAGACAGGATCAAGGATCACGATCGAGCTCTCTGACGAGCTGGTTCGGATAATCGACGCGACCCCACGCAAAGGCTTGCACCTGATCGAGAGTAGCCGCGGCAAGCCATTCGTGAAGGAAGCGTTCGGAAACTGGTTCAGGGAGAAGTGCACCGAGGCGGGAGTGACAAAATCCGCGCATGGGTTGCGGAAGCTCAGTGCAACCCTTGCTGCAGAGGGCGGCGCAGGCAGCCATCAGCTTATGGCACAGTACGGCTGGACGAAGCTGGCGACGGCGGAAATCTACACGAAGGGCGTCGATCGGAAGCGCCTCGGCATCGAGGCAAGCCGTATCGTTGCGGACCAGATCGAGAACATAGAAGTCCCTCACCCTGTTTCAGGTGAGGGATTTAAATCGAAAAGGAAAGCAAAAACAAATACATAATTTTCGAATGGCGTCCTTGTCACGCCCACCATTCCGATCCCCTGTTAACGCAGGCGTTTGCGAGGTTGACGACATAACCCGTTTTCCTTTCCTGGCTTATTTGCCCAAGCAGCGCCCAGAAACCGCCTTTTGGCGCTTTCCAGATGGTGGGGCGCATGGGGCTCATGCGTGTCTCTGATTGTCTTCTCCGACGCGCCTAGGCAGCAGATTGTCGTTTGCATAAGCTGCGGCGACGAGCGCCGTTTGCTCGTCAAGGCAGAGCATCGTATGAAGCACGTCTCTATCATCGTACGCGCGGCATGGGATGAAGAAGCGTCCGTCTGGGTCGCGACCAGTAGTGATATCGACGGCTTGGCCGTCGAAGCGGAGACTTCGAACGCCTGGAACAGAAAGTCCTCGCCGCCATAGCGGATCTCCTCGCATTGAACGGCTCCACCTCTGATTTGCCGGAAATTCCCGTGCATATCATGACCGAGCACTTGGCAAAGGTCCCGAATCCCTCCTTCTGATCCCCCATGGCGGGATATCTGCGCGAACTGAAAGAGCTTTTGACCCGGGCCGGTTGTCATTACGTCCGGCCGGGCAAAGGCAATCACGAGATACGGTTCAGCCCGATCACCAACCGCCATTTCACCGTCGATCACGGGTGAAATCACGCCACACGGCCAGCGAGACACTGAAGCAGGCAGGCCTTCCGAAGGCTTTCTGAAAGCGGCGGGACTTATGCTCGCCTTTGCCGCGGCTTTGGTTCGGCGAACGGCCGATCAAAGCTCCCCGGCAAAGGAAAAAGCCCGGTCCGGCGGTGGCCGGACCGGGCTTTGAACATTCGCCATCGACCGTCAGATCACCATTCGGCGACGCTGCCGTCCTCGTGGCGCCAGATCGGGTTGCGCCAGCGGTGGCCTTCCTTGGCACGCTCGATCACATAGGCTTCGTCCACCTCGACGCCGAGACCGGGGCCTTGCGGGATCGAGACGAAGCCGTCGGCATAGTGGAAGACCTCCTTGTTGGAGATGTAGTCGAGGATGTCGTTGCCCTGGTTGTAATGGATGCCGAGGCTCTGTTCCTGGATGAAGGCGTTGTAGCTGACGGCATCGACCTGGAGGCAGGCGGCAAGCGCGATCGGACCCAGCGGGCAATGCGGCGCCAGCGCCACGTCGTAGGCCTCCGCCATCGCCGCGATCTTGCGGCATTCGGTGATGCCGCCGGCGTGCGAAAGATCGGGCTGGATGATATCGACATAGCCGTCGGCAAGCACCTGCTTGAAGTCCCAGCGCGAGAAGAGCCGCTCGCCGAGCGCGATCGGCGTCGAGGTGTGGTTGGCGATCTCCTTCAGCGCCTCGCGATTTTCCGAAAGCACCGGCTCTTCGATGAACATCAGCTTGTAGGGCTCGAGCTCCTTGGCGAGCACCTTGGCCATCGGCCTGTGGACGCGGCCGTGGAAATCGACGCCGATGCCGATATGGGGGCCGATCGCTTCGCGGATGGCGGCGATGGTCTCGACCGCCTTTTCGATCTTCTCGTTCGTGTCGACGATCTGCAGCTCCTCGCATCCGTTGAGCTTGATCGCCTTGAAGCCCCTCGCCACGACTTCCTTCGCATTGCGGGCGACGTCGCTCGGGCGGTCGCCGCCGATCCACGAATAGACCTTGATACGGTCGCGGCACTGGCCGCCGAGGAGCGCATGCACCGGCTGGCCATAGGCCTTGCCCTTGATGTCCCACAGCGCCTGATCGACGCCGGCGAGCGCGCTCATGTGGATCGCCCCGCCGCGATAGAAGCCGCCGCGATACATCACCTGCCAATGGTCTTCGATCAGCAGGGGATCCTTGCCGACGAGGTAGTCCGCAAGCTCATGGACCGCGGCTTCGACCGTCAGCGCACGGCCTTCCACCACGGGCTCGCCCCAGCCGACAATGCCCTCGTCCGTCTCGATCTTCAGGAAAAGCCAGCGCGGCGGTACGATATAGGTGGTAAGCTTGGTGATCTTCATCGGTTTTCTTCCATCTGGATGACAGGTCGCCGCCCGGAAGGATCCCCCGGACGGAATCGTTCGGCACTAGAGCGCTGCGCGTTCAATTGAACGCAAGAGACGCTCTAGCTCTTTGAATCTAGAGCGGCGGAACCGCCGGGCTCGCGGCTCGCCCAGGCGGCAAGGTCGCGGGCGGCAAGATCGAGCATCCGGTTTGAGCAGTCGCGTGCCGCCGCCTTGTTGCGCAATCTCAGCGCCTCGACGAGTTCGCCATGGATCGCCAGAGCCTCGTCGCGCTTTTCCACCGCCTCGTTGGAGGCATGCAGCGAATAGGTGAGTGCTGCATGAATGATCGAGGAAAGCTGGCGGAAAACCTGATTGTGGCTCGCCCGCAGCAGAATCTCGTGGAAGGCCGCATCGGCGGCCGTGAAGCGCTCGATATCGGCCTCCGCGTCGCTCATCTCGCGCCAGGCGCGGTCCAGATCGGCAAGATCCTGTGCGGTTGCCCGTTCCGCCGCCAGCTCGGCGGCGACCGGCTCCACCGTACGGCGGGTCTCCAGAATGCAGCCGAGCAGGTTCAGGCCGAGGATGCGCGGCCCCATCCATTCGAGGATCTGCGGATCGAGGATATTCCAGTCCTCCTTGTCGCACACCACCGTGCCGACGCGCGGGCGGCCGCGCACGAGGCCCTTGGTCTCGAGAATCTTGAGGGATTCGCGAATGACGGTCCGGCTGACGCCATAGAGCTCGCAGAGATCGTTTTCCTTGGGAAGCAGCGTGCCGGCGGGATAGCGCTCGACACAGATGTCCGTCCCGATCGCGGCGGTGACGTTCTTCTGCACGCGGGGGCGCTTTCCCGAAGCGGCTGGCGCCTCCTGCGTCACGCTCTCGCGACCGACCGTCATTTCCACCTGCCGCCTCCTGGCAATGCGCACGCCGAAACGGCTTGCGCGCTGCTTATCCCATTCTCCATCCGCAAGGACAAGCATCACGAAGGTGACTGCCCCTACCCTCTTGTCATATCGTTCTACATCATTCATCATACATAGGCAATTGACTGGTATGATTTAATCGTCATAAACCGGGCCTGCTGCGGAGGCAGCGGTTAATCAGGGAGAGAGAAAATGCGTTTCTTGAAAGCAGCCGTTCTGGCTGGAACCGTCGCCGTCATGGCCGCGACGTCCGTCTTTGCCGCCGACGTGAAGATCGGCTTCATCGTCAAGCAGCCGGAGGAGCCGTGGTTCCAGGACGAATGGAAGTTCGCCCAGGTCGCCGCGAAGGAAAAAGGCTTCACGCTGGTGGAGATCGGCGCGGAGGACGGCGAGAAGGTCCAGTCCGCGATCGACAATCTCGGCGCCCAGGGCGCACAGGGTTTCATCATCTGCACGCCCGACGTGAAGCTCGGCCCCGGCATCGTAGCGAAGGCTGCGGCCAATGATCTGAAGCTGATGACGGTCGACGACCGCCTCGTCGATGCGGAAGGAAACCCGCTCGAAGACGTGGCGCATATGGGCATTTCCGCGACGAAGATCGGCGAGGCGGTCGGTCAGGCGATCGCAGACGAGATGAAGAAGCGCGGCTGGGACCCGAAGACCACGGGCGCGATCCGCATCTCCTACGACCAGCTACCGACGGCGGTCGACCGCGTCGAAGGCGCGATCTCCGTCCTCAAGGCAGCGGGCTTCCCGGCCGAGAACATCTTCGACGCGCCGCAGGCAAAAACCGACACGGAAGCCGCGCTGAACGCCTCCACCGTCGTTCTCAACAAGCATGCCGACATCAAGAACTGGGTCGCTTTCGGCCTTAACGACGAGGCCGTCCTCGGCGCCGTGCGCGCGGCCGAAAGCGTCGGCATCTCCGCCGACAACATGATCGGCGTCGGTATAGGCGGCGCGGAATCGGCGATCAATGAGTTCAAGAAACCATCGGCGACCGGCTTCTTCGGTACCGTCATCATCTCGCCGAAGCGCCACGGTTACGAGACCGCGCTCAACATGTACGAATGGATCGCCAACGGCAAGGAGCCGGAAAAGCTGATCCTGACGTCCGGCCAGCTTGCGCTGCGCGATAACTACGAGGCCGTGCGCAAGGATCTCGGCATAGAATAACCATCCTTCCAAGACGACGATTGCCGGGCGGCGGAGAGTGGTTTCCGCCGCCCGGGATTTCTTGCCGGGGAGCGCGATGACGTCCTTTCTCGAATTCCACAATATCTCCAAGGGTTACCCCGGAGTGCAGGCGCTTTCCGACGTTTCCTTCACCGTCGAAAAGGGCGCCGTACACGGGCTGATGGGAGAAAACGGCGCGGGCAAATCCACCCTGATCCGCATTCTCTCGGGCGATCAGAAGGCCGATACGGGCGAGATCCGCATCGATGGGGTGCGGCAGGACTACGCCTCCGCGCGCGACGCCTTCGATGCCGGCGTCATCGTCATCCACCAGGAGCTCCAGCTCGTTCCCGAGCTCACCGTCGCGGAAAATCTCTGGCTCGGCCGGTTCCCTGGCCGGTTCGGCGTCATCGACTGGAATACGCTGCTTTCGACGGTCAAGCGGAAGCTCGACGATATCGGCATAGACATCGATCCCGCCGCCAAGGTCGGCACGCTCTCGATCGGCGCGCGCCAGATGGTCGAGATCGCCAAGGCCGTGATGCTCGATGCCCGGGTAATCGCGCTCGACGAGCCGACCTCCTCGCTTTCCTCGCGCGAAAGCGAGATCCTGTTCGAGCTGATCGGACGCCTCAAGGCGCAAGGCAAGGTGATCCTCTACATCTCGCACCGCCTGGACGAGGTCTTCCGGCTCTGCGACAGCCTCACGGTTCTGCGGGACGGCAAGCTCGCTGCCCACCATTCCGACCTCGCGATGGCCACCCGCGACCGGATCATCTCCGAGATGGTCGGCCGGGAGATCAGCAATATCTGGGGATGGCGGGCCCGGCCGGTCGGCGACGTGCGGCTGAAGGTCAAGGAGCTTTCCGGCCGCAAGCTGCCGGTCCCCGCGAGCTTCGAGGTTCGCGCGGGCGAAATCCTCGGCATCTTCGGCCTGATCGGCGCCGGGCGCAGCGAACTCACCCGCCTCATCTTCGGAGCGGACAACCGGCATTCCGGTTCCGTCGAGATCGACGGCAAGACCGCATCGTCCTCGACCCCGCAGCAGGCGATCCGCTCGGGCATCGTGCTCTGCCCGGAAGACCGTAAATTCGACGGCATCCTCCAGGGCCGCTCCATCGAGGAGAACATCGCGATCTCGTCCCGCCGGCATTTCTCGCCCTTCGGCATCCTGAACAAGCGCAGGGAAGCGGAGCTTGCCGAAACCTTCATCAAGAAACTTCGTGTCCGCACGCCTTCGCGCAAACAGGACATCATCAATCTTTCGGGCGGCAATCAGCAGAAGGTGATCCTCGGGCGCTGGCTTTCTGAACAGGGCGTGCGCGTGCTCGTCATCGACGAACCGACCCGCGGCATCGACGTCGGCGCCAAGTCGGAGATCTACGAGATCCTCTACGAGCTCGCGGCCAGCGGCATGGCCATCCTCGTCATCTCCAGCGAACTGCCCGAAGTCATGGGTATTTCCGACCGGGTTCTCGTCATGTGCGGCGGTCGGATCGCGACCGAATATCCGCGAGAAAGCTTCGATGAACGCAAGATCCTCGCCGCCGCGCTGCCGGACAAGTCTCCCGCCGCCGTGAATCATTCCTGAAAGAGCCAGCCATGACCGCTTCCCTCAAGAAACTGCTTCTCGGCGAACAGGGCCTCGTCGTCATCTTCGCCGTCGCCTTCGCGATCGTCGCGCTGACGGTTCCGAACTTCCTGACCGAGCGCAATATGCTGGGGCTGCTGCAGTCCGTCGTGACGATCGGCATCGTCGCCTGCACGATGATGTTCTGCCTCGCCTCGCGCGATTTCGATCTTTCGGTCGGCTCGACCGTCGCCTTTTCCGGCATGATCGCCGTCATGGCCTCGAATGCTACCGGCTCCATCCTCATCGGCATAGCAGCGGCTCTGCTCTGCGGCTCCGTCGTCGGCCTCGTGAACGGCGTCGTGATCGCCCGTTTCCGCATCAATGCGCTGATCACCACGCTTGCCACGATGCAGATCGTTCGCGGGCTCGCCCTGATCTCGTCGGACGGCCGCGCGGTCGGCATCAACGATCCCGACTTCTATCAGCTCGCGCTTTCGCGTTTCTTCGGCATCCCGACGCCGATCTGGGTCATGGCGGCGCTCTTCATCGTCTTCGGCTTCGTGCTGAACCGCACCGTGTTCGGCAAGAACACGCTGGCGATCGGCGGCAATCCGGAGGCTTCGCGCCTTGCCGGCGTCAACGTCGTCAGCATGCGCATCTGGATCTTCGCGCTCCAGGGGCTGATCTGCGCCGTCGCGGGCATCCTGCTTGCCTCGCGCATCACCTCCGGCCAGCCGAATGCGGCAACCGGACTTGAGCTTTCCGTCATTTCGGCCTGCGTTCTCGGCGGCGTGTCGCTTGCGGGCGGGCGCGCTGCCATGAGCGGCGTCATCGTCGGCGTGCTGATCATGGGGATTGCCGAGAACGTCATGAATCTCCTGAATATCCAGGCTTTCTACCAGTATGTCGTGCGCGGCCTCATCCTGCTCGTCGCCGTGTTGCTCGACAATCTCCGCTCGACTGCCGCAGGCCGGCGCGGCTGATGTTCCACCGTCTGACGAGCGACGGCCTCACCGTGCGGGTCAGCCGCAAAGGCGGCTCGCTGGTCGACGGCCATTTCGGCGGGCTGCCGTTCCTGCGGCCCGCGGCGGCAGACAATCCTGCGGACTACACGATCGATCAGGCCGCCTGCTTTCCGCTCGTGCCCTTCGGCAATCGCGTCTCGGACAATCGCTTCATGGTCGATGGCCGGGAATGCCTGCTTCGCCCGAACACGCCGCACGATCCGCTCTACCTGCATGGCGACGGCTGGCTTGCGGACTGGACGGTCACGCGCGCGGAAAACGGCAGCCTGGAACTGGATTACGAGCATACCGGCACGGCCAGTTCCCCCTACCGATATCGTGCGGCCCAGAGGATTGCGGTCGAAAACGGTGCTCTGTCCCTGTTCCTCGGCGTTCGCAACACGGGAAGGGAAGCGCTGCCCTTCGGGCTCGGGCAGCATTTCTTCTTTCCCATGACGCAAGCCGCTATCTTCCACGCGGCCGCTTCGGGCTACTGGAGCGAAAGGCAAGGCCATCTGCCCGGCGGATGCGAGGATTTTCCGCCCGACCTTAATTTTCGAGAGCCCGCCGTCATGCCGCACCGCTGGGTGAACAACGCATTCGAAGGCTGGGACGGCAAGGCGAGGATCGCCTGGCCCGGCCTCGGGCTTGCCGTTGACATCGAAGCCGATCCGGTCTTTGCGAATTACATGATCCATGTTCCGTCGCCAAATCCGACCTATTTCTGCTTCGAACCGATGAGCCATCTGCCGAACGGACATAACATGCCGGATTTCGGCGGTCTCAAGCTGCTCGGGACCGATGAAGAACTGGGCGGCACCGTCACGATCAGGCCCCATATTCTGGAAACGCGAAAATGACCAGACGTTTGAACGGCAAGCGCATCATGATCACCGGGGCCGCGCAGGGCATCGGGCTGGCGATGGCGAAAGCCTTTGCGGCGGAGGGAGCGGCCCTGCTGCTGATCGACCGCGACGGAACATTGCTGTCGCACGAAGCGGCAGCCCTGGCAGCCTGCGGCGCAACGCTGCATCAGGCGCAAGCGGACATCACCGACGCCGCCGCCGTCGAGGCCTGCGTGAGCGAAGCCGCCCGAACGATCGGCCCCGTCAACGCGCTCGTCAACAATGCCGGCGTCAACGTCTTCGCAGAACCGCTGCAAACCACGGACGCGGAATGGCAGCGCTGCTTCGACGTCAATCTCAAGGGCGCCTGGAACTGCTGCAAGGCGGTCCTGCCGGGCCTGATCGAGCAGGGCGGCGGCGCGATCCTCAACATCGCCTCCACCCACGCCTTCACCATCATCCCGCACACCTTTCCCTATCCGCTGGCAAAGCATGCCCTGCTCGGCCTGACGAAATCGCTGGCGCTGGAATATGCCGCCAAGGGCATCCGCGTGAACGCGCTCGCGCCCGGCTATGTCGCGACGCAGAAGGTCGTCGACTACTGGAACTCCTTCCCCGACCCGCAGGCGGCGAAGGCCGAGACGATGAAGCTGCATCCGGGCGGGCGGATCGCCACGCCGGAGGAGATCGCGCTCGCCGCAGTCTTCATGATCTCCGACGAGTGCCCGTTCATGAATGCCGCCTGCCTGACCGTCGACGGCGGCCTCAGCGTCCAGCAGCATCCGGCCTGAGAACATTGCCGCACGCGTGCGCGGCCGCCTCCGCGACCATGCGAGCCCCTTGCTTTTTCGGTCGCCCGGCGCAACATTGACTTTTGCCGACACTGTGCATAATCGCCCCGTCTCCCTCATATCCAGGAACGCGCCATGCTTGCCGAGATTCCCGCCGTCCTCGTCCTGAACGCCAAAGACAATGTCGGGGTCGTGCCCGCCAATGTGGACGCCGGCAGGCCGCTCGTGCGCGGCATCGTCGCGGCGGAGCGCATCCCCCGCGGCCACAAGGTTGCCATCGCGCCGATCACCGTGGGGGCTCCGGTTCTCAAGTACGGCCAGATCATCGGCTATGCGACACGGGAGATCCGGCCTGGCGAGCATGTGCACCTGCAGAACCTCGCCATTCTCGACGTCACGTTGAAGCACGAGTTCTGCGTCGACAATGCGCCGCCCGTCATGGTCCCGGAGGCGGAACGACGCACCTTCAAGGGATACGACCGCGGCAACGGCCGCATCGGAACGCGCAACTATATCGGCGTTCTCTCGACGGTGAACTGTTCCGCCACCGTCTCGCGCTATGTCGCGGAGCATTATGCCCGCAAGTTTCGCGAGAACGGCCACCCAAATATCGACGGCGTGGTGGCGCTGACCTATGGCGGCGGCTGCGCGATCAACATGAAATCCGAAGGCGGGCGTATCCTGACCCGCACCTTCAAGGGCTATGCGCGAAACCCGAACTTCGGCGGCATCCTGATGATCGGGCTCGGCTGCGAGACTTTCCAGTACGGTCCGCTCGTGGAAGAGGCAGGACTGGAGGAAGGCAAGACCTTCCGCACCATGATGATCCAGAACCAGGGCGGCACGCGCAAGACCATCGAGGCGGCCTGCGAGATGATCGACGACATGCTGCCCGATGTCGGCGCGATCGCCCGCACCTCGCTGCCGCTCTCCGGCATCAAGCTGGCGCTCGAATGCGGCGGCTCGGACGGCTATTCCGGTATTTCCGCCAATCCGGCACTTGGCATCGCCTCCGATCTGCTTGTGAAGGAGGGGGCAACGACGGTGCTCGCCGAAACGCCGGAAATCTACGGCGCCGAGCATCTCCTGACGCGCCGCGCCAGCCGGCCGGAGGTGGCCGAGAAGCTGCTTTCGCGCATCGACTGGTGGCGCGACTATACGGCGAGGAACGAGGCCGAGCTCAACAACAATCCCTCCCACGGCAACAAGGCGGGCGGGCTCACGACGATCCTCGAAAAGTCGCTCGGCGCCGTCGCCAAGGGCGGCTCGATGCCGCTGAATGCCGTCTACGAATATGCCGAGGAGGTCAGGGAAAGCGGCTTCGTCTTCATGGACACGCCCGGCTACGACCCGGCCGCCGTCACCGGCCAGATCGCCGGCGGCTGCAACCTCGTCGCGTTTACGACCGGTCGCGGCTCGGTCTCCGGCTACAAGCCCGCCCCTTGCATCAAGATCGCGACGAACACGCCCATGTACGAACACATCAAAGATGACATGGACATCAACTGCGGCACCATCGTCGATGGCACCGAGACGATCGAGGAGGCAGGAAAGCGTATCTTCGAGCTGGTGATCGCCACCGCCTCCGGCCGGAAGACCGCGAGCGAGGCCTACGACTACGGCGACAACGAGTTCGTACCCTGGCAGGTCGGCGCAATCACGTAAGCGGCTTCGCCCGTAATCGTCACGCAGAACGTTTCATAAGCCTGCCTGCCGGGTATCTATAGCATATGCCGGCCGCTCCGGCACATGCGAGGCGCGCACCTCCCGAACCCGGCCGATCACCTTCGGAAGAGAGATCGTGATGTGGTTGCGCAGCGCTTCCGCAGCGCCGGTTGCGTTACCCGCCTCGATCGCGCGGAAGACTTCGAGATGCTCGGCTATGAAGGGTTCGCGCTCCGGCAGGGCGAGCGAGATACCCATGATGTGCTTGCTGACATTGAGCATGGAGCCGGCGCGGCGAAGCGCAATCAGGATTTCGCGGTTCGGGCAGTGGCCGAGGCATGTGACGTGAAGGTCCGTTTCCATTCCGTCCATCTCCTCATGCGAGAGCCTTGGATAGACGGCAAGCGCCCGCTTCAGCCGGGACACCATGCCCAAGCGTTCCGCCACCGGGATATGCGGGATCGCCTGCGCCAGCGCGACCGGCTCCAGCGCGATGCGGATGTCGCAGAGGTCGCGCATCCGCTTTTCGTCGAGCGGCACGACCGTCCAGCGCATTCGCTCGTCCTTTTCGACGATGCCGAGGCTTTCCAGCCGCGTCAGCGCATCGCGCGCCACCTGCCTGCCGACGCGCTTGGCCCGCGCAAGCTCTACCTCGTTGATCCGGTAGCGCCCGAAGACGGAAAGATGCACCGTTTCGCGTTCCAGCGCCTCGTAGATGGCCTCCCAGGCCGGCACCTTGCGAAGACCGGGCGCCTCCTCGTTCACACCCAGCATCTCAGGCGTCAGGACGACCTTCCTCGGCGCTCCCCTTCCCTGCCCGACGAGGAAGCCGCGGCCGTCGAAGCGGCGGATCAGGCCCGCTTCTTGCAATAGTGCGAATGCCTGGCGCACGGGCGTCCGCGTGGAGGAAAAGACGTTCGCCACATGCCCTTCGAGGAGCAATGCTCCCTTCGGCAGGCGGTTCTGCCGGATGGCCTCCGCAAGATTGTCGTGGATGCGCAGATAGAGAGGAGCGTTGCCCGCCAAGGCTTCCGCGATTTCGCGCCCTTCTTGTCCCATTGCTTCCCCTGGCATAATCGGCGCCGACATTCCCACAAATGCATTCTGCCGACAACAGTCACGGCCAAACTGCCGCGAAGCAAGAAAATTGCGCCGGCGCATGCAAAAATCCGCATTCCTTTCGTGACGCGGCGGCCGATTTGCGCTAGGGAACCCCTGTCGAGGCTGGCATCATGAAGGTTTGATGACCATATGTCAGTCAACTTTATCCCGAGGAAATGTCGTCATGCCCGCATATCGCTCCCGAACCACCACCCACGGCCGCAACATGGCCGGTGCCCGCGGCCTCTGGCGCGCGACCGGCATGAAGGACAGTGACTTCGGAAAGCCGATCATCGCGGTGGTGAATTCCTTCACGCAGTTCGTTCCCGGCCACGTGCACCTCAAGGACCTCGGCCAGCTCGTCGCGCGCGAGATCGAGGCGGCCGGCGGCGTCGCCAAGGAGTTCAACACGATCGCCGTCGACGACGGTATCGCCATGGGCCACGACGGCATGCTCTATTCGCTGCCGTCGCGCGAGATCATTGCCGACTCGGTCGAATACATGGTCAACGCGCATTGCGCCGATGCGATGGTCTGCATCTCGAACTGCGACAAGATCACGCCCGGCATGCTGAACGCCGCCATGCGCCTCAACATCCCGGCGGTCTTCGTTTCCGGCGGCCCGATGGAGGCCGGCAAGGTCGTGCTGCATGGCAAGACCCACGCGCTCGACCTGGTCGACGCCATGGTCGCCGCCGCCGACGACAAGGTCTCCGACGAAGACGTTCAGGTCATCGAGCGTTCCGCCTGCCCGACCTGCGGCTCCTGCTCCGGCATGTTCACCGCCAACTCGATGAACTGTCTGACGGAAGCGCTCGGCCTGTCGCTCCCCGGCAACGGCTCGACGCTCGCCACCCACGCCGACCGCAAGCGCCTCTTCGTGGAGGCCGGCCATCTCATCGTCGATCTCGCGCGGCGCTACTACGAGCAGGAGGACGAGAGCGTGCTGCCGCGAAACGTCGCCAACCGCCGCGCCTTCGAGAACGCCATGTCGCTCGACATCGCAATGGGCGGCTCGACCAATACCGTCCTGCACATCCTCGCCGCTGCCTATGAGGGCGGGATCGATTTCACGCTGGACGACATCGACCGGCTGTCCCGCAAGGTCCCCTGCCTCTCCAAGGTCGCGCCGGCAAAGGCCGACGTGCACATGGAAGACGTCCACCGCGCCGGCGGCATCATGTCGATCCTCGGCGAGCTCGACAAGGGCGGCCTCATCAACCGCGACAGCCCGACGGTACATGCCGAAACGCTCGGCGACGCCATCGACCGCTGGGACATCACCCGAACCAACAGCGAGACGGTGCGCAACTTCTTCCGCGCCGCGCCCGGCGGCATCCCGACGCAGGTGGCCTTCAGCCAGGCGGCCCGCTGGGACGACCTCGATACGGACCGCGAAAAGGGCGTCATCCGCTCGGTCGAGCATCCCTTCTCCAAGGATGGCGGTCTTGCCGTTCTCAAGGGCAACATCGCACTCGACGGCTGCATCGTGAAGACCGCCGGCGTCGATGAATCGATCCTGAAATTCACCGGTCCCGCCGTCGTCTTCGAAAGCCAGGACGCCGCCGTCAAGGGCATCCTCGGCAACGAGGTCAAGGCCGGCGACGTCGTCGTCATCCGCTACGAAGGCCCGAAGGGCGGTCCCGGCATGCAGGAAATGCTCTATCCGACGAGCTACCTGAAGTCGAAAGGCCTCGGCAAGGCCTGCGCGCTCATCACCGACGGCCGCTTCTCGGGTGGCACCTCCGGCCTCTCCATCGGCCATGCCTCGCCGGAAGCGGCGAACGGCGGGACGATCGGGCTGGTGCGCAACGGCGACACGATCGAGATCGACATCCCGAACCGCACGATCAACCTCGCCGTATCGGAAGCCGAGCTCGCCTCGCGCCGCGCCGAGCAGGACAAGCTCGGCTGGAAGCCTGCCGCCCCGCGCAAGCGCAACGTCACGACGGCGCTCAAGGCCTATGCCGCCTTCGCCACCTCCGCCGACCGCGGCGCGGTGCGCGATCTCGGCGACCATTGACGTTTTCCGGTCGATTTTCCCTTTCAGCCGGCCCTACAGGGGCCGGCTGATGTTTTTGTACGCCGCGTCCAGCTCCCGCATCCGCTCCCCATAGGCTTTCCCGATGCATTCCGCGTCCGCACCGCATGCCTGCCTTCTCTTCAGCCATGCGGATTGCTGATCCTGAAGCGTGCCCCTTGCGCCCATGGCAAGCAGGCCGGAAAGCAGCTCGAACGTCGTCACCATCCTCACATCCGCGTCATTGAGCGCACGATTCTCGCAGATCGCCTTCTCGTCCGCCGCCAAGGAGGCGGCATCGCAATCGAAGCTCGCCGCGCGGGCAGCGGGCGGCATCGTTGCGGCCGCGAGAATGGCGGCGCCCAGACATCTTGAAAACGAGCGATATGCTCCCATTTCCGCCTCCTATAAGCATGCAGATCGACCCTAGTTAGCGCCCGAAGATGACGGGGCAAGAGCATTTCGCCGGCAACTGCGGTTTACTTCGGCACGAAATGTTGATACCAACATATTCTCGAATGCGGATTGAAGAGGAGCAACGAGCATGAGACAGGAACATCAGGTCGTCACGCGCGAGGAATGGCTGAAGGCGCGAAAGGCGCTGCTGGAGACAGAGAAGGAAGAGACGCGGATGCGTGACCGCGTCAGGGCGCAACGCCTGGCTCTTCCCTGGGTCAAGGTCGAGAAGACCTACAGTTTCGACACTCCGGAAGGAAAGAAAACGCTGGCGGAGCTGTTCGACGGCCGCAGCCAGCTCGTGATCTATCATTTCATGTTCGGGCCAGACTGGGAGGCCGGCTGCCCCGGCTGTTCCTTCACGGTCGATCACATGGACGGCATGCTGCCGCATCTCAACAATCACGACGTGACGCTGATCGCCGTTTCCAGGGCACCGCTCGAAAAGATCGAGGCCTACAAGAAGCGCATGGGCTGGAAGCTTCCATGGGTTTCCTCCTTCGGCAGCGACTTCAACTTCGACTACCACGTCTCCTTCACCAAGGAGGATCTCGCCAAGGGAAAGGTCCTCTACAATTTCAGGGAAACCGCCTCTGCCGATGCGCATGACGAGCTGCCGGGCCTCAGCGCCTTCAGCCTCGGCGAGGACGGCTCAGTCTATCACACCTATTCCGAATATGCCCGCGGCGGAGAGGAAGTGCTCGGAACGCTGATGATCCTCGACCGGGCCCCGAAAGGCCGCAACGAAGAATCAACCCTGAGCTTCGTGAAACGGCACGACGAGTATGAGGCCATGCCCGGGAAAAGTTCCTGCTGCGCCTGAAGGCGGCCGGAGGCCGCGCAGAAATTGCAGCAGGATCGCAGAAGCCTGGAGGAGGGCTCGCAATGATGAAGCATGGCGAATTTGTCTGGTACGATCTCGTTACGACGGATCTGGCGGCGGCGGAAGCGTTCTACAAGTCCGTGGTCGGCTGGGAGGCATCCGATTCCGGCCTTCCCGGCGCCAAATACATGATCCTGTCCATCGGGGACAAACCCATAGGCGGCATGATGGCCATCCCCGCGGAAGCGGGACAGATGCCGCCGGCCTGGAATGCCCATGTCGCCGTCGACGATGTGGATGCGGCCGCCGCCAAGGCGGCCTCGCTTGGCGGAAAGGTGCTGCGCGGGCCGGAGAATATCCCCGAGGTCGGCCGCTTCGCCGTGATCGCCGATCCGCACGGGGCAGTCATCATGATCTTCAAGGGCAGCATGGAGAACCCTCCGCCCAAGCCCGAGCCGATGTCTCCCGGATCGTTCGGCTGGCACGAGCTGATGGCCGGCGACCTCGACAGCGCCTGGGAGTTCTACGCCTCGATGTTCGGCTGGACGAAGGACGAGCCGTTCGACATGGGCGAGATGGGCATCTACCAGCTCTTCTCCGTCGGCGGCCAGCAGGTCGGCGGCATGATGACGAAGCCGGCCGACATGCCGGCCCCGCCCTTCTGGCTTTACTATATCAATGTCGAGGCGATCGACGCGGCCGTGCAGAGGGTTGCGGCCGCCGGCGGCCGGGTCGTGCTCGAACCGATGGAAGTTCCCGGCGGAAGCTGGATCGTCCAGTGCCTCGATCCGCAGGGCGCCATGTTCGCAATGGCGGCAACCAAACGGTAAGCATAGTGTCAGCAGGGCGCGCGGCAGACGCCCGCGCCCTGTGGAAAAGACGCAACGTCACGAAAGTTTCATACTCGCGTCATGGACGTCGCGCATCTTGCGCGCGAGCCAGAACTGGACCCTCGTCCAGCAGCAGGAAGCGCATTCTGGAAGCCTTTGCCAGGCATGCCCGTAAAAATTTTGCGTTCCCGGATTTTTCATGCGTCTTTCCCTGAAGCTGTCCCTGGCATCACTGATGCTGGCCGTTCTTTCCATTTCCGCAACCAGCGTCGCCGGCCTCTATCTGAGCGCCTCGCAGTCCACGGAGGCGGCGGTCGCGAAACTGGAAACGCTGGCGGACGGGCGGCGCAACGAACTCGCGCAGTATCTGCGCTCGGTCGAAGAGGATGTCCGCAATTTCGGTGAGGAGAAGGTCGTCGTGAAGGCGCTGGACGATCTTTCGGCGGCCTTCGGCGGAATAGAGGGCGATCGCACGGCGGAACTGCAAGGCCGCTATATCGACGGCAACCCGGCCGCAGAGGGCAGCAAATCGGAGCTGAAATCGGCCGGCAAGGACAAGTACGACCAATTGCACGGCCGTTACCACGGCTTCTTCCAGCGCTATGCCGAGGAAAAGGGTTACGAGGACATCCTTCTCGTCAACCTCAACGGCGATATCGTCTACTCGCTGATGAAACACCGCGATTTCGCCGGCAACCTCTCGTCGGAAGGGCTGAAGAACACCGGGCTTGCGAAGGTTTTCGCTTCCGCCGCGCCCAGCACGGAAAAGTTCGTGGTCTTCAGCGACTATGAAAACTATGCCCCTTCCGGTTCCGCCGCCGCCTTCATCGCCATCCCCGTCGCCTCCGTCGCCGGCAAGACCGGCGTCCTCGCCCTGCGGATGCCGACCGGGCGGATCGAAGCGATCCTCAACAACAGGATCGGCCTGGGAGAAACGGGGGAGGCCGTCCTCCTGAATTCGGGTGGATACTTCCTCACGAACCCCGTCCGGGGCGACGGACGGGAAATCCTGGAAAAACGCATAGACCCGGAGCTGGTGAAGACCGGCGCCGAAAATCCGATCGTCAACGCCACCCTTGCCGATCACCGCGGCGAGGAAGGCAAGGTGTCGGCGGTCGGCATCGACTTCCTCGGCGCCCGATGGACCGTCGCCGCCGTCATGGATACGAGCGAAGTGTTTGCGGCGCTCGACAGGCTCATCCGCTGGACATTGGCCATCTCGCTCGGCGTGCTCGCCCTGACCGCGGCAATCGGCCTTTCCTTCGCCAACCGGCTTGCGCGGCCGATTTCGGCGCTCGTCGCGGACATGAACCGGCTGGCGGGCGGCGATACCTCGATCGATTGCGAGGGCAAGGAGAGAAGCGACGAGATCGGCGACATGGCCCGCTCCGTCGTCGTCTTCAGGGATGCCGCGGTCGAAAAGGGCCGGCTGCAGGCGGAAGCCTCCCGGATGCGGGAGCTCGCCGAAAGCGAGAGGCGGCAGCGCGAGGAGCAGAAGCAGGAAGAGGAAGCCCGGATCGGCGAGGCCGTGGAGGCCCTTGCCGAAGCGCTGGGGCGGCTTGCGCAGGGCGACCTCACGCGCCGCATCGGCACTTCCTTCACCGGCAGCCTCGACCGGCTGAGGCTCGACTACAACTCCTCGGTCGGCAAGCTCGCCGAAGCGCTGGAGGAAGTCAGGGCCAACACGCACCAGATACGGGACGATTCCGGGGAGATGCAGAGGGCGCTCGATCAGCTTTCGACCCGCACGGAGACGCAGGCAAGCTCGCTCGGCGAAGCCGCCGCCGCACTGGCGGAGATGACCCAGGCCGTGCAATCGGCCGCCCGGCGCGCGACGACCGCCGAACGGCTGGCGGCGGACGCCAGGCAGAGCTCCGCCGAATCGAGCAGCGTCATGAGCAATGTCGTCTGCGCTATCAGCCAGATCGAAGCCTCCTCGCGCGAGATCGGCAACATCATCGGCGTGATCGACGAAATCGCCTTCCAGACGAACCTGCTCGCGCTCAACGCAGGCGTCGAGGCGGCGCGGGCGGGCGAGACGGGCAAGGGGTTTGCGGTGGTCGCGCAGGAGGTCCGCGAGCTTGCGCAGCGTACCGCGGCGGCGGCACGCGAAGTCAAGCAGCTCATAACCAAATCGGCCGGCGAGGTTGCAAGGGGCGCGAGCCTCGTGCGCGCCACGGGCGGTGCGCTCGACGAAATCGCCGCCAAGGTCAATGCGATCGACGAGGAGATCAAGGAAATCGCGCAGACCGCACGCAGCCAGTCGACCGGGATCCAGGAGATAAACATCACGGTGACGCAGCTCGATGCGGTCACGCAGCAGAATGCCGCCATGGTCGAGGAAAGCAGCGCGGTGACGCACCGGCTGAACGACGAGGCCTCTGCGCTTGCCGGCCTCGTCGGGGAGTTCCAGATCGGGACGCAGGCTCCCTTGCCGGATCGCCGCCGCCGGGAAGGCGGCGAAACGGGACAGGCAGGAGAAATCGTCCCGCTCCGGCGGCCGGCCTGACGCCTCGCGAATCCCGATTGGAGACAGCCCCCGGGCGGCGCAAACGGGTGGTATACGGGTATCCGGCGGATTTTACTTAATTTTTACCGCCGAATCGAACCCTTGGATAATACTTCGGTGTTAGCTTCCGCCCGCATTATGACGATGGCTGGGTGGACAACGATGAAAGATGTCGCAGGAAGAAGATTTTCCCTCTCGAGGCTGATGGCCGATCGCCTCGGGAATTTCGGGATGATGACGGCGCTCGTTCTGCCGGTTCTGTTCGGTGCCGGCAGCCTCGCGCTCGACGTGACGAACATGATGATGACGAAATCGCGGCTGCAGGGTGCGGCGGACTCCGCAGCGCTCGCCGCGGCTTCCGCCATCGCAAACGACAACTACACGCCCGACCAGGCCCGCGAGCTGGCGCTGAATTTCATGAAGGCGCAGATGGGGAACGGCGACATCGCCTCCCGCACGAACGTCAACATCACGGAAAGCACCAACGCCGATTCCAGCAAGTCCTACAAGGTCGTCGTGAATGCGGCCTATACGCTGGACTTCAACCCGGTCACCAAGCTGTTCCGCGGACAATCCACCGATATGAACGCCGCCAGCACGGCCGAAAGCGCGCCGGGAAGCGGATCCAACGGATCGCAGTACAAGACAGCGGTTTCGATGTATCTGGTGCTGGACAAATCCGGCTCGATGCTGGCCGACACAAACCAGAAAATCGAACCGACAACCTATTGCCCGCAATACAATGTAAACGGCCAGCTCATCAAAAACAGTCACGTCTGCTACGTCAAGAAAATCGAAGCTCTCAAGCTGGCGGCTGCCGCACTCTTTACCCAGCTGAACAAGGCCGATCCGGAAAAGAACTTCGTACGAACCGGTGCGGTCTCCTACAATAACACGATGGGCGCGGCCACCAATCTCGCCTGGGGCACCGCGGGCTCGTCGAGTGCCGTCAACGCCCTGAGCGCCGGAGGCGGAACAAGCTCGACGACCGCCATGGATACCGCACACAAGAAGCTGAAGGCAGCTTCGGAAAACACAGCGCACCAAAACAAGAACGGCCAGATTCCAGAGAAATATATCGTCTTCATGACGGACGGAGACAATAACAACTCGTCGGATGACGTTCGGACCAAGCAGATATGCACAGATGCGAAAACTGAGGGAATGACGATATACAGCGTCGCCTTCATGGCTCCGGATAAGGGTCAAAAACTTCTGAGAGACTGCGCAAGCTCGGCCGAATACTTCTTCAAGGCCGAAGACATGGCGCAGTTGATCTCCGCCTTCGAATCCATCGGCAAGAAAGTGGCCGCCATCACCGCCCGCCTGACGCATTGAGCGTCGAAACCCAAGGGCACCTTTTCGACCCGCTTCGCTTCGCGAGGCGGGTTTTTTCATCCCGCGGCCTTCATTTCGCCCTGCGCCCGATGCATGCCGCCCCTCCCGAAAACACATATTGCAAGCGCTTCGGATAGATGCATAAATCGCCTTCGAGGTTGATTTTGATCGATATCGATCCGATCAGGAAAAGGGGCTATGTTCGCTGATGATGAACAGGACGACCACCAACGATCTCCCCGCCCCGGCGCCCCGCACCTCCAATCCGGACCAGCTCGCAACCGAACTTCTCGAACGCCTGAAATACCGCATCGGGAAGGACCCGAAGGTCGCCAAGCCCCATGACTGGCTGACTGCGGCGATCCTGGTTGCGCGCGACCGCATCACCGACAACTGGATGGAATCGACGCGCCGGACCTACGCGACCGGCGCCAAGCGCGTCTACTACATGTCCCTGGAGTTCCTGATCGGCCGGCTGATGCGCGATGCGATGACGAATGTCGGCATCATGGACGAGATGCGCGACGCGCTCGCCTCCCTCGGCGTCGACATCGACATCATCGCCGAGCTCGAGCCCGATGCCGCTCTCGGCAATGGCGGCCTCGGCCGTCTCGCCGCCTGTTTCATCGAGTCCATGGCGACCGTCGACGTGCCGGCCTATGGCTACGGCATCCGCTACGTCCACGGTCTCTTCCGCCAGCAGATGGCGGACGGCTGGCAGGTGGAGCTGCCCGAGACCTGGCTCGCCCACGGCAATCCATGGGAGTTCGAGCGGCGCGAAAGCTCCTACGAGATCGGCTATGGCGGCTCCGTCGAGACGATCAATATCGGCGACGACAGGCAGCGCTTCGTCTGGAAGCCGGCCGAGCGCGTGATCGCGACCGCCTACGACACGCCCGCCGTCGGCTGGCGCGCCAAACGGGTGAACACGCTCCGGCTCTGGTCGGCCCACCCGATCGATCCGATCCTTCTCGATGCGTTCAATGCCGGCGACCACATCGGCGCGCTTCGCGAGAGCAACAAGGCCGAAAGCCTCACGCGCGTCCTCTATCCCGCAGACGCGACCCCGGCGGGGCAGGAGTTGCGCCTCAGGCAGGAGTTCTTCTTCTCCTCCGCCTCGCTTCAGGACATCCTGCGCCGCCACCTGCAGCAGTATCCGGACTTCACCTCCCTGCCCGATGCGGCCGCGATCCAGTTGAACGACACCCATCCCGCCGTCTCGGTCGCCGAACTCGTTCGCCTGCTCGCCGACGTCCACGGCATGGATTTCGACCAGGCCTGGGACATCGCCCGCCGCACCTTCTCCTACACCAACCACACGCTCCTGCCGGAAGCGCTGGAGAGTTGGCCGGTGCCGCTGTTCGAGCGGCTTCTGCCGCGCCACATGCAGATCGTCTACGCCATCAACGCGAAGATCCTGCTCGAGGCGCGCAAGGAGAAGCACTACGACGAGCAGCGCATCCGCAACATCTCGCTGATCGAGGAAACCGGCGAGCGCCGCGTGCGGATGGGCAATCTCGCCTTCGTCGGCTCCCATTCCATCAACGGCGTTTCCGCCCTCCATACGGAGCTTATGAAGGAAACGGTCTTCGCCGATCTCCACCGGCTCTATCCCGACCGCATCAACAACAAGACCAACGGCATCACGCCGCGCCGCTGGCTCATGCAGTGCAATCCCGGCCTGTTCAGCCTCATCCGCGAAGCGATCGGCGACGACTTCATCGACAATGCCGAGGCGTTGACGGCGCTCGATGCGCATGCCGACAATCCCGTGTTCCAGGAGCGTTTCGCCGCCATCAAGCGCGGGAACAAGAACAAGCTCGCCAATCTCGTCCAGAGCCGCATGGGGATCCGCATCGATCCCTCGGCGATGTTCGACATCCAGATCAAGCGCATCCACGAATACAAGCGCCAGCTCCTGAACATCGTCGAAGCCGTCGCGCTCTACGACCAGATCCGCTCCCATCCCGAACTCGACTGGGTCCCGCGCGTAAAACTCTTCGCGGGCAAGGCGGCGCCGAGCTATCACAACGCCAAGCTGATCATCAAGCTGGCGAACGACGTCGCGAAGGTCATCAACAACGACCCCGCCGTGCGCGGCCTGCTGAAGGTCGTCTTCATTCCGAACTACAATGTCTCGCTGGCCGAGGTCATGGTGCCCGCCGCCGACCTTTCCGAGCAGATATCGACGGCCGGCATGGAGGCGTCGGGCACCGGCAACATGAAATTCGCGCTGAACGGTGCGCTGACGATCGGAACGCTCGACGGCGCCAACGTGGAAATGCGCGACCATGTCGGCGCCGAAAACATCGTCATCTTCGGCATGACCGCCGAGGAGGTTGCGAAGGTGCGCAGCGAAGGACACGATCCCCGCGCCGTCATCGAGAACTCGCGCGAGCTCTCGCAGGCGCTCGCCGCGATTTCGTCGGGTGTGTTCTCGCCGGACGATCGGTCCCGCTTCTCCAGCCTGGTCGACGGGATCTACGATCACGACTGGTTCATGGTCGCCGCCGACTTCGATGCCTATGCGAAGGCCCAGCGCGACGTCGATACGCTCTGGAACGACAAAAAGGCGTGGCATTCCAAAACCATACGGAACACTTCGCGCATGGGATGGTTCTCCTCCGACAGGACGATACGCCAATACGCAACCGAAATCTGGAGAGCTTGATGAAAGTGACGCCAAAGAAGGACCGGGCGGGAACTCCGCCGGAAATCGTGGCGAAAGCGGACATCGATGCAATTCTTCAGGGCCGGCACGGAGATCCGTTCTCGATTCTGGGCCTGCACAATCAGGGCGAGAAATATACCGCCACCTGCTTCATCCCCGGAGCCTCCGAGGTCGTGGCCGAGACGCTTGCCGGAAAGGAGATCGGCAGGCTCGAACGTCTCGATGACGGCGGCTTCTTTCATGGGGCCGTCTCGGTCCGCAAGCAGCAGCCCATCCGCTACCATGCCCGCAACGAAGGCGGCGAATGGACGGTGGTCGACCCCTACAGCTTCGGCCCGGTCCTCGGCCCCATGGACGACTATTACATCCGCGAAGGCTCGCATCTGCGCCTCTTCGAAAGGATGGGCGCGCATCCTCTCACCCTGGAAGGCGTGGAAGGCTTTCACTTCGCCGTCTGGGCGCCGAATGCCGAGCGCGTCTCGATTGTCGGCGACTTCAATGCCTGGGACGGGCGGCGCCATGTCATGCGCCTTCGCCGCGACACCGGCATATGGGAGATCTTCCTGCCCGGCATCGGCATCGGCTGCCCCTACAAATATGAGATCGTAGGCAAGAACGGCGAGCTCCTGCCGCTGAAGGCCGATCCCTTCGCGCGCCGGTCGGAGCTGCGCCCGAACACCGCCTCCATGACCACCGGCGAAATCGCGCAGGAATGGCAGGACGAAGCCCACCGCGCCCATTGGTCCTCCGTCGATGCGCGCCGGCAGCCGATCTCCATCTACGAGGTCCATGCCGGCTCGTGGCAGCGCCGCGACAACGGCGAGATGCTGACCTGGGACGAGCTCGCCGACCGGCTCATCCCCTACTGCGTCGATATGGGCTTCACCCATATCGAGTTCCTGCCCATCACCGAATATCCCTTCGACCCCTCCTGGGGCTACCAGACGACGGGGCTCTACTCGCCGACCGCGCGCTTCGGCGAGCCCGAAGGCTTCGCCCGCTTCGTCAACGGCGCGCACAAGGTCGGGATCGGCGTGATCCTGGACTGGGTGCCCGCCCATTTCCCGACCGACGAGCACGGACTGCGCTGGTTCGACGGCACCGCGCTCTACGAGCACGAGGACCCGCGCAAGGGCTTCCATCCCGACTGGAACACCGCGATCTACAATTTCGGCCGGCTGGAGGTTCTCGCCTATCTGATCAACAATGCGCTCTACTGGGCGGAAAAATTCCATCTCGACGGGCTTCGCGTCGATGCCGTCGCCTCGATGCTCTACCTCGACTATTCGCGCAAGCACGGCGAGTGGATCCCGAACGAATATGGCGGCAACGAGAACCTCGAAGCCGTCCGCTTCCTGCAGACCATGAATACGCGGGTCTATGGCAGTCATCCCGGCATCCTCACCATCGCCGAGGAATCGACGTCCTGGCCGAAGGTCTCCCATCCGGTTCACGCCGGCGGGCTCGGCTTCGGCTTCAAGTGGAACATGGGCTTCATGCACGACACGCTGCAATATCTCTCGCGCGAGCCGGTGCACCGCAAGTTCCACCACAACGACATGACTTTCGGGCTGCTTTACGCCTTCACCGAAAATTTCGTCCTGCCGCTTTCCCATGACGAGGTGGTGCACGGAAAAGGCTCGCTGATCGCCAAGATGGCGGGCGACGACTGGCAGAAATTCGCCAATCTGCGCGCCTATTACGGCTTCATGTGGGGCTATCCCGGCAAGAAGCTTCTGTTCATGGGCCAGGAATTCGCCCAGTGGCAGGAATGGAGCGAGAGCCGCCCGCTCGACTGGAACCTTCTCGAATACCCGCTTCATGCCGGCATGCGTCGGCTGGTGCGCGACCTCAACGGCACCTATGCGCGCAAACCCGCCCTTCATGCCCGCGACTGCGAGGGCGAAGGCTTCGAGTGGCTGATTGCCGACGATCGCGACAACTCCGTCTTCGCGTGGCTGCGAAAGGCGCCGGGCGAGAAGATGATCGCCGTCGTCACCAATTTCACGCCCGTCTACAGGGAAAGCCACACCATCCCTCTGCCGGTCGAAGGCAGATGGAGGGAAATCCTGAACACCGACGCCGAAATCTATGGAGGAAGCGGCAAGGGCAACGGCGGGGCGGTGCAGGCAAAGAAAGACAACAAGGGAACGATTTCAGCAACGATAACGCTGCCGCCGCTGGCGACCCTGTTGCTGGAACAGGACGTTTGAACTGACTGTCGGGAGGACATTATGGAGCAGAAGCGAACTCATCCCCTCGCCCGTGACGCCATGGCCTATGTGCTTGCCGGCGGGCGTGGCAGCCGTCTGAAGGAACTGACCGACCGCCGCGCCAAACCCGCCGTCTATTTCGGCGGCAAGGCCCGCATCATCGACTTCGCGCTGTCGAATGCGCTCAACTCCGGCATCCGCCGCATCGGGGTGGCGACGCAGTACAAGGCGCACTCCCTGATCCGCCACCTGCAGCGCGGCTGGAACTTCTTCCGGCCGGAACGAAACGAGAGCTTCGACATCCTGCCCGCCAGCCAGCGCGTTTCGGAAACGCAGTGGTACGAGGGAACCGCCGACGCCGTCTACCAGAACATCGACATCATCGAGGACCACGGCGTCGAGTACATGGTCGTGCTTGCCGGCGACCACATCTACAAGATGGACTACGAGCTGATGCTGCAGCAGCATGTCGATTCCGGCGCTCAGGTGACGATCGGCTGCCTCGAAGTGCCGCGCATGGAAGCGACCGGCTTCGGCGTCATGCATGTCAACGAGAAGGACGAGATCATCGCCTTCGTCGAGAAGCCCGCCGATCCGCCCGGCATTCCCGGCAATCCGGAGATGGCGCTCGCCTCCATGGGCATCTACGTCTTCCACACGAAGTTCCTGATGGATCTGCTTCGCCGCGACGCCGCCAATCCGAATTCCAGCCGGGATTTCGGCAAGGACATCATCCCCTATATCGTCGAGCACGGTAAGGCCGTCGCGCACCGCTTCGCCGCCTCCTGCGTGCGCTCCGACTTCGAGCGCGAGGCCTACTGGCGGGATGTCGGAACGATCGACGCCTACTGGCAGGCCAATATCGACCTGACCGACATCACGCCCGAACTCGACATCTATGACGGCTCCTGGCCGATCTGGACCTTCGCCGAAATCAAGCCGCCCGCGAAATTCGTGCATGACGACGACGATCGCCGGGGTTCCGCCATTTCCTCGCTGGTCTCGGGCGACTGCATCATTTCCGGCGCGACGCTCTATCGAAGCCTGCTCTTCACCGGCGTGCGCGCCAATTCCTATTCGCGTGTCGAAGGCTGCGTCGTCCTGCCGGATGTCAGGATCGGCCGTCATGCGCAATTGAAGAATGTCGTGATAGACCGGGGCGTCGTCATTCCCGAGGGCCTGGTCGTGGGAGAGGATCCGGAGCTGGACGCCCGGCGCTTCCGCCGATCGAGCGGCGGCATCTGCCTCATTACGCAGCCCATGATCGACAAGCTGGAGACATAGGACCCTTACCTT
Source organism: Shinella sp. (assembly GCA_033795365.1). Classification (GTDB taxonomy): domain Bacteria; phylum Pseudomonadota; class Alphaproteobacteria; order Rhizobiales; family Rhizobiaceae; genus JARYGU01. The sequence goes on from JARYGU010000010.1 coordinate 31,037, forward strand.
ATGAATATTCTTTCGGTGGCATCCGAGATGTTTCCCTTGATCAAGACGGGAGGCCTGGCCGACGTTGCGGGTGCGCTCCCCCTTGCGCTTGCGGCCCACGGCATCCGGATGCGCACGCTGATCCCCGGCTATCCCGCCGTCATGCAGCACCTGACGGAACCCGAGGAAGTCGCCTCCTTCGCCGATCTTTTCGGCGAGCCGGCGAGCATCCTCGCCGCCACGCATGCCGGCACCGACATCCTCGTTCTCGATGCGCCGGGCTTCTTCGATCGCACCGGCGGTCCCTACACCGATGCGACGGGCAAGGATTTTCCGGACAACTGGCGGCGTTTCGCAGCCCTTTCCCACGCGGCTGCCGAGATCGCGCGCGGCCTGCTGCCCGACTGGAAGCCCGACATCGTGCATGCGCATGACTGGCAGGCGGCGATGGTCGCCGTCTACATGCGCTACACCGGCATCACCGACACGCCCTCCATCGTCACGGTCCACAACCTTGCCTTCCAGGGGCAGTTCGGCCCGCAGATTTTTCCCGAGTTGCGCCTGCCGCAGGAAGCCTTCAGCGTCGACGGGCTGGAATATTACGGCGATGTCGGCTTCCTCAAAGGCGGGCTTCGCACCGCCTGGGCAATCACGACTGTCAGCCCTTCCTACGCCCACGAGATCACGACCGCGGAATACGGTATGGGCCTCGAAGGGCTGATCAATGCCCGTTCCGCCGATCTTACCGGCATCGTCAACGGCATCGACACGGGCGTATGGGACCCGCAGACCGACGTCCATATCTCCAGCAACTACTCCGCGGGCTCGCTCCGGCGCCGCCTGGCCAATCGCAAGATTCTGAGCGATCGCTTCGGGCTCGTCGACGACGACGGGCCGATCTTCTGCGTGATCAGCCGGCTCACCTGGCAGAAGGGCATAGACCTCATCGCGGAGGTCGCGGACTGGATCGTTTCCGAAGGCGGCAAGCTCGCGGTGCTCGGATCGGGTGACCAGGGCCTCGAAGGCGCGCTGCTGGCTGCCGCGTCGAGGCACCGCGGGCGCGTCGGCATCGTCATCGGCTACAACGAGCCTCTGTCGCATCTGATGCAGGCCGGCGCCGACGCGATCCTCATCCCGTCCCGTTTCGAACCCTGTGGCCTCACGCAGCTCTACGGGCTACGCTACGGCTGCATCCCGATCGTCGCACGCACCGGAGGGCTGGCGGACACGGTGATCGACGCCAACGAAGCGGCTCTTTCGGCCCGCGTCGCAACCGGTTTCCAGTTCACCCCGATCACGGCCGAGGGGTTGCGCCAGGCGCTGCGACGGGTATTCAAGGCCTATCACGAACCCAAGGTCTGGGCGCGCCTGCAGAACCAGGGCATGAAATCGGACGTTTCATGGGAAAAAAGCGCCGAACGCTACGCCAATCTCTATTCCAGCCTCCTTGCGAGAGTCTAAGACCATGATCAAGACAGTTCAGACGACCCCCTATAGCGACCAGAAGCCTGGAACGTCCGGCCTGCGCAAGAAGGTGCCGGTTTTCCAGCAGACGAATTATGCGGAGAACTTCATCCAGTCGATCTTCGATTCGCTGGAGGGAAAGGAAGGCCAGACGCTCGTCATCGGCGGCGACGGGCGATTCTACAATCGCGAGGTCATCCAGATCGCCATCAGGATGGCCGCCGCAAACGGCTTCGCGAAAGTTCTCGTCGGCCGCGGCGGCATTCTCTCCACGCCTGCCGCGTCGAACGTCATCCGCAAATACAAGGCCTTCGGCGGCATCGTGCTTTCGGCGAGCCACAATCCCGGTGGGCCGACCGAGGATTTCGGCATAAAGTACAATATCGGCAACGGCGGCCCCGCGCCGGAGAAGATCACCGACGCGATCTTTGCCCGCAGCAAGGTGATCGACAACTACAGGATCGCCGACGCGCCGGACCTCAACCTCGACCTGGAAGGCACCCATGACGTCGCCGGAATGGCCGTGACCGTGATCGATCCGGTTTCCGACTATGCCGAACTGATGGAGGAGCTCTTCGATTTCGCCGCGATCCGCAAGCTCATCGCAGGCGGTTTCGCCGTCGTCTTCGATGCCATGAGCGCGGTCACCGGCCCTTACGCCAAGGAGATCCTGGAAAACCGCCTCGGGGCTCCCAAGGGTTCCGTGCTGAATTTCATCCCGCTGCCGGATTTCGGCGGACATCACCCGGATCCGAACCTCGTCCATGCCCGCTCCCTCTACGACCAGATGATGGCCGACGACGCACCGGACTTCGGCGCCGCATCCGACGGCGACGGCGACCGCAACCTGATCATCGGCAAGGGCATTTTCGTAACGCCCTCTGACAGTCTCGCGCTTCTTGCCGCCAATGCGCATCTGGCGCCGGGTTATGCCAAGGGGCTCGCCGGCATCGCCCGCTCCATGCCGACCAGCGGCGCGGCCGACCGCGTGGCCGAGAAGCTCGGCATCGGGCTCTACGAAACGCCGACCGGCTGGAAATTCTTCGGCAACCTGCTCGACGAAGGCATGGCGACGATCTGCGGCGAGGAAAGTGCCGGCACCGGCTCGAATCACGTGCGCGAGAAGGACGGCCTCTGGGCGGTTCTGCTCTGGCTCAACATCCTGGCAAGCCGCAAGGAAAGCGTCCTGGACATCGTTCGCGGGCACTGGGCCACCTACGGCCGGAACTATTATTCCCGCCACGACTATGAGGAGGTCGATTCCGACGCGGCAAACGGGCTGATCGCCGCATTGCGCGATCAGCTTCCGACGCTTCCCGGAAAATCCTTCGGCGCGCTGAAGGTGGAGACGGCTGACGATTTCGCCTACCACGACCCGGTCGACAAGTCCGTCAGCAGGAACCAGGGTGTGCGCATCCTCTTTGAGGGAGGCTCGCGCATCGTCTTCCGCCTGTCCGGCACCGGCACTTCCGGGGCGACGCTGCGGGTCTATATCGAGCGATACGAACCCGATGCCGCGCGCCACGGTCTCGACACGCAGGAGGCGCTTGCCGATCTCGTTGCCGTCGCCGAGGAGATCGCCGAGATCAAGGGACGCACCGGCCGCAACGCACCGAGCGTGATTACCTGATGCTCGTCGCATCGGGGCTTTCGTTCGAGCCGGGGGCGACGCTCTCGGCGGACGGCGTGGAGTTCTCCGTCTATTCGCGGGACGCAGCCCGGGTGGAGCTCTGTCTCTTCGACGGCAACGGCGAAAGCGAACTCCGCCGCCTGCCCATGCAGCGCGACGAGACGGGGTTCCACCGCGTCTTCGTCGAAGGTGCTGCGGAGGGAACCCGATACGGCTATCGCGCCGACGGCATCCATTCGCCGGACCACGGCCTCTGGTTCGATCCGTCGAAGCTGCTTGTCGATCCCTATGCGGTCAAGCTGGACCGCCCTTTCGTCCACGACGCCCGGCTGACCGTCTTCGGCGAGGAAACGGCCGGCATCGTTCCGAAAAGCATCGTCGCCTCGCAAAAACCGGTGAAGGTGAAGCCGCCACTTTTCCAACCGGGGGGCTTCATCTACGAGATTGCGGTGCGCGCCTTCACCAGGCTTCATCCCGAAATTCCCGACGCCATGTGCGGAACGGTCGCTGCGCTGGCGCATCCCTCCGTCATCGCGCATCTGAAGCGGATCGGCGTCGACGCCGTCGAGCTGATGCCGATAACGGCCTGGATCGACGAGCGCCACCTGCCGCCGCTCGGGCTGCACAATAGCTGGGGCTACAATCCGATAGCGTTGATGGCGCTCGATCCCCGTCTGGCGCCCGGCGGCATACGCGAGCTCGCAGACACGGTGGCCGCCCTGCATTCCGAGGGGATCGCCGTGATCCTCGACCTCGTCTTCAACCACTCCGGCGAGAGCGACCGGTTCGGCACCACGCTGTCCATGCGCGGGCTCGACAATCTCACCTATTACCGCCATGCGGCGGACCGGCCGGGAGAGCTCGTCAACGATACCGGCTGCGGCAACACGCTTGCCTGCGAACATCCGGTCGTCCGCCGGCTGATCCTCGACAGCCTGCGCCACTTCGTCCGCAATGCCGGCGTCGACGGCTTCCGTTTCGATCTCGCCCCCATCCTCGGCCGCGAAAAGGCAGGCTTCACGCCGCAGGCAACGCTTCTGGCCGAAATGCGGTCCGATCCGCTGCTGAAAGATCGCATACTGATCGCGGAGCCATGGGATATCGGCCCCGGCGGCTACCAGCTCGGCAACTTTCCCGCACCCTTTCTCGAATGGAGCGATCGCTTCCGCGACGACATGCGCCTCTTCTGGCGCGGCGATCCGCGCAGGCTCGGCGCCTTCGCGACCGTGCTTTGCGGCTCCTCCGACATATTCGAGCGGAACGGCAACGAGGCCACCCGCGCGGTCAATTTTCTCGCCGCCCATGACGGCTTCACCCTCATGGATCTCGTTTCCCACGAGAAGAAGCACAACGAGGCCAATGGCGAGGACAATCGCGACGGCCACAGCGAGAACCACTCCTGGAACAACGGCGCGGAGGGGGAAACACCGGCCCCGGCCATCCGCGAGGCCCGCAAGCGGGACGTCATGGCGCTGCTGGCGAGCCTCTTTGCCTCCAAGGGCACGATCATGCTGACCGCCGGCGACGAAGGCGGCCGCAGCCAGAACGGCAACAACAATGCCTATTGCCAGGACAATGCCATCACCTGGATCGACTGGTCGAAGCTCGACGAAGACCTCGTCGCCTTCACCGCCGCGCTGTCGGGCATCCGCAAGCGCTTTTCCGTCTTCGCCGATACCGGCTTCTTCACCGGCAAGGGCGATGTCGAATGGCTGACCCTGGAAGCACGCCCCATGACGGTCGCCGACTGGGAGGAGCCGACAGCCGGAAGCTTCGCCATGATCCTCAACACCGCCGACAGGGCCCGGACCTGCGATACGCGGCTGGCCATCGTCTTCAACCGCACGCGATCCCGCCTGCCCTTTTCGCTGCCGAAGCGCAAGGGCGCGACCTGGAACGCCCTGCTTTCCACCGGCGCGTCCGAGACGAAGACGATCGACGCACGAAGCGTTGAATTCTTCGTTGAGACCTGCTGATTTATCTTGAAGCAATCAAACTGCATTATATGAGAACGGCTTACGAAACCGTGTGCACGAGGGATATCGATGCCGCCTGAAATCCATCTCAGAGACGTCAGGGATCTGGTTGGCAAGGAGATCGGAATATCGAAGTGGATTACCGTCGATCAGACGATGATCGACGGCTTTGCGCAAGCCACCGGCGATCACCAGTTCATCCACACCGATCCGGTCCGCGCCGCGGCGGAGACGCCGTTCGGCGGAACGATCGCCCACGGCTTCCTGTCGCTGTCGCTGCTTTCCGCTATGAACTACGACTGCCTGCCGCACGTCGTCGAACAGACCATGGGCATCAACTACGGCTTCGACAAGGTGCGCTTCATGACGCCGGTGAAAAGCGGCACGAAGGTGCGCGGCCGCTTCACCATGGCCGACGCCCGATTCCGCGGCGCCGGCATGCTGATGGTCACCTATGACGTGACCATCGATATCGAAAACGAGCGCAAGCCGGCACTGACCGCCAACTGGATCACGATCATCCAGTTCGACCCGAAGGACCGGCCGGAAGATGCGTGAGCAAGACAAGCTCCTACTCTTTGAATAGATCTGAATGCGATCCCGTTCTGGCGAGATGAAGTTCGTCTCCGACAATCCGGTAGAGGAGCAGCCAGTCGGGCTAAGCGTGATTGAGACCCGCGTCCTCCGCCCCTTCCGAGAGCATCCCGAACGCATAAGCGGAGAACGAGCGCCAGCACTCGACGCGGTAGTCCTCTTCCCCCGTGCGCAAGATGACGACCTCGATCTTGCCGAGCATGGTGCGGACACAGGCGCCGACGGGGAAGATGGCCGGCGAGAGGTCGTGCGGGCTGCCGCTGGCGATCGCCTGCGCCGCCTTCGGCCCCGAAACGAGGATCGCCGTGTTCCGGTGCGAGACGTCCACCGCCGAGTGCAGCACATCGGCCGAAGCGGCCAGCGCCGTCAGATCCGCGCCGTTCTCGTCGATCAGCAGCCATTCGTCCGGCCCGAGCCAAAGTGCATGGCGGCCGTTCTTGAATGCGGACGTCTTCGGGCGCACCGGCAGGTCGAGCCCGAAAGCGGCCGAAAGCGCGGGAAGAGCTTCGGCGCCCGCGCGCAGCGACAGGCGCGTTGCGGGAGCGGCCGGCGCGATGCGGGCAACGGCCGAACCGCCATGCCGGCCTGCAAGCGGAGCCTTGCGGAGTGCTTGATCAGCCATTGAGGCGTACCCCTTCCTTGTCGATGAAGATCATGTCGCTGACTTCGACGGCAATCGTCCGGTCTTCCATCGGCACATAGAGCGTCTGGCCCATTTTCGCCTGTCCGCCGGCAACGAGCGCCAGCGCGATCGACCGGCCGCAATTCTCCGACCAGTAGGACGACGTCACATGTCCGAGCATCGTCATCGGCTTCGGCTGGTTCGGATCGGCGACGATCTGCGCCCCCTCCTCCAGCACCACCTTCGGGTCCTTCGTCAGAAGCCCGACGAGCTGCTTGCGGCCGTCGCGCGCCAGGTCGGGACGTTTCAGGCCGCGAATGCCGACGAAATCCGTCTTCTTCTTGGAAACCGCCCAGGAAACGCCCGCATCGTAGGGCGTAACCGTCCCGTCGGTGTCCTGCCCGACGATGATATAGCCCTTCTCGGCGCGCAGAACGTGCATGGTCTCCGTGCCGTAGGCGCAGGCGCCGAGCGGCTCCGCTTGAGCCCAGATCGCCTCCCATACGGCCTGGCCATAATCCGCCGGCACGTTGACCTCGTAGCCGGCTTCGCCGGTGAAGGACATCCGGAAAAGCCTGGTCGGCACGCCGCAGATCGTTCCCTCGCGCACGCTCATATGCGGGAAGGCCTCATTGGAAAGATCGATGCCTTCCACCAGCGGCGCGATGATCTCGCGCGCCTGCGGCCCCTGCACGGCGATCACCGCCCACTGCTCCGTGGTCGAGGTGAGCCAGACCTTCAGATGCGGGAATTCGGTCTGGAGATAATCCTCCATGTGGTTCATCACGCGCGGCGCACCGCCGGTCGTCGTGGTGACATGGAAGCGGTCCTCCGCGATCCGCCCGACCACGCCGTCGTCATAGATGAAACCGTCCTCGCGCAGCATGATGCCGTAGCGGCAGCGCCCCGGCTTCAGCGTGTCCCAGGCATTGGTGTAGAGAAGATTGAGGAAGGTCGCCGCATCCGGACCGACCACTTCGATCTTGCCGAGCGTCGAGGCGTCGAACACGCCGGCCACATTGCGCACCGTGCGGCATTCGCGGTTCACCGCATCATGCATCGTCTCGCCGGGGCGCGGATAGTACCAGGCACGCTTCCAGTTGCCGACATCCTCGAAGACGGCCCCATGGGCCTCTTCCCAGTCGTGGATCGGCGTCTTGCGCGCCGGATCGAAGAGGTCGCCGCGCGAATGGTTGATGATCGTGCCGAAGGTTATCGGCGTATAGGGCGCGCGGAAGGTGGTGAGGCCCACTTTGGGGATTTCACGCCCGAGCATTTCGGCGGCGATCGCAAGCCCGTGGATGTTGGAGAGCTTGCCCTGATCGGTCGCCATCCCGTTCGTGGTGAAGCGCTTGATATGCTCGATCGAATGCATGCCTTCGCGCACCGCGAGCCTTATGTCCTTGGCGCAGACGTCGTTCTGGAAGTCCACGAAGGCCTTGGCCGTGCTGTCCGCACCCGCACCCTCGCCGCTTCCGGCCATGCCGCCGCTCCATTCGAAGCCGCCGTCGCCGCGAAGCTCGATCTTGCCGCTCGCCTCGTGGCCCGCCGCGCGCGCCATCAGTTCGCCGGCGGCGAGCGCTTCCTCGATCGTCGCCTGCAGGTCGCTGGTACCGTTGCAAGCGCCGACCGAAAGGCAATCCTGCGCATAGGTGCCCGGCAGGAAGCTGCCGCTCGCCGCGTCATAGGCCACCTTGCCGCGCGACTGCGAGAAGAGGTGCACGGACGGCGTCCAGCCTGCCGACATGATCAGCGCATCGACCGCGATCTTGCGGACGGCGGTGCCGCCGTTGCGCGCGACCGACATCGACGAGATGCGCCGGTGTCCCTTGGTGTCGAGAACGGAGTGGCCGGCAAGCACCTCGATGCCGAGGCTGCGCGCTTCCGCCAGTACGGCTTCGCCGGGCTTGTCGCGGCTGTCGACGATCGCCGCGACCGTGATGCCCGCCCGCTTCAGGTCGAAGGCGGCTTCATAGGCCGAATCATGCGCCGTGTAGACGCCTACCTTGCGCCCGACGGCGACGCCGAAATGATTGAGATAGGTGCGCGCTGCCGAGGCCAGCATGATGCCGGGCCGGTCGTTGTTGGCAAACACCATATGCCGCTCGATCGCACCCGTGGCGAGAACGACACGCTTGGCACGCACCTGCCAAAGCCGCTCGCGCGGCAGCTTCCTGTCCGGCCGGGGCAGATGATCCGTCACCCTTTCCACGAGGCCGACGAAATTGTGATTGTAGTAGCCGAAGGCCGTGGTGCGGTTGAGAACCGTGACATTCTCCATCGCGGCAAGACGTGCGGCCGCGGCCTGGGCCCATTCATACCCGTTCCGGCCGTCGATCTTCACGCTTGCGTCGAAGTGCAGCGACCCGCCGGCTTCCGGCTGCTCGTCGCACAGGATGACGCGGGCACCCGTTCCGGCCGCCGAGAGCGCCGCGGCGAGACCCGCGACACCGGCGCCGACCACCAGAACGTCGCAATAGGCATAGAGGTTGGCATAGTGGTCGGGGTCCTCCTCGGTCGGCGAGACGCCGAGGCCGGCGGCGCGGCGGATGAAGGGCTCGTAAAGCCTCTCCCATGCCGCCTTCGGCCACATGAAGGTCTTGTAATAGAAGCCGGCCGCAAAGAATGGCGACAGCAGATTGTTGAAGCCGCCGATGTCGAAGGCGAGCGACGGCCAGCGGTTCTGCGAGGACACCTTCATCCCGTCGAACACTTCCTGCACGGTCGCGCGCACGTTCGGCTGGCGCCGGGCCGCATCGCGGGCGACGTCGATCAACGCGTTCGGCTCTTCCGGGCCTGCCGAAAGGATGCCGCGCGGGCGATGATACTTGAACGAGCGTCCGACGAGATGCACCCCGTTGGCAAGAAGCGCGGATGCCACCGTATCCCCGGCAAGCGCCTCGTAGCTCTTGCCGTCGAAGGTGAAGCGCGCGGTCCTGGCGGGGGTGAGACGGCCGGCACCGGCTATGCGATTGGCGCCGCTCATTGCGCATTTCCTTCCGTGGCTTCGTAGGTTTCGACCGTCTTCTCCGTGGCTTTCGGAGCGGCGGCGAGATCCGGTTTCGGCTCGCCGGCCTTGTAGCTCGTCAGGAACTTGTCGCTGACCGTATCACGCGCCGCATTGAAGAAACGGCCGCAGCCGTGGATATGGCGCCAGCGCTCGAAGATCAGTCCCTTGGGATTGTCGCGCAGGAAGAAATATTCCTCGAATTCCTCGTCGCTGATATCCGCGATATTCCCGGGCCGGACGATATGCGCGTCGCCGGCATGGCGGAATTCGAGCTCGGAGCGCTCTTCCTCGCAGTAAGGGCAGTAGATCAGCAGCATGCGAAACTCCCGGCACATGGGGTCGGTGTAAAAACGAGCGGCGCGCGCGCCCTTCTCCCCAGCGGGGAGAAGGTGCCCGAAGGGCGGATGAGGGGGCGAGCGACGAAAGGAGCGAGCGTCCGAGCGGCAAGCGAAGGACGAGCTTGCCTTGGCGTCCCCCTCATCCGGCTGCCGCCACCTTCTCCCCGCCGGGGAGAAGGGGAAACCCATCCAGCGCTCGCAGACATATCGAATACCTCCATCATCAATGCGCCACGGCCGCTGCAGCGGCCTCGTCGATCAGGCGTCCGGTGCGGAAGCGGTCGAGCGTAAGGCCCGCCGCCAGCCGGTGCGGCTCGCCCTTGGCGATCAGGTGCGCGAAGAGATGGGCGGAGCCGGGCGTCGCCTTGAAGCCGCCGGTACCCCAGCCGCAATTGACGAAAAGCCCCGGAACGGGCGTGACGCCCTGGATGGCGGAGCGGTCGGGCGTATTGTCGGTGATCCCACCCCACTGGCGCATCATCTTGACCCGGCGGAACATCGGGAAAAGCTCGCAGATGGCATCGAGCGTATGCGTGATGATCTGCAGGCCGCCGGTCTGCGAATAGGAATTGTACTGGTCCGTTCCGGCGCCGATGACGAGTTCGCCCTTGTCCGACTGGGAGATATAGGCATGAACCGTGTTCGACATGACGACGCAGGGAAAGATCGGCTTCATCGGTTCTGAAACGAGCGCCTGCAGCGGCGTCGAATGAAGCGGAACCCGTACGTCCGCCATCGCCATGATCACCGAGTTATGGCCGGATGCCGAAACGCCGACCTTCTTCGCGCCGATGAAGCCCCGGCTGGTGTCGACGCCCGTCACCTCGCCGTTCGGCCCGCGGCGGATGCCGGTGACCTCGCAGTTCTGGATGATATGGACGCCGCGGTCGGAGGCTGCCCGTGCATAGCCCCAGGCGACGGCGTCGTGGCGGGCCGTGCCGCCGCGCCGCTGCAGCGCCGCGCCGTTGATCGGATAGCGCGCGGTCGCAGAGATATCGAGCGGCGGGCAATAGTCCCGCGCCTGCTCCGGCGTCAGCCATTCATTGTCGATGCCGTAAAGACGGTTGGCGTGGATATGCCGCTTGAACGACTGCTTGTCGTGAGCGTTGTGCGAAAGCATCATGACGCCGCGCGGCGAATACATGACGTTGTAATTGAGGTCCTGCGAAAGCCCTTCCCAGAGTTTCAGGGAGTGCTCGTAGATATCCATGCTCTCTTCATAGAGATAGTTGGACCGGATGATCGTCGTGTTGCGGCCGGTATTGCCGCCGCCGAGCCAGCCCTTCTCGATCACCGCGACATTGGTGATGCCGTGTTCCTTCGCGAGATAATAGGCAGCCCCCAGCCCATGCCCGCCGCCGCCGATGATGATGACGTCATAGGCCGGCCGCGGCTCCGGCGAGGTCCATTGCGCCTCCCAGCCCTTGTGTCCGCGCAACGCCTCGCGTGCGACGGCAAAAACCGAATATTTGCGCATCCTCTGCTCCGTCTGTCGGTCGAATTCCGTGTCGCCGATAAAAAGCAAATCTCACGAAGACACAACGTTTTCTTTGCGACGCATTCCGCGGTCGCTTGTATCACATGCGACACGGTCCGCATGGGACGGCGGGAGAGATTTTCAACGCGAATTTGCGCGCTTCCTGCCTGCTTGAGGCTGGACTTCCGCATGGCAATCTGTTATCCGACCCTCCAATCGCGGGCCTTGCCGGCTCAGCGAATGGTATTTATTGCCTCGGCGACGCGGTTTCGCAGGGCTTACAACTCGAACAAAGGAACGGGATTCACGTGCAGGTACTTGTCCGCGACAACAACGTTGATCAGGCTCTCCGCGCTCTGAAGAAGAAGATGCAGCGCGAAGGCATTTTTCGTGAAATGAAGATGCGCGACTACTACGAAAAGCCGTCGCAGAAGCGCGCCCGCGAAAAGGCCGAAGCCGTCCGTCGTGTCCGCAAGTTGGCCCGCAAGCGCGCACAGCGCGAAGGCCTGATCGGCGCCGGCCGCCCCGCGGCTCGCTGATCCGTCGTCTTCTCGACGTTTTCCAATGACAAGTCGGGCGGGGCGATGTTTTCGCCGCCGCCCTTTTTGATATGGCGCATGCCGGGTCCGCAATCCGGTGCCGGCTCGGGTCTGATGCTCGCAACTCCCACGGAGCCTGAACGAGCCGGACCGCGCGAGATCGTATAATTTTTGAGCTGTTGCGTATTTTAGCCTTAAATCAATCTCGGTTTAAGGATTATGCAGCAGTCTTGCAGGCAATCCTGATTCCATCGCCCAGGATTGCAGTATCGTTGTCGGACGTGATGACGCAGCTTTGAGGGATTATACTTGAACATGGCAGCCATTTCCGGGTCTTCTTCCTCCGATCCGCGTCCCGCGACAATCAGGCCTCTGCCCTGCAGGCCTTTCGCAACGGCGCTGATCGCAGGCTCGCTTGCCGTTCTGCTTGCCGGCTGCCAGAGCACTTCGCCGACCTCGGATCTGATGCGGGTCGAGACCGCGCAGGGCTCGCAGCAGAACATCGCCTCGCTCTCCAGCGTCATCGCCGCCAATCCCCGCGATCCGGAAGGCTACAACGTGCGCGGCTCCGCCTATGGCCGCGCCGGCGATTTCCGCAAGGCGCTCGAAGACTTCAACCAGGCGATCTCGCTCAATCCGCGCTTCTATCAGGCCTATGCGAATCGCGCGCTCGTGCAGCGCAACCTCGGCAATCAGGCGGAGGCCGCCTCCGACTACAACATGGCGCTTCAGCTCAACCCGAGCTACGACGTCGCCTATATCGGCCGCGGCAATCTCTATCGCCAGGCCGGCCGCGTCGACGAGGCGTTCAACGATTTCAACAGGGCGATCGAGCTCGATACGACCGATCCGCGCGCCTATCACAACCGCGGCCTGATCTACCAGAGACGCGGACAGCACGGACAGGCGATCGAGGACTTCTCCAAGGCCATCTCGCTGTCTTCCAGCTCCGCCGAGCCCTATAACGGCCGCGGCATCTCCTATGCCGCGCAAGGGGACGACGACAACGCCTTCGCCGACTTCAACACCGCCATCAACCTGAACGACAAGATCGCCGAATCCTGGGCGAACCAGGCGCTGATCTACGAGCGCCGCGGCGACAAGGCCAAGGCGGCACGCTCCTACTCCCAGGCCCTGAGGCTCGACCCGAAATACCAGCCGGCAAAGGACGGCCTGGCCCGCACCCGCGGCGGCGGTTCGGCGTAAACGGCGCCGGCATTCAGTCTTTCCGGAATGGATTGACCACGCGCAAGCGGTTCTCGATAAGAAGACCATCCTGAAGGTCCTCGGACAGAAGAACGTCGCAGTTGCTCTCGATGGCTGCCGACACGATCATCGCATCGTAGGTCGAGAGAGAATAGCGCTCGGCAAGCCGAAGCCCGTTTTCATGGACCGCAACCGTCACCGGCCTGGCGTCCAGAAGCTCCCGCAGATAGGAAAGAAATTCATGGATGTCGTTCCATGACAGTTTCATTTTGCGTCGGGCGACATTGACGAACTCGTTCAATACCTGGACGCTGATGGCCCCGCCTTCCGAGATCGCTTTTTCGGCCCGATCCGCCTTTTCGGCGTCAGCGGACGCCAGATAGACGATCACGTTGGTATCGATGAAACTACCTGGCATTCGCCTCGTCCCGATCGAATATGAAATCCGCCGGAAGCCGCCCCCGAAACTTTCGCAGCCTTTTCAGAAACTCGTCGCGTCCGGGCCTGCGGGAAACCCGAAGGTCTCGCTGATCGGCGATCGTGATCTCGATCTCGTCGCCTTCTCTCAATTCCAGAGCCTCGACCACGGCGGCGGGCAATCTAACGGCAAGACTGTTGCCCCACTTCGAAACCTGCACGGGAACCTCCGACATGCGATGATCTACAATGATTATATGTATATCATCGACGGGGAATTGAAACCAGCAGCACTCGAAGGGAAAGAGGAGCGGTTTCCCGCCCCTCTGGTGATCTCCCTCAGTGGTTCATCGCCTTGACGATGTCCTCGGTCATCTTCTTGGCGTCGCCGAGCAGCATCATCGTGCCGTCCTTGTAGAACAAGGTGTTGTCGATGCCGGCATAGCCGGAGCCGAGCGAGCGCTTGACGAAGAGGCAGGTCTTGGCCTTGTCGACGTCGAGGATCGGCATGCCGTAGATCGGTGAGGACTTGTCGTCGCGCGCCGCCGGATTGGTGACATCGTTGGCGCCGATGACATAGGCGACGTCGGCCTGGGCGAATTCCGAATTGACGTCCTCCAGTTCGAAGACCTCGTCATAGGGGACATTGGCTTCGGCGAGCAGCACGTTCATGTGGCCGGGCATGCGGCCCGCGACCGGGTGGATCGCATATTTGACCTCGACGCCCTGCTCCTTCAGCTTGTCGGCAAGCTCGCGCAGCGCATGCTGGGCCTGGGCCACCGCCATGCCGTAGCCCGGAACGATGATGACCTTGGAGGCGTTCGCCATCAGGAAGGCGGCATCGTCCGCGGAACCTTGCTTGACCGTGCGGCTCACGCCGTCGTCGGTCGCCACCGCTGCCTCGCCGCCGAAGCCGCCGAGGATGACCGAAATGAAGGAACGGTTCATCCCCTTGCACATGATGTAGGAGAGGATCGCGCCCGAGGAGCCGACCAGCGCGCCGGTGATGATCAGCGCCAGATTGCCGAGCGTGAAGCCGATACCGGCGGCAGCCCAGCCGGAATAGGAGTTCAGCATCGACACGACGACCGGCATGTCCGCGCCGCCGATCGGCACGATGAGAAGAACGCCCAATGCCAGCGACAGGATGACGATCATCCAGAAATCGACATGGCTCTCGCTTGCCGCGAGCCCGACCAGGAAGAAGACGATCGCGAGCAGCAGCACGGCATTGATGACGTGGCGGAAGGGCAGCAGGATCGGCTTGCCGGACATGCGCCCGTCGAGCTTCAGGAAGGCGATGATCGAGCCGGTGAAGGTGATCGCGCCGATCGCCACCCCGAGCCCCATCTCCACCAGCGCCTGGCCGTGGATCGAGCCGACATCGCCGATGCCGAAGGACAGCGGGGAATAGAGGGCCGCGGCGGCGACGAGCACGGCCGCAAGGCCAACCAGCGAGTGGAAGCCGGCGACGAGCTGCGGCATCGAGGTCATCGGGATCGAGCGGGCGATATAGGCGCCCGCGCCCCCGCCGATGGCGAGGCCGAGCACGATCAGAACGAGCCCGCCGAAGGAGGGCGTGGCAAGCAGCAGCGTCGTGACGATGGCAATGCCCATACCGGTCATGCCGAGCATGTTGCCGCGCCGGCTGGTGGTGGGGTGCGAAAGCCCGCGCAGCGCCAGGATGAACAGCACGCCGGAGACGAGATAGAGGAAGGCAGCGATATTTGCGCTCATCGGTGCGGCCTCACTTCTCTTTCTTCTTGTACATCGCCAGCATGCGCTGGGTGACAAGGAAGCCGCCGAAGATGTTGACGGAGGCAAGGATCAGAGCGATGAAGCCGAAGCCGGTGGCGACGCCCGAAAGCGAGATGCCGACGGCCAGCAGCGCGCCGACGACGATCACCGAGGAGATCGCGTTCGTCACCGCCATCAGAGGCGTGTGCAGCGCCGGCGTCACCGACCAGACGACATAGTAGCCGACGAAGATCGACAGCACGAAGATCGCCAGGCGGAAGACGAAGGGATCGATGGCGCCGCCGGAAAGCCCGTGCGCCGCCGCCCCCGCGGCGTCGGGCACATATTCGGCAGCCGCCCTTACCGCTTCGACCGCGCGGTCGAGGTCGGCGAGCGCCCTGTCCAGAAGGTCATTGGCCATCACGCATCCCCCTTGCTAACGGCTCCGAAATTGGGGTGGACGACCTCGCCGCCATGGGTGAGCATCGTCGCCTTGACGAGTTCGTCCTCAAGATTGAGCACGATCCGTTTCGTCTCCTTGTCCACCATGGTTTCCAGGAAGGTGACGAGGTTCTTCGCATAGAGGGAGGACGCCGACGCGGCGACGCGCCCCGGCACGTTGAGATGGCCGATGACCCGGACGCCCTCGACGTCGACGATCTTGCCGGGCTCGGCGCCCTCGACATTGCCGCCGCGCTCCACCGCGAGATCGACGGCGATCGAGCCGGGCTTCATGGCCGTCAGCATCGCCCGCGTGACGAGCCGCGGCGCCGGCCGGCCTGGGATCAGCGCCGTGGTGATGACGATGTCCTGCTTGGCGATATGCTCGGCGACAAGCGCGGCCTGCTTGGCCTGATAGTCCTTCGACATCTCCTTGGCATAGCCGCCGGCCGTTTCGGCCGCCTTGAACTCCTCGTCCTCGACGGCGATGAACTTGGCGCCCAGCGAGGCCACCTGCTCCTTGGCCGCGGGCCGCACGTCGGTGGCCGAGACGACGGCGCCGAGGCGCCTTGCGGTGGCGATCGCCTGCAGGCCGGCGACGCCCGCCCCCATGACGAAAACCTTGGCGGCGGGAACGGTGCCGGCCGCCGTCATCATCATCGGTATGGCACGGTCGAACTCCGCTGCCGCATCGATCACCGCCTGGTAGCCGGCAAGATTGGCCTGGCTGGAGAGCACGTCCATCGACTGCGCGCGGGTGATGCGCGGCATCAGCTCCATGGCGAACGTCGTCAGCCGCGCCTTCGCCATTTCGGCGATCGCCGCCTCGTTGCCGTAGGGGTCCATGACGGCGACGACGATCGCCCCGGACTTGTAGCCCTTGATCTCCTTCGCCGTCGGGCGGCGGACCTTCAAGACGACATCGGCAGCCTTCGCATCTGCCGCCGTCCCGATCCGCGCACCCGCCTTCTCGTATTCCCCATCCGGAATGCGCGACGCTATCCCCGCCCCGGCCTCGACAATGACATCGAGACCCAACGATTTCAGCTTTTTCACGCTATCCGCCGATGCGGCGACACGCCCTTCGCCGGGATCGGACTCCCTGGCGACAAACACGGAATCACTCACTCACCACTCCTCCCCGAGTTTGGCGTGAATTGTCATGCGCCGCGCCTGCGCGACGTCTGCCGCTGACGACGGCGGATCGGATCAACGAAGGAAGAAGAAACCCAGGACGTTGAGAATGATGAACAGGACGACCGCCGAGAAGAAACCGGCGCTGGTGAAGAAACCGGCTGCCATGGCGATGAGCAGGGTCACGCAGAACATCGTGCCGTATTTTGCGGCGCCGAGAAAGAAGTTGTAGGTCTTCTCATGCTCGGCATAGTCCATCGAAGCGCCCGTTTCGACCGGTCCGTTATGATGTTCAGCCATGATCAAAGTCTCCCTTCATGCAAGCTGCCGCCGACGCCGTCCCGGTGTCCGCAGCAACTCAAGCGGTCGCTCCGCGATTCCCTCGAAGTACGAGCGTACTTCCAGAGGCCTTACACAAAGCTCCGCGAAAGCGCAACGGGAGGGGAAGAGCGCCGGAGCGACATATATCGATTTAAAAACGAAATAATTCGGCCGCCTCCCGTTTTCCGGGAACCGGTGTCAACGGTCCTGCCAGCGCTCCCCCAGCCGCACGCGCTCTCCCTTGTGCTGCACAAGCCGCGCCGTGGGCCGGATGGTCAGCGGGCTCACCGGCATGTCGCTGCCGCGCGAAAACATCATGCGCCGCTCGAAAGGTTCGGATTTGAAGAAGGGAAAGCGCTCGTAGAGGCGGGGTCTCAGCTCGCGGACCTGCGTCGCCAAGAGCGTAAGATCGATCTTGTATCCGCCGGGGCTTTTTTGCGGACCGACCACCGTATCGGCCTCGAAGACCCGTTTGTAGAAGGCTGCGTGCTGCGGCTTTACGAGCTGAAGGCAGCGATCCGCATCGAAGTAATCGTTCGCCATGGTCGCAATCCTGAGCGTCAGATAAGGAATTGCCGGCATTTCGCTCAAGACTTCGGGATCGGCTGCAAGCCGGACCGGATCGATCAGTGTCATCCCGGCATCCAGAAAAGCATCGATTTCCTTTCCGAACACCGACCCGGACGAGCTGACCCTATGCTCGGGCGTAACATGGTGCAGCCGCACCGTGCTGATCAGACGTTCCTCATAGTAGATGCCGAAGACATAGGCGTGGCTGTCGAAATCGATGTCGTCGATCAGCGTCGAACCCTTGAGCGGCAGAATATCCGCCATCTGGTAGGCCTTGAACCGGATACGGGCCACCTCCTCCATATCCTCGCCCGTTTCCACGCGCCGATATTCGACGCGATCCAAAAGCTTCAGAAGCCTGTCCGAAAATCTGTTCTGATCCGACTGTGCGCTGACCATACCCCACGAACCCCTGATGACGGTACTTGAAGCCGCGCAGCATCCAACATTTCGCCCCTTTTGTGCTAATTACCATTTATTAACCTTAACGCGCTGTGGGTGGCAGCATACTGCGTTGCAAATGCCTCATAAGCGGCCGTTTACGAGGGAGCGGCCGTGCCAGGTCGATACGACCGGAATGACGGGAAGAGAAGAACTGCGCCGGAATGTTACGCGACGCGGCGGCCGCGCTTTCGAGAATCGCCGGCCTTCTTGGCGAGCCTTTCGGTGAGGTCCACGAGCGAAGGCGCGGACATCGGCGCGGCGAAGACATATCCCTGAATGAGATCGGCGCAGCGATACTTGTTGAGCAGGGAGAGCTGATCCCGGGTCTCGACCCCTTCGACCACGATCCTCAGACCAAGCTCGCGCGAGAGGTTGACCATGCCCCGCAACAGCTTGAACCGGCGGGAATCCTCTCCGATATTGCGCACGAAGGAGCGGTCGATCTTGATCACGTCGAGCGGCAGCGCATCGAGATAGCTGAGGCTGGAATATCCCGTACCGAAATCGTCGATCGCGATGGTGATGCCGCGGGCGCGCAATTCCTGAAGAACCGCCTGCACCTTGACCGGCTCCTCCATCAGACAACTTTCGGTGATTTCGAGATGCAGCCGCGACGGCTCCAGACCGACGGCATCCAGCGCCTGCGAAACGACGTCGACGATGCTCGAATTGCGGAGATCCTGAATGGAGAGGTTCACGGATACGCCTATCTTGCCGGGCCAGCTCGCGCAATCCGCACAAGCGCGATTGATGACGAAGCGCGTGATCTCGGAAACGATACCCATTTCCTCCGCGATCTGGATGAAGACGTTCGGAGCCACCGGCCCGCGCTCCGGGTGCGTCCAGCGCGCAAGTGCCTCGCAGCACTCGATCCGCGCTCCGTCGGGCACGAACATCGGCTGATAGGCGACCGAGAGCGCGCCTGAAGCCACGGCCTCCCTCAGATCGGATTTGAGCTTCTGCCGATCCACATAGCGCGCGTCCATCTCCTCCTCGAAGACGGTGAAGCCGCCCTTGCTGCGCGATTTCGCTTCGAACAGGGCAAGATCCGCCTTTATCTGCATTTCCTCCAGGCGGAACGCGTCATTCTGGACGAGCACGCAACCGGCGCTCAATGACACGCGGAAGCTCATGCCCTCAAATTCATAGACCCCGCGCATGCGCTCGTGAAGGCGCCGCATGCGATCCTCGACACCGCGCCTGTCGGCCTCGCCTGAAAAGAACAGAATGAATTCGTCGCCCATCAGATGGGCCGCGATGACATTGTCGCCGGCGAGTTTGCGGATACGTTCGGCGATGACGCAGAGCAACCGGTCGCCAGCGACATGGCCGTTCATGTCGTTGACGTCCTTGAAGTCGTCGACGTCGAGAACCATGAAACCCACGGCGCCCGGCTTCTTGCTGCCGGCCAGCGCCTCTTGCACGAGTTCGCTGAAATAGCTTCGGTTCGGCAAGCCGGTCAGACCGTCGAACCGGACCATGTGAAGGATCTTGTTTTCCGCGCGGACGCGCGCCGTGACATCCTCGAATATGAGAACCGCATTGCCGTTGCTGTGCAGGCTGGCGCTGAATTCGAGGTAAAGGTCGTCCCGGACCTGCACGAGTGCGCGCGAACGCTCCCCCTTCAGCAGTTCGTCCAGTTGCCGCAGCACGGTCTTGCTTTGCTCGCCATTCAGGAAGGTGTTGCGAACGCCGAAGCGCAGAACGACATCGAGGTGGCAATCCTTCAGCCTCGCCTGGTTATCCAGATGAAGCAGTTCGCAGGCACGCTTGTTGACGACGAGGATCCGGCGATCGGCGTCGATCATGAACAGGCCGTGCGGCATCGTGTTCAGGGCCATATCGAAGCGATTGGCAATCGTCGTGATTGCCTTTGCATCCATGACGTTGCGGTAGAGGAATTCGCGCACGCCATGCGCCATCTTGCGCGTCGTCAAAAGCAGCGGCAGCGTCAGCACCGCCAAGAGCGCCATATAGGCATCCCGCAACCCAAGAAATCCGATGGCGAGCGGAATACATGCCGTAAGCGTCAGATAATCCACCGTGCGGCGCGAACCGTAGTTGCGGCCGACGACCGACACCATCGTTCCAAGCGTTACGGATATGCAGGCGATTACTGCAAAGGGGTCACGCGACACGAGCAGGCTGTAGCAGCAGGCAGCACCCAATATGAAGGTGACCGTCACCGCACCGACATTGTACCAGTTCTCCCAGTAACGCACGCCGTCCATGTCAAGATCGGCGTGATCGGCACGGTCGAACCTTATCATGCCATAGGCGCGCAGGCCCCATATGAGAAACAGGGCTATGGCGACGCAGAGATAGAACAGGTGCCCGGTTCTGGCGTAGACGAACAGGCAGGTCACGACATGAGAGATCATGCCGATGAAAAGGGTCTGGCGATTTCCGTAAAGCGAACTGACGAAGGACAGATATACGTCCGTCGGCAGCGTGCTTTGACCCCTATCCTTCATGGATTCGGTGCTCCCAATGACAGCAGAGGGTTACCGGCCAAAATTTAATGAATGATTTCGCGGAATTACCCGCCAGAAGGCATTTCCTGTACCCTCGCCATGTGGCAAATAGCATTCTCCACATGTTTTCAACCGTTTCTTGCGAGCCGCAGCAAAGAATAGCCCCCGATACAACCTGACATAGGCGGGAGTTTCCACTTTCTAAACGCCGGCGCCAATTCTTCAGATTCTGAAAACCAATGGAATTTAATGGGCGTTCGTGTGCTTTTATACGCTTTGGTTAACAAAAAATCATGACCTGGTAGCTAATTCTGACTGTCACGCCATCTTACAGGGATGAACCCGGCTTTTTTCGCAAACGCACCGGCGATCCCGAAATTTGCAATTGACTGCTTCCGCGTTTGGCTGCAAAGCCATGTATAGATTTGCTTTTGGAGTACCTCCATGTCGACACCTGTCGTCGCCATTCCGGCCGATATCCGGGAAATTGAAGGCAATGTATGGCAGGCAACCCCCAACCAGTATGTCCGCGCTGCCGTCAAGGGAGCCGACGTCATGGCGCTTCTGGTGCCGGCGCTCGAAAGCGGCAACGACTTCGACGCCATCCTCGACCGCGTGGACGGCTTGCTGGTCAGCGGCTCGCGGACCAATGTCCACCCCTCTCTCTATGGGCAGGAGGCCGACGATACGGACGGCCCGTTCGATCCCGCGCGCGATGCCACCAGCCTGCCGCTGATCCGGCGGGCGCTGGAGCGCGGCATTCCGCTGCTTGCCATCTGCCGCGGCATCCAGGAACTGAACGTCGCGCTCGGCGGCACGCTTGCGAGCGAAATCCAGGAGATGCCCGGGATATGGGACCACCGCAAGCCCGACGTGCCTGAGCTCGACGTCGCCTATGGGATCCGCCAGAACGTCATCGTGAAGGAAGGCAGCTGCCTCGCATCCGTTCTGGGCGCGGGTGAGGTCAAGGTCAATTCGCTCCATCGCCAGGCGATATCGAAGGCCGCTCCGAAGCTCGCTGTCGAAGCGCTCGCCGAGGACGGCACGATAGAGGCGGTCTCGGTGATCGGCGCGAAGGCCTTCGCCGTCGGCGTGCAGTGGCACCCGGAATACTGGGTCGGCTCGGACGACGCGTCCAGCAGGCTCTTCAAGGCTTTCGGCGATGCCGTGCGCGCCTATGCGGCGCAGAAGCGGCGGACGGCCGACCAGCAGGCGGCTCTCTGACCTCCCGGTCGGGAGGGCGATTGCATATGGCCGGTTTGCCTCAGTCGGCGGCCGTCATCGTCAGAAGCGCGTTGGCCGGCTCCAGCGCCTCATAGGCAAGCCCGTCGCTCTCGGCGATCGTTATGATCGCCTCGCCGCTGGAATTGGCGAGAATGACCGTCCCGTCGCCGTTTTCCGTCCAGGTCTTCGCCCGCGAAAGGCCGGGCCAGACCCGGTCGCAATCCTGCCCGGCGCTGAAGCGGAGGCTGCGGGTCGAGAGCTTTTCTCCCCGTTCGGCGAGACAGGCCGTATCCTGCGCGACGTTCGAGATGGAATAGATCTTCTCTCCGGCTTTTGGCACCGTGGCGATCGAACCCGTGGCGATCGGGTCCACGGCGCCGCCGGAGCCCTGCGTCATAGACCATAAGCCAAGCGCTGCAATGCCGGAGACGATGGCGACGACCAGGACCTTCATGGGATAACTCTTTCGAAGAAGAAGGAATCAAGAGGTCAGGATGCGCCGTCAAGCTTGCCATAGGGTTAACGATGCGTTTCCCCGACGCCGAACCAGCCTGAAATCGGCGCCGCGGAAGAACGGCTTAACGATTCAGCGGCCCGGTCGATTGGCGGATGCGCATCTCGGGCTTGATGAGGTGGATCCCGTCCGGTTCGTGGCTGCCGGAAAGCTTGTCCAGCAGCGCGCGGGCAGCGCTGCGCCCGACCTCGGACTGGCCGTTCCAGACGGTCGTCAACGCCGGCGTCGCGATCGACGCCTCCTCCAGGTCGTCATAGCCCGTGACGGATACGTCGCGCCCCGGCACCAGCCCGGCCCGGGCGATGCCGTTCATCAGGCCGATCGCCACCAGATCGTTCCAGCACACCGCCGCGGTGGGATTTTGCGGCAGCGACAGGAAATTCACCGCCGCCTCGAAGCCGCCCTGCTTGGAGCGGGGCCCGGGAATGCGCAATGCCGGATCGACATCGATATTGGCCTTGCGCAGCGCATTGACATAGCCCTGGTAGCGGTCCCGCCCGGTCGACGTCTGGTCCGTGCCCCCGACCATGGCGATCACCCGGTGCCCGAGGCCGATCAGATGGTTGGTCGCAAGCGAGATGCCGTAGGAATCGTCGCCGCGGAAGATCGGGACGTCGAGCCCCTCGATCGAGCGCGCGATCAGGATCGCCGGCATGCCGTTGTCCTCGGCGAGCTGGATGTCTTCGGGCGGCGTGCCGATCGCCGGCGACATGATCACCCCGTCGCCGCCGAGCTGCAGCAGCGTCTCGACGAAATTGCGCTGCTTCTCGACCGAATCGTAGTGGTTCGAAAGGATGAAGGTCTGCCGGTCGCGGTCGAGTTCGCTTTCGATCGCCTTCAGGATTTCCGCATAGAAGGGATTCATGATGTCGTGCACGACGACCCCGATGATTCCCGAACGCGACGTCCTGAGGCTCGCGGCGCGGCGGTTGTAGATATAGCCGAGCGCGCGCGCCTGTTCCTTGATGCGGTCTCGCGTCGCCGCCGCCACCAGCGGGCTGTCCCTGAGTGCGAGCGAAACCGTCGCCGTAGAAACCCCCAACGTTTCCGCGATGGTCGAAAGCTTGATCTTTTGCGCCACGTCCCCTCCCCAAAGGACCACGCCCGTTCGGCAATGCCCTTAAACAGTTTATTTAAACTGTTTTAAACCTCTTCATCAACTGTCTTTTCAAGCTTCTGGCGCTTGTCCGGCATGCTGCGGTGAAGGTTGTCGTCGATTGCCCTCAGCAGCTTCACGAGCGTGCGCACCTCCTTGTCGCTGAAGCCGTCCAGCGCCGCGTTTTCGCTGATGCGTCCCGCCTCTTCGATCAGCTGGAGCGATCCCTGGCCGGCCTCCGTCAGGTGCACCACGGTCAGCCGCCCGTCGCCGTTGTCGGTCCTGCGCTCCACGAAGCCTTGCGCTTCGAGCCTGCCGATCGTGCGCGTCATGGTGGGCGCCTTGACGCCGAGCTTGGCCGCAAGGCCGCCAGCGGTCATTCCGCCGTTTTCCGCAAGCGCGAGGATCACGCCGTCCTGACCCGCATAGAGCCCAGTCTCGAGAAGATTGCGCGACAGCACCGTGCGCATGGAGCGCGCAGCCTGCACGATCGCCGCCGCAACGCCTGCGGCGGCCGCATCGTCGCGGATCTTCTTCTTGCCGGATTTCCGCTTCTTGCCGTCCTTGTCTTTCTTGCCCATCGTACCCCTGCCTTCATCGGGTGACTGCTCACTCCGCAAGACTTGCATCGGCGCGCTTCACCTGTATGACTCAACCTGCCCGCCCGCCGCAAGACATGATCGAGAGACAGACAGGATGGCGCATCCGAAGCCGCGCTGGAAAGACAACGACCCGGCAGCCGGAATCGGCAGCCGCAAGCACTGGATCGCCGTCCTGCCGCTCGGAGCGCATGAGGGTCACGGCCCCCACCTTCCGCTCGATACCGATACGCTGATCGCCGAAGGTCTCGTCGAAAGATTGATACCCGCCCTGCCCGCCGATCTTCCGGCAACCTTTCTTCCCGCCGAGCCCGTCGGTTATTCGCCGGAACACCTCGATGTTGCGGGCACCCGGTCGCTCTCTTATTCCGAAGCTGTCGAACGCTGGCTCGGCATCGCCGGCGATCTCTCCCGCCAGGGCATCCGCAAATTCGTCATGCTGAACGCCCATGGCGGCAATTCGCCGCTGATGACCATCGTGGCGACGGAGGCGCGTATCCGGCACGGCATGCTGGCGGTCGCGACGAGCTGGACCCGTTTCGGCCAGCCGGAAGGCTGGATAAGCCCGCAACGCAAGGCGATCGACATCCATGGCGGCGATATCGAAACCTCCGTGATGCTGGCGCTTCATCCCGAAAAGGTCGACATGGCCAAGGCGGAGGACTTCTCCTCCAGGCAGGCGGATTTCGCGCGCCGCTTCATCCATCTCGGCGCATACGGGCCGCACGCCTTCGGATGGAAGATGTCCGACCTCAACCCGAAAGGCGTCGCCGGAAACGCCGCCGCCGCCACGGCGCAAAAGGGCGAACGCCTCATTACCCACGCCGTCCGCGGCATCATCGAGCTGCTTGCCGACGTGCATGCCTTCGACATCCGGGAGCTTCGATAGCCGGGCCGATTCCGGCCGAGACGGTTTGCTCTTGCCGTAGTCATCTCCTATATGAGGTCGATCCATTCGACAGTCGCGGCATCGCCGCCAGACCCCCGAGGTTCCCATGACTGAAACAGCCACGCAGAAGCCCATTCCCGTTACCGTTCTCACCGGCTATCTCGGCGCCGGCAAGACGACGCTGCTCAACCGTATCCTCACCGACAACCACGGCAAGAAATACGCGGTCATCGTCAACGAATTCGGCGAAATCGGCATCGACAACGACCTCATCGTCGAATCCGACGAGGAGATCTACGAGATGAACAACGGCTGCATCTGCTGCACGGTGCGCGGCGACCTGATCCGCGTGGTCGAAGGCCTGATGCGCCGTCCCGGCCGCTTCGACGCCATCATCGTCGAGACGACGGGCCTTGCCGATCCTGTTCCGGTCGCGCAGACCTTCTTCATGGACGACGACGTGCGCGCCAAGACCGAGCTCGATGCGGTGGTGGCCCTCGTCGATGCCAAGCATCTGCCGCTGCGCCTGAAGGATTCGCGCGAGGCGGAAGACCAGATCGCCTTCGCGGACGTCGTCCTCCTCAACAAGACCGACCTCGTCACCCCGGAAGAGCTCGCGAAGGTCGAGGCGACCGTCCGCGTCATCAATCCGTCGGCCCGCATCTATCGCACCACCCGCTCGGATATCGATCTGGCGAAGGTTCTCGACCAGGGCGCCTTCAACCTCGAACGTGCGCTGGAAAACGATCCGCACTTCCTCGATCACGATCATCCGGACCATGTCTGCGGTCCCGATTGCGACCACGACCACCATCATCACGACCATGACCACCACCATGCGCATGACCACGATCATCATCACCACGATCATGATCACGGGCATCACCACCATGACCACGGCCCATCGCCGATCCATGACGTGACGGTGCAGTCGATTTCGCTGCGCGGCGGCGAGATGAACCCGGACCGCTTCTTCCCCTGGATCCAGAAGATCACCCAGACGGACGGGCCGAACATCCTGCGCCTCAAGGGCATCATCGCTTTCGCCGGCGACGACGAGCGTTATGTCGTCCAGGGCGTCCACATGATCGTCGAGGGCGACCACCAGCGGGCCTGGAAGGACGGGGAGAAGCGCGAAAGCCGCCTCGTCTTCATCGGCCGCGATCTCGACCGCGAAAAGATCGAACGCACCTTCAAGGCCTGCGAGGCAGTCAAGGCATGACGCCGAAAAGTGTGAAGCGGTTTTCGGACGACGCCATGCGAAGGAAAGACGGGAACTGATGCCGACTGTCGCGCCTCTTGATATCGACGGCCACGTCGTCGCGGCCGCCTTCCTCGGCGACATACCTTTTTTTGCCGCCGCCTCCGGAGAAATCCACCGGCTGGACCATGGCCACAAGGTGACGGAGGCCCATGACGGCCTGCTTGCCTGCGTGCGCGACGAGGCCAGCGACACGCTGGTCACCGGCGGCGAGGACGGCAAGGTCTTGCGGGTCGGCGCAGACGGAGCGGCGACGACGGTCGCGGAAATTCCGCGCAAGTGGATCTCGGTCGTCGCACCCGGCCCGCAGGGCGCCGTCGCCTTCGCCGAAGGGCGGACGAGCCGAGTCCGGCTCGCCGACGGCACGATCAGGGAATTTCCCGAGACCCGCACGGTCGAGGGCATCGCCTTCGCCCCGAAGGGACTGCGCATCGCGGTGGCACGCTACAACGGCGTCTCCATGCATTGGGTCGCGATGGCCGGGCAGCCGGTCGATTACGAATGGAAGGGCGCCCATACCGGCGTCACCTTCTCCCCCGATGGCCGTTTCCTGGTGACCAGCATGCAGGAGAATGCGCTTCACGGCTGGAAGCTCGACGTCAAACCCGGTGCAGAGACGCGCCACATGCGCATGACCGGCTATCCGGCCAAGGTGAAGTCGCTGTCCTGGTCGGCAAAGGGCAAGTGGCTCGCCTCCTCCGGCGCGCCGGCGGCGATCGTCTGGCCCTTCTCGTCCAAGGACGGGCCGATGGGCAAGGCGCCGCTGGAACTCGGCACGCGCGGCGACGTGATGGTGACGGCGGTCGCCTGCCACCCGGTGGAAGAGGTCGTGGCGGTCGGTTATTCCGACGGAATGGTGCTCGCCGTCCGCTTCGCCGACGCCAAGGAAGTGCTCCTCAGGCGCCCCGGCAAGGGCGCGGTCACCTCGATGGCCTGGAGCAAAAGCGGCAAGCTGCTTGCCTTCGCCACGCAAGCCGGCGACTGCGGCGTGATCGACATTTCGGCCTGAAGGTGAAGAAAGCCGTGCTGCCTGCCGGCAGCACGAAAACCCGCGCCGGAGAACTTCTCCGCGACGGCTTGCCCGGAATGGGAGGGGCAGGCGGCTGGGGTATCGTGGGTATCGATGTCAGGCTTTCCGCCTGCCCGATCGCTTCCGGCCTTCCGTTTCAGCCGTTTTCGGGAAGTGCCAGTTCCCGTTTCCGACATTTTCGGCGGTCATTTGCCCTGACGGCGCCTGACCGGCCTTCTGCAACCATCACCGAACGCCGGACGACCCGGGGGGATCGAAAACCGGTTCGCGACCCGGCTCCCTGTCCGATGACGACAACAGGATAGACGTGCGCCGGGAAGCGGGGAAAAAAATTCGCGATCTTACGATCGGCCTATTGAAATCCCAGCGGAATTTCCGCCCGGCGGTTGATTTTCATCCCCGCATCTCACGCCGCCCGGCGCCCCTCGTCGAAGGTTTCGACCCTGTTGCGTCCCTCGCGCTTGGAGCGATAGAGCGCTTCGTCGGCCTTCTGCAGCAGACTCTCCAGGTCGGCCGCCATCGCCGCACGCCGCGCGACGCCGATGCTGAGCGTCGGGAAGACGGAAAGACCCTGCATGTCGGTGGCGGCGCGCGTGAAGGCCTCGCGGATACGTTCAGCGATCCTGACGGCATCCTCGACCGATGCATCCTTCAGGACAACGACGAACTCGTCGCCGCCCTGACGGGCCAAGAGATCGCCGGTACGCAGCTGCCCTCCGGCGATCGAGGCGAAGAGGCGCAGCATATCGTCGCCTGCCGCATGACCGTGCGTATCGTTCAGCGCCTTGAAATGGTCGATGTCGACGATCAGCAGCGACAGCGGCCCGTTTCCGGCGGCAGCGAAGGATTTGGCAAGGCCGCTGCGGTTCAGCGCGCCTGTCAGCGGATCGTGGTGAGCAAGCTCGCTAAGCTTGCGCTGGCTGCGTTCGGCGGCCAATAGCACGATCACCACGCTGCGCAGCGTGATGAAGACGACCGCCATCATGGCCAGCCAGACATGGGCGCCGTTGTTGCCGCCGCTGAAGAGTTGCGGCGCGCCGAGATGGCCGGTGGCGGCAAGAAGGCCGCGAACGGCGAAGATCAGCGACGTAGGCACATAGAGGGCAACGAGGAACCAGGCGGAATAGAGTTTCTCGCGGCGGGCGAGCCGCAGGCCTTCCCGCATTATCACGAGATCGCAGGCGCAGCAGAGCGCCGAACCGAAGGCAATGCGTCCGAGCGAGGCCAGCGGGGAACTCATGAAAAGAATTGGCACGCTCGCGAGGAGCATCGCAAGAAGGCAGATGCGCATATCCACGCGCCGGCCGGCGAAGACGCGCATGGCCGCAACCATCAGGATATAGCCGGCGAGCTGTACCACATTGCCGATATCGACGGAGACCACGTCCGGCGCGATGTCCCGCAAGCCGATGCAGAACGAGCCGATGCCGATCAGGATATTGCTCATGCCCCACCAGAGGGGCCAGCGTTCGAAACGGCCGGTGGAATAGGCGGCGAGCTGGATCATGCCCAGGATAAGGCATGTCATGGCGGAAACGACATAGATCGTCCGCAAGTCCAGTATCATCTCGCCCTCCGCAATAGATGCGGGAAGCCTTATACAACAGCGCGCTTTCGGTTTGCTTGGACCGTTCGCTAAGATTTTACCGAATTGGTGATTTGACGGTCCGTCGGCTCAGACCGATTTCGCCGTCCGTATGATCGTTGCAAGGACGCCGTGCAACGCGTCGCGATAGCCGTTGCGCGCCGAGGGATTGTCCTCGTCGGAAGTCATGACGACGGTCAGGCCGATATCCGGCACGATATAGAGCATCTGGCCGCCATAACCCCAGGCGAAGTGGACGACGCTTCCCTCGATATTGCGCTCGAACCAGCCGTAACCGTAGCCATCGCCGGAATAGCGCGAATTGGTGCGCGACATCCATGATTGCGCAATCCATTGCGGCGACACCACCTGCTCCCCGTCCGGCGCCTTGCCGCCGTTGCGGTAGAGCTCGCCGAAGGCGAGAAGCGAACGCGCGCTCATCGCCATCTGGTTTCCGCCGAGATAGATGCCCTGCGGATCGCGGTCCCAGGCGCCGATGCGGAAGCCGTCCACGGGCTCCAGCCATTCGCGGGCAAGCGCGAGCGTCGATCGTCCGCTGACCCTCGTCAGGATCGCCGAGAGGAGATGCGTCGAGGCGGTGGAGTAGAGCATGCTGCCGCCGGGATCGTCCACGAACGGAGCGGCCAGCGCCGCCCTCACCCAGTTGCGGCTCGAAACCCAGCGCCCGTAATTCGGCCCCGACATGCCCTGCAGGCCCGCCTGCATCGTCAAAAGGTTTCCGATGGTGATCTGCGCAAGCCGCGGATCGGGCGCATCGGGAAGATCGGCCCGAAGGATCGGCGCGATCGGCTGGTCGACGCCCTGAAGCAGTCCCTTGTCAATGGCGATGCCGACCAGGGCCGACATGACCGATTTCGAAGCGGACTTGATATTGGTCTGGTCGGCGGGGCTGTGCCCCTTGTAGCCCCTTTCGGCGACGATGGCGCCGTTCTGCGCGACGATGACAGTCCGCAAAGCTTCGAGCTCGCGGTTTTCATCGAGCCGGTCGAGCAGGCCGGAGAGCCGGGTCGCGGGGGACGGCTCGCTGTAGGCGGCTGAAGAGCCGCCCTCCTGCGCATAGGCGGACAGGGAAGACAGCAGCGGATGGAGGGCGAGAGCCAGGATGAGGACGGATCGGAACATGCCGGCAATCTAGGGCTCATTGTTGAAGTAATCACGGCGGAAACCGCGCGCAGGCCCCGCTTTCACGGCAAGTTGAATCCGGTTTATCGTGCCGTTACTTCTCCGGCGGGACATGCGGATGGCGCCGCACGGGCGCCATCCGCCGGTCGCAGGGCTTTCCTGCGGCCGTCCTTCTTCAGTGGCGCTTGTTCTTGCCGCCGCTCTTGATGATGCCGGAGTTGTTGCCCGACAGGAGGCTGAGCGTGCCGCCGAGAACGTTGTTCAGCACGTTTCCGAGAATGGTGGTCTCGTTGTTCTTGTTGCCGCTGAGGATACCGCCGAGGTCGATGCTGGGCGCGACGACGACGGAGATGCCGCGTGCGGGCTGCTTGTGGCCGCCGAACATACTTCCTGCAGAAGCCTGGCCGGCACCGGCCAGCGCGATGACGGATGCGATGCAGATGATCTTGGTCTTCAACATGGTCTCTCTCCTTTGGTTGTGCACTTCTCTGTGCGCAATCAAAGGTAATATTAGTGAGAAATTACTCAACCAAGTTTAGCCAATATAACAAACAGTTAACCCTAATCTCTAAAGCTTTAGCGATCGCCCTTCAAAGCTCGGCCACAATCCCCCCAAGGTTGAATAATTCGCATAAGTTGCACAAAGATGCAATCTTAAATAGAAATGTTAACCATTCAAGTCTAGGATTCCGCTTGGCTCTTTCAACTTTCGGGTTCGGCGATGAGGTTCCTGGCGCTTGGCTTCGCGGCTGTTCTTCTGTTCGGCGCATGCAATCTTCGGGCAGAAGATACAACCTATAGTTATTCCATCGGTAGCGGTTATTCTTCGAATATTTTTCAGGATCCGACCGTTCTCGGAGGCGCATTCCACGAATTCCAGCTCGAGCTTCGCGGCAGTCTCGCCCTCGAATCCTCTACCCTCACCTACTCCGCCGGACATGCGCGGAAGCTGGTGCCCCAATACGATTTCGCCAAGGAGCATCGCACCGCTCTCGAGCTCGGCTATCAGGTCGATGTCGGAAAAGCGGTGCAGCTGGCGGTCAAGGCGGGTGTCGCGCGTCAGGACAAGGGGGACCTGCTGACGCTGCTTCCCGGACTGGCGATCGGCTACCGCGAGACCGACTATATCTTCGAAACCGGCGCAGGCGCCGTCGCGGAGATGTTCGGCGGCAAGACCAGCATCACCGCCACCTACGGCACGATCAACCGCGGCGATGCCCGCTTCGTCCTGCGCGAGATCTCACCCATCCGCGTCGAGGCGGAGGCCGACAGGCTGGAGCTTGCGGCAAACCACATCCGCCCGATGCTTGGCGGCGAGGCCGGCGCCTATCTGCAGTATCGCCGGAGCCTCGTTTCAAAGAGCGACCAGGCGGCCTATGGCCGCTTTCCCGCCGAGACGCTGCGCGGCTCGCTGGCCTTCGGCAGGCAGCTTGGAGAAAACGTCAAGCTGCTCGCCGACGCCGGGATCGTCGCCCTTTCGAGCGACGATGTGGACCTCACGAAGCCCTACTTCAGGACAGAGCTCGAATGGAGGGCGCCGAAGGGTCTCACCTTTGGCGCCGGCTTCATGCAGGACATGACGGTATCCGACATCGACGATGCCGTCGCCGAATATGTCCGGACGCTGAAGCTTTCGGTCACCAAGGCGATCACCGAGAAATCGGAACTCGGCCTCGGCTACGAACAGGCCTGGAGCGACTGGAGCTTCTACGACTATGCGACGCGGACCGGCAAATGGAGCGCGACGGCGAAGTTCGCGCTCGCCGACAAGGTGGCGCTGACCGTCGAGCTCGCCCATCTGCGCCGGCGCGAAACCAGCGAGCTCGGAGACTTTACGGCAAACAGCCTCGCCGCCCGCCTCGGCGGCTCGTTCTGAAGAGGGCGCATGACATCGCGCTGGCAGTATTCCTGAGTTTCATCCTTGCCAGAACGGCTGCGGCATGGGACGAGATGCCGGGGAGGAAAGTTCCATGAGCGCATTGACCATCGCAGCCTTTGCCCTCGTCGCCTTCATCGGCATCGCGACACCGGGGCCGACCGTGCTTCTGGCGCTCACCAACGGCTCGCGCTACGGCATCCGCCGCGCCCTGCCGGGCATGGCGGGCGCCGTCCTGTCGGATTTCGTGCTGATCGGAGCGGTGGCGCTCGGCCTCGGCGCGCTCCTGGCGGCGTCCGAATTCTGGTTCTCGGTGGTCAAGTGGATGGGCGCGGCCTATCTCGCCTTCCTCGGGATCATGCTGCTGCGTTCGAAGGGTTCCCTCAGTGACGCGCCTGGCGGCCAAGGGAAATCGGAGCCCGCCTCGCACCGCGCCATCTTCATGAAGAGCTTCCTCGTGGCAGTGACCAATCCCAAAGGCTATCTTTTCTTCTCGGCCTTCCTGCCCCAGTTCATCGCCCCGGCCGAACCGCAGGTTCCGCAATATCTGGTCCTTGCGCTCGTCTTCGCCTCGATCGATTTCCTGGTGATGTTCGGCTATGCCGCGCTCGGCTCGCAGGCCGTCCGTGTCCTCAGGACATCCGGAGCCCTCTGGCTCGACCGGATCTGCGGCGGGGCGATGCTGGCGCTCGCCGGTTCGCTTGCGCTCTACCGCAAGGCCCCCGGCTGACGGCTCTCGTCTCAGGCGGCCCTGCGTTCCTCGGCCTGCGCGAGCTTCCGACCGCTTGCGACGAGAATGCCGGCGGCACCCTCGAGCCAGCCTTCCTTCAGTTCCAGCGCGAGGAAACGGCTGCGCTCGAACGGGCCGGGCATGACGAGGTGACGCGTCTTCTCAGCGAAGAAGCCGAAGCGCTCGTAATAGGGCGCATCGCCGACGAGCAGCACCGCGCCGTGGCCGAGATTGCGCGCCTCGGTAAGCGCTGCGCGCATCAGCGCCGAACCGATGCCCTTGCCCTCGTGCTCGGGATCGACCGCGAGCGGACCGAGAAGCAATGCCGGGACGGCAGCGCCGTCGCCGTTCACGCCAGCCTCGATGTTCCAGAGCCGCACGGTGCCGATGACATGGCCGTCGCCGTCGCGGGCAACCAGGGCCAGGCCTTCGGCAGGAATGCGGCCCTGACGCAGCTTTTCGGAGGACTTGCGGCGGCGGCCCTCGCCCATGGCGTGGTCGAGCAGGCGCTCGCGCGCAACGACGTCGCCGGCATTCTCCCGGTCGATCGTGAAAGCGGATTGCGCGAAGAACGCGCGGACACTATCAAGAACAGTGGCCATACCGGCCTCCCGCACTCAAGTTGCCGCCACAAGCGGACATCGGATTTTCATTGTGGGTGGCGCTCCCGCCGGCTGGCGGGAGACTGCCGAAGTCAGATCACATAGGCCTTGAGCGGCTCGAAGCCGTTGAAGGCGACCGCCGAATAGGTGGTCGTGTAGGCGCCCGTGCCCTCGATCAGCACCTCGTCGCCGATCGTCAGCGAGAGCGGCAGCGGATACATGTTCTTCTCGTAAAGAACATCGGCGCTGTCGCAGGTCGGGCCGGCGAGCACGCAGGGCTCCATCTCGTCGCCGTCGCGCGCGGTGCGGATCGGGTAGCGGATCGCCTCGTCCATCGTCTCGGCGAGACCGCCGAACTTGCCGATGTCGAGGAAGACCCAGCGGTGGCTGTCGTTGTCCGACTTCTTCGAGACGAGGACGACTTCCGCCTTGATCACGCCGGCATTGCCGACCATGCCGCGGCCGGGCTCGATGATCGTTTCCGGGAGCTGGTTGCCGAAATGCTTGCGCAGCGCACCGAAGATCGCCTGACCATAGGCCTCGGCGGAGGGAACGTCGCGCAGGTACTTGGTCGGGAAACCGCCGCCCATATTGACCATCTTGAGCTCGATGCCCTGCTTGGCAAGCTGCACGAAGACGCGCTTGGCATCGGCGAGCGCCGAATCCCAGGCATCGACCTTCGTCATCTGCGAGCCGACATGGAACGAGACGCCGTAAGAGGTGAGCCCGAGCTGATGCGCATAGACGAGCACGTCGACGGCCATCTGCGGCACGCAGCCGAACTTGCGCGACAGCGGCCATTCCGCGCCCTCGCCGTCGGTCAGCACGCGGCAGAACACGCGGGCGCCGGGAGCGGCGCGGGCGGTCTTCTCGACTTCCTCGTGGCTGTCGACCGCGAAGAGGTTGATGCCGAGCGCATGCGCCTTGGCGATGTCGCGTTCCTTCTTGATGGTATTGCCGTAAGAGATGCGGGCAGGCGTCGCACCGGCGTCGAGCGCCATTTCGATCTCGGCGACGGACGCGCAATCGAAATTGGAACCCATGCTGGCGAGCAGGCGAAGGATTTCCGGCGCCGGATTGGCCTTGACGGCATAGTAGATCGAGCTGTCCGGCAGCGCGTGGCGGAAAGCCTTGAAATTATCGCGCACGACATCGAGATCGACCACAAGGCAAGGGCCGTCGGGACGTCGGGTGTTCAGGAAGTCGATGATGCGTGCAGTCGTCATTTCGGTATTCCCCATGATCCGGTTTCTCCGGAAGACCGGAGGACAAAGGGCATATGCGAACACGCTATGGAACCAGCCGGTGGAGACCCCGGAACCAAGCATGCGCATGATGCGCGATTGGTGAACCCCATCCCTTGCGGGCTAAGATTCGGCTTTGTCTGCCATGGATTGGACGGAGAACCCGAACCGCACTTCCGGCAATGAAGGTGTGCCTCTTCAGTAACCCCGGCTGTTGGAGAGCCGGCAGACACCAGAAAGGCCCGCACCGTCGTTGCTTCAAGATGTCCTCGCATTTCCCGGTTGGCCGGAATAGCGACTGGAGGGGTTAGTTCCAGGTACCTTACCGATTTCCTCACCAATTCGAGGGTCGGCGGACACCCACAGGCACGTGCGACTTTGGGCAAGGGCGGAGATAAGAAAATTCTCTGTCGCAATCAAGAGTTTTTTATTTCCGCTATTGAAAAAATTTCCTCATCTACGACATTCGTGGCCTGGGCGGCCATTTTCGGCGACGGGGATTTTTTTGAGGCAGATCGGACGCAAACCGCCAAAGCGCTTCGCAAGGGGGTCTGCGCCGGGATGCACGCGCTCGGGACGTGCAACGCGTCCGGGGTTCCGGCCGACGGAGAAAGACAAGATCACATGGATACACTGACCCGTATTCGAGCCTTCATAGATGTGGTGGATGCGGAAGGCTTTTCCGCCGCCTCACGCAGGATGGGCCGGTCCAAAGCCCTTCTTTCCAAATATGTGCGCGAGCTGGAAGACGAGCTGGGCGCCCTTCTTTTGAACCGCACCACGCGGCAGTTCTCGCTGACGGAGGCCGGCCACACCTATTATCGCACGGCCTCAGAAATCCTGAAGGAGATCGACAACCTTGCCGATCTCGTGCGCGAGAAGAACACCGATCTCAAGGGTCGGCTGAAGATTTCGGCGCCGCGCACCTTCGTCGATGCCGATATCGGCCAGTCGCTGATCGATTTCGGCCGCGAGCATCCGGAGCTTTCCATGGAGATCGTGTCGGACGACCGCTTCGTCGACCTGGTCGAGGAAGGTTTCGACGTCGCCATCCGGATTACCCGGCTGGAGGACTCCGCGCTGATCGCCCGCAAGCTCGGCGATTTCCATCTCAAGATCTGCGCCTCGAAGGATTTCCTCGAGCGCACCGGCGCGATCACCCATCCGAGCGATCTCGCGCGCCTGCCTTGCATCATCGACACCAACGGAAAGTCGCACAGCAACTGGCGCTTCGTGGACGCCAAGGGAACGGGATTCAGCGTTCCGGTCAGCGGCCATATCGAGGTGAACAGCCCGATGACCGCCGTCAGGGCCGCCGAAAGCGGGCTCGGGGTGGCGCAGGTGCCGGAATTCCTCGCGCGGTCCCGGATAGAGGCCGGCACGCTCGTTCCCGTTCTCGACGATTACCTGCCGACCGATCGCGGCATCTACGCGATCTATCCGCACCGGCGCTACCTTCCCGCCAAGGTGCGCACCTTCGTGGATTTCCTTCACGCCTGGTTCCGCCGCAACCTTCCGAACGGGGCCTGACGCTCCGCGTCAACCGGCCGCGGGCGGGGCGTCCCACTTCCGTCCCATTTGCGTTACAGTTCCTTTTGGTGATTCCAACGGCGAATGCGGGAAGAGAGCGATCCGATGAGATATTCCACCTTCCTCTTTGCCGGCCTCCTTGCCGGGTTCTGCGGGCTTCTGCCCGCGGCCGCCTCCGCGCATCCCCATATTTTCGCCGAAGCCCGCCTCGAGGTCGTCGCCGACGAGGACGGAAAGATCACCGAGCTGCGCAACGTCTGGCGGTTCGACGAGATGTTCTCGTCCAGCGTGATCATGGACTTCGACAAGAACTCCAACCTGAAGCTCGATCCCGAAGAGCTTGCCGAGGTCGGCAAGACCGTTCTGGAATCGCTGGAGGAGTTCAACTACTACACGACGATCACCGAGGACGGGAAAGAGATCAAGGTCACCAAGCCGGACGTGATCAATGTCGATTTTCAGGACGGCCAGCTTCTGATGTTCTTTACCGTCAAGCCCGGCGAGGCCATGCCGCTCAAGGGCAAACTGACCTTCGGCGTCTATGATCCGACATTCTACGCCTCCATGGATTTCGTCAATGACGAGGACCTCGTCGTCGTCGGCGACAAGTTCAAGGCCTGCAAGCATCAGGTCGTCCGTCCGGACCCGGACGAGGCGCTTTCGCAGAACCAGGCGAGCCTGACCGACGCCTTCTTCAACGATCCGACCGGAACGGACATGTCGAAGCTCTTTGCCACGAGGCTGGAAGTCACATGCTGAACCTCAGGAACATGCTTCGTTTTGCGGCGTTGCTGGCGCTTGCCGCCGCCACGGGGGCGACCCTCGCCCATGCGCAGTCGCCGCTCGGCATCGGCGCCGCCGAGCCCTCCTTCAAGACGACCGGCCTCTTCGGCGGCTTTTTCGCCTGGATCAACGGAGAGCAGCAGGCCTTCTACCGCCTGTTGACCGGCGCGCTCAAGAACATGCGGGAAAACCCGTCGGCGGCCCTGACGCTGGTCGGCCTTTCCTTCGGCTATGGCGTCTTCCATGCGGCAGGCCCCGGCCACGGCAAGGCGGTCATCTCGTCCTACATGCTCGCCAACGAGGTGGAGCTGAAACGCGGCGTCCTTCTTTCCTTCCTCTCCTCGCTCCTGCAGGGTCTGGTGGCGATCCTCGTGGTGGGCGCGGCCTATCTGGTGCTGCGCGGAACCACCGTCTCCATGACCGATGCGACGCGCGCTCTCGAGGTGGCGAGCTACGCGCTGATCGCCGCTTTCGGCGCCTGGCTGCTCTACCGCAAGCTCTGGGGCCGCCCGCGCCGCCCTTCCGCGCTCGGAGCACAGGCGACATTCGCGGCCCTGCCCGCCCATGACCATCATCACCACGGGCCGGGCGAGGTCTGCTCGACCTGCGGCCACGCCCATGCGCCGGATCCGGAGATGCTGAGAGGCGATCGCTTTTCCATGCGCGAGGCCTGGTCCGCGATCATCGCGGTCGGGCTGCGGCCGTGTTCGGGGGCGCTGATCGTCTTGAGCTTCGCGCTCCTCAACGGGCTCTATCTCGGCGGCGTGCTGTCGGTTCTGGCGATGTCGATCGGCACCGCGATCACCGTATCCGTGCTGGCGATCCTTGCCGTGACCGCCAAGAGCGCCGCCATGCGCTTTGCCGGAGACGGCTCGCGTGCGCTGAGGGTCGGCAACGCTATCGAGATCGTGGGCGCGCTGCTCGTGCTGGTGCTCGGGCTGGTCCTGCTCGGCGCCTCGCTGCAGGCCTGACGGGCTATTTGGTCCGTCGGCGCTGATAGCGGGCCCGCAGCCAGAAAAGAATGAAGAAGGCAAGCACGAACAACGTGCCGACCGCGCCGGCGAGCCACGGCGATATGTCGCCGAGCGCGATCATCAGCTTCGGCAGCAGGAAGAAGGCAAGGCCGGTGCCGCCGAGGATCAGCGCAGCCGCAACAGCGGTCGGGATACCTTTCGTTTCCGGTTCTCCGCTCATGGTTCTAGCTCTCCGAAAGTTCGGACCGGATATCCTCCAGCCGCCGCTTCTGCCGGCCGTCGGCATCGAAATTGCCGGGCGAGAGCCAGGTTTCGAACGCCTTTGCGAGGCGTGGCCACTCGCCGTCTATGATCGAAAACCAGGCAGTGTCCCTGTTCTTGCGCTTCGACAGCATATGCTGGCGGAAAACGCCTTCGAAGGTGAAGCCGAGGCGCCTTGCGGTCTTCTTGCTGGCTTCGTTCCCGTTGTGGCATTTCCACTCGTATCGGCGGTAGCCGAGATCCTCGAAGACATGCTTTGCCAGAAGGTAATGCACCTCCGTCGAGAGCGGCGAGCGCGCCATCGCCGGACCATGCGCGACGCCGCCGATCTCGACGACGCCGTTGGCGGGATCGGCCCGCATGTAGTTCGCCATGCCTGCGACCTTTCCCGTCGCCCGGTTGCGGAAAACCTCCGTGACCCAGCCCGACTTCTGGACGGAGGAAAGCCAGGCGTCGAAATCCTCGATGCCGGAAAAATCGTCCTGCGTGAAATAGAGGAGCAGGGCGTTGATCCCCATGCCGCCCAAGGCATCCCACAGCGCCTGCAGGTGCCGCTCGCGATCATAGGGCTCTATGAGTGCATATCGCCCCTCCAGCCTGACCGGCGTCGGGGCGGGGCAGCCCTTCCAGTTGCTCAGATCGCGCATGACGTCTCCCGAAGACCAAAACGGCCTTCGGGATAGGACAGTCGCGGCATCAAAGCAAATTCAAACTGGTGATGCGTCGATTGGCGCCGGTCAGACCGGAACCTTGGCCGCGGAAACCGTCGCCTCGATATGGTCGACCAGCGCGTCCGGCAATCCGAGGCGCCCTGCGAGCAGATCGAGATAGCCGCGCTCGGCCCGGCTGTCCGGCTCGATCGCAAGCCGCGACGCGGTGTAGAGCTCGACGCGCTGCTCCTCGGTTTTCGCAGCCGCGACGATGCCGTCGAGATCGATAGGATCGGCGAGTTCCTGCTCGAGGAAGGCGGCCGCGTCGGCGGCA
Source organism: Shinella sp. (assembly GCA_033795365.1). Lineage (GTDB taxonomy): Bacteria > Pseudomonadota > Alphaproteobacteria > Rhizobiales > Rhizobiaceae > JARYGU01. The sequence goes on from JARYGU010000010.1 coordinate 69,735, forward strand.
AGGCCCGAGACCTTCAGCTTGTCGACGATACGGGCGCGTTCCTGGTCGTCTATATGGCCGTCGGCGCGCGAGGCGGCGATCATGGCGCGCACGAGGATGAGCGCGAAATCGGAGCTGACGGCTTCCGGATGGAACCCGGAATCCGTGGGCGGGGGAAGCAGTTCGGGCGTACCCGCCGCCTGCGTCTCCGCCGGAGCCTGGCCCGCCTTGTAGTTCTTGTAGGCCTGGTAACCGAGGCCGGCGATCGCGGCGAGGCCGCCGATCTTCAGGGCCGATCCTGCGATTTCGCGGCCGGTTCCGGTTCCCAGGAGAACCCCCGCGATGGCGATGCTCGCAAGCGGATTGTCCTTGGCGAGCTGGGTCACCTGTCCGGCCCGGTCCCGGACCGATCCGCCCGCTCCGGGCACCTGCGAACCGAGGAATTGATCCAGCAACTTCTTGGCGTCGAACATCGGGGCTCCTTCCGTTTTCCAAACCGACTGCATGGGAAGATAGGAGTGCACCGGATGAATTACAAACGCATAACAGGCGGCGCCTTGCAGCACCGCCCGGCGCGCGCAGGCCCCGTTGCGGCCAGCGCTATGCCTTCAGCGCCGCGGCTTCCGCGGCAAGCCTGGTGATGCCGGCCCAGTCTCCTCTGGCGACCAGATCCTTCGGCGCCACCCAGGAGCCGCCGATGCAGACCACGTTCGGCAGCGACAGGTAGTCCATCGCGTTCGAAAGCGAGATGCCGCCGGTCGGGCAGAAGAGCGTTCCGGCGAGCGGAGAGGAGAGCGATTTCAGATAGGCCGCACCGCCGGCCTGTTCGGCGGGGAAGAATTTCAGCACGTCGTAGCCCTTTTCGCGCAGAGCCATCACCTCGCTGGCGGTGGCCGCGCCCGGGAGCAGCGGAACCGGCGAGCCCTTGGCCGCATCCAGCAGGCCGGGGGTCGTTCCGGGGCTGACGATGAATTGGGAGCCGGCGGCGACGGCCTGGTCGAAATGCTGGGCGTTGAGGATCGTGCCCGCTCCGGCGACCGCACCCTCCACCTCCGCCGCGACCGCACGGATCGCATCCAGCGCGGCAGGCGTGCGCATGGTGATCTCGATCGCCTTCAGCCCGCCAGCGACAAGGGCGCGTGCGAGCGGAACCGCGCTTGCGGCATTCTCGACGATCAGCACCGGAACGACCGGCTGCAGTTTCAGGACGGAAAGGAGCTTTTCGGATTTCTCGCTCATTGTGTCGATCCTTTAAACCGATTTATTTCAGGGTTGAGATAGTCTCCGACGGGTCCATTGTCGAGCCAATTTATGTACTGTCGCACAATGGGTAGAAAATGTCGCAACACTGAGGTAGCGTGCGGGCCGGTTGCGATCGAAAAGGTTTTCTGAAGCCATGGCGAAAGAAATCGAGCGGAAGTTTCTCGTGAAAAGCAGCTCCTGGAAACTTTCCGCGCGCACGAAATCGACGTTGAGACAGGCCTATCTTGCCTCCGCGCCCGACCGGTCCGTCCGCATCCGTATCCGCGACGGCGAACGCGCCTCCCTGACGATCAAGATCGGCAGGAGCGCGATCACGCGTGACGAATTCGAATACGACATCCCGATCGAAGATGCCGAGGAACTGATGTCCAAGGCGATCGGGACCGTCATCGAAAAGACCCGCTACCGCGTTCCCTATCACGGCTTCACCTGGGAAATCGACGTGTTCTCGGGAGCATACCGGGGCCTGGTGATTGCCGAGGTGGAGATGGATTCCGAAGCCGACAGGCCGGAGCTGCCCCCATGGCTCGGCCGGGAGGTGACGGGCGTTTCGCACTATTCGAACCAGTCCCTTGCCACCGAACCGCAAAAGGACCGTCATGTCCTTTCGTATACGTCCTGATGCCGATTTCACCGAAGAGTTCCGCAGGATCGCATCGAAGCAGTTGAAGCATGCCGTCGCGACGCTGGAGGAGCGGCCCGAGGGCACGCATGAGGCGATCCACACGTTCCGCAAGGACATGAAGCGGCTGCGGAGCCTCTACCGGCTCGTGGCGAAAGAAGCGCCGGATTTCCAGAAGCGCGAAAATGCGAGGCTGAGGGAGGTGACGCGGTCGCTTTCGGCTGTGCGCGATGCCACCGCCCTGATTGGGACCGCCCGCCATCTCGGGTCGGCAGCCCGCAACGAAACGCAGGCACGGGCGCTCGGCCGGGTGGCGGACAGCCTCTCCGCACGGCGCGACTGGCTCGCCGAGGCCGAAGGAGATCTGGAGGAAAGGCTCCTGGAGACGGCCGCTGCCCTGAGGGAATCGATATCCGAACTGGACGAGGTCTCCTTTGCCGGGCCACGCAAGAGCGCCCGCATGCTCGCAAAGGGATGGGCCAGGACGACGCGCAAGGCGAGAAAGGCGCTCTCTGCCTGCCATACCGAAGGCCGCGCGGAAAACTTTCACGATCTGCGCAAGCGCGCCCAGGACTACCGCGCCAACCACCGCCTGATGAGCGCCGCATGGCCGGCTGCCCTGAAGGCCAAGCGGGAGGAGACCAAGAAGCTCGTCGACGTTCTGGGCCACGTCCATGACCTCGCCGTCCTTTCGCAGGTCGTGCAGGACGAGCCGCAGCTGTTTGCGGATAGGGACGACCTGGAACACCTGCATTCCGCCATGGAATTTTGCGACCAGCGGGACCGGCAGGAGGCGATGCGGCTTGCGAAGGCTGTGTTCGCAGACGAACCCGCCGAGGAGGCATGGCGGATCGAATTGCTGTGGATGGCCGCGCGGCGTTGACATCCCGCGCCGCCCGGCATCCGTGTCGAAGCCGTGGCGATTGCACTGCGGAAGCGAAAGCTGTATTTCCCCCACCATGACCGCGACCCCGCAACACCAGCGCCATGAAGAGCAGCCGTTCCTCGTTGCTGCGCTCTACCATTTCGTCTCCGTTCCGCGCTTCGAAAGCCTGCGCGAGCCGCTTCAGCGGCTTTGCGAGGAGAACGGCGTGAAGGGAACGCTGCTCCTTGCCCATGAAGGCATCAACGGCACGATCGCCGGGCCCGACGCGGGGATCGGCACCGTCCTTTCCTGGCTGCGCGCGCAACCGGAATTCCAGGCGCTGGAGCACAAGGAAAGCCGGGCCTCGAAGATGCCCTTCCTGCGCATGAAAGTGCGGCTGAAGAAGGAGATCGTCACCATGGGGGTCGAGGACATCGATCCCGGCAGGTCCGTCGGCACCTATGTCGCGCCGCAGGACTGGAACGCCCTGATCTCCGATCCCGACACGATCGTCATCGACACGCGCAACGACTATGAGACCGCGATCGGAACCTTCAAGGGCGCGGTCGATCCCAAGACGAAGACCTTCCGCGAGTTTCCCGAATGGGTCCGCCGGAACACCGGCCTGCACAACAAGCCGAAGATCGCCATGTACTGCACCGGCGGCATCCGCTGCGAGAAGGCGACGGCCTTCATGAAGGAACAGGGCTTCGACGAGGTCTACCACCTGAAGGGCGGCATCCTGAAATATCTGGAAGAAGTGCCGGAAGAGGAAAGCCTGTGGGAGGGCGCCTGCTTCGTCTTCGACGAGCGCGTCTCCGTCACGCACGGGCTGAAGGAAGGCGAGCACAGGCTCTGCCGGGCCTGCCGGCAGCCGCTGACCGCAGAGGAGGTCGCCTCGCCGCTCTTCGAGCCCGGCGTTTCCTGCCCGCACTGCCATGAAAGCCGGAGCGAGGAAGACCGCCTGCGCTTCCGCCAGCGGCAGAAGCAGATGGAGCTTGCCCGCAAGCGCGGCGTGCGTCATCTCGGCGGCTGAGCCTCGACGCCGGTCAAGCGCTCGGCGCCCGCAGCCTCGCTGCGCGGCGCGGACCGTCAGGCGGCATCCTTTCCGTGATTGCCTTTCGGGAAGGCGCTTGCCAGTTCCTTGTACCAGTGCCCGCTCTTCTTGATCGTGCGGATCTGCGTTCCGTAATCCACATGGACGAGGCCGAAGCGCATGCGGTAGCCCTCCGCCCATTCAAAATTGTCCATCAGGCTCCAGGCGAAATAGCCGCGCATCGGATAGCCTTCGCCGATGAGGTCGGCGGTGACGTTCAGATGCCCGGCGATGTAGTCGAGCCGCGGCTGGTCGTCCACCGCTCCGTTCTCGACGCCCATATTGTAGCAGGCGCCGTTCTCGGTGATGTAGCAGTCCGGCAGGGCGTAGGCGGCGTTGAGCCTGCGGACCAGATCGCCGAGCGCCGGCGCATGGACCTCCCAGCCGATATCCGTCCTGACGTCGGAGACGGGCGGAGCGGGAACCGTCGCGGGGAACTCCGCATCCGCCGCGGGATCGGCGGCGACGCGCATCGGCGTATAGTAGTTGAGGCCCCACCAGTCGAGCGTCTGGCCGATCGTCTCCATGTCGCCGGGCTCGATCGCCGGCAGGCGGTGGCCGAGGGCGGCCATGAAGCCTGCCGGATATTCGCCCCTGAAGACCGGGCCGAAGAAGACGCCGTTGTGGAAATCGAAGGCACGCTCGGCCGCCGCCGCGTCCTCGGCGCTGTCGCTGCCGGGATAGATCTGGTGGGCGTTCAGCACGATGCCGACCGGCAGGTCCGGCCGCTCCGAGCGGATCGCCGAGACGCCGAGGCCATGGGCGAGATTGGTGAAATGCAGGGCGTGCAGCGCCGCGTCCATGTTGCGTTCGCCCGGCGCATGGATGCCGTAGAGGTGGCTGAGCCAGACCGAACACCAGGGCTCGTTGAAGGTGGCGACGGCATCGAGCCGGTCGCCGAGCCGCGCGATCACGGTCTTCGCATAGCGCTGGAAGGCGTAGGCCGTGGTGCGCGCCGTCCAGCCGCCGTCGCCGGCAAGCGCCAGCGGCAGGTCCCAATGGTAGAGCGTCGCAAAGGCCTTGATGCCGCGGGCCTTCAGCCCGTCGACGAGACGGTCGTAGAAATCGAGCCCCTTCTCGTTCACCGGACCGGTGCCTTCCGGAACGATGCGCGGCCAGGCGATCGAGAAACGGTAGGCCTCCACGCCGAGGGACTTGATCAGGTCGAGATCCTCATCCAGCCGGTTGTAATGATCACAGGCGACATCGCCGTTGTGGCGGCCAAAGACGCGGCCGGGCATGTTGGAGAAAGCATCCCAGATGGAGGCCTTGCGCCCGTCCGTCTTCGTCGCGCCCTCGATCTGGAAGGCGGCGGTGGCGACGCCGAAGACGAAATCGCCGGGGAAGCGGTCGGAGAGGATTTTGGGATCGGTCATGGTCCTGCTTTCGAATGTCCTGCCTTCGGATATGCCGCCTTCGGATGTCTGGCCGCGAGTCCACCCTCTCGTGCCGCGCCGGCTGCAACGTTGCAGTAAAGGCAAGAGGTAAAAAGTCAATCTCGAACGCGGCGCAAGCGCCCCGCAAGCCACCCGGCTCGACGTACACACCGCAATTTCGCAAGCCGCCTTGACGAGACGATGACACGCGCCAACACCCACGCGACGCAATCGCGCCCGTGGCTTCGCTTCATTCTCCTTTCGCCATCCTCGGACTTGATCCGAGGATCGGACGGGGCACCGAAAGCTGCCTCGTATGAGTTAGTATAAATTGACACCTCCCGGTGCCCCGTTCGGCGGTTTCTATCCGCGACTGCGGTCTCTCTGCAGTGGCCGCGCAAAGGACATTAAGGCGAGGCGCTTCCGTTTCGGACGGACCGACCCTCTCGCCACCCACTCACTGACGCCACCATGCATGCCGCCCCAAAGCCGCCCGCGATCGAAGATCGCGGTAAGCCGGCTTTGGCTCTTTCGTGGAGCATGCACCTTTCGCCTGGCAAAGCCAGGCGGGGCATGCTCGGCAAGTCCGGCGCGCGTTTTCGGGCACCAGAAGCGGAAAGGCCGGTCCGTACCAACCCCGCTTTCCCCGTGTCGCCGGAGGGAGACGATTTTCCGCGAACCCCTTGCACGAAGGCTTACGTCCTTCCTGCCGCACAAGGCGCCGGCCCCGCCTCGCCGGAACGACTTCCGGTGTATCCGCGGCGGGACAGGGGAATTGTAGACACGGGTTTGATGTGCGGGGAAAACATGAAGCAGAATTGACGGATTTGTACTCCATGGAGTACAAATGAATATGCTAAGGATCGAGAAGACGGACGAATTCGGCCGCTGGCTCAGCGGGCCTGCAGGATAAACGCGCCGTTGCCCGCATAGCGATCCGCATCGACCGGCTGATGGCGGGGAATCCGGGCGACATCAAGCCTGTCGGAGAAGGCGTCAGCGAGATGCGGATCGATTATGGTCCCGGCTATCGCGTCTACTACAAGCAGCGAGGGCAGATCCTTGTTCTTCTTCTGTGCGGCGGTGACAAGAACACGCAGAAAAAAGACATCGGCAATGCAAAACGCCTCGCGAGGGAATGGAAGGATTGACGACCATGACGCTCAGAACAACGCCCTATGACAGTGCGGAACTCCTGGACAGCGAAGAAGCCATCGAAGAGTACATCGCTGCGGCGTTCGAAACGGCGGACCCGGCCTTCATCGCCAGATGCCTCGGCACAGTCGCCCGCGCGCGCAACATGAGCCAGCTGTCGCGCGACACAGGCATGAGCCGGGCCGCTCTCTACAAAGCGCTCAGCGGCGAGGGAAATCCGGAGTTCAGCACGATCATGAAGGTTCTTTACGCGCTCGGCATCAAACTGACGCCGACGGTGAAGGCTGACGATTCTCACGCGGCATAGCGCTCTCAAACAGCAAGAAGGCTCGCTTTTCGACGAACCTCTTGCATTGCAGCTCAATGCAGCCTGCCCTTCAGACCTTCACCCACGCCCCGTTCTTTTTCGAGGACTGCACGCAGGCGTCGACGAAGATCATGCCTTTCATGCCGTCGTCGACGGTCGGGTACGTGACGGCCGGATCGACCTTCTCTCCCTTGCGCTTGGCGAAGATGGCGCGGGCGGCTTCGGTGTAGATGTTGGCGAAGCCTTCGAGATAGCCTTCTGGGTGGCCGGAGGGGATGCGGCTGACGCGGGCGGCGGCCGGGCCGGCGCCGGCACCGTTGCGGGTGATGAGGCGCTTCGGCTCGCCGAAGGGCGTGTACCAGAGATAGTTCGGGTCCTTCTGCGTCCATTCGAGCCCGCCCTTGGTGCCGTAGACGCGCACCATCAGGCCGTTTTCGTGGCCGGGCGCCACCTGGCTGCACCAGAGCATGCCCTTAGCCCGCACGCCGTTCTTCTTCTTGAAGCGCATCATCACATGCGCGTTGTCGTCGAGCTTGCGGCCGGGCACGAAGCTATCGAGGTCGGCGGCGAGCTCGTCCAGCTCCAGGCCGGAGACGAAGGCGCCGAGATTGTAGGCATGGGTGCCGATGTCGCCGGTGGAGCCGCCGGCACCAGACTTCGACGGGTCGGTGCGCCAGGCAGCCTGCTTCTGGCCGCTACTCTCGATATCCTCGGTCAGCCAGTCCTGCGGATATTCCATCTGCACGAGACGCACTGTGCCGATATCGCCGTTCTGCACCATTTCGCGGGCCTGGCGGATCATCGGATAGCCGGTGTAGTTGTGGGTGAGCACGAAGAGCGCGTCGCTTTCGTCGGCGAGCTTCTTCAGCTTCTTCGCGTCGGACAGCGTCGAGGTCAGCGGCTTGTCGCAGATGACATGAATGCCGCGCTTGAGGAATTCCTTGGCGGCATCGTAGTGCACATGGTTCGGCGTGACGATGGCGACCGCTTCGATGCCGTTCTTGAGCTTCGCCTCGCGGCTTGCCATCTCCTTGAAGCTCGAATAGCTGCGGGCGGGGTCGAGGCCGAGCTCGCGGCCGGACTGCTCCGCCTTTTCCGGCGAGGACGACAGCGCGCCGGCGACGAGCTCGTAATGATCGTCCAGCCGTGCTGCGATGCGGTGCACCGCGCCGATGAAGGCGCCCGAGCCGCCGCCGACCATGCCGAGCCTGATGCGCCTGTCGCGCGTTTCCGTGGTGCTTCCTTCGATTGCCATATGTTCCTCCTGAAATTTATCGTGAGCAAAAGCCCCTCATCCGGCCTGCCGGCCACCTTCTCCCCGCAAGCGGGGCGAAGGGAACCCGTGGCAACGCCTTAAACCCCTGGTGCCCTTGCTGGAGGCACGTCCCCTCTCCCCGCCTGCGGGGAGAGGGTTAGGGTTAGGGTGAGGAGCAGCAACTCAAAGACCCAGCATGCGCCGGTTGGCGGCGTCGTCGGTGCCCGCGTCGGCGAAGTCGTCGAAGGCCTTTTCGGTGACGCGGATGATGTGGTGCTTGACGAATTCCGCGCCCTCGCGGGCGCCGTCTTCCGGGTGCTTCAGCGCGCATTCCCATTCGACCACGGCCCAGCCGGCAAAATCGTTGGCCGCCATCTTGGAGAAGACCGCGCCGAAATCGACCTGGCCATCGCCGAGCGAGCGGAAGCGCCCTGCCCGATTGACCCAGCCCTGGAAGCCGCCATAGACGCCCTGCCGCCCGGTCGGGTTGAATTCCGCGTCCTTGACGTGGAACATGCGGATGCGATCCTTGTAGATGTCGATATTGTCGAGATAGTCGAGGCACTGCAGCACATAGTGCGACGGGTCGTAGAGCATGCAGGCGCGGGCATGGTTGCCGGTGCGCTCCAGGAACATCTCGTAGGTGATGCCGTCGTGCAGGTCCTCGCCGGGATGGATCTCGTAGCAGATGTCGACGCCGTTTTCCTCGGCATGGTCGAGGATCGGCTTCCAGCGGCGGGCAAGCTCGTCGAAGGCGGTTTCGACCAGCCCGGCAGGGCGCTGCGGCCAGGGATAGACGAACGGCCAGGCAAGCGCACCGGAGAAGCTCGCCATGGCATCGAGGCCGAAATTCCTCGACGCCGTCAGCGCCAGCTTCACCTGCTCGACGGCCCATTCCTGCCGCGCTTTCGGATTGCCGCGGACCTCAGGTGCCGCAAAGCCGTCGAAGGCCTCGTCATAGGCCGGATGCACGGCGACGAGCTGGCCCTGCAGATGGGTCGAAAGCTCGGTGATCTCGATGCCGTTGTCGCGCGCCTTTCCGGCGAACTCGTCGCAATAGGCTTTCGATTCCGCCGCCTTCTTCAGGTCGATGAGGCGCGCGTCCCAGGTCGGGACCTGCACGCCCTTGTAGCCGATGTCGGCCGCCCATTTGGTGATCGAATCCCAGGAATTGAACGGGGCGGCATCGCCCGCGAATTGTGCGAGAAACAGCCCGGGGCCTTTGATCGTCTTCATCTTCGAGTTCCTCCCGTGGGAGCCGCCGCTCTTCCCCGGCCGGGCTTCCCTGGTTGCGGATGAATTTTTGCGGTACGTACCGCAGCGCCGGAAAGCTAACCGTCTTTGCCGCCGGGGGCAATCGGTATCGGGGCACTTTGCGGGAAATAATCATATCCATTGAAAAGCCGCCCGGCGCGGGGGGCGCCGGGCGGGAAAGGTTCATACCGTGATCAGAACGGCGAATCCGGGAAGTAGAACTGCTCGGCATTCTCCTTGGTGATCAGCGGCGCGCCGAGGATGTAGCGGCCGCGCACCGGACCGTTGGAGGTGAAGTGCGCCACCGTCAGGTCCATCGCGGTCGCGATCTGCGCCGGCGGATAGAGCACGTCGACGGGAACCAGCGGATCGCCGTCCATGACGCCCTTGACGATCTCCTTCATGCCGGCGCCGCCGACGACGAACATCTGATCTTCGCGCCCGGCCTGCTTGATCGCCTCGACGACGCCCAGCGTGATGTCGTCGTCCTGCGCCCAGACGCCGTCGATGTCGGGGAAGCGCTGCAGGAAGTCCTGCATCACCTCGAAGCCGTCGTCACGGTTCCAGTTGGCGAACTTGTTGTCGAGCACGTTGATGCCCGAACCTTCGATCTCCGCCATGAAGGCGTCGAAGCGCTCGGTGTCGAGGACGGTCGGGATGCCGCGCAGGATGACGATGTTGTCGCCTTCCTTCAGCCGCGTCTTCATGTACTGCGCCGACACCTTGCCCATCTCGGTGTTGTTGCCGGCGACATAGACGTCCTCAATGCCGGGCTCGGAAAGGCCGCGGTCGACCACGGTGATGAAGGCGCCGGTCGCCTTCACCTGCTTGACCGGCTCGGTCAGCGGCTCGGACTCGAAGGGAAGCACCACCAGCGCGTTGATCTGCTGGACGGACACGAGATCCTCGATGTCGCTTGCCTGGTCGGCCGGGTCGCTCGCGGTGACGACGATGAGGTCGATGTTCGGATTGGCGGCTTCGAGGCGCTTCTCGGCCTGCTGGGCATGCCAGTTGAGGCCACCCATGAAGCCGTGGGTCGCGGCCGGGATCGATACGCCGATCTTGATTTTCTCCTGGGCCGATGCCAGGGCGGTCGTCGCCAGCAGCATTCCGGCTGCGATCAGACCGATCTTCGTTTTCAGTTTCATGCGCTTTTCCTCCTGTTGACGTTGCGCATTCGCCCTGCCCCCACGGGCAAAGCTCTCCCCTCGGCCGCCACCAGAGCCGGGTGATTTCGGGTCGAATCGACCTGAAATCCGAATCCGTCTCTAAATCGAAAAGTTAGAGCGGGATGTCTTCCGAAAACCGTACATACTTTTCGGCATCCCACTCTAACGGCGGCCGCATTCTTCCGGAATTCCGGAAACCTAAGTCTTTGCCGAAGAGCGCCAGCTCCCCCGCTGCAGCCAGACGGCCACCACGATGATCACGCCCTGCACCGCGCCGTTCAGATAGTTCGAGATGATGTCGGTGAGGTTCAGGATGTTGCCGATGGTGGTGAGCAGGATCGCCCCGATCACCGAGCCGCCGATGCGTCCGTAGCCGCCCTTGAGGATGGTGCCGCCGATGATCACCGAGGCGATCGCCTCCAGTTCCCACAGCACGCCGGTCGAGGCCGAGGCCGAGCCGAGGCGGGGAACATAGATGATGGTGGCGAGCGAGACGCAGAGCCCCTGGATGATGTAGGTCGCGGTCTTCACCCGGTCGACCTTGATCGCCGAATACTTGGCCACCGCCTCGTTGGAGCCGATCGCCAGGCAATGGCGGCCGAAGGCGGTGCGGTTGAGCACGATCCAGCCGATGATCGCGACCAGCGCGAAGACGACGACCGGGAACGGCACGCCGAGAATGCTGCCGTAATAGGCCGGGCGGTAGAGCGTGCGCAGGCTGTTGTCCAGCGCGAGCGTGCCGCCGTCGGCGAAATAGGTGACGAGCGAGCGGTAGATGCCCATCGTGCCGAGGGTGACGATGAAGGCCTCGATCTTGGCGCGCGTCGTCAGCAGGCCGTTGATCGCGCCCGCGCCGACGCCCATGATGACGCTGACGCCGCAGCCGATGAGGATCGTCGCCCAGGTGACGCCCGTCTGGTCGACGAGGCTGTCCATGACGATGATCATGACGCCGGAAATGACCGCCGCCATCGAGCCGACCGACAGATCGATGCCGCCCGCCGTGATGACGAAGGTGGCGCCGACCGCGATGATGCCGATGAAGGCGCTGCGCGTCAGGATGTTCGAGATATTGCCTTCGCTCATGAAGGACGGATTGATCACCGTGCCGAGGATGAAGAGCACGACCAGCGCCAGGAACGGCCCGGCCACCGCGAAATCGATCTTCAGTTTCGGCATGTTCTTCCGCTCCCCCACGGCCACGTCCGCTTCTCCGCTCATGCGGCCACTCCCTTTTTCAATCCTGCGGAATACCGCATGATTTCCTGTTCGTTGATCTCGTCACCCTCGAGCGATCCGACGATCTCGCCTTCGCGCATGATCATCACGCGCGTCGCAAGGCCGATGATCTCCGGCATTTCGGAAGAGATGACGATGATGGATTTTCCCTCGCGGGCGAGCGCCGCGATGAAATGATAGATCTGCTGCTTGGTGCCGACGTCGACGCCGCGCGTCGGCTCGTCGATGATGATGATGCCGGGATCGACTTCCATGATCTTGGCGAGAAGCAGCTTCTGCTGGTTGCCGCCGGACATGCGCCCGACCAGCACGCCCTGGTCGCGCACGCGCACGTCGAACTTGCGCATGGCGGTTTCCATCGCCTTTTCCTCGCTCGCCGGATTGAGGAAGCCGTGGCGCTTGTGCCGGCCGAGCGAGATGAGCGTGAGGTTCGGCGCCATCGGCGCGGTGAGCAGCAGGCCCTTGCCCTTGCGGTCCTTGGTCATGTAGGCGACGCCGGCAGAGAAGGCTTCGTCCACCGTGTGGAACGCCACCGGCCTGCCATGCAGGCGGATCTCGCCGGCGCTGCGCGGCGTCAGGCCGACGATCGCCTCCATCAGCTCGGTGCGTCCCGAGCCGATCAGGCCGGAAAAACCGAGGATCTCGCCCTTGCGCAGGTCGAAGGAGGCGTTCTTCACGTAATCGGTGGAGATGCCGCTGACGGAAAGCACGACCGCCTCGTCGACGTCCGGCTCCTGCTTCTTCGGATAGAGGCTCTTCAGTTCACGGCCGACCATGAGCTGTGCGATGGCGTCGCCGTCGAGCTCGGAGGCCGGATGTGTGGCGATCCACTGGCCGTCGCGCAGGATCGTCACCCGGTCGGACAGCGCCATCACCTCGTCGAGCTTGTGCGAGACGAAGACGATGCCGACGCCCTTGTCGCGAAGGCGCCGCACCTGCTCGAAGAAGACGCCGGTTTCGGCGGGCGAAAGCACCGCCGTCGGCTCGTCCATGAAGAGCACGCGCGCATCGCGGCTGATCGCCTTGGCGATCTCGACCATCTGGCGGTCGGCAATGGAGAGATGCCGGATCGGCGTCGTTTCGGAAAGCTTCAGGCCGAGCGAATCGAGGATTTCCCGGGAGCGGCGGCGCATCTCCGCGCGGCAGAGAAAGCCGTTGCGGGTGATCTCGCGGCCGAGGAAGAGATTTTCGGCGACCGTCAGATGCTCGGCGAGATTGAGCTCCTGATGGATCACGACGACGCCGAGCGCCTCGGCCTCGCCGTTCGGCGGAAGCGTCACCGCCTTGCCGTCGAGCAGGATCTCGCCCGAAGTCGGCTGCTCGAAGCCGGAAAGGATCTTGACGAGCGTCGACTTGCCGGCGCCGTTCTCGCCCATCAGCGCGTGAACTTCGCCCGGCCGAACGTCGAAATCGACGCTGAAGAGGATCTGTACCTCGCCAAACGATTTGGAGATTCGCCGGGCGGCCAAAATAGGCCCGCCGGACGCGGAACTGTCGATGGTCACTGAACTCCTCCCAGGTGCGCCGTCTTAAGCGTCACGACCGTCATGTAAAGGTTTACATGAATGATGTAAAGGTTTACATCGCGTCTATCAACGATTTTGGAATGGGACGGGCCTTTTCCCGTTCCGGCAACCCTGTATAAGGTCGAACGTCCATCAGCGTCTCAAGGCATCCCATTCCGTGACAACCGCAACCGCTACCATCGAAGATGTCGCGCGCATCGCCGAGGTTTCGATTGCGACCGTCAGCCGCGCGATCCACACGCCGGAAAAGGTGGCAAAATCCACCCGCCTCAAGGTCAACGAGGCGATCGCCATCACCGGCTACACGACCAATGCGATGGCGCGCAGCCTGCGCATGGGCAAGTCGAACATGATCCTGGTCGTGGCGCCCGACATCGGCGACCCGAACTTCTCCAACATCCTCGTGGGGCTTGAGACCGAGGCGCGCTCGCGCGGCTACGGCCTGCTGATCAGCCACACGCAGAACGATCCCGAGCGGGAGCTCGAATATCTGAAGTTCCTGAACTCGAACCAGGCGGCAGGCCTCATTCTCTTCACCGGACACATCCCCTACGGCTTCAACGCGGGCGGCGGCGCAAGGCTTCCCTCGACCGTCGCCGTCTTCGAACCCTTCGCGCATCCGGAGATCCCCTATGTCGGGGTCGACGATTTCGCCGGCGCGCGCAAGGCGATCGACCATCTTCTGGCCGTCGGGCACCGCGACATCGCCTTCATCGGCGATTCGAAGACGAAGATCGCCCATGGCCGAAGGCGGGCGGGCTACGAGGCGGGGCTTGCCGCCTTCAGCATAGAGCCTTCCGCACGGCGGATCATGGCCGGCGACGGCTCGATGGAGAGCGGGCGCGTCGCAGTGGAGCAGCTCTTCATGCGCGACCAGCTGCCGACGGCCTTCATGTGCGTCAACGATATGACGGCGATCGGTGTCATACTGGCGCTGTCGGCGCGCGGCTACCAATTGCCGCGCGATTTCTCCGTCATCGGCTTCGACGACGTGCCGCAGGCGGGCTTCGTCTCGCCCTCGCTCACCACCGTCGCCCAGCCGCGCACGGCGATCGGCAAGCAGGCGATGACCACGCTGCTGAACCTCCTCGACGGCATCGCACCGAAGGAAAGGGAGGCGCTTCTGGTGCCCGACCTGACGATCCGCACCTCTGTCGCCGTGCCCAACCGCAACCCGTCGAAGGTGACCGGGTCGCGCTATTGAGGCGCCAGCGCGAGGGGCACCAGCTATCGCCGCCCTTCAAGCCAAACGGAAACCCATTGACCCGGCCCCTGGGGCATCCTTCATAAGGATAGCGGTCAACAATCGCCGAGGTGATTCGTGAGGTATTCCGCGCAATTTCTGAACTCGTCCGACGCCGCAAAACGACTTGGCGTCTCGGTTAAGGCGCTGCGCCTCTACGAGCGGCGCGGCCTGCTTGCACCGATGCGCACCGAAGCAGGATGGCGCATATATGGTCCAGCGGAGATGACGCGCGCCGGTGAGATCGTAGCCTTGCGCACGCTGGGCCTGGGGCTCGGCCAGATAGCGGATATATTGCGGGGTGATACGAAACGCCTGGAATCGGCCCTTGCCGAACACCAGTCGGCGTTGGAGGACCAGAGCCGGCAGCTCGCCGGCACCGTTGCGAAAATTCGCGCCCTTCGCGCGGACCTCGCTCTCGGCCAAAATCCCACGGCCGCGGAGCTTGCGCAGCTGCGCCCGCCATCCGCCGAGCCTTGCGTCGCCTTCGACCTTCCCTGGCCATGGGGAGGCGAGCGATTCGAGCTGCGCGACATCCGGCCGCTCAACTACATCATCGGACCGCTCGGCAGCGGCAAGACCCGGCTGGCCCGGAAAATCGCGGAAATGCTGCCCGGTGGCACATTCCTCGGGCTGGAACGGCTGGAAGATGGCGGCGCGCAAGCACGGGCGCGCATGGAGAACGATCCGGCCTTGAGGTCAAACGTCGATCAAACTCTGGCCCGGCTAGTCGGGAAAGGCGCCTCCGCATCGCCGGGCCTGATCGCCCTTCTCGCCGCACTCGGCCCGAAAGGTTCAGGCGCCCTGGTTGTCGACATGGTGGAAGAGGGTCTGGATCAGGCCTCGCAGGAGGCTGTCATCGACCATCTTCGCAACCGCGGACCGGATGCGCCCCCCGTCTTCCTGCTCACGCGGTCCAGCGCCATCCTGGATCTGACCGCCGTAGGCACCGGGGAGGCGATCATCCTCTGCCCCGCCAACCACCGCCCGCCGATCCGCGTCGCTCCCTATCCGGGAGCACCCGGCTACGAGTCCGTTGCCACGTGTCTGGCATCACCGGAGGTGAGGGCACGAACGGAAGGCGTCATCGCGTGGCGCCCTCCCGGGCGGCAGGAGACCGCAGCGGACGCGGCTCCGGTATAGCGGTTGCGCAGCCGGGCCGGCCACAAAGATCTGCGTGCCGCGTCTATCCCGACAACCGGTTTCCCAGGCTTTCGTAAAACCGGAGCAGGTAGCCGTCCGGATCGGCGACGACAAACTGGCGTTGGCCCACCTCCGCCGTCCCGCGGCGGTACCATTTTTCTTCAAGCGGCAGGTAGAGGCAAATATGGGCTGCTTCCAGCGCAGCGATCATCGGCTCCACCGCGGAAACACGGATCTGGAGATTGAGCCCGCGCCCGAACGGAGGCGCCGCCGGCAGATGATCGTCGCCGAATGTGCGGCCCAAGCCGATCTGGTCGATCATTAGTTCGGCACCCTCGCGCTCAAGATAGGCGAAGCCTTCCTCTGATCTCTGATAGAGACAATCGAATCCCAGGATATCGCAATAAAACCGGAGGCTGGCCTCCCAGTCCGTCACGGCGAATTCCGGTACGACTATGTTCGACATTACAATCTCCGAGCCTCCACACCCGCAAGTTAAGCGGCAAGAAAAGCCGCCTGCAACGGCTTGCTGCAAGCGGCTTTCGGTTTCAGGCGGCATGATCCAGCGGATCCGGGAACCGGGCCGCCGATATCCGGCTCAGACGTAGCGGTTGACCACGTTTTCGAGCAGTTCCTGCTTGCCGGAGCGCGGGGTCGGGTTGATGCCTTCCTTCAGCACGCGGGCCTCGATCTCCTCGAGCGAGGTCTTGCCGGAAAGCATCTTCTGCGCCTCGGCATCGTTCCAGCCGGCGTAACGGTCGGCGAGCGGCTTCGACAATGCCTTGTCCTCGATCATCTTCGCGGCGGCGCGCAGGCCCCTGGCACAGCAATCCATGCCACCGATATGACCGATCAGGAGGTCTTCCGGGTCGAGCGACTGGCGGCGCAGCTTGGCGTCGAAATTCGTGCCGCCCGTGGTGAAGCCGCCGCCGGCGAGCACCTGGTAATAAGCGAGCGCCATTTCCGGCACATTGTTGGGGAACTGGTCGGTGTCCCAGCCGGACTGGTAGTCGTTGCGGTTCATGTCGATCGAGCCGAGAAGGCCATGTGCGTTGGCAAGCGCCAGCTCATGCTCGAAGGAGTGGCCGGCGAGGATAGCATGGCCCTGCTCGATATTGAGCTTCACTTCCTTTTCGAGGCCGTATTTCTTGAGGAAGCCGTAGACCGTGGCGACATCGTAATCATACTGGTGCTTGGTCGGCTCCTGCGGCTTCGGCTCGATCAGGATCGTGCCCTTGAAGCCGATCTTGTGCTTGTACTCGACGACGAGGTTGAGGAAGCGGCCGAGCTGGTCGAGCTCCCGGCCGATATCGGTGTTGAGCAGCGTCTCGTAGCCTTCGCGCCCGCCCCAGAGCACGTAGTTCTCGCCGCCGAGACGATGGGTGGCGTCGATGCAGGTCTTCACGGTCGCCGCCGAGAAGGCGAAGACGTCGGGATCGGGATTGGTCGCGGCACCCGACATGTAGCGGCGGTGGGAGAAGAGGTTCGCCGTGCCCCAGAGCAGCTTGACGCCCGTTGCCGCCTGCTTTTCCGCGAAATAGTCGACGATCTCGTTGAGGTTCTTGGTGTTCTCGACGAAGTCCCTGCCCTCGGGCCTGACGTCGGCATCGTGGAAGCAGTAGAACGGCGCGCCGAGGAGCTGGAAGAATTCGAAGGCGACGTCGGCCTTCAGCTTGGCGGCCTTCATCGAATCCTCGAACCAGGGACGCTCGAAGGTCTGCCCGCCGAAGGGATCGCCGCCCGGCCAGACGAAGGTGTGCCAATAGGCGACGGCGAAGCGCAGGTGATCCTCCATGCGTTTGCCGAGCACGATCTCGTCGGGGTTGTAATGGCGGAAGGCGAGCGGATTGCTGCTCTCCGGTCCTTCATATTTGATCTTGCCGATATCGCCGAAAAATCCGGTGCTCATGGTTGGGTCTCCTTGGGTTTCAAAATTATCGTTCTGCCAGACGGCCCCCTCATCCGCCTGCCGGCACCTTCTCCCCGCTGGGGAGAAGAGACTTGCCGCAACGTCGCGCCTCTTTCGAAGCCGGTTCTGCGAAGTTCCCCCTCTCCCCTCGGGTAGGGTGAGGGGGCCGCCGGTCTCAATGCGCCAGCGGCTTGATCGCCGGATAGAGCGCGCGGTAGCGCCGGTAGGCCTCCTCGTAGGCGTCCGTCAGCGCTCCTTGCGGCTCGATGGTCTCGTCGGTATCCGGCGCGGTGCAGACGGAGACCGGGTCGGCGCCGGTGGCGGCGATGAGGCCAAGGCGGGCGGCGCCGAAGGCGGCGCCGAAATCGCCGTCGGCCGGCAGGTCTACCGGAAGCCCGAGCGCAGTCGCGATCGAGGCCAGCCAGTAGCGCGAGCGTGAGCCGCCGCCGATCGCGGTGATGCGGGAGATGTCGGTGCCGGCCGAGCGCAGCGCCTCGAGGCTGTCGCGGATGGCGAAGGACACGCCTTCCAGCACCGCCTGCGTCAGCACGACGCGGCTGCTTTCGTGCTCCAGGCCGATGAAGGCGCCACGGATGACGGCGTCGTTATGCGGCGTCCGCTCGCCGGAAAGATAGGGCAGGAAGGTGACGCCGGAGGGCACCTTCAGCGTTTCGCCGAGCTCCCCCGTCAGCTCGGAGGCGGACTTGCCGGTGACGTGCGAATGCCAGTTGAGCGCATCGGTCGCCGACAGGATGACGCCCATCTGGTGCCAGGTATCGGGAAGCGCATGGCAGAAGGCATGGACGGCGCTTTCCGGCTTCGGCAGGTAGGAGCCGTTGGCCGCAAAGAGCACGCCGGACGTCCCGAGCGAGACGAAGGCGGCGCCGTGGCTGACCGTGCCCATGCCGCAGGCCGAGGCCGCATTGTCGCCGGCCCCGCCGGCAACGACCGCATTGCCGGAAATCCCCCATTTCGAAGCGAGCCCGGAGCGCAGCCGGCCCGCCTGGTCCGTTCCCTCGACCAGCGACGGCATCTGTCTTTCCTCAAGGCCGGTCGCAGCGAGAAGCTCCGGCGACCACTTGCGCTTTCCGGTGTCGAGCCAAGAGGTGCCGGCCGAATCCGACATTTCGGACATATGCTCGCCGGTCAGCCACAGGCGCAGGTAATCCTTCGGCAGCAGCACCCAGCGGACCTTGGCGAAGAGCTCGGGCTCGTTCTTCGCCACCCAGGCGAGCTTGGGCGCTGTGAAGCCCGGAAAGACGATGTTGCCGGTGACGGCGCGGAAGCGCGGATCGGCATCGAGCGCGGCGGCCTCGTGATAGCTGCGGGTATCGTTCCAGAGAATGCAGGGGCGCAGCACCCTGTCGTCGGCGTCTAGCAGCGTTGCGCCGTGCATCTGGCCGGAAAGGCCGATGCCCCTGACGGCAGCGAGCTCCTTCGGGTGCTTGGCCTTGAGGCCGGCGACGGCCTCTTCGGTCGCGCGGATCCAGTCGGCCGGGTCCTGCTCGGACCAGCCGGAATGCGGACGCGAAACCTCGAGCGCGCCGTTGGCCGAACCGACAATCTTCTGATCGCCGTCGATCAGCATCGCCTTGACGCCGGAGGTTCCCAGATCGAGACCCAGATACATTGGTTTGCTCCCTAGATTGCGGCCGCCCTTGCCTGCGGCAGTTGTTCGTCCTCGCCCGCGGCAGGGGGCAGGTTTTCCTTGATGAAGATGTCGATGCGGATGCGCTCCTGCGCCGCCACGACCGGCAGGCCGTCGGCCCGGGCACGCAGGACGCGGATGGCGCTGCGCACCTCATGGCCGGCATCCTGGTTGAGCACGGCGTCGATCAGGCCGGACTTCAGCGCGCCCCTGGCATCGGCCGTCAGCTCATGCGCGATCACCCGGACGCGATCCCTTCCACGGTGCGCGGCGAGCGCGGCGATCATCCCGCCATTGCCGGCGCCGAGGCTGTAGATGCCGGCGAGATCGGGATGGCTCTTCAGGCACCTGGCGATCAGCGTCTCGGCGAGCGCCGGATCGTCCTGGCCTTCGAGCACGTCGAGGATCGTCCTCGGCGCGAAGTCCTGCGCCATTGCGGCGCGGAACCCCTCCAGGCGCTCGCGGTGGTCGCGCACGCGCATGGAGCCGGCGAGCACGGCGACCGGCCCCTTCTCGACGCCCAGGAAGCGGCCCATGAGATTGCCCGCGGTGCGGCCTGCGGCGATGTTGTCGATGCCGGCAAAATGATCGCGCCGCGAATCGGCGATATCGGAAACAAGCGTGACGAAGGGGATGCCGGCAGCCCTGGCACGAGCGATCGCGTCCGCCACTTCCGGAGCATCGACCGCGACGGCGGCGATGCCTGCCGGTTCCCGCAGGACCGCCTCGTCGATCGCCGCGACAAGCGCTCCGGCATCGAAAGCCGGAACGGCGATGATGGCAACAGAGGTCCGCTCGACGGCGGAGCGGCTGCCCGCCGCCCGGATCTCGTCCTCCAGCCCGCGCATGAACGGGTTTTCCCCGGACGGGACGATGAAGACCAGCGGATAGACGCGGCCCTTGGCAAGATTGGCGGCGGCGACGTCGCGCACATAGCCGAGGCTGCGGATCGCCGTCTCGACCTTCTCGCGGGTGACCTCGCGCACGCCGGGCCGGCCGTTCAGCACGCGGTCGACGGTGGCGAGGCTGACGCCTGCTTTCGCGGCAATGTCGTGAACGGTCGGGCGCATCTTTCCTCCGGGAACGTCCCTTAGAGGATTTTCTGATGTACGTAAATCAAAAAAATGGCCGGCGGCATCGCGAGATGCCAACGGCGATCTATCCCAGCGGCTTGCTGAAGGCGTGGGTGAAGGTCACGCCGCCGTCCTGGCCGCGCGCTTCGGCGAGCACGACATCCATGTAGCTGTCCGTCACATGCGCGACGGCGAAGCCGCCGAGAAAGGTGGCGACCGGCTTGAACAGGTCCAGCCCGCCGCGCCGGTAGATCATCGGCGTCTCGTGCTGGTGGCCATGGAAGAGGCCGACGACGTTGTAGCCCTCCAGCACCTGCAACAGGGCGGCGCGCTCACTCTCCGTCCACCAGTGCGGCGCGCCGGAGCCTTCGTCGTCGAAGGTGGTGCGCAGCGGGTCCCACCGTTCCAGCGAGAACGCATCCCAGCCGTAATGCTGAAAAAGCACGACCGGCCGGCCGTCGGCGGCGTAGGAAGCAAGATCCTGCCGCAGCCAGCCGAGGCCGCTGATCGCACCCTTGCTCTCGTCGCCGCCGAAGCGCTGCAGCTGCACCAGGTGCAGGCCACCCCAGTCCCACGAATAGTTGTCCGAGGGCACGTCGTAGTTCGTCACCGGCACCGGCGCCTTGTAGAACACGGTGGAACGATGGTTGAGTTCGACATAATCGCGAAGCTCGCGGCGGTACCAGTCGACATGCGGCGGCACGCCGTCCTGGTCGAGATCGTGGTTCCCGAGGCCGGTATAGACCGGGAAATGCACCCGGTCGGGACCAGTGCCCTGCTGGTAGCGGCTGGCGAACTGCTGGAGCTGCCGCCCCTCGCCCGGCACTTTCACCTGGCCGCCACCGTCATCCGTCATGTCGCCGCCGACGACCAGGCCGAGCGGGGTGCCGATCCTGCCGCCGGCGCCGGCAAGGCCTGTGGCGACCCCGCCGATCTCCTCCGGCCAGTGATAGTCGGCCACCTTGTTGAGGGCCGCGATGTGCCGCAGGAGGTTGGCGTCCGTCTTGCCCTCCTCCTCGCAGTTCGGGCTCAGCGTATCGGCTGCGACGAGGCAGGTGTGGACGTCGCAGGTGAAGACGAAGGTGGCGTCGACCGGCGGCCGGCCCGCCGCCGCTGCCGGGCGCGCCGGCAGGGAGAGCGCGAGCCCGAGGCCTGCTGCGTCCTTGATGAACGACCGTCTGGTCAAGGATAGGAAGCGTCCCGTCATGCGAATGTCCCCGGCGATCTGACGCGACGCATTGTGAATGATGCGGCGATGAAGGTACAGGGCGGGCGAGATGTGCCTCAAATGAGGCTTAAAGGCTGGAAAGCGAGAGAGGCGGACACAAGCTAGTGCCCGCCGCCTCCGCCCGATGGCGCTCCTTGCGGCTTGCGGATGAGCAGCGCGCAGAAGACCAGCGAGCCGAAAAGCACGGTCAGGATCAGGAAGATGTCTATGAAGGACATGATCGTCGCCTGCTGTTGGACCATGGCGGACAGTCTCTGGATCGCGATCGTGGCGCCGTCGAGGCCATGCGCGTTGTAGTTCGCGGTCATGCTGTTGATCTGGTCGACCGCTTCGGGATTGCCCCACTGCACATGCTCGGCAAGCCTTGCATAATGCTCCTGCTCGCGCTGGGTGAGAAGCGTGTTGATCGCCGCAAGGCCGACCGCACCGCCGAGATTGCGGGTGAGATTGAAGAGCCCCGACGCGCCGCGGATGCGATCCGGCGAGAGCGTTCCGAGCGCGACATTGTTGATCGGCACCATGCACATCATCAGCCCGAAGCCGCGCAGGATCTGCGGAACGAGCAATTCGTAGAAATCCCAGTCCGCCGTCAGCTGCGTCATGATCCAGGTGCCGGACGCGAAGCTCGCAAAGCCCATCATCATCATCGCGCGCGGATCGAGACGGTTGGAAAGCGCGCCGGCGATCGGCGCCGTCAGGAACATCGCAAGGCCGGAGACGAACATCGTCTCGCCGATCATCAGCGAATCGTAGCCGCGGATGCGCCCGAGATAGACGGGGTAGAGATAGGTGAGGCCGTAGAGCCCGATGCCCATGACGAAGGAGAACATCGATCCGAAGGCGAAGTTGCGGTTGGTAAAGGCCCTAAGATCCACGACCGGAAACTCCGCCCGGAAGGCCCGCCAGAAGAACAGCACAGAGCCGAGCACCGCGGCGACGGCACCGATGACGATATGCTGGTCCTCGAACCAGTCGTTGGAATTGCCTTCCTCCAGCACATATTCCAGCGAGCCGAGAAATACCGCCATGGCAGCCAGCCCCAGCCAATCGAACTTCTTCATCAGGCTCAGTTCCGGCTTGTCGAAATCGATGAGGTTCCAGGTGACGACCGTCACGATGATGCCGGGAATGATGTTGACGAGGAAAAGCCAGTGCCAGGAGAAGGCATGGCTGAGATAGCCGCCGACCGTCGGGCCGATCGTCGGCGCAAGGGTCGCGACGAGGCCGATGATCGGCGAGACGATACTGCGCTTCGACGGCGGGAAGATGGTGAAGGCGGCGGCGAAGACGGAAGGGATCATGCCGCCGCCGATGAAGCCCTGGATCGCCCGGTAGACGATCATCTGGTCGATATTGGTGGCGGTGGCGGCGAGCGCGCTGGCGACGGTGAAGCCGGCTGCCGAGACGCTGAAGAGCACGCGTGTCGAGACGACGCGCGCCAGCGTTCCCGACAGCGGGATCATGATCACTTCGGCGATGAGATAGGAGGTCTGCACCCAAGGGATTTCGTCGGCGCCCGCGCCGAGACCCGCCTGGATCTCGGCCAGAGACGCCGAAACGATCTGGATGTCCAGGATCGACATGAACATCCCGAAGACCATCGCGAAGAAGGCGATGAGACGTTTCGGATCCATGCGTTCCTCGGCCTTCGGCGCCGAAACGGGCGCTGCGCCGGCATTCTGCACTGTCGCGGCCATGACGGCGCTCCTTGGGATTGAATCCCGATCAGTTCGCCTTGACTTCGGCGAGCGCGGTCGCGTCGGGGGCTGTGCGGGTATCCACGTCGACGACGACGCTGAGGCCCGCCCTGAGCCGCCCCGTGTCGAGCGCATCCTTCGGGATCGCGATGCGGACGGGAACGCGCTGGGTTACCTTGGTGAAGTTGCCGGTCGCGTTTTCGGCCGGAAGCAGCGAGAAGACGGAGCCGGAGGCCGGCGCGATCGAGGCCACCGTTCCTTCGATATCGTGATCGGTATAGGCGTCGACATGGATACGGACCTTCGATCCCGGCGCGATGTCGGCGATCTGGGTTTCCTTGAAATTCGCGTCGATATAGAGCTGATCCACCGGAACCAGCGCGGCAAGCCGCTGCCCGGCGGAGACGAGGTCGCCCGCCTGCACCGCGATATTGCCGACGACGCCGTCATAGGGCGCCTTGAGGACGGTGAAGCCGAGATCGCGCTCCGCCTTGTCGCGAGCGAGCTCCAGCGAGCGGATCGTGCTGTCGGCCTCCGCACGCTGCGCCTCCAGCACGGTGATGTTCGCCTGGGCGGTGGAAATGTTGGCATCGGCGCCGAGGAGATTGGCTCGCGCCTGATCGAGCGCGACCTCGGCGCTGTCGAGCGATGCGGTCGTGCCGACCGATTTCGAATTGAGTTCCCTCGCACGCTTCTCGTTGACTTCGGCACCGCGCAAGGCGGCCTGCAGCGCGGTCTTCTGCGCCTGCGCCTGTTCAAGGCTGGCCTTTGCCCCTTCGATCTGCGCGTCGATGCGCTGGAGGGAAAGCCGCTGCGTCGCGATCTGCGCCTCGGCCTGGTCTCTGGCGATGCGATAATCGCCGTCGTCGAGCGTCACCAGGGGATCACCGGCCTTCACATGCTGGTTTGCGACCGCGTTGACGAGCGCGACATAGCCGGAAACCTTCGGGGAGATCGAAGCGATATCGCCTTCGATATAGGCATCGTCCGTCGAGACCATGAAGCGGCCGTTCGTCCACCATTCATAGCCGTACCAGCCGCCTGCCGCGAGCAGCGCGAGGGCGACGACGATCGGCACCGTGCGGCTCCTGCGGGCAGGCTTTGCCGGAGCTTCCGCCTGGGCCGGCGGAGCTGCCACGGGCGCGGGAACCTCTTCCTCCCGGACTTCGATGGGCCGCGCATCGCTCTCGACCGGTTCGAAGCCATCGTCGACGGGCCGAACCTTTGCGGCATTGCTATTCTGCTGGGACATGAGACACCGGATAGATGATTAAAATCGAACTGAACCGTTCGGTTCGATTGACATAGTCCATGCTTTGCCCCATATCAAGGGCAAATCGAACCGATCGGTTCGAAAAAACTTGAAACCGGAGAACAGATGCAGGACGCGAAGGAAAAACCGGCCGACGGATCGCACTGTTGCGAGGCTCCAAATACGGGCCGCCGCGCGGCTGGGGAAGATCCGGCCAAGCGCGAGCAGATCCTGAACGGCGCGAAGCATATCTTCATGGAACAGGGCTTCGACGCCGCGAGCATGAACGATATCACGCGTGCGGCCGGCGTTTCGAAGGGCACGATCTACGTCTATTTTGACAGCAAGGAAGATCTCTTCGCAGCACTGATCGAACGCGAGCGCTACCGCATCACCGAAACTGCCCGCCACGCGCTCGACACCAGCCTCTCGGTGCATCAGGCGCTGCACGATTTCGGCACGATCTTCGCGCGGCACATCTCCTCCGATTATACGATCAAGGCGATGCGCATGATGATCTCGGTCAATCAGCGCATGCCGGCGCTCGCCCGCAACTTCCTCTCCTCCGACCCGATCAACCCGGTCTCCGTGCTGAAGAGCTATCTCGACAAGCACATCGATGAAGGCCAGTTGATCGTGGGCGACACCACGCTGGCGGCCCGCCAGTTCCTGGAGCTTTGCAATGCAGGCATCTTCAAGCACCGGCTTTTCGGAAGCATGGCGGTTCCGCCCTCCGACGAAGAGATAGAGCGGACGGTGCAGGCCGCGATCAAGGTCTTTCTCGCGGCCTATGCCGCCCCGGATGCGGACCGGAAACCGCCGCAAGGATAGCAGCCGCGATCACGTGACAGTTCACAATAGCGGCATAAGACGCGCGTCCCTCAAATTTAGGCGCCGCCGGAACGGGCGGCGTCTTGCCAACCGCTTGATTCTCCATAAATACGGTAGCCACGCCAACACGGAGAGGACGAGCGGATGGAAAGTATCCTGGCCCTGATGCAGGACCCTACGGCATGGATCGCGCTGATCACGCTGATCGTCATGGAAGTCGTTCTTGGTATCGACAATCTCATCTTCATCTCGATCCTGACAAACAAGCTGCCGGTAGACCAGCGCGAGAGGGCGCGCCGGATCGGCATCGGCCTCGCGCTCGTCATGCGCCTTGCCCTGCTCGGAACGGTCGCCTGGATCGTCCAGCTCACGACGCCGGTCTTCGAGCTGTTCGGGCATCCGTTCTCATGGAAGGACATGATCCTGATCGCCGGCGGCCTCTTCCTCGTCTGGAAGGCCACCAAGGAAATTCACCACAATGTCGATCCCGAGGACCACAAGGAGGACATGGTCGGAGGAGCGGCGACGGCGACCTTCACTTCGGCGATCGGGCAGATCCTGCTGCTCGACCTCGTCTTCTCGGTCGACAGCATCATCACTGCCGTCGGCATGACGCCGCACCTGCCGATCATGGTCGTGGCGGTCATCGTCGCTGTCACGGTCATGCTGCTTGCGGCGACCCCGCTTGCCAACTTCATCGAGAAGAACCCGACCATCGTCATGCTGGCGCTCGGCTTCCTCCTGATGATCGGCACGACGCTGATCGCCGAAGGCATGGGCTTCCATGTTCCCAAGGGCTATGTCTACGCGGCGATGGCCTTCTCGGCGCTGGTGGAAATTCTCAACATGCTTTCCCGCCGGGCGCGCCGGAAGGACAAGAGCGGACAGACGCCGCATTGACGGCGAGAGGGCGCCTCACGGGGCGCCCTTTCTTCATATCTTTCAATGCGAGACCAGATTGATCTCCAGCCTCGCGCCGGTAGCCTCCGCATAACGCCTGAGCGTGGACAGCGAGGGGGAAACCCCGCCGCCTTCCAGCCTGGCTACGGCGGATTGCGTCGTACCGATCCTTCTGGCCAACTCCGCCTGAGTCAGATTCGCCCTTGAGCGAGCTTGGATAAGGGCCTCGATCAACTGGAACTCGGCGTCCGCCTTTTCGTATTCCTCGCGGAACTTCGGATCACTCATCAACTTCTTCTTGAGATCGGCAATCCTGGTCATAGCTTCATCTTTTTCATTCGTTCCCTTGCGCATTCGAGGGCGCCTTTCGGCGTCTTCCGTGACGTCTTGACAAACACATGCAGGACGATGACCTTGCGCCCGGTCACAGTCACATAAATGCCGCGCGCAATACCTTCGGATGCTTTCGCCCGAAGTTCCCACAGCTTGCCCTCAAGATGCTTGACATGCGGCTCCCGCAGCTTGTCCAAGCCGACATTTTCGATCTTCCAAAAGACGGATCAGTCGTGCCTGCAGGCCCGGAGGCAGTGCCTCAATCTCTGCGTCAGCAGCATCGTGGGTCTCGACCGTCCATCGCATCAGCGCTATATAGCGTATTTGCTATGACTTATCAAGCCAACAACGCAATGCTACCACATTGGATGTGGCAGCGAGAGCCGCCCGTTAGCGGCAGGGGGACTCCCTCATTCTATATCCGGATACTGTCGATCCTCAATTCTTCGCCAGTTCCCGGTCCACGGCTTCGACCAGCCTGCGGTCGTCCGGCGTCACATCCGGCGCGAAACGGGCGACGATCTCGCCGTTGCGGGCGATCAGGAACTTCTCGAAGTTCCAGAGGATTTCCTCGTCGTCCGCAACCTCAATGCCGAAGCTGCGCAGCCGCTCCTTCATCGGGCCGTCGCCGGTCACCGGCACACCCGAACTCGTGAGGCGCTGATAGAGCGGGTGCTTGTCCTCGCCCTTTACCGAAATCTTCGAGAAGATCGGAAACTGCACGTCATAGGTCAGGGTGCAGAATTCGACGATCTCCGCGTCGGTGCCCGGCTCCTGGCCCTTGAAGTTGTTGGCCGGGAAGGCGGCGATGACGAAGCCGCGCTCGCGCTTGTCCTCGTACAGCTTTTCGAGCGCCTCATATTGCTTGGTAAGTCCGCATTTGGAGGCGACGTTCACCACCAGAAGCACCTTATCCCTATATTCGCCCAGCGAGGCCTCACGGCCGTCGGCGTGCTTGACCGGCACGTCCAGAATTCCACTCATCGGCAATCTCCTATAAGCATGGCGCCGTGCAAACTATTGCGGCAGCGGCGAATGTCCAGTGAACATGTATCCAGGCAGGAACTTCGACCGTTTCCCGGCATTGATAAGCGGCTGAAAAGCAGCAAGAAGCTCTGAAGCCGGTCCCGCCCTTCCCTCGCAGTCGGAGCAGCATGACAACAGAACAGATCCTCGCCTCCACCGTCATTATGCTGATGATGGCGGCCTTCATTTGGGGCAAGTTCCGCTACGATGTCGTGGCGTGTCTTTCGTTGCTGGCCGCGGTCGCCCTTGGCGTGGTTCCCGTCGAGAAGGCGTTCTCCGGCTTCAGCGACGATATCGTCATCATCGTCGCCAGCGCGCTCGTCGTCAGCGCCGGCGTCGCCCGTTCGGGCGTCGTCAACATGGCGATCCAGCGCTTCTTCCCGAACCTGTCCGCGATGCGCGCGCAGATGGCGCTGCTCCTGATCAGCGTCGCGGTGATGTCGTCCTTCATCAAGAATATCGGGGCGCTCGCCATCATGATGCCGCTCGCCTTCCAGTTCGCGAAGCGATCCGGCGTGCCGGCATCGCGCTACCTGATGCCCATGGCCTTCGCAGCGCTGCTCGGCGGGCTGATGACGCAGATCGGCACCTCGCCCAACATCGTCGTCTCGCGGCTGCGCGAAGAGATCGGCGGCACGCCCTTCACCATGTTCGATTTCACCCCCGTCGGCGCGACGCTCACCCTTGCCGGCGTCATCTTCCTGCTTCTGTTCTACTGGCTCGTCCCCGACAGGGCGAACCAGAATCCCTCCCTTCACGAGGCTCTGGAGACGGCCACCTATTCCTCCGATGCGACGGTGGGCGAAGAGTCGACGGCGGACGGAAAGAAGTTGAGCGATGTGCTGAAATCCGGTGACGGCGAGGTGCTGGCGACGTCCATCATTCGCGGCGCCACGCGGATTTCGCCGCTGCCCGACATCGAATTGAGGGCCGGAGACACGATCCTGATGCAGGGCAATCCCGGCGCGCTGGACCGGGTGGTGTCGGCCTCCAAGCTCACGCTGTCGGGCAAGCCGATCAAGCATGCCGAAGGCGACGACGGCGAGATCGTTGCCGTAGAGGCGGTGATCTCCAACGATTCGCGGCTCGTCGGCCTATCGGCCCGCAGCCTTTCGCTCTTTCATACACGCGGGGTCAATCTTCTCGCCGTCAGCCGACAGGGCCAGCGGCTGCAGGAACGGTTGAGCGAAGTGCGGCTTCAGCCGGGCGACGTCGTGCTGCTGCAGGGCAGCCGCAAGACCATTCCGGCCTTTCTCCAGGAGCTCGGCTGCCTGCCGCTCGCCCAGCGCGAGATCCTGCTCGGCGCGCCGCGCAGGGCACTGCTCTCGATCGCCATCCTGGCGGCGGCCATGACCGCCACGGCCGCCGGCCTCGCTCCGGTGGCGCCCGCCTTCTTCGCCGCGGCGGTCGCCATGGTGCTCCTGAAGGTCATCCCCTTCAACGACGCCTACCGTTCGCTGGACGGGCCCATCCTCGTGATGCTTGCTGCCCTCATCCCCGTCAGCGACAGCCTCAGGACCAGCGGAGCGAGCGAGCTGATCGCCGCCTGGCTGGGACAAGCCGCCGCGGGCATGCCGCCTTACGGCGCGCTCGCGCTGATCCTCGTGACGGCAATGGCGGTGACCCCCTTCCTGAACAATGCGGCGACCGTGCTCGTCATGGCGCCGATCGCCGCCAGCTTCGCGACCACGCTCGGCTACAGGCCGGAGGCATTCCTGATGGCGGTGGCGATCGGGGCGGGCTGCGATTTCCTGACGCCTATCGGTCACCAGTGCAATACGCTGGTGATGGGGCCGGGCGGCTACCGGTTCAGCGACTATCCGCGGCTCGGCCTGCCGCTCTCCTTCATCATCATCCTCGTCAGCATCCCGGCGCTGCTGTTCGTCTGGCCGGTTCGGTGAAGCTTTCGCGGCGCGAAGACGGTGAGCGCCCGCTCCTCCCTTGACGCGCCCGAATGAATGTGGTCTCACGCAGCCCAAACGGAAAACTCCGCCTTCGCCGGCTTTTACGGCGAAAAATCGAGCTTTCCTCCCCATAAAGCATGAGTCTTGAACGCCGGTGCCTTTCCGGCGAGAGGCTCCAGAGCATGTCGAGACGGACAGACACTATGAGCAACCCCGCGACGAATTCCGGCGTTCGCGTACGCATCGCGCCCTCCCCCACCGGCGAACCGCACGTCGGCACCGCCTATATCGCGCTTTTCAACTATCTCTTCGCGAAGAAGCACGGCGGCACCTTCATCCTGCGCATCGAGGATACCGACGCGACGCGCTCGACCCCCGAATTCGAGGAGAAGGTTCTGGACGCGCTGAAATGGTGCGGGCTCGAATGGTCGGAAGGCCCGGACATCGGCGGCCCGCACGGCCCCTATCGCCAGTCCGACCGCAAGGCGATGTACCAGCCCTATGCGCAGGAACTGCTCGACAAGGGCCATGCCTTCCGCTGTTTCTGCACGCCGGAACGGCTGGAAGAGATGCGCGAGGCCCAGCGCGCCAGCGGCAAGCCGCCGAAATATGACGGCCTCTGCCTGAACCTGAGCGCCGAGGAAGTGACGTCGCGCATGGCCGCGGGCGAGCCGTCCGTCATCCGCATGAAAATCCCGACCGAAGGCTCCTGCGATTTCACCGACGGCGTCTATGGCGATGTCTCCATTCCATGGGATTCGGTCGACATGCAGGTCCTGATCAAGGCCGACGGCATGCCGACCTATCATATGGCGAACGTCATCGACGATCACCTGATGAAGATCACCCATGTGGCGCGCGGCGAGGAATGGCTGGCCTCAGTGCCGAAGCACATCCTGCTCTACCGCTACTTCGAGTGGGAACAGCCGGTGTTCATGCACCTCTCGCTGATGCGCAACGCCGACAAGTCGAAGCTTTCGAAGCGCAAGAACCCGACCTCGATCTCCTATTATTCCGCGCTCGGCTATCTGCCGGAAGCGCTGATGAACTTCCTCGGCCTGTTCTTCATCCAGATCGCCGAAGGCGAAGAGCTGCTGACCATGGACGAGCTCTCCCAGAAGTTCGACCCGGAAAACCTTTCCAAGGCGGGCGCCATCTTCGACATCCAGAAACTCGACTGGCTGAACGGCCGCTGGATCCGCGAGAAGCTTTCCGAAGAGGATTTCACCGCGCGGGTGCTGTCCTGGGCGATGGAGAACAACCGCATCAAGGAAGGCTTGCGGCTTTCGCAGTCGCGCATCTCCAAGCTCGGCGAACTGCCGGAGCTCGCAGGCTTCCTGCTGAAATCCGATCTCGGGCTCGAGCCGTCCGCCTTCGCCAAGGTGAAGTCGATGCCGGAGGAAATCCTCGAAATCCTCAACACGGTGCAGCCGGATCTCGAAAAGCTCGTCGAATGGAACGTCGAGACGATCGAGGCGGAACTTCGCGCCATCGCCGATCGCATGGGCAAGAAGCTGAAGGTGGTAGTGGCCCCTCTCTTCGTCGCCGTCTCCGGCTCGTCACGCTCGCTGCCGCT
Source organism: Shinella sp. (assembly GCA_033795365.1). GTDB lineage: Bacteria > Pseudomonadota > Alphaproteobacteria > Rhizobiales > Rhizobiaceae > JARYGU01. Next base: position 100,604 of record JARYGU010000010.1, read on the forward strand.
CTTCGACAGCATGGCGATCCTCGGCCGCTCGGTCGTGCGCCAACGGCTTAAGGTGGCCTCGCAGGTGGTGGCCTCGATGGTGGGCGACGGAAAATAAATTTGAGAGTGCCCCTCATCCGCCTGCCGGCACCTTCTCCCCGCAAGCGGGGAGAAGGACGCAAGAGGGTACCGCAGACGGTCCCCTCGCCCCGCTTGCGGGGAGAGGGCTAGGGTGAGGGGCAGTCACACGGCACAAGGCCAAAGACCGTTACAGGAATTGAACGATGACCGACACGAAGACCGAAACCGCTCTCTCCTCCGACGCGACGGAAGTCCGCGCGCAAAAGCTCGCTCTGCTGCGCGAGAAGATCGGCGACGTCTACCCGGCGCATTTTCACCGGACGATGACGAATGCGGAGCTTGCGGCGAAATATGAAAGCCTCGAGCCGGACACCGAGAGCGGCGACACCGTCACCGTCGCCGGCCGCGTCTATTCCTCGCGCAACTCCGGCATGTTCATGGATATCCATGACGCCTCTGGCAAGATCCAGATCTTCAGCCATAAGGACACGACGCCCGAGGAAGTCCGCGACCTGCTGCCGCTGATCGACATTGGCGACATCATCGGCGTGACCGGCGTCGTGCGCCGCACCAAGCGCGGCGAGCTGACGATCAACGCGCGCGAGATCACCATGCTGACCAAGTCGCTGCTGCCGATGCCGGAAAAGTGGCACGGGCTCTCCGACATCGAGCTTCGCTACCGCAAGCGCCACCTCGACATCATGACCAACGAGGAATCGAAGCTGCGCTTCCAACAACGCTCGAAGATCGTCTCCGGCATCCGCCGCTTCATGGAGAACGACGGCTTCATGGAAGTCGAGACGCCGATGCTCCATTCGGTCTATGGCGGCGCCACCGCCGAGCCCTTCAAGACGCATCACAACACGCTGAAGCTCGACATGTACCTGCGCATCGCGCCGGAGCTTTACCTGAAGCGCACGCTCGTTTCCGGTCTCACCGACAAGGTCTTCGAGATCAACCGCAACTTCCGCAACGAAGGCGTTTCCACAAGGCACAATCCCGAATTCACGATGATGGAGTGCTACTGGGCTTATGCCGACTACGAGGACATCATGGATCTCGTGGAGCGCATGTTCGCGGAACTCGCGGTTAAGATCCACGGCTCGACCGAATTCACCTATGGCGACAAGGAAATCTCCTTCAAGGGCCCGTTCCGCCGCGTGCCGATGCCCGACGCCGTGAAGGAAGCGACCGGCATCGATTTCCTGGCCATCAAGACAGACGAGGAAGCCCGCGCCGCCGCCAAGGCTGCCGGCTTCGAGATCGAGAAGGACTGGACCTGGGGCGAATGCCTCGCCTTCATCTTCGAGGAGAAGGTCGAGCCGACGCTGATCCAGCCGGCGCATGTCACGCATTTCCCGAAGGACATTTCGCCGTTTGCCAAGGAAGTGCCGGGCGAGCCGCGCCTCGTCGAGCGCTTCGAGACCTATTGCAACACCTGGGAGCTCGGCAACGCGTTCTCGGAACTCAACGACCCGGAAGAGCAGCGCGCCCGCATGGTCGAACAGCTCGAACAGGCGCATGGGCGCGGCGAAAAGGAAAAGCAGCTCGACGACGAGTTCCTGGACGCGATCGATCAGGGCATGCCGCCGGCCGGCGGCCTCGGCGTCGGCGTCGACCGCCTGATCATGTTGCTCACCAACGCCCCCTCGATCCGCGACGTCATCCTCTTCCCGGCACGGCGCGCCAAGAACGATTGAGGACTGCGGGATCCCGTGCCTGGAGCAGCAGGCAGGCTGGAGCGGACTACCGCTCCAGCGCCGCCACGCACGCAATGCCAATTAGCCATAAAATGCTCTGGAGCCGTATTCCAAATGCGGCTGTTTCATACACTGTAGATGTAGGTCGGTCCTGCGCTGTAGGCGGGCCTATTCGCTCGAAAAAGCCTCGGCGTATTCCGCATGCGCCGCTTCGCCATGGTTGGTTTCGGCGCTCTGGCTATCCTCGGTATCGCTGCAGCCCTCGCGTTCGTTCATGCCGGTGACGATCGCCTTTATGTCGTCGAGGCCGAGTTCCTTGCGTTCGCCGTAGAATACGCCGTTGCCGGCGGGCTTTCCGTCGATGTAGCGGGCGACGAAGGCCGCGGCCATGCCGGGGATCCGTTCCGGCTCGCGGGAGAACAGCACCTCCGCGCCAATCGCCCGCCCGCGCATGTCGGCGCGGTTCACCGGACCGGCCTCGTCCAGCAGGATGACCTGGTAGAGATCGGCGGTTTCCTTGTTCGAAAAGGCACCGGCGACGCGAAGGGCGGTCTTCACCCGCACATCGCCGTCCACAGCGTCGGCGCGTACATAGCGGCGAAGCCAGGTCTGGCCGTTCTGTTGCAGGCGGACGGTGGCGACCGTGGTGCAGGCGACGCCCGAGATCTTCCGCTCCGGCAGGCCGAGTATCGCATCACGCCCGACGAAGACGGCGGCGGCACCCGAGGCTCCCGACAGGACGAGGATGCCCGCCACGCGGAAAAGCATCTTCCGCGACAAACGCATTTTACTCGGGAAAGCTTTCAAGCCGGCGCTCTTCCTTTGAGGTTATGGGATGGGGCCATCGCGCATGGCGTGGAACCCGCACTCTAGCTGCGGGTTGTTTCCGAAAGTTTAAGCCTCACCGCAATCGCAATGCAGGCGCCCCGCCGCATCAGGAAATAAATTGAGAATGATTTGCAATAGCATTGACATGTGCCGGCCCGATATATTTTATTGCAACTCAGTTGCAAAAGCAGTTAATGTGGAGACCATATGTTTAGCCGATTGCTGAAAATCGCCGTCATCTCGTCCCTGGTTGCCGCCGCTTCGGCGGTGACCGGCGCGTACGCGCAGGAAAAGCCGAAGGTGGTGACCACCTTCACGATCATCGCGGACATCGCCGCCAATGTCGCGGGCGATGCCGCCGACGTGGAATCGATCACCAAACCGGGCGCCGAGATCCACAACTACCAGCCGACCCCGCAGGACATCTATAAATCACTCGGAGCCAAGCTCGTGCTCAGGAACGGGCTTAATCTCGAGCTCTGGTTCGACAAGTTTCTGGCCAATCTCGGGGACATTCCGAACGTGGTCGTCTCCGAGGGCGTCCAGCCGATGGGCATCGTGGAAGGGCCCTATCAGGGCAAGCCCAATCCGCATGCCTGGATGTCGCCCGACAATGCGCTGATCTATGTGGAGAACATCCGCAAGGCACTGAGCGACATCGATCCGGCGAACGCCACCGTCTACGAGGCCAATGCGAAGGCCTACGGCGGCAAGATCAACGCGCTCGCCGAAGAGATCCGCGGCGAACTCGCCGCGCTGCCGGAAGACAGGCGCTGGCTCGTGACCAGCGAAGGCGCCTTCAGCTATCTGGCGCGCGATTTCGGCCTGAAGGAATTGTTCCTGTGGCCGATCAATGCGGATCAGCAGGGCACGCCGAAACAGGTGAAAGCGGTGATCGACGCGGTGCGGGAGCACAATATCCACGTGGTCTTCAGCGAAAGCACCGTCTCCGCCGATCCGGCCAGACAGGTCGCCGCCGAGACCGGTGCAGCCTATGGCGGCATCCTCTATGTCGATTCCCTCAGCGAGCCGGACGGGCCGGTTCCGACCTATCTCGATCTCCTGCGCGTCACTTCGGAAACAATCGTGAAAGGCCTCTCGCAATGATGATGGGCAGCAAGGCAAAGCCATTGAACGGCATTACCGCCGAAGACGTGACCGTCACCTACAGAAATGGTCTCACTGCCTTGCGCCACGCCAGCTTTTCCGTTCCGAAGGGGACGATCACGGCCTTGGTCGGCGTCAACGGCAGCGGGAAATCGACGCTGTTCAAGGCGATCATGGGCTTCGTGCCCGTTGCTGCCGGAAAGGTGACCATCCTGGGCCTTCCCGTCCGCGAGGCGCTGAAGCGCAATCTCGTCGCCTATGTGCCGCAGGCCGAGGAGGTCGACTGGACCTTTCCGGTTCTAGTCGAGGACGTGGTGATGATGGGGCGCTACGGACATATGAACTGGCTTCGCGTGCCCTCCAAGCGCGATCACGAGATGGTCGCCGAGGCGCTGGCGCGCGTCAACATGAGCGACTACCGCAAGCGCCAGATCGGCGAGCTTTCCGGCGGGCAGCGCAAGCGCGTCTTCCTGGCCCGCGCGCTGGCGCAGGAGGGGCAGGTCATTTTGCTCGACGAGCCCTTCACCGGCGTCGACGTCACGACGGAGGAGCAGATCATCGAGCTTCTCGGCGTCTTGCGCGCCGAGGGGCGGGTGATGCTGGTTTCCACGCACAATCTCGGCAGCGTTCCGGATTTCTGCGATCGGACCGTCTTCGTCAAGGGCACGGTCATCGCCTCCGGTCCGACCGCGGAGACCTTCAACGAGGCCAATCTGGAGCGCGCTTTCGGCGGCGTGCTGCGCCACTTCATCCTCTCCGGCCAGGACCTTCACGACGATGCGGATCCGCGCCAGGTCAAGGTTATCTCGGACGACGAGCGCCCCTTCGTCATCTATGGCGAGCGCAAGGAAGAAGAGGCCGGCCGATGAACCTGCTCCTGGAGCCCTTCGGTTACGACTACATGGTGAACGCCATGTGGGTGAGCGCGCTGGTCGGCTGCGTCTGCGGGTTTCTATCCGCCTATCTGATGCTGAAGGGCTGGTCGCTGATCGGCGACGCCCTCTCCCATTCGATCGTGCCCGGGGTCGCCGGCGCCTATATGCTAGGCCTTCCTTTCTCCGCCGGCGCCTTCATCTCCGGCGGCCTTGCGGCCGGGGCCATGCTCTTTCTGAACCGCGCGACGAAACTGAAGGAGGACGCGATCATCGGCATGATCTTCACCTCCTTCTTCGGCGTCGGCCTCTTCATGGTGTCGCTGTCGCCCACTTCGGTGAACATCCAGACCATCGTGCTCGGAAATATCCTTGCGATCACGCCGGGCGACACGCTCCAGCTCGCCATCATCGGCGGCGTCACCCTGGTCGTGCTGATGCTCAAATGGAAGGACCTGATGGTGACCTTCTTCGACGAAAGCCATGCCCGCTCCATCGGGCTCAACACTCTGGGGCTGAAGCTGCTGTTCTTCACGCTGCTCAGCGCCTCGACCGTTGCGGCGATGCAGACCGTCGGCGCCTTTCTCGTCGTTGCCATGGTGGTCACGCCGGGGGCGACCGCCTACCTCCTGACCGACCGTTTCCAGCGGCTGATCCTGATCGCCGCCCTGCTCGGCGCAGGAACGAGCCTGGCCGGGGCCTATCTCTCCTATTTCCTCGACGGTGCCACGGGCGGCATCATCGTCGTCCTGCAGACGGCGATCTTCCTCGCCGCCTTCCTGCTGGCGCCGAAACACGGCCTGCTGGCCAGCCGCCGCAGGGGCAGGCTCGCCCTCGAACCGGCGGGAGAGCAGGCATGAACGGCTTTTTCGACATGGCTCTCCTGCCCTTCCAGCTTCCGTTCATGCGTCATGCGCTGATCGTGACGCTGCTCATTGCCGTTCCGATGGCGCTGCTGTCCTGTTATCTGGTGCTCAAGGGATGGTCGCTGATGGGCGACGCGGTTTCGCATGCCGTGCTGCCGGGCGTGGTGATCGCCTATGTCCTCGGGTTGCCGTTCGCCGCCGGCGCCTTCGTCGCCGGTCTCTTCTGCGCGGTCGCGGCCGGCTTCCTCAAGGACAACAGCCGCGTGAAGGAGGACACAATTCTTGGCATCGTCTTTTCCGGCATGTTCGGACTGGGCGTCGTCCTCTATGTCAAAGTGCAGCCCGACATCCACCTCGACCACATCCTGTTCGGGGACATGCTCGGCATCGCCCTCGCCGATATCGTCGAGGCGGGGATCATCGCGCTCGCGAGCACAGCCTTCATCCTCCTGTGGCGAAAGGACCTGCTCGTGCAGGCCTTCGACCGCCAGCATGCCAGCGCGATCGGCCTGCCGGTGAAATTCCTGCACTATGGTCTGCTGGCGATCCTGTCGCTGGTGGTCGTCGGCGCGCTGAAGGCGGTCGGCATCATCCTGGCGATCGCCATGCTCGTCGGCCCCGGAGCGATCGCCGCGCTCGTCACCCGAAGATTCAACACGATGCTGGTGGCCGCGGTGATCATCGCCGTCGGCGCATCCTTCTTCGGCATCTATCTGAGCTTCTTCATCGACAGCGCTCCCGCGCCGACCATCGTCGTGCTGATGACGATCCTGTTCGTGGCCGCCTTTCTTCGCAGGATGGTCGAAAGCCGGCAATCCGCCGCCCGCGCCAGCGAACCGGCCCGGATCGAGTACGGATCCTAACGGTCGACAGGCAAAATTTTTCCGTTTATCGTCCGGCGCGATCAGAGCGAATCCGCAGCGAATGCTCTCCTTCGGAGAGGGCGGCATTTCATCGAGAGAGCACGACCGGGACATCATGGCGCATATCGGAATTGTCGGCGGCGGCATCATCGGCTGCGCTACCGCGTTGTATTTGCTGGAAAAGGGCCACAGCGTCACCGTCATAGAGCGCGACGCCGGCGGCCTGCCGGCATCCGTAGGCAATGCCGGCATCCTGGCGGTGCCGGAAATCGACCCGATAGCCCGTCCGGGCATGCTGCTTGCCGCGCCGAAATGGCTTCTCGATCCGCTCGGCCCCCTGACGCTGCGCTGGCAGGACCTGCCTTCCCTGATGCCCTGGCTGATGCGGTTCCTGCTCTCGGCGCGGCCCGCACAGGTCGAGCGCACGCGCCAGGCGCTGTTGTTCCTGATGAAGACCGCGCTTGCCGACCATGAACGGATGGGCGAGATGGTCGGTATATCCGGCCATATCCGCAGGACCGGCGCCCTGACGGTATTCGACACGGAAACAGCGCGCGACAAGGCGTTCCTGCGTGAGGAGGAGAACGCACGCCTCGTCGGCTGCGCCGCCGAGAAGCTCAGCGCCGAGGAAGCGCGAAGCCGGGTGCCGGCCCTCGCCGGAACCTTCGCCGGCGCGATCTTCAACGACGGCTACCGGACGTTCGAATACCCGCTGACCTTGCTGCGGCGCCTGCAGACATCGTTGCGCGAACGGGCGACATTGATCGACGCCGCCGTTTCCCGCGTCGGGCAAACGCCCGACGGCATCACCGTTTCGACCGAAGGCGGCAATCGCCACGTCTTCGACAAGGTCGCGATCACTGCCGGGATCTGGTCGCGCGACCTGGTGAGCAAGCTTGGGCTGAAGCTGCAACTGGAGACCGAACGCGGCTACAACACGACATTCATGAACCCGCCCGTCACGATCGAAATGCCGCTCTTCTTCTCCGAGCATGGTTTCGTTGCAACCCCGTTCGAGAATGCCCTAAGGGTCGGCGGCGCGGTGGAACTCGCCCGCCCCGAAGCGCCCGCCAACTATGCGCGCGCTGCAGCCATGCGCCGCAAGATGCGCCGCTACATGCCCGACCTGCCGCGGGAAGGCGGGACGGAATGGATGGGCCGGCGACCCTCGACGCCGGATTCCCTGCCGGTGATCGGCCTGCATCCTGGCGATCCGCGCATCGCTTTCGCCTTCGGGCACGGCCATCTGGGGCTAACGCTTTCGGCGGTGACCGGGCGGCATACCGCCGACCTCCTTTCCGACACACAGGACGCAGCGCTGGCCCCCTTCTCGATCGCCCGCTTCCAATAGAGCCAAGGCGCTTTCCAGCGAAGAAAGACGACGACACCATGCACAAGGTCATTTTCGATACCGACCCCGGGGTCGACGACGCAATGGCGCTGCTTTTCCTGCACCATCACCCCGAAATCGATCTCATCGGCATAACCACCGTCTTCGGCAACGCCTCGGTGGAGACGACGACGCGCAACGCGCTTTTCCTCAAGCAGGCCTGGGATATCTCCGCGCCCATCGCCAAGGGTGAGGGGAAGACATACGACCCGATGCGCAATCCCGTCGACTGGCCGGTGATGGTCCATGGCGAAAACGGGCTCGGCAATGTCGCGGTGCCGGAAGAAACCGGCCTGCCGCTCGATCCGCGCCCGGCCCATCGCTTCATCATCGAGACCGTCCGCGCCAATCCCGGCGAGATCGTCGTGGTCGCAGTCGGACGCATGTCGAACCTCGCCTATGCGCTGAAGGAGGACCCCGACATCGCAGGCCTCGTGAAGGAAGTCGTCATCATGGGTGGCGCCTTCGACGTTCCGGGCAACATCACGCCCGCCGCCGAGGCCAATATCCACGGAGACCCGGAGGCCGCCGACGTCGTGATGACCGCGCCCTGGAAGGTCGTCGTCGTCGGCCTCGACGTCACCATGAAGACGGTAATGACACGCCCGATGCTGGCGGAACTGGTGGAAACGGGCAGCGAGCGCGTGCGGTTGCTGTCCGACATCTCGCAGTTCTACATCGATTTCTACGGCAAGCATGTCGACAACGGCATGGTCGTGCACGACAGCTGCGCCTGCGCCTATCTCGTCGCGCCCGAGCTCTTCACCACCCGCGGCGGTGCGATCCGCGTCGTCTGCGGCGGCATCGCCGACGGGCAGACGATCCAAAAGCCGGACGGCCGGTATTTTCCGCCCGGCAACTGGGACGAGATCCCGAGCCAGCTCGCCTGCATCGACATCGATGCACCGGCCGTCCTTGGCCTGATCTGCGGGACGCTGGCGCGCAGGCCCTGACGGCTATTCCGGCCGCTCCGGCAATCGCCAGTCGATCGACTCGCGGCCATGCTGTTCGAGGAAAGCATTGGCCTTGGAGAAATGGCGGCAGCCGAAGAAGCCGTTATGCGCGGAGAGCGGGGACGGATGCGGCGAGCGCAGGACCAGATGGCGGCGCTGATCGACGAAGGCCGCCTTCTTCTGCGCATAGGAGCCCCAGAGCATGAAGACGACCGGCTTGTCGTTCTCGTTGACGATGCGGATCACCGCATCGGTGAAACGTTCCCAGCCGCGCCCCTGATGGGACCCGGCGCGGCCCATCTCCACCGTCAGCACGCTGTTGAGCAGGAGCACGCCCTGCCTAGCCCAATGCTCCAGGAAGCCGTGGCGTGCCGGCGGGATGCCGAGGTCCGTTTCGAGCTCCTTGTAGATATTGACGAGCGAGGGCGGAATGCGCACGCCCGGCCGGACGCTAAAGCAGAGGCCATGGGCCTGCCCCTCGCCGTGATAGGGATCCTGCCCGAGAATGACGACGCGTACGTCTTCGAGCGGCGTAAGGTCCAGCGCGCGGAAATATTCGCCGCCTCTCGGGAAGATGCGCCGCCCCCGCTCCTTCTCGCCGAGGAGGAAGGCCTTCAGCGCCGCCATATACGGATCCTGGAACTCCTGCAGAAGCCGCGCCTTCCAGCTCTCTCCTATCCGGATATCTGCTGTCGTCATGCCATCTCTCCACCGAACGTCCGGTTTCTTTTTAACATTCCCGCGCCCCCGCCTGTCGAGACCGAAGGACGGTTTCTCAACCGCGAACTGCGGAAAAACGCTCCGCCAGATGCTGCCTGCGGAAGGCTTCCACGATGAAATCGACGAAAACCCTGGTCTTGGCCGCAAGCAGCGTGCGGCTGGCGTAATAGATCGAGATCGAGCCCACATCCGCATGCCAATCCGGCAAGAGGCGGACGAGCCGGCCGCTTTCGAGATATGGCAGCGCGTCGGGCACCGAGATGATCGTGACGCCGAGGCCAGCGACCGCGGCACCTGCCATGGCGGCGGGATCGTTCACGACGACCGTCTCGCAAAGTCGTGCCGGCATCTCGCTGCCCTTGCCTTCATGCATCGTCCATGACCGGATGCGGCCGGTACGCGAAGAGCGCATGACAATGCCGCCATATCCCTCCAGCGCTTCCGGATCGGCCGGCGGCGGCCTGCCCTCCATATAGTCCGGCGAGGCGACCGCGATCAGATGCGCCGGCGCAAGCGAACGCGACACCACGCCCGGCGAAAGCTCGAAGCCGCCGCCGATCGCCGCGTCATAGCCTTCCGCGATCAGGTCCACCGGCCGGTTTTCGAAATGCCATTCCGGCCGGATCGCCGGATAGCGCGCGAGAAAGGAAGGCAGGAGCGGTAGGATGTGGATCATGCCGAATGTCGGACTGAGACTGACCTTCAGGACGCCGGACGGTCCGCCGCCCTCACCCGCCATCGCGGAAATCGCCGACTGCAAACCTTCGAGGCTGCCGCGGATCGATTCCAGGAAGCGTTCGCCTTCCTCTGTCAGGGTCAGCTTGCGGGTACTGCGCTGAAAGAGCCGCGTGCCGAGATTGCGCTCCAGCGTCGCGACATTGCGGCTGACGGCGGCCGGCGTCAGCGCCAGGCGGCGCGCGGCACCGGAAAAGCTCCCGCTTTCCGCACTGCGCACGAAGGACTCCAGGTTGGCCAGCGTCTCCATGGCATTCTCAATGATTGCTTGAAATTAAATCCAATCATTACCGGCTAATCATGGAGGAATAAAGAGGCGATATCTGCTTCGACCAAACACACGAAGGAGTACCGGCCAATGCAACAGTCTCTTCCCCTCACCGGAAAGGCGGCGCTCGTCACGGGTGGCTCGCGTTCCATAGGCGCGGCGATCGCCAGGCGGCTCGCAGCCGACGGCGCGGCCGTCGCCATCACCTATAACGGCTCCCCCGAAAAGGCGGACGGCGTGGTGAAGGCCATCGAAGCCGAAGGCGGCCATGCAATCGCCATCCGGGCCGACGCAGGCAGCCCTGAGGCAGTGCGCGACGCCGTTCGCCAGACGGCCGAAACCTTCGGCGCGATCGACATCCTCGTCAACAATGCCGGCATCGCGCTCGGCGGACCGATCGACGAGATCCGCTTCGAGGACTACGAACGGATGATCGCCGTCAACGTCACCGGCGTCTTTGTTGCCACGCAGGAAGCCGTGCGCCGCATGAGGACGGGCGGACGCGTGATCCATATCGGCTCGTCGATGGTGCGCTATGCCGCCTTTCCGGGCGCCTCGCTCTACACGCTGACCAAGGGCGCCGTCTCCGGCTTCAACCGCAGCCTCGTGCGCGACCTCGGGCCCCGCGGCATCACCGTCAACACGGTGCATCCCGGTCCGACCGATACCGACATGAACCCGGACGGCGGTCCGGTCTCGAAGATCGTCGGCCCCGGCATGGCAGTCGGCCGCTACGGCAAGGCCGAAGAGATCGCCGGCGTCGTCGCCTATCTCGCAAGCCCCGAGGCGGCTTTCGTCACCGGTGCGGATATCATCGCAGACGGCGGCTTTACCGCCTGATCCGTTTGACCGACCACGCAAGGGAGATCATCATGTCCATCGGCATCATCGGATCCGGTAATATCGGATCGGCTTTCGCCCGCGCGCTCGCGCGCAACAGTATTCCCGCCGTCATCGCCAACAGCCGCGGCCCGGCTACTCTCGCCGCCCTCGAACAGGAACTCGCACCTTTCGTCAGGGCCGGCACGCGCGAGGAGGCGGCAAGCGCCGACATGGTGCTCGTTGCCGTCAACTGGTCGAAGCTGCCGCAGGCATTCGCCGGACTGCCGGGCTGGAACGGCCGCGTCGTCATCGACGCCAACAATCCGGTCGAGGCGCCGGCCTTCAGGAAGGCCGATCTCGAGGGGCGGCGCTCAAGCGAGGTGTTCGCCGATCTGGTTCCCGGCGCCCGGGTGGTGAAAGCCTTCAACCACCTGCAGCCGCATCTCGTTTCCGGCGATCCGAATGCCGAGGGCGGAAGGCGCGTCCTTTTCTATTCCGGCGACGACGATGCCGCCAAGGCGGAGGTCGGCAGGCTGATGGACAGGATGGGCTTCTTCGGCATCGATCTCGGAGCGCTCGCAATCGGCGCCATGCTGGTGGAGTTTCCGGGCGGCCCCCTTCCAAGCCTCAACCTGGTCAGGTTCGATTGACATCCTGCGCGGATCGCGGCGCGGAGAACTCGCCGCGGCCGCTCAGCCGCCGATCCCGCCGCCATCAGGCTTTTCATGCGCTCCACCGCAAGTTCAGGCCGGTCCAGCGCATTGGCCTGGTCGGCCAGCCGAAAGACATCGTCGGAGACAAGGCGGCATTGAAGGAATCCTTGTCTACGATCTCGAAATCGCCGATTAAAGAATGCATGAAAACCGATTCACGCACCTTCCTCGCCTCGCTCTTCGATACCGCCGTCAAGGCTGCCGATCCGGTCGCGGCCATCCGCGCCCATCTGCCCGAACGGCCGAAAGGCCGCACGATCGTCATCGGCGCCGGCAAAGCCGCAAGCCAGATGGCGGCCGCGCTGGAAAGTCTTTGGGACCACCCGCTCGAGGGAGCGGTCGTCGCCCAGCATGGTCCGGTCGCGCCCTGCAAACATATCGAGGTGCTACAATCCTCGCATCCGGTGCCCGACGAGGCTGGCCTCGCGGCCTCGCAGCGGTTGTTCCAGGCGGTGGAAGGATTGACGGAAAACGACCTGGTGATCGCACTCGTCTCGGGTGGCGGATCGTCGCTGCTTCCGGCGCCGGCCGGGAACCTGACGCTCGCCGACGAGATCGCGGTCAACAAGGCGCTGCTTGCCTCCGGGGCACCGATCTCGGCGATGAACGTCGTGCGCAAGCACGTCTCGCGCATCAAGGGCGGCCGCCTCGCCCATGCCGCCCATCCGGCAAAGGTCGTGAGCCTGATCATCTCGGACGTGCCGGGCGACAACCCCGTGCATGTCGCATCCGGCCCGACCATTCCCGACCGGGCGACGCCGGAAGATGCGCTGACGATCATTCGCCAGTACCGGATGACGCTTCCCGAAGCGGTGATGGCACATCTCAAATCCGCCGAGGCAGCAGCGCCGATGCCGGACGATCCGGGTTTCCGCCGCCAGGAGCACCATGTCATCGCGTCCGCCCGCGTTTCGCTGGAGGCGGCAGCCGAGCAGGCGCGCCGGGAAGGGATCGAGGCGGTCATCCTTTCGGATTCGATCGAAGGCGAAGCGCGCGACATCGGCAGGATGCATGCGGCTCTCGCACGGGAAGTGAAAACGCACGGCCGGCCCTTTGCCGCTCCGGTCCTCATCCTCTCCGGCGGGGAAACGACGGTGACGATCCGCGACGAGGGCTACGGCAAGGGCGGACGCAACAGCGAGTTCCTGCTCTCCTTCGCCGCCGATATCGACGGCTTTGGGGATATCCATGCGTTGGCTGCGGACACGGACGGCCGCGACGGCTCGGAGCACAATGCCGGCGCCTTTGCCGACGGCGGCAGCATCGCCCGCATGCGCGAGGCAGGCGAGGACCCGCGCGCCCGGCTTCTCGGCCACGACGCCTATACCGCCTTCGCGGCGATCGGCGACATCTTCGACACCGGTCCGACCGGCACGAACGTTAACGACTTCCGGGCGATCCTCATCCGATGAGGTAAGTTGTAGTTTACCCTATGTGATATCCGCCATCCACAGGCAGGGTCACGCCGGTGACGAAGGCTGCGGCGGGAGAGGCAAGAAAGAGCACCGGCCCGACGAGATCCTCCGTCGTCCCCCAGCGTTTCAGCGCCGAGCGGTCGCTGATCTTCTTTTCGCTTTCCCGAACAGACCATAGCGGCTTCGTCATATCGGTGCGGTGATAGCCGGGCGCGACCGCGTTCACGCGGACGCCATCGCGGCCGTATTTGTGGGCAAGCGCCCGGGTAAGGCCGACGATGCCCGTCTTGCTCGCGGTATAGGCAGGGACGCTCTCGTCGGCGAGGTAGCTCAGCATGGAGGCAAAGTTGACGATGCTGCCGCCGCTTTCGGCGAGAAGCGGCAAGGCGGCGCGCGAAAGCCGCATCGCGCTCGAAAGATTGATATCCATGACGTCGAGGAAGGTTTCCTCCTCCCATTCCGCATCCGGCCGGGCGACGCCCTGGCAATTGACGAGAACGTCGAGCCGCTCAAGGGCCGAGAAGAAGGCGGCGACCTTCCCGCCGTCGCGAACATCGAGGAGCTCGAACCGCAGATTGTCGGAAGAATGGGCCTTTGCCGCACTCAGCCGCGCTTGCGAACTGCCGGTGGCGATGACGCTCGCTCCGGCTTCGGTGAAACCTTTGGCAAGCGAAAGTCCGATGCCGCTCGTGCCGCCCGAAACGACGACCGTCTTGCCCGAAAGCAGGCCGGGACTGAATGCTTCAACTTCCTTCATCTCTTTCCTCCGTTTCACTGCTGCCGGCCAGGCAAGCGCCTTCAGCGCCGCGACGACCATTTCCTCCGTCACGGGCATGGGCTCGTTGTGGATGATCTCGCCGGCGCGGCAGGCGCGTCTCGCGACCACCGTAAGCTTCTCGTGCGTGACTTCGTGGATTCCGATATCCGCAAGCCTCGTCGGCAAACGCACGGACAGGCAGAACCGGCGGACGCGCTCGTATTCCTCCTCCATGCCATGCAGCTTCAGCCCGGCGAGAACGCCAACGGCCACCTTCTCTCCATGGAGATGGTGGTGAACGTCATCGAGCTCGCAGAGCCCGTGGTGGACGGCATGTGCCGCAGCCACGCCGCCGGATTCGAACCCGATGCCGGAGAGAAGGATGTTCGCCTCCACGACGCGTTCCAGCGCCGGTCCGGCCTGTCCGGCATCGCATTCGGCCAATGCCTCTGCGCCATATTCGAAAATCGTCTCGCGGCAGAAACGCGCGACTTCGTAAGCGAGGCTGACACCCGGCATCTTCATGCAGTTGAAGGCGCCGCTGAGGCGACAGGACTCGGCCTCGTAGAAGGTCGCCAGCGCATCCCCGATCCCGGCGGCGAGAAAACGTGCGGGCGCCTTCGCGATCAGCGCCGTATCGACAAGAACGAGATCGGGGTTGCTCGGCAGAAAGGTATCGTAAGCAACGGTGCCGTCCTCGTTATAGACGACCGCAAGCGCGCTGCAGGGTGCGTCCGAGGCGGCGATCGTCGGAAAAACGATGACCGGCAGCGCGACGTCGCGCGCAGCCGCCTTCGCCGTGTCGAGCGCCTTGCCGCCGCCCGCGCCGACGATGACCGAAGCGCGGGCCGCCCTTGCGGCTTCGCCGAGCGCCGCGATCGCCGTCTCCGAGCACTCGCCGCCGTGGCGGACGATCTCCACGGCGGGACCGTTGGCAAAAGACGCTTCGACATCGTCCTTCAGCAGATCGAAGACACCGTTGTCGAGAAGTACGATTGCCTTGCCGCCGAAGCCCTTTGCCTCTTCGCCGAGCCGTGCGATGGCACCCGCCCCTTGTATGTATCGACCGGGAAAGCGCGCGCCGCGAACCGTTGCCACCCGATCCGCCTTCACCAGCATGTATAGCCTCCGTCGGCCAGAACGATCGAGCCGGTCATCAGGCTCGATGCCTCGCTTGCGAGGAAGAGGATGACCGAGGCGACCTCGTCAGTGCGGCCGAGCCGGTTCATCGGCGTGCCGCCGACCCAGTGCCGGTACATCTCCGGATCCTCATAGACATATTTGTTCATTTCGGTATCGATATAGGTCGGCGCGACCGAGTTCACGCGAACGCCGCGCGCACCCCATTCGGCGGCAAGCGATTTCGTCAGATGATGCACGGCCGCCTTGGAGGCGTTGTAGTTCGCCTGCTCCTGCGGCCGATTGACGACGAAGCCGGACATGGAGCCGACATTGACGATCGAGCCCGCACCGCGCTCCAGCATCGATTTGCCGAAGGCGCGGCAGCACCAGAAGACGCCGTTCAGATTGACGTCGATGACCTTGTTCCAGACCTCGTCCGACATTGTCTCGGCCGGATGATTGGAGATGGCGATGCCGGCATTGTTGACGAGCACGTCGACACGACCGTGACGGGCGAGGATGGCCTCGTGAACCTTCTGCACGCCGGCGACGTCGGTTACGTCCAGGATTTCGCCGTCGGCTTTATAACCCTTTGCCTCGAGACCAGCCGTCGCCGATTCGAGCTGGCCGGAGTTCATGTCCGTCAGCACCACGGTGGCGCCGGCTTCCGCCAATGCTTCCGCGGCGGCAAGGCCGATGCCGCGCGCCGCGCCGGTAATCACCGCCACCTTGTCCGTAAGCTTGAACCTGTCGAGATACATCGTCATGCTGTCCTTGATATCGAGGCTGTTTGAATAGAATCGGGTAGAAACCGGCCGAGAGCGGCTGCGAGATCGAGCGGATCGGCCGGGATGACGCCAGCGGGAAATTCGATGTCGATACGATGCGGCTCCGGCCAGCCGATCACGGCCATGCCCGCTGCAAGCCCTGCGCGGGCGCCGGGCGCGCTGTCTTCCACGACCACGCAATCCGAAGGCTCCACGTCGAGAAGCCAGGCCGCCCGCAGATAAGGCTCCGGATGCGGCTTGCCGGAGCGCACGTCGTTACGGCTGACGCTGACGAGACCCGGCGCCTGAAGACCGACAGCACGCAGATTGACGTCGACGATTATGCGGTCCGAGTTGGAAACAATCGCCATTTTCGCACCCGTGCCGGCGAGGGCCGCCAAGGCTTCGCGGGTACCGTTGCGCAGCAACAGCTTCGACGCCCGCTCGGCGTAACGCCGGTATTTGGCATCCACGAGTTGCGCGAGCGTCGGCCGGAAACCCGCTTCCTGCACGAGCGCTGCATGGCAATCGGCAATGGTCATGCCGGTGATGCGGTCTGCAAATCCGTCCGGTACGCCATAGCCGAAATCTTCCACGGCAGCGGCCAGAGTTTCGTAATGCAGGGCCTCGCTGTCGACCAACGTGCCGTCCATGTCGAAAAGAACAGCCTTGGCGATCATGGGGAAAGCCGATCGAGATCGTCGTAAAGCGACTGGCTGTGGAAGTAGAGCTTCTCGAAAAAGCCCTGCATCGATGCATAGGTCTCGACCCAGGCTGATTCGGGCAGGATTTCTTCGGAATAGGAGACGAAAGCCTCGGCTGCATCCTCCACCCGCGAGAAGCGCCCCGTCGCAGTCGCAGCCATCGCCGCGCATCCGACGATGCCGCATTCGGCCTCCGCCGGCACGAGGATCGGCAGATTGTAGACGCTCGCCTTGATCTTCATCCACAGCCTCGCCTTCGCGCCGCCGCCCGACGCGATGACCCGTTCGAGCTTCGAGCCGGAAATGCCGTCGAGAATGTCGATGTGGCGCTTGACCGCAAAGGCAACGCCTTCGAGCACCGCGCGATGCATATGAGCAAGGCCGTGGGCCGCACCGATGCCGAAGAATTGAGCCCGCGCATTGCGGTGGTCCCCGAGCCGTTCGCCGACGAGATAGGGCATGAAGAACAGCCGGTCGGATCCCGCCGGCGCTTCCGCCGCCTTGGCGACGATGTCCTCGTAGGAAAGTTGCTTCTCGTGAAAGGCGCGACGGGCCCAGCGCATCGCATCGCCGCCGGATTCCAGCAGCATGAACGCCCCCCAATTGCCTTCCACCGTGCCGACATTGGAGACGGAGGGATCAAGCAGCGGCGATCCGGAAATTGTGGTGATGATGGCGGACGTGCCCATGACTTCCGAGCCTATCCCCGGACGGCAGACACCGGAGCCGAGAAGCGCCACCGGATAGTCCGCGCCGCCGACGAGCACGGGCGTTCCCTCGCGCAAGCCGGTTTGACGTGCCGCCGGCGCGGTGACGTTGCCGAGAATCTCGACAGGATCGCGCAGCGGCGCGAGTTTCGAGCGATCGAGGTCCAGGAGGTCGATCATCCTGCCGGACCACTCGCCCGTACGCGGGTCCATGAGAAAACTTGCGCCGCCATCGGTGCGGTCCATCGCGATCTCGCCTGTGAGCCTGAGATTGATGTAGTCCTTCGGCATCAGGACAGCGGCCGTCCGGCGCCAGGCGCCCGGATCATGATCGCGAAGCCACTGGAGCTTGAAGCCCGGCCAGGCAGGTGTAGGCGGATTGGCGCTGTCGGCGAGATATTCCTCAGGCCGATACGCCTTTTCGAAGGCCTCGACATAGCCGACGGTACGCTTGTCGTTCCAGAGCGGAGCCGTTTCCCGCGCCAATTCGCCATGACCGTCGACGAGAACCGTGCCGTGCATCTGCCCGCAGGCGGAAACGGCGGAAACCCGCGACCGTGCGTCCGGAACCGCTGCCAGCACCTCACCTATGGCTGCGGCGACGCCGCTCCACCAATCTGCCGGCCGCTGCTCCGACCAGCCGAACTGCGGGACGATCTGCTCGTGCTCGCGAGCGGCGATGGCAAGTACCTTGCCGGCCTTGTCCACCAGGGCGGCGCGCACGCTCCCCGTGCCCACATCGATCGTAAGAAAGAGATCATCGGCCATGTTGCCTCCCAGCATCGGCTTCTCCGCTCTGCTCGAAAACTGCTTTAACGGCGCAGCCAGTTCGAGGCATATTGCAGGAGCATGGCGCCGATGATGATGCAACCCATGAAGACCTGCTGATGATAGCCGGGCACGCGCGCAAGGTTCATCATGTTGGCGATGATGCCGAGAACGATGACGCCGATGAAGGTGTTGAAGGCGCCGCCGCGCCCGCCCATCAGGCTGGCGCCGCCGATCACCACCGCGGCGATCGCATCGAGTTCCGCGCCGACGCCGATATTGGCGGAGCCGACGCCGGTGCGGCTTGCCGAAACGATGCCGGCCGCCGCGGCAAGTACGCCCGAGATCACATAGACGGACATGGTGTACCATGCGACCGGGATGCCGGAGAGGCGCACGGCCTCGACATTCGATCCGATCGCCTTCACCAGACGGCCGTAGCGCGTGAACATCAGCACCGCACCTGCGATCAGGAAGACCACGATCATGAGGATGACCGGATAAGGGATTCTCGCCAACGCCCCCGAACCGAACCCGGTGATGAGAGCCCCGCTATCGCCCATGACGATCGGCTGGCCGGCGGAAATGATGAAAGACAGGCCGCGCGCCACCGTCATCATGGCAAGCGTGGTCACGAAGGGCGGCAGCTTCAGGAAAGCGATGAGGACACCCGAGACCACCCCGCACGCGGCACCCGCCAGCAGCGTCGCCACGATAGCGCTTCCCGCACCGTATTTCTGGATGAGGATCGCCGATAGCACGCTGCCGAGTGCAGCCACGGAGCCGACGGAAAGATCGATGCCGCGCGTCAGAATGACGAACAGCATGCCGATCGCCATCAGGCTGGTGCCGGAAATCTGCCGCAGCACGTTGAGGATGTTGCGCTCCGTCAGGAAGACGTTCGACATCGAGGCGGCGACGATCAGCAGCGCGACGAGGATGGCGATGGTGCCGTAGCGCTGGAGGATCTGGCTGACATTCAGCGACGGACGGTGAGTTTCGGTCAGTTCGGTCACGGTGGCACCCATCTAATGTTCGGTTACGGCCGCAGCCGGAGCGGCCGGGCTGACCATGGCAAGTTTCAGGAGCTTTTCCTCGGTATAATCTTCCGGCGTCAGCGTTCCGGTAAGCTCGCCCTCGCGCATGACGAGGATGCGGTCGCACAAGCCGAAAAGTTCGAGATGCTCCGACGATATGACGAGGACGGCCCGCCCCTCGGCGGCGAGCGACTTGATCAGCGAGTAGATCTCGCTCTTCGCGCCCACATCCACTCCGCGCGTCGGTTCGTCGAAGATCAGGATGTCGCCGTCCGCATGGAACCATTTGGCAAGCACCACCTTCTGCTGGTTGCCGCCCGAAAGGCTGGATGCCGGGTCGTTGAGACTGCCGGCCTTGATGCGGAGCCGCTTTGCGAGCGCTTCGGCCGCGGCCCTCTCTTTCGCCCTGCGGATGAAACCGAGGCCGTTCACGAGCGGCGAAAGCCGCGCCATCGTGGAATTGACGCGGATGGGGAAATCCAGCACGAGCCCCTGTTCCTTGCGGCTCTCCGGAACCAGGCCGATGCCGGCCCGCACCGCATCGCCGGGATCGCGGATGGCGACATCCTTGCCATGGATGACGATGCGGCCGGATCTCGCCCGTTCAGCCCCGAAAATGAGCCGGACGAGCTCGGTTCGCCCGGCGCCGACAAGCCCGCCGAGACCCACGATCTCTCCAGCCCTTACCGAAAGCGTCGCGCCCTTGATGCGGTCTCCGTCGGAAAGGTCTTCGATCCTCAGCACCTCTTCGCCCGGCGAGCGATCGACATGCTCGCCGAACAGCGCCTTCAGCGAGCGGCCGACCATCATGCGGATCACGTCGTTGATCTCGACGTCGGCGCGATCGACGGTGGCCACGGACGCGCCGTCCTTCATGACCGTGATGCGGTCGGCGATGCGGAAAACCTCGTCCAGCCGATGCGAGATGTAGATGACGCCGACGCCGCGTTCGCGAAGAGTGCGGATGATGCCGAGCAGCCGCTCGGCGTCCTGCACGGAGAGGACGGCCGTCGGCTCGTCGAAGACCATGACGCGGGCATTGCGCGAAAGCGCCTTGGCGATCTCGACCACCTGCTGATGTGCGACGGAGAGATCGCCGACGGTGGCGCCCGGACGAATGGAAAAGCCCAGGCTGTTGATGAGTTCGCGCGCCCGCCGGTTGAGATCGCGCCAGGAAATGACGGAAGGCAATTCGGAGAGAAAGATATTTTCGGCAACCGTCAGATCGGTCGCCAGCGCCATCTCCTGGTGGATGATGGCAATGCCCTTGTCGAGAGCATCCGACGGCGTGCGGAAGCGCTGTTCTTCGCCACCGACCTTCACGATGCCGGATTCGGGAACATATTCGCCGCCCAGTACGCGCATCAGCGTCGACTTGCCGGCGCCGTTCTCGCCGAGGAGCGCGTGCACCTCGCCGCTGCGGAGCATGAAATCGACACCCTGAAGCGCATGCACGCCTCCGAAGGATTTGCGGATGCCGGTCAGTTCGACGAGATTTTCCATGGGCATAGACGTCTCTTCAATAGGCCTTCTCCACATGGAGGGCTGTCGGCAGGGCGCGCCGGCCACCGACATCCCACGCGGACATGGGCTGGCAGCCGGCGAAAACGCCACCGGCTGCAGGCAGGATCACCGGATCAGAATACGGCGTCCGGCTTCAGATACTGATCGACATTGTCCTTGGTGATCGCCGTCGGCGTGGTGTAGGTGATCTTGGAGGTGTCGGCCGGAAGCTCGCCGTCGAGCGCCTTCTTGGCAAGGTCGACCGCCGTTGCGGCGACCAGCGCCGGATCGTTGAGGCCGGTGGCGCCGTAGGAACCTTCCTTGATCATCTGCAGAGCTTCCTTTTGGCCGTCGGCGGCAGCAAGGAGCAGCACGCCGTCGAGGCGGCCGGCCTGTTCCAGCGCCTTCTTCGCCCCAAGAACCATCGAGTCGTTTTCGCCGAGCACGACGTTGATGTCCGGATTGGCGACCAGCAGGTCCTCCATCGCTTTCAGTCCGCCCTCATGCCCCCAGAGGCCCCAGCCCTGGCCGACGATCTCGAAGCGGGCCCGCCCTTCATTGCGAAGCTGACCTTCGAGCAGGCCGGCGAGAACGCCGAGACGACGCTCCTGGCCGACCTCGTTACCCTTGTCGCCGGACAGGAGCGCGATCTTCAGGTCCTTGCCCTTCGTCTGGTCGGCAAGCCACTGGCCGACCAGCAGGCCGTTCTGCCCGTTGGACGACTGGACGAGCGTCACGAACTGCGCGCTCGGATCGAGCGTCGAATCGATGACGAACACCTTGACGCCGGCCGCCGTCGCGGCATTGACCGCCGGAACCATGCCCTTGCTGTCGCGCGGATTGATGATCAGTGCGCCGATCCCCTGCGCGACCATATCCTCGACGTCGGCGATCTGCTTGTTGAGATCGTTCTGCGCGTCGGCGGAAATGACTTCGCATCCGATCTCTTCCGCATGCTTCTTGGCCGAAACCTCCTGCGCGGCGAAATAGGGTGCGTCGAGCGTCTTCATCGAGATGCCGATCTTGCAGTCGGCGGCCTGGGCGGCGCCCATGGCAATCAGGGATGCCGCTGCCGCCAGGGCGAGCTTCACGGCAGACTTTCTCATAAGGGTCATCGGTTTTCCTCCACGAATTAGGGCGCGTTATCCCGCGAGCCATTTTACGGCCGATATGTAGCGTAATTACCAATTATTTTTCCGTCAATATGTTTTTTCATCATATTGCCACCATATCGGTGCATTTAACGCCATAAATTTCCGCTTGCGCGTACCATCATCGTAATTTATGTAATTTTACTACCTAATGGAGATTTGACATGCTGAAGGAACCGGTCGCCAGCGTCGTGAATGCACAGGCTGGCGGAATGAGCGGAAAAACAGGGCGTTACGAGAAGCGTCTCAGCGATCTGACGGGTCTCTACGAAGATGCGCAAGCGCATCGTCTCCTGACAGAAAGGCTCGGCGATCCCGTGGTCTACGATGTCGAGGACTTCCGTCCCGGCTCCCATTCCGGCGACCTCATCTACGGTGTCACGCGCATGAGCCCCGGACGCGTCGGACGCGAATTCTTCCTCACGCGAGGCCATATCCACGCAAAGGCGGACCGGCCGGAAATCTATTACGGCCAGAACGGCCGCGGCCTGATGCAACTGGAGTCTCCTGACGGCGAAACGCGTATCGTCGAAGTCGTCCCGCAGACGATCTGTTACGTGCCCCCGTTCTGGATTCACCGTTCGATCAATATCGGCGAGCAGGATCTCGTCATGGTCTTCGCCTACCCGTCCGACAGCGGACAGGACTACGGCATCATCGAAGCCTCGAACGGCATGCGCCACCGGGTGGTGGCCAACGGGAGCGACGGCTGGGAGCTGGTCGAAAACCCCCGATACCTGCGCAGAAGTGCCGAAACCGTCTCGGCTTTGATGCGGCAATACGCCTGAACTTGCTTATACATCCGGAGGATTTTCGCATGGACGATCCGATCGACATCATCGCACGACTCGGCGTCGTGCCCGTCATTGCCATCGAGAAGGCCGAGCATGCGGTGCCGCTCGCAGACGCCCTTCTCGAAGGCGGCCTGCCGGTGGCGGAAATTACGTTCCGCACCGATGCGGCGGCCGACGTGCTTGCCGCGATCCGCGACAAGAGGCCGGAACTCTGCATCGGCGCCGGCACGATACTCGACACCAGCAGCCTCGCAAGGGCGATCGATTCCGGCGCGCGCTTCGCGCTCGCTCCGGGCTATGATCCGCAGATCGTCGATGCCGCCCGAGACGCGAACCTGCCCTTCTGCCCCGGCATCATGACCCCAAGCGACCTGACGCTGGCGACTGCGCGTGGCGTGCGGCTCGCGAAGTTCTTTCCGGCCGGCATCGCCGGTGGCCCGAAGGCGCTATCCGGCATCGCGGCACCCTTCGCTCATCTGGGTGTCCGTTTCATCCCGACAGGCGGGGTCACCGAAACCACGATCGGCGATTGGCTGGCTATCCGCCAGGTTGTCGCCGTGGGCGGCACCTGGATCGCCAAGACGGAAGACATCCGCGAAGGCCGTTTCGGGGATATCGCGAGGAATGCGGCTGCAGCCGTCAGGCTAGCCAGGCAAGCTCTGGAGAAACGCGCGTGAGCACTTACGAAGCCGCGGCAAAGCCGACGCTCTACTTCATCGGCGTAACCACGGGCAAAAGCTCTATCATGAAGGTCTTTCCCGCCTGGGCCGATTATCTCGGCCTGAAGGACGCCGTCATCAAGGGGATCGACTTCAAGCTTCACGACGAGCCTTCCGCCTATCGCGAGGCGGTGGCCTTCATCCGCAACGATCCGCTTTCCAAGGGGGCCCTCGTCACCACCCACAAGATCGACCTCTTCAACGCCTGCAGAGACATGTTCGACGTCATCGATCCCCATGCCCGGCTGATGGACGAGACAAGCTGCATTTCCAAGCGGGAGGGCAGGCTCGTCTGCCACGCGAAGGACCCGATTTCGTCCGGGCTCTCGATCGACGGCTTCCTGGGCGAAGGCTATTTCGCCCGCACCGGAGCCGATCTCTTCTCCATGGGCGCCGGCGGCTCGACGATCGCCATCACCTGGCATCTGATGCGCCGCGCGCGCGGGAAGGACGTGCCCGGCCGCATCGTCGTCTCCAACCGAAGCCGGCATCGCCTCGATGAAATCAGACGGATACACGACAGTATCGAAAGCGACGTCCCGGTGGACTACGTGCTCGCCCCCAGACCGGAGGATAACGATGCCGTCCTGTCAACGCTGAAACCGGGATCGCTGGTGATCAACGCGACGGGGCTCGGCAAGGACGCCCCGGGCTCGCCGCTGTCGCCGGCCGCCCGCTTTCCGGAAAGGGCGGTCGCCTGGGACCTCAATTATCGCGGCGATCTCGTGTTCCTCGATCAGGCGCGTGCGCAGGAGAAGGAACGTTCGCTGCAGGTCGAGGACGGCTGGACCTATTTCCTGCACGGCTGGACCCAGGTCATCGCGGAGGTCTTCGATATTAGGATACCGACCAGCGGCCCGTCCTTCGAGCGCATTTCCGAGATCGCGCTGAAGGCGGCGGGGAGATAGTCCATGAATGCCCGTATCCTCGTCACTCCCCGCTC
Organism: Shinella sp.; assembly: GCA_033795365.1. Taxonomy (GTDB): domain Bacteria; phylum Pseudomonadota; class Alphaproteobacteria; order Rhizobiales; family Rhizobiaceae; genus JARYGU01. Next base: position 124,888 of record JARYGU010000010.1, read on the forward strand.
TCTCACCGCCGAACCGCATCCCGAGGTGGAGCGGCTGAAGGAAAACGGCTTCGAGATCGTCTATTCGACGCCGGGGGCGATGCCGACCGAAGACGAGCTCCTGGATCTCGTGCCTGATTGCGTCGGCTGGCTCGCCGGCGTCGAGCCGGTGACGCCCCGCATCGTTGAGGCAGCCGCCCATCTCAAGGTCATCAGCCGCAATGGAGTCGGCATCGACAATCTTCCTCTCGACATGCTCAAGGAAAAGGGCGTCAAGGTGATGATTGCGGAGGGAGCGAATTCGCTCGGCGTCGCCGAACTCACGATCGGGCTTCTTTTCAGCGCCCTGCGCTCGATCCCGCTTGCCGATGCCGGCATAAAGGCCGGAAACTGGCCGCGCGTGCGGGGTATGGAGGTCCATGGCCGCGCCGTCGGGATTATCGGCTGCGGCGCGATCGGCCGCGAGGTGGCCCGCATGGCCGTGGCGCTCGGCGCGAGGGTCGTCGCTTTCGATCCCGCCCGGCCGAATCTCGACCTTCCATCGGCCGCCTTCTCCTATGCGGAAATCGACGACATCTTGGCCGAGGCGGATATCGTGTCGCTGCACTGCCCGCTTCCGAAGGACGGGTCGGCTCTGCTCTCCCGCGACCGCCTTTTTTCCGCCAGGGAAGGGATGGTGCTGATCAATACCGCCCGCGCGCGCCTGATCGATGAGGACGCACTGGTCGAGGCGCTCGACAGCGGCCGGATCGGCTGCTACGCCACGGATGTCTTCGAGCCCGAGCCGCCGGTTTCGCTGAAGCTCGCCGGCCATCGCCGCGTCATCGCCACCAGCCATATCGGCGGTTTCACGGCCGAAAGCGTCGATCGCGCCACAAGGATCGCCGCAGACAATCTGCTGTCTGCCCTGCGGGCTTCGTAGGTCGGCACGATGGACGTCTCGCTCGGGCAAACGGCATTCGACGGACCGCTTTCGCAGCGCCTGTCCGCAGTCGCGCAGCAAGGCCCGGTCCTCTATTGGCTGGGCCAGGCCGGTTTTGTCCTCGACATCGCCGGACGCCGGATCGTCATCGATCCGTATCTTTCGGATTCGCTTGCGGAAAAATACCGTGGCACCCCTCGCCCGCACATCCGCATGATGGCTCCGCCGATCGCTCCGGGCGAGTTGCAATCCGTCGATCTGGTGCTGTGCACCCATAGCCACACGGACCATATGGATCCCGGAACGCTGCCGAGGCTGCTGAAAGCCAATCCCGCTGCCCGCCTGATCGCGCCCCGCGCAGTGCGCATGCAGGCTCTGGAGCGATCGGGCATCGACGAAAGCCGCCTACTGTCCATCAATGCCGGCGAGGCGCTGGAGCTTTTCCCCGAACTGAAGATCACGGCGACGCAGGCTGCCCATGAAAAGCTCGATACCGACCAGGCGGGCAATCACAAGTTCCTGGGCTATCTGCTCTCCTCACCCTTCGGGCGGATATGGCATTCGGGCGATTGCATACCCTTCGACGGGCTCGTTGGCGAAGTTGCGGCGCTCAAGCCCGATCTCGCTTTGCTTCCCGTCAATGGACGCAGACCCGAGCTGACCGAAAACGGTATTGCCGGCAACTTCTTCCTCGAGGAAGCGGTGGATATTGCCCGTTCCATCGGCGCCAAGGCAATGATCGCGCATCACTACGGGCTCTTCGATTTCAACACCGCCGACCCCGAAGCCATTGATTCGGTGGCAAGAAACTCCGCGGCACCATGCGTCGCGCGGGCCCGCGAGGCGATTGCCTTCGAACTGGTCACGTTCTAGGGTCAAGATGCGGGGAAGGAGCCCGTTTGCATGGATATGGAAACGCCATCCGAAACGCGAGGCAGTGCAGGCCGCAACATCATCGAGGTAATCCGCACCATGCGTCCGGAGCTGCGCAAGTCCGACCGCAAGGTCGCCGATGTCGTACTGGAGGATCCCCGCCGCATCCTCAACGCGACGGTCGGCGAAACCGCGGCCCTTGCCGAAGTCAGCCAGCCGACTGTGCTGCGTTTTTCAACCGCGATCGGCTGCAACGGCTTTCAGGATTTCAAGATCCGTCTGGCGCAGAGCCTGGCGCTCGGCACGCCGGCGACCCATTCGGTGCTTCTCGACACCGACAAGCCGGAAACGGTAGCCGAGAAGATCTTCGACTATACGATGACCAGTCTCGACTGGGCGCGCTCCCGCCTCGACAAGGCGGCCTTGCACAAGGCGATAGACATTCTCGCCTCCGCCAGCTCTATCGAGTTCTTCGGTTTCGGCGCCTCCGGCATCGTGGCCCGCGATGCCCAGCAGAAATTCCCGCTGTTCGGCGTCCCCTGCGGCGCGCAGCTCGATTCGCACCAGCAGTTGATGGTCGCCTCGATGATGAAGGCGAGCGAGGTCGCCTTCGTCATTTCCAACACAGGTACCACGCGTTCGATCATCGAGATCGCCCGCATCGCCAGGGAAAACGGAGCCAAGGTGATCTGCCTGACGGGCTCCGACTCGCCGCTGACGAACTATTGCGACGTGTCGCTGATCGTGGAAACGCTCGAAAACACCAATATGTACACCCCCACGATCTCGCGCATCGCCGCCCTCGTCGTCATCGATATCCTCTCGACCAGCGTTGCGATGCGCCGCCCTGCCGAAGATCAGGTACGCATTCATCAGATGAAGCGCCAGCTCAGCGACATGCGCAAGATGCAGCCGATCTGAACCGAGGAGCGGGCGCGAAGGCAAGCTCCTGGGAAATCTACTTCGCTCGAGCGGCCCGTTCTGCCGCCTTGGCGACGAGCCCGCGGTCGCCGGCCTCCTCGGCAAGATGGAAGGTCATGGAGGTTACCTGCCACCGGACGCCGGAACGCATGAATTCGAAATCGTAGGAACCCGAAACCACCCAGCTGTCACTGCCAATCCAGTGCGACGCGGTGACGTCGGCTTTCGCATGCGCCTCGTTCCTGTCGATATTCACTTCAATCGCCGACAATTGATGCCGGGTCGCATCGAAGCCCGGCAGCAGCCCCGCCCATGCCGCCATCAGCGCTTCCGGTGTGAAGCGTTGCGCTTCCCCGCCCCACAAGGACGTGTAGTCGATGAGGGTCTGCGAGGCGAAGAAACGCTGAAGGGGCGCGAAGTCGCGATTGTCGGCATAGACGGCGACGGCGGAGATGACGCCAGCGATCTTCGCTTCCTCGGCGGGCGATGCGGATGCGGGCGATGCGGAGATCATCGTTACGACTCCGATCGTTGCGATAAACCGGCGGACGGCAGGACCAATCATAGCGGTTTCCATTCATTGCGCCAGCCGGTCGGCAGCCGCGCCATGGCGACGCCGCCCTTCCCTTTCGCCTCACCAGGCTTCAGGCGGGATCCAAGCTTGCCGATGTCGACCCACATGGCTCTCCTCCGGTTGACGCCTATCAATAGCGCGGGCCCGGGATCATTCCACATCACAACTTCGTGGTTTCGACCGCCACTGGAATCCGGTCCATTATCTCGCCGGATCAGGCGGCTACAATCGGGCGGCATCGTTAAGCATGCCCTCTATCGAGGAGTTTGAAATGACGCTCAAACGCAGAACGGTCATCAAGGGACTGGCGGCCGCCGCTTGGCTGCCGCTGCTGCCGGGACCGGCTGGCGCACAGGCAGCGCCCATCCTCACAAGACCCATACCGTCGAGCGGCGAACCCTTGCCTCTGGTGGGCCTCGGCACATGGATCACTTTCAATGTCGGAAACGATTCGGAATTGCAGGACGAATGCGCAGCCGTGATGTCCGCCTTCTTCGACGGCGGCGGGCGGATGATCGATTCGTCCCCGATGTACGGCTCTTCGCAGCCGACGATCGGATATGGTCTTCGCATGCTGAACTATCCGGACAGTCTCTTTTCCGCGGAGAAGGTCTGGGTTTCGAACCCGGCGCATGGAGACGGGCAGATCGACCGGTCGCTTGCCTACTGGGGACTGCCGAAGTTCGACCTCCTGCAGGTCCACAATCTTCTGTCCTGGGAAGAGCACCTGCCCCGTCTTTTCGAGATGAAGGAAGCCGGAGCATTGCGTTACGTCGGCATCACCACGTCGGAAGGCCGGCGGCATCGGGATATCGAAAGAGTGATGGCGGAGCATCCGGTCGACTTCGTGCAGATAACCTACAACATCCTCGACCGCGACGTGGAGGAGCGCATTCTCCCGCTCGCGCAGGAGCGAGGCATCGCCGTCATCGTGAACCGGCCGTTCCGGCAGGGCAGCCTGATCCGGCAGATCGAGGACGAAGCGCTGCCGGACTGGTTACCCGAGACGGGTGCGACGAACTGGGCGCAGTTCCTGCTGAAGTTCATCGTCTCGCATCCCGCCGTCACCTGTGTCATACCGGCTACGACCAGCGTCGAGCACGTGCGCGAAAACCTCGATGCGGCAAGGGGCGCGCTGCCCGATGAGGCCCTGCGCCGGCGCATGATCGACTATGTGGAAGCGCTGTGAAGGACCGCGCTTCCACCCATCGAGCGCGATAGCAGGAGGCCGGCGCATGTCCGAATGGTGGACCTATACGCTTTCCGATTTCCTGATGTTCTCTCCGCGCGTCTATCTTCGCCTGATCGAGCGGTACAACGAGAAGATCTGGCCGCTGCAGATCGTCTTCACCGTCTGCACGCTGGCGGTCCTGCCATTCGCGATGAAGAGAAGCCGATTCGGCGCCGTTGCCGGCTTTCTGCTGCTCGCCGCAGCATGGATCTTGAGCGGCTGGCAATTTCTCTGGGAGCGCTACGCAACGATAAACTGGGCAGTCTCCTATTTTGCGGCAGCCTTCATGGTGCAGGCCGCCCTTCTGGTGCTCTTCGCCCTGCGCGAGGCCGGAACGGACGCAAGCCCGCCGACGAGCCGCATGGCCTCCTACGGCGGCGCAGCCATTGCCCTTTCCGGTCTTCTCGTCTTCCCTTCTCTCACCCTCATCCATGGCCGTCCGATTGCGACCGCCGAATCCTTCGGCGCGATGCCCGATCCAACCGCGATCACCACATTCGGCCTTCTGCTGGTGTCGTGGCGACGAAGCTTCTGGTTGCTTCTGCCGATCCCGATCCTGTGGTGCCTTTTCAGCACCCTCACGCTCTGGTCGCTGGAAGAACCCGGCGCCACGTTGCCGCTGGCCGCGGCAATCATCACCGCCGCGCTCCTTTTACTGCGATCGGGAGAGCGCAGGGCCGCCCTATAGGGCTATGCGGCGGTCCTCGTAAGCTCGCGCTCGCGACGGACCGGAACGAGCCGGAGGATTTCCTCTCCCAACAGGCGGGCATTTTCCTGTGCCTTGTCGAGATTGCTGACCTTGCGCGGATCCATGGTGTAGAGCGTTCCGCCGCAGCCGAAGATGTCGCGATAGGCCGAGCGTTCGATGATGGGCGTGTCGAGCACATGAACGCGCCGTCTCGCAAGGAGCTCCTTGACGGCGATCAGCGCGCGCGTCGTCACCATCGAATTGACCCGCGTCAGCACGACGGAATGCGGTATGCGGATATTCGCCTTCTCGTCGAGATACTGCAGCAGCTCGATGACATGCGCACCGCCCTGCGCGTCCATTGCCGATCCCTGAACCGGGATCAGGACGTGGTCGGCATAGCCGACCGCTTTGGCGAGTAGCGGGCTGCGCGAACCCGGCAGGTCGATGAGAAGGTAATCGCACCTGCCGCGATATTCGCTGACCTGCCGGTCGATCGTGCCCATCGTCGCATAGGGGACGACGGAAAGCCGCCCTTCGCAATCTCCGGACGCTTCGAACCAGCGGCTCATCCAGTGCTGCGGGTCGGCGTCGAGGACGGTGACGCGGTATCCCGCGCGCACGAGTTCGCTCGCCACGAGCAGCACGGCCGTGGTCTTGCCCGCGCCGCCTTTCGTGTTGGCAAAGGTGATGACTGGCATCGATATCCCTCGATGAAGAATCATGAGCCGGTCATCGCTCGTACGAACACCGGGACATGGTGCCTGACCGCATCCTTGCCAATTATGGTTAACGAAGCGTGAAGCGGCACCCCGCGAAAACTCACCTCGACCGAATGCCGGCCGGATGTCTCAGCGCCGCTTGTCGGCAGAGAGGATCTCGCGCGCGATCTGATCGAGGGCCACGACCTTGTCCACCCCGCCGCGCCCGATCGCTTCCTTCGGCATGCCGAAGACGACGGAGGTCGCCTCGTCCTGCGCGATCGTGTAGGCACCGGCCTGGTGCATCTCGTCCATGCCGCGGGCTCCGTCGTCACCCATGCCGGTCATGATGACGCCCATGGCATTGCCGCCGGCAGAGCGGGCGGCGGAGCGGAACAGAACGTCGACGGAAGGCCGGTGGCGGGAGACAAGCGGGCCGGTACGCACGGAAACGTGGTAGCGGGCGCCCTGCCTCTCCAGCATCATGTGGTTGTCGCCGGGCGCGATCAGCACATGACCGCGCAGGACGGGATCGCCGTTTTCCGCCTCCTTGACTTCCACCTCGCACAGACTGTTCAGGCGCTTGGCGAAGGCCGATGTGAACTTTTCCGGCATGTGCTGGACGATGACCATTCCCGGCGCATTGGCCGGAAGCTGCTCCAGCATGACGCGCAGCGCCTCGGTACCGCCCGTCGACGCACCGACGCAGACCACCATTTCGGTCGTTTTCGCCATGGCCCGGCCGCTCGGCGGCGGCAGCACGGCGTCCGCCGTGAGCTTTGCGGTGGTCGTACCTGTCAAGGGGAGACGGCGCTTCTCGCCGAGACGGGCATGGGCCGCGCCCTTCACCGCGTCGCGTATGCGCATTCCCGATTCCGCCAGGTGGTCGGCCGCACCGATCTTCGGCTTCAGGATGATGTCGACCGCGCCGGCTTCCAGGGCCTGCATCAGAGTTTCCGATCCCTCCTCCGTCAGCGACGAGCACATGACGACCGGGATCGGCCGCTGCGACATGATCTTGCGCAGGAAAGTGATCCCGTCCATCCGAGGCATTTCCACGTCGAGCGTTATGACGTCCGGTATCTCCTCCTGGATCTTTCTGGCCGCCATGAAAGGGTCGGATGCCGCCCCCATGACCTCGATCTCGGGATCCTGTTCCAGCACGCTGGCCAGCGCCTGACGCACGCTTGCCGAATCATCGATGATGAGAACCCGGATCTTCTTCGCCATGGCGAGCCGTCAGACTTTCTTGAACACCGTATTGGCAACCTGCCGGATAGGCAGGTTCACCCCCGTCACCGTTTCCGAATGGCCGACATAGAGATAACCGCCGGGCAGAAGGCAATCGCACAGCCGCGACAGCACATGCGTCTGCGTCGGCTTGTCGAAATAGATCAGCACGTTCCGGCAGAAGATCATGTGCATCGGTTCCCCGATCGAATAGGCGTTGTCCATCAGGTTGAACCTTGCGAACCCGATCGCCGAGCGCAGCGCGGGATGGATGCGGACCTCGCGGCGCACCGATTCGCGTGCGGCCATGACGTATTTCCTGCGCATTTCGGCCGGAACCGGATCGACCATGTCGGCCGGATAGATGCCCCGCCGAGCGGTTCGAAGCACATCCGTCGAAAGATCGGTGGCCAATATGCGGTAGTCGAGCCCCGGGCAGGTCTCGGCGAAGGCCGAAGTGACCATGGCCATGGTATAGGGCTCCGCCCCCGTCGAGCAGGCGGCGCTCCAGAAGCGAAGCTTCCGGTGGCCGGCGGCCACGAGCTCGGGCAAAGCCGTTCGCACCATGTAGTCGAAATGCTTGGGCTCGCGAAAGAAATCCGTCTTGTTGGTCGTAACGGCATCGATCAGATGGATGGCTTCCGTTTCCAGACCGTCATGCTTGAACAGATAGTCGCAATAGTCGTTGAAACTCTGGATGCCCGTTGCCCGGAGGCGCCGGCGAAGGCGCCCCTCGAGCATCGTCATTTTCGTCACCGGCATTTTGATGCCGCTGTAGTTGTAGATATAACGCGCCAGTGCCTCGAAATTCCGGTTGCTTAACCGGTCTTCCCTGGGCTGGGCTGCTAAAGCTGCCCCCACAGTCATTCTCCGTTATGCAAGTTCCATGGATTGTTCGCCGACACCGGAAAGCACCGCTTCCGATCCCGAAAAGAGGCGGGCGAGATCGACGATGACGACGAAGCCACCGTTCCTGCGCACGACCCCCGCAATGTAGTCCGACCGCCAGTTGACCCCGATGTCCGGAGCGCCCTCGATCTCGTCACGCCGGAAGGGCGCGACTTCGAAGACCCGGTCGGCAACGAGGCCAAGGCTCAACATCCGGTCGTTCATCGGTATGTCGAGGACGAGGACACGCGTGTGCGGCGTCTTCTCCGTCCTGGTCATGCCGAGCCGAAGCCGCAGGTCGATCACCGGAACGCCCTGACCGCGTACATCCCTCAGACCCAGAAGATAGTCGGGACCATGCGGTATCTTGAACGCTTCCTCGTGATCCAGGATTTCCCGGACCACCTCGACGGGCAAGGCGAAGGTCTCGTCGCCGAGACTGAACGTCACGAACTGGGACTCTGGGGATGTGACGGCCATGGTTATGCAGACTCCTTGAAATCGGCATCGTCGGCGTCAGGGCCGCCCAGTGCCATGTCCAGTGCGAAGCCTTTGACGCGGGCCTGCTGCGCGGCAACCGAATTCGTCGGCTTGCGGACCGCCGCAGTCTTTGCGGCCGGCGTCGCGATTGCCGGCTTGCGGACGGCCGGGACCGCCTGCCTCGGGGTTGCGTTCGTGCCTGTGGCGCGATCGACCTTGAAGAAGGCGATCGACGCCTGCAGTTCCTCGGCCTGGGCCGCGAGCTCCTCCGACGTCGAAGACATCTCTTCCGACGAGCCGGCATTCTGCTGCGTCACCTTGTCGAGCTGCTGGATCGCCTCGTTGATCTGCGAGGCGCCGATGTCCTGCTCGCGGCATGCGGCCGATATCTCGGAAACCAGTTCCGCCGTCTTGCGGATATCGGGAACCAGGCGATTCAGCATTTCACCGGCGTCGGTCGCGACCTGAACGGTTTCGCCGGAAAGCGAGCTGATCTCTGCAGCCGCCGCCTGGCTGCGTTCAGCGAGTTTGCGTACTTCCGACGCGACTACCGCGAAGCCCTTGCCGTGCTCGCCGGCGCGCGCAGCCTCGACGGCGGCGTTGAGCGCGAGAAGATCGGTCTGGCGGGCGATCTCCTGGACGATCGAAATCTTCTCGGCGATCGTGCGCATGGCGGTCACGGCGCGTCCGACGGCTTCGCCGCTCGCTTCGGCATCCTTGGCCGACTGGCGGGCGATCTTCTCCGTCTGGGCGGCGTTGTCGGCGTTCTGCTTGATGTTGGACGCCATCTCTTCCATCGAGGCGGAAGCCTCTTCGGCAGAAGACGCCTGCTCTGTCGCGCCCTGTGAAAGCTGTTCCGAGCCGGCGGAGAGTTCCTGGCTCCCGGCCGAGACGTTGTCGGCGGCCGAAAGCGCATCGGCAACCACGCCGCGCAGCCGCTCGACCATGCTTTCAAGCGAAATTCCGAGCGTATCCTTGTCCGAAAGCGGCTTGGGAGACACCGTCAGGTCGCCGTTCGCGATCTGGTCGGCGATGTTTGCCGTGTTGCGGAGATTACCGGTCATGATGTTGATGGTATTGACCAGGTCCTTGATCTCGTCATTGGTCCTGATCTCGACATTCTGGTCGAGATCGCCGATGGCGACCGCATCCGCAACGGCCATGATCTTGCGAAGCCCGCTACTGATGCCGAGCGCGATCCAGAGAGCCGCACCGACCGCAATGGCCACGGCCAGGCCGGACAGGCCGAAAATGAAATTGCGCGTATTGGCATACTGGATATTCGTGTCCTCGTCGGCCTGCTTCATGAGCTGCTTGGTGGACTCGACGCGGGTGTCTATCTGCTCGGCGACCCGGTCGATCAGGGTTTCGCCTTCGTTGGTTGCAAGCCGGATCGCCTCGGCGGAGTTGCCGCTGCGCACCAGGCTGCGGATCCTGTCGTCGATGTTATTGACCTGCTCGCCCAGCACCTCGACGTCCCGCCATGCCTGCCGGGCGTCTTCCGTCGTCACGTTCTCCTGAAGCCACTTGACGGTCTCGGAGAAAACCTGCCTGTCCCGGTCGCTCGCTTCGATATAGCCGGCGATCTCGCTGGCATTGGTGGTGGTCGCCATGTTCATCTGCGCACGGGCGATACGCAGCTGGATAGTGCTGAGGTTCTGGGCCGCCTCTACCCGGGCGGCCGGACCGGCTATCATATCGGTGATGGCCTGGTTGAGCGAACCGAGACTGATGATGCCGTAAACGGACGTGGCGATCATCATCAGGATGATCAGCCCGAACGCCATGGCAAGCTTGAGTTTGATCGTTAGGCGCATTGCGTGCTTCCCTTAAGTCGAAAATGCCGTTCGGACCCGAAATATGTTCCGGTTGGGCCGTCCGGCGCGTCGAAATGCGAGAAGACTGATTACATTCACCCTTCTGCGGACCGGTCTCCCGGCATTACGGACCGGCGCCTACACGCGCCGGCTGATTCTCGGCAGACCGTCGAACGACTCTGCGAATGGGTGGGAAAGGCCGTCAGGCGCTTTCCCTGAAATCGGCGTCATCCGCATCGGGACCGCCCAGCGTCATGTCCAGGGAAAATCCCCTGGCACGCGCCTGCTGGGCGGCAACCGAATTGTCAGACCGGTGAGCGGCGTCCTTGCCCGACCGCGCAGTGGCGGACGCCGGGCGTTGGGACGACATAGCGCCGGCTCCCTTCGAGGCCGCGATCTTGGCCCGCTGGGCGCCGTTGTCCACGCGGAAGAAGGCGATCGACGCCTGAAGCTCCTCAGCCTGAGCCGCGAGCTCCTCGGAGGTAGACGACATCTCCTCCGAAGAGCTTGCGTTCTGCTGCGTCACCTTGTCGAGCTGCTGGATCGCCTCGTTGATCTGCGAGGCGCCGATATCCTGTTCGCGGCAGGCGGCCGATATTTCCGACACCAGTTCGGCGGTCTTCTGGATATCCGGAACCAGCCGGTTCAGCATCTCGCCGGCTTCGGTCGCGACCTGCACCGTTTCGCCGGACAACGCGCTGATTTCGGCAGCGGCCGCCTGGCTGCGCTCGGCAAGCTTGCGCACTTCGGAAGCGACGACGGCGAAACCCTTGCCATGTTCGCCGGCGCGTGCGGCCTCGACGGCGGCATTCAATGCGAGAAGATCGGTCTGACGGGCGATCTCCTGCACGATGGAGATCTTCTCGGCGATGGTGCGCATGGCAGCGACGGCTCGGCCGACGGCTTGACCGGACGTCTCCGCATCGCGCGAGGACTGACGGGCGATCTTCTCGGTTTGGGCAGCGTTATCGGCGTTCTGCTTGATGTTGGCGGCCATTTCTTCCATCGAGGCGGATGCTTCCTCAGCGGAAGACGCCTGCTCGGTGGCACCTTGGGAAAGTTGCTCGGAGCTGGCGGAAAGCTCCTGGCTGCCCGCCGAGACGTTATTGGAGGCGGAAAGCGCATCGGCGACGACACCGCGCAGGCGTTCCACCATGCTTTGCAGCGCAAGGCCAAGCGTGTCCTTGTCCGACAACGGCTTCGGCGCCACGGTCAGGTCGCCATTGGCGATCTGGTCGGCGATATCCGCGGTAACGCGCAGATTCGAGACCATATTGCGCATCGAGATGCCGAGCGTATCCTTCTCGGACAGAGGCTGCGGGTCGACCGAGAGATCGCCGGCAGCGATCCGATCGGCGATACCCGCGGTGACGCGCAGATTGGCCGTCATCCGGTTGACCGTCTCCACCAGGTCCTTGATCTCGTCATTCGTCTTGACCTCGACGGACTGGTCGAGATCGCCGATCGCGACGGCATTGGCGGCGGCGGCGATCTTCGCCAGCCCCCTGTTGATGGTGAGCGCCACCCAGACGGCCGCAGCAATAGCAATCAGCAGCGATCCGACCGCAAGCCCGATCATCATGGCGAATGCGGAATCGAAGAGCCGGTCCGCAATCCCGTCGGATTCCTTGATGCTCGCCTCGGTGAGCGATCCGATATCGGCAACCAGCGCGTCGAGCTTGTCAGATGCGACCGCCCCTTCCGTCTGATTGACCTCGATGGCAGCCATCGTCTGGCCGGATGCCGCCAGCGACAAGATGCGGTCGTTGATGGCGACATAGCCGCTCCAGAAATCACGAACGGCCTCCCACTTCGGTTTGAAGGCGTCCGAGGCGCTCTGCAATCCTTCGGAGAGCGTTTGCTCGAAACCCTGTCGTTCCTCGGCGATGAGAGAGCGGGCCTTGGCGGCGCGCTCGGCATTGGTCGCCAGGAGGAGATCGCCTTCGGCAAGGCCGAGACCGTCGAAGCGCGCCGCGAGATCGTTGGCGAGGTCGTCCTGATGGATCGGTCCTTCGATCATTCCGTTGCGCAGATCATTCATGTGCTGCAGGTTGGAAATACCGAAATAGGCCGAGGTCGCACTGCACAGGATGAGAATACCGAAAGCTGCAGAAAGCTTCGTCTTGATCGTCAGACGCATTTTATTTCCTTTCTCTGCTTTTGAACCGCATGTGTTCGGAGAACACATGGCTTGCAGGTTGCCGCTCAGGGTTCAGGCGCTTTCCCGGAAATGCTGGTCGTCGGCGTCCGGCCCGCCCATGGACATGTCGAGGGCGAAGCCCCTGGCGCGGGCCTGCTGGGCGGCGACGGACTGGTCGATCGGCGGACGCGTCATTGCAAAGGCTTTCTGAGCCGGTTTGCCGACAGGCTTTTGGACGGGCGCGGGCCTTGCAGCTGTCTGCGGCTGGCGTGCCTTGGTCGAGCCCTGCTCCACCTTGAAGAAGGCGATGGAGGCCTGCAGTTCCTCGGCCTGGGCCGCAAGCTCTTCGGAGGTCGCCGACATCTCCTCGGACGCGCTTGCATTCTGCTGCGTCACCTTGTCGAGCTGCTGGATCGCCTCGTTGATCTGCGAGGCGCCGATGTCCTGCTCGCGGCATGCAGCCGATATCTCGGAAACCAGTTCCGCCGTCTTGCGGATATCGGGAACCAGGCGGTTCAGCATTTCACCAGCGTCGGTCGCGACCTGGACGGTCTCACCGGAAAGGGCGCTGATTTCGGCCGCTGCAGCCTGGCTGCGTTCGGCGAGCTTGCGCACTTCCGACGCGACCACCGCGAAGCCCTTGCCATGCTCGCCGGCACGCGCAGCCTCGACGGCGGCGTTGAGCGCGAGCAGATCGGTCTGGCGGGCGATTTCCTGGACGATCGAGATCTTCTCGGCGATCGTGCGCATCGCGGTCACGGCGCGGTTCACTGCAGTGCCGCTCACCTCCGCATCCTTGGCGGACTGGCGGGCGATCTTCTCCGTCTGGGCGGCGTTGTCGGCGTTCTGCTTGATGTTGGACGCCATCTCCTCCATCGAGGCGGAAGCCTCTTCGGCCGAAGACGCCTGCTCTGTCGCGCCCTGCGAAAGCTGTTCCGAGCTTGCGGAAAGCTCCTGGCTGCCCGAGGAAACGTTGTCGGCTGCCGAAAGCGCATCTCCGACCACGCCGCGCAGCCGCTCGATCATCGTGTTGACGTAACCGAGCAGATCGCCGATCTCATCCTTCGATGAAATATCCGCAAATTTCGTCAGGTCGCCATCGGCAACGCTCTGGACGCTCGTTACCGCGCGGCGCAAGCCCTTGTTGATCGAAAAGACGATCCAGACGGCCGCGAAAGCAGCGACGATCAGTGCGACCGTCGCGGCGGAGATCATGAGCGTCCGCGTGCCGGCATATTGTGCTTCGGCAGCATCGTCGGCATCTGCAAGTCGGCTGGTTTCAAGCTCGACGACCTCCGCAAGCAGCTTGTCGATTTCATTGGTCACTTCGCGTGCGTCGCTGGTCGAGACACGCAGGGCGCCCGCGCCGTCGCCTGCAAGCATGAGGCTGCGAACACGATCGTCCTGCCGGCGGAATTCGCCGGTCAGTTCGGCGAGCCTGGACCAGTAGACGCGGCCCTGCTCGGTCGCCTTCGCTTCGATGGCCTCGAGGGTCTCGTCGTAGCTCTTGCGCGCTGCATTGCTGAGTTCGATATAACGGTTGGTCTCCACCGAGCTTGCCGCCGAAAGCATGTTCTTCTGCTGGCGTATCTGCTGCAATTGTTCGATGTTGAGATGCTGTGTCAGCTTGAGCCGCTCGGCGGGGCCGGCCAGAACTTCGCCCAGCGTCGCATTGAGGCCGCCAAGGCTATAAATTCCATATCCGGCAGTCGCCACGAGCATGACGACCATGAAGCTGAAAGCCAGAAAAAGCTTCAATTTGATTGTGAAACGCATGCTCTTCTCCTGTGCGCTCAGCCTGATATCGACCCGGCGGGGCGCTCTCGTTGTGAAGAAAAAATTGCTTTGATATTAGGAAGTATGATGAATTCACCGCCTCGTTTCACGAGGCAGTCGATATAGTCCGCCCGCCAGCGCATGCCGACGCTCGGAGGTGCCTCGCTCGCAACCTTCGCAAGCGTGGTCACCTCGTAGACCTTGTCGGTCCGGATGCCGATCAGCGTCGGCTCGTCGTCGAGGTTGAGCTCGATGACGACGATGCGGCTGTCGATCGTCGGTTCCGTCGCCTCCATGCCGAAAGCAAGCCGTATATCCGCAAGCGGTATCACCTTGCCTCGGAAGTTGATGACGCTGCTGACGAAGGGCATGCTGCCGGGCACGCGCGTCTCCGGCAGCAGATCCAGTATTTCGCGCACGAACGTCGCCTCGATGGCGAAGGTCTCGCCGTTGAGGTTGAAGGTCAGGACCGATAGTTCCTCTTCGCCCCGCCAGAGTTTCTCGTGATCGATCTTGCGTATCGTCTCGTTCATCCTGCCGCCCGCAACTGCGCCTCCTGCTGTTGTCCGACGGCAACCAGATGCGTGACATCCAGGATGAGCGCGACATTGCCGTCACCGAGGATCGTGGCCCCCGAGAACGTGACGACGTCGTGGTGCAGTTTGGACATGGATTTGATGACCGTCTGATGGTCGCCGATGATCTGGTCGACGACGAGACCGACGCGCTCTGCGCCGGTCGAGATGACGACGACCTTCTGATGCGGATCCGGCGGCGTGTTGGTCCGGAAAAGCTCGCGCAGCCTCAGGAAAGGCACGAGGCTGTCCCTGAGGGAAATGAAGCTGCGACCGCGCGAGCGCAGGTCCTCCTCAAGCGACAGTTCAAGGCATTCCTCGACCGCCGAGAGCGGAATGACGTAGCAGCCGCTTCCCACCCGGACCAGCAGGCCGTCGATGATCGCGAGCGTCAGCGGGATGCGCAAGGAGACTTCCGATCCATCGCCAGGCTTGCTGGTGATGTCGATTGCGCCGCGCAAGGCCTCGACCGTCTTCTTCACGACGTCCATACCGACACCGCGGCCGGAAAGATTGGTGATCTGCTGCGCGGTCGAGAAGCCGGGCTGGAAGATGAGCTGGAGCAGTTCCTGATCGGCAAGAACCGCGCCGGGCTGGATGAGTCCCGAGGCCTCCGCCTTCGCCCGCACCCTGTCGCGGTTGATGCCGCGGCCATCGTCCTTGATCGTGATGACGACCTCGCCGCCGGTCTGGCGCGCCGAAAGCAGGATCTGGCCTTTCGCAGACTTGCCGGCCGCAATGCGCTCCTGCGGCAGCTCCAACCCATGATCGATGGAATTGCGGACGAGATGGACGAGCGGGTCGGCAAGACGGTCGATCACGGTCTTGTCGACTTCCGTGGTTTCGCCTTCCGTCACCAGCTCGATTTCCTTGCCGGTTTCGCGGGAAAGGTCGTGCACGAGGCGGCGGAAACGGCTGAAAAGGCTCGCGACCGGCATCATGCGGAGCACCATCATCGTATCGCGAAGCTCGCCCGAAAGCCGCTCGATCTCCTCCGAAACGGATCGGAGGCCGAGATCGGCAGCGGCGCCCGCAAGCTGCGTCAGCCGCGACTGGGCGATCACCAGCTCGCCGACCCGATCCATCATCTCGTCGAGACGTTCGGCTGGAACCCGGACATTCTCGGCGGCCTTGTTCTGCTTCGCATCCGATGCAGGCGCGGGAGCATCGCCGACGACGGCGCTCCGGGGCTGCTCGGCCTGGGCGGACGCGACCGGCGCCTCAGCAGGTATCTCTTCCTCTTCGACCACGGAAATGTCGAGCTTCATCTCGTCCATGACGAAAATGAAGACGTCCTCGATGTCGGAGCGGGGTTTCGCCGTCGTCAGCGTCACGTTCCACGCAAGATGTATTTCGGTCGGCACGAGAACGTCGAATGACGGCACGGACGACGCGTCGGCGACGATCCGGCATTCGCCGAGATCGCGCAATTCGTCCAGAAGCCCCAGCGGATTGGTGCCGTTGGCCATCGAATTTGCCGGCAGGCTGAAACGGATGTTACAGGTTTTGACGCCGCCTTCCTTCGCAGCCCTTGCCGCAGCTGCGGGTTTTGCCGCCTGCGCCGTGGAAGAACTCCCGCCCCCGACCGCGCTATGGAGTGCTGCAAGCAGGGACGCGCTCATGTCGTCGTGATCGCCGTTCGGCGTCTCCAGAAGAGCGCGCATATGATCCTGCGCCGCCAATACTGCCGAAACCAGTTCCTGCGTCGCCGGAACATCACCTTTGCGGACCCGATCGAAAGCCGTTTCGCAGTGATGCGTGAAGGCCGCGAGCGCGTCGAAACCGAACATCGCGCCGGAACCCTTAAGGGTATGGAGACCGCGAAAGACGGCGTCGATCTGGTCCTTGTCGTCGAGCCTGCGCGTCAGGTCGAGCAATCCGGCTTCGACCTGCTCCAGAAGTTCGGCCGCTTCCGTGCGGAAGACTGAGATCGGATCCGGGTTGCTCATCTGCCGAGAACCTTCCGCACGATCTTGACGAGGCTTTCCGGATCGAAGGGCTTGGTGAGCCAGCCGGTAGCGCCGGCGGCCTTCGCCTGCTGCTTCAGCTCCCCGTCCGACTCCGTGGTCAGGAAGATCACCGGCACACCGGTATGGGCCGGAAGCTTCCGCAGCTCGCGGATCATGGTAAGCCCGTCCATGTTGGGCATGTTGAGATCGGTGACGATCATGTCGAACTGACCGGATTGCAGCTTTGCCAGACCATCCGCGCCGTCGACGGCTTCCGTCACCTGGTAGCCGGCATTGGTCAGCGTCACCCGCGTCGTCAGACGAATGCTGGCGGAATCGTCTACGGTCAAAATCTTGGCGGTCATCGCACTGTCTCCTGATGCGTCCAGAATTTCACGGTCTCGCGGGAAATCCCGTCGACGAAACCGCCTCGCCGCAGAACATCCATCACCCCGGCGGGCGCCGGCCTCGCCAATGCGAGAGATTTTCCTTGGCTTCGGGAATAGACGCGCGCTGCTTCGATCAGTTGAACGAAGCTCAAATCCGCCTGACTATCGTCTTCTATTTCCAATGCGATGTTCTGGTTATTATCTAAAGAAAGAAGAATCGTATCTCTTACTTCTGAAACCGTTCGGATATTCAACATCGTCGGCAGTTTCACCGATATGGAATCTCCAGAATTCGTGTGCATTTTAGCCCCGAGCAATCTTTGAACGACGGTAATATCCCCGCAGCGACGTTCTCAATACAGGCTTAATGAAGTGTAAATATCGCCGGCCAAATCACGCGAGTGCTACTTCCGGTAGTTCAGATAAGCAGCGAAGAGAAAGTATAATAAGTATTTGTTTTAAATTGAGAATTTCTTAAAATTAGAAGGCCTTAATATTATTTATAACTCCCTAAAGTTCACTGTCCGGGGCGCAATGCGCAGGACCGCTGCCCGAGCGCTGCTCGAAGCAAAAAGGGCGGTACGGCCGGATATCCTGCCAATAAATTTACTCGAAGTTTCCTTGTTGCCGATACGTTGGCGCCGCTTGGGGTATTGCGTAGGGGTGCAGCGTGGCTGGCAGGACGAATATTGCATATGATCCGCTTCCTTTCGGAGGGAATGATCTCGTATCGCGGCTCGAGGGAGCCCGCTCGCAGATCGAGCAGAGATTCCTCGACGGCGGCGCCATCCTTCTGTCGGTTCTCGACGTTCTGAATACGCTCCTCTCCACGCTCGAAAACCTGGCGAAATCGCTCGACGAGGATACGGCGAAGTCCACCATCGACCGGCTTGGCGAAACCGTCGCGCAGCTTTCCGTCTTGCCGGATTTCGAAGAGGACCGGCAGCAGCAACTGGCAAGCGTCGCCCGCACCGAGCAGTCGCTGGGCGGCTATGTGGCCGACATGCAGGAGACGCTGCGTTATCTCAGAACCTTTGCCACCACCGCCAAGATAACCGGCGCCGGCATCCAGGACTTCTCCGGCTTTGCCGAAGAGATCATCGAGCGCATCCAGTTCGGCGCGGGGCAGGTCAACCAGCTGTCCGACAAGATCGTCGCGCTCGGATCGACGCTTGGCATCGCCTCCGCGCGCGGAAGCAAAACGCTTGAAGGCTACCGGCGCACCGTTCCCGAGATCGTGGAAAACCTGACCCGCAACGCCGACGCGCTGATGGCGCAGCGGCGGCATCTGGCCGAGCTCGCAGAAAAGGTGAGCGGCCTCACGCGCAAGGTCCAGATGAAGGTCGGCACGACCCTTTCCGCCATGCAGATCGGCGACATCACCCGCCAGCGTATCGAGCATTGCCAATCCGCCTTCAGGGTGCTGGACGAATACCTCGATACCGCGGAAGGCCGGGCGCTCGCGGCGCAGGACAGGTCCCGCCTTTCCACGATCGTCCACCATCTGGTTTTCGAACAACTCACGCAGATCACCGCCGATTTCGATCGCGACTGCACGACGATCGTCAAAACCATCGTCGGCTTCAACTCCGATATTGCCGGGCTGCTGGCACTGCATGCCGAGATGGAACCGGCAAAGGGACAGGCTTCCGACAGCGCGATGCGCGTGCTGGAGGCAGACGTCGCAGCTGCCCGCCGCGTGGTCGGCGATATCGAAAAGGCGGCGCGGGAGGCAAACGAGCTGAGTCACGGTACGCTGACGACCGTGCGCGAGCTCCTCCAGGGTATAGAGACGATCAAGCTCGTCAGAACCGACATCCAGTATATGGCACTCAACACCAATCTTCGCTGCAGCCGTCTCGGCGAGGAGGGCCGCGCCATCAATGTCGTCACGGCCGAATTGCGGGGTTTTTCGAGCAAGCTCGACGAGACCGCGGAAAGGATTCTCCAGGAACTGCAGGCGCTGCAGGCCGATGCCGCGAAACTCGGCGAGACGGCGGCGCAAACCGCATCCGAGGAATCCCTCGACGGAAAGCTGGAAGCCGCCCTTTCCAGCATCCGGGAGGTCGGAAACCGGATGGAAGAGGACATGAAGACGCTCAACGCCTGTAGCCAGGATGTCGCCGGAAAGGTGACGGCCTCCATGGCAAAGCTGGATTACAAGGCGGAACTCGGCGACGTCCTGTCGCGCTGCGCGCAGGAGGCGGCCGAGCTCGCGGAAAGTCCGCTGCCGGGCTTCGACGGACTGGAGATCGCCATTACCGAGATCGGCGGAAGGATAGCCAGGTGCTACACCATGGTTTCCGAACGGGAAGTCCATGCCGGAATCTTCGGCTCGAGCGACGGCGCACCGGCCGCGGAAAGAAAAGCGGCTGACGAAAACCTGTTCGAGGACGCGCTGTTCTAGGTCCCGCCGGCTTCAACGGGCGCCGGCGCGGCGCGCCATCATGCGTTCGATTGCCGAGATCGCATCATAGATGAGTACCGCGAGCACCGCCACGATCAGCCCGCCCTGGAGCACGAAGGCGAGATTGTTGGACTGCAATCCGGCAATGATGACCTCCCCCAGCGTCTTTGCAGCCACCGTCGAACCGATCGTCGCCGTCGCAAGGCTGATGACGATGGAAAGCCTGATGCCGGCGAGAATGACCGGAAGGGCCAGCGGCAGCTCCACCTTGACCAGGCGCTGCCATCCCGTCATCCCCATACCGCGCGAGGCTTCGACCACGGCCGGCGGCAGGGTCGTCAGCCCCGTCATGGCATTCTCGAAGATCGGCAGCAGACCGTAGAGGAAAAGCGCTATCAGCGTCGGTTTCTCGCCGAAGCCGACGGCCGGAACGGCAAGCGCGAGGACGGCGACGGGCGGAAAGGTCTGCCCGATATTGACGAGGCTGCGCGACAAGGGAAGGAACTCCGCGCCGATCGGCCGAGTGACGAGAACGGCAAGCGCCACTGCGACCACGGTCGCAGCGAGCGTGGCAACGAATACCGTCCACAGATGCGACAATGTCAGCGCCAGCAGGCTGCCCTGATTGTAGATTGCCGGGGCGTTCGGCTGCACCAGCGGCCGCAACAGCGGCTCGAAGAACTGGGGCTGGAAGAGAAAAATCAACAGAACCGCAAATGCGGCAAGCCTCAGCAGGTTCGGTAGCCATGCTCTCATTGCGGCCTCGCCGCGCGCCGGGCCAATCCGTCGAGCGTCACCCGACCGAGTATGGTGCCGTCGGGGCCGGCGACCGGCAGAGCGGGGCGTCCCGACCAGAGAAGCTCGGCCAGCGCATCCCGCTGGCTGAGTGTCGCCGGAATGGCCGCGCCTTCGGCCGGCCCCGGCTCCACCGCGTCGCCCGCCGTCTCGATCGCCAGCAGCCGGAATGGCCGGTCGTTCGTGCCGATCAGCGTCTCCACGAAATCCGTGGCCGGCTTCGCGAGCATTTCCGCAGGCGTCGCGTATTGAACGACCGCCCCCTTGTCCATGACCGCGATCCTGTCCGCCAGCCGGAATGCCTCCTCCATGTCGTGCGTGACGAGGATTATCGTGGTCTCGAAATGTTTCTGGATCGCCAGAAGATCGTCCTGCGCCTTCGCCCGGATGATCGGATCAAGCGCTCCGAACGGCTCGTCCATCAGAAGAACGTTCGGTTCCGCCGCCAGGGCCCGGGCAACGCCGACACGCTGCTGCTGTCCGCCAGAAAGCTCGTGGGGATAGCGCGAGGCGAAGGCTTGAGGATCGAGCTGGAACAGTGTCAGTAGTTCCGCCACCTTCGCTTCGATGCGCTCCCTGCCCCATCCGAGCAGGACCGGCACCGTCGCGATGTTCTGCGCCACGGTGCGGTGCGGGAAGAGGCCATGCCCCTGGATCGCGTAACCGATCCTCCGGCGGAGCTCGTAGCCGGGAATGGACCGGTTGTCCTCGCCGTCGAGCCGGATCGCGCCGGAACTCGGCTCCACCAGCCGGTTCACCATGCGCAGCAGCGTGGTCTTGCCCGAACCCGAGGTCCCGACGACGACCGTCACCGTGCGCGGCTGTATGACGAGCGAGACATCGTCGACCACCGTCACGCCGTCATAGCTCTTGGAGATGTTCTCTATCTCGATCATGCGTTCCTGCCGCGTTGTTTCGCCATCATCTCCGTCAACGCGTCGAGCACGATCGCGGCGGCGAATGCCAGCGCGACGGTCGGCACGGCGCCGAGGAGCACCAGATCCATGGCGGTCTGGCCGATGCCCTGGAAGACGAAGACGCCGAAGCCCCCTCCTCCGATCAGCGCCGCAATGGTCGCAAGCCCGATATTCTGGACCAGAACGATACGGATGCCCGTAAGAATTACCGGGAACGCCAGCGGAATCTCGATCCGCATCAGGCGCTGCGATCCCGTCATGCCGAGACCGCGCGCCGCTTCATAGGTTTCGCGCGGCACGCCCCCGAGGCCAACCACCGTATTGGCCACCACCGGAAGCAGCGAATAGAGAAACAACGCCACGAAAGCCGGCGCAACGCCGATGCCGCGGATGCCGATCGCTGCGGCGCCGGGCACATTGGCGGCGATCCAGCCGAGCGGCGCGATCAGCAGGCCGAAGAGTGCGATCGAGGGAATGGTCTGGATGATGTTCAACACGTTGAGCACGCCGGCACGCAACGCCCCCACCCGATGGCAGAGAATGCCGAGCGGCAGCCCGACCGCCGCAGCCGCGAGCAGCGAGCCGAGCGCAAGCGTCACATGCCGGCCGGCTTCGCTCCAGAAGGTGTCCTCCCGGCTTGCATATTCCTTCAGGATGGAAAGGTCGCTCCACTGCCCGGAAAGGAGGATCGCGCCGATCCCGGCGGCTGCGGCAAGCAAAAGCGCGACGCGAAGATAGGGCGGCGGCCGCAATTGCGATACGGCCTGCGCCAGGAGAAGGCAGAATGCGAACAGCAGCAGCCAGAAACCGGATGCCGGGGAGACGCGGGCATAGGTGTTTTCGGCAGGGGTAAGATGGCTGGCCGCAACGCCGAGGAAGACGGCGAGCCCGCCAAGCGCTGCCAGGCTCGCAAGAAGCTTCGTCAATGTCCGGGTTCTCAGCAATCCGATCAGCGCGGCGACGAATATGATCGCGAGAAGCGCATAGCCTGCTGCCGGCGGCAAGGCTTGCAGTATCGACTTTGCCTCTCCGGCGACAATCCGGTTGGCTCGAAACGCTGCGAACGGCGCGACGAGGACCGCATAAGCCGCGAGAGCGGCGATGATCACGCCGAGCTTGTCGAAACGGACGGCCATGAAACCCTTTCCATTCGAGGGAAGGTGTCGGACGCGGGCTGAGGTGCCGGTTTCCGGTCCTTCCCGCAGCACGGGGAGGACCTTCGGCAAATGAAATCCGCGAAACCTACTTCAGAAAGCCGTTCTGCCGCAGGAAATCCTCCGCCACAGCCTTCGCCGGCTCGCCACCGACCTGAACGCGGCCGTTAAGCTCCTGCAGCGTCACCAGATCGAGCTTTTCGAAGACGGGCTTCAGCAGGCTTTCGATGTTCGGGTTTTCCTTGAGCACGGCTTCGCGGATGATCGGCGCGGGCTGGTAGACCGGCTGAACCGCCTTGTCGTCCTGCAGCACGACGAGACCGGAGGGGGCGATACCGCCGTCGGTGCCGTAGACCATCGCGGCATTGGCGCCGTTCGTCTGGTTGGCTGCCGCGGCGATCGTCGCCGCCGTATCGCCGCCCGAAAGCGTGATCAGTTGCTCCGGCTTCAGCGTAAAGCCGTAGGCCGTCTGGAAAGCCGGAAGAGCGGCGGCAGAATTCACGAATTCGGAGGACGCGGCAAGCACGACCTTGCCGCCGCCGCTCACATACTTCCCAAAATCCGTCAGCGTGACGAGCTTGTTGCCGTCGGCCACGTCCTTGCGCAGCGCGATGGCCCAGGTGTTGTTGGCCGGAGACGGCGTGAGCCAGACGATCTTGTTGGCTTCGTAGTCGAGCGTCTTGGCCGTTTCGAAAGCCTTCGCGGCATCCTTCCAGACCGGATCGTCGGCCTTCTGGAAGAAGAAGGCGGCGTTTCCGGTATATTCCGGGTAGATGTCGATCTCGCCTGCGGTGATCGCTTGGCGGACGACCGGCGTCGCGCCGAGCTGTATCCGGTCGGTCGTGCGGATATCGTTGGCATTGAGGACGGCAAGGATGATGTTGCCGAGCACGCCGCCTTCCGTATCGATCTTCGAGGAGACCACCACCTGGGCCTGAGCCGTTGCCGCCGAGAGCGCGACGGCGAAAGCCGCGCCGATGATCCTGGTTGTAAGTCGCATGGTCGTCCCCCTTACCTTCGGTTCACACCTGGTGTCACAATCATGGTTCTTCCCGTAACCTGCGGGATGGTATCCCATATATGTCAGCCTTTGCCCAAGAAAATAGAGCAAGCGCCGTCGCATATCCATCTTTCCGTCCGGCCACCTGCACCGAAAGACGGAGCTTCGAGCCGAATGCCGGTATCAAAATGCACGTTGCAATGGCCCTGCATCTCGTTCAATCTGCGGCAAGCCCGCTATGCGCATGACAGTCATGGATGGTGCGACGTCGCCGACCCGGCCTTCGGGCTAGAGGCTAGGTTGCGGCCTCGATCGCTTCAGGGGGACGGCATGTTCATCTACGTTCTTGCGCTGCTCATCGGC
Organism: Shinella sp.; assembly: GCA_033795365.1. Classification (GTDB taxonomy): domain Bacteria; phylum Pseudomonadota; class Alphaproteobacteria; order Rhizobiales; family Rhizobiaceae; genus JARYGU01. Next base: position 148,657 of record JARYGU010000010.1, read on the forward strand.
GTGGTGGCGGGTCTGCGCGCCATGACCGCGCCTGCGGCCGTCAGCATCGGCGCAGCCGCCGGGTGGCTGCCGGTTGCGAATACCTGGGCAGCCTTCATGGGCTATCGCTTTACGCCCTACATCTTCGGCATCCTCGCCATCGTCGAATTCGTAACCGACCAACTGCCGGGTACGCCGAGCCGCAAGGTGCCGCAGCAGTTCGGCGCCCGCATCGTCAGCGGCGCTTTCTGCGGCGCGGTGATCGGCACGGCGGGTGGCGGTTCACTGGTCGGCGGCCTCGTCGCAGGCGTCGTCGGCGCCGTGATCGGAACGCTCGGCGGCTACGAGGCCCGCAAGCGCCTCGTCGCGGCGATCGGAGGCAAGGATCTGCCGATCGCACTCCTCGAAGATGCCGTTGCCGTTTTGCTGGCGCTCTGGGTGGTGTCCTCAGTCCAATGACCAGACACTTCGACGCGATCATCATCGGAGCGGGCCAGGCGGGTCCTTCGCTTGCCGGGCGCCTCACCGATGCCGGAAAGACCGTCGCCATCATCGAGCGCAAGCTCATCGGCGGCACCTGCGTCAACACCGGCTGCATGCCGACGAAAGCGATGGTGGCGAGCGCCTATGCGATCCATCTAGCCCGCCGCGGTGCCGATTACGGCTTTTCCGCCGGGCCGCTGTCGGTCGATTTCGCCAAGGTAATGGCGCGCAAGGAAACGGTGCGCGTCAATGCCCGGACGAACAACGAAACCTGGCTGAACGGCATGAAAGGCTGCACGGTCATTCGCGGCCATGCCCGCTTCGAGGGGCCGAAACAGGTACGGGTCGGCGACGAGCTGCTTTCGGCGGACCGAATCTTTCTCAACACCGGCGGACGCGCGGCAATTCCGGATTTCCCCGGCGTCACCGACGTTCCCTATCTCACCAACGTATCGATGATGGATCTCGATACCCTGCCCCCTCATCTGCTCATCATCGGCGGCAGCTATATCGGCCTCGAATTCGCGCAGATGTTCCGCCGTTTCGGCTCGCAAGTCACGATCGTTGAAAAGGGCCCGCGCCTCATCGGCCGGGAAGACCCGGATGTCTGCGACGCCGTGCGCGACATCCTCGAAAAGGAAGGCATCCAGGTCCGGCTCAATGCCGAGTGCATCCGTTTCTTGAAGCACGGGAAGGATGTAGCGGTCGGCGTCGATTGCATGGAAGGCAGCCCGGAAATCGTCGGCTCCCATATCCTGCTTGCGACCGGACGGCGGCCGAACACCGACGATCTCGGCCTCGACAAGGCCGGCGTGGAGACCGACAAGCGCGGCTACATCGTGGTGGACGACGAGCTTCGCACCAACGTTGCCGGCATATGGGCCATGGGCGACTGCAACGGCCGCGGAGCCTTTACGCACACCTCCTACAACGATTTCGAAATCGTCGCTGCCAATCTCCTCGACAACGGACGACGCAAGGTTTCCGACCGCATCAGCACCTATGCGCTCTATATCGATCCGCCGCTCGGGCGCGCGGGAATGAACGAGACCGAGGCGAGGAAGTCCGCCCGAAAGCTCCTGATCGGCACGCGACCGATGACGCGTGTCGGCCGCGCCGTCGAAAAGGGAGAAACCGAGGGCTTCATGAAGGTGATCGTCGATGCCGACACGAAGGAAATCCTCGGAGCATCGATCCTCGGCACCGGCGGAGACGAGGCGGTGCAGAGCATTCTCGACGTGATGTATGCCGGGCGGCCCTACACGACGATCACGCATGCCGTGCACATCCATCCGACTGTTTCGGAGCTGATCCCGACCGTCTTCGGTGATTTGAAGCCGGCGAACTGAGCCCGATGGCCGGCCCGTGACGGCAGCCGAAATCTTTATGGGATCTTTATTTCTTTCCTGTTCCGGCTCTCTCGAACCTTTATGCGGGTTCGGTCCATAATCCGTGATGAATAGAAAAAGCGGGATCATCGCTTCTCTGCAGGGAGGCGATGTTTCCGCTGCGCGGGATGCGCCGCCTGAAGCAACTCCCGCGCGGAATGCTCTCATCCACATAAGGAGCCATGGACAATGGACATCATCATGATCGCGATAGCCTTGTTGTTCTTCGCATTTTCCTTCGCCTATGCGAACGCCTGCGACAAGCTGTGATCGAAAGGACTTGATCATGCTTGCGGAATACATCCTCGGCGGCGCCGTAACCCTATTTCTTCTCGCCTATCTGACCTACGCCCTCGTCCGTCCGGAACGGTTCTGATCGCACGGCCCAACGCTTCGAAAGCTCTCCCATGACTCTCAACGGATGGATACAGATCCTCGTCTTCTGCGGGATCGTCGTTTTGCTCGTAAAGCCGCTCGGCGGCTACATGACCCGCGTCTTCAGCGGCGAGCGCACGCTTCTGTCGCCGCTGCTCGGCCCGGTCGAGCGCGGCCTCTACGCCATCGCCGGCACCAGCGACCGCGAGGAACAGCACTGGACGAGCTACGCCGCCGGCATGCTGTTTTTCAATCTCGCCGGCTTTCTCCTGCTCTACCTCCTCCAGCGGGCCCAGGGAGCGCTCCCCTTCAATCCGGCGGGGATGCCCGCTGTCGGTCCAGAACTTGCCTTCAACACCGCGGCAAGCTTCATGACGAACACCAACTGGCAGAACTACGGCGGCGAAAGTACCATGTCGTATCTGACCCAGATGGCCGGCCTTACCGTGCAGAACTTCGTATCGGCGGCCACCGGCATCGCCATCGCAGTCGCGCTGATCCGCGGCTTTGCCCGCGCATCCGGAAAGACGATCGGCAATTTCTGGGTCGATATGACCCGCGCGACGCTCTATGTGCTCCTGCCGCTCTGCATCGTGCTGACGCTCGTCTATGTCTATCTCGGAATTCCGCAGACGCTTGGCGCCTATGTCGGAGCGACGACGCTCGAAGGCGCGCAGCAGACGATCGCACTCGGACCGGCGGCCTCCCAGATCGCCATCAAGATGCTCGGGACCAATGGCGGCGGCTTCTTCAATGCCAACGCCGCGCATCCTTTCGAAAATCCCGACGCGATCTCGAACCTGATCCAGATGGTCTCGATCTTCGCCATCGGCGCCGCCCTGACGAACGTTTTCGGCAGGATGGTCGGCAACCAGCGGCAGGGCTGGGCGATCCTCGCGACGATGGGCGTGCTGTTCGTTGCCGGCGTCGCCGTTTGCTACTGGGCAGAGGCCGCCGGCAATCCGCTCGTCCACGCCTTTGGGCTGGAAGGCGGAAACATGGAAGGCAAGGAAGTCCGCTTCGGCATCGCCCTGTCCTCCCTCTTCGCCGTCGTCACGACCGCGGCCTCCTGCGGCGCGGTCAATGCGATGCACGGAAGCTTCACCGCGCTCGGCGGACTGATCCCGCTGATCAACATGGAGCTCGGCGAGGTCATCGTCGGTGGCGTCGGCGCAGGCTTCTACGGCATCCTGCTCTTCGTCGTGCTCGCGATCTTCGTCGCCGGCCTGATGGTCGGCCGCACGCCGGAATATCTCGGCAAGAAGATCGAGGCCAAGGAGGTCAAGATGGCGGTGCTCGCCATTCTCTGCCTGCCGGGCGCGATGCTGATCTTCACGGCCATCGCCGTGATCCTGCCGACAGGCGTCGCATCCATCGGCAATCCGGGGCCGCACGGCTTCTCGGAAATCCTCTACGCCTATACCTCGGGCGCAGCAAACAACGGTTCCGCCTTCGGCGGCCTCACCGGCAATACGCCCTGGTACAACATCACCATCGGCCTTGCCATGCTGATCGGCCGGTTCCTCGTCATCATCCCGGCGCTGGCGATTGCCGGCTCGCTGGTCGCCAAGAAGACCGTTCCCGCTTCGGCAGGCACTTTTCCCACCGACGGCACGCTGTTCGTCGGGCTGCTGGTCGGCGTCATCCTGATCGTGGGCGGGCTCACCTTCTTTCCCGCGCTCGCCGTGGGTCCGATCGTCGAGCATCTGGCCATGCTGCGCGGGCAGACCTTCTGAACGGATCGCGCAAATGAACCGACCACGCCATCAACGCAAACATCATAACTCCCGCGCCCTCTCGGCGCGGGATGCGACCGCCCACCCTCGCGCCTCGAGCATCATCCTCGCAATCGTGATGGCGATGCTGGCGATCGTGCTCGCCGCAAAGGCTTTCGATCACCTGTTCACGACGGTCTGACCAACCGGCGCCCCACAAGAACACTCATGCTGGAGTCTCTGATGAGCCAGTCAAAAACCGCGAGCATCCTCGACGCTCGCATCCTCGTTCCCGCCGTCGGCGATGCCTTCCGGAAACTCGATCCGCGAAGCCTCGCCAGAAATCCGGTGATGTTTGTCGTCGCCGTCGTCTCGGCTCTGACCACCGTCCTTCTCGTCAAGGATCTGCTGACGGGCGGCCCCGATCTCGGCTTCTCGTTCCAGATCGTTCTATGGCTCTGGTTCACGGTGCTGTTCGCCAATTTCGCCGAAGCCGTCGCCGAAGGGCGCGGAAAAGCGCAGGCCGAATCGCTGCGGCGGACCCGCACCGACACCCAGGCGAAGCTGCTTTCCGGCGACAGCCGGACCGCCTACAAGCTGGTGCCCGGCACAAGCCTGAAGGTCGGCGACATCGTGCTCGTCGAGGCCGGCGACATCATCCCCTCCGATGGCGAGGTCATCGAAGGCATCGCTTCCGTCAACGAAGCGGCGATCACCGGCGAATCCGCCCCCGTCATCCGTGAATCGGGCGGCGACCGCTCGGCCGTGACCGGCGGCACACAGGTTCTCTCCGACTGGATCCGCGTCCGCATCACGGCTGCGGCTGGCTCGACCTTCATCGACCGCATGATCTCCCTTGTCGAAGGCGCCGAGCGTCAGAAAACCCCGAATGAGATCGCCCTCAACATCCTGCTTGCAGGCATGACGCTGATCTTCGTGCTGGCGACGGCGACGATCCCGAGCTTCGCCTCCTATGCCGGTGGCTATATTCCCGTAATCGTGCTCGTCGCCCTCTTCGTGACGCTCATTCCCACCACCATCGGCGCGCTGCTTTCGGCGATCGGTATTGCCGGCATGGACCGCCTCGTGCGCTTCAACGTGCTCGCCATGTCCGGCCGCGCGGTGGAAGCCGCTGGCGACGTCGATACGCTGCTTCTCGACAAAACCGGCACGATCACGCTCGGCAATCGCCAGGCAACCGAGTTTCATCCGATACGCGGGGTGAGCGAGCGGGAGCTGGCCGATGCGGCACAGCTCGCCTCGCTTGCCGACGAAACGCCGGAAGGACGATCGATCGTCGTACTTGCGAAGGAGAAATACGGCATCCGCGCCCGCGACATGCAGAGCCTGCACGCGACCTTCGTTCCCTTCACGGCGCAGAGCCGGATGAGCGGCGTCGATTTCGACGGCACGTCGATCCGCAAGGGCGCCGTCGATGCGGTGCTGAAGCACGCCGAGGCGACCGCTTCGGCAATCGGCAGCAACAGGGCAAGCAGCGAGGCCGTGCGGGAGATCCAGGCGATCGCCGACGAGATCGCCAAGGCCGGCGGCACCCCTCTCGCCGTCCTGCGCGATGAACGGCTCCTCGGCATCGTTTATCTCAAGGATATCGTCAAGGGCGGGATCAGGGAACGCTTCGCGGAACTGCGACGCATGGGGATCCGCACCGTGATGATCACGGGCGACAACCCGATGACCGCGGCAGCCATTGCGGCAGAAGCCGGCGTGGACGATTTCCTGGCCCAGGCCACGCCGGAAAACAAGCTGTCGCTGATCCGCGAGGAACAGGCCAAGGGCAAGCTCGTCGCCATGTGCGGTGACGGCACCAACGACGCCCCGGCGCTTGCCCAGGCGGATGTAGGCGTCGCCATGAACACCGGCACCGTGGCCGCCCGCGAAGCCGGCAACATGGTCGATCTCGACAGCGATCCGACCAAGCTCATCGAGATCGTCGAGATCGGCAAGCAGCTGCTGATGACCCGCGGCGCCCTGACGACGTTCTCGATCGCCAACGACATCGCGAAATATTTCGCCATCATTCCGGCGATGTTCCTGGCCTTCTATCCGCAGCTCGCAGCACTCAACATCATGGGACTGGAGACACCGCAGAGCGCCATTCTTTCGGCGATCATCTTCAATGCGCTGATCATCGTCGCGCTCATCCCGCTGTCGCTGAAGGGCGTCACCTACCGCGCCGTCGGCGCCGGAGCCCTGCTGTCCCGCAATCTTCTGATCTACGGCCTCGGCGGCATCATCGTCCCCTTCGTCGGCATCAAGGTCATCGACATGGCCATCACCGCCCTAGGCCTCGTCTAAAGGATCGTTTCCATGCTCAAGCAACTCAGACCCGCAATTATCATGATCGTCGCCCTGACGGTGATCACCGGCCTCGCCTATCCTCTCGGCATGACGGCGATCGCGCAGGCGATCTTCCCGCAGCAGGCGAGTGGCAGCCTGATCGAGAGGAACGGCCGCATCGTCGGTTCCAGCCTCATCGGCCAGGTGTTCGCCAGCGAGCGCTATTTCCACGGCCGGCCTTCCGCAGCCGGCGACGGCTACAACGCCGTCGCCTCCAGCGGTTCCAACCTCGGCCCGACCAACCCGAAGCTGATCGACCGCATCAAGGCCGATACCGAAGCGCTGAGGGCCGAAAATCCGGATGCCGCCGTTCCCATGGACCTCGTCACCACATCGGGCAGCGGACTGGACCCTCATATCTCTCCGGAAGCGGCCTATTTCCAGGTCGCGCGCGTCGCAAGGGCTCGCGGAATGGACGAAGCCCGGGTAAAGACGCTGGTGGACAGCCATGTCGAAGAGCGCGAGCTGGGTTTTCTCGGCGAACCGGTCGTCAATGTCCTCGCGCTCAACATGGCGCTCGACGAAGCTGTGACGGAATGAAACGATGGGCCGGAGCGACCAGCTCCGGCTTGTCCAAGGAAGAGATCGCTGCCGATGCCGGACGACAATCGCGATATCGAAAGCAGGCCGTCGCCGGATGCCCTTCTGGAAAATGCCGCGCGGGAGGCGAGAGGCCGCCTGAAGATCTTCCTCGGCGCGGCGCCGGGCGTCGGCAAGACCTATGAGATGCTCGTCTCCGGCCGCGCGCGCATCGCCGACGGCGTCGATGTCGTCATCGGTGTCGTCGAGACGCACGGGCGAAAGGAAACCGAGATCCTCGTCGAGGGTTTCGAAGTCGTCCCCCGCTCGAAATTCGAGTATCGCGGCCACCTGCTCGAGGAAATGGATCTCGACGCCATTCTCGCGCGCCGTCCGGCCCTCGTCCTCGTCGACGAGCTCGCCCACACCAATGCGCCGGGCAGCCGGCATCCCAAGCGCTATCTCGACGTGCAGGAAATCCTGGACCGGGGCATAGACGTCTATACGACGCTCAACATCCAGCACGTCGAGAGCCTCAACGACGTGGTGGCGCAGATCACCCGCATTCGCGTCCGCGAGACCGTTCCCGATTCGATCATCGACCGCGCCGACGATATCGAGATCATCGACCTTACGCCGGACGACCTGATCAAGCGGCTGCATGAAGGCAAGGTCTATCTCCCGAAGACCGCAAAACGCGCGACCGAAAACTACTTCTCGCCCGGCAATCTCACCGCACTGCGCGAACTGGCACTGAGAAGAACCGCGCAACGCGTCGACGAACAGCTCCTGAGCCATATGCAGGCGCATGCCATTCCCGGCCCCTGGGCTGCGGGCGAGCGCGTGCTCGTCTGCGTTGACGAGCATCCGCGTGGCGCCTCGCTCGTGCGCTATGCCCGGCGACATGCCGATAGACTGAGGGCTTCCTGGGCCGCACTTCATGTCGAGACCTCCCGGTCGGCCGCGATGCCCGACGAGGACAAGAACCGTCTTGCCGCCCATCTTCGTCTTGCCGAGCAGCTCGACGGCCAAGCGATCACGATTCCCGGCCAGGAGCCGGCACGCGAGATCGTGCGTTATGCTGCGGCCAACAATTTCACCCACATCATCATCGGCAAGCCCGACAAGTCGCGCTGGCAGGAATTCGTCGCAGGATCGGTGTCCCACGAGCTCATCCGGCGTGCCGGCGACATCAGCGTTCATCTGATCTCGGGAAACGAGCGCGATCCGGTCCGTGCGAATCGCGGCATCGCTTTCGCCGAGACGACGCGTTTCCAGCTTCGGCCCTATCTCCTCGGCATTGCCTATGTTGCAGCGGCGACGGCCATCGGCACCTTGCTCTACCGGATACTGGACGTGCGGAACATCGCTCTTGTGTTCCTCATGGCCGTGCTGATCTCCGCCGTAACCGCGGGCCTCTGGCCCGCCCTGTTCGCGTCCGCGATCGGTGCGCTAGCATTCAACTTCTTCTTCCTGCAGCCGCTCTACACGCTGGACATCGGCGATCCTGAAAGCGTGATCGCTCTCGGTTTCTTCTTTGGCGTCGCGATCATCGCCAGCAATCTCGCCGCCCGTGTACAGCGGCAGGCCTCCGCCGCACGCCAGCGCGCCCGCACGACCGAAGACCTCTATCTCTTCTCCAAGAAGCTCGCGGGAACCGGAACGCTCGACGATGTTCTCTGGGCGACCGTTTATCAGCTTGCCTCCATGCTGAAGGTGAGGGTTGTTCTCCTGATGCCGGAAAACGGTTCGATAGCGGTGAAGGCCGGATATCCGCCCGACGACACGCTTGTGGATGCCGACATAGCGGCCGCACGGTGGGCCTGGGAACACAACCGTCCCGCCGGCCGCAGCGCCGACACGCTGCCGGGTGCCAAGCGGCTCTATCTGCCGCTCAGAACAGGCCGCACCGCCGTCGGCGTGATCGGGCTCGACAACGACAAGCAGGGTCCGCTCCTGACGCCGGAACAGCAGCGGCTGTTCGACGCACTCGCCGATCAGGCCGCGGTCGCCATCGAGCGCATCCAGCTCGTTGCCGACGTCGACCGGGCGAGGTTGGCCGCCGAGGCGGACCGTCTGCGCTCCGCGCTTCTGACCTCGATCTCGCACGATCTCAAGACACCGCTCGCCGCTATCATGGGAGCCGCCGGCACCTTGAAGGATTATTCGAAGACCATGCCGGAAGCGGACCGTTTGGAGCTGCTTTCCACGGTCCTCGACGAATCCGAACGGCTGAACCGCTTCATCGCCAACCTGCTCGACATGACCAAGATCGAGTCCGGTGCGATGGAGCCGAATTCGGCTCTTCACTATGTCGGCGACATCGTCGGCACCACGCTGCGTCGGGCGGCCAAGATCACGGCGCGGCACCGGATGGAGCTCGACCTTCCGACGGACCTGCCCATGCTGCGGCTCGATCCGGTCCTGTTCGAACAGGTGCTTTTCAATCTTCTCGACAATGCCGCCAAATACGCGCCCGCCGAAACCGTCATCCGCCTTCGCGCCCGACGAGACGGGGGTTCCGTCATCCTTCAGGTGATGGACGAGGGGCCGGGAATCCCCCTCGCCGATATCGAACGCGTGTTCGATACCTTCTATCGTGTCCGCAAGACCGATCATGTCCGGGCTGGAACCGGCCTCGGGCTTTCTATATGCCGGGGGTTCATCGAAGCCATGGGAGGAACGATTTCCGCAGGCAACAGGCCCGACCGGTCGGGCGCGATCTTCACGATCGCAATGCCCGTTCCTGCCGAAACGTCGAATCTGGAAGATCTGAAATGACAGGCTCCGCCGTAAAGCTGCTCGTAGTCGACGACGAGCCTCCGATCCGTAGGCTGCTTCGCGTGGGTTTAGGGGCGGAAGGCTACACGATCGTCGAGGCCGGCAATGCCAGGTCGGCAATGGAACAGGTCGCACAGGACAAGCCCGATATCGTCCTCCTCGATCTCGGGCTGCCGGACATGGCCGGCCACGAGCTTCTGCGCAAATGGCGCGACGAGGGTTTGGACCTGCCGGTCGTCATTCTGTCCAGCCGTACGGACGAGGCCGGGATCGTGGCCGCCCTGGAACTCGGCGCCGACGACTACGTGACGAAGCCCTTCGGCATGAAGGAGCTGGTCGCGCGCATCCGCGTGGCACTGCGCCACAGACTGCAGCAGCAGGGGGAAAAGCCGGTCTTCCAGACCGGCGAGCTCTCCGTCGATCTCGTCAAGCGCATCGTCAAGGTCGCGGACAAGGAGATCAAGCTCTCCCCCAAGGAATACGACATCCTGCGCGTTCTCGTGCAGCATGCGGGCAAGGTCCTCACCCACCAATACCTGCTCGATCAGGTCTGGGGCGGATCGACGGATGTCCAATATCTGCGGGTCTATGTCCGGCAGCTTCGCCAGAAGGTCGAACGGACCCCGGACCAGCCGCAATACATCACGACCGAAACAGGTGTCGGCTATCGATTGCGGGAAGCGGAATAGAAACCGGCCTCGCCCGTAAAGCGGTAACCGGTTCCCGCCTCAATTCAGGATATGGAAATGAGTGAGCAAATGAAGATTTCTGATTTCATCGCGCCGGAAAACGTGCTGCTCGATGTCGCCGTGCCGTCGAAGATCCGGCTGCTCCGGCTTCTCTCCGAAAAATCCGGGGCAGCCCTCGGCATCGACGAGAACGTCATTTTCACCGCGCTCAACAATCGCGAACAGCTGGGATCGACGGGCATCGGCGAGGGTATCGCCATCCCGCACGCACCTGTTCTGGATGTCGTCGTGCCGTTCGGCATGGCTGTACGCCTTGCAAAGCCGATCGACTTCGAGGCGATCGACGACATTCCGGTGGATATCGTCATTCTTGCCCTGATGCCCGAAAGCCGCGCGACGCATCTCAATCTGCTCGCCTGCCTCGCGCGGCGCCTCAGAATGCCGGACGTGCTCAAGCTGGTGCGCGGCACCTCCGACAGGGATCACTTCCACGCCCTGCTTACCGGGGACGATGTCCATTAGCCTGTGGGGCGGCCTCGAACGAATATCCTCCTGCCAAACGATCGGGATCTCGGAACAACTGCGATAGGGATCGATTTGTAAAATTAGGAAGACATGCAGGACGAGGAAGATAATGTTGGTATCGGACAAGGAAGTGAACCGCCGTGCTTTTGCCGTCGAGGGAGCGCTCCTCCTGCTCATTACCCGTCTTGCGGAGCGGGGTACGATCTGCACGGATGAGGCCACCGAAATGCTGAACCTTCTGTCCGCGAGCAGCGATTTTTCCGCCGCTCGCGTCTCGGGCTCCAAGGCGATAGTGGAAAGGCTGCAGCAGTTGCGGGGCGGAGACGGTTGCTGCACGCCGGGAGCGTGAAAGGCGGTCGCCGCCCGGCTTGCGCACTCAGAAGATGATCATTGCGATGGCGGCCGCAAGCATGATGGCCGTCGCGAGCCATCCGAAAATCAGAACCGGCAGGGAAACGGTGAAGCGCCCCATCTCGTCTCTCCTGTGCGCGACGACCATCATGGCCGCCATGATCGGAACAGCCACGAAGCCGTTGATGACCGCGCTCCAGAAAAGCGCTTTGATCGGATCGAGCGAGGAGAATTCTATCCCGAGCCCCAGGAGGACCGCGGCGGCAATCACACTGTAGAATCCGACCGCCTCCCAAGGCTTGTTTTCGAGCCCGCATTTCCACCCCTGCGCTTCTCCGAAGGCATAGGCCGCCGAGCCGGCCAGCACCGGCAGGGCCAACAGCCCTGTCCCGACGATGCCGAGGCTGAACAGCACGAAGGCGAAATCCCCGGCGATCGGACGGAGGGCTTCGGCGACATCCGCCGCGCTTCCGATTTCGGTCTTTCCGCTCGCATGCAATGTCGCCGCGGTGCTCAGCATGATGGCTATGGCGACGAGGTTTGATATCGCCATGCCCGCGAACGTATCGATCCGGATGCGGCCGAGTTCGGCCTTCGCCTGTTCCGGTTCCTTTTTCAACGCCGCCGCACTTGGCGCATGGTCTATCTCCTCGACCTCCTGCGCGCTTTGCCAGAAGAAGAGATACGGGCTGATCGTGGTCCCGAGGATGGCGACCACCATCGTGAAGCTGTCCCCGTTCAAGGGAAACTCCGGCAGGACGAAACCTTTAGCGGCAGCAGCCCAATCGATCTCCACGACGAAGAGAACCGCGACATAGGCGAGCAGGACCAGGGTGAGCCATTTGAGATAGCGCGCATACTGCTCATAGGAGACGAACATCTGCAGCGTCAGCGAGACAAGCGCGAGAACGATCGTATAGACGACGCCGGGCCCGCCGACCGCAAGCGAGGTCGCCGCACCCATTGCTGCCAGATTGGCGCCGATATTGATGGTGTTGGCGACGAAGAGAAGCCCGACGAGCAGGAGCACGACCGGCTTCGGCAGGATGTCCTTCAGGTTGCTCGCAAGACCGCATCCCGTCACCCTGCCGATCTGCGCGCTGACGAGCTGGATCGCCGTCATCAGCGGATAGGTCAGGAGCATCGTCCACAGCATATTGAAGCCGAACTGCGCGCCGGCTTGCGAATAGGTGGCGATGCCGCTCGGATCGTCGTCGGCTGCTCCCGTTACCAGGCCGGGTCCGAGCTGTTTGAAAACCGCGGCACGGCGCAGGCGTGAAAGCAGGGCTCGGCGTTTCCCCGTCTTCCCTCCCGACGTTTCGAATGTCGCGGTCATGCCGATGCTCGTTTCAGAACGTCGAGAAAGCAAGCTCCTCGAGGCTCGCTGCCGTTTCGGGTCGGCGCACGAAATACGCTCATGCCCTTGTGCGCCCCAGCAACGGGCTGTCCATCTGAAAAGTTCCCGCAGCAGGCGTCAGCCGGCCTTCAGCATCGTGCTCGCGAGTTCCTCTGCCCTCATCTTCTGCAGAAGCTTCGCCAGCCAGTCGACGAAGACCCGGACCTTGTTGCTCAGATGCCGTGTCTGCGGGTAGACGACATAAAGCGGCAGCGGCTTGCGATGCCATTCTGTGAGGATCGGCTGCAGGTCGCCCGCCTCAAACGCATCACGGGCCATGAAGAATGGCACCTGCGCCACCCCGAAACCCTGCAGCGCCGCCGTGAGATAGGTGCGCGCGTCATTGGCCGACAGGATGTACCGCGGATCGACCTCGAAGGTCTCGTCACCTTTGCAGAATTCCATCGGCAAGGTGCGTCCCGCCTGTGCCTGCAGGTAGGCGATGCTGAAATGATCCCTCTCCAGATCCTGCGGCGTGGCGGGCGCTCCGAACTTTTCGAGATAGGAGGGAGCGGCGCATGTGATGAGATCCAGTTCCGAAATCTTCCGCGCGATCAGCGACTGATCGCTAGGCGTTCCGGCCCTGAGCGCGCAATCGACGTTCTCGGCGATATAGTCCACAAGGCGGTCGCCAACGCCGAGATCGATCCGGATCTGCGGATATCGCTCATGGAAATCACAAAGCGCGGGAACGACGACGAGGTCGGCGAAGGCTCCAGCCATTTCCACGCGAATCCGGCCGGAAGGCTGCGTCTGCGAATTTGAAAGACTGCCGTCCAGTTCGTCCAACTCGGACAAGATCTGCATTGCGCGCTCGTAGTAGAGCGCCCCGTCGGTCGTCACCACGACGCGGCGCGTCGTACGATTGAGCAGCGTGGTGCGCAGATGCGCTTCGAGCCCTTGAACGAGATTGGTCGCGGTCGTTTTCGGGATATTGAGGGCGTTTGCAGCCCGGGTAAAATTTCCTGTTTCCACCACACGGACGAAAACACGCATGGCCGAGAGCTGGTCCATGGTCACCTCTCATTTAGGTGCGCCGCACCATTATTCGGAATGCGGAACAGTGTTGCCGAAATCCGTCTATTGTTGAGCAAAGGTCGAATAATAATATGTCAGGTAAGTTACACAAGCGCCTTCGCTCACGAGCGAAGTTTGCTGCAGATAGAGATCCCGGCATGGACTCGCAATGGGCGAACATAGAATTTGACAAGACCGCGAAGCGGTCGATGTCGGTTCGCGTCTACGAAGGCGCACGCCGGAGCAAGACGCCGCCGGTGATCCTTTATCTGCATGGCGGAGCATTCCTCGATCTCAATCAGGAGCCCGAACGTCCCGTCGCAAGAGCGCTTGCGGAGTCCGGCGCGATCGTCGTCGAGGCCGATTACAGCACGCCGACGCAAAATGCCTTTCCGCAGGTGCTCGAATACGCCTTCGGCGCACTTCGCTGCCTCAGCGGCAAGCGCAACCAGTTCGGAGCCGCAAGGTCTCTGCTGTTGGTGGCGGGCGAGGAAGCAGGGGGCAATGTCGCAGCTGGCGTCGCACTCAAGGCGCGGGATCTGATGCCCGACGAGCTCGACGGGCAGATCCTGTTGTCGCCGATGATCGACCCGCTGATGGCGACGGCATCCTTTCGCAATGCGGAACGGATAGGCATGCGTGAACGGTGGTCGGAAGGGTGGAGCCATTATCTCGGTTCCGGCGGCATTTCCCATCCCTACGCCGCCCCCTGCCAGTGTTCCCGGCTCGTCGGGCTGGCGCCGGCTCTGGTCGTGACGGCGGAGGACGATCCGCTGCGGGACGAGGCGACGGGATATGCCTGCCGCCTCCGCCTCGCGGGTGTCCATGTTCGCCAGCAGATACTGCCGACCGGTGCAGGCTGGACCGGAATTTATCGCAAGGACTGCAGCGAAGGCGGCAAATGGCTCCGTCCGCTTCGCACGCAATTTGAGGGTTTTCTTCAGGAGCTGAGCGACAGATCCCATTAATTTGAGACCACATACGGTTCTTATTTAGACCGCAAGGAGAATACCAATGGCGTTGATAAGCAGACGCTGGGCCCTATGGGGCGCCGGCCTGGGTGTTGCTGCGTCCGTTACAGGAGCGGCTTTCCATTTCGACCTGACCACGCGCGCCAGCGCAGCGTCGGCAGATGCCGCCGTGCCCCCGGCTCCGGCGATACCGGTAACGGTCGCGCTGGTCGAACCGCGCAGCGTTACGACCTGGCAGGAGTTTTCCGGCCGGCTGGAGGCGGTCGACCGTGTACAGATCCGCTCCCGCGTGGCCGGAGCGATCCAGTCGATCCATTTCCGTGAAGGCGGCCTGGTCAAGGTCGGCGACCTGCTCGTGACCATCGATCCGGAGCCCTACAAGGCTGCCGTAGCGCAGGCCGAGGGCCTCGTCGCCTCCGCAAAGGCGCGGGTCGAGCTGACCGCGAGCGAGCTCGAGCGCGGGAACAGGCTTCTCGCGAACAACACCATTTCGCGAAGCGACTTCGCCCAGCGGCAAAGCGCCCATAGCGAGGCGCTGGCATCGCTCCGTTCCGCCGAAGCCTCTCTGAGGGTAGCGGAGCTGAACTTGGAATACACCGAGATCAAGGCTCCGATCTCCGGCCGGGCCGGCAGGCGGGAGATAACCGTCGGCAATCTGGTCGCCGACGGTTCCGCCTCCCCGGCCCTGACGACCATCGTCTCCGCCGACCCGATCTATGCAAGCTTCGACGTCAATGAAGAGCTCGTCGCCCGCACGCTCGCCGCGCTTCCTGCCGGCGACGGATCGGTTCCCCCGATCGAGCAAGTGCCGGTGGAGATCGGTACGCTGACCGACGACGGCACGCCGATCAAGGGCAGGCTGCAGCTCATCGGCAACGAGGTGAACGCCGCAAGCGGCACCATCGGGGTCCGCGCCGTCTTCGACAATCCGAACGGGCGGCTGATCCCCGGCCAGTTCGTTCGCGTGCGGCTGGGCCAGCCCAAGGCGGAAAACGAGCTCTTGATCAGCGAGCGGGCCGTCGGCACCGATCAGGACAAGAAATTCGTCTTCGTGGTCGATGCCGCAAATACCATCGCCTATCGGCAGGTCCAGCTCGGCGCCTCGGTCGACGGTCTGAGGATCGTCGAAAAGGGTCTCAATCCCGGCGAGCGGATCGTCGTCAACGGCCTCCAGCGCATACGCCCCGGCGCCGTCGTCGATCCGCAGGCGGACAACGAAGTCGCCGCCGCCGTTAAACGATGAAAATGCCGGCGGAGGCTCCTCCGCCGGAAATACGACAACCATTCGCATGCCCGCTTGCAGCCTCCTGGCCGCAGGCCGAGGCCGTTTTGTCTTCCGTTCAACGTCAAAGAGGGCTTTGACATGAATATCTCAAGGTTTTTCGTCGATCGCCCCGTCTTTGCGGCGGTCCTATCGATCCTCATTCTCGTCGCCGGCCTCATCGGAATGCGGTCGCTGCCGATTTCCGAATATCCGGATGTCGTGCCCCCGCAGATCGTCGTTCGCGCCACCTATCCCGGCGCCAACCCCAAGGTCATCACCGAAACAGTGGCCACTCCGCTCGAAGAGCAGGTGAACGGCGTCGAGGACATGCTGTACATGTCGAGCCAGGCGACCGCTGACGGCGTGATGACGCTGACTGTGACCTTCAAGCTCGGCACTGATCCCGACAAGGCGCAGCAGCTCGTGCAGAACCGCGTGGCGCAGGCCGAGCCGCGCCTGCCCGCGGAGGTGCGTGCGCTCGGCATCACCACAGTGAAGAGTTCGCCGGACCTGATGATGGTCGTCCATCTCGTTTCGACCGGCGACCGCTACGATCTCACCTATCTGCGAAACTATGCGACCCTCAACATCAAGGATCGTCTCGCCCGCATCGAGGGCGTGGGCCAGGTCCAGGTGTTCGGCGCCGGCGACTATTCGATGCGCGTCTGGATCGACCCGCAGAAGGCGGCGGAACATTCGCTGGCCGCAAGCGACATCACCAATGCCATACGCGAGCAGAACGTGCAGGCGGCGGCCGGCACCATCGGCGCTTCGCCGAACGTGCCCGGCCTCGATCTGCAGCTCTCCGTCAATGCGCAGGGACGTCTCCAGACACCCGAGGAATTCGGCAACATCATCGTCAAAGCCAGCTCCAACGGTGCGATCACGAGGCTGAGGGACGTCGCCCGCATCGAGCTCGGCGCGGCGGAATACACGCTGCGCTCGCTGCTCGACGGCCGCCCGGCCGTGGCGGTTCCGATCTTCCAGGCGCCGGGCTCCAACGCGATCGCGATTTCGGATGCGGTTCAGGCGACCATGGCCGAGCTCCAGATCGCGATGCCGGAAGGCGTGCGTTACGAGATCGTCTACGACACGACGAAATTCGTTCGCGCCTCGATCGACAAAGTGGTCGACACGCTGCTCGAAGCGGTTGCTCTTGTCGTCTTGGTCGTCATCCTCTTCCTGCAGACATGGCGCGCCTCGATCATCCCGCTCATCGCCGTTCCCGTCTCCATCATTGGCACGTTCGCGGTCATGTATGTCTTCGGCTTCTCGATCAACGCACTGACCCTTTTCGGGCTCGTGCTGGCGATCGGTATCGTCGTTGACGACGCGATCGTGGTGGTCGAGAACGTCGAGCGCAACATCGAGAACGGGCTTTCGCCACGCGAAGCGACCTATCGCGCGATGCGAGAAGTCTCCGGCCCTATCATCGCGATCGCACTGGTTCTCGTGGCAGTCTTCGTGCCGCTCGCCTTCATCACCGGCCTCTCCGGGCAATTTTATCGTCAGTTCGCCCTGACGATCGCGATCTCGACCGTCATCTCGGCGATCAACTCGCTCACACTCTCCCCGGCACTTGCGGCACTTCTCCTCAAGGATCACCATGCCCCGAAGGACTGGCTGACGCGCGCAATGGACAGGACGCTCGGATGGTTCTTCCGCGGCTTCAACCGGGGCTTCAGCGCAGCATCGAACGGCTATGGCCGCAGCATCGGCGGCCTGCTTTCGCGCAAAAGCCTGATCATGGTGGTCTATCTGGCGCTGGTCGGCGCGACATATAGCGTCTTCACGGCCGTTCCCGGCGGCTTCGTGCCGGCTCAGGACAAGCAGTACCTAATCGGTTTCGCGCAGTTGCCTGACGGCGCGACGCTGGACCGCACCGAAGAGGTGATCAAGCGGATGAGCGATATCGCCCTGGAGCAGCCGGGTGTGAAGAATGCGCTCGCTTTCCCCGGCCTTTCGATCAACGGCTTCACCATCGGCTCCAATGCCGGCATCGTCTTCGCCATCCTGGACGATTTCGAGAACCGGACGACGCCGGAGCTTTCGGGCAACGCGATCGCGATGCAGCTGAACCAGAAATATGCGGGCATACAGGACGCCTTCATCGCCATGTTCCCGCCGCCGCCGGTCAACGGCCTCGGCCAGACGGGCGGCTTCAAGCTGCAGATCGAGGACCGGGCGGGCCTCGGCTACGAAGCGCTGGACGAGACCACGAAGGCGTTCCTCGGCAAGGCTTACCAGACGCCGGAGCTCGCGGGGCTGTTCTCAAGTTTCCAGATCAACGTGCCGCAGCTCTATGCCGACCTCGACCGCTCCAAGGCCGAGCAGCTCGGCGTATCGGTGACCGATGTCTTCGAAACGTTACAGATCTATCTGGGTTCGCTCTACGTCAACGACTTCAACGCGTTCGGCCGCACCTACAGCGTCCGCGTTCAGGCCGATGCCGCATTCCGCGCCCGCGCAGACGATATCGGCCGGCTGAAGGTTCGTTCGCAGTCAGGCGAGATGATCCCTCTTGCCGCGCTGCTGAAAGTCGATGCGACGACGGGACCGGAGCGTACCACCCGCTACAACGGCTTCCTCGCCGCCGACATCAACGGTGGCCCGGCTCCAGGCTTCTCCTCGGGTCAGGCCCAGGCGGCCATCGAGCGGATCGCGGCGGAGACATTGCCGCCTGGGATCGACTTCGAATGGACCGACCTGACCTATCAGGAAATCCTGGCCGGAGATTCGAGCCTGATCGTCTTCCCGCTGGCACTGCTGCTCGTCTATCTGGTGCTGGCCGCGCAGTATGAAAGCGTGACGCTCCCGCTCGCGATCGTCATGATCGTCCCGATGGGCGTTCTCGCCGCCCTGACAGGCGTGTGGCTTACCGGGGGAGATAACAACATCTTCACCCAGATCGGCCTCGTGGTCCTTGTGGGACTGTCGGCGAAGAACGCGATCCTGATCGTCGAATTCGCCCGGGAACTCGAGCTTGCAGGGCGCACGCCGGTGCAGGCCGCGATCGAGGCAAGCCGGCTGCGGCTTCGGCCGATCCTGATGACCTCCATGGCCTTCATCATGGGCGTGGTGCCGCTGGTCATCTCGACGGGCGCCGGCGCGGAGATGCGGGCGGCCATGGGTGTCGCCGTCTTCTCCGGCATGATCGGCGTCACCTTCTTCGGCATCTTCATGACGCCGGTCTTCTATGTGCTCGTGCGCAGGCTTACGGGCAACCGCGCCCTGCGCCATACAGGTGAGCCGATAGCCGCGCCTTCGCCAGCCGAGTAAGCTCGCTACCGCAATCCCACCCCAGCCGGCAACGCCGGCTGGGGTTTCCTATTTTCCCGGACTCAGTTCAACGGGCCTCGCCCGCCGAGGTCTTCCATCACCGGCTCGGCCGGCTTCACCCCCGTCGCCCGGTTGATCAGCACCGTCACGATCCAGAGCACGATGCCGATGCCGACGAGAACGCCGGCGATTCTGTACTGCACGGGATCGCGCCCGGTCCAGGGACCTGCGAAGAAGGCGCAGGAAATAGCGCCCAGCACCGGCAGGAAGGTCGGCGTGCGGAAATGTTCATGCTCCACCTTTTCACGCCGCAATATGAGCACCGCGATATTGACGATGGTGAAGACGAAGAGCAGCAGCAGCGCCGTGGTTCCCCCAAGCGCCGGTATCTCGCCGACGAAGGTGATCAGTGCGAAGGCGAGCAGGCTCGTGAAGGCGATCGCCACATAGGGTGTGCGCCGGCCCGCATGAACCTTGCCGAGTGCCGGCGGAAGGACGTGCTCGCGGCTCATGCCGTAGACGAGGCGGCTCGCCATCAGCATGTTAATCAATGCGGTGTTGGCAACGGCGAACATCGTGATGAAGCCGAATATCCAGATCGGAAAGCTCGGCGCGCCGGCCTGAACCACCTTCAGCAGCGGCGTTTCGCCCTCACCGAGCTCCTCCGGCGAAACCAGCGTTATGGCCGAGATCGATACCAGCACATAGATGACGGCGGTGATGAAGAGCCCGGCCAGAAGCACCTTCGGAAAGATGCGCGTCGGGTGCTTGCATTCCTCCGCCATGTTGACGGCGTCCTCAAAACCGACCATCGCGAAGAAGGCGAGCGTGGTCGCCGCCATGACAGACCAGAAGGCGCTGGAATCGGCCGCAGTGGAAAACTGGGTGATGCGCGACACGTCGCCCTGCCCGCCTGATATCGCCCACAATCCGATGAAGATGATGATCAGAAGACCGGTCAGCTCGACCAGGGTGAGGACGACATTGGTCTTCACGCTCTCCCCGACCCCGCGGAAATTCACGATCGCCACGAGCGCCATGAACGCGAGGGCGATCATGGTCACGCCGATTCCGGTATCGAGATTGAGCTGGAACCCGGCCGAAAGATTGGCGGCGAAGGCGCGCGATGCCGTGGAGGCGGACGTTATGCCCGAGCACATCACGGTGAAGGCAACGATGAAGGTGATGAAATGGACGCCGAACGCCTTGTGCGTGTAGAGCGCGGCCCCGGCGGCCCTCGGATATTTCGTGACCAGTTCGAGATAGCTCATCGCCGTCACCAGCGCGACGGCGAAGGCAACGAGAAACGGCAGCCATACGACGCCGCCGACCTGCTTGGCTACCTGGCCGGTCAAGGCGTAGATGCCCGTTCCCAGAATGTCGCCGACGATGAAAAGAAGCAGAAGCCATGGTCCCATTACGCGATGCAGGCTCGGCTCCACCGTGGTCTTTTCCACATTGCCCGCCGCAGAAGTTGCGTCCGTCACTGATCATCCCTCCCTAGCAATGCAAAACTTGAAAAAACATCGATGTATCAGCCGCTTGTCCATCGAACGGCAACAACACCTCCGATTGATATAGGGCGCCGAACGGCGGCGACCATGCCTGCCGAAGGCAACCCGGCAGGAGACCGCATTTATCGGTGGGATTACTGAAAGCTTGGAAGGCGCCGCCGGCAACGCGAAGCGGCGGGCTTGGCCGGCAGGTCTTTCGCTGCGGACTTAAGGGGAACCCGAGCTTGCGGAAAAAAGAGGGATGACGGTCAAAGCTGGCCGCCGTCCTCGCTCTCGTCGACCACTTCCGTCTCCGGCCGATCGCCGCCGTCCGCATGCTCATGCCGCCAGCGGCCCGACGGATCCTGATATTCTATCTCTTCCGTATCACCCCCGACCCGATGCTCGGCAGCCACGATCCGTGCCGCCATCAGCGCATCTTCATGGGACGGGAAGGTTTCGGAAAACACGTCGCCCAGCTTGTAGGCCCAGCCGCCGTCGTGGCGCACGACTTCATATTTCGCAATTGCCATATAAGACGCCTCCCTTCTTGCGAGCTCTTTCGGCACCCCGATGCCGCATTTCCTCCGGTGTCGATCACCCCAGGGTCCGTGCTCCAGGGCAGAACTCTTTATAGCATTCCCCGAAAGACCAGGGTACCCGGCCAGTTTGACAATCGATCGGCCGTTCCGCTAAGCTCCGGCACCTATGACATCGATGTCATGCCCGGCTGGGCAAACGCCTCGCAGATGACCATCCGCTCGACACGGAGGTCGAATCGCCGAGCGGTTCCTTTCATCTGCAGCAGACGCGGAAGCAATCGGAAGACGAGCGGGCGACGGAACGTGTTCTGACGCGGCATCCTGGAGGAGATCAGTCAGATATCTGCAGTGTGACGCTCTCGACGCGCTGAAACGCGATCAAGGAGGAGATAGCCAATGACCAAGACAGCGCTCTTTCTGGGCGCCGCCGTTGCGGCGATAATCTTCACCGGGCCGGCCCTGGCGCAGACGGACCTGACCCTTTGGTATCACGGTGCCGGCAACAAGGCGGAACGGCAAATCCTGACCGGCATCATCGACGATTTCAACGCCTCACAGTCCGACTGGAAAGTCAATCTCGAGGAGTTTCCGCAGGCCGCCTATAACGATTCCGTCACCGCCGCCGCTCTGTCGAACAAGCTGCCGGACATTCTCGACATGGACGGACCGAACATGCCCAATTGGGCGTGGTCCGGCTATCTGCAGCCGCTCGACCTTCCACAGGAGAAGATCGCAAACTTTCTCCCGGGCGCGGTCGGCAAATGGGACGGAAAACTCTACTCCGTCGGGCTCTGGGATGCGGCGGTCGCCATTTATGCGCGCAGATCCGTCCTGGAGGAAAACGGCATCCGCATACCGACGCTGGACGAACCCTGGACCGGCGATGAATTCACCGCAGCACTCGAAAAGCTCAAGGCCTCGGGGAAATTCGACTATCCGCTGGATCTCGGCATGGCCGACAAGACGGAATGGTACAGCTACGCCTTCAGCCCCTTTCTTCAGAGCTTCGGCGGCGACCTGATCGATCGCGAGACCTATCTCTCCGCCGAGGATGCGCTGAACGGGGACGCCGGTGTCAGGTTCGCAGAATGGTGGCAGTCGCTGTTCGAAAAGGAATTCGCGCCCGGCACCTCGCAATCGCCTTCGGATCATGAAACCGGATTCCTCGACGGCAAATATGCGATGCAGTGGATGGGCAACTGGGTCGCCGTACCGGCGCTGGAAAAATTCGGAGACGATCTGCTGTTCCTGCCGGCGCCGGATTTCGGCAACGGTCCCAAGATCGGCGCCGCCTCCTGGCAGTTCGGCATATCGGCCAAGAGCCAGCATCCGGAAGGTGCCGCCGCCTTCATAGAATTCGCCATTCAGGACAAATATCTGGCGCAGTTCTCCGACGCCATCGGCCTTATTCCCGCGACGTCGACCGCGGCGGCGATGACGAAGAACTACAAGCCCGGCGGGCCGCTGGCAGTCTTCTTCGAACTTTCCGAAAAGCAAGCGACGCTACGGCCTGTGACACCTGCCTACGCCTTCATTTCCCCGACTTTCAGCAAGGTCCTCACCGACATCGCCGACGGCGCGGATGTCGCGGATACGCTCGACAGCGCTGTCGACGCGATCGACGACAATATCGAGAGAAACAACGGCTACGGCTTCGGTCAGAAGCAATAGCCGACCCGGCGACCGGCGCAGTGCTTTTGCCGCCCCTGGCCATGAAAAGAAGAACGTAAGGCAGAAGCCTGATGATCGAAAGACGGCGCATTTCCGCCCTGCAAAGACAGAATGCGGCCGGCTGGCTGATGGCCGGCCCTGTCACGCTGCTGATCCTGGCTTTCCTCGTGACGCCGTTCGTCCTCGGCATCGGGCTCTCCTTCACCAACCAGCGACTGGTTTCGCCCAATCCGGCCGAGTTCGTCGGGTTCGAGAACTTCTCCCGCCTGCTCGGGGTCGGCGTGCTCATCCTCGAACCGGAGCGGGACGAAAGCGGCGCGCTTGTGCGCGAGGAAGACGGCGCTCTCAGCTATCCGCGCGTGCGCAATTATACCCGTAACAATCCCGATTATCCGCAATACCGGGGAATGCGGGAATACAAGGCCTTTTCGTGGGGTGATAACCGCATCGTCATCCTGGCGCGCGACGTCGTCTTCCTCAAGGCGATCGTAAACACGCTCTGCTTCGTGATCGTCGTGGCGCCGGTGCAGGGCGGCCTCGCGCTTCTTCTCGCCCTGCTGGTCAATCAGAAGCTGAAAGGAATCACGATCTTCCGCGCCATCTATTTCATGCCGGTGGTGCTCTCCGTCGTCGTCGTAGCGCTGCTGTGGCGCTTCATCTATGCGGGCGACAACGGGCTCCTCAACACCCTTCTGCGCTATATGAGTTTCGGCCTGTTCCAGCCGGTCGACTGGCTGGGGAGGCCGGACACCGCATTGTGGGCGATCCTCGTCATGTCGGTGTGGCAGGGCGTCGGTTTTCACATGGTCATCTGGCTTTCCGGCCTGCAGACGATACCCGCCTCGCTCTATGAAGCTGCGGATATCGAAGGGGCCAATTCTTGGCAGAAGTTCCGCTTCATTACCTGGCCTCTTCTTCGCAATACCGCGATCCTCGTTCTGCTGGTGATCACCATGCACGCCTTCGCGCTCTTCGCGCAGGTGGATGTAATGACGAACGGAGGTCCGGTCGATTCGACGCAGTCGATCGTCTTCCAGGCGGTCGAGCGCGGCTACGAGAAGCAGGACATTGCGGTCGGCTCCGCAATTTCCGTCATCCTGTTTGTGATGGTGCTCTGCATCTCGCTCCTGCAGCGTTATGTGACGAGGGAGCGCGCGTGATGGACACCCGGCACAAAGGCAGGAAAGTCCTCGGTCTGATGCTGCGCTATCTGCTGCTGGTCGCAGTCGCGCTCGTCTTCGTCTTCCCTCTCGTCTTCATGGTCATGTCCTCTTTGAAGCCGGACGCGCAGCTTCTGCGCGATACCACCTCCATCCGGGCCTTCCTCCCCGTCGGCGACATTTCGCTTCGCAATTACGTGGCGGCTTTCGAGCGCGCGCCGGTCGGCCTTTTCATCTTCAA
The DNA here is from genome assembly GCA_033795365.1 of Shinella sp. Lineage (GTDB taxonomy): Bacteria > Pseudomonadota > Alphaproteobacteria > Rhizobiales > Rhizobiaceae > JARYGU01. The sequence goes on from JARYGU010000010.1 coordinate 172,854, forward strand.
TTCCGTCGTCGTGACCGTAACGACGGTTGCCGCTTCACTGCTGCTTGCCTCTCTCGCTGGCTTCGCCTTCGTCTTTCTCAATTGGCGAGGCCGGGATCTCGTCTTTTCCGTTATTCTCGCGACGCTGATCGTGCCTTTCGAGACGATCGCGATCCCGCTGCTCCTTGAGGTCAACAATCTCCCCTGGATAGGGCTCGACGGCTTGAGAACCGGATGGCTGAATTCCTATCACGTCCAGATCATACCCTGGATCGGCGACGGGCTTTCGGTCTTCCTCTTCGTGCAATATTTCAAGGATCTGCCGCGCGAACTGGTGGATGCCGCGCGCATCGATGGGGCGAGCTGGTTCCAAGTCTACCGGAAGGTCATCATGCCGATTTCCGGCCCGGTCATCGCGACTGCCGCCATCCTGAAATTCCTGACCATGTACAGCCAGCAGTATCTCTGGCCCCTGCTCGTCACCCAGTCGGAGGAATATCGCCCGGTCATGGTTGGCCTGCAGTATTTCTTCCAGCTCAATGTCGCCTGGGGCGAAGTGATGGCCTATCTTTCCATCATCACCCTGCCGGTCGTCATATTCTATCTGTTCCTGCAGCGAGCCTTCATCGCCAGCATCGCATCGAGCGGTATCAAGGGATAGGCCGTGCGATCTTGCGGAGGGCGCGGCAACCCGCGGGAACAATCCGCCGGTCGCTCGGTTACGCGGTTACCAATTCGCGAAAGGCCCGATCCATGGACATAGGCACCCCGCTCTCCACCTGTCCCGTCATGCTTACCGTCAATGGCGAACACCACCGATTCGAACTCCATCCCTGGGTCACGCTGCTCGATCTCCTGCGCGGTCCGATGGAGCTTACCGGCACCAAGAAAGGCTGCGATCATGGCCAGTGTGGCGCCTGCACCGTTCTCGTGGACGGCGAGCGGGTCAATTCCTGCCTGAAGCTTGCCGTCTCGCTGGATGGCGCGGAGATCACCACCATAGAAGGGCTCGGCACGCCGCAACGCATGCATCCGCTGCAGAAGGCCTTCGTCGAGCACGACGCCTACCAGTGCGGCTATTGCACCCCCGGCCAGATCTGTTCCGCCGCCGGCCTTCTCGCGGAAGGTCACGCTCACAGCCGTGCGGAAATCCGTGAGTTGATGAGCGGCAATCTCTGTCGTTGCGGCGCCTATACCAACATCGCCGATGCGATCGAGGACGTCATGAGCCGGGAGGCGGCCAAAACCGTTCGGGAGGCTGCCGAATAATGAGACCCTTCGACTATACCCGCGCCGAAACCGTCCACGATGCCGTCGCAGCCCTTGCCGCCAATCCGGGGGCTCAGATTCTGGCCGGCGGCACCAATCTCGTGGATTTGATGAAATACGACGTGACGCGTCCGGCGGCGATCATCGATATCAATCGCCTGCCACTCGACGGCATCGAAGACCTTCCGGACGGCGGCCTTCGCATCGGCGCACTCGCCAGCAATTCGGCGGTCGCCTACGATCCCCGCGTCCGGGAGCGTTATCCGCTGCTCGCCAGCGCCATTCTCGCCGGTGCCTCGCCGCAGCTCAGGAACGCCGCCACAACGGGCGGCAATCTCCTGCAGCGCACCCGTTGCTATTATTTCTACGATCCTTCCACGCCCTGCAACAAGCGCGAGCCGGGCTCGGGCTGTTCGGCGATCGGCGGCGTTAACCGCATCCACGCCATCCTCGGCGCGAGCGACAAATGCATCGCCGTCCACCCGTCGGACATGTGCGTGGCGCTCGCCGCCCTTGCGGCGACGGTCGAGGTCGAGGGGCCGGACGGCCGCCGCGGCATTCCCTTCACGGAATTCCACCGCCTGCCGGGCGATCGACCGGAGCAGGACAACACGCTCGGCCGGGGTGAGATGGTCACCGCCGTCCGGCTCGACGGCAATCATTTCGTCGGCCATCACAGCTACTTGAAACTACGCGACCGGCTCTCCTTCGCCTTCGCACTCGTCTCGGTCGCCGCCGCCATCGATATCGCCGGGGGTGAGATCGTCGACCTGCGCGTGGCGCTCGGCGGCGTCGCCCATAAGCCCTGGCGCGATAGTCTGGCCGAAGCCGAATTCGCGGGCTCCCCGGCCACGGAGGAAACATTCCGTCATGTCGCGGAGCGGCTTCTTGCGGGCGCAAAGGGTCAGGGCGGCAACGACTTCAAGATTCCGCTCGCCGAACGGGCGATCGTCCGGGCACTCATGCAGGCCGCTGCCGGCACGCCGCAGGATCAGACCGTCAAGGCCGTGGAATAGAAGAATTTCATCATGCTCAACCATCAATCCAAAGTCGTCGGAATTCCTCTTCCCCGCATCGACGGCCCGCTCAAGGTCACCGGCCAGGCGAAATACGCCGCCGAACATCACGAGCCCGGCATGCTGCATGGCTTCGTCGCGGTCGCAACCGTAGCTTCGGGCCGCATCGCCGAAATCGACATCACGGCGGCCGAGCGCTTCCCCGGTGTCCTGAAGGTCTACACCCACGAGAACCGGCCGAAGACCGCCGAAAGCGACAAGAACTGGAAGGACATGGTCGCCGTACCCGGCCATCCCTTCCGGCCGCTCGAAAACGACTGCATTCTCTATGACGGCCAGCCGATCGCGCTGGTGGTCGCCGAGAGCTTCGAGGCGGCGCGCGACGCCGCTCCGCTCATCCGCGTCCGCTACGCGCCGGACGAACCTCACACCGATCTAGGACGCGAGCGGCGACAGAGCTACGTGCCGCCCCAACCGCGCATGGAGAAGATGGTGCCGCCCCCACCCCGCGGCCAGCCGGAGCTCGCCTATGAAAATGCGGCCTTCAGGATTTCCGCCGACTACACGCTGGAAGGCGAATACCACAACCCGATGGAGCTTTTCGGAACCGCCGTGCTTTGGGAAGAGACCGGCGGGCTCACCGTCCACGAGAAGACGCAAGGCTCGCAGAATTCCCGCGATTACATCTGCAACGTCTTCGGCCTCGACCCACAGAAGGTCACCGTGAAGAACAGCTTCGTCGGCGGTGCCTTCGGCTCGGGCCTGCGCCCGAAACATCAGCTTTTTCTCGCGGTGATGGCAAGCCTCGATCTGAAACGCTCCGTGAAGGTGGAACTTTCCCGCCGGGAGATGTTCTATCTCACCTGGCGCCCCGCGACCTTGCAGACCGTCTCGCTCGCCGCCGATCGCGACGGCCGGCTGCAATCCGTCATGCACCATGCCGTGCAGGCCACGTCGCAATATGAGGACTATCAGGAAAACGTCGTCAACTGGTCCGGGCTCGCCTACAAATGCGACAACGTCAAGCTCTCCTACGAACTCGCAAAACTCGATGCCGCAACGCCCGGCGACATGCGCGCTCCGGGCGCGGCGACCGGCATCGCCGCCCTTGAAGCGGCCATGGACGAACTCGCCTATGAGATCGGCATGGATCCGCTGGAGCTTCGGCAGCGCAATTTCGTCACCCATGACCAGAACCATGACAAACAACTTACCTCCAAGGCGCTGGACGCCTGCTACCGGGAAGGCGCCGCGCGCTTCGGCTGGTCGAAGCGCTCCTTCGCACCGCACTCCATGCGCGATGGCCAGGACCTCGTCGGCTGGGGCATGGCGACAGGCATCTGGGAAGCCAGCCTGACACAGGCGGAGGCGAAGGTCCGGCTTTTCGCCGACGGCAAGGTCATGGTCTCGGCCGCCGCCTCCGATATCGGCACCGGCACCTATACGATCCTTGGACAGATCGCAGCGGAAGCTCTCGGTGTCTCCCTCGACAAGGTGACGGTGCGGATCGGAGATTCCACTTTGGCGACGACCAGCGTCCAGGGCGGCTCATGGACAGCCGCATCCTCCGGGTCGGCCGTTCAGGCCGCTTCCGCCGCTGTGAAGAAGACGCTGCTCGCTCATGCCAGAACCATGGCGAATTCGCCGCTCGCCGATGCATCCGAGGAGGAGGTGTCGATCAGCGACGGACGGCTCGTACTCGAAAGAAACCACCAGGTCGGCCTTGCGATCGGCGATATCATGGAGGCCGCACGGGTCTCCTCGATCGAGGAGCACGGCAAGGTCGCACCCGACCAGGCCCAGGCGAAGAAGTTCGCCAGCTACACGCATTCGGCAGTCTTTGTGGAGGTGAAGGTGGACGGGCAGCTCGCCATTCCACGCGTTACCCGCGTCGTCAGCGCGATCGCCGGCGGCCGCATCCTCAATCCGAAGACCGCCCGCAGCCAGATACTCGGCGGCGTCGTGATGGGCATCGGTATGGCGCTTCACGAGGAAGGCATGGTCGACCACCGCACCGGCCGGATCATGAACCACAACCTTGCCGAATATCACGTGCCGGCCCATGCCGATATCGACGATATCGACGTGATCTTCGTGGAGGAAGAGGATGCCAAGGTGAGCCCGATCGGCGCCAAGGGACTTGGTGAAATCGGCATTGTCGGGGTCGCAGCCGCCGTCTCCAATGCCATCTTCCACGCCACCGGCAAGCGCATCCGCCACCTGCCGATCACCGTCGACAAGATTCTCGCGCAGGACACTGTGTTGCAGCGCCGCGCGTCATGAACGGCGCAGAGAACGCTGTAGCGCCTTGAATTCCAAAGGCGGTTTCTCTCCCGAGCCTGCTTTCCAGGCTGTCAGACCTGAAGGGCCGAGTTTATCAGGGGCCTCAGCTCCGCCGGATTGAGGACCTGCGTTATGAACCGGTCGACGATCGGTTCATAGGCTCGCCAGAGCCTGCGCAGTGTCGCGGCCGATTGCGGTTCGAAATCGACCCTCAGATCCACCAGCGGCCAGGCGTGACGGTCGACGATCAGCAGCGCGGCCGCCATGGCCGGCTGGGTCTCTCCGCCGGCGGCAACGCCGGCGTCCAGAGCGTCGAGCAGCCGGGCGGCGAACGATCCTGCACCGGATGTCTGATAGCCGCGCACCATTTCGGCGGTAACGCGATCATTGGCCATGAAATTGCCGACGGAAACGCAGCCGTCGCCCTCATGCGCGGTCGCGATGGATTCGATCTTCGGTCCGTTGAAGAAAGCCGTTCGCCCTTCGCGATCTACCGCTGCGAACTGGCGAAGGTCGGGATGCTCGCTGCCGGCGACGAGGATATCGACCGTCTCTCTTGCCGAAAATCCCTTTTCAAGGAGGTCGAGGCCGAGGGGGCCGCAACGAATGTCGGTGCGGTGCTGGGTCGCGATCGCCCCGACACCCGCCCGGACCCAGGGGCACCGGTTCCCGACTGCGATGCTCGAGCTCGCCACCGCGATCCCGAACATGCCGGTGGGCCGGTCAAGTGCTGAAAGGGAAAAGGTCATCGTGTCTCCTTCGCGCCGAAGTGTTCAACATGCGGGTCAGATTTCCCGGCTGTCCCTGAAGCGATACCAGGGAAGGATCAGGCGTGCGGCCCTCGACGTGACCGCGTGAAACGGCACCGGCACCGGGTCGGACGGAGAGATTGCCAGATCCTCATCGGGCACGCCCTCGACGGCATCCGCAACCACGGGCGCCATGGCGCAGGCAAGCGCCAGACCGCGGCCATTGCAGCCCACCCAGGCACAAAGCCCGTCGGCGCGTCGATGCAGATGCGGCAACCTGTCGATCGTCATCGCAATCCGCCCGCCCCAGAAATGCGTCATCGTATTGTCGGCAAGTGCTGAAAACAGCGCGCGCAAGCGCCGGCCGACGAGCTTCGGAAGGCGTCTTTCCGCGTCGAATTGGACCGCAAGCGCCCCTCCCGACACCAGTCTTCCCTCGCGATCCTTGCGGAAATAGCGCAGATCCATCCTGGTATCGGAGGCGGCTTCGTCGTTCGGAAGGATTTCGGCCGCGAGCGGCCCCAGCGGCTCGGTGGCAGCCTGATAGGAGGTGACCGGCACGATCGAGCGGCGAAGCTCCGGCCACAGATCGCCGGCATAGGCCGCAGTCGCCAGTGCCACCTTCCCGGCCCGCACGACGCCCGAAGGCGTCTTTATCGTCCAAACGCCGTCCTTGCGCTCCAGATGCTGCGCCGGGCTGTCTTCGAATACCGCAACGCCTTCACCGGTCGCCGCGCGGGCAAGGCCTACGGTAAAGGCATAAGGGTTTATATGCCCGCCGCCTCGGTGCTCCCATCCGCCGAAATAGGCATCGGTGCCCAGTCTGGCAGCCATCTCGGCAACCGGAACGGCCGCTGCCGGAGCGCCTTCGTCCGACCATTGCGCCGCAAGACCGGCGACCCGCGGGAAGCGGCCCGGCGTATGCGCGGGCTGCAGCCATCCCGAACGGCGCGCATCGCAATCGATGCCGTAGCGCTCCACCAGACCGAACAACGCATCCGACGCGCCCTTAACGAGATCGATGAGGCGTTCGGCCCTTTCTTCCGGCAGGAGCGAACGGATCGCCGACGGTCCATGACGGGTAAGGGCCGAGATGACCTGACCGTTAGCGCGACCGGAAGCGCCCGATCCTACCTTCGCCGCTTCCAGCAGAACAACCTTCCGGCCCCGCCGTGCAAGCTCGATCGCCGTCGCAAGGCCCGAAATGCCGCCGCCCACCACGACAACCTCGGCGGAAATCTCGCCGGCAAGGCGCGGAGCTGCGAACCGCTCCCTGGAAAGTGCGCTCCAGAGAGGCGACGGTTCGTCGGAGGGCCTGGATCTCATCGCCGCAGCACCTCGATCTCGACACCGCAGACCTCGCGAAGATCATGGCGCACCGCCGTTTCCCCGAGGAAGACGAGCCGCCCGCTTCCCGGCGCAATCGCGACCCCGAAGGCGTCATGGGCTGCCAGGCGGTCCAGCCCCGACATTTCCGGCAGCGCGACGCAGACGAGGGACGAGGCGCCGTTCGGATGCCTCATCGCCTCCGGGCGCCACAGAAGCTCCGGCGTATGATGCTGGCAGAGCAGGCACTGCAGTCCGGGCGTCACGGAAGAGTCTATCCGGATGACGGAGAAACGCAGCTCCCCATCCGGAGTCATGCGCGAGAAACGGCGTGCCGGCTCAGCTGCAATACCTTTTGCCGCAAGATCGCCTGCCGACACCTCGATATCGCTGCTGCGGAGCGCCAGGCCGCGAATGCCTGCGCCGAGCGCAAGCAGGCTGCGCCAGGTCACATTCGCCGACGTTTCCGCCACGATGCCCATCAGCTCGATATAGTTGCCGTCGAGCATAATGCAGCGGTTTGCCGTTCCCATGGCGGGGCTGTGCCTCGCCTCCGGCGTCACATGGAACCCGGCGGCCTCGAAGACTTGACCTGCCGCTTGCAGGTCCTTGACGACGAGCACCACATGATCCAGCGCCAGCCTCAAACTCATCCTGCCACCGTCATCTTGTCGATCCCGTAGATGCGGTCGACGACGATCAGCGCGACCACCGCCATCAGGAGCTGCAGGGTGCTGAGCGCAGCGATCGTCGGATCGAACTGATGCTCCAGATAACTGAGCATGACGACCGGCAGGGTGTTCGTGCTGGAACTGCCGAAGAAGTAGCTGATCGGAAGATTGTCGAAGGAGGTCAGGAAAGAAAACAACGACCCTGCCATGATGCCCGGCCGGATGAGCGGAAGCGTGACATGCCAGAAAACCTTGAAAGGGTTTGCGCCGAGAATGGCGGCCGCTTCCTCGTAGGAGGGCGGTATTCCGCCATAGACGCCGGCTACCGTGCGGATGACATAGGGCAGGCACACGATGGTATGCGTGATCAGAAGCGCGGTAAAGGAAATGCCGATCCCCAGCCATGACAGGAAGAACAGCGACGCGAAACCGATGACGATCATCGGCATCGAGAGCGGCGAGAGCAGGAAGGTCATCACCGCATTCGTCCATGCCGCACGCGACCGCGCCAGGAACAGGCAGGCAGGAACGCCGAGCAGGCATGACAGGATCGTCGCGCCGACGGCCACCTCCAGGCTGACGACCAGCGCATCGATGAAGGGCTGATAGGCGAAGATGTTTTGGAACCACTTCAGCGACCAACCCGGAATGGGAAAGGAAACATAACCCGCTGAGGTGAAGGACACCACCACGACCACGAGGATCGGCGCGAGCATGAAGATGAAAAAGAGGACCACGAAGGCCGCAAGCCCGATGCTGACCCAATCCCTGTCCAGCGCTCTCATGGCCTACGCTCCCCTGCGGCGCACGAGGCGCAGTTGAAGGAAGAGGCAGAAGACCGCGATCACCAGGAGAATGGTGCTCATCGCGCTTGCCATGCCGAAATCGCGCGTCGTGTTGAACTGCTGGTAGATCATGAGCGGCAGCGTCTGAAGCCCGCCGCCGAGCAGGACCAGCGTGACGAAGCTTCCGTTGGCGATCATGAAGACGAGGATCGCACCGGTTCCGATCCCGTCGAGGGAAAGCGGCAGCGTGACTTCCCAGAAGGTGCGAAAGCGGCCTGCGCCGAGGATCTTGGCCGACTCTTCCAGCCGTATGTCCACCCCCTGCAGCACCGTGCTGATGGAAAGCACCATGAAGGGCACGAGGACATGCACCAGGGCGGCGACGGCGATCTCGGGCGAATTCGTCAGGCGAAGCGGCGCGGAAAGGATGCCGAGGTGGTCGACCAGGAGGTTGTTCACCAGCCCGCGCCGTGCGAACAGCACCTGCCAGCCGAAGGTGCGCATGATGATGGAGGTCAGGAGCGGCGCGATGAGCAGGAAGATGATCACGCCTGCCCACCGGCCGGACTTCCGCACGAGGAAATAGGCGACCGGATAACCGATGAGGACCGATATGACGGTGACGCCAGCCGACAACGACACCGTCTCGGCCGTGACGCGCAGGTAGAAACTGTCCGTCAGCAGAGAGACGTAGCGAGAGAACGTGAAGCCGCCGTCCCCCGTGGAGAAGCTGCGCATCCCGTTGTCGAGAAGCGGCCACACGAAGAACACCACGAGAAAGAGCACCGCCGGGCCGGCCATGAGAATTGGCCGCAGCGGTTGGCTGCGTCTCGCCGGAATGGCTGTCTGCACCGTTTCACTCATCATCCGCTTCCGTTCGCAAGAGGCGGCAGCCCTCCTTTAGACCGGCCGCCACGGCCCTCATCGGCCGATTTCACGATTCCAGCGGTCCACCCACTCGTTGCGCACCTCGGCGATCTGCTCATAGGGCGGGAAAGCGGTTTTCTGCCAGGGCGTGATGCGCGGCTTCAGCTTCTCGCTGTAAACGACGTCGGTGTTGGTCACGCCGTAATTCATGATGTCGGCGAACTTCGTCTGGTTCTCCGCGTCCAGGACCTCGTTGATGTAGTCCCAGGCGAGCGGATCGGCGTTCTTCGGCTTCTGCACCGCAACCCCGTTCAAGGCTCCGCCCTCTTCCGGGTTCAGGAAGTCGATCCAGGTCGCGCCGCTGTCATAATGGTTCCAGGTGCGGCCGTCGAAATAGATGCCGAGCTCGGCCTCGCCAGAGGACAGATGGTTGAAGAAATCGTTCGGGCCTGCCCAGAAGACGAGATTGTCCTTCATCTTGGCCATGGCATCGAAGAAGGGATCGACATTGTTCACGCCGCCGCCGAGCGCATTGGCCATCGCCCATATCAGCATGATCGGCGTCACGGCATAGCTGATGGAAGGAACCGAAGCGACGAATTCGCCATCCGCCACGCGGTCGACGAATTCGGCAAAGGATTTCGGGGCGTTTTCGACACGTTCCTTGTGGAACGTGATACCGCCGACGCCGTAGTCGAAGATCGTTCCCTTGCCCATCACGGAGTCGGTCAGCTCCTGCGGGATCTTCGCGAGGTTGGGAAGTTTCTCCACCGTGAAGTCGTCGACGAGGTCGGCCTTCGCCGCAGTCAGCGCGAGGTCCGGTGTCATGATCAGAACGTCGACGGGCGGGTTGGCGGACTCCGCCTCCACCTGCGCCAGCCACTGCGGCGGGCCGCCGAGGGAAACGTTCGCCTTTGCCTTCGTCTTCGCCTCGAACGGGGCGGCGAAGCAGGTGCGCACCGCCTCTTCCCAAACGCCTCCGAAGGCCGTGACCGTGATCTCGCCGGCCTGCGCATTGGCAAAACGCGGCATCCCGCCGGTGATCAGGCCGGCGCCGACGGCCGCGCTACCACCAATGAAATGTCTTCTCGTGATAATCGTCATCGAAGTTCTCCATAGCTGGAAGAGGTGGTATTTCTCGGAACGGAATGTAGGGCGCCGTCAGAGACTGTCTGCTGCCTTCTCCAATCTTTCCCGCGCAGCACGTACGGCGTCTTCTCCCGCCTCGGCGCGTGGAAAGCTCTCGGGCAATCCGGCAAGCACGGCATCAAGGATTTCCCGGCGGCGGCGCTGGCGCACGGCACCCGGCAGCGCCACCAGAGAACGGTTCAGGCGATCCATCGTCGCTGCGGGAAAGACGGCGTCCCAGCGCTCCCGCTCCGGCCCCTGCGCATTCGAGGCGTTGCTGGCGGCGATGCACTTCCTGAGCGCTGCCGTCTCCGCTGCGTCGACCTCGCCGTTGCGAACGACAACGCCGTAGTCGATCGCCGCGCCCTGCACCGTCACGAAGCCGTCCCGCACGTCGCGCCGCACCGCGGAAAGATCGCGGCGCGCCGGATCGCCAAAGCCGCCGGCGCCCGGCGTCAGGAAGGTGACAGTGTCTCCCGCATTGACTGTGAGTACGTCGATCTTCCCGAGCCGGCGCTCGCCGGCGCTGCCGCGATTGACGATCAGCTCGGCCGGCAGGCCGGGCTTGCCGCCGTTCGAGCCCCATGGGCGGAAAAGCAGCCGCTCCATGCCGCGGCCGAGAACATTGGTATCGTCGGTCAGGACCCGGAAGGTCAGCTCCATACCGCAGCCGCCGCGCCACTGGCCGGCGCCCCCGGAATCGGGACGCAGCGCATAGGTGAGGATTTCGACGCCGAGTTCAGCCTCGACCGTTTCGACGGGATTGTTGGCCAGATTCGAGATGCCGCTGTCGCGCCCGTCGACCCCGTCGCGCCCAAGACGTGCGCCGGTGCCGCCGATCATCGGTTCGATCACCTGCACGCGCCGGCCGCCATGTCCGTTCGGTTCCGCCATCACGACGGGGATGACCGTTCCCGAGGAAGCCGCAGGCATGACTTCGGGCAGCGCCTTGCCGAAAGCGCCGTTCAAGACGTCGTTGACACGGATGGCGGCGGCGTGGCGCACTCCCGTTGCGGCCGGCTCCTGCGGATTGACCAGGCTTCCCTCCGGCGCCGTGATGCGCACCGGATCGAGCAGGCCGACATTGAGCGGGGTCGTCGGATCAAGCGTATTGACGAGCGCCAGAACCCGCAGCGTCAGCCAGGCATGCGGGCGCCCGCGCGAGGGGATGTTCATCGCGGTCGCGACCTGCGGATCGGTGCCGGTGAAATCGAGATGCACCTCGCCGCCGTCGAAGGTCGCCGCAAGCGCTATGCGGACCGGCAGCCGGCTCGCGGCGTCGTCGTCGAGATAGTCCGAGAAGGAATAGGTACCGGAAGGCACACGCCGCAGGACCGAGCGGGCCTTTTCCGCCGCATAGGCGACGAGGTCCTTCGCGGCGGCGGAAACGGTCTCGGCGCCATGCTGGGCGATCGTTTGCTCCAGGCGCCGCCGGCCGGCAGCAAGCGCTGCGAGCATCGCGCGGATGTCGCCCATATTGGCATCCGGCGTGCGGCTGTTCGCGTCGAGGAAGAGGCGGACATCCTGGTTCATCTCCCCGCGCTTCATCAGCTTGACCGGTGGGATGCGCAGGCCTTCCTGAAAGATTTCCGTGTTGACCGGAGAGATACTGGAGGGCACTCGCCCGCCGACGTCCGAGCAATGCACGAAGCACCAGCCGTAAGCGATGATTTCGCCGTCATGGAAATAGGGCTCGATCATGTGGAGGTCGGGCAGATGCGTAGCGAGACCCTCGGAGCGGTAGGGATCGTTGGTGAGGATGACGTCGCCCGGCTCCAGCAGACCGACGGCCTTGATTGCCGGAGCGCATTCCAGCCCGACGAATCCGGAAACGCCGATCGAGCGCGGATAGGCGAAGAAGCGTCCGTCGAGCCCTGCCAGGGCGCAGGCGAAGTCGGCGGTCTCCTTGACGTAGAGCGTTCGCCCGGTGCGCTGGAGCGTCAGGCACATCTCCTCGCTGACGGCGGCAAGCTTATTGCCGAGAATGGCGAGCGTGACGGAATCGAGCTTCATCGTGCAAGCCTTTCCAGATGGAGGTTTCCGACGGCATCGGCGCGCGCCGACCAGCCGGGAAGCAGGACGGTGGTCGTATCGTCCTGCTCGACGATCGCCGGCCCCCGGATGGCATCCCCAGCGCCGAGCGCCTCGCGCACATAAACGGCGGCTGTGATCCACTCCCCCTTGCGGAAGAGCGCGCGCTCGCCCTTCGGCTCGGGCTTTCCGATGCCGGCGGAGATCTCCGGTTGCGCGATCTTGGGCGTGACGCCAATCACGGCAAGGCGCGCCGTGCCCAGTTCCACCTCGGTCTCCGTGTCGCGGAAGCCGTAAATGCGCTCATGCTCCCGATGGAATGCTTCGGCGACCAAGGCGGCATCCGCCGCGCTTTCATCGAGCGCCACCCTGAGTTCGTAGGCCTGTCCCGCATAACGCATGTCGGCGGCGCGCTCGAACCGGCGCGCGCCGGCCGCATCTCCTTCTCGGTCCAGCCAGGCCATGCCTTCGTCCGCGAGCGCAAGGAACACCTCCTGCAATAAGGCGGCGCTGCCTTCGTTAAGAGGCTGTCGGAGGCTGCGCACGAAATCGCGGCGGAGATCCGCCGCAGCCGCCCCGAGCGCACAGAAGGTGCCCGCCGCCGGAGGGATGACGACGCGGCCGATACCCACCTCTTCGGCGAGCAGGTTCGCATGCGTGGGACCAGCACCGCCGAAGGGCACCAGCGCGAAATCGGCCGGATCGAGCCCGCGGGAGGCAAGCGTCTTGTAGAGCTCCGTCGCCATGCCCGCGGTGGTGACCGCAAGCGCGCCCTCGGCCGCGCGCGCTGCACCGTCCTCGCCTGAAAAGCCGATGCGTGCACCGATTTCCGCCAGAGCGTTTTTTGCGGCGTCGAGATCGAGCCGCATGCGGCCGCCGAGAAAGCCGGCCGGATGGATGTAACCGAGCGTCAGGTAGCAATCGCTGACTGCCGGCTCGGTGCCGCCTCTGCCGTAGGAGACCGGACCCGGCATTGCGCCTGCGCTGCGCGGCCCTACCTTGAGCACACCGTGGTCGTCTACCCAGACGATCGAGCCGCCGCCGGCCCCGATCGCGGAAACGTCGACCACCGGAAGGACCAGCGGCAGCCCGCCGATATCGGTCCTCGTCGCGAGTTCGGCCGAACCCGCATGGGCGACCGCAATGTCCGACGAGGTGCCGCCCATGTCGAAGGTGATGATCGAGCTCACGCTTGCCGCCGCGGCGAGGCGGGCGGCAGCCATGACGCCCGACGCGGGGCCTGACAGGATCGTCTCCACCGGCCTTTCCTCGGCGGATACAAGGCTGAGCGAACCGCCGTTGGACGCCGTAACCAGGATCGGCGCGGTGACGCCGTCGCGTTCGAGCCCGGTCTTCAACCCGGCGAAATAACCCTGCATCAGAGGCTGGATATAGGCGTTGAGGCAGGCGACCAGCGTGCGCTCGTATTCGCGGATCTCGGGCCAGATCGCGGCTGCCGACGTGATGGCAAGCCCGCCGGCCTTTTGCGAGAGCTTTGCCGCCAAATCGATTTCCACGGCCGGCCTGGTATAGCCGTTTATCAGCACGAGAGCGGCGGCATCGACGTCCAGTGCCTTCAGCTCTTCGGCGACGCGATCGAGTCCGGCTTCGTCCGGCGCGTTTGTGACCTCGCCTGCCGCCGACAGCCTTGCATCGATCTCCAATATGCGGAAACGCGGCACCAGCGGCTCTTCCTTGCTCGCATGGAAATCGAAGGAGGACGGCATGCGGCTGCGCGCGATCTCCAGGATGTCGCGATAGCCGCGCGTCACGACGAGCGCGATGGTGGCACCGCGTCTCTGGATGATCGCGTTGAGCCCTATCGTCGTGCCGTGCATGATCGTCCCGACGTCGCCGGAATGCAGGCCGGCCTTTTCGAGCAGCGACTTAAGTCCTTCGATCAACGCCCGGGAAGGCTCGTCAGGCGTGGAAGGTTCCTTGTAGTAGGTGAGACTGCCATCGCGAGGATCGGACAGCACGAAATCCGTGAAAGTCCCTCCGACATCGATGCCGATGCGCGCGCCGTTCTTCTGCATGATCGTCATTTCCAAATTACTCCGCGCTCACGACGACGCCGTCCTGCGGCGACCAGCCAAGCGTCAAGACTTCCCCGAGGCGGAACGACACGGCGCCGAGCGGACCATCTGCCTGCCGGTAGACGAAAAGCTCGCGGCCGAGCTCTGGCACCTCGACCTGATAGGCGGCATAATTGCCGCGAAATACGGCTCCCGTGACGCGGGCCTCGAAATTCACGCCCGGCTGCCCTTCCGGACCCAGCCGAACCCGCTCCGGGCGAACGGAAAGGCTGAGAGACTTACCGGATTCCCTCTTCTGCTCGAGCGGAAGGGATACCGGGGCACTCCGCCCCGGCACCAGAAGGGCGCTGCCGTCTCCCGAGACCGTACCTTCGAAAATGTTGGAGGTTCCGAGAAATTCGGCAACGAAACGGCTTCTCGGCCTGTCGTAGATGTCGGTGGGCGTGCCGATCTGCAGGATGCGCCCGCCATTCATCACGGCAACCTTGTCCGACATGGACAAGGCCTCCTCCTGATCGTGCGTCACCAGGAGGGTGGTGATGCCGAGGCGCTGCTGCATCCCCCTGATCTCGAACTGCATGCTTTCGCGAAGCGATCTGTCAAGAGCGCCGAGCGGCTCGTCCAGAAGCAGGACCTTCGGGTTGACGATCAGCGAGCGGCCGAGCGCGACGCGCTGCTGCTGGCCGCCGGAAAGCTGGGAGGGATACATGTCGCCCCTGCCCGGCAGCTGGATCAGGTCGAGCATGTCGCGGATCTTCCCGTCACGCTCGCTCCGGCCCGTTCCGGCCATGCGCAGCCCGAAGCCGATATTCTCGGCCACAGTACGGTGCGGGAAAAGGCTGTAGTTCTGGAATACCATTCCGAGGTTGCGCCTGTGCGGCGGAAGCCCCGATACATCGACCCGGCCGATGCGGATAGAACCGGCATCGGGCCGCTCGAAACCGGCTACCATGCGCAGTGTCGTCGTCTTGCCGCAGCCCGAAGGACCGAGAAGCGCCAGGAGTTCGCCGGCCTCGACATGCAGGTCGAGATCGCGCACGGCCACGGTCGGTCCATAGGCCTTGTGGATTCCCGCAAGAACGAGTTCCTCAGCTTTCGAGCCGGCGACGCTCGCCATCAGCGGCATCCGCAATTTTCGTAATCGGTCCGCATCGACGAAACCTGTTCCCAATTTGCTTTTGTAGCGCTACAATCAATCTAATGGCCATGAGAGTCAAGGATCGCTTTTTCTAATTTGCCCGCATTTGAAGCACTGCATGTTTGGTAATCATCCGAGAGTCGAAACCGGAATGCGATGACGCGAGAAGACAAGCCCACTGTTACGATGCAATCCGTCGCCGCGGCGGCGGGCGTGTCGCCGATGACGGTGTCGAACGCCTTCCGTTATCCGCAGCGCGTTCAGGAGGATACGCGCCGACGGGTGCTCAAGGTGGCGGCCGAACTCGGCTATATACCCAACCATGCCGCCGGAAATTTGGCCTCGGGCCAGAGCAGGGTCATCGGCGCCGTCATTCCGTCGATCAAAAATTCGAGCTTCTACAAATATGTGAGCGGCATGCAGGATCAGGTGGCCGAGCATGGCTACGAGCTGATCCTGAAACTTGCCGATACGACGCGGCACGAAGCAGCCGCCATACAGACCTTTCTCGGCCTTCGCGTTGCCGGTATCGCACTTGTCGGCGATGAGCACGAAAGCGATGCGGTCGACCTGATGCGCAAGACCGGCGTGCCGGTCGTCGAATCCTGGGTGCACGAGAAGCCGTTCGACATGGCCGTCGGCTATTCGACCACCGCGGCGACGGAGGCTCTCGTGAAGCTGCTGATCGATCGCGGGTGCCGGCGCATCGGCTTCGTCGGATATGAGGGCTCGGTCTCGCGCCGCTTCACCGAGCGCCTGCCGGCGTTCAGGAACAGCCTTGCCAGGGCCGGCCTCGAAAGCGACCTTGTCCATCTGGTCGAGGAGGCGGACGGTTTCGGCGCGGGGCCGAAAGCGCTCGAGGGTCTCTATCGACGCGATCCGTCGATCGATGCGATCATCTGCCCGACGGATATCGTCGCCGCGGGCGTCCTCTTCGAATGCGGCCGCCGTGGCTGGAAGGTGCCGGAACGCATCGCAGTGGCAGGCTGGGGCGACTACGAGATCGCCTCCGAGATCAGCCCTGGCCTGACGACGATCCAGCCGAACGCCTACGAAATGGGCCAGCGGGCCATGAGGATGATCATCGAGCGCGTCTGGGGAGAAGGCGAGCCGGGCAGCGTCGTCAACACCGGCTTCGGCATCGTCCGCCGCGCCAGCGCCTGACCCAGGCAGCGGCGGATCCGGCAGAGCTATATCCTTGGGATCGGCGCGAATGCCGGAAGGCCGCCGGTGCACTGGTTATTTGTTCAAATCCCTTGCCATCTGCAGGTGGTGCTCCAGGGCGGGGAGTGTTTTGCCTGCCCAAGCCTTCAGTTCGGGGTTGTCGCCCTCCTCGGCGTAGCGCCGGAAGAGATCGACGGCAGTCTCGTGGGCAGAAACTTGGTCGTCCTGATACTGCTCCGTGAATTCCGCCCCCTGCAGCCCCTTCAATTCGTCCATCATCTCTTGCTGGGCAGCGGTCATGGCCGTCGGAAGCGTCGCCTTCACCTTGCCACCCTCGACCATCTGCTTCATCTCGGTGGTTGTCTTCTGATGGTCCATGACCATCTGCCGGGCGAACGCCTTGGTCGCATCATCCGCCCGCTCGACGGCGAGCTTGCTGGATTCGACCTCGAACATGTCGCTGGCACCTGCCTCCTGGACGAAATCCTCGGTTTTCGGCGGAATCCCCAAAAGCGAATTGGCGCCTGTCTTTTCCGCGGCTGACTGGGCGAAAGCCGACGTTGCGATCATGAACATGACTGCAGGAATGACGATATATTTCATTGGCGTTCTCCTTGGCTGCCCCACGAACTTCCTGCGGAGGAAGATGTTCCAAGGCAGGTGAGGAAGCGACACCGCAATCGAACCGCGACACGGGAGCGGAGCGAAGCTCGCAAGCAACGAAAATCCCGCTGCTGCGAATTTTTTCTGCGCCGGCTGCGGAACAACGGCAATGATGCCCCGTTGGCCTGAAAGCGGGACGTAACCGACCCACACCAGAAAGACGAATTCAGCATGCCGCAGGATCATGTCCCGCGGCACCGGGAAGACGCGTCCCAAATCACGGTCTTGCAGAGCCCTGGAAGATGCTCAGGGCAAGCCATCCGGTTGTCATAGCCTACAAGACAGAGGAGTTCGTCGTGACCGATACACCGTTGTCCGAACGATTGCAGAAGGATGTCGTCGAGCTGATACCAGCTCTTCGCGCGTTTGCGAGGACCTTCCACAGATCACCGATCGATGCCGAGGATCTCGTTCAGGAAACCTTGCTGAAGGCGCTTTCCAACCTCGACAAGTTCGAGGACGGCACCCGGTTGAAATCCTGGATGTTCACGATCATGCGCAACACCTTCTGCACCCGCATCCGGCTTTCAACCCGGGAGATGCCGGGCGAGAAGGAGTGCGTGGGGCTCAACATCACCATCGCGCCGGGGCAGGAATGGTCGGTGCGGTTTCGCGAATTCGAGGAAGCGATGCGCCGCCTGCCGCCGAACTTCCGCGAGGTGATCGACGAGATCGCTATCGGCGGCGAAAGCTACGAGGCGGCCGCCGCACGACACCGATGCGCCGTCGGCACGATCAAGAGCCGCCTCAACCGGGCCCGCCAGCACCTGGCGAACGAACTGGCCTGGAACGCCGGGGATGCCATTGACAAGGAACTGCCGTGAGCCACTTTCTGCGATCTAGCGGTCGTCAGTCATGCGACACCGGGGGACCGAAGAGGGCTCGGGCGATATGATCGAGCGCTATCGGCTTTGCGCTGAGGACGAATCCGGTGAACTGCTCGGGGATGATGGACGGATCGTATCCGGTCGCGAAAACATAAGGGATGCCGAGCTGCTGGAGCTTCTCGGCAACCGGAAAGACCATCTCCCCGTCCAGGTAGACGTCGAGAATGGCGGCGTCGACAGGCTCGTCGCCGATCAGTTCCAATGCATGCGCCACATCTCCCGTCGGACCGACGACGACCGCTCCCAGTTGCTGCAATTTCGTGCGTGTTTCATCGGCAAGGAAATATTCGTCCTCCACGATTAGAATGCGCCGGTCCTTGAAAAATCTCAGATAGCTATTGGAGTCGGTCATCGGCCGGCTTGTCCGGATTGTCGTTGATGGCCCGGCCGGAGTTGCCGCGGGCGCTTTCGGCAGGCACCTTTGTCGCAGGAACAGACTTTTCAGCAACCGAAAAGTTCCTTTCAAATTCGACCGCGCGGGCGCACTTTTTATTATCGGCGGCAAGACGCGAATTTTCGGTTCGCGCGGCAAATTCCCTTCCTTGGCTTCGGGAATATTGCCTGATTCCTCTTGCAAGGCGAGTGGCCCGTTGATTGTGGGAGGAAGCATATCGCCAAAACGCTCGGCCAACGGAACCCGAAGGGCTCCGGCCGAGCTTGGCGTACCGTCCAAGCCGTTAGCTATTTCGACGGCGGGTAATGGTCGAAAGCAATCGCGGAAACGAGTCCGCAATCTACTTTGCCATGTCCTCAAGAACGGTGATCCAGCCTTGCCACCATCCGGTCGCCCAGCCATTGGATCGCGCAGACCAACAGGATCAGCACGACGACGACCGCGATCATCACCCCCGTCTCGAAACGCTGGTAGCCATACCGGATGGCAAGATCGCCGAGGCCGCCCGCCCCGATCGCGCCTGCCATCGCGGAAGCGCCGATCAGTGTGACCAGGGTGACGGTGAAGCCCGCAACGATGCCCGGAAGCGCCTCGGGCAGCAGCACTTCGCGCACGACCGTCCAGCGACTGCCGCCCATTGCGCGGACCGCCTCGACGAGCCCGCGGTCAACCTCCCGCAAGGAAACCTCCGCGATCCGCGCATAATAGGGCGTGGCGGCAATCGAAAGTGGCACGATCGCGGCCCATGTCCCGATCGAGGTGCCGACGATCAGCCGCGTCAAGGGGATGAGCGCCACGAGCAGGATGATGAAAGGAACCGAGCGGAAGCCGTTGATGACGGCGCCCAGCAGGCTGTTGATCCAGCGGTGTTCGGCGATGCCTCCCTTGGCCGTCACCACGAGAGCGAGACCGAGCGGAAGCCCTGCCACGAGCGATATCAAACCCGACGCGGCCGTCATCAGGATCGTTTCCCAGAGCGACCGGATAAGAAGATCAAGCATGATCGGCGACATGACCGAGCATCTCCACCTGCGCGCCGCGGCGCCGAAGAAAATTGACGATCGTAGAGAGGCTATTCCGCGACCCCTGAGGAAATCCGATGAAGAAGCGGGCTACGGACTGGTCCTGGATACGGTCGACGCCGCCGTGAATGAGCCGGAACTCCTTCCCGATCGCGGCCGAAAGGGCCGGCAGAAGATTTTCCGCCGCCGCACCCGCTATGTCGACGCGCAGGATCGCCTCCCCGCCGCCTTCCGGTCTCAGGCGGGCGGCAAGGGCGGCCGGAAGACGAGGCCTGATGCCGGCAAGCAGGCTGGCGGTCGTCTGCGCATGCGGTGCCGCGAAGACCGACCAGACCGGCCCCTCCTCGACGATGCGGCCGGCGTCGATTACCGCGACGCGATCGGCAATGCTTCTGACGACCTCCATCTCGTGGGTGATGAGCAGGATGGTGAGGCCGAGTTTCGCATTGATGTCCTTCAGGAGGGAAAGGATCGACGCGGTGGTTTCGGGGTCCAGCGCGGATGTCGCCTCGTCCGACAGCAGGAGCACCGGATTGGCCGCCAGGGCACGCGCGATGCCGACACGCTGCTTCTGTCCCCCGGAAAGCGTCGCGGGATAGGCTTTCGCCTTGTCGGACAGGCCGACGAGATCGAGAAGTTCGCCGGCGCGGGCAAGCCTCCTCGCCTTGCTCCATCCTTCGATCTTGAGCGGAAGAGCGACGTTCTCCTCGACCGTCTTTGCCGAAAGGAGATTGAAGTGCTGGAAGATCATGCCGATGCGGCGGCGAAGCGGCTGAAGCTCGCGCTCCGACAGGCCTGTGATCTCCCTGCCTTCGATCTCGATCGTTCCACGGTTGGGCCGCTCCAGCCCGTTCAGGCAGCGGATCAACGTCGACTTGCCGGCGCCGCTGCGTCCGATCAGGCCTAGAATCTCGCCCCTGCGGATCGAGAGCGTGACGCCGTCGAGCGCTGCCGTCGCTCCGAAGCGGCGGAAAACGTCTGCCAGCCGCACGACGTCTTCGGGGCCGTGCGTGCCAGACGCCGCAGGCAGATCGGCGAAGGTTGCATGGGTATTCATCATCATCCTTTCCGCCGCAACGGCTCGCAGCCGTCCAACCGACCGCGAGCCGTAGATTGCCGGGACTGAGGTCAATCAGTATGCGCTGATGCCCGAGCCCTTGTAGACGCGGTCGAATTCGGCCTTGACCGTATCGTTCTGGTAGGAGGCAACCAGGGTCTTCACCCAGGTCTCGTTTTCCTCGCCCTGCCTGACGGCAATGAAGTTGCGATAGGGGTTGTCCTCGACCGGCTCCTGCGCGACGCGATTTTCCGGCGTGAGGCCGCTCTTCAGCGCCCAGTCCGTATTGACCACCGCCGCATCGAGATCATCCACCGAACGCCCCACGATGCCGGCGTCCAGCTCCTTGATTTCGATGTTCTTCGGGTTCTCGACGATATCGGCAATGGTCGCAAGGATGCCGGTTCCGTCCTTGAGCTTGATCAGACCTTCGTTCTGGAGCACGCGCAGGGCACGGCCTTCGTTTGAGGGATCGTTCGGGACGCCGATGACGGCTCCGTCAGCAAGGTCGGCCGTTTTCCCGACTTTCCTGGAATAGAGGCCGATCGGCCAGACGCCGGTATAGCCTACGGGTACGATCTTGTAGCCGTGCGTCTTGATCTGGTTTTCGAGATAGGGAAGGTGCTGGAAGGCATTGGCGTCGATTTCGCCGCGATCCAGCGCTTCGTTCGGCTGGTTGTAATCGTTGAAGACCACCGTTTCGATTGTCAGGCCGTTTTTGGCAGCCTCCGCCGTCACCACACGCCAGACATCCTCGTCCTCGCCGCTTATGATGCCGACTTTGATGGCGGCCTTGTCACTCGCGGCAGCCGGCAGCGGAATTGTTGCCGCCAAAGCCGCGGCGGCGGCGATCGCCACGGCGACAAGACCTGTGCGGCGGGTAAAACCTGTTTTTTCAATCGAAGTAAGCTTGTTCATGGAGACCCCTGCTTTCTTATCTGGAAGGTGCGGAAACGGCGATCGTTCCTGACAAGAAAGTGGCAAATGCATAGGATTTGAGCAAAGGACGGTGATGCAATGCAGGACGGCAAAGGAGAATTTCCCACCAATTAAAAGCCCTGTGCTGAAACTAATTTCTACTATTTTTATGGACTATTTTCTTGAATGCGGCTGGAACGATCTCTAGGTTCAGGGAACTGACGGCAGTCTCAACAAGAACCGGTCGAAGCGAGCTTAAGGTCGCCGGAACCGGAGCCAACCGATCCGGTGACTATTCATGTCGAAATCGCTCCATCTTACGGCCTTCATGCGTCCTGTCAGTCTTCATACGGGCGCTTGGCGCTATCCCGGATCCTACCCGGATGCGAACTTCAATTTCGAGCACCTGAAGTCGTTTGCGAAGAAGCTGGAGCAGGCGAAATTTGATGCCTTCTTCATGGCCGACCATCTCGCCGTTTTGAACATGCCCCTGGAAGCGCTGCAACGCAGCCACACGGTGACATCCTTCGAGCCCTTCACGCTGCTTGCCGCGCTTGCGGCGGTGACCGAGAGGATCGGGCTCGCTGCGACGGCCTCCACGACCTTCGACCAACCCTACCATGTCGCCCGACGCTTCGCTTCGCTCGATCATATCAGCAATGGGCGCGCCGCCTGGAACATCGTAACAACGTCCAACCCGGATGCAGCGCGCAACTTCGGCCTCGATCACCATGTCGAACACGGCGAGCGCTACAAGCGGGCGCGCGAATTCTACGATGTCGTGACAGGCCTATGGGACAGTTTCGCCGACGACGCCTTCGTGCGGGACCGTGAAAGCGGCATCTATTTCGATCCGGCCAGGATGCACCGGCTCGACCACAGAGGCGACGAACTCAACGTGCGCGGCCCCCTCAACATCGCGCGCCCGGTCCAGGGCTGGCCGGTGATCGTGCAGGCCGGGCAATCGGAGCCGGGCCGCCAGCTCGCGGCCGAGACCGCCGAGGTGGTCTTCTGTTCCCCTCGCGATCGTGACGCCGGCATGGCGCTCTACGCAGACGTAAAGGGCCGCATGGCCGCACTCGGGCGCAATCCCGCCCATCTCAAGATCCTGCCGGCCGCATTCATCGTCATCGGCGATACGGTCGGGGAGGCAAAGGAAAAGAGGGCGACGCTCGACAGCCTTGTTCACTACGACAGCGCCATAGCATCGCTGTCGATCGCGCTCGGACACGACGTCTCCGGTCTCGACCCGGATGGCCCGCTGCCGGAAATTCCCGAGACCAACGCCAGCAAGACAGGCCGCGCGCAAGTCCTGAAGCTTGCGGAAGAGGAAAAGCTGACGGTACGCCAGCTCGCCCAGCGCTATGGCGGCTATTCAGGTCTCGCTTTCGTCGGCACGCCTGAAACGATTGCCGATGAAATGCAGGAGTGGCTTTCGCAGGAAGCCTGCGACGGGTTCACGGTGGTATTCCCTTATCTGCCGCAGGGGCTTTTGGACGTAACCGAACGATTGGTTCCGGAGTTGCAGCGCCGCGGCATCTTCCGCCGCGACTATGAAGGAGCGACGCTCCGTGAGCATCTCGGCCTGCCGCGCCCTGCCAACCGCTTCTTTTCCTGAAAGCGAGAGCTTTCCCGCACGGGGATAATTATCTCGGTGCGGGCCGCATTCCGCGCGTATTTTTTCCAAGAAAAATCCAAATCAGTAGTACAGTATTTTTATAGATTACATTGACAGAAATGGCATTTACACTGAGACTACCATCATATGCTGACCAAAGCGGAGGCAGAACGATGATACACGGTGCCATTTCACTGTTCGGATTCGACCTTTTTGCATGGAACCGCTGCGTCCTCTTGAAGGAGAAGCGCGACAGGCCGGAGACGTTCCCGAACGCCTCGCACGGGAAGCAGACAGACCTCGATCAGGAACGTCTGCCCGATCGCTCCGAGAGCTTCTTCTGGGGCATGTACCCGGTCTACTGAGAGAGGTGTCCTATGGCCCTGGCATTCGACAAAAGCCTCTCCGGCATCGGCAGCCCGGTTCGCGCAGGCCGGAAGCTTCCCGTCGCCGGATTCCATCTCTGGATCGCGCGTCTTGCCGTTGCCGGCTCCTTTTCTTTCCTTGTCGGCATCGTGGCATTGCTTTGATGCGGATACCGACGGCCTGATTTTCACACCGTGCGTGCAAGCAAGTCGTCTTGAAAGCCATCCAAAAAAGAACGGCGAAGCCGAAGCTTCGCCGTTCTTGGTTCGCCGCGAGATTTTCGCGTCAGGCAGCGGGCTGCTTGGTCTTCCTGAGATAGGGCAGAACGGTATCGAAAGAGCCGAAACGCGTCACCGCGTCCTCGTTCGAGACGGCGGCGGTGATGATGACGTCATCGCCCTGCTGCCAATTCGCCGGCGTCGCCACCTGATGCTTGGCCGTGAGCTGGATGGAGTCGATCGCGCGCAGGATCTCGTTGAAATTGCGGCCCGTCGTCATCGGATAGGTCAGGATGAGCTTTATCTTCTTGTCAGGCCCGATGACATATACCGAACGCACGGTCGCATTGTCGGCCGGCGTGCGCCCCTCCGATGAGGCCCCGGCGCTGGCCGGCAGCATGTCGTAAAGCTTTGCGACCTTGAGGTCGCGGTCGCCGATCAGCGGATATTCCACGTCGAAGCCGGTCGCCGTCTTGATGTCGGCCTTCCATTTTGCGTGGCTGTCGACCGGATCGACCGATATGCCGATAATCTTCACGCCCCGCTTGCTGAACTCGCCTTCAAGGCCGGCCATCGAACCGAGTTCGGTCGTGCAGACCGGCGTGAAGTTCTTCGGATGGGAGAAAAGAACCGCCCAGCCGTCGCCGATCCATTCATGGAAATTGATCGGGCCATGGGTTGTTTCCGCGGTGAAATCGGGCGCGGTGTCGTTGATACGCAGGCTCATTGGGGTTTGCTCCTCTGGATGTCGACGGTAGCGTCGTTATACCGAAATCCTATGCCATTATCCTCACGGAATTCTATCCGATTTTTGTTGAAGCAGCCGCCCCTCCGTCATCACGCCGGCCTGTCAGGCGGCGGGAACGACAGCTGGGCTGCCGGGAATCCTGCGCCGGTGCCGCGTGCGCGCCTTCAGCAGTTCCATAAGCTGATAGCCCGCGGACCAGCGGCCGAAGCCGCTTGCTATGTTGATATGGCCCGCAGGACCGATATTCCGGATTTCCGAATTCCAAAGGCGCCCGAAAAGCGTCAGCCGGTCGATGGACATGTAGCTGTCGTTCAGGCTTCCTACGGTCACGCTCGGGAAAGGCAGCGGCTCGGTCGGCATCGTACCGAAGGTGATGAGACCGGGATGAAGGACATCCGTCGACCTGAGATCGCAAGGGGCGACCAGAAGCGCGCCACGGACCCGCCGGGCACTCGCACGGCCCGCAAGCCGGGCGGCGAGCACGCAACCCAGACTATGTGCGACGATATAGGCTTCGCCCGCCTCCTCCAGCGCCGCCTCCAGCCTCTCCATCCAGTCGACGAGCTTGGGGCGCGCCCAGTCGGCTTGAGCGACAAGACGGCTCTCCGGCCGGTCCTGGAGCCAGAAACGTTGCCAATGCCCCTCATCGGAGCCGAACAAACCTGGCAGGACGAGAACACTGGTCATCCGATTAACCTTGACTGGGAAACATCCCATTCGCAACCATCAGCATCCGGAAGGGCGACGCCTACTCGGCAGCGGCAAGCCCGCGGTCTTTCAGGGGAAAGAAGGTTGCCAGCTCCTTGATGACCTCGCCGATCCGGGCGGAGAGCGCATCGGACGATACTTTGTAGTCGGCGAAGTCGCGATCCGAGGCGTAAACCGCCGTCGGCAAGGTCTGCGCCATGAAGAAGCCGAAGAGCGGCCGCAACTGATGCTCCACCACGAGAGCATGCCGGTCTCCGCCGCCCGTCGCCGCGATGATGATCGGCTTTCCCCGCAACTCCTCCGGTTCGATCAGGTCGATGAGATGCTTGAACATGCCGGCATAGGATCCCTTGTAGGTGGGAGAGCCGACGACGAGCAGATCGCTGGAGACGATGTCCTCGATGACCTGTTTCGCCTGGTCGTCCAGCTGCTTGCGCCATTGCGCTCCGCCGAGCGACGGGCCGAGATCATGAAGATCGTAGAGCTTGCTGGAAAAGCCGTACCGCCCGCTTGCAAGACCTGCGATCTCGCCGACGAGGGAATAGGTCTTCGATGGCCGGCTGAAGCTGCCGGCAAGGCCGACCAGTCTGGGAGCGCTCATTCTGTTTCCCTTCCACAAGGTGATTATGGGCATAATAATTGTCTATAAATATTGTAGATTTAAAGGAAATTCCATTTATTATTCGTCCCTAAAGGGAAAATCCGTTTTACGAGCTCCGCTTTGCGCAAACACGCGGCGACCCGGCCAATGAGGACCGCCAGCGCGGCAGTAGGCAAAGCCCCGAGCTAGGAAAAACCGCTATATTGATGAATGCCCCTCATAAGATCATGCGAATTCCAGGTGCTAATCGCGCCTATCGCTACGCGGTATCCTCGCCTGAAACGTTTCGTTAAATCGGACGACCAAGCATGCAAAGTGATTTGGAAAAGGAAATCAGACGGTGACCTGGTCTGAGAATGAGTTGCGTCGGATTGCGGAAGCCGACGATCTGCACATTGCACCCTTTCGCGAAGACGGCGTAACCTACGGCACGCCAACCTGGATATGGTCGGTTGCGGTGGGTGACGCGCTCTATGCGCGAGCCTATCACGGGCAGGACTCCCGCTGGTACAAGTCGGCTCTGCAGCGGAAGGCGGGACGCATCATTGCCGCCGGGATGACGAAGGAAGTTCTCTTCGAGCCAGTCGACGGCGCGCTCAACGATGCCATCGATGAGGCCTATAAAACCAAGTATCATGGCAGCCTCTATCTGAATTCGATGATCGGTAGCCGCGCCCGCGGCGCGACCGTCAAAATCATCCCGCGTGCCCACGGTCCGCTCGAAGATTGACGGATAGTCCTGCCTTTCGATAGCAGGTAGGTTCGGCAAACCGCTTTTTCGCCAGTCGCTCGCCCTACGGGCGCACGATATCGGTCGCCCTTCGCCTGTCTGGATTCGCCAACGACAAGTACCGCTGAAAAGCACCTCCCTCGATCTGAGAGCATTCCATGTCCGCACAAGTCTCCAGTCAGCCAGGGTCTGCCGGAATATCGGCGGCGCTTACATTCCTGTTCGCCGTCGCCGGCGGTGCCGCAGTTGGCAACCTCTACTGGGCCCAGCCGCTCCTCGGCGAGATCGCGGCATCTTTCGGCACCAGTACCGGCGCCGCAGGATCTCTCGTTACGGTCACTCAAATCGGCTATGCCATTGGCGTATTCCTTATCGTACCCTTGGGCGACGTCGTGAACCGGCGCCGGCTGATCCCGGCGATCATGCTTTGCTCCGCCGTTGCATTGGCCGCAAGCGCCAGCGCACCGAGTTTCATCGCACTCATCGTCAGTTTGGCGGCTGTCGGTTTGACGACGGTGACCGGCCAGTTGCTGACGCCATTAGCAGGTGATCTCGCAAAGCCCGAGCAACGCGGCCGGGTTGTCGGGACCGTCGTATCCGGCCTTTTGACAGGCATTCTCCTGTCCCGCACGATCAGCGGTTTCATCGGGGATTTGTTCGGTTGGCACGCCATATATTGGCTCGCAGCCGTGATATCGGCGGTGATCGCAGGGCTGTTGGCCAAAGCGCTTCCTTCTGATCCATCTCGCCCGGCAATGCCCTATCGGACTCTGCTTTCCTCGGTTTTCGCCGTCGTCGCAAAGCATCGCGCCGTCAGAGTAACGCTTTTGCTCGGCGCCACGGTATTTTCTGTTTTCACCATGTTTTGGACCGGACTGACATTTCTCCTCAGCAGCCCTCCGTTTTCCTTCTCTCTCACACAGATCGGCCTGGTAGGGCTGGTGGGGCTTGCAGGGGCGCTCGGTGCCCAGCGCACCGGAGCTCTGCACGACAGGGGATGGTCGGTCTATGCGACCGGGGCAGGTCTGGCGCTCTCGCTCGCTTCCCTTGTCATCGCCGCGGTAGGTTCGACGTCTCTTATAGCCATCCTT
Source organism: Shinella sp. (assembly GCA_033795365.1). Lineage (GTDB taxonomy): Bacteria > Pseudomonadota > Alphaproteobacteria > Rhizobiales > Rhizobiaceae > JARYGU01. The sequence goes on from JARYGU010000010.1 coordinate 200,317, forward strand.
TTGGCTGTCCTTGTTATCGACATAGCCATCCAGGCCGTAAACGTCCTCAACCAGACGCGCATGTTCTCTGTCGATCCGACCGCGCGCAGTCGGCTGAACACGGCATTCGTCACATGCAACTTTATCGGAGGAGCGATCGGATCCGCTCTGGCGGGTTTGCTCTGGGAGGCCGGAGGCTGGCAGCTCATCATGCTCGGCGGTATCGTTATGATGGCCTTTGCCCTGACGGTCTGGGCAGTCTTTCGCAAGATGCTCGACGTCAAATAGATTTCCATTCAAGAACCAAGGCATCCTGGTTCGTTCGTTGCGGTTGGCCTGCGATTTCTGAACTGCTAAGCTCGCGAGGACCGATTGGAGCGGCGGTTGCTTGTTGCGGTTGGCCTGCGATTTCTGAACTGCTAAGCTGGACTTGCGGCCGTTGATGCGGGTCAGCATGTTGCGGTTGGCCTGCGATTTCTGAACTGCTAAGCTCTTAAGCGCAAGCTCACGATCCTCCCTGGCGTTGCGGTTGGCCTGCGATTTCTGAACTGCTAAGCTGAGAGAATGGATTGAGCGTTGGCGACCGTGTTGCGGTTGGCCTGCGATTTCTGAACTGCTAAGCTCCATCGTACCATTCCTGACCGTCGATGGTCGTTGCGGTTGGCCTGCGATTTCTGAACTGCTAAGCTGATGCGGAGACGAAGCAGTCCGGTGTACTTGTTGCGGTTGGCCTGCGATTTCTGAACTGCTAAGCTCGACAGCAATGTGTGGACTACCGAGGCCTTGTTGCGGTTGGCCTGCGATTTCTGAACTGCTAAGCTCTATCGCATGGACATCAGCCTGTATCGCAAGTTGCGGTTGGCCTGCGATTTCTGAACTGCTAAGCTACACATCATCCTTCGCATCGAACGGAACACGTTGCGGTTGGCCTGCGATTTCTGAACTGCTAAGCTCGGTGCTATTGGCGGCACCGCCACGTTCCTGTTGCGGTTGGCCTGCGATTTCTGAACTGCTAAGCTTCAGACGGACCACACGGCGGGTATGTACATGTTGCGGTTGGCCTGCGATTTCTGAACTGCTAAGCTCTTGCGAATTTCCGTGCCGTCAGCCGACTTGTTGCGGTTGGCCTGCGATTTCTGAACTGCTAAGCTGTGTCTCTATCGTGCCACTGGATATATCGCGTTGCGGTTGGCCTGCGATTTCTGAACTGCTAAGCTGGAAATCTTCAGCGGGGAACCCTACCCTTAGTTGCGGTTGGCCTGCGATTTCTGAACTGCTAAGCTGTGCCGGCCGAGGAGCAGGACAAAGCCCCGGTTGCGGTTGGCCTGCGATTTCTGAACTGCTAAGCTCACCGCCGTAGAGGTCGGCGGCGATCGGTCGTTGCGGTTGGCCTGCGATTTCTGAACTGCTAAGCTCGGCATGTCGCCAGGGCGCTCAAAGAACTTGTTGCGGTTGGCCTGCGATTTCTGAACTGCTAAGCTCCATTGTCGTATGTCTTGCCGATCTCGTACGTTGCGGTTGGCCTGCGATTTCTGAACTGCTAAGCTGAGCGCGTCGAACTCCAGCCGAACCGTGTCGTTGCGGTTGGCCTGCGATTTCTGAACTGCTAAGCTCAGCAGCGACACGCATAACTGATAGAATGGGTTGCGGTTGGCCTGCGATTTCTGAACTGCTAAGCTTATCTTCGAGGTCTTCCCGCCACTCCACCCGTTGCGGTTGGCCTGCGATTTCTGAACTGCTAAGCTCGCCGCGCCGAGCTTATCGAACTCAATCCTGTTGCGGTTGGCCTGCGATTTCTGAACTGCTAAGCTGGACTTGGAGATTTACAGCGACGATCCGAGGTTGCGGTTGGCCTGCGATTTCTGAACTGCTAAGCTGATCGTCACGCGCTCCGTCTCGCGCTCCTGGTTGCGGTTGGCCTGCGATTTCTGAACTGCTAAGCTACGGCTACAAGGGGAAGAACGCCAAGGCCGGTTGCGGTTGGCCTGCGATTTCTGAACTGCTAAGCTCCATCAGCCGGGAACAAACCGAACTCTAGAGTGTAAGCGTCCGGTGAAGGAGCCTTTGAGATTTCGCCCATTGCACTGAAGTTACGTCGCTAATTCCGTAGTTAGCGACGTAGCCAAAGGTGAACTTATGGGGCGGGTTGAGATTCTGACGGGCGTCGAGCGCCGCCGTGTCTGGACCGATGAGGACAAGCTTCGGATTCTGGAAGAGGTCGAGACGAGCGGCTCTGGCGTGGCCGAGATTGCCCGCCGTCACGATATTCTCCCGCAGCAGATTTACACCTGGCGGAAGAAGCTTCGCCGGGACATCCGGTCGTCGGGTGGATCAGGCGTGACGCTGTTGCCGGTGGCGCTGATCGGGCCGGGTGCGGAAAGCGAACTGGATCGCGCGGCGGCAGCAGAGAAGGTGACGGCAAAGCGGTCGGCAAAGTTGTCGCGCATTGAGATCGGCTGCAAAGGTGGCCGCGTCCTGAAG
>JARYGU010000110.1:0-562 GCA_033795365.1 Shinella sp.
TCGCCGTGGTCGCCGCCGCCAAGGATAGGGGGATCGCACTTCCCGAAGTCACGGACTTCGATTCGCCGACCGGCAAGGGCGCGTTCGGCACGGTGGATGGCAAGCGCATCACCCTGGGGAATGCTCGTTTCCTGTCTGAAAGCGCGATCGACGTCAGCGCCCTCGAGCAACAGGCAGACGAACTGCGCCAGGATGGCGCGACCGCCATTTTCATCGGCATCGACAAGCAGGCGGCCGGGATTCTGGCCATTGCCGATGCGATCAAGGCGACGACGGCCGAGGCCATCGCGACGCTTCGCAAGGAGGGCATAAGGGTCGTGATGCTGACCGGCGACACCCGCACCACGGCCGAAGCGGTCGGACGCAAGCTCGGGATCGAAGAGGTCGAAGCCGAAGTGTTGCCGGATCAGAAAAGCGCGGTGGTCGCCCGATTGAAGGGCGAGGGCCGCATCGTCGCCATGGCAGGCGACGGGGTCAACGATGCGCCGGCGCTCGCCGCCGCCGATGTCGGCATCGCGATGGGCTCCGGCACCGATGTCGCGATCGAAAGCGCTGGCGTGAC
>JARYGU010000111.1:0-559 GCA_033795365.1 Shinella sp.
CGGCAGCACCTCGGACAGTGCCGGGATATAGCCGCCCGGGAAGATGTACTTCTCGATCCAGGGATTGGTGATGTCGGGTCCGTCCTTGCGACCGATCGAGTGGATCACCGCAACGCCGTCATCTGTCAGCAGCTCGGCGACCTTTTGGAAGAAGGTGTCGTAGTTGGGGACGCCGACATGCTCGAACATGCCGACTGAAACGATCCGGTGGAACGAGCCTTCAACGTCGCGATAATCGGTAAGCTCGAAGCGCGCGTTGCTGAGCGAGGCGCGCTCGCGCGCTACCCGGAGCTGTTCGCCAGACAGGGTAACACCGAGTACCGAGACTTGCTCAGTGGCGGCAACTTCGAGCGCCATTCCACCCCATCCGCAGCCGATGTCGAGAACGCGCTGGCCGGGCTCCAGCAACAGCTTGGAGATGAGGTGGCGCTTTTTGGCGAGCTGCGCCTCCTCCAGCGTCATTCCAGCTTCGGCGAAATAGGCGCAACTGTACTGCATGTCGGCGTCGAGAAAGAGCCGGTAGAGGTCTAGCGATAGGTCGTAATGATGCTCAACATTG
>JARYGU010000112.1:0-537 GCA_033795365.1 Shinella sp.
TTGATGAACTCGTGGATGTTGTCGCCGAGCATCGATGCCAGGAACCCGTCCCCGAACTTCTGCATCAGCTTCTGCGCGGTGACTTCCCCGATCGTCGGAATGCGCTTCAAGGCTTTGAGCACGGCCGAGGATTGATCGCTGCCGGACAGGCTGCGCGGGCGGATCAGCGTCCACAGGGGCGCGGCGCAATGGCTGCACTTCCTGCGGTACTCATCGGCTTGGAGAGCGACCGGGTTGACCGGCTCGCCGTCGAGGTCGGTGATAACCGTGCCGCAGTCCGGGCAAGCCGCCACGTCGCCGTGGCGGGTGCGTCGCGTGGTGAAGACAGGCTTCCAGTGGAAACCCATCCGCATCCTGACGCGCCCCAGGACGAAGAACTCCTGGCCCGTGGGCTGCACACCCAACTGCTCACGCAGCTTGATGAGTTTGACGAGCGTATCCGGCCCATTGAGCACCCATACCTTGGCGCCGGCCACCGTCTCCTGGATCTCCCGCCGCCACTTGTAAACCAGGTGCGGTGGCGACAGGACCAGAGTG
>JARYGU010000113.1:0-536 GCA_033795365.1 Shinella sp.
GTCAGCTTTGGTTTCCCATTGCTGAGCCGTTCCCCGGTGTCCATCGCGAACACCCATCCGCGGAAGCCGTCGGTCTGGAAATACTTCTTCCGTACCCACTGCGCTCCCTTGTTCGGGTGGCGTCGTCTTGCCCACTGCCACAAACATTGCCAAATCTCCATCCTGACGCGCTCGAAAGTGCGGCGTGCCACGACGTGCCGATGGTAATTCGCCCACCCCTGAATCATCGGGTTGAGCGCCTTCACCAGTTTGTCTTGGCGGAGTGCCTTATTGCCCTTTACGAACTCCCGGACTTTGCCAAGGAACGCCGAGACGTTCTTCTTGGATGGCTTGATGAGAAGCTTGCCGTCGTACTTGCGTACGTTAAATCCGAGGAAATCAAACCCATCGTCGATGTGCGTGATCTTGGTCTTCTCTGGCGAGAGCGTGAGCCCCCGTGCAGCCAGGAATTCCTCGACCATTGGACGGACCTCGTTCTCCAGCACTTCTTTCGTTGCGCCGGTGATGATGAAGTCGTCTGCGTACCGGACGATGTT
>JARYGU010000114.1:0-530 GCA_033795365.1 Shinella sp.
CCGACGGCAGGAAAGTGGTGCAAATGGCGCGCAAGCGCGATTTGCACGCGGCGCCGGCATCGTGGCGTCGATCGTCGAGTAAGGACTGAACCGGCGATGCCGACAGCTTGCCGACGGCAGGAAAGTGGTGCAAATGGCGCGCAAGCGCGATTTGCACGCGGCGCCGGCATCGTGGCGTCGATCGTCGGGTAAGCTTCGGGTTGTTTGAGTTCAGAAAGGCCCCGCTGGCGACGGCGGGGCCTTTCGCGTTTCGGGGTTTCCATGTCGGGATCACTTGCGGACGTGGATCGGGCCTCTATCTATGTCGACGGTTTCATTCGGAGATGATTTCATGAAGAAGCGTATTCTGTTCACCGGTGGTTCGGGCAAGGCGGGGCGGCATGCCGTGCCTTATCTGGTCGAGGCAGGATACGAGGTCCACAATCTCGATCTCGTGCCGCTCGAAAGCCCCGGCGTTACCAACATATCGGCGGACATCACCGACAGCGGCCAGATGTTCAACGTGCTGTCGATGCATCGCGACTTTGCCG
>JARYGU010000115.1:0-527 GCA_033795365.1 Shinella sp.
CTTGCTGCTGACCGGCACGCTGATGGGCGGCTACGGCGACGACCTGTTCGTGCGACGTGAAGTCGCTTGATTCATTGCTTCACCGCTTCGGCGGCAGGAAGCCTGATGTTCCGTCATCAGTAGCCTATCGGTGCATGCGTGGTTGGTAACGACTGCGTGTGAAGCCACCGAGACAATGTAGACCGGCGCAAGCCAAGGGAAGGCCGCGAGGCTGACCCTGCTACTGCGAGCATCAACGCGGTTGGGTCGCTAGGCTGGTTGGTATGGTTAACGCAAGTGAAGTGCTGATAAACGTCGTCACGTCTGATAGAGCCAAAGATGCTGACAGGCTCTTTCCCAAAATGGGGCTGTAGCTGGACATCCCTTTGAATAGTGGGGATGCACGGACATTCATAGCTACCGGCGAAAAGGCACAACCTAATCCGACCTTGTGAATCAAGTGAAACACGGTAAGCCCGTATCTCTGCCCCTCGGGGCAGGCAGACCGCAAGGAATGCTGTTGGAGGTGCGGGTAGAGGAATGTGGAG
>JARYGU010000116.1:0-527 GCA_033795365.1 Shinella sp.
GATCGATCAGATTTGTCGGTGCGACACACAGCTCTCCCTGATAGGAACTGTATCGACGCCGTTTTGCAGTTGCGACCACGAGTTGCTCCTGCTTCATCAGGCGGCGCACGACTTTCTCCGATGTACGCATGCACCGATTGGCCAGCGCGGCATGAATTCGACGATAACCATAGCAGCGATGATTGGCCTCGAACAGATCCGTAATGCTCTGGCGGATATCGGCATACCGGTCTCCTAACTGCAGCTGAGCTCTGTGATAGAAGTAGGAGCTGCGGGCAAGGCCAAGCCGGGCGAGGAGCTTTGGCAATGTGTGACTCTGTCGTAGGGCATCAACCAGCAGCGTCTTCTCCCGGTTCGTCAGGAGCTGCAGGTCGATGCCCAGGCCTTTTTTTAGCAGTTCATTGGCCTTCTCTAGCAAGTCGTGCTCAAGCTGCAGGCGCTGAACGTCTCTACGCAAGGTCTCAAGTTCGCGTTGCAGTTCCTCACGGTCGGCTGTCTGTGGTAAATCGCGATGGCGTGTCATGGAT
>JARYGU010000117.1:0-520 GCA_033795365.1 Shinella sp.
CTGAGCGGAAAGCGGGCGTTGCGCGGAATGCTCTGAAACACCTCCCGCTCCGTAGCGAGCCCTTAGTGCCCGGCCGCCGGCAGCCGGCCGAGCCGCGAGACGTAGTATGCGCCCGCCGCCTGCAGCGCCTCGGCATCAGCTCGCCGGGCGTCGTAGACGAGGAAGGGCTCCGCCCATGCTAGGGCGCAGCGATGGGCCGTGGCCTCCAGCGGGCGCAGCAACTCGCGCAGGGGGAAGCGATTGGCGCCGTCGGGCGCATAGGCTGCCTCTACGTTCCCGGCGGTTGCCACGATCAATAGCGGCTTGCCGGCGAGCTTCGCGCCCTCGGCGTCATAGGCGATGTAGAACATCCGCGTCAGGACAGCGTTCTGCCAGGCCTTGAGCAGCGGTGGCGCCGCATACCACTGCACCGGGAACTGCAGTACGATGCGATCGGCAGCAATGAGCCGGGCGACCTCCGCATCGGCGTCGATGCGCCCATCCGGATAGAGCGCCTGCATGTCGACGATCTCGACTTCAG
>JARYGU010000118.1:0-519 GCA_033795365.1 Shinella sp.
CCCTCCGCGTCTCCCCGCTCCCGCGCTGCCTCGCGCTGATCCTTCAACGACCGATGGTCTATGCGCTCATCGCACCCCGCCCGTTCCAGCGCCTGGTTGGCATGGTCGGCCCAAGCCGAACGCCACCCCTCAAGCCGCTCGGCCGCATTCCAGTCCCGGTTCTTTTTTCCGAACCCCTCGCCGGTCAGGTCGCGCATGGTCAGCATCACATGCGCGTGCGGCTGCTCCTGCCCGTCCGCCGAATGGCCCCGGTGCAGCGACACGTCCGCTATCATGCCCTGGGACACGAACTGCTCGCGCACATAGGTCTCGACCAGGGCGCGCCGCCCCTCCGCGTCCAGCTCACGCGGAAGGGAGATTTCTACTTCGCGGGCAAGCTGGGCGTCCTTGCGCCGCTCCGCCGCCTCGACGCCGTTCCACAAACGGGCGCGATCGAGCATCCAGTCGGGCGTCCGATCCGGAGCCACGATCTCGCGATGCTCGATGTCCGATTTGCGCGTGTAGTCGTGGCATTTGCCC
>JARYGU010000119.1:0-517 GCA_033795365.1 Shinella sp.
GACCACTCAGTGGGGGCCGGTCAGGCAGGAACCACCTACATCACTTTCGATACAGGCGACTCGCTGGTTCTGTACCAGAAGACGATGGCGTCGCTTGCGGCGAGCGACTTCCTCTTTTTCACCTGATCGGTGCGAAGATCGCCGGCAAAGGACCCAGCTCCAACTCGCTTGGCAATAATAGATCGGCCAAACTTCACTTCTTGGTATGCGCCGATAGCTGGACCGGTTCAACGATATAGATAGAGCCGTTGCCGGTCCAGCGTGGGAATATGGCCATCGAGCGCATCAGCCTTGCCCAGTAGGTTGGCGTCTGAAGGGCGCCCCGTCGATAGCCGCGGCTACCGCATGCCAAAGCGGCTTTCTTCCATAAGTTTCGTCGAAATAACCGGGGCGAAGGACTTGACCATCCTTTCGTTGACGGTCGGCCGCGCCAGGGTCTCTCAACCAGCTATAGCGGTCGGTGAAGCTCCAAGTTAGTAGGCCAAGACATTGAGAGTAGCTAAATGATGTGTCTAAA
>JARYGU010000011.1:0-180177 GCA_033795365.1 Shinella sp.
CCATTCAACTTCAAAAAGCAGCCTGCCTGACCGCCGGCTAAAGCCCACTTATAACGCGCAGCGAAATGCGCGCTTACAAAGAAAAGGCTGCTGCGGCATTGAACGTAGCCGAGAATATGAACGAGGAGTTTGCCTGCAATATCATGGGTAAACTCCAGTTCCGAGACGGCTACGGCGAGATCGCGGAGAACGCGCAGGCGACCACCATTTCGCTTCTCAGATCGGTCTGCGGCCACCAACCGTCAGCCTCTGCCTCCCCTTCCTCGCCGTCTCCACGATGACCCTTCGATACGATACCGCCCAACTCGGCGGTCTGTTCGATCCAACCTACCGCGCTTTCCAATACAAAGACATTCCGCGATCTCGCTTTAGCTGACGACCCTTATCACCGTCGCGAACTTTCGCAGCTAAATTGCGCGGCTCGTTGGGAAGGAGTTGTGGCTTCACGCCGGCTTGGCCTCAACATAGATGCCGCCGGTCAGCATCCATGACTTAACTACCATCACGATCCGCGGACCGCTTCAGCCCCTCAAGCACGAGCACGGCGTAACCGTCCGCATTGTCCCTGTTTCGCCGCGTCTGCTCGACAAAATCTACGTTTAAGCCCTCAACTGCCAGCGAAGACAGCCTTGCAGCCGTTTTGGCAATTTCGAGAAGAAGCGTGAGGTCCTCGTACTTGGGATAGACGTCTGGTTCCTTGTTAAACAGAGAATGTGCCATCCTGCGATTACGGAACCCTTTGAGCCGGGCCAACGCTACGGCCTCGGCCGTCGTCGGATCGGAAAGGCGGTCCGCTATGATGACGAGATCACCGAGCGCAGATTTGCAACTCTCCATATCACGGGTCCGCTCGCTCGCGAGCATTTCCATGGCGACGGCCTCCACCTCGACAGACCTGTCCGCCTCGTCTCCATCGGTCCATTCAATCCCTGATATCCATGAGGAGGCTTTGGCCAGCAAGCCATCCATCACGCCTGTCACGCCGAGAAGCATGCCAAGGACGGGGATTGACGCCATGTCCTGCCTATCCAGCGGACGGCCTGTGCTGACATCGAAGACGCGCGCGACATCCATGCAAGCTTGAGGACCAGCGCGTTCTGGATGGCACCGTACGTCTGAACGAAATCCGTCTGATATCCTTTTAGGCCGGGCGGCACGATGGCGTTCTGGGCCTCCATGACTTCATGGGACAGGATAGCTGTCTCTACGTCATGCCTGATCATCGGGACGATCTTCTGAATTCTCTCTATTGCGTCTTCGTATTCCACGGCTCGCCTCATCCCACGTCGCGCGGGATATACAAACGCCGACGGCAAAGACAACCTGTCTGCGTTTTAAGTCCCACAAAATCATTTCGTTTCAGATGCGTCGAAAACCTTATGGGTCCTCCATAACGCGGAAAGCGCGAGTATTCCCACCCTAGATTTCGATGACGAGCTGCGGATCGAAACCAGTCCGCTCCCCCGGATATCCACGCGGGTTAGCGACCACCCTGGTCCTGCCGATTTGGTAATCGAAGCCATGATGAACGTGACCATGCACCCACAACGCAGGCTGCTCGTCGACGATCAGGTCCTCCAGATCGCTGGCGTAGCAGGCAGACAGCGGATCGCCCTTGAACTCGGGGGGAATTGATCTGGGCGACGGAGCGTGATGGGTCAGGACCACCGTCGTCCGGGCCGTGGCGTTCTCCAGCGCAGATTTGAGAAACGCCCTGGATTCTTGGTGTTTTCGATAGGCGTGGATCGGCTTGAACTTCCGATAGGGAAGTTTGCAAAACTTGATCTTCTTGTAATCGTTCATCCCGCTCTGGGCGGCCGCCATTGCCAGTTCAGGATCGCCGCCGTTGAGCCGGAAGTCGGTCCACAGGGTTGCGCCAACAAACCTGGTGCCGCCGATGTTCACCGCTTCGTTTTCGAGAAAGTGGATTTGGGGAAAGCGATCACGCAGCAAGCGCGCTTCACGGATGCTCTCCTGCACGGAGCCTCCATAGTATTCATGGTTCCCTGCCGTGAACACGACGGGCATCGAGGAAGGCAAGTTGGTCGCCAACCATTCAATGCTCGGTGCGATGCCGCGTGTCAAAAGATCGCCCGCGCAAACCAGGACATCGGCCTCAGGAGGCGGCGGCTGAACAAATGGCTGGCCGAATTCCAGATGCAAATCGGAAATGATCCAGAGTTTCACGCTTCGGCACCTTTCTGAACTCGACGGGTCATCTTCCTGACCCTGTTACAACGATTGAGCCTTCCGGAGCTGTTCGGTTTTGTTCCGACGAACAGCTTTCCTTCTTGCCGGGTAGTCACGCAGAGCCCAAGGTGCTCCTGATCCAATTAGAGGAGGCAGAGATGACCCGGCCATCACGCCGTAAACCAAAGTCCGCGAAGGAAAACTCGCTCGGCTCTGCCTTGGACGAGATCGGATTCAAGCCGCTCGGCCGTCGGGTCAAAATCAAGGCTGGCATCAATCAGACGCAACTCCGTAAGCCCTTATCCGATACCGCCTCGGGAGAGCAGCGCTAGCAGGTCGCAGGCAATTGTGAGCGGCTCCGCCCCTCTATCGAGCGAGGAGCGGAGCCTGACCGCTAGCCGTCACGTCCTGACGGATGCGGATTCGGTATTCCTGAGCTTTACGCCCAGGAGCGCCCGAACTTCGTCGCCGATGACGTGGCCCGTGTCGATCAGCGCCTCGGTAAGACGGTCTAGTTCCTGTCGACGCTCCGAAAGAAGCGCCACCGCTCGATCGAACTGGGTCTTCAGCCTTGCATCGACGAGACTGCGCAGTTCCGGGTCACGAGCACGGAGATACTCGAGGGGGCGGTCCCCCTTTCCAAGCTCTACGGACAGCACCCCGCCGAACCCAAAATGCCGCTCCAGCCTTGTTGCGAGATCGCTTGCCACCATCAGGTCTGAAGTCGGAGCGCCCCCTGCCCCGTCTGCATGGCAGCCATAGACCAACGTCTCGGCCGCAATGCCGCCCAAGAGCATCGCGATCCTGTCGTCGTAATAGCTCACCGTCTTCACCCGACCGACCTCGGGTTCAAAGACGGTCATTCCGACGGACTGAGCGCCGACTCCAAGCGCCGCATCCCGATCGATGTGAACGTGCTTGAGCACGTCGCATGCGAGAAGGACCGCCACGATGGCATGGCCCGATTCATGGACCGCGGTGTGACGCAGCTCGCTCTCGCTCAGGACATATCGCGCGGGCAGCACCTCGAGCAGGAGGTCCTCCGACAAGGCAATCTTCCGCCGCCTCGAAAGCCGCCTGGCGTCGCGAGCAAGTTTCTCGATGTCAGCTCCGGACCATCCCCTGGTCGCCGTGGCGAAACGGGCGAGATCGCCGTCGAACACCTGTTCGCGCAGATGGTGCCGCAGGATCGCAACCCTGGCGGCAGCATCGGGCAATGGGATTTCGATCAGCGTCTCAAGTCTTCCCGGCCGAAGCAGGGCGCGGTCGATGACAGACGGGTTGTTGGTGGCACCCACGACGACGACGCCTTCTCGGCCCTCGGCAGGGTCAAGGCATTCGAGCATCCCATTGATTACCTGACGCCGATAATCCCTCGCGTGGTCGTCATCCCCTTCCCGGTCGCCAAAGCTGTCGAATTCGTCGACGAACAAGATGCACGGCGACTGCTTCGCCGCCTGCGAAAAGGCGGCGCGCATTGCCTTGAGGTAGTCGCCCAGATGACCGGCCGCCTGCCAACGTGCGGCGGAGGCAACCTCCAAGTCTACCTCACAGGAGTTCGCGAGTGCTCGGGCATATGTCGTCTTGCCACAACCAGGCGGACCGTGGAGCAGCGCTCCGCGGTCAACGTCTTCCCATGCGATCTCGCCAGCCTTCCACGCACGCAGGTCCTCCGCAAGCTGAAGGCCCCAAGTCTTCGCGCCACCATAGCCGGCCATTTCTTCGAGACGTGGCCCCTTGGGCTTAGCCTTGACGGGCGCGGGTTTCTCGACCTCGACGACGGACTTCTTTAGTTGGCGGACCGCGCTCAGCAGCGGCCTCGTGCCACGGACAGTCGATGCGATTGCGTCAAACGAAAACGCGGTCAGCAACGAGGCGATTTCCGGCGTCATCCCCCTGATTTTCGCCACCCGTGAAGCCGCCATGTAGTGGGTGGCTGAAGGTGGGGCGATTTTGGCGACGACGTCGGCCGCCGCCTTCAGTTCGTGAGGAATGTTGTCCGTCCCCTCTGTGACGACGACGATCTGCCGACCGTGGCGGAAGCGGTCGTAGATCGCCCGGGCATCCGCCGGACCGTCGGGAACCGTCATGACGATAGCCGTCTCGTTGCCGTCCTCGTCTAAAGGGACAGGGTCCCGGATTAGCGACGAGGCGGCGCGGCGATAGTAATCGCTCGTTCCTTCAGCGACATGCATGATCGCGATAAAGGCGATGCACTTACGGCGCAGGAAGGGTCTGAGGACACCTTGAACGGCACAGCGGGCCGCCGCGACAACAAAGCTCGGCGGGGACTGACGTCTGGATAGCGTGTAGGAACTAGAGGACATCTGGTGGCTCTTTTGTGATCTTGGCACGGGGCGGCGACTTCCGTTCACCGCGATATGCGCCTGACCACCGTTTCCGGTCCTAATGGGGCATCGTCCAGGTCGACTTCGAGATATCGATTGAGGATCATGGCGGCGAGACCTGCGACTGGCTTCGTTTCCTGAAACGCATTCAGGCACTCGGCGATGGGCATCGATCCGTTTTCGTCGAGAGCGTCCAGCAGGCGCAGGCGATCGCCGAGCGGGACGGCGTAGTTGCCGTAGCGCAAGAGGTCCTTGGCGTTCTTGAGGCGGAAGCCGCTATGGACATCGTTACGCGACATCTTCCGGTACGACGCGCCTCGCCCTCCAAAGGCTTGCTCCAAAACAGCAATGTCGGCCGAGAATTCGTGGTCATAGGCGTCCACGAAAACGACACTGGCATCATCATGAATGACTTCGAAGTCTGGCACATGATCGAGTTCGAGGCGGGAGCTTGGCATGCATCTCCACGAGACCACCGACGGATCGACGTCGAGCAGGCACCCGACATCGCGGGCCGCCTGCGAGCGGAAGACCTTGCCGCCTTCGCACCAGACGGTCGCCAAGGGGTAATAAATGCGGATCGGTGTGGAATTAACAGCGTTCTGAATCGACGCTGACTGCCTGCCCGGACTCATGACAACCTCATACACAAACTGGTTGTTCGCCGTCGCGGACATCGCGACGGGAGATCAACGTATTCGTATGAGCCGGCTCTCTGTGATCATGGATAGAACAAATAAAGAACATTTCCGTATAGTCAACCGGACCCTGGGGAAAAATCGTGCTCCTGCAGTGATTTAGGCGATTTTCTCTAATCCAGATAGAGCCAATCGCTTGAGCGGGGGTATGCTCTACTCGTACAGACCCCAGTTACGATCCGCATCGTTCCGGCGATTGAAGGCAGCCGGAGGTTTGCCGGTTCCAGAGGTGCGCCGTTCACCGTCAGAGCCAATCCAGTGGAACGAGACCTCGTAATCGGTGTTCTCGCCGCTGTTTGTCTGGTATCCGTGGACGGATTTTGTGACGGCGATGCCGGCGAGCGTAAGGGTCGCCTCGCCCTTGCCGGCATGCTTCCAGAAGATGCGGTCGCGCAATCTGTTGTCTAGGAAGTCACGCTCCTCGACCAAGGAGACGTCATCCACACAAGCCTGCTTGCGTCTGCGTTCTGCTATCTGCGTCCTAAGGACATCCGCGTTTTCAAGATACTGATCGGCTAGCGGAGTCTCCCGCACTACTTCGCCATGGTTCATTGGTAACGTACCCGCGCGATATGCCTTCAGGATGGCGGAGGCTGCATCTGGCCCGACCACGTCCACCATATCGAAAATGCTGTCACTTCTCGGGAAGATGTCCCGACGCTCGTCTTTCGAAAGCAAATCGCCATTTACGATCAGTGCGCGCGCTTTGCGGGGCTTGACCCCAGGCAGGTAAGAAATGAAATCCGTCAATGAAAGCAAAGCGTCCTCCGCCAATGGTTGCTAACGATATGTAGACCCTTGGTCCGCCTCATCTAAGTCGAGTGTGTGGTCCGCTTCAAGAACCCAGGTTTCAGGGCTGGCCTCTCGCCATCACCGCAAAACGACCATCGCCAAGCATTTAGACCGGGGCGGTTACAAGGAAGCAGTTCAGCCTTCGATGACCCTTCTATCTGACATGCCTCGTTAGGATCGCTTGGTATTCTTGGTACGTCGAAGACGCGCCGTCGGTTCTCTTATCGAGAGCCGCAGTTTCGCCAGTACGGATCAGTTCATATCCCCATTCCGACATGAACAGTTGTTCCTCGTCTTCGGCCAACAAGATGCCTTCATCCAGGAGTTCTTTCACCAGCCTGTCAAACATGTGCGTTTTAATCGCCGGATTGGGTCGAAACAGCCTCCAAATTTCGATCGGCGTAGGAGCGCCCGGATACTCGAGGGCCTCCAGAAAATAGGCCATATCCTCTGCGCATGCGCCACCTTCAAGCCGTTCTGGCCGTCCGATCCCGTTGACTCTATGATCGATGACAAAGGCGGCAACATGAGAGTCCAGTTCCCACACGGTGATAGCCCCATCCGTTCGAGGTATCGGCCGATGTTCGCTTAGGGCCAGATATGTCGAGTATGTCGATGATCTTCCATCCTGCCTGTGTTCGGGTTTTGCGGTCGCTCCCGTTAACAACAGTTCGATCCCCCATTCAGTGATAACGAGACCGTCCGCCGTCGTCCCGTCGGAAAACTCCAAGGCGGTTTCTTCGAACAATCCGAGCTTCACCAAGGGGCCGATCGCTTTCGTCGAGTGAGACCGGTCCGATTTTGAACCGCCCTCGAGCCAACGGTCCCGCCGCTTACGACCCGGAACGCCCGATCCAGATTCACGCGCTAAGGCATAGTTTTCGAGTTTAGGTAGTGCGCCGCTCGATTTAGAGCCTACTCGGTATCCTCGGAAGTCCTCCAAGACCTCTCTCGAAAGCGAGGGCACGTCAATATCGTGCATCCTTGCAACGACGGGCGCTGTGTCGACATCTGTCATCGGGGCTTCACCAGCGTATGCCACTCCAGCACTGAACGCCATTTCCATCAGTCGGGCGATAGCACCTGGCCTATCGGTCAGATCACGTACCCATTTTGTATAGCTTTTGCCCGCTTCACGGAACACAGCCCTCCGCGTCTTGGGATTGCGCATTTCAAACGGCAGAAGCTGTATGCTGTCGAACAAATACTTCATTAGGACCCCTTGGACCTGTCGAGCGAATCAAGCGAACCACACAATAACCGGAAGTTGCAAACTGACGAAGACACATTCTCGCTGGTGAAGGGCTTCCGGAGGCAGTGGAACCGGGCTAGCCTCTCGCCCACCCACAGCGATTCAAAGCCCACATGGCAACAAAAACCACCATTGCCGACCTGTTCCCCGACGATGAGGGCGTGATCCTCGTCGCCAAGTACGTGAGCGACGGATCGCCACGCCATATCACCGAGGTCGCCAACGGCGCGGCCTGCGGATGCATCTGTTTCGGATGCAAGAGGCCGATGGTCGCAAAGAACGGCGGCGACCCGTCTCGAATGGCGTATCACTTCGCCCATCGCCCTGAAGACATGGTCTACGACTGTACGACGGCGGGCGAAACCGCTCTCCATGTCCGCGCCAAGGAGATCATCGAGAAACACCGTCGAGTGACCCTGCCGCCAACGACCACACCAGGCCTCGACGGAAAGCCGGTGGACGTCACACCCGAGCGGTCCATAGAGCTCACCGATGTCCTCCTCGAGACGGCGACAGGAGAACTAATCCCCGATATCACTGCGACAATGCCAGACGGCCGCCGGCTCTTCATAGAGATCGCCAACACGCACCCCTGCCCGCAATCGAAAATCGAAAAGTTGGGCGTCATGGGCGTTGAGGTTCTCGAGATCGAGGCGGCAGGATACCGGACCGTCCCGCTCGATGACCTCGACGCCATCATTTTGGACCTTGCGCCGCGCCGGTTGATCCATTGTTCCGAAAGAACGGCTAAGGCGGCTGAGATCGAAGAGCAACGTCGCCGGATCGAGGAAACAGAACGCCTGGAGGCGGAGCGACTGATCGCCGTGTACAGAGAACCGCCGACGGCCAGACATCGGACGGCGGCAGAACTGGTCGAGGAAATGGCGCTGTGGGGCTTCGACGAATTCATGGATGCGGACGACACCCAGCCGTCAGCGTTCATCGTTCCCCGCTGCCAATGGCAGGCCGCCGTGTTCTACAGGTTCATTGACACCCAGTATCCCGCCACCGTGTCGCCAATCGACATGGTGGACAGGTTTCGGGAGCGGGAGTGGGAAAAACCGGACCTCGTATTCATGAAGACCGAGGCATCTCGGAAGATCGCCGCCTCGGCCGAGGACTTCAAGTCGGCCTACGAGGAGGTCCTGGCTTACATGCGGCGGCTGGAAAAGGCGGAGGTCGTCTACCAGAAGCCGGGGAAGACCTTCTACATGACCTATGACTTCAAGAAGAAGCTCAAGGCTACCCTGGAAGCGCTTCAGGCGGACGACGCCAACAGGGACATCATCAGAGAGGTATACGAGGGCATCGAGAAACTGCTGAAGCCCGGAGGCGGTGGCATGCCGGACTTCGAAGGATGGCTACAGCATCAGGCGGACCGGCATGACCTCGCCGTCCAGGAATTTCTGGCTGACGATGACCTCGCCTACGCGGTCGAGGAAAACCTGAAGGAGATAAAGCAGGTCATCGAGAAGAGGGCTGCTGGCGAATGGGAGGAATTGCCCGACGACCTCATGGGCCTTCCGTTGGTCGACATGGTCAATCGCCTCATGCAGACGTGGCATGAAGCCGAGGAGCGCGCGGGTGACGGCTGGCGGGCGAACATGGAGACCAGTTAGAGCAACACGGTACCCGTTGCTTCAGCTTCAGTCGTCCGATTTCGTCGGATTGAGTCGAGATCGACGCTGTGGCTTTCTTTGATGTCTCGACCGATGAAATCGTCCAACACCGGGGGTGACAAATGCGATTGCTGCCGCGACAGTTGTTATGGATGATTGATAAGCGCTTGCCTCTGATATTGTGGAATATTCCTGGGCGACTTACGGTAGTTTAACGCGAGATTCGCGGCGGGATGGTATATGAAAGTTGAAAAACAGGAACACGTAGTTACCGCCGATACCATGAGAGTCGTGAACTGGTGTACGCGATCGGACATCTCTCCACTTCGTTATCCCGGCGGAAAAAGAAAGCTCGCACCGTTAATTGCGGACTTGATATCCAAAACGGATGTCCGACCAGCTCTGTTTGTCGAGCCATTTGCTGGAGGCGCGTCGGTTTCGATCTCGCTTCTCGAGGCGGACTACGTCGATACGATCGCACTCGCGGACGCTGATCCCCTCCTCTCATCTTTTTGGAAAGTCGTGTTTTCGTCTCAGGCGGAGGCACTTTCCAACATGGTCTATGACGCTAAGGTTTCGTTGGACGAATGGAAGCGCCTCAAGCACGCCGAGGTCGGGACAGTCCTTGAGGCGGCGTACAAGTGCCTCTTCCTGAATAGAACAAGCTTCTCCGGTTCTCTCAATCGCAAGGCAGGGCCTATCGGAGGCATGAGCCAAGCTGGTGACTACAAAATCGGCTGCCGTTTCAACCAGTCAAAGCTGGCTGAACGTATCCTCGAACTTTCCCGTCTTCGCCATCGCGTACGGTTTGTCAGAAATGAAAGTTATGCGAAGACGGTCCGTGACGTCCGGAAAACCGCAATTTACCGCGACAGTCCCGACAGGGTGTTTTGGTACCTTGACCCGCCTTTTTTCGCAAAGGCGGACAAACTCTATCGGTGCCATTTCGATCATCAAGATCATGAAACACTAGCTCGCGCCACAGCAAACATGCCCGGTAGGTGGCTGCTTTCCTATGACGACCACTCAGAAGCTCGCAGGCTCTACGGCCGTCATCCCGGCTATGCGATTGTCAATCTGCAATATTCCGCGCGTATCGACGAGAATAACCGACTGGTCGCCAAGGAGATCGTTGTCTCGGATATCATATCGGAACTTCGGGCCACGGGTGAACTACAGGATGGTGCTGAAGTAATTCAGATACCTCGCCGCCGGCAGAATGCGCCGGCTAATATTGATGTTGTCGAACGAAACATCGCGATTGGGTAGAACTTAGATGATCGAAAGCCTCGTCAAAACCATGTCAGCGGGCACAAACCCCCTTAGTGCATTGCTGGACGAGAGCGGTGGATCGGCTTTAGTAGGACATACCATCCACACTTCCTACGACTCCACGATCGTCATGACGAACGATAAATGGCGCGAGGGAGCCGGTGGCATTCCCATGAACAGCTACCTTCTGGCTTGTAGCGCCGATCCGAAGGACATGGTGGGGGCTCACCCCATCGACAGGCGAATCTT
Source organism: Shinella sp. (assembly GCA_033795365.1). Taxonomy (GTDB): domain Bacteria; phylum Pseudomonadota; class Alphaproteobacteria; order Rhizobiales; family Rhizobiaceae; genus JARYGU01. The sequence goes on from JARYGU010000011.1 coordinate 10,421, forward strand.
GCTTTTGCGGGTAGTCGGACGCGCAGAACTCGCGACCGATCGCGACGTGGTGCGTGCTGTGATGGAACACTTCCAGGACAATCCTGCCACGAAGGACCCGGCATTCAGGATGGACGAACCTATCTCGTTCTCCATGCTCCAGTGGAGTGGCGTCGAGTGTAAAATCCTGGGTACATTTTACCTCGACGGATCATCCAAGCTGAACTTCGGCGCTGACGCCGAAGACTTCTTTGCCGCAAGGCATATGACAGTGCGCAAACCAGGCCCCGAGGCGCTCTCGACGATCGTCAACTTTGTTGATCCTATCAGGAAAGCCAAGGCCGAGAAGGATGCTCTTGCCCTGGGAATGAAGCGCGCGCCCGCTCCCTTCGAGGTAGGGACCGTCCGCTTCACGTCGTCAAACCAACTCTCTCTCCGCCCTGGCCAGCCCTCGGTCCCGGTGAAAATCTTCCCTGGAGATTTCCTGGCCCGGCGAACGGCAGTGTTTGGGATGACTCGTACCGGAAAATCAAACACGACCAAGACAATGGTATCCGCCGTCGCGTTGTCTGCATTCGAGTCGGATTCTCCGATTGGGCAGATTATCCTCGACATCAACGGGGAATATTCGAACGCCAACAACCAGGATGCCGGAAGCTCAATAGCGGATGTTTTCTCCGACAATACGGTCCGCTACCGCATCGGCGAGAAAGCCCGCTTCCGGGACGTCCGGGTTAACTTTTACGAAAACCTCGAAGTTGGACATCAATTCATCGTCGACAATCTCAACTCCGACGGCGCTGCGCTGAACGACGATCTCAAGACGTTCGCGTCGTGTGATCTCGTGGAACCGGACAAGTCCAACCAAAGTGTTCACGGGCGCTGGAAGCGCCGCGTGGCGCTCTACCGCACTATTCTGGCGGAGGCCGGATTCGAATATCCGAATGGGTTCACCATCGAGTTCGAAGCCAACAAGGCTGCGCTGGCCAAGATGTTTGAACACGTCATTCCAAAAGAGGACCAAGCCAAATATACGAACGCTGACCAGCGGACGGCCGCGGTTGTACAGCATTTCGACTTGACGCCCGGCGGGAGCGGGTATCGCGTATCCCCATCCTGTTCTGCAAGATTCTGGTCCGAAGTCCGAAATGTCGAACGGGCGACCGGGGGCATCGAGAAGGCCAAAGACGAGAAGTGGCTGAACACGGAAGACGTGGCGATGCTCGCTGTGCTTGTTGGGAAATCCAGCAAGACCGACGGGCTAATCCGCGCTCTGAACGCCATCAAATCGGCCGCCGCCGGGTTTCACTCGGCCTCGGGGTCTTTCAATATTACCCGGGAAATCTACGACCTGCTCTCTGCCGGCCGCATCGTGATTGTAGACCTTTCGGTTGGAAAGCCTTCCATCCGGGAGACCATGGCGGAGCGCATCGCAAGCGGGATTTTCAACACCTCGTCAGCGCTTTTCACATCCGGTCAAGCCGCCCCGCGCATCGTCCTCTATGTTGAAGAGGCCCACAATCTCATAGGCAAGAAGGCCGATCTTAACACCACGTGGCCGAGGATTGCGAAAGAGGGAGCGAAGTACGGCATGTCGCTTGTGTATGCGACACAGGAGCCGTCTTCCATCCATCCGAACATCCTGTCGAACACCGAGAACTTCTTCGTCACGCACCTGAACAACGACGATGAGATACGGACCCTTTCGAAATACTACGACTTTGAAGATTTCGCGCCCAGCCTCAAGCGCTGCCAGGACGTAGGCTTCGCGAGGATAAAGACCCTCAGCTCAAACTTTACCACGCCGACGCAAATCATGCTTTTTGATCCCGCCGTGGTGGGTAACAGGTACAGGAACGCCAAGGCTTCAGTGTCCAGCTGGTTCTCACCGCTGAAGACAGGAGCCTGAAATGCCGTACATGAATGAGAGGGCCTCGGCGGGCGGCGGCTTCGACGTTCTCAACGATCCGGAAGTGCAGCGCTTCATCAAGTCAGTGCAAACGGTGAAAGACCATAGCGGGAAGATCGATTTGATCCGCCAGCGAATGGTCAACGTCAGCCATCTGGTCAAGGAGCTAGATGAGGGCGTCGTCATGGCAAGCGACGCCTCCCCTTACGAGTCGATCGTCCAAGAGAACTTTCCGTCGGTGCGCGTTGGGGTCATCAAATTCTCTAACGTTCTGATCTTCGTCGACCAGTACAAGCGCCTGCGCGACCGCAACACCGCGTTTGTCGATCCTGTCGATATTGCGGAACTCAAAAAGAAGTCAAACCAAAGCAAAATCATATTGCCGGGGGCCGGCATAACCCATGCCGACTATCCAAAAGCAAAGTCATTCTTTCGGGCGTCGGTGTTCGAGAACATATTCCATGCCGAACAGTTCCGCTGCGAGGGCATCAGCCTGTACGACACTTTCGTCGAACTCCTAAGGCGGAGCGGCAAAACTAATCAACCCGGCGGCGCGCCGAGGCCGTACGGAGAAGACGCTCAGGCGATCGGTTCCATCGTCATCAAGAACGGCCGCGAAGGCGTCCTGTTCAAAAACAGATCGCCTATCGACGGCGCAGAGCTCTCCGAGAACCTGTTTGTTCCGCTTGACCCTGGGTATGCGGATATTGGAGGCGATCCAGCAAGACGTGTCTACGTGACTGACGCACTGCGAGTCCAGGAGGTCTTCAACGAGGAAGGCGGCAATACCGAGTGCTTCAACCGCCTCATGTCAGTGCTGGAGCATCTCCTGGTCATTCACATCATCCGATGCTCTTTCGAGTCGGACCCGTCGATCGTGGCAAACATGAATGTGATCATTGACGGGCCGCTGGCGATCTTCGGCGAGGCCGCGCGCTTCCACCGGAGCATCATGTCGCTGCTCCACGATATTCGGAAAAAGTGCCGGGACCGCGACATGCGCGGTCCCGTCGTAATGGGGATTTCAAAGACTGGCAAGGTGGTTGAACACGCCCAACTGATCGAGAATCTGGTGTCGCGCGACGCGGACAACAATGCCGCCGGCGGGACCTTCGTATTGCCGGTCAGCGACGATTACCGGACGGCGTTCATCGAGCCGGATAAAATGGAGACAGGAAAGAATTTCGGCGACGAGACTTATTACGGGCAAACGTTCATCGTGCGCACGTCACGAAATAAGCTATTCGACGTGACGTTGGCATATCCGTTCTCGAACAAGTCGAGCGTCAACGGTGTCCCGTTCAGGGATGCAAAAGTGGACTTGGCCAATTACGGCGACGACATCTCGCACATGGTTTCCATCATTGAAATGATGCAGACGGACCTTTTCCAGAATGCTCTGATCCCGGTTCACCTGGCGCACAGATATGCCTCGATCGCGCATTCGCCCGGGGGAAAATCACTGGATCGGTTCATTCGCGAAGTCCTCGCGAGCAAGCAACCTCCGCGATGAAGTCCTTGATTGCTGGGATGTTCACGGCCGGCGTGAAATTTGCTGTTGAAAGTTATCACTTGACCGCGAAAGCCAGCATTGGTTGACCGAGAATCCAATTGTAACGACATGTGATTGTCGCCCAAATGGGGGTTGAGAATCAGGCTGGGGCCTTGCTTTATGATCGATGAAATAGACTTCGTTCAGTACCGGAAACTCAGGAAGATCAAGATTGACTTCCGCAAGGGCGTGAACCTCATTTCTGGAACAAACGGGACGTGCAAGTCCACGCTGATGCACATCATCAGTAATTCGTTCCAAGCCGTGAAACGCACCGATCCACGCTTCAAGTCATCAGAACCGGCAAGCATCCTCAGCAGGTTTGTAGACAAGGTGAACCCAAAGATTGAAACGGTCTCGAGAGGCGACAAGGGCAGCTACAGCAATCCCGCGAACGGGAAGACGGGCGTGCTGTTCTCCGTGAAATACCTGAACGGGGACACCATCGCGTTCCGACGTCATAACTCGAAAGACCCGCAGCAGGTCAATAACTTCAGGTTCTCTATCAAACCTCAGTACGGTCGCGCGAAAAAGGACCAGCTTCCGGCGGTCCCCGTCGTCTATCTCGGTCTTTCGCGCCTTTTTCCATATGGCGAACTCAGCGATGCCAGGGAGATCGACAAGCCGCGATGGCAACTCCCCGAGTCGATCCACAGTGAATTCGTTAAGCAGTATGCTGATCTGACGCGAATGGAGATCGTTCAGGCACTCAACCAGAACATCGCCGACGTCAAAAAACGGAGCGACTTCTCTACGACGGTCGAGGGCATCGACTCCAACACGATCTCATCGGGCGAAGACAACATCAGCATCATTTTGACGGCATTGAATTGCCTTCGAAATATCACCGCAAATGTCGTCGCGGGGCAAGAACGTCCGGTCGAAAGCGTCCTGCTGATCGACGAGTTCGATGCCACGCTGCATCCGTCGGCGCAGAAGAAACTGTTCGATCTGATCTCGCGCTACGCGAAGGAATACCGGATTCAGGTGTTCATGACGACCCACAGCCTTTACATTCTGAAGCATGCTTACGAGTGGGACCATCGCATCGTCTATCTGGTTGATCAGATGGACAGCGTGAGCATCATGCCTGATCCTGGTCCCTCGCATTGAAATGCATCTAAGCGGTCTTCAGGCTTCGTCCCTGTACCGAAATATCTTCATCCCCGTGTACACGGAGGATGATGAGGCTCGGTTTTTCCTGCAACACCTCCTCGACTACATAAGCAAGACGCTGGACACCGGATTTGCGTCGGCGAAGAACCTTCTGCACTTCGTTGAGGCGAACATCGGTTCAGACGCTCTGACCAGCCTCTTCCGCGATTTGAAGATGAATCAGTCATCGATGCGGTCGATATGCATACTCGACGGCGACCAAACGTCCGATCTGAAACACCACATAATAGCCTTGCCGGGCGGGTCGCCACCCGATCGCATGTTTTCCATTTTTCTGCGGGAACTGATGACTGGCGAGGCGCATAACGCCTTCTGGCACGAGGTACAGGCCTTCGGTTATTCGAAGCTCACGGCAAACGATGTATTGAAGGACTTCGACAGCATTGCCGAGAAGATCGCTGCGGAAAAGTCCGCGGGTAGATCGACTCACGGTCTTCAGCGGACTTTGAGCAAGGCCCACTTCAAAGAGCATCGTGCTTTCTACGACCTTGTCATAAAGGCTTGGCTGGTCAACGAAGGAAGCCAAGCTGCAATAAGGAAGTTCCGCAACGAACTTTTCGCCGCATTTAAGAAGACGGCCGCCTTTCATTCGATAGACGCCCGCATATGGCCTCAACTCGCGGCTGAAGCGATGGCCTGAGCCCCCCCATCCCTCAGCACCCATTCTTCGGAAAACGGTCTGCGAGACAACATGATGGTGTCCCTAGTTAATTCGGCGGAAGCCGTTAAAGGATATTTCCTAAGAACTGTCCCGAGACATCGCGTGTCTCGCGATGTTTTCATACCGCGGCCTTCTTCTTCCGCCACCACTCCCGCGTCTTCGCATTCTGCCGCTCCGTGGCGTCCTTCACCATCCGATCGAAGACCCCGAGCATTTCCTTTATCGCGGTGACGTAGTCCTCCGTGTTGAGATCGAACCAGAATTTGTGACGCTCACCCCTGGCACTCAGTTTGATATGGATTTCGCCGAGACCCGGATCGTACTGAAAGTGCGCCGACATACCCCTGCTCGAATTCCAAACCCGTTGCCCCGACGGCGGCAGCTTCGGCGGAAAGGTCAGGTACGGGCAAACCTTCGCGGCTTCTGGAACGATGATCGCCCAAAACCGATCGACCCTGGCATCCTCGAGAATAGTCGGATCGGTCTCCAGCCCGTAAACGCGCATGACATCGGCCCGTCTGAAGACGGTGTCCACGTGCTTGCCGCCCTTCACGAACTTGACGATCGGCCGGACGCCTTCACGCTGCATCTTCCAGGTGACCGCATGACCGGAGACACCGATGCCATGACCGAAATCCGAAGCCTTCGCATGACTGGCCGCGAAAGCCTCGACAGCAGCGCGGGAAATCAGGACCTGACGGGGACTGCGCTCGACCTCCCCGAAGTGGCCTTCCTTTACCAGGACGAAAACCGTCTCGTACGTCATGTTCAGGAGCGCCTGGGCCTCGCCCATGGTCATCGTCTCATCAGAGCGCGTGAACGACTGCCGTTTCCGTTTGGCGTCCGTGTGGACCATGAGCCGCTTGAAGCCGGGAACGTTGTCCCGCTTCTCGCAGATGACGATGTCTCCCGTCAGGCAGGCGACAGCAACCTCTCCTGGCACGAGGTCGTTGCGCTTCCGATAGGTATGGAGTGTAAGACCATATGCGGGCGACCCAGTGACGGGCAACTCGTCGATCTGTTTGAGGATGGCCTCCACTTGCTCGGGTGAGTATCTCCCTCCTGCCCGCCGTCCGGGGTTCAGTCCCTTGAAGACCGTCAGGTAGCCTGCGTGAACCAGATGGCGGATCGCGTCCTGATGGATACCTAGCCGCTTCGCGGCTTCACCGATGCCAATAAGCGCTTCCTTGTACTCGGCGATCGTGTCCACGGCATCCGCCGCCACGGTACGACGCGCCCTCGACTTCTGAAGGACGCCGATCTCGCGAGCCAGAAGCTCGACTGCCCGGGGTTCGATGTTCAGCTGCTTGGCGATCTCGACACGCGGCATGAACTCGACGTCGAAGTCCTCGTCTTTAACGCGCCGGTCGTATCCTTCCGTCTCGAAAACAGCCGCCTCATGGAAAGCACGCCGCACGGTTGCCCTTAGACTTTCAGGCAGAAACATAAGCTTGGGATAGCCCCAGCTGAAATGAGGAGCAACACCGCGGGCCTTGTGACCGCGCCGATGTTGTCGATGCCAGGCTCGGAAGGCTTCGGCGAGATCGGCGCGGTCACCGCATAATGCACGGAAACCGATGTCCCCGGAGTGTTGGCCGATTGCGGGATGTTTCCTTACAGGTGGGTTTTCGAGAAAGCGGCCGACGAACTCGCAGTAGTCGATGACGTCGGGAATGCTGATGGCGTCGAGCAGCGGCGCACTGGTCGGCTCGAGCCAGCCGAAGCGGCCGAGAAGATAGCGGGCAAACGGTGCGCCGTCGTCTCGCTTGGGCAAGGGATGGCCCAGCGCATAGCCGTCACGGGAGTATTCAAAGCCGAGCCACGACCAAGGGACAAGCGTCCCGCCCTCATCGCGCGTCACCAACTCGACACAGTGGATCGGGCAATGGCGGATGGATTCAACCTCCCACCATCCGCGGTGATGGGGGGACTCGTGGATGCAGCCAGGGCACCAGCGCCGCATCCCTAATCGAATGTGGTGGTACGGCAGACTATGTCCTCGGAGGACATAGCCGTCGCCGTCACGGAGCGGCGTGTTGAAGCGCAGCCGCTTGAACCACTCGGGCGGCATGGGATGCCGCTCGAGGGTTTCCATCAACTGATTGGTCGCGACACGGTTGACCTCGAGGTCGTTCCATTGGGCGAAGGTGGTCATGCTGACCGAGCCTTCAAGCTCGGCCAGCCGCATGAAGTATCCGTGGGCGGGTTCGTCGGATGCCGGAGAAATGTCCCAGCGCGAAAACACAAGGGTCTGGATGAATGTCATGTCACGCCGCCATCTGGAACGGATACGTGGTCTCGCCGATGCGCTTGCGCATGAAGCAGGCCGCCTTGAGATGCTTGCCCGCAATGCATGGCGCGTCTTCGGCGATCGCGCGCCGCGCTGCGTCCTTCACGATGTTCATCGTCAGGCCGACCGAGCCTCCCGTGGCAAGCTTCCATTCCTCGATCCATTCATCACGGTCGAGACGGGAGTCTTCCGCGAACGGGAGGCGTTCGGACACGCTCGCCAGGAAATCGACATACTCGTCGAGTTCTTCGTTCATCGAGGTGTCGTGTTCGACAAGGTGGGCAGCCGGGAAAGAGGCCCTATTGAATAGTTGCTTGTGGTCCTCCATCCCGGCCTCGATCGTGTTCAAGCCAGCAAGCATGACCGAGCAGGCCCCGCTGTCGGCCAAGGCCTTGATCAACGAAAGCATGCCTTTCCGCTTCGCGGGCGGGGCCTCGAAAATGTAGTGGGCATCGTCCAGGATAACGAACACGGTACCATGGCTGGCGACGCGCCTAACGCATTTGCTTTCGAGCGATTTACCGCCGATGTATGGAACCGAAGACGCCCCGGTGGCGAGGTAGAGCGCCGTCGCCAAGTCAGGCGCGCCCCACCTGTCCATCACCTCCACGTAGGCAAACGGATAGGTGAAGCTGCTTTCAGGCGTCAGCTGGTACGGCTTGTTATCACGCAGGAGCGTTTTCAGGAGCCACGACTTGCCTGCACGGGAGTTACCCAGAAAACCGACGATCTCGCCTGTAATGGGCGCGCCGTCCTTCCCCTGTTTATGCAGGCCGAAGACTTCCTTGTAGGCCGTCTTGAAGCGTGGATACCGGACAAGGAGGTTCTTGACCTGCTCCTGCCTTTCGGCGGGCGAAAGCGTCAGCATGTGGCGACGGGCGTCGTTGTCGTTGGCATATGATACTTCGTGGAAGTTGGGCAGGATAATCATTCGGCGTCTCCTTTTCTGGCCAGGCGTGCGCGGCGCGCGGCGCGGGCGTCTTCAAAGGTGGTTTCGAATACAGGGCTAGTTCCGACACGCGGCACGGCAACTGGTGCCTCCCGCACGGGGCGGGACTTTTCGGTACGGGGTCTTCCCCGGCGCTTGTGTTCCTTCACGGCGTCTTCGAGCGGATCGCGGGTGGTCACGGTGCCATCCGCATTCATTGCGACGAGGTTTTCGGGCGTCCCGTCACGGTCGTTCCCCGGGTTGCTCAAGGACTTCGACCGCTTCGACTTAGGTTCCAAAGGAGCGGCGAAATCGATGTGGCCCGCGCTCGCGGCCGCGCTGGTGGTCGCAGTGACGATGGCACTGCGCTTCAGCTTCTTGGAGACCTGGGTCCGGAATTTCAGGAGCGCCTGGGCGTTACGCTGAAGGCCCTTCTTGTCGTAGATGTCCGCCAGTTCTTTCGACAGAGTCCTCTTAGCGACGATGAGGTCCTCGATCGTCACGCGCTTGCCCCTGGTCAGCTTGTTGTGATGCTCGACGGTCTTCCGGTGCTGGTACATGGTCGTCCCGCGGGCATAGTCGAGGCAGCGGCCGTTGGCGCGCAGGCGGATGACCCGGTCCGGGCGATAGGGATTGACGGCAAAAGCATTAGAGACGTCTCCCCACTCGACCGTGAGCTTGTACTTGGCACCCTGGCGATGATCGGGATGGGTGGTGATCTCGAGCAGGTCTTCGGACACGTAGGTGATGTGTTCCGACGTCATGCCGTCGTTCTGGATCGTCACTTCGGTAGTATGTCCACCAAGGGCGAGGAAGATTTCCGGATCGATGGGATCGCGGGGCGGCATGTTCGCCTGTCCTGCAAGCCACACGTCCTCTGGAATGGCCTTCAAACCCGGAAGCTTGCCGATGCCGCGCCGCGGGGTCTTATGGTAATCCGCAATCCAGAGGACCATGAAGTCCTCAAGCTGGCGCATGGTAATCAGCGGAAGACCAAGCCCCTTGCTCTCGTCGAACAGTTTGCGGCGCTCCGGATTCGACATGGTGGTGCCGGGAAGCTTGTGGAAGAGCTGACGCATCAGCGTGCCGAGCATGCGCTCGACCAGCCCCTTCCCGGTTGGCTCTCCAGGCACGTTTTCGATCAGTTCGAAGCCGAGTTCCTCGGAAGCACCCACGATCTTGTGCCCGCGCAGGAATGATGCCGCATCGGTCACAAGGGCCATGAAGTCGCCGTACTGGTTCCATTCGACGCCTGGAAACCTGCTCATGTCCTTCGGGTACATCGCGAGGCGCATCCCATGCAGGAAGGCTTCGAAGCATTCATCCTCGAAGTGGATCGCGAAGCCGATAATGCATCCGCTCTTTTTGTCCACGAACAGCAGGATATGCGGGCGTCCGAACAGGAACTGAAACTCATCGTCGCACACTACGATGTCGCCAAGGGTGTAGTCCGCTTCAACAATGCCGAGGATATGATCGGGGAGCGCCCGCGACGTGTAAAAGCTGTGCTTGCGGCGCGCGTACTCCGGGCCGAACCGCCAAAGGTCCTTGGAATATCGGTCCGGTGCTGCGAAGCGCCGCTGGATGGTCCGCAGCATGGGAACGAGGAGCGTCCCGTCAGGCTGCGTGAGGTCCTTGACGAGCTGGCGGTGTTCGCTCTTCGCAAGCTCTACTTTGATCTGTTCCTGGACGTCGAGCGCCGTGCCGGCGGGAAGCTCCCATGCCCACTGCACGCATTCGTCGATAATGTCCTCAAGCCGTGGATCGAACTTCCTGACCGTGTTGCCGCTGGACGTTTCGGCCGCGAGCGCGAGCAAACGGTTGAAGGGGTTCTCCTCGTACTTCTTGAGCCACATCCTCAGCGAATTGTAGGCGGGCCGCTTGTCGTGGCCTTTGTCCTGTGCGTGCTTGGCCGCCACATCGAGGATTAGCTTCTTGGTGAGCAGGACCTTTCCGCCCTGGCGCGCTTCCACCAGCTTGCGGGCATACCACCAGCGTTTCATCGCGGCGGTCCGCGCCTCCTTCGTGAGTGCTAGATAGCTTTTGACCTGGGGCTGCGCGGTCTTTTTCGACGCGCGCTTTGCCTTGGAATTGATCGGGATCAGACGAAACTCCCGTTCCAGGATGCTGATCTGCCAATCGGACAGGAACGTCATTTCGTTCGTGTCCGTATTCTGGACCATGAATTTCTCGCCCCCGACGCCGTACTGCGCCCTGGACATCACCGCGCAATAAGCGACCTTGGTCCGATCGAGATTGAAAACGGTGAACTGCGAGCCAGGCCCGAAATTGTAGCGTTGCGGCTGGTGCTTACCGCCTCCGACGGGATGGGGCGGGATGTCGAGTTCCGCGTAACTCGATGCCGGGACGAGCGCACCGTTCGTCAGGAACGTGCTCTTGTTGTGCATGAAGCTCATCAGGCGGCCCTTTCTTCGATATTGGCCAACAGGGAGGACTTCCGGGTGATCTTGGTGGCGAAGGAGATGACGGCCGACATGTCGAGGGTGATCTCGCCTTCATTGGCGAGCCACATTACGGCCGAGAACGCGCGCTTGATTTCGGGAAGCTCGCGATACTGCGCGATGGTGCCGTCGTCGTTGAAGAAGACGTGCGCCCGATTGGGGAGCGCGGCGGCCAGAGTGATCGCCGCAATATCCGTGACGACGGGAAGCGACGCCATCGCGCGCCGGACCCCCATGATGGCTTCTCTGTTCGGCCGCCAGGCGTGGTAGCGGATGGTCTGGTAGTTCTTCCACCGTGGCTGGCGGTGCAGCTCGGTTTCATCGAGCACGCGATAGGTTGCGCGGTAGTCTTGCCAGAGCGCCCTCTTCAGCCTGTTCGTGCGGCTTTCCAGCCAAGGCATGTCGCGCTGTTCAGCTACGGGAATGATGTCGAAGTAGGAGGCCTGCTGCTGGCGTGACCAGATACCGAGATCGGGGACATGATCGAGCGTGCCGATTACGCCGTATCGGTCCTCGACCTCGTATTCCAACCGCATTGGGAAGTCGCTGATGCGTACGACCTCCGGATTGCACTCGAAGTGAATGATGGCGTCACGCATCAGGGTCGAGTGCGCCCTCATCGATTTCCGCGCGCCCTTGCGCAAGGGAACGTTGACCGGAATCTTCCTGTTCTTCTGGCGTTTGGCGACCTTCTTGAGGGGTACGTGGTCGTCCCCGAAGCCAAAGAACTTCATGAGTTCGCGTTCGTTCATTTCATGTCTCCAGGCATAGCTCCGCCATCGCTGATCTTCACGAACCGCGGTGCTGGTTTCAGATTGGATGGAATGCCTCAGATGTCGGCGGACTGGTCGTCTTCGAACAGGTATCCCTGCCATTCGCGCATCAAATCGGCGATCGAGATGCACTCGCCCCCGAGGGAGTCTAGGTCAGCTACGCTGATTGGCAGGGACGTGGAAATCGTGGTGTCGATGAAAAACATGGCGCACTTCTCCTCTCCCGCTCGTGGCTATCCGAGCGGGCTACGATGAACATTGGGGAAGAGGTACGCACCTGCTTGGCGCGTGCCTGGAGGTCAAAGTTCGGAGAGTTTGGCGAACCACCCGAACTGCAAGCAAACGACTACGAGCTGCCGATGGCAGTCATATTCGCGTGGCTATCTGCAGTCCGTGGGCGGTCATGGGTGCGATCCCGTGTAGGGAAACGGTATGGCTCATCGTTTCCGTTCATGGTTTGTACCGGACGAATTCGAAGAGTCAACCGGGCCCAGCCCAGCAGACTGCAGATTTTTCATGGAAGGAGGACGATCCGACGCGGGAATCCGTTGACAGGACCAAGTCAACCGGCAACACTGAGAATGCTAGGTTCTGGTGTTTTTTGGTTGGTTTGTTGGTGTCCTGCCCTGCAGTCCTGATGAGCAGTCAGAAAACTTACGGATTCCAACGAAGGGTCGCCCTTGAACAAGGCGGCCCTTTGTTTTTGGGTCGGCGGCGTCGGCGATTGGCCATCTTTCACTCCTCGCTTCGTTGATCCTGGCAAAATATTGAGCGCCGCCCGCTGAATTTGGCAAGCCTTCCCCTCGCCCAAATGCCCTGCCCTTTTGGCCCCCACGACAGCTGCCGAAATATTTTTTTGGGTAGCGTCGGCATCATCGCCAAATTAGAACATCATAATGTATGGACGGGCCAGATTTCACCGCTACGGGAAAGCCGTCTACTTTCGTGGACAAATCCTCCGCAGAAAAAATCTGCCGGTGCCCCTAGACAAGCACAAAATTTGTTCTATCTTTGTTCGCTATGAAAACCTGGACCTCGATCATCACCGCTCGAATAGACTGAACGCCCCGGCCAAGGCGGCCACCCGTTCGGAATCGTACTGTCGAGGTCTATCCATATGCTCGCCATTGAAGATGTCGTTGGCGCTCCTGCCGTAGCGGGAGTAGCAACCCGGAAATCTTTCTTTTCCTCAGCCGCTGCTACTGGTCATCCTCAGGATGCGAACCACTACCATCTGGCAACTATCGATCAGTGGAGACTGTGCCGCCTTCCCTACCCGACCTTCTGGTTTCCGATAGTCGAGGTCTGGGATTTCCTCGACGGCGACGAATATAAAGCCGCGGTGGGAAACTGCCGTGCGCGGCTGGCTAAACCCGGCAGCATCGAGTTCGAAATTAGGACGGCTTCCGCAATGCTAGACGTCGCGAGCACGTCATCTTTCAGGAAGCGAAGGTGTGTGTGCTGAAGAAGCAAGCGCGCTGCGATGTCTTCAATTCGTTTGCGACGGACACAATGGGGGGAGCCGAAGCTGAAGATCACTCGCTGCCTAGTGACATGTTTTCCATGCGGGCTGAGGGCATATTCGCCGCTCTCCGCGAATCAATATGAGGTCTTTCATTGTCAGTGCGCGACCTCGCGACCACAGTCATCGACAAGGGGAAGTCGCGACATGGGCGACGACTGAACGATCGAACGCAATTTCCGCGTAATGCATGACTTCATTTATTCTGGTTAGAGCGGAGAGAAATCGAAGAACTCGCGCTCGACTGTGGCGTCTTGGATTTCCACAATGACGCCCTCACTCTCGGCGAAAACTATTGAAGACGTCGGGAGAGAGAAGTACTTGCGCCCCGGCAATAACCCTACGAGGGAAGGCACAATTCCGATGATCTATCAAGCGCTTGACGAGACACCGCCGCGCATTTTTCCGATCGGATCACAAGAATGTGAGTTGACGGACTTTCTTTAAAAAACACATCCCCGTCCGCAATCTGAACCGCCTCGGGCCTGCCCGGGGCGGTCTTTTTTTTGCCCGGAGAGTTCAGAGGTTGATGGCGGCCAGTTCAGACGTTCATGGCGCTGACGGTAGTAGATGGTGGGCCCGGAGGGCATGATACACCGCCTGCTCTATCAATAGGTTAACCGATCCGGTTAGGTCATTACGTTCACGTATGTTCCCATATATCTGGCTAACCGATCCTGCCGCCCTATCCTCTTCCGGATGAGCGACATCCCTCCACCGACCGTTCCCTTCGGAGACCCGGCATTACTGGTGCCAGATAGCGATCGGGATACCGCTGCAGGATCTCATCGAGGATGCAATGAAGGCGGGATGGAAGGAGACGGAGGTCATCACTGCCATCATCGAGGTCGCGGATAACCTCATGCTGGCGGTCGGCTCCAATGCTGGATTGGATGCCCTGGAAAAGGCGCTAAGGCGGAAGCTGGAATGACGCCCATCAACGCACGGGCATTCGCCAAGCGGCAAGGAGGGCGCGCGCCTTCTTCGATATATCAAGACGATGCTCAAAGCTCGTCTCAACACAAAGGCGTTCGCGCTCAATGCTGCCGAGGTACTCAGCTATTGCTAGTTCATCGGCTTCCCCCGCCACCAGTCGCCAAAATTCCGGAAGGTAGGCGCGATATTCATCTTCCGGACCATCCATTGGATATATTCCTATCGGATCCCATTCTCTGAAAAGCAAACGGTCCAGTGCTTCATAAGCGCCGGCATCTGCCGCAGAAGACTTAGTCCCCATCTGGTCTCCGTTGTCGCGAGAAAACGCCTGCCCGTGAATTAAGAGATTCTATCTAAAGCGTTCTGGCGTCCTCATCCAGCCTAGGTGGGCTGCGACAGAGCTATTCTCTCAGTCGATAAGACGTCCCAGGCATCAGCCTCGTCGCGCAGCCCTTTGAATGACGGATGCCTCAGCTCCCCGTCATGGGTCCAGCCGCGATAGTCGATAACGGCGATCAGGGTCGGCGCCTAACTTGACGCTTTGGTGAAGGCGCTGAAGCGGAAGCTGGAATGACGGTGCCCACTTTCACCGCCGGCTTCGATATTCGGCGTGCCAAAGCCCGAAAGGCCCACATATATGCTGCTATTGCTTTCCCAGGTCGAGCCCGCGCCCGTCAGCGTACCGTTGGAGCCGCTAGCGGTCCGTCAGCCGCTGTCGTTATAGCGGCTGATGATCTTGTGGCCCGTCTTGCGGGAGATGCCGAACTCGCGGCACAGCGCCGCGATCGTCTCGCCATCCAGAACCCGCGCAACGAATTTAAGACGCTCGTCCATGCGGTTGCACTCCTGCCAAGGCACCTTCGATCTCCTCGCAAAGGCAAAAAGTGTAACCCATCTCTCCGGTATCAAATGTCACCCTTCTCTCGGGAAGGACATCAGTCAGTTACGCTCTGAAAACTAAAGCTGAAAATCGGTACAGGAAGCATATAGGAAGCAGCTATCTGTCATCGCGAACTTGTGGATAGTTTCGATAGGGTGTGGTTCGTCATCGGCTTCTGAACAGATTGAGTCAGCTTCTGGATTAGAACCCCTCCGCAGCTAACGCAGAAAACGGTTCGATAACGTGCTCAAAGCCACGTGTCAGCTTCTGTCCCGCGACGTTCTTCCACGACGAGAACGACATAGTTTACCAAGTCTCTCGGATTGAAAATTCGATCAACGACCTTCCAGATATCTCGGCTCTGAGGCTCCGAACGATCTAATCCCTGCAGCACTCCTGGATTTAGGATCGTGTCGCCTATCGACGGGAGAAAACCAGCAAAATCTTCGAGCCCATAATCCTGCCTTCCGTCTTCGACCTTGCCGTCCGGGCCTCGAAAGTAGATGCGCACGGTCACGTTCATAGCTTCTCTCCTCGATGTTAGCGGTTGTAGCCCAAGTAGGAAGCGATGCGGTCCACCGCATCCGAGAACTCCTTGGCGTCATCGTGCGACAGTAATAGGGAATGGTCGCCGAAATTGATGTACATTTGTGGCCCTTCTCCGCCGACGCTAGTCGTTCCTATCTCTACCAGGACGGACTTCTTCCTATCCAATGCATCGGCGATCGGCTTCTCCAGGTACATGGTCGTTCCCAATGAAATATCCCCCTTCAGCTGGATGAAGAGATGCTAAGCTTCGCTGAACCAGACGTGCAAGAGGGCTTGCCTGCAACGCATCAACAAGCTGGAGGAAATCCACGCATTTGAGGCTGTGTTTTTGTGTAGGAGCCGCTGCGGACCACCTGCAGTATCGTATCCGTGCTTGCCCGTCGCGCGTCTTCCTCGGCCAGCAGCCCTGGATTTCGCCTCGCTCATCCTCGTGCTATGGTGCCCTGGGGTTTTGAGGGTGGGGCTCATGCTGAGATTTGTTGCCGCCGCGATGTTCGCCATCGCTGTTTCATCGGGGTCGGTCCCGGCTGCCGACCCCACACATGAAAAGTGCACCTGCGATCTCAGCCGAGAGAGCGCACTTAACAACGGCGCATCCGTAAGGAATGCGACGGCATGCTGGTCTACCGAGGATCCTGATCGGCAATGGTGCGATATCACCGTTCAAGCGATCGAGGGCGACAACCGACACCAGACAATTATCAATGAACTTGTGCAGCTTCAGAACGACCCCGAGAGCATGACTGCATTTCTGCAGCGTCAGGCCGAGGAATCAATTCTAAGCAGTGCGGTTCCACCAAATATTGAAATTCTAAATCAGGCACGGGCCGATCTCCCTGCCCTGATGAAGACCTTCGATATGCGAACCTCGGCATGCGTCCAAGGTTTCATTCGATATCAGGAAAGGAAGGAACTCTTCACAGGTGTCGACGAAGTTGGCTTTTCCTGCCAAGTCGGGAACGTCACGGGGTGGCTGCGGATGTCATTCCGGGTCGGCAACGTGAGCTTCGTGTTTATGGTCGCACCAAATGCGTAACGGGTGGGGCAAGCTGACTATTTCAGGTGTGGTCTTACTTATCCTCACGGGTGTTGCAGGTGGCCCTCTGGGGGACATCGGTAGCGCAATCGCCTCTTGGTTCCTAAGCCAGCTCTCCGCTCCTCAAAGGCTGACCATCGACTTCAATGATGTTCAGGGCTGTTTGCAAGGAAAACTCTCCGACATCGCCAAACGTCAAATGGACGGTGTAGGGCTCACGAACGGCGCGGATTCTTTGACGATCTGCGACAATCAACCTCTCAATGCCGTTCGCTCGGAGCTGCCGAGCGCATTAGCGACCAGAATACCCGGCTGTCTGAATTGGAGGGGTTGGGAGACCCGCGGGCTGGTTCTTGTCCGAAAGAGTGACGCTGTTTGTGCACTACCTGGCGGCAAGCGTTTTGTTTGTGACGGTCCGAATGCACGGCTTGCCCTGGGAAACAATGCCGTGGGTGATTCATTGGACCGAATCACCCCATGTTCAGATGAACTATTACGCCGCTTTGGTTTCTCTTCCTGACCTGTATGTCAGGTCAGCAGATGATATGGCGGGTCGTCAACCGATATAATCCGCCAGAATTGACTTGCGAGCGCTCGAATTTCTCCAAGCCTTGGAATATCTGATGAATCTGAGCACCGGCTTTGTAGGTTAGGTCGAAGGTGAAGCCGGCGCGTTAGCAGTGGTATGACTGTGCCGGGGATTTCGTGACGACTGCTTTTGCATTAACGTCATCATATGTTCGCCACGCCCGCTCCCACCGAAGCCGCCGCGCCGATTGACGGCCCCACTACTACTGCCGCAGGGGGACGACGGCGCGACGATTTCAAGACACCCGTCAGGATCCAACTCGCTCAGCGCGTCGGCTATCTGTGCTCTCACCCACAGTGCCAGCGACTGACCGTTGGACCGCGGAAAGGCGAAGAGGGCGCGAACAGTATTGGCGTGGCCGCCCACATCAAAGCCGCGTCACCCGGCGGTCCTCGGTATGATGCCAGTCAGACGCCGGCGGAACGGGCGGGTGCGGAAAACGGGATTTGGCTATGCGCCGACCATGCCCACCTCATCGACCACAATCCGGAAGAATTCACGGTCGAGAAGCTGAAGAAGTGGAAGCAAGAGGCGGAAGAGCGCGCGTTCCAGCAACTTGCCAGCGGCAGGGGTCCAGCGACGATCGCCCAGCTGTCGGATGAACTTATCCAGGAGCTGGCGCCTTACATTTCACGGCTCGGACTACCGCAGGATGCCAACCTTGGGACGGTGCAAACGCAGGTACGCGCGGCGTCGCTGGCGGATATAGAAAGCTATGAGCGGCGGCGCAGCTGGCCCAGCCATTCCGTGACGCTAGAACTCACGGTCGACGGCGCTGACGATGTTCGCAATCTGGACCATGCCCAATTCGCTCAAGTTCTCGCAAATGCCCAGCATATCGTCCTCTTGTCAGCGCCCGGGACCGGCAAGACGACTACCCTCATTCAGATCGTCCGTAAAATGATCGAGGCCGGTCCCGCGCCGGTATTCGTGCCTCTTGGCGCATGGGCTGAGTCCGGCAGGGAACTGTTTGACTGGATATCCCGACGTAAAGGCTATGACGCGCTTTCCAGTGCGCACCTCAAGTTCTTAGCCGACCATGGCGAACTGGCTCTGTTCCTGGACGGCTGGAACGAGGTTCCAGAGTCGGCGCGTCGTCGCCTCATCAACGAGATGGAGGAGCTTGAAACACAGTTTCCGCTGTTGAACATGGTGATGAGCAGTCGCAGGATCGCGCTGGACGTTCCGCTCTCCGGACGTCGTGTCTCGATCCTGCCCCTCTCGGACAAGCAGCAGCGGGAAATCGCGGAGGGTATGAGGGGCCAGGACGGAGTACGTGCTCTCGACGCCGCTTGGCGAACCCCGGGTTTACGGGATCTCGTCACGATACCTCTCTACCTGCGTGCTTTGATGGAGGCGACCCCCTCCGGAATGTTGCCAGAGACGAAGGAAGAAGTGCTTCGCCGCATGGTCGAAGCCCACGAGGCCATTCCCGCCAACAAGGAGCTTTTTCACCGGGAGTTACATGACGTCCAACACGCCTACCTGACGGTCATAGCGGCTTCTGCCCAACGGTCGGGTAGGCCGACTATCTCCGACTGGGATGCGCGTTCGGCCATATCGAGAGCAGGCGAAAAGCTCGTATTTGATGGGCAGATTTCCTCTGCACCGAACCCGTCTCACGTCCTCGACATCCTAGTGGCCAGTCACTTGCTGGTCCGACAGGATAGACAGCTTTACGCCCTTCAACATCAGCAATTACAGGAATGGTTTGCGTCGTTTGAGTTTGAGGCGGGGCTTGTTTCGGCAGGTGATGACCTCAGCTTCGAGCATCCAGTTACGACGTACGCGCTCAACGACCGCAGTTGGACTGAAGTGGTCTTGTTCGCATGCGAGCGAATGTCACGAAAAGACGAGGCCGGTTCTAAGATTGTCGCCAAGGTGGTTGACCTGCTGCTCGGCATCGATCCAATCTTTGCGGCGCAGGTTGTGGCGCGATCGGGACCAATTGTCTGGGACATCATTGGAAACACGGTCATCCAGTTCGCACACGCTTGGCATGCTCAAGGCAAACTGGATCGCGCAGTGGGTTTCATGATCCAGAGCAAGAGGCCAGAGTTTGCCGAGATCGTTTGGCCTCTCGTTTCCGGAGACAGCGATCAGAGCCAAATGAGCGTGATGAGGCTCGTACCCCGGTTCAGCCCGTCCGTCCTCGGAGATCATCTCGCACGGGAATTCGCCGGATTGCCAGATAAGGCCCGCGAGACATTGGCCGCCGAGTTGGCGTTTCATGGTGATCGGGACGCCCTTGATGCGGTACTCGCATTGGCGCTGAATGAACCAAGTCTGGAGATCCGACTTCGTGTCTTTGAAGGCCTCTCTTTCCGTGCGGCCACGCGGCAACTGGAGGAACTTCTGCGAGCCTCTGGTGAGGAGTTGATGCTGGCAGTTGCGCGAAAGGCTCACTTCGATGGGGTTCGCGATCCAGCGCTATTGGCCGACCTGACGGGAAGGCGGCGAGCCTTAGTTGTGGCTGATGGATCGCCTGAGACACGTTTGGCGAGGGCCTTAGACTCCCTTCCGGACGACGAGGCAGCGGCAGCGGTCGAGCGCGAACTGAAAGATCCCGCATTCTCGTTCAAGGACCGCGGGCATCACATTACGCATGACGCCTGGACTCGCTTTCCAGGTCAAGTCGCCGTCGCACTTAAGTGGCGAGTGGAGAACGCTCTCAACCTTCCCCACCAACCGCGGCAGTATTTGGAGGGGGTCGCGCCTACCGATGACGAACCGGTAGCAACGCTGGCGCTCGAAGGTGACAATGGCGATCTACCAAGTACGGTGTGCTTTCTAGCCGGGCACCGTACCGTGCGGGAACTGATCGTTCGTTATCTTGATACCAGACGCAAGTTTCGGGCGGACGGCGAGTGGACAGAAGCCGCTTACAAGCCATCGCGCATGCTTGCAAACAAATTGGAAAGCACTCGCGCAAGCGTGCTAATCGATGCCTTGCAAGAGTTTGCTGAAGGGCTATCTCCTGAGGAGATCCACGACCTTGCCGATATTGTCAGCCGACACGGTCGCGGAAGCGACAGTGAGCACTTGCAAATACCTTTCGCGAGTAGGCCAACGGCCCTAAAGCTCCTAGAACAGTGGGGGTGGCAGCTCATCGAAAAGTCGGCATCGCGGCATGATATGGCGCAACTCACTTGGGCCATGCGCCGCCTCCCTGATGTCGGTCAAGTGCCGATCCTGGATAAAATGATTGAAGCGGATCTCGCGGGACTTCGTGCGGCCAGAGCGGCTTTTGCTGTCAAAAGGTCGAACGGTAGGGCCTTGAACGAGATGCGGTGGTCTCATGTCCAAGAGTATCGCACCGCACTGACAGCCATCGGCAACGATGAGGCGGAAGCTGTTCTGAAACGGCATCTTTTCGACGATGACTTTGGCCCGGAAGCGGCTGTCGGCCTCCAAGTCATTTGGCAACAGCGAAACGAACCTGTGATTGACGACAATAATCGCAAGTTCAGCAAATGGCCCGATTTCGCCCGCGCAGTCGCAAATCGGTCTAGGGACCGTACCCAGAGCTGCGACACCGCTGACTTACTGTTTGAGGCTGCGGAGAACCTGCGTATGGCACGATCGCCGAAGGAACTCGCGCGTGCGGCGCGATTTGCCGGTTGCGCCGTGCTGCTGCCGCATGGCGAACGCAGCGCGCTCCTGATCGAGATATTGCAAGAGGATCTACCGCATCGGCTGCGGCTCGAACTAGCGCAACGCATGACTGTCGGCGGGCTTATTGTCCCGGCTGGCATCATCATGAAGGGTCTGTCAGACGCGATGGCTGAACATGGTGATCGCAAATGGATACAGGACAATGACCTGTACACGGTGTTCGACTGGCTGGAGTTGTTTCCGGTTTCGGATCAGCCGTTTGCGCTTTTCGACGGCCTGGATGCGATCGCCGCAAAGTTCGATTTCGAGAAATGGCGTGTCCGGGACATCTTGAATAGCGTGCATCATCTGGAGGAGGCTCTTCGTGTTGAACTCTTACGCGGTCTTGCTGCCCGATACCCGCAGTTGACCGACCACTACGAGTTGTTCCTTGCGCTCAAGAATCCGGGGCAGGCAACGTTGGACTTCCTATTAGAAATCGCGGCCCGAAAATTCGGCAACAAGCCGATCGAGAGCATTACACGCTTCGACTATCCCGACGAACTATTTCTAACGTTGTCGCCAGAGGCAAGGGAAAGCTTGCCGTCCCTGTACGACGCGGCAACGGATGAACGACAGAAATCTTTTCTTGCCAGCATCCTTCTCGCGGGAGGAGATCACGACATCTTCCTGAAACTGGCGGAAGAAAAAACAGGACGCCTCGTTATCGGTCAACTCGGCTGGAATACCCGCTCCAAAATCCTTTACACCCACCAGCCTACCGGCACTGACTCGTCCTCTTATACGATCATTCCACGCGACCTTTCGACACTCCGGAAAGGTCTGTTTGGACTGACCTGCTCATCTGATCCCGAAGCGGCCAAATTCGCTGCCGACTATCTGGACCATATTGATGCCGAGCGTGACGCGGAAGGTGGCCTTGATGCTGGTCTCCGCCACCCCGATATCTCGTCGTTTCGACCGTGGCCTTCGGTGAACGAGTGAACTCGAAATAGCTTTCGTCGATTAATTTGCTACTCTTGCGCGCGAAGCGACCAAAGACTCACTGAAGGGTCGTACTCCTCACCATCGACGTGTCGATATCGCGATCTGGTTCGAACATGTCTCGGGCCTTGATTCCGGTTGACGCTCCCCTTGGATCCGTCCGACCGGGACGCCATGGCTTCAGCGCAGGTTACGCCCGAGCGAGATCCTGGCGCAGGAAGCTCACGGTTGATCCCCCGGGGATGTCCCGTGTGACCGTAGTCTTCGACCAAATTGTGCCCCTCGGTCATCCGGTGTTTATGCGGACATCACTTTCACCTTGCCTCACTGGCGCAATTATCATATCTCTAATTCGAGATTAAAAGGAATGTTGAAATATGGATGATTGCCAGGCGATTCTGATGTTCGGCGCGCTGTCACAGATCACCCGCCTAAACGTTCTCCGCAACCTCGTTATCGCAGGTCCGGAAGGACTGGCCGCAGGCCGGATTGCGGAACTCGCGGGCGTCTCTTCTTCCAACATCAGTTTTCATCTGAAGGAGATGGAGCATGCCGGCCTCATCCGAATGCGGCGAGAAAGCCGATCCATCATCTACAGCGCCAGATACGAGACGCTTGCGTCTCTCGTCGAATTCCTGATCCGGGATTGTTGCTCGGGTCACCCGGCCGTGTGCTCGGCAGCAACTTCCGACAAGACGGCAAAGGCCTGAGCAACAGCAATGTCAGGTGATACTAGCATGGAGAACGAAATGATCGATCTGCCGGCCGCCGTTGCCGAACATCTGAGAATACCGGACCCGGATGCACTCCGACCACCCATCTCCTCGCACAAGCCCCGGATTCTGATCCTTTACGGTTCGCTTCGGGAGACCTCGTACAGCCGTCTCCTGGCATACGAAGTCCGCCGCCTTCTGGAGCACTTCGGGTGCGAGGTGAAGATCTTCGATCCCCGAGGGCTGCCGCTTCCAGACGAGGAGCCTGTAAGCCATCCCAAGGTCCAGGAACTGCGGTCGCTCTCCGAATGGTCCGAGGGGCAGGTCTGGGTCAGCCCGGAACGCCATGGATCCATGACGGGCATCATGAAGTCACAGATCGACTGGATCCCGCTGGCGGTCGGTTCCGTGCGCCCGACACAGGGAAAGACGCTCGCGGTGATGCAGGTGTCCGGTGGTTCGCAGTCCTTCAATGCCGTCAACCAGCTCCGGGTACTCGGTCGCTGGATGCGTATGATCACGATCCCGAACCAGTCCTCCGTGGCGAAGGCGTTTCTGGAATTCGACAGCGAAGGTCGGATGAAGCCTTCCTCCTATTACGACCGGGTGGTCGACGTCTGCGAGGAACTTGTGAAGTTCACCCTCCTGACGAGGGACGCCTCCGCCTATCTCACCGACCGCTATAGCGAGCGGAAGGAGACTGCTGAGGAGCTGGCGAAGCGGGTCAACCTCCGCGAAGCTACCGGGTCCTGAATTCCGTCCTATGAAGCGGGCACGCCCTCCTATGCCTCAGAAATGTCGACATCAATCAGAACGCGCCCGCTTGATCACGCCAGCCCATAGCCCGCACCACGCACGGTCCGGATCGCGTCCTTGTCCCCTCTCCGGTTCAAGGCCGCCCGTAGCTTCTTGATGGTGACGTCGACAATGCGCTCGTCGCGGCCGGGCGACCAGATCCGCTCCACTATCTCGGTGCGCGTCCAGAGCCGCTGCGGCTCGGCAAGAAACATGTGGAGCAGACGGTACTCCGTCGGCCCGAGATGAACGTTTCTTTTTCCACGGGTCACTCTGTGTGTCTCCACGTTCATGGATATGTCGCCCGCGGAGAAGACTGCCTGTCCTACCGGCTTCCTGCCCACAAGTGCGCTGCTCCTCGCAAGCAGATCCTGGACGGCGAACGGCTTCGCAAGCACGTCGTCAGCAACCCTCGCCCACTGCCGCTCCGCCTGCATATTGGAAAGGACCAGGATGGGAGCTGATGTCGCCAGCCTGATATCCGTACACAGATGAATGTCACCTGGCCCTGATGCTCCGTCCATCACCACAAGGTCCGCGCGCTCTTCGACCGTGTCCCTTGGAATGTCTCCGACCGAACCGAACAGCGTGGCTCTGAAGCCTTCGCGCCGCAGGCTCTCCTTCAGGATCTCGCCCACGTTCTGATCGGAATGCACGAGCAGGATGTTTCGCATGATGCACTGACCACTTTCGTTGCCTTGACCGGTGCCTCCGCACCAAGCGGAAGACATTCGGAAGAGGATTGTGAACTCTGCGGATTCACGACATATCCGGATGCATGGATTTAATAATGCAACCCTCGATCTTTTTCCAGTGCGATTTCCCATTGGGGTCGGCTCGAACCACTCCTGGCGGATGTAGATTTCACAAAACCTACATCAAGCTGACATCGCTCCTTCACGCATCGAAGCTAGTGAGCCCTCACCAGAACGAGGGGATATTCGGATGCGTTTGGAGAAGCTCACGCGGAAGTTCGGCAGCCGGACGGCAGTGGACGCAGTCACCATCGACATTCCGGACGGCCAGATGGTCGGTGTCATCGGAAAGTCGGGGGCTGGCAAGTCGACGCTCCTCCGGATGATCAACCGCCTCACGGCGCCCTCCTCCGGCACCATCCATTTCGGCGATCTCGAGGTTTCGTCGCTCAGGGGATCTGATCTGCGCCGCTGGCAGCGCGACTGCGCGATGATCTTCCAGCAGTTCAATCTCGTCCCGCGGCTCGACGTTCTGACGAATGTCCTGCTCGGTCGCCTCAATCATCGCTCAACTGCGATGAGCCTTCTCAACATCTACACGCGCGAGGAAAGAATCCTGGCGATCGCGGCGCTCGAGCGGCTCGGCATCGAGCAGACGGCGCTCCAGCGCGCAGGCACCCTCTCCGGGGGGCAGCAGCAGCGTGTCGCGATCGCCCGTGCCCTGATGCAGTCGCCGAAGATCGTCCTTGCGGACGAGCCGATCGCGTCGCTCGACCCACTGAATGCAAAGATCGTGATGGATGCGCTGCGCGACATCAACGAGCGCGACGGCATCACCGTCGTCACCAATCTTCATACCCTCGACACCGCCCGCTCCTACTGCGAGCGGATCATCGGCATGGCCGGTGGCCGGGTGGTGTTCGATGGACAGCCGTCCGAACTCACCGCCTCCGCTATCCGGGACATCTACGGCTCGGACAGAGAAGGCGCTGGCATCGACGAGACAATGACCTCGACCAGCATCAGCATCCGACAGCCAGATGCAGCTCCCGAGAATTCGCAATCAGTCGGTCCCAGGATTCTGGCTTCCGCCCAGGCCTGAGCGCGTCAACCGATCGTATGCCCGCGTAAAGGGCGCTCCCACACCTAAGTTCCGGCGTGTCCGGACGAACAGGAGATGATCTCATGCTGAAGAAAGCCTTGTTTGCCGCGGTCGCGCTTTCCGTGCTGTCCGGCTCCGCCCTCGCAGAAGACCTGAAGGTGTTCCGCATCGGCATCCTGGGAGGCGAGAACGAAGCCGACCGCCTCCGGAACTTCCAGTGCCTGAGCGAGAAACTGCCCGCTGCAATCGGCGTGGAGAAGGTTTCGCTCTTCCCCGCTGCCGACTACGACGGCGTCGTCCAGGGCCTCCTGGGTGGCACCCTCGACTATGCCGAACTGGGCGCATCCGCTTATGCAAAGGTGTACCTTGCCAAGACTGACGCGGTCGAACCGATCCTGACGACCGTGCAGACCGATGGCTCGATGGGCTATCACTCGATCATGGTCGCCCGCAAGGACAGCGGCATGACCAAGCTCGAGGACATGAAGGGCAAGAAGCTCGGCTTCGCCGATCCGGACTCTGCCTCCGGCTATCTCGTCCCGCTCGTCACCCTCCCGGAAGCGGCTGGTGCACCGGTCAAGGAATACTTCGGGTCGACGGGCTTCGGCGGCGGACACGAGAACCTCGTTCTCGAAGTGGTCAAGGGCAACTTCGACGCGGGCACGACCTGGGGTTCCGGCGTAGGTGAATTCAAGGACGGCTACTCTTCCGGCAACCTGCGCAAGATGGTCGACAAGGGCGTGCTCAACATGGACGATCTCGTCGAGCTCTGGAAGTCGCCGCTCATCCCGAACGGCCCGATCGTCGTCCGCACGTCGCTGAATGAAGACATGAAGACGAAGTTCAAGGAGTTCATGATGAACCTTCCGACGAGCGACCCGGCCTGCTTCTCCGCTATCCAGGGCGGTGACTTCAAGGGCTTTGCGGAAGTCAACGTCGACTTCTACAAGCCGATCATCGATGCCCGCAAGGCGACGATCGGCGGTTGATCGACCCGAGAGCTATGCAAGGCCGCCGATCAGAACGTGATCGGCGGCCTTTTCCGGAACAGGCGAGCGGGGACGCAAATGCCGACATCGATGACTTCGCCGCCGAGGCTAGGCGAGAGCGGCGCGCTGATCGAGCGCCACTGGCAGCAGTTGGCCACCCAGCGGATGATCTATTCCCTCCTCGCCGTCGGTCTCCTGCTGGCCGTCGTGACCGGGTCGCTCTGGTTTGCGAACGAGACGAATTCCGGAAAGTTCTTTGACAGACTGCCCCACTTCTTCGACTTCGTCGACGATCTTCTGCCGCGCGACGGAATGGAGATCTGGAGGGCGCTCTTCGACCTGCCCTCCCCCTATGATGATGGCAGCTTCAAGTACAACTATCCGGAGGGACGCGCCTATCTGACGGAAAGCCTGTACCTGCCGGAATACTTCCACAAGATGATCGAGACGCTGAACATCGCTCTCACATCCACGGGCATCGGCCTCGTCTTCGGCTTCGCACTTTCCTTTCTCGCGGCAAAGAACACCATGGCGAACGCCTGGATCCGCAGCCCGGTCCGGCGGCTGATGGAGGTCCTCCGTGCATTCCCGGAGGTGGTGATTGCAGGCTTCTTCCTGGCAATTCTTTCTCTTGGCCCCATTCCGGCTGTCATTGCGGTGTCGATCCACACCATCGGCGCACTGGGCAAGATGTTCTACGAAGTCATCGAGAATGCGGACATGAAGGCGGAGGAAGGACTTCGTGCAGTCGGGGCCAACTGGTTCGAACGGATGTGGTTCGGCCTCGTTCCGCAGGTGCTGCCGAACTTCATGAGCTACTTCCTGCTACGCCTCGAGATCAACGTCCGCGCCTCGACCATCATCGGCGCCGTTGGCGGCGGCGGCATCGGGGAGCTCCTTCGCCTATCGATCGGCCAGGGACACGAGGCGAAGACGCTGGCGATCGTCCTGCTCCTGCTGCTGACGATCATCGCCGTCGATCAGTTCTCCGCGTGGCTCCGCCGTAGGCTCGTCGGCGAACAGGCATTCCAGACCATCTGACGGAGGCGTCCATGACCATTCTCAATGCAGCCGAGATGGAAGCCGTCGCCGCACGCCATCCGGATATTCTGAAGCGCTCGCCATGGCAGCGGTTCCGAACCCCTATCATCGCGCTTGCCTGCGTCCTCTACTTTGTATTCGCCTGGTACTACTTTGCCGTTGGCAAGGTCGTAGGCGGGGCCAACTGGGGCATAGCCGGCAACTACCTTGCCGACTGGGTTTCGTACGAGATCAGGCCGGAAATCGGAATCAGCCCGGACGGTGCGATGCAGATCACATATCCGCGCTTCGATCCGATCGGCCCCAACCCGAACCCGGACTGGCTGAACGCCAAGCGGGAAACGGTTACCCGTACGATCGAGATACTGGCACCCGCGGGCAGTTCCTCGACAACGCCGAAGTCCGGCTTCAACTTCATGGCTCCCGCCCCCCAACAGCAGACAGGCTCCGACACATCCAATGCGGCGGCCTCCGCGCGTTCCGAGACGCGGAGCGAGGAGGTGGTGACCGAGGCTGTCATCGAGATGGGAACCTCCCGGACGATCGACATCAGACCCGGCCAGGTCATTCTGAAGCGCGGCAGCGAGACCGCTGTCATCGATCTGGACAGGGTCGGCGGAGTGGTCCGCATCGACGGTGAGATGCCTGCGTGGCTCGAGCAGCGGCTTCCGGGCGGCCGGGTCATCGCCTATTTCGGCATG
Source organism: Shinella sp. (assembly GCA_033795365.1). Taxonomy (GTDB): domain Bacteria; phylum Pseudomonadota; class Alphaproteobacteria; order Rhizobiales; family Rhizobiaceae; genus JARYGU01. The sequence goes on from JARYGU010000011.1 coordinate 38,298, forward strand.
TCCGGTTGGGCAGAGATCGGCGCTGACCGGATCAGAGTACGGAAGCGCTTTCTCGGTTGGGCCAACTTCGTCTTCGATACGAACTCGCCCTTTTTCGGAAAGTCCGCCGGAGACGTCATATCCCTCATAGCCTCCGGCGAACGCATCGACCCTCAGCAGTCGAACTTGGCTCTGGCCTGGAACAATATCCTCTACAATGCGGAGTGGCAGCATCTGGACGTTTGGACCAAGCTCCTCCAGACCGTGGTGATGGCATTCATCGGGACTCTCTTCGCGATGTTCGTCGCGTTTCCCCTCTCCTTCATCGCCGCCCGGAACATCTTCCGGAACCGTGCCGCCAACCAGGTCGCGAAGCGCTTCTTCGATTTCCTGCGTTCGGTAGACATGCTGATCTGGGCCCTGTTCTTCACACGCGCCTTCGGGCCCGGACCGCTGGCGGGTATCTCGGCTATCTTCTTCACCGACACCGGAACGCTGGGCAAGCTCTACTCCGAGGCTCTCGAGAACATCGACGAGAAGCAGCGCGAAGGCGTCCGCTCGGTCGGAGCGCCCCCGGCAGTCGTCCAGCGCTACGGCGTGGTTCCGCAGGTCATGCCCGTCTTCATGTCGCAGGCCCTATATTTCTGGGAGTCCAACACGCGGTCGGCGACGATCATCGGAGCGGTCGGCGCCGGCGGCATCGGCCTGAAGCTCTGGGAAGCCATGCGCACGAACTCCGACTGGGAGAACGTCGCGTATATGGTCCTGTTGATCCTGATCGTAGTGTTCGTCTTCGACGGGATATCGAACGCCCTGCGATCACGACTGATGGGGAGCGGACGGGGCTGACCGCCTGATAGGGTCGTGAGCTCGCAAGGATTCGCTGGATCCGCATCAGTTTGATATGGATTTGCAATGCGTATCACTTGGAAGCGAGCGCCCTTGGCGACGATCATCGTGGCGGTGATCGCACTTGTCGCGCTCATCCGGTTCTCGCCGTTCATGGCTCAGGATGCTTGCCTTGACGCAGGCGGGGCGTGGATCGAGAGGCGCTGCGTGCATTGAGAGAGGCCCCCCGCCCGTTCGAGCCCTGCTGACTGCAATGGAGACGACGTTCACCATGCCTATGCCGACAACGGCCGAACAGGGTGCTATGAGCGCCGAACGCGTGGACCGGCAGGAGACTGTCGAAATCGCTCCGAACGCCCAGAGTAATGGTGACATCAACAAGGCCGCGGCACATGTTCGGCACAGACCGCAGCTTCGGGCTGTGCCAGTGCACTGGCGTGACGACTACGACCAGCCCTTCGAGAAGAGCACAGGCTCATCGAACGCTTTGAAGAGAACCCTTCATACGCCTCAAGTAGAGGTCGCTCCACGGCGATGGATTTCTGCCGGGCCACACGGCCAAACCGCCCAGAGGGCGGATGATTCCTACTCGGTTTGCAACAACCTGCAGAAGAATAGAGTCATGCCTTCGTTTAGCCGCCAATTCCGCCGGAGTGACATTCAACAGCTCGCCAGTCACTCCGCCGGAACTCGATCCATATTCGTTCCGTAGTATCGCCTGCCCATCCACAGCGCGGCCTGCACCAGAATGATAAGCACGGGTACCTCGACGAGCGGACCGATGACCGCTGCGAATGCCACGGGCGAAGCGAGGCCGAAGGCGGCGATAGCCACCGCGATCGCCAGTTCGAAGTTGTTTCCGGCAGCGGTAAACGCGACCGCCGTCGTCCGGGGATAGTCGGTCCCGACGGACCGAGCCATCACGAAGCTCACGAAGAACATGACCAGGAAGTAGATCGTCAGCGGGATCGCGATCAGGACCACGTCGAACGGCAGGCGGACGACGTCGCCGCCCTTGAGGCTGAACATTGCCACGATCGTGAAGAGCAGCGCCGCCAAGGTGATCGGGCTGATCCTCGGAAGGAACGTCTTTTCGTACCAGTCCCTGCCCTTCGTCGCCGTGAGTACCCGCCGCGACAGGTAGCCCGCGAGGAACGGAATCCCGAGGTAGATGAGCACTGCTTCGGCGATCGTCCAGAAGGAGACGTCGACGACGCTGCCTTCGAGCCCGAACAGCGGCGGGAGGAATGTCAGGAAGAACCAGGCGTAGACGCTGAAGAAGAGGATCTGGAAGATCGAATTGAACGCCACAAGACCAGCGACATACTGGTTGTCGCCTCGGGCGAGCTGGTTCCAGACCAGCACCATCGCGATACAGCGGGCAAGGCCAATCAGGATAACCCCCGTCATGTATTCAGGGTACCCGCGCAGGAAGATGATCGCGAGTCCGAACATGAGTGTCGGTCCGATGATCCAGTTCTGCAGGAGCGAGATTGCCAGCACCCGCTTGTCCTCAAAGACGAGGTGGAGCTCCTCGTAACGCACCTTCGCGAGCGGCGGATACATCATGAGGATCAGGCCAATCGCGATTGGTATGTTGGTGGTGCCGACCGACATGCTGTTCAGCCAAGCCGGCAGGCCTTCAAAGACCGTTCCGAGGAGGAGTCCCAGAGCCATCGCGGCGAAGATCCAGACCGTGAGGTAGCGATCGAGAAATGAAAGGCGGAGCGACGGCTTGGGGGACGACATGGAAGGGTTTTCCTCTGAAAAAAGATGCTCCGCCCCGAAGTCGGAGCGGAGACTCAAGGTGCTGGAGGTATTCAGGCGACGCGCTGGCCCTCTGCGTCGATCACGACTTCGCCGTCTTCCTTGGTGAAGGCGGATCGCTGCGGCGAAGGAAGTATGTCCAGGACAACTTCCGACGGGCGGCAGAGCCTGACGCCAAGCGGCGACACTACGATCGGCCGGTTGATCAGGATGGGATGCTCCATCATCGCATCGAGGAGTTGCTCGTCCGTCAGGCTCTCGTCCTGAAGACCGAGGTCGGCGTAGGGCGTACCCTTTTCACGCAGCAGCTCCCGAACGGAGATTCCCATCCGGCCGATCAACTGCACCAGCAGCTCACGGGTGGGAGGCGTCTTCAGATACTCCACGACGTGCGGCTCGATTCCAGCGTTTCGGATCATGGCGAGCGTGTTGCGGGACGTTCCGCAGTCGGGGTTGTGATAGATGACGATGTCGATCGGGCTGCTCATGCGACGTCGGACCTCTTCACGGAGGAGCCTTCCATCTGGCCGATCTCGTGGAGCTTTGCGGTGAGGCTGAGGCGCTCGAGGCTTTCCACAGGAAGGGCTGCGAAGGCGGCGATGCGAAGCTTCATGTAACGGAGCGTCTGGCCGAACGCGACGCGCTTCTCGGCGTCGGATCCCTCGACGGCGGCGGGATCCTCGAGACCCCAGTGAGCCGTCATCGGTTGTCCCGGCCACACCGGGCACGCCTCGCCCGCGGCGTTGTCGCAGACGGTGAAGACGAAATCGAGTTCCGGAGCGCCCGGCTGAGCGAATTCGTCCCAGCTCTTGGAGCGCAGTCCTTCCACCGGATATCCATGGCCGCTTAGCGTTTCGATCGCCATCGGATGGACCTGCCCTTTAGGGTAGCTACCCGCCGAATAGGCGACGAACTTGCCCTTGCCGTCCTTGTTGAGGACGCTCTCGGCAATGATCGATCTGGCCGAATTGCCAGTGCAGAGGAACAGGACGTTGAACGTAGTCTTGGTCATGACGACACCTTCTGTGGAGTGCAGCACGGAGATAGTTCCGCCACGAGCGGGGCACAGAGTTCCGCACGTCCGCCGCAGCAGTCCTTCACGAGATAGAGCATTACCTCGCGAAGCGCCGCGATATCGGCCCGATATACGATCAGGCGGCTTCGGCGCTCGGCACTAATGAGCCCTGCTCGCGCGAGAACGCTCAAATGCGAGGACATCGTGTTCTGCGGAATCGCAAGCATCCTGGCGACATCGCCCGCGGGAATGCCGTCGGGTTCATGCTGCACAAGGAGGTTGAAGGCCTGGAGCCTCGTGGGCTGGGCCAGTGCCGCGAGGGCGAGAATTGCCTTTTCTTGTTCCATATATCCAGATTACTAGATATATGGGTCGAGTCAAGGTGCCTGCTTTATACGGACGTGTGCGTGTGGAGGATACGATGGTCCCCAGATGGAAGTTGATCTTGTTCTGGATCTGCGTCGCCATCGGCGTGGCGCACGTGGCGGTGGCGACAGCGATGTACCTCAGGGAGCCGCATGACAGCGATCCGTCTCCTCCCGGCGGCTGGAACGCTTTTCGATTGGATTCGGAGGAGATCAGGCTAAAGTGAGAACTAGGGCCGTCTCGGGAGGATGGAGCGGGAGGCATCGATGATACCTGCTGACACCGAGGACCACTGTCGGCATGCCAGGGCGGGGAGCCTGACACGCAGATCGTTCACGACAGGATTCCTCGGCGGATTTGTCGCGGCCTCCTGTCCCGCAGCCAGCTTCGAACTGAGCGCACCGCCACGGGAAGGCTCCATCCGCGTCGGACTGACGCCTGTGTTCCTTTCCAACGACCTCGAAGTTCTCGACGAGCTGCAAGCCTATCTGGCGGCGGCCATGAAACGGGACGTCCAGCTTGTCACCCAGCGGACATACCAGGAAGTTACGGCCCTCCTGGTCTCCGGCAATCTCCATGTTGCCTGGATATGCGGCTATCCCTACATGAAATTCCGCAACGAACTCGAACTGGTGGCGACGCCGGTCTGGCGGGGCCGGCCACTCTACCAGTCCTATCTGATCGTAGGATCCGGGAGCGCCGCAATCACATTCGACGACTGCAGGGGACACGTCCATGCATTCTCGGATCCGGATTCGAATTCCGGCTATCTGGTCACGAAAACCTATCTGGCCGAGCGCCATGTCTCCGAGGAGCGGTTTTTCCGCAAATCCCTGTTCACCTATGGGCACCGCAACGTCATCAGGGCTGTCTCCTCCGGCCTGGCGGACTCCGGCAGCGTGGACGGCTACGTCTGGGAGGTCATGCGCGAGACGGAGCCCGACCTCGTCTCCCGGACAAGGGTCCTTCTCAAGTCCGCCTGGCACGGGTTTCCTCCCTTCGCGGCGCCTCTCCGGTTGAAGGATACGTCCGTTTTCCGGGACATCCAGACAGCGCTTCTGTCGATGAACTCGGACGCGGTAGGCCGTTCGGTGCTCGGCCGTCTTAGACTTGATGGATTCTCAACGACCTCCGACGACAGTTACCAGAGCATCGCGGCGAGCATGGATATCGTGCGGAGACTTGGATGACGGTGATCGAACGCCTCGCCGGGGTCCCCCTCACCATCCGTGCACCCGTCATGGTGGCCGCCCTGATGGTGGTCATCAGCGTGATCATTTCGGAGCGTGTTCTCACCAGGCTGCACGAAATGCAGGAGCAGCAGCTTGGAAACGTCGTCCGCACATACTTCGACGGTCTCTCGACCGCGCTTATTCCGCCAGTGCTCAGGCAGGATGTCTGGGAGACTTTCGACGTGCTCGACCGAACAGGATCGGTCTTCAGATCAGTCGCCCCGCTGGAAACCGTAGTGACGGGACGTGATGGACGCGTGCTCGCAGCCAGCGATCCGCGCAAAGTGCCGGTGCTGTCGGAACTTCCCCCCGAATATGCAAGCAGCCGGGCAGACGGAGGAATTCAGATCGACTGGGACGCCCATACGGGTTTCGGCGTCCGTCCCCTCCTCTACCAGCAGAAGACGATAGGTGCGATCCATGCCTCCTTCGACATCTCACACCTGATTGCCGAGAGACGGCAGGTCCTGAACACCCTGCTTGCCACGAATGCAGCCCTTGCCGCCGTCTTCGCGACAGCCGGATACATCCTCGCAAGGCGGATGGTAGAACCGATCACCACGCTGGCCGCCCACATGCGTTCGGGAGCCGCCGGAACACCACGCACGATCGCACCCGAGGAGTTCCCTTCCCGCAGCGGCGAGTTCGCCGATCTCTTCCATGGCTTCAACGATCTGGTCGAGGCGGAGCGTCAGCGTACTGCCCTGACCCAGCGCCTCGCCGAGGAGGAGAAGCTGGCGAGCCTGGGCCGGCTGGCCTCCAGCATGGCGCACGAGATCAACAACCCACTCGGCGGACTCCTCAACTCGATAGACACCCTGCGCAGGCACGGGTCGAATGACGCAGTGAGAGACACGTCGCTGTCACTTCTGGAACGAGGTCTCGGTGGCATCCGGGACGTGGTTAGGGCGGCTCTCGCCACCTACCGTCCGGATAGAGGCACGCAGAGCCTCCGGCTTTCGGATCTGGAGGACGTCCGTCTGCTTGCCGGTCCTGCCATAGCCAGCCGCAACCAGACGCTCGACTGGTCGAGCATACCGACAGACGTTACGATCACCTCCCTCCCAGGTCCGACGATACGGCAGGCGCTCCTGAACCTGGTGCTTAACGCCAGCGCCGCGGCAGGGGACAGAGGCAGCGTGGCTGTCAGGACCGGATTTGAGGACGGAGGAAGCGTCCTTGTCGTCGCTGTTTCGGACACTGGCCCCGGCCTTGGCAGCGCAGCCGCCGCCGTGCTGACGTCGCAGGATCCGTGGTCTGCCGCACAGGCCGCCGGCGGACTTGGTCTGTGGATGGTGCGGCGCATGGTGGACGATGTGGGCGGGCGTGTGAATGTAAGGGGCGGAGACGGGAGCCGGACCATGATCACTCTCCGCCTGCCGCTTTCTAATCGCGGAAAGGATGTGGATCATGCAGCTTGAAACCGGCCGTATCGCGATACTGGAGGACGACCCGATCATGGGCGAGTCCCTGTACCAGCGACTTTGCTTGGAAGGCCATCAAGTGGAATGGTGGACGAAGGGCGAGGAGGCGCTGCGCAAGCTGGTGCGAGGATCGGATTCCTTCGACCTGGTGATCTGTGACATCCGGCTCCCAGATATGAACGGCGAGGACGTCTTCCGGCAAAGCAGCCGCGAATGCCCCACCCCTTTCCTGTTCATGTCCGGCTACGGCGACATCGACCAAGCGGTTCGTCTCATGAGGAGCGGCGCTGTCGACTTCATTACCAAGCCCTTCGAGATGCCCGCCCTTCTCGACCGAATTTCCTCCAGTCTCCGCGCGCGAACGGCAGCTAATATTGACGGCGTCCTCGGCATCTCGCGCGCCATGCGGGATGCCGAAATGATGCTTCGGAGGTACGCGTCGCATCCGCTCCCCGTACTCATCCAGGGAGAGACCGGAACGGGCAAGGAGGTGAGTGCGCGCTTCCTTCACCAGGCTTCCGCGAAAGCCGCCTCGCCCTTCGTTGCGGTCAACTGCGCAGCCATTCCGACCGAGCTGCTCGAAAGCGAGCTGTTCGGTCACGAGAAGGGTGCGTTCACCGGAGCAAACCAGCTACACCGGGGCTATGCGGAGCGCGCAGGCGACGGGATCCTGTTCCTCGACGAGATCGGGGACATGCCGCCTCACCTTCAGGCCAAGCTGCTGCGGCTGATCGAGGATAACCGGTTCCACAGGCTGGGAAGCGAGAAGCCTGTCCCGTTCAACGCGCGCATCGTCTGCGCCACCCATCACGAGATCGGATCCGAGACCAGTACCTTCCGGAAGGATCTCTTCTTCCGCCTCTCCGCGCTGCCGGTCCTGCTTCCGCCTCTCCGGGAGCGCCCGGAAGACGTGCTCTGGCTCGCCCAGCGCTTTCTCGAAGACATCATGCAGTTGCGCGATACGAAGGTGCGCGGCATCAGCATGCTGGCGGAGGACGCGATGCTGGAGTATCAGTGGCCGGGCAACGCGCGCGAACTCCGCAACCGTCTGGAACGGGCGGCCGCACTTTCCGAGAACACCCTGCTGCTGCCAGCCGACCTCTTTCCGGACACGAAGACATTTGAGAACCATCCCGTCGAAACGCTCTCCGACGCGCGCGATGCCGCGGAGAAGCGTCAGATCCTGCGGGCACTGAGCGCCACGGATGGACAGATTTCTCAGGCCGCGCGTCAGCTCGGGATATCGCGGACCACCCTCTGGGAGAAGATGACGAGATACGGGATCGAGAGCGAAAGTTGATCGCATGCGAAGCTTTCAACCCGATTTCGACGATCGCAAAGGTGCCTCCGACATGCGTGCCGCCTGACATTAACCCACTCCGCGGTCAGCGTCGGTGAACAGGCCCGTCAGCCCGCGGCGCCTCGTGATGACCGTTCGGAAAATCGAACATCACCATCGAAGTCGCGTCCGCAATTCCGAACACCTCCATTCACCTAGGTCGAAGCCACACCCGCCGATCCCGGCAAGTTGGATTTGGCACGGTCGTTGCAAACACCTCTACATCGTCATCTTTGCGAGGGAGAGAGCAATGTCACGCTGTCGAAACATGGTTGATATCGGAAGGCGTCAGTTCCTGCGCGGCGGAGCCATAGCCGCCGCAGGCGCGACTGTGGCGGCGGTAGCCCCGGCTGCGGCACAGGAGGCGAAGGCCGTCATTCCCTCCGCAGGAGTCGAATATCCTTCGAACCGGCTGGCGAACATCAAGGATCTCACGGTCAACGAACCGCTCGACGTCGCCTATCCCGATGACGACGCGGCGGGTGTCCTTCTGAAGCTCGGCGTACGCGTTGAAGGCGGCGTGGGGCCTGACGGCGACATTGTCGGCTTCTCAACGATCTGTCCGCACAAGGGATATCCGCTCAGCTACTCGCCCGACCAGAAGACCTTCAACTGTCCCGGTCACTACTCGGTATTCGATCCGGAGAAGGGTGGTCAGCAAGTCTGGGGCCAGTCGACGCAGAACCTTCCCCAATACGTGCTCCGGGTGGCCGACAACGGCGACGTCTTCGCCGAAGGCATCGACGAGCTGCTCTACGGCCGTCTTTCGAACGTGATCTGAGGAGGATCCTGCCATGGCTTTCAAACGTCAGATCGACCGTCTGCCGATCATCCCCGCAGACGCAAAGCAGCACAACGTCACATGCCACTACTGCATCGTCGGCTGCGGCTATCATGCCTACACCTGGCCGATTAACAAGCAGGGCGGCACCGCTCCGGACAAGAACGTCTTCGGCGTCGACCTGGCGGCGCAGCAGCCCGCCGAGACCGACGCCTGGTATCCGCCGTCCATGTACAACGTGGTCAAGCAGAACGGGCAGGACGTCCACATCGTCATCAAGCCGGACCACGATTGCGTGGTGAACTCCGGCCTCGGCTCCGTCCGCGGCGCGCGCATGGCGGAGATGAGCTATTCTGAAGCCCGCAACACCCAGCAGCAGCGCCTGACCGATCCGCTTGTCTGGCGCTACGGCCAGATGCAGCCGACGAGCTGGGACGACGCCCTCGACCTCGTCGCCCGCGTCACGGCGACCATCATCAAGGACAAGGGCGAGGACGCCCTCTTCGTCTCCGCATACGACCACGGCGGCGCCGGCGGCGGCTACGAAAACACCTGGGGCACGGGCAAGCTCTACTTCGAGGCCATGAAGGTCAAGAACATCCGCATCCACAATCGCCCCGCCTACAATTCGGAAGTCCATGCGACGAGAGACATGGGTGTCGGCGAACTCAACAACTGCTACGAGGACGCCGAGCTCGCCGACACCATCTTCTGCGTTGGCGCGAATCCTCTGGAAACCCAGACGAACTACTTCCTCAACCACTGGATTCCGAATCTCCGGGGAATGACTTCGGACAAGAAGGAGGAACAGTTGCCGGGCGAGGAGCATCCGCCTGCAAGGATCGTCTTCGTCGACCCCCGTCGCACCGTGAGCATCAATGCAGCCGAGGCTGAAGCCGGTCCCGAAAACGTCCTCCACCTTGCCATCAACTCCGGCACGGACCTCGCCCTCTTCAACGCGATCTTCACGCACATCGTCGAGAAGGGCTGGGTCGACAAGGCATTCATCGACGCCAGCACCAAAGGCTTCGACGAGGCCGTGAAGGCGAACAGGATGACGCTGCAGGAGGCGTCGGAAATCTGCGGCGTCTCCGCAGCGGATATCGAGAAGGCCGCCCAGTGGATCGCCGAGCCTAAGGCCGACGGCAAGCGCCGACGGACGATGCTTCCCTACGAGAAGGGCCTCATCTGGGGCAACGACAACTACCGCACCAACGCCGCTCTGGTGAACATCGCGCTCGCCACCGGCAATATCGGTCGTCCGGGCGGCGGCTGCGTGCGTCTCGGCGGGCACCAGGAGGGCTACTCGCGTCCCTCGGACGCTCATGTGGGCAAGCCTGCAGCCTATGTCGACCAGCTCCTGATCGGCGGCCAGGGTGCTGTCCATCACGTGTGGGGGTGCGACCATTACAAGACGACGCTGAACGCCCATGAATTCAAGCGCGTCTACAAGCAGCGCACCGACCTCGTGAAAGACGCGATGAGCGCGGTGCCATACGGCGACCGCGACGCGATGGTGAAGGCGATCGTCGAAGCCATCGACAAAGGGGGCCTGTTCGCAGTCAACGTCGACATCATTCCGACGAAGATCGGTCAGGCGTGTCACGTGATCCTTCCGGCGGCTACCTCCGGCGAAATGAACCTGACATCGATGAACGGCGAGCGTCGCATGCGTCTCACCGAGCGGTACATGGACCCACCCGGCCGGGCGATGCCCGACTGCCTCATCGCGGCGAGACTGGCGAACAATATGGAGCGTGTGCTGCGCGACATGGGCGACGCCGCCTATGCCGACAAGTTCAAGGGCTTCGACTGGAAGACCGAGGAAGACGCCTTCATGGACGGCTACCATCAGCACGAAAAGGGCGGAGAGTACGTCACATACGCCCGGCTCCGCGCGATGGGCAACAACGGGTTCCAGGAACCTGCGGTCGGCGTCGAGGGCGGGCCTGCCGCGGCGGGCAGTTCGCAAGGCGGAACCACCACGGGCGCACAGCCGGGAATGGTCGTGGGAGGTCCTGCCATCGAAGGAGCCCGCGGCAAGGAGCCGGTCCAGCAGGCAGACACGAATGCTGCGGCGGCCTCGGTGTCGGACGCGGGAACCGAGCGGATCATCGGCACCCAGCGGCTCTACGCCGACGGCAAATTCAACACGCCCGACGGCAAGGCGATCTTCAAGGACAGCGTCTGGCGCGGCCTCCAGGCTCCCGGCAAGCAGGCGCAGAAGGACAAGCACAAGTTCCTGATCAACAACGGCCGCGCCAACACTGTCTGGCAGTCCGCATATCTGGACCAGGAGAACGACTTCGTCATGGACCGCTGGCCGTACCCCTTCATCGAGATGAACCCGGAGGACATGGCGGAGGCCGGGATCAAGCAGGGAGACCTCGTGGAAGTCTACAACGACGCGGGTGCGACGCAGGCGATGGCCTATCCGACCCCGACCGCCCGGCGCGGCGAGACCTTCATGCTGTTCGGCTATCCGACCGGTGTGCAGGGCAACGTCGTCAACGCCGGAACGAACGAGCTGATTATTCCCAACTACAAGCAGACCTGGGGCGATATCCGCAAGATCTCCGACGCGCCTCGCAACGTCGCCCACCTGACATTCAAGCCGAAGGAATACCGTTCGGCCTGATCCGCCGGAGGGCGGTCCGCCGCCCTCCCACATTCAATGCAACACGGAATTCGAAATGCGGAACATTCTAGCAGCAGCATTCGCATGTCTTGTCACCGCCGCCTCCCCCACCCTGGCGGCGGGCGACGCGATCAAAGGGGAAGCCGTATTCAAACGCTGTACCGCCTGCCATGCCGTCGGCGACGGTGCAAAGAACAAGGTCGGGCCCGAGCTGAACGGCATCGTCGGTCGCAAGGTGGCCGCCGCGCCCGGCTTCAACTACTCGCCCGCCTTCAAGGCGAAAGCCGAGGAGGGCTGGACGTGGGACGACACGCATCTCACCGAGTACCTGGCCAATCCGAAGGCCTACATCAAGGGTACCAAGATGGCGTTTCCCGGCCTGAAGAAGCCGGAGGAGATCGCGGACGTCATCGCCTACCTCAAGACGTTCCAGACACAGTGACGTATCCATGGCCGGGGAAATCTCCGGCCACGTCATCAGGGCGGGGAGACATGAACATTACAGCCGAGGCCAATGCCGTCCTGGGAGACTGTGGGAGTATCCGCATTCACGGCGGCAAGGCGCCGATGCCGTTCAACGAGGCCGTATCCGCGGCGGTCGCAGCCGCGTTGCCGCCGACGGCGTCGGAACGACTTCCGCTCAGCCATGCCATCGGACGTGTACTGGCTGCCGATGCGACGGCTCCCGCATCACTGCCACGCTTCGACCATTCCGCCATGGACGGTTTCGCCGTCAGAACAGCCGACTTTGCCGGAAGCGGGCCATGGTCCCTGAAGGTCGTCCGCAGGGTCGCCGCAGGTGATGCGACCGGAGGCTCCGTATCACATGAAGGGACCGCGGTCGAAATATTCACGGGCGCCCCCGTTCCGCCGGGCTACGATACAGTCGTTGTCAGAGAGCGATGTTCGAGTCTCGGTCCGGACGGAATCATTACCTCCGCAAAACCCCGGCTGGGAGAGAACATCCGGCGCAGAGGTGAGGACGTCGAAAAGGACGCGGAGGTCGCCTCCTCCGGCGCGATCGTTACTCCACACCTCACAGCATTGTTTGCGGCTCTGGGCATTACGGAAGTCATGGTCCGGCCCAAGGTGCGGATCGCTGTCCTTGCCACCGGATCCGAGCTGCGCCGCCCTGGCGAGCTCCTCGATGCGGGCCAGATCTACGACTCGAACAGCTACATGGCTGCCGGAATGCTGTCGCAACCGTGGATCGAGTACACGGACCTCGGAAGAGTCCATGACGATCTCAATTCCATCAGCGAGACGGTCCGATCAGCGTCCGGGACCTACGATGTGCTGATCACGTCGGGCGGAATGTCGCACGGAGGAGCCGATCACATTCGGACCGTGCTGGAAGCAAACGGCGCCAGGCTGGACGTGCTTCAAGTCGCGATGAGGCCGGGAAAGCCTGCCACGATCGGCCGGGTCGGTCGGGCCCTGTTCGTTGGCTTGCCTGGGAACCCTTTGGCCGCCGCGGTCGTGCTGAGCCAGATAGCGTTGCCCGCGATCAAGAGGACCGGCGGGCTGAGGGAATGGGAAGCTCAGTGGATCCAGGCTGTTCTCTCCTCCAGCTATTCGAAGCGCGCTGGCCGCACGGAGTTCGCCCCGGTCGAGGTGTCCGGGCGGGACGAATTCGGGCGGCCTGTCGTCACGGTCCTCGGCAGGGGATCGTCGGGAAGCCTGCTGCCGATGGCGAGGGCGACTGGTCTGGCGGTCATGTCCGAAGACGTCACGGAACTCCACGCTGGATGTCCGCTGCGGTATCTCCCCTTCCAATCTTGACGGTGTCCTCTTGGGATTCTGGCTTCGTCCCGCTCCCTTGATCAGACGATCGCCTTGCGCACTGCCGCCGATATCCACTCGGAAACAAACACCGTGCCGAGGATCACCAGGAAGATCGCCGTCACCTGCGGCCAGGCGAGCATGTTGAGCGACGACTGCAGCTTCAGACCGAGCCCGCCAGCGCCGACGAGGCCGAGTATGGCGGATTCGCGGATGTTGATATCCCAGCGGAACACCGTCGTCCCGAGAAATGACGGCAGAACCTGCGGCACGATCGCATAATCGATCACCTGAAGACGGCTGGCTCCCGTGGAGACGACGGCCTCCACCTGCTTCTCGTCGATCTCCTCGATCGCCTCGTAGAGCAGCTTGCCGATGAAGCCGATCGAGCGAAGCGCGATCGCAATGATCCCGGCCAGCATTCCCGGCCCAAGGATCGAGACCAGCAGAAGGGCCCAAATGAGCGAGTTGATCGACCGGGATGCAACGATCAGGAAGAGCGCGATCGGGCGCAGCACCAGGATGCTCGGCGTCGTGTTCCGCGCCGCCAGGAAAGCCACTGGTACGGCGATCGCGGTGCCCGCAAGCGTCCCGAGGCTGGCCATGTTGATGGTGTCCCAGAGCGGAATCCAGAGCTGGCCGAGGTAGTCGAGACGCGGCGGCAACGCTCGGGCGAGGATGTCGCCTCCCTGCCTCGGCGCGTCGTGGACGAAGGCCCAGATGGTGTCCTGTGTCATGATCCGCCAACAGAACACGAACGCCGCAACGAGCAGGAACCAACCCAGCCACTGCAGGAATTCGGACCTCGCCGTCATGTGCGTCCAGCGCTTCCGGCCTTGGGGCGTCGTGAAAACAGGCATCACTTAATCCGCTTGCGAATGAGACCGGAGCCGTATTCGGCCAGCATCACGATCACGATGATCAGGATCAGGACCGCGCCGGCGCTGTCATACTCGTAGCGGTCGATTGAGGTGTTCAGGGTGGCGCCGATACCCCCTGCCCCGACGATGCCGATGACAGCGGATTCGCGGAAATTGATATCGAAGCGGTAGAGCGAGAGGCCGATCAGCCGCGGCATCACCTGGGGTTGGACTGCGTAGTTGATGAGCTGCAGCCATGACGCGCCTGTCGCACGGATCGCCTCGGCCTGCGACGCCTCGATCTCCTCGATGTCCTCGGCGAGGAGCTTGGCGATGAATCCGATGGTTGCGAAGGCCAGCGTGAGGAACCCCGCAAACGGTCCGAAACCGAACATGGCCACGAGGAGGATCGCGACGATGATCTCCTGGAACGCCCGCGAGACCGCGATGATCCCTCGGCAGACATAGTAGACGGGAGCCGGAGCCAGGTTCCGCGCCGCGCCGATGCCGATCGGGATGGAGACGAGAATGCCGACGATGGTCGAGCAGACGGTCATCGTCAGGCTCTCGCGGAGACCAGTGACGATGTCGCGCCATCGCGAAGTGAAGTCGGGTACGAGGAAGCCCTGCAGGAAGCGCCAACCGCGGTCGAGTCCTTCGTAGGCCCGGATCCAGTTGATTTCCACGCTGGAGGCCGCCGCCGCCAGGTAGATAAACAGGCCGCCATAGACCAGCCAGCGCATGGAGCGGCTCTTGATGAACAGCGGCGGCCGCTGCCACTGTCGAGGATAGTTCGTCGAGACCGCGTGCAGGCTCATACGGCACCCGCCATGCGTTCCTCAGTCCTCTGCGAGGCGCTGGGGACGGCATGTTCTTCCTCGAAGTCGGACTCCGCCTCGCGGCGCACTGCGTCCCAGTCCTCCTCGCCATAGATCCGGGTAAGCGCCGCCGTGTCCAGGGCCTCGGGGGGCCCGTCGAACACGACCTCGCCCGCCCGCAGACCGATGATGCGCTCGACGAACGACTGCGCCAGCACCACGTCGTGGATGTTGATGATTGCCGGGAGACCGCGTTCGCGGCAGATCTCGACGATGAGGCGCATGATCTGGCGGGATGTCTTGGGATCGAGCGACGCCGTCGGCTCGTCGATCAGCAGCAGCTCAGGCCCCTGCTCCAGGGCGCGTGCGATGCCGACGCGCTGGCGCTGACCGCCGGACAGGGCGTCCGCACGCTTGTCCGCGTGCGCGCTCAGGCCGACACGCTCCAGCAGCGCGAATGCGTTCTCGACAGCGTCCGCCGGGTATCGGCGCAGGAAACTCCGCCAGAAGGGCACGTATCCAAGCCTTCCTGACAGCACGTTCTCCATCACGGTCAGCCGCTCGACGAGGGCATATTCCTGGAAGATCATGCCGATCCGACGCCGCGCAAGCCGGAGTTCGCTGCGAGACAGCCCCGTCACCTCCAGATCGCCCAGGAAGACCTTGCCGTTGCTGGGTTCGATCAGTCGGTTGATGCAGCGGATCAGGCTGGACTTTCCCGCACCGGAGGGGCCGATGAGACCGACGACCTGTCCCGCGGGTATCTCGAGATCCACGCCCTTCAGCGCCTTGTCACCTGTCCTGTATGTCTTGGTTAGTCCGACAATCCGCAGCATCGACATGTCCCCGCAGTTGAGCCGGGAGGCGCCAACCCTGACAGGTGTCACCTCCCGGCACTAGCTCACTTGCACTCGTAGGATACGCCCGTCGCCTCGTCGATCTGACGGATGACGCTCCAGTTGTCCTTGAACGTGATCGGGATGAAGCTTTCCTGCGGAGGTTCCGAGCTCTGGAATTCCTTCAGGAGTGCCGATCCTTCCCAGTTGAAGGAGAAGAATGCGTCCTTGATCTTCTCCTGGAGCTCGGGCTTGAGGTTGTAGGCGACGCCGTATCCGGTGGTCGGGAACGTCTGGGACTTGAAGATCGACCTGATCTGATCTTCCTTGACGACCTCGCGCGCGACCATGCGCTTCAGCACCGAGTTGGCGACCGCGGCAGCCGGATAATCCTTGTTGGCGACACCGAGGATCGAGTTGTCGTGCTTGCCGGAGAACACGGGCTCGAAGTCCCTTCCGGCTTCCAGCTTATATTCGGATTTGAGCAGCGCGGACGGAGCCTTGAAGCCGGAATTCGAGGTCTCGGAGGTGAAGGCGAGCTGTTTGCCCTTCAGGTCCTCGATCTTCTCCACGCCGGATCCTGGATAAGTGATGATCTCCATCTCGTAGCCGAATTCGCCTTTTTTGGAAGCCATCATCGCGAAGGGGCGGAAGCCGGCACATGCTACGGCGATGGGATTCGATCCCGTGTTGAAGCCGGACACATGGAGACGGCCTGCTCGCATCGCCTCGATCTGGGCGGCATTTTCCTGAACGGGGAAGAACTGGACTTTCTTTCCCGTTTTTTCCGCCAGATGGTCGAGAAAGCCCTTCCAGACGTCCGCATAGACCGCCGGATCTTCGACGGGGGTGTAGGCGAAGACAAGCGTGTCCGGATCCACGAGCTGGGCCGGATCGGTGGGAACATCGGCGACGAGGTCACCATCCGCGTCCGCGTAGCGGCTGTCGAGCTTGAATTCCGCATGCGCGGTATGCGCGATCATCGACGCCGACAATGCGAGCAACGCCATGAACTTCCTCATATCCCTCTCCTGTGTTGGAAAACCCTTGATTGAGCATCCTGTTATTCGGCACCCCGACTACAGTTTTGTGACAGGCGGAACACGATCCACATATTTCCACAATCTTCGAAATTTCAGTTGACTCCGATGACGGTAGTCGGCACTTTATTTCCATGAATCTCGAATTAGCAGCATCGCAGATGGAATCCCTTGGCAACCCGACACGGCTTCGGATCTACCGAACGCTCGTGCGCGCGGGCATCGACGGCCTGCCAGTCGGCGGCCTTCAGCAGCGCCTCGACATTCCGGCGTCGACGCTATCGCATCACTGCAAGAAGCTGATCGACGCTGGGCTCGTGACACAGGAGCGCATCGGCACGACGTTGATCTGCCGGGCCAACTACAAAGCCATGTCGTCGCTAATCGGCTACCTCGCCGACGAATGCTGCGCGGATGGCCGGTGCGAAGAGACCCTGAACGTCGCCGCCGAGTGAATTTTTTGAACTTATAATTCGATAAAACTAGAAGGATGGAAGGAGAGGAACATGGAAGTTAAGACGCATCTTCCGGTCGCGATCATCGGTGCAGGCCCCGTCGGGCTTGCCGCGGCAGCCCAGCTTGTCCAGTGGGGAATCCGCCCAATAGTCCTCGAGGCGGGACAATCCGCCGGGTCGTCGCTACGCACATGGGGCCATGTTCGCGTGTTCTCTCCATGGCGGTATGTCGTCGAGAACGCTGCTGCCAGCCTCCTCGGTCGTTCCGGCTGGAGGATGCCCGATCTCGACGAGCTTCCAACAGGAGCGGAGATCGTCGAACGTTATCTCGAGCCGCTCGCAGCTCTCCCGGAAATCGAGCCGAACATCGTCTATGGAGCGACTGTAACCGCTGTAACCCGTGCCGGATTGGACAAAGTCACCAACCAGGGACGCGACGCCGCCGCCTACTGCATCCGCTATACCGATGACAATAACGAGGAGCGAACAGTCGAGGCAAGAGCGGTCCTCGACGCCTCTGGAACATGGTCGCGGCCGAACCCGCTCGGCGTGGATGGCCTCCCCGTCATCGGAGAGAAGACGGCAGTCGGCGGGATCGCATACGGCATTCCGGACGTCGCCGGACGGGAGCACGCGGACTATGCCGGAGCAACGGTCCTCGTCGTCGGAAGCGGCCATTCGGCGATCAACGTAGTGCTCGCGCTTCTTAATCTACAGAAGGAAGCTCCGGAGACGAAGATCCTGTGGGCGCTTCGTCGCAACAGGATCGACCGCCTTCTCGGCGGCGGCCTGAACGATCAGCTTCCTGCTCGCGGAGATCTAGGCCTGGCGGCAAAGGAGGCGATCGACAACGGTCGGGTTTCGCTCCTTGCTCCTTTTGCGATCCAGTCGGTCCGGAGAGACGGGGACCGCCTCGGCGTGCAGGCGACGAAGGACGGAACCGAGGTCAGTCTCGTCGTCGATCGCATCATTGCGTCGACAGGTTTCCGGCCCGATCTCGACATGCTGCGGGAACTCAGGCTGGACATGGATCCGGCAGTGGAGGCTCCTCGCCTGCTCGCCCCGATGATCGACCCGAATCTTCACTCGTGTGGGACGGTGCCGCCCCACGGCGTCGTGGAACTGACGCAGCCGGAAGCGGGCTTCTACATCGTCGGCTCCAAGTCGTACGGCCGTGCTCCCACCTTCCTCATGGCGACCGGGTACGAGCAGGTCCGTTCGGTCGTCGCTGAACTGGCGGGGGACGCAAAAGCTGCGCGGGAAGTGCATCTCGTCCTTCCCGAAACAGGTGTCTGCAGTGCTACGAATCCCACTCTCGCGGAAGCGGCGTCCGAAGGCTGTTGCGGCGGCCCCGCTCCGGTCAAGGTCGACGCCTGCTGCGTAGCCGACATGGAAGCCAAGGCGGAAGGCAGGAGCGGCTGCGGCTGTGGCACGGCGGCTGCCAGACAATCTGATCTGGAACCTGCAGAATGAACGACATGAAAGCGCCGGCGCACCTGATCTGGGCGCTGGGCGTGACCCAGATCATCGGCTACGGCACGCTCTACTATTCGTTCAGCATCCTCGCGCCGGCGATGGCGCGAGACCTCTCCATTCCGGAGGACAGGCTCTTCGGCCTGCTCTCGGTCGCGCTCTTGATGGGCGGCCTTCTGGCGCCGAAAGCAGGCAAGTGGGCCGACAGGTTCGGCGCTAGCCGACTGATGGTGCCGGGCTCTCTCGCAGCGGCCGTCTCGCTCGTCTGTGCAGCCCTCTCCACCAATGCGCTCGTCTTCGGCGCGTCCATGATCGCAATGGAACTGGCGTCCACCTTCGTCCTCTACAGCACGGCGTTCGCCGCGATCGTCCAGGTGGGAGGCAGCAAGGCGCAGCGAAGCATCGTCCATCTCACCCTCATCGCAGGTTTCGCGTCGACTCTCTTCTGGCCCCTCACGGCGACACTTCATGACCATCTCGGATGGCGGGAAATCTATCTGGTGTTTGCTCTGCTGAACGGTGCCGTGTGCATGCCGATCCACTGGTGGGTCGGGAGATTTCCGCGCGAGCTGGCTGACAGCAGGTCAGCGGCGAATTCCTCCGGGGATCCCGCCGTCCCGCCTGGAAACCCTCCCCCACGGAATGCCATCTTCCTCCTCATGCTGGCAGGTTTCGCCCTCGAAGGATTCGTCCTCGCATCGGTCCTGGTCCATATGGTCCCTCTCCTGACCGCTCTCGGACTCGGCACGGCGGGTCTCATGGTCTCCACTCTGTTCGGTCCGTCGCAGGTCGCAAGCCGGCTGCTCAACATGATCTTTGGCGGCAGGCTCTCACAGACGGTGCTCGCGGTGATCTCGGCGGGGCTGCTGGCCGCGGCGCTCGCGGTCCTCTTGGCTACGACTCCATGGCTGCCAGGCCTGGTGGCGTTCGCGATCCTGTTCGGCCTCGGTTCCGGCCTCGCAAGCATCGTCGGCGGGACACTCCCGCTGGAGCTGTTCGGGAAGCGCGGCTATGGCGCCCGGCTCGGCTGGGTGACGGCGGCGAGGCAGTTTTCCTCGGCGCTCGCGCCGTTCGCCTTCGCCGTCATGCTGAAGGCGTGGGGAGCCAGCATGGCCGTCACTGTTAGCATCGCAGGTGGGCTGGCCGCCGTGGTTCTGTTCGGGGCGATCGCCCTCTCCCGCACAAGAACCCAGCAGCGTTCCGCCGCCGAATCCTTGAGCAGCAGCAACGCCTGAAATCGGAGAAGGCGGAACTGAAGGTTTCCCGCACGCGCCTATCCCGATGCCTCCCGGCGGCCCGTGGCCCGCACGAGCTCGAGCGCAGAGAGGAGAATGATGACCGCACCCACCCACTGGATCGGCTGCAGCATTTCTCCAAGGAACACCATCGCAAATCCGACGCCAAAGATGGGGATCACATTGAAGTAGCTCCCCGCTATCCCTGCGGTGACGAAGCGGAGAGCCACGAGGTATAGCCAGTATGCAGCCGCATAGTAGAGCAGACCAGAGACCGCCGCGGCCGCCATCAGGCCGATCGGCACCGATGACAGGTCGTGAGGGGTTCCATAGGGCGTCTCCGCCAGCAGGAGCACGCTCGCCCAGCAGAGGCCGGCGGCCTGCTGGGTGGCGATCGCGAACAGCGGATCGACGTCCGGGCTGATCCTCTTCGCCACGACAGTATAGATCGCGCAGCACAGCACGGCCGCCAGAAGAAGGGCATTCCCCGTCAGGTCCCACCCCGAGCGGCCGACGTCGTTCAGATCACCGGCCACGAGGAGGACGCCAAAGCCTCCCGTCAGAATGATGGCGAGGAGACGTTTGGTGATCGACTCCCTGAGAACCAGTGCAGCCAGGCAGGCGATCATCAGCGGCTCCGCAGCCCAAAGCAGCGTCGCCACGCTCGCCGTCGTCCGTGCCAGGCCCATGAGGCTCAGGGTATAGGAGATGCCAGGGTTAAGGATGCCGAGGAGGATCACTTGAAAGAGGACGTGTCGGCTAGGCGGTGTCGTGCCCTTGGCGATTACGATCGCCCATAACACCAGCGTGCTCGGTGCAAGCTGAAGCACCAGGAGAGAGATCGGCGGGATGGATGGAAGCAGGGCCTTGTTCAGGACAGTCGCCGCACCCCAGAAGGCGCAGGCGGTGACCAGAAGCACGGCAGGAAACAGCCGCGATGAGGAGCGCATGATAATTCTCCAGAAGAAGTTGCGATGAGAGACTTGAAAGGCGTCGCTAGCTGCGCGCGCAGTCTGCATCGCAATGGTCGTAACCAGGTCTTCTGGATGGCCGCGTCATGGGTGCTTCGATCAGTGACTATCGACTGCTCGAAGCTATCACTTCGTTGCCTAGGCCGCAATCGCGGGAATCGAAGCTCGACGGCGCGATAGTGATGAACTAAATGTTAGAAGTCGCCGAGCGAGTACCCGGCGCCCCGTACGGTGCGGATGACCTTGTCGGCCTTGCCCAGGCTGATGCCTTTGCGCAGGCGTCCGATATGGACGTCGATCGCCCGCTCGTCGACTGTGGCATCGTCGCCCCAGAGCGATGCCTTCAGCTCCGACCGGGAATACACCTTTCCAGGCGACCTCATCAGGAACTCGAGCAGCTTGAACTCCTTGGGCCCGAGCTTGACCTCGCGCTTTTGGCGGTGGACCCGGTGTGCCTCGCGGTCAAGCGTCAGATCTCCAACCTTGAGCATGTGGTCGAGCAGCGCAGGGTTCATCCTCCGAAGAAGGTTCTTGACCCGGACCACGACCTCGATGGGAGAGAACGGCTTCACGAGGCAGTCGTCGGCTCCGGCCGCCAATCCCGTGAGGCGTAGCTGCCCCTCGCCCGAGGGCACGAGGAGAACGATCGGCAGCCTGGACAGGACAGGATCGAGCCTGACGGTCCGACAAACATCCAGCCCGGACAATCCCGGAAGGTCTGAGCTGAGGACCAGGACATCCGCGCCGGCAGTTCTCAGCCTTTCTTCGATAGCCGCTCCATTCATCAGATGGGAGACTCTGAACCCCTCCGTCTCGAACGCCTTCTGCAACACTACGCGAAGAGATTCATCGTCATCGACCAATAGGACTCGCGCGCTCATCGGTCCGGCCCTACTGCGTTTCCATGGAATAGCCCGCGCCACGGACGGTGCGGATGACATCCTGCATGTTGGAGAAATTGAGCGCCTTGCGCAGACGGCCGACATGCACGTCGACGGTGCGCTCGTCCACGTAGATATCGTGCCCCCAGACGCCGTCGAGAAGCTGGGAGCGGGAAAAGACGCGGCCGGGCGATGCCATCAGGAATTCCAGGAGGCGGAATTCCGTCGGGCCGAGGCGGACCTCGCGGCTCTTGCGGTGGACGCGATGGGTCTCCCGGTCGAGTTCGATATCGCCGCAGCGCAGGACGCTGGAGAGCACTTCCGGGCGCGCGCGGCGCAGCATGGCCTTGACGCGGGCCATCAGCTCCGGCGTCGAGAAGGGCTTCACGACATAATCGTCCGCACCGGTCGCGAGGCCGCGCACCCGCTCGCTTTCCTCGCCGCGCGCCGTCAGCATGATGATCGGAAGCCGCTCCGTTTCCGGCCGCATGCGCAGCCGGCGGCAAAGCTCGATGCCGGAGACGCCCGGCAGCATCCAATCGAGGACCAGGAGGTCCGGCGTGCGCTCCTGAAGCCTTATCTCGGCCTCGTCGCCGCGCAGGATGGTCTCGACCTCGTAACCCTCGGCTTCGAGATTGTAGCGAAGAAGCACGCTCAGAGCTTCTTCGTCTTCCACTACCGTTATTTTTGGCTGCATACGGATCGCTCCATCACACGACTACTGGGTGATCGCGCCGAGCGTGTTCGACGTGTCGTCCTTCGGACGTTCGCCTTCCGGCTGAGCACCCGTCGTCATGTAGTAGATCGTCTCGGCGATGTTGGTCGCGTGGTCACCGATGCGCTCGATGTTCTTGGCGCAGAACAGCAGATGCGTGCAGGTGGTGATGTTGCGCGGGTCTTCCATCATGTAGGTAAGGAGTTCGCGGAACAGCGACGTGTACATCGCATCGATCTCCTCGTCGCGCTGGCGGATGGCCTCGGCCTTCTGAGCCGATCGGTTGGAGAAGACGTCGAGCACTTCCTTCAACTGGACGAGCGCGAGATCGGAAAGGTGCTCGATGCCGCGGGCAAGCTTGCGCGGCACGCCGGTGCCCTGCACTGCGATGACCCGCTTGGCCGTGTTCTTGCCGAGGTCGCCGACGCGCTCCAGGTCGGCGGCGATGCGCAGGGTACCAACGATCTCGCGCAGGTCGGACGCCATCGGCTGGCGCTTGGCGATCGTGACGATCGCCTTGTCCTGGATCTCCCGCTCGGCGTGATCCAGGATCACGTCGTCCGAGATGACCTTCTGAGCGAGCGCGGTATCGGAATTGACGAGCGCCCGGACGGCATCCGCGCACATCTGCTCGGCAAGACCGCCCATTTCGGAGATGCGGCGGCCCAGATATTTCAGCTCTTCGTCATAGGCCGACATTATGTGTGTCGATGCCATCGTATCGTTCCTTCCTGTTTCCAAACGTCCTGTCGATGCGCAAGGATCAGCCGAAGCGGCCCATGATGTAATCCTGGGTACGCTGGTCGTCCGGATTGGTGAACATCTTGTCGGTATCGTTCTCCTCGACCAGATGGCCAAGGTGGAACATGGCCGTGCGCTGAGAAACGCGGGCGGCCTGCTGCATGGAGTGCGTCACAATGACGATGCTGAAGTTGGACCTCAGCTCGTGGATCAACTCCTCGACCTTGGCGGTCGCGATCGGGTCGAGCGCCGAACAGGGCTCGTCCATGAGGATGACTTCCGGCGAAACCGCAACCGCGCGAGCGATGCAGAGGCGCTGCTGCTGGCCGCCCGAAAGACCCGTGCCGGATTCGTGCAGGCGGTCCTTCACCTCCGACCAGAGGCCCGCCTTCTGCAGGCTGCTTTCGACGATCTGGTCGAGATCAGCCTTGTTTCTGGCAAGGCCATGGATCTTCGGGCCGTAAGCGATATTGTCGTAGATCGACTTCGGGAACGGGTTGGGCTTCTGGAAGACCATGCCGACGCGGGCGCGCAACTCGACGACATCAATCTGCGGATCGTAGATGTCGTCTTCGTCGAGGGTGATCTTGCCAGTCACCCGGCAGCTCTCGATCGTATCGTTCATGCGGTTGAGGCAGCGCAGGAAGGTGGACTTGCCGCAACCGGAAGGACCGATCAGCGCCGTCACCGTATTTTCCCGGACGTTCAGGTTCACGTCGAAAAGCGCGCGCTTCTCGCCGTAATAGACCGACACGTCCCTGCCGACCATCTTGTAAGCGGTTTCGTTCATCTTCTGGTCCAGCGCCTTCTCAACTGCTGCTTCTGACATCATGTTCATGACCCCGGCTCCTTTACCAACGGCGCTCGAAGCGCTGCCTGAGGAAAATGGCGATTGCGTTCATTACGATCAGGAATCCCAGGAGTACGAGGATCGCGGCGGACGTCCTGGAAACGAAGCCACGCTCCGGGCTGTCCGCCCAGATATAGATCTGGCTCGGAAGAGCCGTCGACGCCGCGAAGATTCCGTCCGGCGGGCTGGTGATGAACGCGTTCATGCCTATCAGCAGCAGCGGCGCCGTCTCGCCGAGTGCACGCGCAAGCGAGATGATCGCCCCCGTCATGATAGTGGGCATGGCCAGCGCAAGCACGTGATGGAAGATCATCTCGTGCTTGGAAGCCCCGACCCCGAGCGCGGCCTCGCGAATAGACGACGGCACGGCCTTGAGCGAGACGCGTGTGACGATGATAAGCGTCGGCAGCGTCATCAGGGACAACACCAGACCGCCAACCAGCGGAGCCGATCGGGGAAGGCCGAAGCCGTTCAGGAACACCGCCAGCCCGAGCAGACCGAATACCACGGAGGGGACGGCCGCTAGGTTGTTGATGTTGATCTCGATGAGGTCGGTAAGACGGTTCTTCGGCGCGAATTCCTCGAGATAGATCGCGGCCGCGATCCCGATCGGGAAGCTGATCGCGAAGCAGACCAGCAGCGACCAGAACGATCCCGAGATAGCGCCTGCGAGGCCAGCCAATTCCGGGAAGCGGCTGTCGGCGTTGAGGAACAGGCCCCAGTTGAAAGGACTGGAGATCAGACCCTTCGAAACGAGCTGGTCGTACATGCCGATCTGCTCGTCGCTGATCCTGCGCTGATCTTCCGGCGTGTCGCGGCTGATCTCGCCCTTCGCGAGCTGATCCGCCCGGTCGGACATCGGGATGGTGAAGGAGCTTGTGCCGTCGAGCCGTGACGGTTCCTTGATCACGGTGTCGCGGACCAGGAATGGTGCGGACGACGTGAAGAGGTCGAAATAGGCGCGCTCCTGTCGGCGCGTGAGATCGGGGACCTGGGCGCGAAGCGCATCACGGACAATGTCGCGCCAGTTGGCATCCATCAGATTGCTGCGGTCGATCTCGGCGGCGCTGAGATCGATGGAGACGGTCGCCACCGTCTGAGTGAAAGCCTTGTGGCCAGTGTAGACGAGCGAACTGATCAGGAAGGCGAGGAACCCGAGAGCGAAGATGATCGCGGTCATCCCGTAGGCCTTGAGGCGGCGCTCGGCCGCGTAGCGGGATTTCCGCCGCGCCTTCATCTCGTCCGAGTGCCAGTTGACGCGCTGGCTGTCGACTGCTTCGATTTCGATCGTGGACATCAGTATTTCTCCCGGTACTTGCGGACCGTGCGCAATGCAATCAGGTTCAGGCAGAGCGTGATGACGAACAGTACCAGGCCGAGTGCGAAGGCCGCGAGCGTCTTCGGGTTGTCAAACTCGGAGTCGCCGATCAGAAGGGTGACGATCTGCACCGTCACGGTGGTGACGGCATCGAACGGGTTGGCCGTGATCTTGGCGATGAGGCCGGCGGCCATCACCACGATCATCGTCTCTCCGACTGCGCGGCTGAGCGCGAGGAGCACCCCGCCGATGATGCCCGGAAGCGCCGCCGGGAGGAGCACTTTGCGGATGGTCTCGCCCTTCGTCGCGCCAAGGGCTAGCGAACCGTCACGCATCGCACGTGGCACAGCCGCGAACGCGTCGTCTGAGAGCGAAGATATGAACGGGATGATCATGACGCCCATGACCAAACCCGTCGCCAGCGCGCTGTTCGGCGACGAGGGGATGCCGACGGCATTACCGAGATCCCTAATGGCCGGAGCGACAGTCAGGACAGCGAAGAAGCCGTAGACCACGGTCGGGACGCCGGCGAGGATCTCGAGCATCGGCTTCACGACTGCCCGGAAGCCAGGATGCGCGTACTCAGTCAGGTACACGGCGGAAAGGATGCCCGTCGGAACAGCGACCAGCATCGCGATGGCGGAGATGAGGAAAGTTCCGTATAGGACCGGAAGAACACCGAAAGCGCCCTGCCCTGCAACCTGGTCGGCACGGATAGCGATCTGAGGTTCCCAGCGCAGGCCGAACAGGAATTCCGTGACAGGCACCCGCGCGAAGAAATGCAGCGCCTCGAAGACAAGCGAGCCAACGATGCCGACGGTGATGATGATCGCGACCAGAGACGAGAACATCATGAAGACGGTGACCGCGGTTTCGACGCTATGGCGGGCGCGGTATCGGGGGCTGATGACCTTGAACCCGAGAAATGCACCGACGGCCGCAATGCAGCAGGTGAGCGCGGCCATCAGATACATCGATGTCGACTGCAGAGATCGGAGATGCTCGGCGGCTGCGGCCACTTCCGGGGTGGGCTGGCGGAAGAGATTGCCCGCCGCGACCTGCCTTATCTCACTCATCTGCAGGCTCTTGGCGGCGGCGTCCATTGCCTCCGCGCCTGGAAAGGAAGCGATGACGAGCTGGTTCATCACGCTGTTCTGGAACATCAGCCAGAGAAGCAGGAAGATGAAGGCAGGCACTGCCGTCCAGATCGCAGCGTTCAGGCCGTGGTAGATCGGACGCGAATGCTGCTTCAGGCGGACCGCGCCCGCAGGTGTCGCCGCTCTACTGGCGCGAAACACGCCGAAGTAGCTCACAATCAAGGCCATGGCGGCCAGAAAGAGAATTAGATATCCCGACATGTTGCCCCCGGAGACGGAAAAGGCCGCCCACACAGTGCGGACGGCCGATGGCTGCTCGGATTAGGAACCGAGCTTCTTGGCTTCCAGGACAGCCTTCTCGACTTCCGCGCGCTTGTCAGCGTCGAGCGGGGTCAGGCCGCGCTCTGCGAGATAGCCGTCATCGCCCATGGAGGCTTCCGAGGTGTATTCCTCGAGGAATTCCTTCATGCCCGGGATGACGTCGCGGTGGGCGTTCTTGATGTAGACGAACAGCGGGCGCGAAACCGGATAGGAACCGTCCTTGATGGTCTCGAAGCTTGCTTCCACGCCTTCGACCTTGATGTCCTTGAGCTTGTCTTCGTTCTCGTAGAGGAACGAGTAGCCGAAGATGCCGACGGCATTCGGGTCGGATTCAAGACGCTGGACGATCAGGTTGTCGTTCTCGCCGGCTTCGATGAACGGGCCGTCCTGGCGCATGCGCGAGCAGGCTTCCGTGTACTTCTTCTCGTCGGCGGCCTTCACGGCATCCATGCCGGCTGTGTCGGCGCAGCCTTCATGCATGACGAGCTCGACAAAGGCATCGCGGGTGCCGGAGGTCGGCGGGGGGCCGAAGGCGACGATGTTCACGTCCGGAAGGGACGCATCGATGTCGGACCACTTCTTGTTCTTGTTCGCGACGAGTCCGCCCTTGCCGTCCGGAAGCTCGGCAGCGAGAGCCTGGAAGATCTGTGCCTTGGTAAGATTCCAGTCCGTCTCGTTCTTACGGGAGACGGCGATCGAGAGCCCGTCGTAGCCGATCAGGGCTTCGGTGATGTCGGTCACGCCGTTGTCGGCGCAGAGCTTCACCTCGGAATCCTTGATCGCGCGCGAAGCACCGGTGATGTCCGCAAAGTCTTCGCCGACGCCGCCGCAGAACGCCT
Source organism: Shinella sp. (assembly GCA_033795365.1). Classification (GTDB taxonomy): domain Bacteria; phylum Pseudomonadota; class Alphaproteobacteria; order Rhizobiales; family Rhizobiaceae; genus JARYGU01. The sequence goes on from JARYGU010000011.1 coordinate 65,920, forward strand.
TGAAGCCGCCGCCCGTGCCGGTGGATTCAACGACCGGAGCAGGCTTGCCGGTCTTGTTCGCGAATTCTTCGGCAACAGCCTGGGTATAGGGGAATACGGTGGAGGAGCCGACGATCTTGATCTGATCGCGGGCAGATGCGACGCCTGCGGTGCTCAGGAGGATTGCGACGACTGCGCAGCTTCCTAGATACTTCTTCATGGAATTTCTCCCTTGGAATTCGGTTTGACGCTTTGGCGTCGGCTCCCCTCTATAGGGACTACATAACAGTTTTGTGACAGTTTTATTTCATTTGTGAGATGCTTGTGAGCCAAGCTTTTTGCACGGCTGTTCACACCCGCAAATACTATCTTTGTCGATCGTTACTCGATGCTTCTGACTTGGCTTACTATTGCGTCATGCGCGTACGCGAACCTCAGGAGGATGGTGCGCTCTCTGACTGCTTAATGCCGAGTAGGAGCCTGAATGTGCGGCCCGGGCTAGGGTGCCTTAAACAACGTTTCGCTCGCCGAAATATCTGGTTGATGGGGTTCGGGGATTGGCGGGGAGCGAAGGCTGGCCGCTGCGGCTGCGATTGTTTCCTGAAATCCCGGTGATTTTGCAACCCCGTCTGTTCCGCCTTCGTTGTCAAATTGCTCGACAACATAAGCAACAGCCTTCGGCAGCCATTCCGCATCGATCTTTAGAGTAGCCCAACCCGATGCAGCATGCTTGGTATTATGAAAATACACGCCGGACACGAACGCTAAGGCATGCCACACGACATTGTTCCGGAAGCCCGCACCTCGCGGCGGCTCGATGGACGTGAGGATGTTCATGATTTCCCGCTTCGCCCGAATGACTGCGAGGAACGTGTCGAGGGGATAGCTTTCAGAAAAGAGCGTCTGGTAGTCCTTGTCGTCATTGATTAGAGTTGTCGGCCGACCACGCGCATCGCCACCTCTGAACAGAAGAGCAGCTACGAGGGACTGCGACATCTCTGTAAGTGTGACGATGGAAGAGCGCGGCTTCTCTTCGTTTCGATATTGGTTCTTGCGGCGCTCGTAGAAAAGACCATGTTTGCGGAAGAAGTCCTCAATATTGCGGTGAACACGGTCCATGCCCCGAAGATAGGGCTTAGGAATGTGTGTTTGGCTGTTAGTAGCTCGAATGATCCCGTCTCTCACGGCATCGGACGTCGGCTTGATGATGCGAACGAGAATCCGCTTCTCGCCTATGTGCTTCTTCGCCTCACTGGAAACCTCCGGCGACGACATGAACGCGTGGATGACGTTGCAAGTCTGAAGACCGTTGACCAAAAGGGGGTCGGTCAGCGCAAGGTGCTTACCTTTAGGATCGACCGCATCGGCAACAAGAGTGACGCCGTTATTGTACCACCAGAAGTCCTCGTCACCGAGAGTTTCGAGCGTCTGAAATATGCCCTCATTGACGTCGGTCGTCGTGCCGAGGAAGTCGCGGACGTTTGCGTCAAAGAGGGACCTGATGAGGTTGCCGGAGCTATCACTCAGGAAGCTCATTATCCCATCGATGGGTACTAGGCAGGCAAAGGAGTTCTCGTCGTGGGATAGCTGCTCTTGAAAGGCAAGCTGTCGGACATGGATTTGAGGCATCCTGGACAGATCTATAACCTGCTCTGCTCCAAGATAAATGATCTCCGCGTCCTTGGTAGCAGCGGATGTTCCAAGCTCCTGTATCAAGGTCGTGCCGGTCGCGAGGACGGAGCTGTGAACGCTCGCGTTGCTGCCCTTGGTCGCGTAGTAGACACGGCATTTGATCGTCGCCGCACGACCTGAAGACGACAGGACTGCAAACCTAGCCAGCGCAAACTTCGACTGGACGCTTGAGTTGTACTCTTTGAACTCTATCGCCGAGTAGTCCTTTGACAGGCTGAAAAGGTCTCGCACCGTCGCTCGTACGGATTTCAGCGGATTTTCCTCAAAGCTCTCGGTGTATTTGGACTGGATAATAACGATATCAATTTCAAGCGGACCTTTTTCAGGCACGGTCTTGCTTTCGAGCGATTCCTCGCTCAAAACCATGCCATTCACGATGACGTACATGGCATCTATCTGGCCGTCCGCTCCACCATCGGTGATGCCGGCTTCAATTTCATCCACGCTCAAATCGTAGGGCGCCATGATTAGAGCGTTGACCACCAGTTCCCAAGCTTTGGTGACATCCTTCAATCCTGCGTCTTTTGCCCGATCCTCGGTCATCTGCTGGACAAGGATTCTGTAGGTATCTTTTGACATCTGACCTCTTGGGAAATGAGTTCGCGTGTAGTCGAGCAAGGTAGCTGACGCCGCAGCCTCTGGAAGACGGCGAAGTGTATAATCACACGTAACGCACAGGAAGTTGCGTTGCGAAGCACAATAATATCCTATCGAGGATGCGCCGCAGCAGTTTCAAACGCCTTCGACTAACCATGACAGATAGGGCGGAAGGAAATTGATGCGTGTCAGAATCCCGCTCCAGTTTGCGGTTACAACGTGCGCTTGCTCGATGATCGCGGTTGCCGTAAACATGCAGCCTTTCCAACCCACCAAAATGTCAGCTTTCGTGGTGGGGTCGGTACAGCTTACCTTATGACCGGAGTGGTGGGTGCAGTCGTTATAACTCACTGAAAATTCCGGCTCTTCACCTTCAACGTGTCGATATGGCGATCAGGCTCGAACATGTCTCGGGCCTTGATGGCGATTGACGCTCCTCTTGGATCCGGCCGGTCTGGGGCACCATGCGAGAACTCGTCGCCCCGTCCAGTCGGCGGAGCAAAGAGGCTGTCGTGATCTGCGAGACGCGCCAGATCGCTGGATAGATCGAACAGCTGCTGGGCTATGAGGTGAACCACCTCCCCTTCCCGCTGAATTCTGCCATTGATCGCCAGCATGCTGGATCCGAGCAGAACCCGGCGCGACCGCTCGAACAGTTTTGGCCAGACGACGACATTCGCCACCCCAGTTTCGTCCTCGATTGTCACGAACACGACGCCCTTGGCGGAGCCGGGCATCTGACGGACCAGCACCAAGCCGGCGGCCATCAGCCATTGGCCGTCGCGGGCCGTCATCGCTTCCGTGCAGGTCACGATCCTCCTGCGGACCAGATCCTGGCGCAGGAAGCTTAGCGGGTGATGCCTGAGCGTCAGTCCGGTGTGGCTGTAGTCCTCCACGACATTGTGCCCTTCGGTCATCTGCCGAAGTATCACCTCCGGCTCCTGCTGCTCGGCGATCGCGCGCGCTTCCCGCTCGGCAGCCGCGGCAAACAGGGGAAGCGGCTCGTCGCGCAGCGCTTCGATCGCCCAGAGCGCATCGCGCCGTTCAAGGCCGAGGGAAAAGCGGAAGGCATCCGCCTCGGCCAGCTTCACGAGCGAGGCGGTCGGAACACCGCAGCGGCGCCACATGTCGTCGATGGAAGGGAACGGCTCATCGGTCCGGGCAGCGGCGATCCGGGCAGCATCGGCGACCGGCAGACCTTTCACCAACCGCATGCCCAGCCGCACGGCATGCCGATCCGAACCTTCGATCGGCTCCAGCGTGCAGTCCCATCGGGACCTGTTGATGCAGACAGGGCGGACCTCGACGCCATGCTTTTTCGCATCGGCGACGATCTGCGCCGGCATGTAGAAACCCATCGGCTGCGCATTCAATAGCGCCGCGCAGAAGACGTCGGGATAGTGGCATTTCACATAGTTGCTGGCATAGGCTATCAGCGCGAAGGAGGCGGCGTGGCTCTCCGGGAACCCGTAGGACCCGAATCCCTCCAACTGCCCAAACGTCCTCTCGGCGAATTCCGGCGAATAGCCGTTCAGGATCATGCCGGACACGAGCTTGTCCTTGAAGTTGCTGACGCCGCCGGTGAACTTGAACGTCGCCATGGCGCGGCGCAGTTGATCCGCCTCGCCGGCGGAGAATCCGGCGCAGACCATCGCCACCTTCATGGCGCTCTCCTGGAACAAGGGCACACCAAGGGTCTTTCTTAGCACCGCCTCCAGTTCCGGCGTCGGATAGTCGATGGGCTCTTTGCCCTCGCGGCGACGGAGGTATGGATGAACCATGTCGCCTTGGATCGGCCCCGGACGGACGATCGCCACCTGGATGACGAGATCATAAAATGTCTGCGGCTTCATGCGCGGCAGCATTGCCATCTGCGCCCGGCTCTCGATCTGGAACGTTCCGAGCGTATCGGCCTTGCGGATCATCGCGTAGGTGGCGGCATCCTCCTGCGGGATGGACGCCAGGTCGAGTGGGATATTCTTCTCCTGCTCCAGCAGCGCAAATGCCTTGGCCATGCAGGTGAGCATGCCGAGAGCCAGCACGTCGACCTTCATCATTTTCAGAGCCTCCACGTCATCCTTGTCCCATTCAATGACATATCTGTCCGGCATGCTCGCCGGTTCGATCGGCACCAGGTGATCCAGTCGATCGTGGGTCAGGACAAAACCGCCCGGATGCTGCCCCAGATGCCGTGGCGCGCCCATCAGCTGCTGCGCCAGCTGCAGGGTCAGCGCCAGCCGGTAATCCTCCGGATTGAGCCCGAGGTCGCGGACCTGCTTCTCGCCGACCTCTTCCGACCAGGACCAGATGCCCGAAGACAGCGCTTTGATCAGGTCCTCCGACAGACCAAAGGCCTTGCCGACATCGCGGATGGCGCCTTTTGCACGATAGCGCGTCACCGTAGTGCAGAGCGCCGCCTTATCGCGGCCATAGGTCTTATAGATCCACTGGATGACCTCTTCGCGCCTTTCGTGCTCAAAATCGACGTCGATGTCGGGAGGCTCGTCGCGTTCCTGGCTGACAAACCGTTCGAAGAGCAGATCATTGGTTTCGGGATTGATCGAGGTGATGCCGAGGACATAACAGACGGCACTGTTCGCCGCCGATCCGCGGCCCTGGCAGAGAATGCCTTGCGAGCGGGCAAAACGGACGATCGAAAAGACCGTGAGAAAATAGGGGGCGTATTTCATCGTCTCGATCAGGGAGAGTTCATGGCGGATCGTCTGTTCGACATGCGCCGGCAGGCCTTCCGGGTAGCGGGTCTTCCCGCCCTCCCAGGTATAATGCTCCAAGGACTGCTGGGCGGTCATGCCGGGGACGAGAGCCTCCTCGGGATACTGGTAGACCAGTTCCTCGAGCGAAAACGTGCAGCGCCTTACGATCTCCATCGTGCGGGCCAAGGCCTCGGGATAGCGGGGGAACAGGCGGGCCATCTCCTCCGGCGGCTTCAGATGTCGATCGGCGAAACGTTCGCGATCGAAGCCGACGGAATCGATGGTCGTCTTCTCGCGAACACAGGTCACGATATCCTGAAGCTGCCGGCGCGACGGCTCGTGGAACAATACATCGTTGGTGACGACGGTCCTGACCCGGTAGCGGGCTGCCATGTTGGAAAGCGTGTGCAGCCGCAGCTGGTCGTTCGGACGCCGCCGCAGACACAGCGACATGTAGGCGCGATCGCCGAAGATTTCGGCCATCTTCCTGAGCTGCATGGCGCAGGTCTCGTTGGCCAAGTCCGGCACAAGGATGCCGATCAGGCCTTCGGCATAATGTGCGACATCGTCGAGATGCAGGATGCAGTTCGCCTTGCCGCCCCTGCCCTTTCCAAGCGTCAGCAACCGCGTCAAACGCGAATAGGCGGCACGATCGGTCGGATAGACGAGGATCGACATGCCATCGGCCAGATCCAGCCGGCAGCCCACGACGAGGCGAAGGCCAGTCGCCCATGAGGCTTCCAATGCGCGCACGACCCCGGCCAAACTGTTGCGATCGACGATGCCTAGGGCCTGGATGCCCATCAGCTTGGCGGTGGCGAACAGTTCCTCGGCCGAGGAGGCGCCCCTCAGAAACGAAAAATGCGTCGTGACCTGGAGCTCGGCGTATTTCATGCAAAAAGCCCGTGAAGGTACCACTTGTGCGACCCGGTTCCGGCATCGACGCCATCGCCCGAACGAAAGATCCAGAAGCGTTCGCCGCTCTCGCTTTCGACGATAAAATAGTCCCTGACCGCCAGAAACTCCGACCGCCTCAGCCACCATTCGCCGAAGATGCGCTCCGGCCCGTCGGCGCGAACAACCCGATAGCGTCTGCTCCGCCAGGTGATTGAGACCGGCGGATGGTCCGGCAGCAATGCAATCACGTCGATCAGCTCGGGCCTGGCAAGTAGCCGCGGCGGCCGCTGCCATTGCGACGGCCACGTTTCTCCCTTTTCTTCGGCCGTTGGCGCAATCAGCCGGATGCTGCGTTCCGGCACGTCACTCGCCACCGGCGCGACACGATAGATCCTCTGGCCGCCGCGATTGCCGAGGATGTCGATCAGCGGCGTGACGTCCTTGGCTTCCTCCTCGATGAGCGAGGAGGCATTCTGCTTTTCCGCCAGCGGTTCGACCATGATGGCGGCGAGCGTCAGCTTCTCGATGCCGAAACCGGGTTCGATCTTCTCGATGCGGTCCTTGAACAGCTTTGTCAGCCAGGCGGCATCACGGACCGGCTTGGCCGTCCCGGCTCGAAGCGCCTGAATCGTGTTGTCGACGCGATGGGCGACGAGATCGGCACGCCGGACGCCGAGCCCATGCTTCTGAAGCTCCAGGCAAAGCTGCCGGACAAGGCGGGTGATGTATTTTTCGATGGTTTCCGCAGCCCCGATCGGTTCGGCGAAGGAGCGATGCACCTCCACGAGTTCGGCAGGCCGGATCGGGTCGATCGGCTCGGCCAGGCGGCCATACATCTGATCGAGGCGGCGGGTGATTTCCGGGCCAAAGCGCAGCACCAACGGCGCGCGCGGTGTAGCAGCCAATTCCCCGACGGTGGCGAAGCCCAGGATGCGAAGGTTGGCGACGGTTTCCGCCGGCAGGCGCAAGGATGAAATCGGCAAGCACTCCACGGCCTGGGCAATCTTTCCGGGCGGCACGATGATCGTCTCGCGACGGGTCGCCCGCGCCAGCGCATGGGCCGCACCCCAGCTATCGGCGACCGCTGCGCGGGCAGTCAGTCCTTTGGCGCGGAAACGGTTGACCAGGCCGGAGAGCATCATTTCCTCGCCGCCCTGCAGATGATCGGCACCTTCCGTATCCATGACGATACCGTCCGGCGGATCCATCGCGACGACCGGCGAATATTGCTTCAGCGCCCAAAGCGAGAGCCGCTCCAAGATGTCGCTGTCGGCACATGGATCCGCATCAACGAGCATCAGGCCCTGAACGAGCGCCTGCGCCTTGGCCGCCGGCATACCGACATGCAGGCCGAGCTTGGCGGCGGCGGCATCAGCGGCGGCAATCCACCGCTTCGAGCCGCTTCTGGCGACGACGACAAGCGGCTTGTCAGCCGGCAGCGAAGGATCGGCGCGTCTTATCCGATCCGTCGGCAGTGTCGGAAGAAAGACAGATACGACCCTGGCCATCACATGCACCTATGACAAATTCCGCGCGCTCCCCTGCCCTCACCCGCATCAGCTCAGCGAGCCAGCGTCCGCGGCCGACGCCCGGAACCGGAAGCGGCTCGGACGGCAGGACAGAGACACGCCATCGCGTCACCGCCGCCGTCGGCATCCCGAAATCCGATGCTTCCGTCTGGCGGCGCCACCGCCGGATCGCAAGCCCGATCGTGCCGGAGCTTTCGGCGGCGAGCTGCAGCCGGCGCGAAGCGACCATCGGCAGGCGCACCAGTTCGGCGACGACGGCGCCGAGGCCGCCGTAGCGCAGAGCCTCCTCGAAGCTTGCGAGCACATCCTCCTCACAGCCGGCCTCGACATAGATTACCCGGTCCGGATGCAAGCCCACCTGCGCCAGAGCGGGTGCGAACAGGTCGGCGCGCGTGAAACACCAGACCACCTTGCCCCTGGTCCTTGCCGCGATGCCGCCGACGAAGAGTGCTGCCGCAGCCCCATCCACTGCACCGTTGCCGCCGCCCGCCACCTCGTGAATGGCGCCAAAGGCGAGACCGCCTCCTGGAAGACAGTCGTCGATGTCGGCAACGCCGAACGGCAGGACGATCTTCTGGCGACCGACAGCGCCTTCCAGGTGTGCGATGCGCTCGCGCAGTTCCGAAAGAACGGAATTGGAGGCGGACTGGCCCATGGTCTCCTTCTTCGCGGGAAGCGTTATTGGCTTGAGAGAAACAATTATGTTCTGTATTTGTTCTCAAGATATAAGTGAGTCAATGCGCATGTGAGCATCGGCGTCAGAACTCGCTTGAGTGAATCGCCGATTCAGCGAGCGGATTCAGGACCATGACCGGGGAAGATTTTTTTGGATGTCGAGACGTAAAATGGTCGATGACAGCGTTCCAATCCTGCGAGATGTACGCAGCCCTGTGATCGAGCTCGACTGCCGCATCTGCCAACGGCATGGGGCACATGATCGCAAGCAGTTGGTGAAGGCCTTTGGCGCCGGCGTCAGCTTTGCCGAAATCCGCCGGCGCATGGCTGTCGGATGCCAAAGGATGAACACAGTCGATGGTGACAAATGCGGTGCCTATTTCCCATGTTTGCTGGAAGAGCGATCTTCCTGATGAAGGCTTAAGTGATGGGAGACACCTACGCCGACCGGCCGCGCAAGATCATCCATGTGGACATGGATGCTTTCTACGCCTCGGTCGAGCAGCGCGATAATCCGGAACTCCGCGGAAAGCCGGTGGCCGTCGGCGGCTCGGCCGCCCGCGGTGTCGTGGCTGCCGCCAGTTATGAGGCGCGTAAGTTCGGCGTTCATTCAGCCATGCCGTCCGTCACCGCCAAGCGCAAATGCCCCGATCTGATCTTCGTCCGGCCGCGCTTCGACGTCTACCGTTCCATCTCCATGCAGATCCGCGAGATCTTCGCGGAATACACGCCGATGATCGAGCCGCTGTCGCTCGACGAGGCCTATCTCGACGTGACGGAGAACCTGAAGGGCATGGAGATCGCAACAGAAATCGCCACAGAAATCCGAGCGAAGATCAAGGCAGTGACCGGCCTGAATGCTTCTGCCGGCGTCAGCTACAACAAGTTCCTGGCGAAGATGGCGAGCGATCTCAACAAGCCGAACGGCCAGGCGGTGATCACGCCGAAGAATGGTCCAGCCTTCGTGCAGGGTCTGCCGGTGAAGAAGTTTCATGGCGTGGGCCCGGCGACCGCCGAAAAAATGCACCGTCTCGGCATCGAGACTGGTGCCGATCTGTTCGGAAAGGAGCTCGACTTCCTGATCGAGCATTTCGGCAAGTCTGGGCCGTATTTCTATGGCATTGCCAGGGGCATCGACAATCGCGAGGTCAAGCCGGACCGGGTGCGCAAGTCTGTCGGCGCCGAGGACACCTTTGCCGAGGACGTTCATGCCTATGACCCGGCACGCGACGGCATCCAGTCTCTGATCGAGAAGGTCTGGAGCTATTGCGAGGCGAATAACATCGGCGCCAAGACAGTCACTCTGAAGGTCAAGTATTCCGATTTCCAGCAGATCACCCGCAGTAAGACCGTGCCGGCGACGCTGTCGTCGATTTCGGATCTGGAGGAGATCGTCGGACTCCTGCTACAGCCGATCTTTCCCGTAAGGAAAGGCATCCGCCTTCTCGGCGTCACCCTTTCTTCGCTCGAGCGTGGTGCGGATCAATCGCAGCCTCAACTTGCTCTTCCCCTATAGCCCTGATCAAGCTGAACCGCAGGGGATGCAGAGCGCGCCTATCGACCAGGTTATGGCAGCCGATTTCTTGCCGTTTTGAATCCTTTGTCGGTCGCCATGAACCTCTGGAGCATCGGCGCAATCAGCTTTGCCGGCTGCGGCGGTTCGGCCTCACCGGCGGTCGCGGCAAGGATCGCCGCATAAGCCTGCAAATCCCGAAACACTGTTGCGGGCAGTTCGACGGTCACTTTGACCGGACGGTCATCGGGAATGACGGAGAGCTTTAACTTGGTCATGACGGCTCCTTCACGGCCCCGTAGGGCCGCATAATGAGATCACGGTTGACGGCGACTCGAACCGGAAAGCCTGGCCGAACTGTCAGCGTAGGCTGGATGTTGAGTTGCCTGCGCACAATCTGCTGACCGATATCGGAGGCGCTGTCCTGCGCGCTTTCACGGATGGCCCTGGCGATCTCGCTTTCATCGTCCGTGGAAAGCTCGGCGCCAATGCCGAGCAGTGTCGAAAGAGCGGCCGCCCGGAAGAGCTGTCCCCAATGGTGATCAACTTCATCCTCCAAGCCGGCAAATCCTTGCGGATCCGTGCCCTGTAAGCGTTCGAGGACAATGGACGTCCCATCCGGCATGATGAGCCGGCTCCAGACCAACAAAACCCGCGACTGGCCGAAAGCGACCTGACTGTCATACTGCCCGATCAGACGCGAGCCCTGCGGAATGAGCAGATGCGTCCCGGTCGGCGTGTCGTAAACGTGCTCCGTCACCTGCGCGGTGATCTGGCCGGGCAGGTCCGATTTGATGCCGGTGATGAGGGCCGCCGGGATGACGGTGCCGGCTTGCACCACATAGGGCGAGGCTTTCCCCTGCACTCGGTCGGGACTGACAGTACGCCTGTCGGCTTCAGCGTTGGCGAAGGCAAGCTTGCGATCCTGCATGTTTTGCGCGGAACCCGGATCGAGCGACGGTGTCTCAGCCGGAAGCGGAAGGTCCGTAGCGGGATCGATGTTGCCGCTCCTCAGGCTAACGGCTTGGCCGTCATGCGTCCGCTCACCGCGACTCTCAGTGAAGAGTTTCGCGATCCGGGCAGCCTCGACTTCGGCTAGGCGGCGCTGCTCTTCCGGATCGGCCTGCGGCGTTTGGATCGCCGGAGGCACCACGGGCTTGCCCTCCTCCTGCGCCCGCAGGATCGGCCGGCCGAGATCACCCGGCAGTGCCGGTCCCAGCTTCGGGATGTTCGTATAGTCCTTCGGCAGGCCCGCGAGCCCCTCGGCCGGCGTGCGATTTTCCGTGTTGTAGAGCTCACTTGGAGACCTACCGGAACGCCGGTTCGTATCGAGCGCCCAGAACAATGCCCCGGCAACGGCGAGGCTCGCCACGCCGCCGAGGCCGATCAGGACTTTTCGGGAAAGGCGGGTGACGCGCGGCGGATCGGGGCGCAACCGGAACTGCGCCTTGAGATCATGAGCATCCGTCATCGGTCGCTACCTCGCGAGAACAGCCCGGCGCGCTTCACGGCTGCAGGCCGGCCGTCGGTACGAACGATACGGACGCGGCGCTGTGAATCCTTATCGCCAAGGCGCAATTCCGCGGCGGCGAAGAGGCGGTCGACCACATAATAGTTCTGACGGGCGCGATAATTCATCAGTTCCGAATTGCCGGAGGGGCCGATGACGAAGAGTGGCGGCATCTCGCCCTGACCGATGCCGGACGGGAATTCGATATAAACCTTCGAACCATCGTCGAACGCCCTCAGGGGCCGCCAGGGCGCTCCGTCGCCCTCGATGCGATAGCGGAAATTCAGCTTCGAGATGTCGACGCCGCTGGCGACCGGCTGCTGCTCCGCCGCACGGGCATTCTGCCGCCGCAACGCAATCAACTGATCGGCCGGATATTGCCAGGAGACGGAGGCCATGTAGGTCTTCTCCGTCGAGCGGAGTTCCATATGATAGGTCCGCCGATCGGTATTGACGACGAGGTTGGTCTGAAGATCCGGCCGCGTCGGCTTGACCAGGATATGGACCTGCCTGCCCTCGCCTGTTCCGCTCTCGGTATCGCCGATGATCCAGCGCACCGTGTCGCCGGCGGCGACGGGACCGGAGCCGACAAGCTGTTCACCCGGCTGCAACGCGATGTCCGTCACTTGGCCGGGCGCGGCATAGACCTGATAGAGCGCGCCGATGGCGAAGGGATAGACCTGCACGGCATTGATGAAGCCGTCGCGGACGGGCTGCATGCGGGCCGCCTCGTTGGCGGCGCTGATGCGGGCTTTCGGATCAGGCGGCTCCGGTTTTGCCTTGCCGCCATCGACCGGTTTCAACTGACCGGGCAGCGGCAGTGTCTTCGGCACTTCCACGACCTTCACCGGCGCGACCGGATCGGCTTTGAGCACTGCCGGCGCCGCATCGTCATAGTCGATTTCCGGCGGAATATATTTCTTCGCGCAGCCGGTAAGCGTGGTCGCCGACATCAGCGTCGCTGCCAGGACCATCGCCCTTTTGCTGTGTGCCCGTTTCATGACCCCATCTCCTTCGACCAGTTGATTGCGTTGACGTAGACGCCGAGCGGATTGGCACGCAGCCGATCGGCGGTGCTCGGTTGCTGGATCACGACGGTCAGGATGGCCGTCCATCGTTCGGTGGTAGAGAGCTGGCCGTTCTCGAAATGCCTTTCGGTCCAGGCAACGCGAAAGCTGTCGGGCGAGGCTCGAATGACGCTGGAGATCTCGACGGAAATTTGCGTCTTGCCGACCTTGGTGAACGGGTCGTTGGCGCGGGCATGGTCGTTGAGCGCGACAGCGCCGCGGTCGGTGGTGAACTCGTAGGCGCGCAGCCAGTTCTGCCGAACGATCACCGCATCCGCTGGAATGCTCCGGACCTGCTCTATGAAACGGGCGAGGTGCCAGGCAATCTGCGGATCAGCGGGTCTGTAATCCGCGACGGCGGGAGCAATAGCCTGCGCTTCTCCGAGTTTGTCGATCTGCACCACCCAGGGAACGACCGTGCCGCGTGTCGATTGCCAAACCAGCGCTGAAGCAAAGCCACCGGCAAGTAGGAGCGAACCGAAGGCCATCAGCCGCCAGTTCTTCGCCTGCACCCGGGCCGATCCGATCCGCTCATCCCAGGCCTTTGCGGCCCTCTGGTATGGGGTCTCAGGCTCCGGGGTGCGGGCGTAACGCACGGAGGGTCGTTTAAAGATGTTCATCGGCGATCATCCTGATTGAGGGAGACGGACATGGAGCCGCCGCCATGGTCACCGGAACGGACCGTGTGGGCGGCGGTGCTGACCCCGTGATGGACGGCGCTGTCGCGCTTCATTCGCTGCGCCCATTCGGGGGGCGAGGACGGTGCGACACCAGGACCGGAAACGGCGGACGCTTGTCCCGCAGTGGTTGGATTATTGGCGACATCGGCGCCGCCGGGATTGAGTTCGTTCCCGCCGCCTGTCGCCTTCCATGCGCTCGACTGCCCGGTGCGATAGCTGGCGCGCATGGCTTCCGTGGCACGAGCCGCGACCTCCCTGCCCTTGTTCATGACGAGGCCTGCACCCGCCTGGGCCACACCGGCAAAGCCGGCAGCCTCGCCGCCCGTTCCGGTATTGCCCACCGAAGCGTCGGCGAGGCCGTAGGCAGTCCGGGCACCACCGGCGAGTACTGCCCCTCCCCGCGCCGCGCCGCCGATGGCGCCGGCGGCTGCGCCGAGACCCGCGCGCGCTCCCATGTAACCGGCTGCTCCGAGGCCAGCGGCGGCAAGACCCGTTCCAACCGCAGCACCTGCCCCCAGTTGCGGCGCGCCCGAGACGAGCCCCGTGGCGATGCCTGGACCGAAGATCGACAATCCCATCAAGGCAAGCGCGCCGAGCACCAGAGACAAGGCCTCGGTGATCGTCGGCTGCTCGGAAAAGCCGGCGGTGAACTCGCTGAACAGGCCGGAGCCGATGCCGACGATGACCGCCAGAACCAGTATCTTCACTCCAGAGGCGACGATATTGCCGAGCACTTTTTCGGCGAGAAAGGCAGTCTTGTTGAAAAGTGCAAAGGGGATCAGTACGAAGCCCGCAAGCGTCGTCAGTTTGAACTCGATGAGGGTGACGAATATCTGGATGGCGAGGACGAAGAAGGCGATCAGTACGATCACCCAGGCGACCATCAGCACGAAGATCTGCACGAAATTCTCGAAGAAGCTGATGTAGCCCATAAGATCGCCGGCGGCCTCAAGGATCGGATTGCCGGCATCGATGCCGACCTGCGCCACGCGGCCCGGCTGTAGAAGCTCGGAACCGGAGAGCGACGATCCCCCGGCCTTGAGGCCAAGCCCGCTGAAACTTTCGAAGATGATGCGGGCGAGGTCGTTGAAGTTGCCGATGACGAAGGCGAAGAAGCCGATATAGAGCGTCTTCTTCACGAGCCGCTGCAGCACGTCCTCGTCGGCGCCCCAGGCCCAGAACAGGCCGGCAAGCACGATGTCGATGGTGATCAGGGCCGACGTCAGGAAAGCGATCTCGCCACCGAGCAGGCCGAAGCCGGAATCGATATACGAAGTGAAGGTTTCGAGGAAGCGGTCGATGATGCCGGTATTGTTCATGGCGGCGGCGCCTTGTCGAGGCCAGGCTTTGGAAGGACCGATGGCTCGGAGTTGCCGGTACGGAAAAAGCGGCGGCGAGCTTCGTCCCATGCCTTGCGGCATGAAGGATCGTCCAGAGCGGCAACTCCCATGTCGCGGCAGCGGGCTAGTCTGGTGATGGTAGGGTCGCCGCCCGGATCGCGGAGGCGGAGAGAGGGGGTATCCTCCGGGCCATTATCATGATGCAGGGCTGAAATTGCGGCGGTCAGCCCCGCGCCGATGGCGACGACGGCGATCATCCGGGCGGCGATCTTCAGGTCCATGCGTCCGCTCCCTCAATCGTGGAACATGCGGACACTGGACGAACTGTAGGCAGTGCCGGCCATGAAGCGGCTGAACTGTTCACGGGCCTGCTCCTCGGCCGCGGCCCGCCGAGCCTGCTCCAGCGCGTCGGCTCGGCCCTGCGCGGCAAGCATAGCCGTCAGATCCGAAATCTGCCTGGCCTGCACAGCGAGCAACTGGTTGCTGGCCTGGGTGGCCTGCAGCATGCCGACCGCCGACTGGCTGGCATCGAGCAGTTCGCCGGTCTGCTGTCGTGTTCCCTCAACATTGCCGACGGCCACTGCCCCTGCTTTCAGCGCGTGCTCGAAGGCGGAAACCGATTGTTGCCAGCGCAGGCGTGCGGACGAGATGAGCTGTGATGAAGATCGATTACCGGAAGCAAAGTCGCGATAGGCGGCGTTAAACTGCTCCTCGATATTCTGGACGTTATAGCCGAGCTGCTGGGCCTCTCCGAGCAGGCTTTTCATCTCGGAAAAATTCCCCTCGATCTCGGACAGCATAGAGGTCGGCAGGCTGGTCAGGTTCTTCGCCTGGTTGATCAGCATCTGTGCTTCATTGGCGAGCGATGTCACCTGATTGTTGATCTGCTCCAAGGCACGAGCTGCCGACAGCAGGTTTTCGCCGTAATTCTTGGGATCAAACACGGTCAGCGCGACGGCGGGTCTTGGATCGAGCGAAACCGTGGCGAGCGGCAGAAGCGCGGAAAGTAGGAGGGCTGACGCCCTGACAGTGCAGCCGAGCAGACCGATACAGGTGCCGCTGATAGCAGTGTTCTTCATGACGAAATATCCTCCTCGGTTGATGGGAAAGCGGATACCGGCCCATCATCGTTGGCGGGTGACTGGCCGACGACATTGGTGAGATCGGGAATGAGATCGGCAGCCCATCTGAGGCCATTGGCCTCAAGCCAGGCTTCGAGGAAATGCGGCCGCGCGCCGTCACGCAGCAGTTCGTCGATCAGCGAGTGGGCGGCCTTGTTGGACGCGGCGCACAGCGTCAGGGCAATGTAGCCGAGGCCGAGCTCGAACAGGCGGTTGCCGCGCCGGGACTGGCAGTAATAGTCCCGCTTCGGCACGGCGCGGGCGACGATCTCGATCTGCCGGTCGTTAAGGCCGAACTGGCGGTAGACCGCGGCGATCTGCGGTTCGATGGCGCGTTCATTGGCCAGGAAGATGCGCGTCGGGCAGCTTTCGACGATAACCGGAGCAATCGGTGAGGCTTCAATGTCGGTTAGCGACTGCGAAGAAAAGGCGACGGAGACGTTTTTCTTGCGCAGCGTTTTCAGCCATTCCTTGATCTTGGCCGCAAACCCACCGTTATCCAGCGCCCGCCAGCCTTCATCGATGATGAGCAGCGAAGGCCGGCCGTCAAAGCGGGATTCGATGCGATGGAAAAGATAGGAGAGCACGGCCGACGCCGCCGCCGTGCCAATCAGCCCTTCCGTCTCGAAGGCCTGAACAGATGCCTCGCCGATCCATTCCATTTCAGCGTCGATCAGCCGGCCATAGGGGCCGCCGATACAATATGGGCGGAGCGCCTGCTTCAGCGCCGACGATTGCAGCAACACGGTCAGGCCGGTGATGGTACGTTCCACAACGGGCGCGGACGCGAGCGATGTGAGCGCCGTCCACAGATGTTCCTTGACATCCGGGGTGATCGTCACGCCTTCGCGGACGAGGATATCCACCAGCCAATCGGCCGCCCAAGCGCGTTCTGGCGTCTCGTGAATACCGGCGAGCGGCTGGAGCGACACGGTATTGAGGAGCTCCGCGTCGTCCGAAACCGAGCCGCCAAGGTCCTGCCAATCACCGCCCATGGCCAGTGTGGCGGCACGGATTGAACCGCCGAAGTCGAAGGCGAATACCTGACTTCTTTCATAGCGCCGGAACTGTAGAGCCATCAGCGCGAGCAGGACGGATTTGCCGGCACCGGTCGGACCAACCACCATCGTATGACCGACATCGCCGACATGCAGCGAAAAGCGGAACGGCGTCGCTCCTTCGGTTTTCGCATAAAACAGTGGCGGCGCGTCGAGGTGTTCGTCCTTGCCCGGTCCGGCCCAGACAGCCGAGAGTGGCATCATATGCGCAAGGTTCAGCGTCGAGATCGGCGGCTGGCGCACGTTCGCATAGACATGGCCCGGAATGCTGCCCATCCACGCCTCGATGGCGTTCACAGTTTCCACGATGCAGGTGAAGTCATGCGATTGGATGACCTTTTCCGCGAGGCGGATTTTCTCGTCTGCAATGCGCGGGTCGGCGTCCCAGACCGTGACGGTCGCGGTCACATAGGCCTCACCGATCCGATCCGAACCGAGATCCTGAAGGGCGGCATCGGCATCGGCCGCCTTGTTGGCGGCATCGGAATCCAGGAGAACGGATTGCTCGTTGGTCAGCACTTCCTTGAGGATGGTGGCAATCGACTTCCGCTTGGCGAACCACTGTCGCCTGATTTTCGTCACCAGACGGGTGGCGTCGGTCTTGTCGAGCATGATTGCGCGTGTCGACCAGCGATACACAAAGGCCAATCGATTGAGATCATCGAGGATGCCGGGGAATGTAGCGGTCGGGAAACCGATCACCGTCAGCGTGCGCAGGTGGAAATCACCAAGACGTGGCTCCAGCCCGCCGGTTAGCGGCTGATCGGCGAGCAACGCATCGAGATGCATCGGTGTTTCCGGCACCCGAACGCGATGACGCTTGGCCGAAATGGTGGAATGCAGATAGGTCAGCGTTTCCGCATCGTCGAGCCAACCGGCTTCCGGCACGAAACCTTCTATCAGTTGCAATACCCTATCCGTGCGATCGACAAAGCTCTTCAGCAATTCACGTGGGTCGACGCCGGACCGCTCACGGCCCTCGTAAAGCCAGCCTTCCATGCGGGCGGATTCCTCGGCCGGCGGCAGCCAGACAAAGGTGAGGAAATAACTGCTCTCGTACAGCGAACCGCCATCCTCGAACTGCTCGCGGCGCTCAATGTCGAGAAGTGCGGAACCACTGTCCGCGAACAGGCTTTCCGGGTATTCCGTGGCGGGATTGCGCTGTGCTTCGACGAAGATCGCCCAGCCGGAACCGAGACGCCGCAGCGCACCGTTGAGCCGTGCCGCAGTGCCGACCAGTTCGGACGGCGTCGCGCTATCGAGATCGGGACCACGAAAACGCGCGGACCGCTGGAAGCTGCCGTCCTTGTTGAGCACAATGCCCTGTGCGATGAGCGCCGCCCACGGCAGGAAGTCGGCAAGACTGGCGTTCTTCTTACGATATTCAGCGAGGTTCAACATGGCTGGCCTCACACGCGGAGATAGGTCGGATAACGAAGGTGACGTCGGCCGACATCGACGAATTGCGCGTCACGCCGTGCGGCCCAGACCGCAGCCAGGTGGCCGATCATCCAAATCACCAGGCCGGCGAGCCAAAGGCGCAGACCAAGGCCGATTGCACCCGCCAGCGTGCCGTTGGCGATTGCCACGGCGCGCGGCGCGCCGCCGAGCAGGATGTGTTCAGTCAGTGCCCGGTGGACCGGCGCGAGGAAGCCGCGGGCCTCTTCCTGTTCGATTGGAAACCTCATGCGATCAGCGCTCCACCGCCAAAGGAGAAGAAGGACAGGAAGAAGCTCGATGCAGCGAAGGCGATGGACAGGCCGAAGACGATTTGAATCAGACGTCGGAAGCCGCCCGACGTATCGCCGAAAGCCAGTGCCAAACCGGTCGAGATAATGATGATAACGGCGATGATCTTGGCGACCGGACCTTCGACGCTTTCCAAGATCTGTTCCAGCGGCTCCTCCCACGGCATGGAGGAGCCGGAGGCGCGTGCCGGCGCGGCCGCCGCCATCAGCATGATGGTCGTGAGCGCCGTCGAACCGGCGAGACGGGCGCGGACGCTACGCAAAACTGAGGATGCCCGCGAAACGGGCAAGACAGGCGGTACATGCACAGTCACGACTGGTCTCCTTTCGAGAGCGGTGGCGTATGGGAGGGGAGTTGCGCGTTCAGGGTTCGGTAATCGCCGGTGGCCGGATCCAGTCCATCGACCAGGGCGATCTCTGCAAGCCGACGGGCAGAGCCGCGGCCGGAGAGCACGGCAATGATGTCGATCGTGTCGGCGATCAGCGCGCGGGGAACGGTGGTGACGGCTTCCTGCACAAGTTGCTCCAGCCGCCGCAGTGCGCCGATAGCCGAATTGGCATGGATGGTGCCGATGCCGCCGGGATGTCCCGTGCCCCAGGCCTTCAGGAGATCGAGGGCTTCCGCCCCGCGCACCTCGCCAATTGGAATGCGATCTGGGCGCAGGCGTAGCGACGACTTGACCAGGTCTGAAAGAGAAGCAACACCATCCTTGGTCCGCATGGCGACCAGGTTGGGTGCCGCGCATTGCAACTCACGCGTATCCTCGATCAGAACCACGCGATCGGAGGTCTTTGCCACCTCGGCGAGCAGCGCGTTCGTCAGCGTCGTCTTGCCGGTGGATGTGCCGCCGGCGATCAGGATATTCTTTCGTCTCTCGACGGCGACCTGCAGCACGTCGGCTTGCGCCTGCACCATGATGCCGGCGGCGACATAGTCGGAAAGGTTGAAGACAGCCGCCGCCGGCTTGCGGATCGCGAAGGCTGGGGCTCCGACGACGGGGGGCAACAGGCCCTCAAACCGTTCGCCGGTTTCGGGGAGTTCGGCAGAGACGCGTGGATTGCCCGAATGGATTTCAGCACCGACGTGATGAGCGACCAACCGCACGATGCGTTCGCCATCGGCGGGCAGCAGCATATCGCCCGTGTCGGCGAGACCTTCCTTTAGCCGGTCGACCCACAACCGGCCGTCCGGGTTCAGCATGATTTCAACGATGGCGGGGTCTTCGAGGTGGCGCGCAATCGCTGGCCCCAAGGCCGTCCGCAGCATCCGCGTCCCGCGTGAGATGGCGTCCCGATTGTAAGCGTGTGCAGGCATTTGGTCCCCGTTTCCGGCCATCCGGGAAAGGTTCGGATGGCAACGGGGACAATCAAGAAAGGCACATTTAGCCCGGCGGCAACAGGATTATTTCAGGTTTCGTAGGCGGTCGTGGAGGAGCGAAAAAATACTTGAGATATGCGGGGCTGCGGCCATGCTGTTCGCTCCCTTCGGCTCGCAAGCCTTGGGAATCGACTCTACGCTCCCTCATGTGCGGACGAAGCTAAGACGCGGTCATCACCACTGGCCTTAGACTATTCTAGTCCTGAGCTCAGATGCCTCTTGAGCACTCCAAGCGCACTGGCAAGCTCCTCAAGGCAAACGGGCTTTTCAATTGTGCCGATCACCAATCCCGGATGCTCGGCGGCGACCTCGACCTGGCCCGTGACAAAAATACCAGGAATGCCACGCTCCTGCAGCCAGGCCGCGGCGTTAGGGCCTGTGCGCCCATCAGCAAGGTCGATATCGATCAGCGCACCATCGATCTCGGATATGTCGAGGTTAGAGGTCAACTCGGCAAAGCTTGCGGCCGAGCCTGCAAAAATATGCCCCAGATCCTCGATCAGGGCTTCGACGTGGAACACGATAAGGGGGTTATCCTCGAGGTAGAAGATTCGGAGCGATGTACAGATCGAATTCATTGATGCAAACACCTTACCATCATCGGAATCGGGAAAATGATCCCGTCGCTATGCAGCGCAGTCCTTCGGAATTGAAGATGATCTGGGGAGGAGAACCAAACAGTCCTCGAAGAGCCGACCGTACATACAGCGTCCCGTAGCCGGGCTTCGACGGCTGCGCCACCGGCGGCCCTCCACTTTCAATCCATCTCATCGTCAAGACAGGTTCGCTGTCCGTGAGCAACTCCCAGTCCAGATGTACCTGACCTTGCGGGCGTGATAACGCGCCATATTTGAGGGCATTCGTGGCAAGTTCGTGCAGACAAAGGGCAATTGTTGTGCCGGCATCCCGCCCTACGTGGACCGAAGATCCCTTTGCTATGATGCGATCCTTGCCGCCGCTGCGATAAGGCAAGCACGTCCGCTCGATGATGTCCGCAAGGTCGACCGTTTCGCCGCCAGCATCGAAGACGGCGGAGTGGACGTTCGACAGCGCTGTGAGGCGACCTGAAAAGTCGTCCGCGAGCTGGTCGACTGAAGTCACGTTACGCCGTGTCATCCCGAATATCGCCGTCACGCTCGCCAGGATATTCTTGACGCGGTGATTGAGTTCGCGGCGCAGCTCGACCTCGCGTTCGATATGGTTTCTCACGTCCCGCTGGCGGAGCCGTGCGAGCAATGCCGACTGGACGCCGCTGAGCAGCTCCAGTGCCGCTACGGGACGCTGATAGTAAATCTGGCGTGAGCGCGGCCATGTGGCGCTGAGTTTGGCGCGAATTTGCGGATGGCGCGCTGTCCGATCGAGAAGAATGATAATCGGCATCTCCGACCAATCCGGTTGATTGGTGAGATGTTCCGCGATGATGTTCAATATGGCGGGATTAAGCGCTTCGTGTGTGACGACCAGTATGCCGGGCGCCTCCGTCAGCCTGACGGCAAGCTCGTCCGGACCGGTAGCCTGCCTTACCGCCACTTCATGTTCGGCGAGCAGCGTCCGCAGGTATTCGGCATCCCTGCGATAGGGTGCCAGGATCAATGCCCAGTCGAGTGAATCGTCACGTCCAGTCACGTCCCTCTCACGACTCCGGTAGAGGATTGTAAGGCACCACGGTCACGCCGGAACTTTGGATGAAGAGTTCGCGCACGTCGAGATCGTGCGGACCATGCCGCTTCTTCACCACCGTGATATTGCGCCTCAGGCGATCTCCATGCTCGGTGATGCGCAGCAGGAGCACGGTATCGCCTAGGAAACTCACATCGACATCAATACCCACATCCTGGCCGAGCAGGCCATGCTGCGCCACAATCAGCATCGTCAGCACGCCGGCCCGGGCCAGATATTTGAGCAGCGACTGGATGTCGCGCACTGCCTTCTCGCGATGCGGCAGCGAGTTGAGGTAGCCAGTGAAGCTGTCGATCACGACCACCCGCACCTTGTTGTTGTTCACAGCCTGCTGCACGATCTGGCCAAACTCGCCGGGAGAAATCTCGTTGGGGTTGAAGTCGCGTATGATAAGCTGACCGCTGTCATAGAACTGACGTAGATCCATGCCGAGACCTTCGGAGCGTCGAAAGAACGTTTCGAGTCTCTCCTCGAACAGGAACAAGGCAACGCTTTCTCCCCGCTTCAGCGCTGCGGTCGCATAAAGCGACGCCATGGTCGACTTGCCCGTGCCCGCCTGCCCGATTACGAGGGTTGTCGTTCCCGACTCCTGACCACCGCCAAACATCACGTCGAGTTCGTCGACGCCTGATTTAATCAGCTGCGGCTTGACAGTTTCTGCGGCAGCACCCGGCACGATCCGCGGAAACACGACAACACCTTCGCCTTCACGAATTGCCATGTCGTGAAAGCCGTCGGCTACGGGCACGCCGCGCATCTTACTCACATCGATGCGGCGGCGGACCGAGCCATATTCCTCGAGCGACTTGTCCAAGCAAATTACGCCATGGGCGATACCCTCAACTTCCTCGCCTGAATTTTGGGCGTCACGAATTTTCGTGTCGAGGAGCAGCGCCACGACGTTTCGCTTGGCAAGAAACGCCTTGAAGGCGATCAGCTCGCGACGAAAACGCGGCGTGTCGCCGGTGATAAGCCGGATTTCGAGTAGGGAGTCATAGACGAGGCGTCTCGGCTTATGCTCCTCGATCGCCGACTCGATGGCTTTCCGCGTCTCGTCCAGCCGAAGTTCGGCGGTTTGAAAGATCGTCTGGTCGGCAGCACCGTTGACCGCATCCGAAGCCGAAAGCTCCTCGACGCGAATGCCGTCTAGCGTCCAGCCATGTGAAAACGCGATCGCTTCGAGTTCGGCCTTCGTCTGCGATAAGCTGACATAAATGCAGCGCTCGCCTGCGGCCACCCCGGCGCGAAGGAACTGAAGAGCCGCTGTGGTCTTGCCAGACCCCGGTTCACCTTGAAGAATATAGAGGTTGGAGGCGGGCAAACCGCCCCGAAGAATCTCATCGAGCCCACCGATACCTGAGCTCACCACTGCCTGCTTCTTGCCCCCTGCCACGTGCGCCTCTCGTTTTGTTGCATCAACTTCAGCAATGAACGCACAGCTTCACAAATTGTGCCATTTACGAATTGCACACGGCGATTCCGGCGCAAAAGGCGACCTGCTCGCGGGGGACTGATAACGCTCGCTCCAGCAGACTGGCTGTTACGATGTGTGGCGCTTCCGACTACTGTCCCAAAGCCCAAAAGGAGTTTCCGAAAGCTGCTGTTCCTGGCACGCGTGGTCGGGGCCTAGTCTGTATAGGACAGCCAATAAAACCAACCGCTCCAGATCAGGTGCTGGCGGTTGCAATGACGATCGCAACCGCCAGCGCTATGTCCAGAACACAGCAGAACTCGGCCATCGAACGCGACACGACCTTATTCACACGGTGATGGTGGATATCCCATGCGGCATGGGCGAACAGACCAGCAGCCACAAGATAGGCGCCTGCGGCCGTGTTGAGATACAGAGCGATCGCTGCGATGGCGCCGAACGCGATCATCGCGATGGTCTGAAGAGGCAAGCCAGCGGTTGAGTGATGCGCGCCGCGTATCAGTCCGTAGCCGAGGAATGCCGCGGCGATCCCCAGAAGAAGCCAAGTCGCATCAATACCGACCAATCCCATTTTTCCGGCCGTGATAACAACGACGGATCCGAAAAAGACCGCCCAGGATGCAGACGGCTTCTCGAGTGCGGCGGCGGCAAGGTATACCAAGCCGGAGGCAGCGACGATCGAAGCCAGTTCTCCACCATGCTCCTCGCCAGTGAAGAGATCGAACGCGACGAAAACGGCGAACCCGACGCCCACCAATGCTGGCCACCATTGCAGGGAGGCGATGCCAGATGGGATGCTCAACCGGCTATCGACGGTTTCGTCGCTGCCGGTTCGTGTCGATGGCGTGTGTGTTTTTTCGGTGTGCTTCATCGTCGGTTCCCCCGGATTAGCGATATGATCGTGCGCCGGCTGGTGCCTCTGGCTATCCGGTCACCAAAATTAACAGCGAAACAGCGTGGCATGAATGTCAAAAACATGCGAATTTCTGCCAATGCCGCACAAGGTTTTGATCGTCGTCTTCCCCGGATTTGAACTCCTCGACGCTGCAGGTCCTGCCTCGGCTTTCGGTATTGCTAACCATGTGCTGACTGAACGCGGCGAGCAGCCGTTCTATACTGTTGAGATGACTTCGCCGGTCGGAGGGTCGGTGCAGAGTAGTTGCGGGATAGCAGTCGAAACGCGGCCACTTTCGTCGATGCAGCCCGCCAACACGCTTCTGGTCGCGGGCGCCGAGGCCGAGAGTCTCAAGGCGACGATTTCCGAACCGGCCGTGCGTCGCTGGCTTCCGCAATATGCGCGAACGGCAGAGCGCTTCGGCTCGATCTGTGCCGGCACATTCATTCTTGCCGCGTTCGGGCTGGTGGATGGGAAGCGGGTGGCAACGCATTGGAAGGCCTGCGGGTCACTCGCCCAGCTTTATCCATCGGTTACAGTGGACCGAGACAGCGTCTTTGTGGTGGACGGGACGATATGGACATCCGCAGGCGTAACGACCGGTATCGACATGACGCTGGCCATGATTGGCCGCGACCTTGATGGTATGATAGCCGGCGAGGTTGCCAAGCGTCTGGTGGTCTATGCGCGTCGTCCTGGCCATCAGGCCCAATTCAGTCCACTTCTCCTGGCGCAGGCAAAGGCCGACAGCCCGTTTGCCGAACTGATCGCATGGATGCAGACCAATCTGGATCGTCCGCTGGACGTCCCGAGCCTTGCGTCCCGGGCAGGCCTGAGCGAGCGGAGTTTTTACCGCAAGTTCCTCGCCACGACTGGCGAGACGCCGGCCCGGTTCATTGAATCGGTTCGACTCGATGCAGCCCGTATGCTGCTGTCACAAGGAACCCCGCTCAAAGCGGTCGCCGCTCAGGTCGGATTGACGCCGCCCGTTCGTTTGACCGCGGCATTTCGGCGCCGGTTCGGCGTAACGCCGGCGTTGTTCCGTGAGACGCAGGCCGAGATCTGAATGAAGCCGGCCCTCATGCGATGCACCGCCTAGAGCGCAACCACGATCTCCATCGCTATCGTCGCTGATCCCCGGTTTCGGGAAGCCGCGAAGCTAAGAGGCGAACATCACCAGCGCACTCGGGCTATCTACCCAAAGGGTTTTGGGACGCTCAGCGGGAATTTTACGACACGGAAATGGCAGTTCTCGCCGATCTCGGGCGTTGAGGTTGAAAAAACGGTTCGGTGTGTCGGAAAACGCGGCTGTCCTTCGTCCTGGGATGTGAAACGCAAAGTGCCCGATCAACGATACTCGAGGAGAACATCATGACCGCTACCTACACTTTCGATGTCTTTGCCAGCCTCGACGGCTTTGGTGCTCACAACGGCGACTGGGGTGGCTACTGGGGAAAGCAAGGCCCAGAGTTGCTTGATCACCGCCTTGCCCTCTACGGTGAGGAGCAGAGGATGGTCTTCGGCGCCAACACCTATCGAGCCTTCGCGCGGATGCTGGCTTCGAGCACCGAGGGGTCGGAGGTTCGTGACCTATGGGTCACGCGGATGAGGAGCCTGCCGGCAACGGTGGTATCGACTACGCTGGAAGGTCCCCTCGATTGGCCGGACGCTGATCTTGTCAATGGCAATGCCGTCGATGTCGTCGCTCGGCTCAAGGCGGAATCCAAGGTGCCGTTGCGCTCGCACGGCAGCCTATCCATGAACCGGGCGCTGATGGCTGCCGGTCTAGTCGACCGCGTTCAGATAACGCTCTTCCCTGTGATCACCGGCCAGACCGGGTTGGACCCGATCTTCCATGGTGCGGCCGACTTCGACCTTGACCTAATCGAGAGCCAAACGCTCGACGGCCATACCCAAGAGCTGATCTACCGACCTACCCTGCACGCCTAAGTCCGTCCATGCTCTGCTACCCGTCAAGCATCGCAACATGGCTGACTGTTACTTGACCTCGTAGGGAACCGCGAACCGAGTATGATGATCTATTATCAGCTTGCGTCTGAAGGGCGGTAGAGCCCGGCTTGCGCAGTTCGAGCGATCGCAGATACGGCACGAAATCCCGATCGGATCGAAGCGCGTCCTGTCGCTTAGATTGAAGTCGTCAGCGTAGACGAACGCGTCGGCATAGGCGATTTCGCAGCCCAATGCCAATGCATATGTCGGCTGTTGAGTGTGGAAGCCACCGCGTCCCTTGACGACCTGCGTCGCTAGGCAGAGATAGCGCACGCCATCAGGCGTCTCGGCGAGTTGGCGGATGATCCGCCCTGGAGCTTCGAAAGCCTGGTGCGCATTCCAGAGCGAACAGGCGGCGCCGAACCGCGCAAACTGCAATTTCGTCGCGCTGTGTCTTTTGGTGATATTGCCGGCACGGTCGATCTTGGCAAAGAAGATCGGCACCCCCTTGGAACCGGGCCGCTGCATGGTTGAAAGCCGATGGCAGACTTGTTCCAGGGATACGCTAAAGCGAATCGCCAGGAGTTCGATGTCATGACGCAGCTCTCGCGCGGCAGTTACAAAGTCCTGGTAGGGCATAAGAAGCGCACCCGCGAAATAATTGTGTAGCCCAATCCTACAGATCTCAACCGCCTCCTCATTGCGGAATCCAGCCTCGCGGGCCGTGTCATCAATCAGGGCGCCAGCGTGAAGCTGGGCGATCTGTACGGCCATCTGGAAGGTCCGCGTCTGCACCGAAGCATAAGGGTTCAGCACCAGCAATCTCCCCGCCGGGTCGTAGCTTCGGACCGCGCTCATCGTCGTCGGCCCCTGCACTACCCGCACGCTCAACTGTTTCTCCAGATAGGCCGTCAGCGCCGCATGGTTGTCGCTACGGCCGAAGCCGTAGTTGTGCGCCAGCTCCTCCGCCGCAATGTCGAGTTCGTCCAGATAGTTGTCGACGAAGTGAAAGAAGTCGCGCACTTCGTCATAGGGGGTCACCTCGGAGAAGGGCGCCCGGGCAAGACGATCGTCCATTCCAGCGAGCTGCTCGCTGTTGCGCAGGTAGGCCTGATGACAAGTGATCAGCGCGTGCGCAAACCCCGGTGCGTTCTGAGTTATCAGCTTCAGTTCCTGCAGGCTAGGCGAGTAGCCGTCAAAGAGCGGATCGGCGATGGCCTCGGACAGAGCGGACAGGAGACGATCGGTCTCCCCACTCGCCAGTTCGGCGAAGTCGAGCTTGAATTTGTCGACAAGGGCCACCAGGACCGACGCAGAAACGGGCCGCTGATTGCTCTCGATCTGATTGAGGTAGCTCGTCGAGATTCCGAGGCGCTCCGCGAACTGGCCTTGGGTCGCCTTACTGGCCAGCCTCAGTTCCCTCACTTTTCGTCCGATGAATAGTTTTCCGGCGGCCATGTTCGCAATTTCACAATTTCTGATTTGCTTTTTTATAATTTCCCATCTGCACCTTCTCAACCGTTTTCCGTCCCTTGAATGCACGTTAAACCGGGGTCAAACGTGAGGGAGGAACAATGCGCGCAGTTCTGGGTGAGGTCGAGAAGCGGCGGGCGGAAGCAAGGCTCGGCGGCGGCGAGAAGCGCATCGCCGCGCAGCATGCCAAGGGAAAATTGACGGCGCGCGAGCGCATCGAGGTCCTGCTCGACGAGGGCTCCTTCGAGGAGTTCGACATGTATGTCACGCACCGCGCGGTGGATTTCGGCATGGCGGGCCAGAAGGTGGCGGGTGATGGCGTCGTCACCGGCTGGGGCACGATCAATGGCCGCCAGGTTTACGTCTTCTCCCAGGATTTCACCGTGCTTGGCGGTTCGCTCTCCGAGACCCACGCCCAGAAGATCTGCAAGATCATGGATATGGCCGTGCGCGTCGGTGCGCCGGTGATCGGGCTTAATGATTCCGGCGGCGCCCGTATCCAGGAAGGTGTCGCCTCGCTCGCAGGCTATGCGGAAGTCTTCCGCCGCAATGCGGAAGCCTCCGGCGTCATCCCCCAGATATCTGTCATCATGGGGCCGTGCGCGGGCGGCGCGGTCTATTCCCCGGCCATGACCGACTTCATCTTCATGGTGCGCGATTCATCCTACATGTTCGTCACCGGGCCGGATGTGGTGAAGACGGTGACCAACGAGATCGTCACGGCCGAGGAACTCGGCGGCGCGGGCACGCATACGAAGAAATCCTCGGTCGCCGATGGGGCCTATGAAAACGACATCGAGACGCTGGAAGCGGTGCGTCGTCTTTTCGATTTCCTGCCCTTGAACAATCGTGAGAAGCCGCCCGTCCGTCCCTTCCATGATGATCCGGCCCGTCTCGAAAACCGACTCGACAGCCTGATCCCGGATAGCGCCAGCAAGCCCTATGACATGAAGGAGCTTGTCCATGCGATCGCCGACGAGGGCGATTTCTTCGAGATCCAGGAAGCCTTCGCGAAGAACATCATCACCGGTTTCATCCGGCTCGAAGGCCAGACGGTGGGCGTCGTCGCCAACCAGCCCATGGTGCTCGCCGGCTGTCTGGATATCGACTCATCCCGCAAGGCTGCTCGCTTCGTGCGTTTCTGCGATGCCTTCTCGATCCCCATCCTCACGCTGGTCGATGTGCCGGGCTTCCTGCCGGGCGTCGCGCAGGAATATGGCGGCGTCATCAAGCACGGCGCCAAGCTCCTGTTCGCCTATTCGGAAGCGACCGTGCCGATGGTGACGCTGATTACCCGCAAGGCTTATGGCGGCGCCTATGACGTGATGGCTTCGAAACATATCGGCGCCGATATCAACTATGCCTGGCCGACCGCGGAGATCGCGGTAATGGGCGCCAAGGGCGCGACCGAAATCCTCTACCGCTCGGAACTCTCCGATCCGGAAAAGATCGCCGCGCGCACGAAGGAATATGAGGAGCGTTTCGCCAATCCCTTCGTGGCGGCCGAGCGCGGCTTCATCGACGAGGTCATCATGCCGCATTCCTCGCGCCGCCGCATCGCCCGCGCCTTCGCCTCGCTCAGAAACAAGCAGGTGACCACGCATTGGAAAAAACACGACAACATCCCCCTTTGATGTGGTCCGCCGTGAGGAATTAATCCATGTTTAAGAAAATCCTCATCGCCAATCGTGGCGAAATCGCCTGCCGGGTCATCAGAACGGCGAAGAAGATGGGCATCGCCACGGTCGCCGTCTATTCGGATGCCGACCGCGACGCGCTGCATGTGCGCATGGCCGACGAGGCGGTGCATATCGGTCCCGCCCCCTCCAGCCAGTCCTATATCGTCATCGAGAAGATCCTCGATGCGATCCGCAAGACCGGCGCCGACGCCGTCCATCCGGGCTACGGTTTCCTCTCGGAAAACCCCGCCTTCGCCGCCGCCCTGGAAAAGGAGGGCGTCGCCTTCATCGGCCCGCCCGTCAAGGCGATCGAGGCCATGGGCGACAAGATCACCTCGAAGAAGATCGCAGCGGAAGCCGGCGTCAACACCGTGCCCGGCCATATGGGCCTCATCGAGGATGCCGACGAGGCGGTGAAGATCGCGTCCTCCATCGGCTATCCAGTGATGATCAAGGCGTCCGCCGGCGGCGGCGGCAAGGGAATGCGGATCGCCTGGAACGACAAGGAGGCCCGCGAAGGCTTCCAGTCATCGAAGAACGAGGCGAAGAGCTCCTTCGGCGACGACCGCATCTTCATCGAGAAGTTCGTCAGTGAGCCCCGCCATATCGAGATCCAGGTGCTGGGCGACAGGCACGGCAACACGCTCTATCTCGGCGAGCGCGAATGCTCCATCCAGCGGCGAAACCAGAAGGTCATCGAGGAGGCGCCGTCGCCCTTCCTCGATGCCGGGACCCGAAGGGCCATGGGCGAGCAGGCCGTGGCGCTCGCGAAAGCGGTCGGCTATTCCTCCGCCGGCACGGTGGAGTTCATCGTCGACGGCGATCGGAACTTCTACTTCCTCGAAATGAACACCCGCCTGCAGGTCGAGCATCCGGTGACCGAACTTGTCACCGGCATCGATCTCGTCGAGCAGATGATCCGCGTGGCGGCCGGTGAGAAGCTTTCCTTCGGTCAGGACGATGTGAAGCTCACCGGCTGGGCTGTCGAAAGCCGGCTTTACGCGGAAGACCCGTATCGCAACTTCCTGCCCTCGATCGGCAGGCTTTCCCGCTACCGTCCGCCGATGGAAGGCCGGCGGGAGGATGGCACCGTGGTGCGCAACGATACCGGCGTCTTCGAGGGCGGCGAGATATCCATGTATTACGACCCGATGATCGCCAAGCTCTGCACCTGGGCTCCCGATCGCTTGGGAGCGATCGATGCCATGGCGACGGCGCTCGACGATTTCGAGGTCGAGGGCATCGGCCACAACCTGCCCTTCCTCTCGGCCGTCATGGAGCATGAGCGGTTCCGTGCCGGGCGGCTGACCACCGGTTTCATCGCGGAGGAGTTTCCGGAAGGCTTTTCCGGCGTGCGCCCGGATGAGGCCGCCGCCCGCAAGCTCGCGGCCATCGCCATCCTCGTCAACCAGGTGCTGCAGGAGCGTGCGGTGCAGATCTCCGGCACGATCGGCAATCACCGCCGCGTCGTCGGCAGGGAATGGGTGGTCACGCTTGCCGGTTTCGAGCTGACCGGTTTGGAGCTGGCCGCCGATCTCGAAACCTCCCCGGACGGCACCTCCGTCACGTTCTCGGACGGCGCGCGCATTTCGGTTGCCACGGGTTGGCTGCCCGGCCAGAGCCATGCGGCCTTCCATCTGGATGGCGAGGCGATGAGCGTGAAGGTCGATCTCGTCGGCACCGCGATAAGGCTGCGCTGGCGCGGCATGGATGTGACGGCGCGAGTCCGCTCTCCGCGCATCGCCAAGCTTGCGCGCCTGATGCCGGTCAAGCTGCCGCCGGATACGTCGAAAATGCTGCTTTGCCCCATGCCGGGCGTCATCACCTCGGTCGCCGTCAAGGCGGGCGATCAGGTCGAGGCCGGCCAGACGCTCGCAACCGTCGAGGCGATGAAGATGGAGAATGTGCTGAAGGCCGAGAGACAGGGCGTGGTCAAGCGCGTCGCGGCCACTGCCGGCCAGAGTCTGGCGGTGGATGAACTGATCATGGAGTTCGCGTGATGTCCGAGAAGACCGGGAAAGCTACCAAAGCGGATTGGGAGTGGCTTGCCGAGAAGGAGCTGAAGGCTTCGCCGGAAACGCTCGTCTGGCACACGGCGGAAGGCATCGATGTGAAGCCGCTCTATACGGCCGAGGACCTTCAGGGCATCGGCCATCTCGATTCGCTGCCCGGCTTCAAGCCCTTCGTGCGCGGCCCGCGCGCCACCATGTATGCCGGCCGCCCCTGGACCATCCGCCAATATGCCGGCTTCTCGACGGCCGAAGCCTCCAACGCCTTCTACCGCCGCAACCTCGCCGCCGGGCAGAAGGGCCTCTCCGTCGCCTTCGATCTCGCCACCCATCGCGGCTACGATTCGGATCATCCGCGCGTCGAGGGCGATGTCGGCAAGGCCGGCGTGGCGATCGACTCGGTCGAGGACATGAAGATCCTCTTCGACGGCATTCCGCTGAAGGACATGTCCGTTTCCATGACCATGAACGGCGCGGTCATCCCGATCCTCGCCTCCTTCATCGTCGCCGGGGAGGAGCAGGGCTGCTCGCGCGCCGAGCTTTCCGGGACCATCCAGAACGATATCCTCAAGGAGTTCATGGTCCGCAACACCTATATCTATCCGCCCGAGCCTTCGATGCGCATCGTCGCGGACATCATCGAATACACGGCGAAGGAAATGCCGAAGTTCAACTCGATCTCGATATCCGGCTATCACATGCAGGAGGCCGGCGCGACGCTGGTGCAGGAGCTGGCCTTCACGCTGGCCGACGGCCGCGAATATGTGAGGGCCGCACTTGCCAAGGGCCTGAACGTCGACGATTTCGCCGGCCGGCTCTCCTTCTTCTTCGCCATCGGCATGAACTTCTTCATGGAGGCGGCGAAGCTGCGCGCGGCACGGCTTCTCTGGTCGCGCATCATGGAGGAGTTCGAGCCGAAAAAGGCGTCGTCCTTCATGCTGCGCACCCATTGCCAGACCTCCGGCGTCTCGCTGCAGGAACAGGATCCTTATAACAACGTCATCCGCACGGCCTATGAGGCGCTGTCCGCCGTTCTCGGCGGCACGCAGTCGCTGCACACCAATGCGCTGGACGAGGCCATGGCCCTGCCGACGGATTTTTCCGCCCGCATCGCCCGCAATACGCAGCTCATCCTGAGCCACGAGACGGGCGTGACCAAGGTGGTCGATCCGCTTGCCGGTTCCTACTATGTCGAAAGCCTGACGAACGAACTCGCTGAAAAGGCCTGGAGCCTGATCGAGGAGGTCGAGTCCCTTGGCGGCATGACAAAAGCGGTCGCGGAAGGCCTGCCGAAGCGGATGATCGAGGAAGCGGCCACGCTTCGCCAGGCGCGGGTGGATCGCGGCGAGGAAATCATTGTCGGCGTCAACAAGTACCGGCTGGAGAACGAGGACGAACTCGACATTCTCGCCATCGACAATACCGCCGTGCGCAAAGGCCAGATCCGGCGGCTGGAAGAGGTGCGCCGGCAGCGCGATCCGAAGCGCGTGGCGGCGGCGCTCGCCGTCCTGGAGGAAGCCGCGGAAACCGGCGAGGGGAACCTGCTGGAAGTGGCGATCGAAGCCGCCCGTGCGCGCGCCACCGTCGGCGAAATCTCCGACGCGATGCGGCAGGCCTTCGGCGGCCACTCGGCGGTTCCGGAGGTCGTCGGCGATATCTACGGACCCGCTTATGCGGACGATCCGGAATACAGGACGATCGTCTCGCGCCTTGGCAGCTACGCCCGGACGCTGGGTGCGAAACCGAGGATCATGGTCGCCAAGCTCGGCCAGGACGGGCACGACCGTGGCGCCAAGGTGATCGCGTCGGCCTTCGGCGATATCGGCTTCGACGTGCTGGCCGGTCCGCTCTTCCAGACGCCGGAGGAGGCAGCCGACCTTGCGATCGAGCAAAAGGTGCAGGTGGTCGGCATGTCCTCGCTCGCCGCCGGCCACCGGACGCTCGCCCCGCAGCTTGTCGAAGCCCTGAAGCAAAAAGGCGCCGAAAACATCGTCGTCGTGGTCGGCGGCGTCATTCCGCGGCAGGACTACGATTATCTGATGCAGCACGGCGTCGCCGCCGTGTTCGGCCCCGGCACCAATGTGCTCGATGCCGCCAACAAGGTGCTCGACCTCATCGAGGGCAAAAGAAGGAATATTTGACTCCACCTCACAGCCAGCATGGTTCAAACGCAGTCGTTCCCGGTGATTGGGCGTTGACGAGATCGCTATTCATCCGGGATGCAGCCCAGAGAACGACAGCCGTGAAACTCGTTTGCTACGACGCGCTATGGATTCGAACCCGAGGGATCCGACTGCGCCTCCTCGGGCACCTCGTCTCTGAATCGCGGTCCATTGGCGAGCCGCCGACCGAGCGCCTCGATAAACTTGTCATAACGCTCACCACCCTTCGCCCGAGCTGCAGCCTGAGCGGCCTCCGGTAAAGGGACGGTCGTATTCAGCCAGAAACGGACGAAGAGGGCGAAGGCTTCATTGGCGATGACCAGATCCCGTTCGACCCGCTGTATGCTGCGATCGATCCGGTCGAGACGTTTGCTAATCGCGGCCTCCTTTCGTTCGTCGGCGTCCGGGGACAGGAAAGAGGCAATCGCGGCTTCGGCTATGAGTGAGCTTGAATGCCCGCGCCGATCGGCAAAATCTCCGAGCTGCTGCTTTAGCTCGGGATCGAGATAGACGGAAAGTCGCTGTTTTCTGCCTGGTCGTGCGGACATGCTCACAACTCCATACCATCGCCGGGGTCCATCGAAACCTGCCGCGCAATATTGTGCATGCCGCGGGCCAGCATCCTGTTTGCAACAGCATCAGCGTTCGGTTCATCATTGTCGGGATCGAACTCGTTGATGGGCGTTCGGACTGGTTCCGGCGCGATGTCCTTATGCCGCTCAAGACCTGGCTCGCGGCGCAAGCCGGCATTGGCGGTATCGTTTTCCACCATGACTGTTTCCGATTTTTCCGACAGCCCCCTCGCCGGGGCGCTGCCGGTCGCGGCCAGGGCCGGAACCTCCTTTAGCGCCGACCAATCATCCGCCTTGGGCGGGACATCGGAATTGAAAACCTCCGGGACCGGAAGAACGCGTTCCTTGAGCCGCGCATCTTCGAAATACCGGGCCTTCTTCGTCCGGATGGGCGGAACACCCGCGATCATGACGATCTCCTCGTCAGATGGAAGCTGCATGATCTCCCCGGGCGTCATGAGCGCGCGCGCTGTCTCCTGCCGGGAAACCATGATGTGCGCCAGCCACGGTGCCAGCCGGTGCCCGGCATAATTCTGCATCGCGCGCATTTCGGTGGCGGTACCAAGCGAATCCGACACACGTTTGGCTGTCCTCTCGTCATTGGTCGCAAAGCTGACCCTCACATGACAGTTGTCGAGTATCGAATTGTTCGGACCATAGGCCTTTTCGATCTGGTTAAGGCTCTGGGCAATCAGGAAAGCTTTGATGCCGTAGCCTGCCATAAAGGCGAGCGCGCTCTCGAAGAAGTCGAGCCTGCCGAGCGCCGGGAACTCGTCGAGCATCATCAGCATTCTGTGGCGGCGACCCTTCGCATGAAGATCTTCCGTCAACCGACGGCCGATCTGGTTGAGGACCAAGCGCACAAGCGGCTTGGTTCTGGAAATATCGGATGGCGGTACGACCAGATAAAGCGTGGCCGGCGTCCCCTCCCCGATCAGATCGGCAATGCGCCAACCGCAACGGCTAGTGACGGCTGCAATCACCGGATCGCGATAAAGGCCGAGGAAGGACATCGCGGTGCTCAAGACGCCGGACCGCTCGTTATCGGATTTGTTGAGCAATTCACGGGCGGCACTAGCGACGACCGGATGTGGCTCCTCCTCGCCGAGATGAGGGGTGGTCATCATTGCTCTCAGTGTCATCTCGATCGGCCGGCGCGGATCGGAAAGGAAAGCCGCGACACCGGCGAGCGTCTTGTCCCGTTCGGCATAGAGAACGTGCAGGATCGCACCGACCAGGAGCGAGTGGGAGGTCTTCTCCCAATGGTTCCGTTTTTCCAATGACCCCTCGGGGTCCACCAGGACATCGGCAACATTCTGTACGTCCCTTACCTCCCATTCGCCCTTGCGTACCTCCAGCAGCGGATTGTAGGGAGAGGAATTCGGATTGGTCGGATCGAACAGCAACACGCGACCGTGTCTTGCCCGGAATCCTGCGGTCAGCTCCCAGTTCTCACCCTTGATGTCATGAACGATGCAACTCCCCGGCCATGTCAGCAACGTTGGCACGACAAGTCCAACCCCCTTGCCCGATCGTGTCGGAGCAAAGCAGAGCACATGCTCGGCACCGTCGTGACGGAGATAATCGCTCTCGTAGCGGCCAAGCACCACGCCATCATCATCAAGGAGGCCGGCCTCCTCGATCTCCTCGCGTTCGGCCCAACGCGCGGAGCCGAAGGTGCGAACGTCTTTCGCTTCCCGCGCCCGCCAGATCGACATGAAGATAGCAACGACGACCGCGATTAATCCGCCCGACGCTGCGATGGCCCCGCCTTCGAGAAAGATGTTAGGTGCGTAGGCGTCGTAGAAATACCACCACCAAATGACAGCCGGCGGCGGATAGAGTGGCAAGCCGGCAAGCTCGAACCAGGGAGAACCAAGTTGCGGCTGGAAATCGAGCCGCCAGGCGACCCATTGCGTCGCGCCCCAGACCGTAACAAGGACAGTCAGGCACACGACAATGATCTGTTCCCATAGCAGGCGCGTCGCCGACAAGCCGGAAACTCCCTTCTGAACATGGCTTCACGTCCAGAAAAATGGTCTCATGACTTATTTCAATATCATAGGTCGGGAACGGCGTAGGTTGGCGAAGGCCGTTGTAAAAATACTTGCGGGCTGCGGGGCCGGTCCATGCCGTCACCGCCCCCTATTGTATGGTGGGCAACTGCCTCAGCGGATTGGCGAGCGGAACGCCCAGTGGCTCGAAATGTCGCTCATTGGCCGTCAGAACGGTGAGTCCGTGTGCGGCTGCGGTCGCGGCAATGGCGATGTCCTCGAAACCAGGATCATGAGCCCGCGCCCGATCGAGGATCAGCCCGGCGTGCCTAGCCTCCTCGACACCGAACGGCAGGATGCGGCCGGCATAGAAATGCTCTATTGCCGCAAGCCAGCGGCGAAGGTTCTGCGCCTTCGTCGTCGCCTCGATCCTTTTGGCGCGGGCAATCCCGGCCTCGATCTCGGCGATGGTGATCGCTGAAAGATAGAGGCGGTCGCCATGAGCGCGCACCCAGGCGGCGAATGCCTCGACGCCGACCTGGCGCTTCGTCGGCGCATCGGCGGAGACAATGTTGGTGTCCAGGAGATACAAGATCAGAGACCGTTTTCACGCAACGCACGGGCGGGCTTGCGCGGACGTTCGGGAATATCTGCCGGTTCGCCAGGAAAGGCGAGAAGCAGATCGGCAAAGTCCGGCACCCTGGAGACCCGCTGCCATTCTTCGAAGGAAACCAAAACCGCTTCCTTGCGGCCATGCCGGGTGATGACAGTCGGCTCTCCCGCCATGGCCTGATCGACCACAGCGGAAAGCGTCGCCTTCGCGTCCTTGAGCTGAATTTCCTTCATGGCATTTCTCCATATGACTACCGATAGTCATATATGATTGCGCCGGCTTCAATCAAGCGGGGGCTGGACTTCATTCACAAGCCAAGCCCGCGCTTGCGGCCAAAGCTCCAGTCCACACCACCGTCGACGCGGGCCACGCCCGAGATATGCTGGCCGATATGTTTCTCGATGGAAGGCGTCCATGGCACGAGGCTGAAACCGAGACCATCGTCGACCATCGCGAAGCGGCCGGAAGCAAGGGTAAAGCGCTGCTGATAGGTGCCGGCAACATACTCCCCGGCAGCAGGTTTCTGATACGGTATGTTCATTTCACTGGAGAGCTTTTCGCCGAGTGCGTCCAGTTCGCGTTGCCGGAGCGTGCCGAGCAGGTTGCGGGCGAAGACGACACGCTCGCCCTCGCGCCGCGCCAGTCCATCCCCGATCAGATGTTCGGTTCGCGCCTCCATCGCCTGTTTGACGTCCAGACCAAAGCCGCCGCCGAGATCGACCGGGTCGCGGGCGACAAGCTGGCGGTCGAGCCAGGTGGCTCCGTCGGCCGTAGTCTGAGTCTCAATCGGGAGATCGGAACGAACGGCAAGCGCAACACGGCGCTCGCCACGCGCGTCCTCGAAGGAGCGTAGCTCGACAATCGAACCCGGCGCACCGTCCCCGGCCGCCTCGATGTCGGGAAGACGGATGTGATGGGTGCGGCCATCCACGCCGTCGACCACGGCAAAGGCCGTGCCGCGCAGCTCGTCGTCCAAGCCGCGCTCGACCAGCCGGCCGATGACCGGCTCACCATGCGTTTCGCCGGAGAGCACGTAGTCGGTCAGCCCGCGCTCGATGCCGCGTTCGGTCAGCGCCCTGTGCATCCGCTTGATGATGTCGCCGCGCTCACCAAGCTCGCGCAAGGTGGCTTCCGCCTCTTCGGCAATCACCCATTGGCCGGGGCCGGAAGCTTGGGCGAGACCGAGGCTTTCGAGCTTGCGCAGCCGCCCCACCTTCAGGGACAGATATTCGTCCGGCTTCTGGTCCGGCGCCGGAGCGAGATCGAGAAAGCCGTAGCGATCGGCATCGCGGACAAGCTGGCGGTCGAGCTGCGTCCAGCGCTCGGCGTCGATCTGACGTTCGATCGAGCGGCGGATGTCGATGTCGGTGCGCGGTCCGAGTTCCTGGGTGATGAGGTCCTGTGCCCGGTTGCGCATCCCCTCCTTGATGTAGTCGCGGGAGATGACCAGATCGTTGCCGTCGTCGGCGCGGCCGCGCAGGATGACATGGACGTGAGGATGCTCGGTGTTCCAATGATCGACGGCTATCCAATCGAGCTTCGAGCCAAGATCCTTCTCGACGCTCGCCATCAACTCGCGGGTGAAGCTCTTCAGGTCGGACATTTCCAGGGCATCGTCCGGGGAGACGATGAACCGGAAATGATGCCGGTCGACCTCGCAGCGCTCGGCGAATTCCTTCGCGTCCGCTTCGTCGGTTTCCGGACCGAACATGCGGGCATTCTCGCCGTCACGGGTCACGCCGTCACGGCGCAGATAGGCGAGATGAGCCTTGAGAGGTGCCGATCGCGCCGTATGCCGGACGACGCGGGTCTTGATGACGGCGCCGCGTGAACGGCCGGTGATAAGCCGATTGGCGCGCACGCTCGCCAATCGGCCGCGGCCGAAGCGGGAGCCACGTCCCGAGGTGAGCTTGCCGGAGCGGGACACACGCCCGCCGGCCTTCTGCGCCGCAGCCAAAACCTGGGCGATGAACGGCCTTGCCCTTTGGGCCTTGCTGGAGCGGATGCGGCCGGGTCGGACGCGGAAATCGTCGCCCCTGCTCATGGGGTTTTCCGCTGTGATGTGCGATTTTCACGGAAATCATTCGATAATTCGCAGACACGCTCCTCGCGCTCAAGCGCCGTAATGTGCGTGACGTTCCGAAAAAGCCAATCGAAACAACCGACCGACCGAGCCGCGATGTGCGGCTTTTTATCCCGCCTTCCTCCGGTTGTTGGCGACGCCCCTCCCCGGCGTCCCGCAATCGCTACGACGCCGTTCGCGGCGCTACGGCGGAACACGATGGTCATCGAAGCACCTCCTGATCTCCGGCACGACGCACGAACAGACCATCGGACGGCGGCGCGAGCGAGGTAACGTCGGTGATCGTGCCGGCGCTGGACGGCCGATCATCCGCGGTTTGGTCACCGCCAGCGGGAACTGACATGCGAGCGACGAAGAGAGGCGCGACGGACCATTCAGGGCGCGTCGGTCGATCCGCCGTGCGATATCCAACGGTGGCAACGGAATCGATCATGGGCACGATCTTCGCCATGTAGGCGACGGTCTCAGTGGGCAGCGGATCGCCTGTGACGAGATGCTTTTTGTAACGGCCGGGACCAGCATTGTAGGCGGCGAGGAACCCGGGTGAGCCGTAGAGTTCATGCAGTTCCGCGAGATAGGCGGCGCCGGCGAGGATGTTGTCGCGCGGATCGAAAGGATCGTCGCCAAGGCCGTGCCGGACGCGCAACTCCTGCCATGTCGCGGGCATGATCTGCATCAGCCCCATCGCGCCTTTCCGCGAAACAGCCTGCGGATCATGATCGCTTTCGACGCGCATGACTGCGCGTATCCAACGCTCGGGAATGGCGAAGCGCCCGCCGGCTTCCGCGACGTAGGATGCCCAGGGATCAACCGCCACGGCTACCGTGGCCGTGCGGGCCGCCGACATTGTGTGTGCCGGAGGATCAGCCCACGCCGCGCACGGTGCCGTCCCGCTCATGGTACCCGCGATGAGCCACACCATGAGCGCCGGGAGGGCGGCGCAAAGACCGCCGGCCCGATTGCCCCTCAGCCTGCCATCGTGCTCGCGGCGGCCAAGGGCAAGGCTGCGCCGCCGGCCTGGATTTTTCGGACGGGCAACATCTGTAGGCCTGTCCGCTTCCCGGAAAATCGGCGGCCACCCTTGACCTCTGCTGCGCGCGACGGCCGCCCGATGGGCGATCGGGTCGAGGGGAGTGATCGGCACATGATCGATCAAGGGGAGTGAGCCTGAAGGTTTGCAGG
Source organism: Shinella sp. (assembly GCA_033795365.1). Lineage (GTDB taxonomy): Bacteria > Pseudomonadota > Alphaproteobacteria > Rhizobiales > Rhizobiaceae > JARYGU01. The sequence continues at coordinate 105,142 of JARYGU010000011.1, forward strand.
AAGAATGGCAGCGCATGAGGGTCATGCCTGATCGTCGCGCCGCGTCTTGCGCGTCCAGTGAAGATTCCATGAGTCCTTCTTCGTGTCGGACTCGAACATGCGGGCGCGGATCGGTTCGATGAAGGAAGGGTCGTCGATGGTAACGGACAGATACGCCCCTGCCCGGTCGCCGGTCCGATCCCACGCCGCGCCGACCTCCATGCCATCGGCGAAGACACGGTGGTTCGGCGCGTTCTCGATGTCGCCGCCGTCGGTCGGCAAGATGGTCACTTCGGCGTCGAGAATGAGCGTGCGGATTCGACCGAAAAATCCGTCAGCATTACGGGTGAAGGTGCCGATCTGGGGCATTGGGAAAACTCCTGCGGTTGAAGAAGCGAGCCGTTCACGGCTCGTCGGAAACCGGCTCGCGAAAACTGTCCGCAACCGGATCGGGATCGTCGGTGGTCCAGAGCGGGACAGCCCGGCCGACGACGGTTGAAAGCTGAAGCGGCCCGAAATAGCGGCCGTCGAAACTGTCGGAACTGTCCCAATTCATGAAAAAGGCTTCGCCTTCGGCAACCTTCCGGCAGCCTTGCCAGATGGGCAGAGGACGGTCTTGGCCATCGCGCTCGCGGGCCTGCCCATAGGTCATGCCGTAGGCGGAGATCACTGTGCCGTTCCGGCAGACGGTAGTTCCGACAAGCGCCAGCACGCGCTTGAGGAGCGGCAGGCCCTTCGGCAAATAGCCGCGTTCGTCGAGGAAGTCGGCCAGTTCGTCCGGCGGCACAACGACAGCGAGGTCGCCGATCAACAGCGCGCCGCCGCGCTCGATCCGATAGAGGCCGACCGGCACACTGCCCGACGCGTTCCAGATGAAGCGGAAATCGGGCCGGCTCCACTCCGGCACGACGATCAGGGCGGCACCGGCCAGCATCACGGCAAGCGTCCCACCGCGCGCCGTCATGGCTGCACCCCGCGGCGCCGCAGCCAGGCGCGATGCTGTGCGGGGGAATAGGCGCGGAAAGGCTCGTTGACGCTGAGACGGTTATAGATGTGCCGCCAATGATCCGGTGCAACATCGGTCGGGTCAATGTCGAGTGTCTCGATCGCATCGATCGTCTTCAGCACGATCTCGACCTTCGGCCAGCCGTGGATGCGCAGCAGGATTTCGCCGCCGGGACGAACGAAGGGCAGCGTCTGGTATGGTTCAATGGAGCTGACAGCGCGCACGATGTCGATGCGCGAGATGATCGTGCCGTGATCGTTGCCGGCCCAACGGACGAACGCGAAAATGCTGCCGGGCGCGAAGCTGACGATACGACGGTGGCGATCGAGCTTCTGTTCTGCAGCGATCGAACCGAAGCGTATCCAATGCTCGATCCGTTTTTCGCGCCATGTGAGTTCGACCAGCGTTCGGTCCGATAAAGTGTTGTTGAAGCGCGGTCCCATAATCATCGGCGCTCCTCCCCGCGAAGGTACAAAGCGATGCCCGCTGGTGGTGCGATCGGTTCTTGCTCGGCGGAGATTTTGGCGGGTCGCGTTAGGAAGAAGCCGAAGGATTCTGGGTTAGCACCGTTAGGACGGTCAATTATCGAAAGGCCGCGGACGGTTACGCCCGATGTCGGTCCCCGATAGTACGGCAATCCGGTCCCCGATAGTACGGGCCTTCCAGTCCTGGATAGTACGGGTCTGTCCACAGTTTGCTCACAATCTCGCCGCGCGGCGGCGCGACAGGCGTAGCGCAGCTGCAAGCGGATCGGTTGGCGTTGGCTGAAAGGTCAGGCGGATACGGCGATCCGGGTCGGTCACAAGGGCAAGCCGGTAACCGGGCAAAGGCTGCCGCCGGACAATGGCGCGCAGGTCATAGGCAAAATGCTTGAGGGGAGAGAGGGAGCCGGATTTCAGATAGAGGTGCTCGAGGTCGAAGCTCCACCCCCATGTCTGGCGACCGCCGTGCTTGCGCACCAGACGATAAAGCCAGCGCTCCAAGCCGCCCCTCAGTTCGAAATACGCTGGATCGATGGTGAGGATTAACGCATCATCGATAACGCCGGCATAGAACCAATCGGCGAGGATGAGTTCGATACCGAGCGGCCGGCCGGCTGCATCCAGCCGCTCCTTCCACTCGGCGATCCATGAGAAGCGATGCCGGCGCCGTTCGGCCGGCTGACGAATGGAGGTTACGACGGTGGTGGATTGCAGGCGGTCAAGCGCCGCTTTCAGCCTCCCGTAATTCAGCCCGGAATCCGTACGGCCGACGAAGGTGAGGATCTCGTATGGGGTCGCCGACATGAAGCGGGAGGTACGCAAGCCTCGGTCGCGCGCCTCCACAATCTGAGAGGCTGCCCAGATCAGCACGTCAGCGTCCCATATGGTCGCCATGCCGTGTTCGACGGTGGCCTCCACGCGGATCGACACATTGCCCATGCGGAAGTCGATCGGCGTTACGCGGCGGGATTTGGCGAGGGAAAAGAACGGCCAGGACATGAGGTCCTGGGCGTCGCGAGCGGCGATGTCGCCGCCGGTCGGCCGAAACAGTTCGAGCTGCTGTCCCTGATATGTCCTGTGCGCTGACATGGGCAGCCGTCCGCTCAGCGGGCCGCATTCGCGGCAAGGTCGCCGGCCGGTCCTTGCAGAGGACGGCCCCTGAGCGCTTCGGACGTCGACTGGCGGGCGGATCCGTCGACCCAGGCTTGAAGATCAGCAATGGAATAAACCACACGCCCGCCAAGCTTACGATAGATCGGCCCCGTTCCGTCGCAGCGGTGCTTTTCGAGCGTTCGGGGTGAGAGATCGAGAAGGCGAGCGGCTTCGGGTGTACGTACGAAGCGCGGCCAGTTGTCATCGGTCTTCACTTGCATTGCAGTCCTCCATCGCGGCCGCCCTTATGGCGGCGGATCAGGTGCGACGATGGCGGAAAAGCTGCGGTTTGGCGGAGTGACAAAGTTGGAGACTTTGCAACCTGTCCCACCATGCCAGATGGGTCTATGATTTTCGAAACAGGTGGCCCTTTGTCCGCCCACCGTTCAGAATGCGCAGATATCCGCGCTCGATATGTTCGTTTGCCTCGGCAAGCAGGCGCGCAAGCTGACGACGCTCAGACGCGTTGCGCCATTCGACGGCCGGAAACGATCGCACATCGCGGCTGAAAAGTACGCTCGCAACCTCCCGCTTGGAGGCTCCAGATCGCAGACCGTCGACCGCCCGCAGCATTTGGACGTAGCGGTGGCGGTGAAATGCTGAAAGCTTTTGCCGCCGAATTACATCTCCAATCGGCTTGCCCTGAAGCAGCCGAAAGGCGCGCTGAATGCTGTGCAGACGGATTTCGATGTCGTTATCGATCGGGATAATGAAGGCCGCGCGTAGGGGCGTCCTGCCGTGTGGCAGCCACAGGTTCAGGTCGCCTTCCCGTCCTGACAATTGCAAATGGAGTCCGGCTCGGCTGTCGCGGACCACCATCGTTTGCAGGAGCCGCATCGGATCTAGGTCCTGGCCACCCTGATAGGAGGAAGGAACCTCTCCGACGATGACCGTCTCATGATGCAGGTCGGGACGCCAAACGGGACGGGAGAAGCCAGCTTTCTTCCAAGGATCGGTCGGAAAATATGAGCCCCCACTTTGCCGGGAAGGAGCTAATCAGCGGAGCAGCCGCAGGCCCTTCTTTAGAGGCTGTCACGTAATCGGTTTGATATTTGAGGTTTCTTCGCAAAAACTCAAAGGCGAAATCGCTCCGGTTAAGCGCGAATGTGTTGCTGATGAAATCCGATGATGCCCAATAGGATTCTGTTTCCATAGCTGACCCCGACGCAATACAGAAAGAGCCACCGGAGGGATATTCCCGTCCTCAGGATTGAGGACACCGATGACCGTGCCACCCGCGTGCGTGACATGCCAGAACTACGAGGGGATTTCCGATCGCTTCATTGCTTCAGCAATGGTCTGAGCTATGTTTGTCGTATCCAGTTTGTCCCTGGAATTTTTCAGATGCGAAATCACCGTTGTTTTCGAAATATTAAGTATCACAGACGTCTCCCAAGCAGTCTTCCCTCGCGAAACCCAGAATAAGACTTCCCTTTCCCTGCGAGTTAAGCTCTTCTTCGTCGACATTTCAGAAATACTCATTCTATCCTCACAAAAGAAAACCAACGCGGCAATTATCGCGTGGAGCGAATTTCATCAGGCGAACGGGCGGGGGCATGGTCGGATGTACCTTGTTGGGCGGTGGTGACTTTTAACCCCCATGGCATTTCGTAGACGCTTAATGGTTGTAGGTTATGCGTAACGAAAAGCTCCACGCAAGACCGGCGAATGCCGATTGATTACTATAGTATGTAGCTTTTACGCCTGCATTCTGAATGGCTTTGCCTATGAAACTCACGGCTGTGTTCGCACGAAATTTGCGGCTGTACCGTCAAGCCGCGGGCCTCTCGCAAGAGCGGCTCGCCGAGTTCGCTGGCCTCGACCGCAATTACATCGGCAAGTTGGAACGCGAGGAAAGCTCGCCGACGCTTGATACTATTGAGGCGCTGGCAGTCGCCATGCAGATCGACGCCGAGAAGATGATCCGCCGGCTCTCTCCGGTAGACGTGAAGAAGCTATGAATTGCCTTGGAAATATAAGCCTTCAGCTTACTTAGAATCGGCGTCACTTCTTTTACTGGCTCGAACAAGATTTTCGAGATCGACGCTTAGGGCGTCTGCAAGCTTGCTTAAAGAGACGATGGTAGGATTTCGACGGCCTGCTTCCAAGCCACTCAGATAAGCGCGCGTCAATCCTGACCGAAACGACAACTCCTCCTGAGAAAGGTTGCGCTCCCGTCGTATCCTAAGAACGTTCAATCCCACTGTCGCGCGGATATCCATCCCGCGACTTTTGGCCAGCCGTTCACTCTAGTGCGACACACTATAGTGAACATTCCTCTTGACTTGCGAAGGAAAGGGCGTCTTAAATGTGCATTATATGGAACATTGTTGCTATTATCGGAACACGAAATGTCGAGTAATCAATCTCTTGAAAAGGGACTTCTTGTTCTCGGGTTGCTTAAGGAGGCACGGGAGCCGCTAGGCGTCCGGGAGATTGCTCGGAGACTTGAACTCAGCCCGGCGGTTGCCCAGCGGCTTCTCAATAGCCTTGCTTCTTGCGGCTACGTTGAACATGCCGGCAACACCCGCCGCTACCAGATCGGATATGCGGTCCTCGGTCTTGCACAGCACGTTTTCCAAAGAGGACGTCTCCTCACGCTTGCCGAGACGGAGCTACAAGCGATGGCAGCCGGCGGTTGTTTCAATGGCTTCCTTGGTGTCCGGCGCGGGTCGGCCGGCATCTATGTCCTGGCGGTTCAGTCGGACAGCCCAGTGGTTATCCGAAACCACCCCGGCCAAACAATGCCGCTCCACTCCACCGCTTTGGGAAAGGCCCTGTTGTTCAACTTGGACGACGGCTTGATCAAGGACCTGTTGGGCGAAGCGCCGCTCCCGCGTTTTACCGACCGCACCATTACAGAGGTGGATAAACTGATCGAGCAACTTCATGTTGCTCGCCAGCAGAGGTTTGCGACAGCCATCTCGGAAAACCTCGAAGGTGTGATTTCCGTCGGCGCCCCGGTCTACGACGCAGCCGGTTCAATCACGGCCGCGATCAGCGTGGCTTTTCCTCGCGCAGTCTATCCAAAAGTAAAGCTCATCAACGTCGCTCAAAGTGTGCTTGCAGCGGCAAATCGCATTTCCAGAGAGCTCGGATTCGACGAGTCCATTGAACATTTTGGGAGAGAAAGCATCGATGCTGTTAAATGATGTGCGATTGCAGGAAGCAATTTCCAACCATGGCTTGGACGCAATTGTAGCTACGTCACCGGAGAACGTCCTGTATGCGAGCGGCTTCTGGTGCCTCCCACAATGGATTCGTCGGGGGCCGCAAGCATTCGTGGTGCTGGGCGCCTCGGCAATTGATAATCCCGTGGTCATCACGGGTACGTCGACGCTTGACCTGATCGCCGATCAAAACGTCCGAGCGCGCGTGCGACGCTATGGCGCCTTCACGGTCGACACGGATCTCACGACGATTCTCGATCCCGTCAGTGCTCGGCAGGCGGAACTTCATCAGCTGACCGATGATCGAGATGCTCTTGCCGCTCTCGTAGCCGAGATTCGCGCCACGGGTCTTTCAGGAGCACGCATCGGGATCGACGAGATCGGCTTGCTCCCCGGTGACGTGGACAAACTTCGCAGCGAGTTGCCTGACGTAACTTGGATTCCGGCGTCGTCCCTGCTTCGCTGGGTACGTGCGGTCAAGACTCCTGAGGAGATCGACCGGCTTCGTAGCATCGGCGGCATTACCGAGCGCTCGATTGCCGCCGCCTTCAATGAGGCTATGAGCAGTGGAGCTACCGAGCTTTCGCTGGCAAGGGCCTTTCATACTCAGACAATAAAAGAGGACGCTTTTCCGGTGCTCGGATGCATCGGCTTCGGTGAGCGCAGTGCCCTCATGAACGTACAACCTTCAGATCGCGAGCTCCGCAAAGGTGATATCATCCGGTTCGATGTGGGTGGGCACTTTCGCAACTACCGCGCCGACATCGCCCGCAATGCCTGCTTCGGCGAGCCTTCCCCCGACGTTCGTTTGAAGTACGACGCTCTCAATAAAGGCGTGAAGCGGGGCATTGAACATATCCGCCCCGGCGTTCCGGCTTCGAAAATCTTCGAGGTGGTCGTGGAAACCGTGCGCAAGGAGGGCATTCCTCACTATCACCGTAGTCACGTCGGGCACGGGATTGGACTGGATGGCTACGATCTGCCGCTTCTATCCGCTTCAAGTCAGGACGTCCTCGAAGCAGGAATGGTTTTGTGCATCGAGACCCCCTACTACGAAATCGGGCGCGTTGGCTTGCAAGTTGAGGACATGCTCGTCGTCCGGCCGGACGGAGCAGAAATGCTGACAAACGCCGGCAACAACCTCCTGGTGCTGAACTGATGACCCGCCGCTTCGCATATGCATGCTATCGGTGTGACAGCGAATTGCCGGTCGGGCATCCGATCGATTCGCGCGGCTGCCCGAGATGTCTCGACGAAGCTCCCTCGAATTTGAGGCTGGTTTATCGGGGGGACATTGCCGAAGAAGGCAAGCTTACAAAGAAAGAGCAGCCGCCATCGCTCTGGCGTTATGCGAATAGGCTGCCCTTTAGAGAGGACGCTGCCGTTTCGCTCGGCGAAGGATTGACGCCTCTGCGTCCGGCAGCGCGGCTCGGCGCGGAAATCGGCGTCCCTGCTCTCTTCATCAAGAATGAAGGGCATAATCCGACCTGGTCTCACAAGGATCGTTTCTCCACCGTCGCCATCACAGCCGCACAGCAGGCCGGTGCGAGCACCGTCGCGACCAGCTCGACCGGCAATGCTGGCGCCTCGCTCGCAGCCTATGCCGCACGTGCCGGGCTTTCCTGCGTCGTTGCGACTGCGGCTGGTTCGGCCGGCCCTATGCTGACCCAGATCGAGAAATACGGTGCTCAGGTCATCCCCTTCGAAAACAAGTCCGATCGCTGGGCTTTCCTTGCGGAAGGCGTCGAGCGATTTGGCTGGTTCGCAACCTCGCCCTATCGGCATCCGGTCGTCGGCAGCCATCCGATCGGAATAGAGGGGTACAAGACTCTCGCTTTTGAGATCGTCGAACAAATGGGTGGTGCGGTGCCAGACTGGTGCGCCCTTCCCGTTTGCTATGGCGACGCACTCGCGGGCCTCTGGCTCGGCTTCAAGGAACTGCTGAGAGATGGCGAGATAGCGCGAATGCCGCGCCTGCTTGCCGCTGAGGTGCACGGATCGCTAGCGCTTGCTCTCGATCAAGGCATTGATCGCGTTCCAGACGTAACGGCGAGGTTCAACACTTTGGCAGTCTCTATCGGCGCGACCCGAAGCACGTTCCAGGCGCTCAAGGCACTGCGAGAGACGAGAGGGATCGCTGTGCCGGTTTCCAACGACGGTCTTATTGCCCTTCAGGAGAAGACCGCAGGCATGGAGGGGATTTTCCTCGAATTGTCCTCCGTTGTACCGATTGCAGCCATCCTCGCCGCGAGACAGCAGGGAGTCATTGGCTCCCATGAAGCTGTCGTGGCCGTCGTCACGGCGTCCGGCCTGAAAGACGTTGACAAATCGAACCCGGCGGCGATTTCGCGCTCGTTCAGCACCGTGGACGCGGCACTGGAGGTCATCGGGGCCTAGGGAGGCACATCGCATACCACCGGGCTCTCCCGGTCTTCATCAAGCAAATAAGGGAACAGCAAATGAAGAGAAGAGCTTTTTTGACGGCCACCGCACTCCTCGCGGCGGCCGGTCCTCGACTTGCGTCTTCAGCGTCGGGACCCTACCCGGCCGGCAACCCAACAATTGTCGTCGGCTTTGCAGCGGGCGGCGCGGGCGACATCGCAGCCCGCGTCGTTGCCAACTACGTGAAGGAGACACGTGGTCTCGCGGCGACACCGGATTTCCGTCCAGGCGCGGGCGGAACAATCGCGACCGACCAGGTTCGCCGTGCGCGGCCCGATGGATCAGTCCTGTCGCTTTATTCCGTCAGCCCATTGCTCGTCGCACCGCATCTCCAGAAAGTGCCCTATGACTCGACGCGTGATTTCACCTACATTGCAAGTTACGCCGGAATTTCGGTCCCCTGCTTCGTCCGCAGCGACAGCCCCTTCAAGTCCTGGGATGAACTGCTCGACTATGCGCGTAAAGAACCGGAAAAGCTGAAATGGGCTACGGCCGCACCCCGCGGCCTCGCGCATATCGCAACGGATGCCGCGTTCCGCCAAGAAAAGGTGACAGCGACATTCGTCCCGTTTCGCGGCGGTGCCGATGCTGTGACTGCCCTGTTGGGCGGGCATATCGATATGGTCGTTTCGTCGGACTTCGGACCCCATCTTGCGGCGGGTTCGGTTCGCTTGCTGGCTGAAACAAGCCCCAACCCCAAGGCCGCGCATCCTGACATCGTGAGCTTTGCCGAGCGAGGCTATCCGATCGCAATTCCCGCGTCCTACGGGCTCTTCGGGCCGCCAGGCATGCCGAAAGAGATCGTCGCATGGTGGGAAGATGCCATCCGCGAAATGATCACGACTGCCATGTATGCGGATTTCCTCAAGATCATAAACGGATATCCGCTCTTCCAAGAAAGCGGTGAGTTCACGCAGATGGCTCGAGAAGCTTACGGGGATATCGGACGTCAGGTCGAAGCGATGGGGATCCGCTTATGAATGTCGCCCGTCTCGTTCCTTATGCCCTCGCTGCCATCGGGCTCGGTGCCGCGGCAAACGCTCTGGAGCTTCGATTGTGGACGTACGGCGAACCGGCGGCAGGATTGTTTCCATTCCTGGCGGCCACCCTGCTTGTCGTTACCAGCCTGCTTTCCACCCGGGAGAAAGTACCCGAAGAGGAGGCGATCGAGCTTCCTCGTCTGATCGGTTACTCCGCAGCGCTCGTGGGATTCTGCCTGATGTTGAACATCGTCGGCTTCGCGCTGGCCGCGCTGCTGTTCCTGATAGCGGTCCTGACCCTCATCGAACGAATGGGATGGAAGAAGGGCATTCTCCTGGCGGCACTCTTCGCCTTTTCGACATGGGGCTTGTTTGAGGGACTTCTGTCCGTCCCTCTCCCTCAGGGCATGTGGAGGATGTAATGCTCGACTCCCTTACGCAGCTTCTTATGGGGCTTGGAATTGCCCTTGAGCCCACCAACCTTGCGGTCGCACTTCTGGGAGCGATCCTGGGAACCGCGGTCGGCGTTCTTCCCGGTCTTGGCCCTTCCGCCACGGTCAGCCTCCTGCTGCCCGTCACCATGGTGCTTGACCAGACAAGTGCGATCATCCTGCTTGCCGGTATCTACTACGGCTCGCAGTATGGAGGCTCAATCACATCGGTGCTGATGCGTGTGCCAGGAGAGGCATCAAGCGTCATGACATGCTTCGACGGCTATCCTATGGCTCGCCAGGGGCGTGCCGGGGCAGCGTTGGGGATCAGTGCCTTCGGGAGCTTCATTGCTGGGATCAGCGCGACCTTGGCGATCGCGATCGTCGGCCCCGCCTTTACATCGGTGGCACTCGCATTCGGACCGGTTGAGAAAGCATCTATCGTCCTGCTCGGCCTGGTCCTTGCCGCAAGCATTGGGGGCGGATCGCGCGCAAAGGCTTGGACGATGGTGGCTCTCGGGCTTCTTCTTTCGACCACCGGCGTCGATCTGATTTCCGGTGAGGAGCGTTTCGCTTTTGGGATCAGTTACCTTCGCGACGGCTTCAACATCGCCGTCCTGGCAATGGGCCTGTTCGGAGTCAGCGAAATGCTGATGATGATCGAGAGGAGGAGTTCTGCGGAATCCGCGCCGATCCCGTCCTATCGTCTGAGGGAATTGCTCCCGACAGGTAAGGACTGGCAGGCTTCGAGAGGACCGATCGCACGCGGGACGGTGCTCGGGTTCTTCCTTGGTCTGCTGCCGGGCGGCGGGGCGCTGGTAGCCGGCTTTGCCAGTTACCTGCTCGAAAAGAAGCTTTCCCGCTCACCAGAACGCTTCGGCAAGGGCGCCATCGAAGGTGTCGCCGGGCCCGAAAGCGCCAATAATGCGGCCGCCCAGGCAAGCTTCATTCCGATGCTCTGCCTTGGAATTCCCGCCAATGCTGTGATCGGGATCATCATGGGCGCACTGTTGATGCAGAATGTCGTGCCAGGCCCGCAAATCCTCACCGAGCATCCTGAGCTTTTTTGGGGTATCGTTGCCAGCATGCTGGTCGGCAATGCAATGCTGGTTGTGCTCAACGTGCCGCTGATCCGGATATTCGTGCTGCTCCTGCGCATACCCGCAGCAATGATGGCTCCGCTTATCGTGCTGTTCTGCGTCATCGGTGCGTTCAGCATGAACAATAGCTTGTTCGATGTCGGCGTGGTGATCGGATGCGGTGTGGTCGCCTATGGACTGCGCAAGGCCGGCTTCGACCTGGCTCCGCTCCTGTTGGCGTTCCTGCTCGGTTCATTGCTCGAAGAAAACCTCCGGCAAGGTTTGATCCTCGGGCTCGGCAATCCCCGGATCTTCGTGGAGAGCCCGATCAGTCTGACGGTGATACTTTTCACGGTCGCCATTCTGATCGCACCGGCCGTGAGGGATTTGAGGACGCGCCTGATCCGCAAGCCCTGCTGAGACACGCACCGGCGGACATCGTTAAGACCGCCGCGTCGCTGCTGAGAAAAGAACGCTCGATAAATGGGAGAGAGAGCTGGCAATGCAGAACGAGCACCTGAAAACGATCGAACAACGCGTTTTGTGGCTATCGCATTGGATGATCCATCACGCCAACCACATCCGTCCAAAGGCCGACGGGATCAAGGTGGGCGGCCACCAGGCATCGTCCGCTTCACTGGTGTCGATCATGACGGCACTCTACTTCTCGGCGTTGCGTCCCGAGGATCGTGTGGCGGTGAAGCCCCATGCATCTCCTGTCTTTCATGCGATCCAGTATCTCATGGGCAATCAAAACCGCGAAAGGATGGAGAATTTCCGCGGCTATCACGGCGTCCAGAGCTATCCGAGCCGGACCAAGGACGTCGACGACGTGGATTTCTCGACCGGATCCGTCGGCTTGGGTGTCGCGATCACGTCATTTGCGTCAATGATTCAAGACTATGTGGCCGCAAAGAGCTGGGGAAAGGACTTGAACCCAGGGCGAATGATTGCCCTGGTCGGCGACGCCGAGCTGGACGAAGGCAATATCTACGAATGCCTGCAGGAGGGATGGAAACATGGCCTGCGCAACACGTGGTGGGTCATCGATTATAATCGCCAGTCTCTCGATGGCATCGTGCACGAGGGGCTTTTCCGGCGGATCGAGGATATCTTCAGCGCCTTCGGCTGGGACGTGGTCCGCATCAAGTACGGTGTCCTGCAACGCGCCGCCTTCGAAGAGCCGGGCGGACTTCGGCTGCGGGAATGGATCGATAACTGCCCCAATCAGCTCTACTCGGCATTGACCTTCATGGGCGGAGCCGTCTGGCGCAAGCAGCTGATGGACGATCTGGGCGACCAGGGAGATTTGACTGCGCTGATCGAGCGGCGTAGCGACGAGGAACTGGCCACGTTGATGGAAAATCTCGGCGGTAACTGCGTCACCACCATGGCCGAGACTTTTGCCGCTATCGATCATGATCGCCCGACCTGCTTCCTGGCTTACACTATCAAGGGCTGGGGGACACCCATCGCAGGCCACAAGGACAATCACGGCGGACTGATGACCAAATCCCAGATGGCGACATGGCAGGCTCAGATGGGCGTGCCTGAGGGCCAGGAATGGGAAAAGTGGGCGACGGTCAATGACCCGGAACGGCTAAAGGCTTTTCTCGACAGTGTCCCCTTCTTCTCGAAAGGCCGGCGCCGTTACGAAGATGATCTGATCGCCGTCCCCGCCATTGCCGTCAGCAGCGAGCGCGAAATCTCCACGCAAATGGCCTTCGGCAAGATCCTGGACGACCTTTCCAAGAGCAGCAGCGATCTTGCCGCACGCATCGTGACGATGTCGCCGGATGTAACCGGGACAACAAACCTCGGCCCATGGGTTAATCGCCGAAAACTCTTCGCCCGAGAAACGCGCGCCGACTTGTTCATGGACCAGAAAATTCCCTCCACGGCCAAATGGGAGTTCACGCCGGAAGGGCAACATATCGAACTCGGCATCGCCGAAATGAACCTATTCCTGCTCCTGGGTGCAGCCGGTCTTTCACACTCTCTCTTTGGCAAGCGGCTGCTGCCTATCGGCACGGTCTATGACCCATTCGTCGCGCGCGGTTTGGATGCACTGAATTACGCGTGCTACCAGGACGCCCGCTTCATGATCGTCGGCACGCCTTCCGGCGTCACCTTGGCACCGGAGGGTGGTGCTCATCAGTCCATCGGCGCGCCTCTGATCGGCATATCGCAGGATGGCCTTGCCGCCTTCGAGCCGGCGTTCGTCGACGAACTGGCCGTGATCATGGCCTGGGCGTTCGACTATATGCAAAGAGACGGAAGCGGCGATCCGGATGAACGAACCTGGCTTCGCGATGAAACCGGCGGCTCGGTGTATCTGCGGCTCTCAACAAATCCGATCGAACAGCCTGTTAAACGGCTCGACGACGGCTTTCGGCAAGGGGCGGTGGACGGCGCCTACTGGCTTCGCAAACCAGGTCCTAACTGTGAGGTCGTAATCGCATATCAGGGGGTCATCGCCCCGGAGGCAATCAAAGCTGCGGGAATGATCAGCGAAGGACGGCGCGACGTGGGTGTTTTGGCGGTCACATCGGCCGATCGGCTGCATGCCGGCTGGACGGCCGCGCAGCGGGCCCGTGCGCGCGGGACGACGGCGGCACGGTGCCATGTCGAGCAGCTGATGATGAATGTCCCCCCGCATTGCAAGATCATAACAGTTATCGACGGGCATCCGGCAACGTTATCCTGGCTCGGATCGGTCACTGGACATCAGACAATACCGCTGGGAGTCGAGCATTTCGGGCAGACGGGCACGATCGCCGATCTCTACCGCCATTTCGGAATTGACGCCGCCGGTATCGTGGAAAAGGTCAACGGCCTGACCTATGGCCGGCCACTCGCAAGACCTCTTTCGGTCGCTTGGTCCAATCCGTAGCTAAAAGGTCGGGCACGACTTCACAGGAACACTCAATGCGGGGCGCGGTTGATCCCAGCGCCCTGCCCTCCCCAAAACCTGCTTCGGTTTTCAAGGTGACTGCGGCTCGGTCACGACTTCGACCACCTCCCGCGAACGGATGAAGCCGCCAAGATCGCCATCCATGCCGTTGAACAGATCGACAATAGCACCGCGGGTGACCGGCAGCGTATGAAGGCGCACAATCTTCATATCGCGCAGCGGCTGTTGCCGCCCCTCCTCTTCAATCAGCGCCGTCCTGAACGCCACGAGGTCGCTGCGCGCCTCGTCTACCGATTGGTAGAACTGGCGTGCGCAGTTTTCCAGATCGTCGCCGTAGGAGTAAGTATAGAAGGTAAAGCCCTTGTCGGTCCCTTGATCGATATCGGCCATATCACGGATTCCAAGCAGAGCATTCGCGGTACGCCCCCGCCTATGCTCATTGACCCCTGGTGATCGGGGAGTTCGAAACCGTCACGAAACGGCCCTGTAGCCTTTAGCCGGAGGCCTGTTGCATACGCCACAGGCTCCCCGACCATAAGGTCAAGGAGTGTGGTGCCGTAGCAGCCGACACCAACTTTCGTGAGGGGTTTCGACGCCCCAGGGCAGCGCGTTACTGCCTTATGTTCACTCTAGTATACCAATCCTCGGTTGTCGCGCATTTTTTTGCATGTTCTTCATGCGCTCAACAACAAAATTGGCGGCAAAGACAATGGCTTGCCGGAGGAGAGATCAACGTTTTTTTCCGCAGTCAGTGATGCGACTCAGATGTAGAATGATGGGCGATTAGGGAGGAGAGAAAGATACGCAGGATCTCTCCAGTTTCGTCCTCGTCTTCCCTGACCATTGTATAGAGGTCATCAGTATCGAGGAGGAAGGACACTTTGCGCCGCATGGCAGCAAACGTCAGGCAGGGATGATGGAGAAAGACAAGGGCCGCGCTTTCGACGGCTTCGAAACTCTCACCTTGAGACACCAGATCGTCGCCGGCAGCAGCGCTATTTAGCCATGTCGCCCGTGCCTCAATATAGGTTGAGATTAACCGTTCGAGTTCGAAATCTTGTGCGGGGTCGTTCATGTCGGGGCTACACTCGCTGGACACGGCCGCATATTCCTTTGTAACTTACTTTTTTGGGCGCTAAGTTACGATTATAATAAGTGCTATAACTTTCGTTTTCAATCTCAAACTTACTAAAAGGGAAAGTTTTGATCACAGCTGAACAATGTCGAGCCGCGCGCGGCTTGTTGGACTGGACCCAAGCTGAACTGGCTCGGCGCGTGTCGATCAGCGTGGTTTCGCTCCGGGCATTTGAAGGCGGCCGAGAGATGCGCGCTTCAAATTTGAAGCTCTTGAAGCTGACTTTCGAGCAAGCCGGCGTGGTCTTCATCCCCGAAAACGGTGGCGGCGCGGGCGTACGGCTGGCAAAGCCGCGACATGCGGAATGAAGGGGCGGCAATTTAAAACTTGCCAAACCGAACCCCCGTGATCATATGTAGGTAAAATCACTACTTTGGGATTCCTGCCATGGAAAAAGCCGTATCAGCAGCGGAGGCCAATCGCCGTTTCTCCCTGATCCTCCGCGAGGTTCGGGAGGGAGACAGCTATGTCGTGACCAGTCATGGTAAACCCGTTGCGCGCATTCTCCCCGCCGACGCTCACCAGGAGACTGCCACCGGCGCTCGATCTGCCCTGATTTCCCGCCTCGAAAAACAGCCCATCGTCCAGGCCGGAAAATGGTCGCGCGACGAGCTCTACGAGGATGACCGGTGAGGGTTGCGTTCGACACGAATGTCCTTGCCTATGCCGAAGGGGTCAATAGCAGCGAGAAACGCGATGTTGCGCTTGATCTCGTGCGACAGCTCCCGCAGGCATCTGTCATCATTCCGGCACAGGTGCTCGGTGAGCTCTTCAACGTTCTGGTGCGCAAGGCCGACAGAAGCCGCAGTGAGGCGCGAGAAGTCCTGCTGAGCTGGAAAGATACGTTTTCGGTCATGCCGACCACGCCGGAAGCAATGATGATCGCTGTCGATCTCGTGACAGATCACCGGTTCAGCATATGGGATGCCGTTATCCTGGCGGTCACCTCACAGGCAGGTTGCCGCCTTCTGCTATCGGAAGACATGCATGAAGGCTTCACATGGGGAGGCGTCACCATCGTCAACCCCTTTGCGGTCCCGCGGCACGAGCTTCTGTCCATCCTGCTGAGCGGTCACCCAAATTGAGCGAACGAACCGGGACGTTGAACGAGCTGAGGCCCTTACAGCGGCCGCCGGGCCCACCGCATGTATGTCCAATCGCCCTCACCGGCCGGCACGATCTCGGATAGCTCTGTCGGCTCGGTCAATGTGGCGGCCGGCCAACCGGCTTGGGATCTCAGCCACTCGTCCGAATAAACTGTGGACTGATAGCGGTAGCCTTTGTCCGGCATGATCGCAACGACCGTCTCCTGCGGATGGGTTCGGGCATACCAGGCCCCCACGAGTGCAGCCGCACCGCTGGTCGGGCCGACATACATCGCGCGACGGCGGTACAGTTCCCTGGTGGCACCAAACGCTTGCAACGCGCCCACCCAATGCACCTCGTCAATCAGCGTATGATCGAGGTTCCAGGGGAGAATGCTGTTGCCGAGGCCGCGCAGCAGCCGGGGACCGGCCGCATGTCCGAAGAGCACGCTGTTGTTGGTATCCACGGCGATGGCGCGCATCTCAGGAAAGAGCGAACGGAGATAGCGCGTCGTCCCGCTGAGCGATCCGCCGGAGCCGACACAGCCAACGAGGTAATCTATCCTGCCGAGCTTTTCCACAATCATCTCGGCAAGTCGCGAATAGGCGGCTGGGTTGTCCGGATTGTCATATTGCTTTGGCCAGAACGCTCCTGGTTTGCTTTCCAGCACCCGATGCAGTTCCGCAAGCCGGCCGCTCTGATTGCCGGTCCGGCTCTCGTCTTCCACCAAGATGACGGAAGCGCCAAGCTGTTTCAGTCGTTCCTTGAAACTTGCATCCATCAGGCTTGTGGCGCTGACGATCGTAAACCCGTATCCGCGCACGGCAGCAAGCATGGCCAGCGCCATGGCGAAGGTGCCGGAGCTCGTTTCGGTGATGTGGCCGCCCGGCTGCAAGGCACCGCTTTCTTCGGCGCGATCCAGCATGTAGCGGGCAGGCAGGAGCTTCATGAGATGAAACTGCGCCGCATAAAAGTTTGCCCCGAGCTCGATCATGCGCGGCGTTTCGTAGTCGAGAAGAAAGGATAGCTGCGGTTGCACGTTCATCCCCATACCGGCATGGCATCGGCATTCACGGCAAACCTGAGAATATCAGTGAAGCCGGCTTCGCGGGCAGCCGTTGCGGCGCGCTTTGCCCGAGATGGTGCATCGCGTTCCTTCCCGTCGAGCAGAACGCCCATCAGGTTTCCGCTATGGGCAACCTGAACGCCGCAACCGTCATTCTCTTCACAAATCCGAAGAAGCGCCTCGAAGTGCTTTTTTGGAAGATGTCGCTGGTTGATGCGGGCGCTGGCCGTCGCGACGTGTCCCAACAGGCTGGCATCCTCATCAACGATAGCGCGGCGGGCAAGTCCGCGCAGGACACGAAAGCTTTCGATTTCCGAACTGTCATATTGGGCCGGCGAGAAGGCAAGGGTGTCGACCGGCGGATCATCGCGAGAGACAAATCCGACAACGTACAGGGGTGGGTAATCGCCGGGAAAGTATTCAAGCACCCTGCCCTCGCGGTGCGCAAAGAGAACCACCCGCTCACCGAAGGCAATGCTGTCGCTTGCTGTTTCGGCCTCAACAGCCAGCCGGCAAATCAAGGAACGCCGCAGCTCCACGCCTGTCGCGGCCGCAGCAGCGCGGATTGCCGCGACGACATCCGCCGTCGATGATCCGTAGCCGTAACCAACGGGAATTGAGGTTTCGATGGTGAGGCATCCGGAGACTTGGGAATATCCCAATTCCTGGAAGGTCAGCGCTGCGGCTTTCGCAGCCTTGCTGCGGCCGGGCGGACGCGTGCGGATGTCCCTGCCATCCTCAGGCCAGAAAGTGGCGATGGATTCCGCACATGGAAATGGAAGGGTGAGGAGCGCGCGATGAAGCCTGCCCGCCTCGTCCAGAAAGACGCCTTGCAGGATCTCGCCATGATGGGCGCTGGCCCTGCCGGTTCCGACACGAAGCGGTCGGGAATAGACGTGACCTGGGGCTGTGCGGGTTTCGAATGGAAAGCTGTTGGGAAAGGACATGGTGCGCGCTCTGGGAAAATCGTGACACGTCGTAAGTTTTCTCGGTGCGAGCGATGCTGTCTCTCCTCATTTATGAGGATAAACAATGACTTGACATAGATTTACGCTCTAACGAGTTCTTGAAGAGACGTGATCTTCCGGCCATGTCGGCTGGTCGATTTCCGAGTTGCGAGCCGGGCGGAGCCCGGCGAGCGCCGCCACTCGCGCTTCACGGAGCCGTGAAAATCTGTCATAGACCAGGTCCTCGGGACACCCTGCGGCGGACCGTTGGACCGGACGCGGTGGATGTCATTCACCGCGTCCGGCCCAACCCTTATGATGCCCGTTCCAATAGGGCCCGCGCCTTTCCTTCAAGCTCAAGGCGGGTATCCTGATGCGCCTTGGTGCGGGCATGCGCCGTCAAACCCTGCACAAAGTCGAAAATGCTTTCAGGCGGGCGGCCCTCCTCCTGCAACACTGTTTCGATGATCCTGCCGGTCTCCGCCTTGCTGAACCCGCGACGGCGAAGGAAGGTTTCGCGATCCTCATCGGTGCGGGCGACGATCTTTTCGCGGGCCGCCTTGATGCCGGCGACAAAGGGCGCGGGCGAGGAATTGGCGAAGCTCTTCAGCGCCGGTGCCGCTTGATGCGCGAAACGCTGCGCCGCAAACTTCGAATGCCGGATGGTGATTTCCTCGAAATTCTCGACGCCCCACAAGCAACGGTTCATGCAAACCGCCCTGAGATAGAAGCTGGCGATGCCGAGCGTCTTGCTGCCGACTTCGCTGTTCCAGCAATAGAAGCCCCTGAAATACAAATCGGGCTCTCCGTTCGGCAGGCGTCCGGCCTCGATCGGGTGCGTGTCGTCCACCAAAAACAGGAAAACATCCCTGTCCGAGGCGTAAAGCGTGGTGGTGTCCTTCGTCACGTCCACGAAGGGGTTATGGGTCATGGTCGCCCAATCCAGCACGCCTGGCACCTTCCACATGGTATCGCCCACGCCATTGCCCGCGATCTTCATCACCGCTCCGACAAGCTCATGATCCCAGATACGCCCATAGTCCGGGCCGGTCACGGCACGCAATTCAATCCGGCCGTCGTCCGTTTCCAGCGTCTTGACCAGTTCGGCGCGATGCGAAAGCAAGCCATGCTGCAGATTGATGCCTGCCAACGGCGCGGGGAGTTGCCGCATGTAGGATGCCGGTGCACCCACGAGGCTGCAAAGCTGGCTGAAACTCCAATGCGTCGGAGCAATCGAGGCCTCCTGCCCCGGGACGATAAGCGAAAGCCTTTCCGCATTGTCGCGACTGGCTTCCACGCGCACGGCGCGGCTTTCCACCGTGCGGGCCGTGGCGCGATCCGCCCGCGCCTTCACGGCGTCGTAAAGTTCGGTGAGCGACAAGTACCGCTCGTCATCGGGGCGCGAAAACCATTCCGACGAGACGCGGGTGTTGAGGCAGCCGCGCGACGCATCCACGCGGAAACCGCTGCTGACTGGCTGGCTGTTCTGGCTGCTGCTGATATTCATGTCCTTGCTCCTTTCCCGTTGTTGCCGAAGGCATGTGCTCGGCATGCCTTCCGGGGGCGCGTGAGCGCGCGGGGATGGAGGGGGCAAATGCCGGCGAGCATGACCGGTCTGCCAGCGTGAGCGGAGCGCAATCGAGAAGATCGGAATTATGAGGATTGGCGGCCGTTTTGCGAACCGGCGGGCCTGCCATGCGCAGGCGGCATTTGCGGGGAGCAAGGGGGAAAGTCTCCCTTGGCTCCCACCGGATCGGCAAGGCCCATCCGCAGCCGATGGAGATAAAGCGCGCGCGGCGCTCCGCATCACATGATGGCGGCGGGCATAAGCATGGCCAAGCCCCGCTTTCGCGGGGCTCGTCCGGTTCGGATTTCAGTTGGCCTCGTCGAGGCGGTTGGGGCGCGACCAAGCCAGCACCAGATCGTCGCCGTCTGCTTCGAACAGGCCCGCGTAGATCGGCTTCGGGAAGCTCGGATCGTCAAGCTTCACGGAGTAGAAGTCGCTGCCCCTGTCTGAGCGTTTCTTCCAGGCCGCTCCGAACTCGGCGGTTCCGGCGAATACCCGGAAGACCGGGCCGTTCTCCACCGGCTCCTCGATTGGGACGAACCGTACGCCCTTGACGTTGATCGTGAGGGTCTTGACCGAGCCGGTGAAGCCGTTTTCGGTGCGGGTGAAAGTGCCGATCGTAGCCATGTCGTGATTTCCTTCTGCTGATCGGGCCGCGCCCATCGCGGCCTCGATGGCGGTCGGTGGACCGAAGACGATCGTCCTGCACCCAAAGGGCGGGAACGCAGTGGGAGGCGGCCGGAGGCAGCTTTTTTGGTTCGCGATGCAAAGCCGAAGGCGGCGGAAAAAAGCTGGCGAAGGACGTTGCGGGAACAAGATCGAGGCGGCGCCTGCGTTGCCGGTCTTCGGTCAGACCAGCCTCATCGAGGTCGCCGTGGTGCGGCCTGAATCAGTGAAAAAAATTACGACACGATTACAATCGATCGAGGGGTTTCGCCCGCACAGAAAACGGCCTTATCGGGTCCATTGCGGCAAGCGCCAAAACATCGACGTCAAGGGCATGAGGTTTCCCTCTCCTTTTGAGAGCCGGTGGAGAACGGCCCCGTTCCTCGGGCCTGCTTCACTTTGATCCGTTCGATGCCGGACGGCGTGAAAGGCGTGGTCGCCGCAGCAGCGGCGGCTTCTCCGTGAAGCTTGGCGTTCGGGTTTCTCCCGATGTCCTCTTGCTCTATGCGAGCCTGTTCGAAGCAGACGGCGGAGATATGCGTGTCCTGCGCTCGTACTGCCGTTGCCGTGCCGACGAGAACGACTGAATTCTGGATAGGGCGCGGGCTCTCGAGCCGGGGCGATGACAGGCGAGACCCGCCTTTACCCTTTGCGTCAGGGATCGTCACCGGAGGCGAAGACCCTGAGGGGCTTCGCGAGCCGTCGCAGGCGGCGAGTAGAGCGCGGCCCGCAGGGAGACGCCTAGCGATTCAGACATTACCAAGTTATGTATATCCCAATTGGATATGCGGGGGGCGGAAAACTGGGTATGACCTTCCGCTAACGGGCATCGAACATGGATGGATCGGCCAGCCTTGCCATCGCCGAAAGGCCGACAAATGCGCCGCCAGCAATGCAGAAGATTTGCTGCCAGACTTCGGAGGGAACGGCTTCGCCGGTGATGCCGTGCACGAGGGCATAGCCCGCGATCGCGGCAGGGACCGCGAAGATCACGGAGATGAAAAGGCGCAGGATCGGTGAGCGCAGCGTGGCATAGAGGTAGGCTAGAACGCCGTAAGCGGCCGCGCCAGCGACAATCCCTACGATGCCGGCACCGACATATCCCGCGCCGGTGGCGAAGGCGAAACGGGTCACCGTGATGGCGAACAGAAACGGTAGGGCATAGGTGGCCAGCATATAGGCGAGCGCGCACATGGCGAGGATCAGCACTGCGGACAATGCGATCAACGGAACCATCTTGAACCTTCCCCCTTCACGCCGAACATCGTCACAGGCCGGTTGCTCCGGCGCGCCGACATGACACGCCGGGTTGCTGCTTCAAGCGACGATCATCCCGGCATGGCTCGCCATTTTTGTATACCGGCTGAGCCGGTGCTCGCCCTTGAAGTATAGGTCGCGTTCGACCGGCAACCCAAGCCCGCCGCGAAGATCTTCTATTTCACTCAACATGACGTAGCCCAGCTCGGGACTGCCTAGCCCAAGGTCGCACAGGCCGAACAGCCGCAAATCGCCGTCTGGTTCCTCGTATCCTTCGGTGATCAGCCAAGTTGCGCTGCCGTCTGGCGTGAACAACTTTACGACCGGCCGCTGGTCGAAGTCTTCCCGTTCCTGGCTGGCTCGGCCATTCTCGATGAGACGGGCGCGCAGTTCGTCGGGGATCAGAGCTTCGGTGCGGGGAAATCGCCGTGTCATAACGCCGCCTCCCCTGCCTCGTCCCAAAGCTCCGCATCCTCGTTGATCCGGTAGCGGACGCGGAAGGCGCCGATAGCGCCTTCCTGCCGTTCCAGCTTACGGGTCAGGGTGTCGATCTCGGCACGTCGCTCGAAGCGGAGTTGGGCTACGATTTCCTGATATCGGCGCTCGTCCGCAGTCGTCCATGTCGAGGTCGAGCGGCCATATTGCCTGGTCTTAACACGGGCGGTGATCGCCATGCGCTCGGCGCGCTTCATGATCTGCCTTTCGATGATCTCGATGTGGTTGCGGGTTTCTTCGCAAGCCCTCACCATGCGGGCCAGCATTGCCCGCTGCTCGGCATAGGTTCTCATTGTCGTGGTTCCTGTGATGCGCTGGCGGTTCCCGGCCGCTGCACTGCCGCGACCCGGGAATTCCCCGGCGCAATGAAGAAGGAGGCCGGAACCGCGCGACGGCTCCGGCCATGGCCGCTCACTCGGCGGCGTCATGGAAGACGGGTGCGTCTTCCGCCGCATTCGGGTTCTCGGCGGAGGTAGGCTCGCCTGCATCCGGTTTTCTTGCTTCGGACGCGCCGTCCGCTGCTGCTTCCGCAGCCGTCTCGGCGTCGGCTTCCGCCTGCGGTGCTGCAGGCGATGCGGGTTGCTCGGTGCGCAGCAACGGCGGAAGCCATCCGGTTCCGGCCAGAAGCTGCTCGGCGGCTTCCGCCATCTGCACCTTCTTCATACCTGAGAGCCGTTCCGCCGTCTCGTCGCCAAGGGCTTCCCCCACGGCGGCGAGGATGTGCGCCTTGGTGATGCGCCCGAGATAGGTCCGCACGGTTGGCGTCCACTGCTGGCTCATGTCCAGCGCAAGCGCGGTCGCCAGCTTGTCAGCGGTTTCAAGAGCGCGCGGCTTGTGATCCCATGGCAGTTTGACGGCACTGACGGTTAAGGACGCGCAGTGCGCGAGCAAGGCCATGACGCTCACCTGATCCAGCCCGGCGATGAAGCCCCAAAGGTCCGCAACACCCTGCGGCACGTCCGCCGCCCATCCGTCATGGCGATCCGACAGCAGCTTTGCCGCCGCCGTATCCTCGATACCGTCCGCATGCGCTCCAAGCGGTGGGTTGTAAGGCCGGATGTCGAGGGCTTGCGCTTCCTTGCCGCGATAGAACGTCTGGGCGGCGAGCGCATGAGTGACGGCGATCAGAGCAATCTCCGGTTGCTCACCAAGCGCAAGGCGAAGCCCAAGCGTCCGGTGCGCGGTCAGGTCACGGACAAGGCCATCCGAAATCGGCCTGCCCTCTTCCTCCGAATCGTCGGCCTCGCTGTCAGGGTCCGGACTGAAATCATCCTCGATGATCTCGCCGTCCTCGTTCACGCGCACGCCGTCAACCAAGGTTTCACCGTCCGCGTTTCCGTCGTCTTCCGGCTCCGGGACCTCGTCCTCGGGCCGGATGAAGCCACGCTCAATGCGGGCGGTTCCGTCATGATTGAGCGAAACAAATACGCCGCCCCGTGCAAGCGCATCCGGCTCATAGGCGTCCCTCATGCTGTCGAGCCGCTTCATTTCCGCTTCAAGCTCCATGAAGCGGGTTTCGTCGTCCGGGGCGTATTCGTCCACGCTTCCCAACACTTCCGCCAACCGTTCATGTTCCTCTTGCGCGGCGATGTAGGCGGCTTCGTCCTCGTCCGAAAGGTCGACAAGCGCCGGATAGACGCGACGGAAGCCATGGGCATATGGGAAGTCGATCGAGGCATTCGCCCACTTCCAACCCTCCGCCTGAACGTCGGCGGCGATGCCTTCCAGCTTCTCGATGACCAGTCGGTCGAGAAGCGCTGCGTCTTCGAAGTATCCGCCGCGATCATCGGTGAACAGGTCGCGGACGATATAGCCGCCCGCTTGCGTATAGGCTTCCGCTCCGACGAAAATCGCCTTGCGGTCGCTCGCGTGAATATGGGTGTGAGTCAGGTCGCGGCGGATAATGTGCGGCTCGCGGTTGTAGCCGAGACCGGCATAAACCTGCTCCTGCCGCGCATGATCATCGGTGATAGCGAAGGCCTGCAACTGGTCGAGCTTCAAGCCGCCTTCGCGATAAATCTGCATCAGCTTCGGGCTGACTGCCCCGAGCCGTAGCCGCTGCCTGACGACATGGGCGCTGACGCCGAAGCGGGCAGCGATTTCTTCCGCTCCCCATCCGCGATTTTCCGCAAGTTCGCGAAACGCCTCGAACTGGTCGGCGGGGTGCATCGCGGCCCGGTTCACGTTCTCGTCAAGGCTGATCTCGAACGGGTCGTTTGCCGTATCGATGATGCAACGGACGGCTTCCGTCTTCCTGATTTCCTTGCGTTTGACGCGGAGGAGCTGTGCCAGCCTGCGGCCTTCTCCGATGGTCACGAAATAGAAGCCGGTGGGCTGCGCGTCCGGATCATATTCCGGCTCCACCACGAGGTTTTGCAGGATGCCCTTGGCGGCGATGCTGGCCGCATAGGCTTCGATAGTTTCCTGGCTGTGCGGGGTTTTGCGCGCATTGCGCGGCGATTTCTTGAGCTTGTTGAGGGGAATGAAGACCTCCCCGCCGGTGACGGCCTCCGATGCGGTATCCGCAGCCGCAGCGACATCCGCTGCCGCTTCCGGGGCGGTGTCCGTCGGAATAGTTTCCACATCCGCGACGTTTTCCGCGTCGAACGCAATGACGTCCGGTTCCTGCGCTGGCAAATCCGCCACCGCATTCACTCCCGCTTCTCCGACGCTGCGGGTTTCCACATCCGCTGCCACGTCTTCCACCGTCGCGAGCGCGACGGCCTTGGCCTTCTTCGATATCCTTGCCATTGTTCCAATCCTTTCCTTGCGTAAATGCCGGAGGCATGTCTCCCCGACATGCCTCCCGGGGGCGCGTGAGTGCGCGGGGATGGAGGGGGCAAATGCCGGCGAGCATGGCCGGGCTGCACGGCGAGCGGGGGGGGGTTGGATGCATTGAACCGCGCTGGATTATTGCACCGCTCTGCGAGCGGGCGGCCCTGCCGTGTGCAGGCGGCGTTTGCAGGGGAGCAAGGGGGAAGACCCCTTGGCTCCCCCAGGGATCGGCAAGGTGTCAGCCGCAGCCGACCAGAACAAGGAGAGCGAAGCTCACCTTATGGAAATCGGAAAATTCCGATCGGAAAGGCGCGGCCATCTGGCGGCGGTCCGGCCATGCAGTATAGCGGGCGCATTCCCCTCTATTATGTGCAGGATATGGACGCCTGGGCGGACACACGGCTTTCCAAACCGGTCCATTCAACATCGGAAAGAAGCTAACACGTCTCTGTGGCTATTAGGCCGCTTCAGCCAGGCCCGTGGTGCGGCCAACCCCGCGCTATCACCCGAAGAACCCCCTTCGATGCCCGGCATGCTTGCCGCGCAGCGACTTGATTTTACCCGGACGGCGCCGCGATCGCGAGAGATCGGCACCGCCGACTTATCCTGCTGCCGGAGGTGCGGCGAACGCCGATTTTTATCCCTTCGGCCGAACTCGCATGTAAACCTCGCTGCTGCCGTCCTTCTTGAACGCCACGACATCGTAGGAGGCGTTGGGATCGGTGCCCATTCCGAGCGACCCGCGCGGCATCCCCGCGACAGCGAGCCCCGCGATCTCTGGCTGATCAGAAATGAGCTTTTCGACCGCTTCCAGGGGAACATGTCCTTCAACGACATAGGAACCAAGGATAGCCGTATGGCAGCCCTCCAATTCCTTCGGGACGCCGTATTTCCGCTTGATCCCATCGAGATCGCTGACCTCTTGCACATCCACCGCAATATCCGCTTCTGCGATGGCGTCAGCCCAAGCGCCGCAACAGCCACATGTCGGGTCTTTGTACACCGTCATTTTCGCCTGAGATGCAAATGCCGCACCGGACTTGCCCACCGCGACCGCGACGATGGCCGAGCAGATAAAATGTCTCCTGTTCATGCCAGAACTCCTTTCATAGATGTTTTTTGGGTTTCCTCCGGCTGGACTTTCGGTAAGCGCCAGCCTTTCACGAGCGCATAGACGGCGGGAATGACGACGAGCGTGAGGATCGTCGAAGAGACCATTCCGCCGATCATCGGGACGGCGATGCGTTGCATGATCTCGGAGCCCGTCCCTGTGCTCCATAATATCGGCACGAGACCGGCCATGATGGCGACGACAGTCATCATCTTGGGACGGACACGTTCGACGGCGCCCACCATGATCGCTTCATGCAGGTCGGTCCTGGTAAGGGTCTTACCGCTTCTGCCGCATACCTCTTGCCGATCCTTGAGCGCGTGATCGAGATAGATCAGCATAATAACGCCGGTTTCAGCGGCCACGCCCGCCAATGCGATGAAACCGACTGCAACTGCCACGGACGCATTGAAGCCCAACCACCACATCAGCCAGATGCCGCCGACGAGCGCGAACGGCAATGAGAGCATTACGATGAAGGTTTCGGTCAGCGCACGGAAGTTCAGGTAAAGCAGCAGGAAAATCAGCGCGAGGGTGAGCGGAACGACGATGAGCAGCCTGGCTTTGGCACGCTCCAGATATTCGAACTGGCCGCTCCAACCGACAGAGTAGCCCGGTGGCAGTTCAATGCTTTTGGCGACGGCGTCCCGCGCATCGGCAACATAGCCTCCGAGATCCCGGCCGGCGATATCGACGAAGATATAGACCGCAAGCTGGCCATTTTCGGTTCGGATGCTGGTCGCTCCCCGGCTCAGGTTTACTTCCGCCACCTCCCCCAATGGAACGGATCCACCACCCGGGATTGCCACCTGAACCTCGCGGGCGATTGCCTGGGGATCGCTTCGGAACGCTCGCGGATAACGGACGGTCACCCCATACCGCTCGCGCCCTTCCACCGTCGATGTAACGACTTCCGCCCCCAGAGCCATTCCGATGACCTCTTGGACGTCGTCCACGGTCAGACCATATCGTCCGAGTTTGATGCGGTCTGGGATGATATCGAGGTAATATCCGCCGATCACACGCTCGGCATAGGCGCTTGATGTTCCCGATACGGTCTTTAAAACCGCTTCGATGTCTCGCGCGATGCGCTCCATTTCCTTGAGATCGGTGCCGAAGACCTTCACGCCGACAGGTGTGCGGATGCCGGTTGAGAGCATATCGATGCGAGCGCGGATCGGCATCGTCCAGGCATTTGAAACACCTGGAAACTGAAGTGCGGCATCCATCTCCTGCTTCAGGCTGTCGATGGTCACGCCGGGCCGCCATTCAGATTTCGGCTTGAGGGTAATGATCGTCTCGAACATCTCGGTCGGAGCGGGATCGGTCGCCGTCAGGGCCCTCCCAGCCTTGCCGAAAACCGTCTTCACCTCAGGAAATGATTTGATGATGCGATCCTGTGTCTGCATCAGCTCCGCCGCTTTGGTGACGGATAGACCCGGCAGGGTCGTTGGCATGTACATGAGCGTGCCCTCGTTCAACGCGGGCATGAACTCGCTGCCGATCTGTCGTGCCGGCCATACTGTCACGGCCAGCGCGACCAACGCGATCAGGATCGTGATCGTTTTTGCCCGAAGGACCGTGGCAATAATCGGTCGATAGAGCCAAATCAGCAACCGATTGATCGGGTTCCTATGCTCGGGCACGATCTTGCCGCGAACGAACACGATCATCAGGGCGGGCACCAGAGTGATGGAAAGAAGCGCCGCAGCCGCCATCGCAAACGTCTTGGTGAACGCCAGCGGACCGAATAGTCGCCCCTCCTGGGATTCCAGAGTGAAGATCGGCAGGAAGGAGACCGTGATGATGAGGAGACTGAAGAATAGCGCGGGCCCAACTTCGCTCGCTGCATCGATCAGGACCTGAGTTCTGTTCTTGTCAGGGGGGGCACGTTCAAGGTGTTTGTGTGCGTTTTCGATCATCACGATTGCGGCGTCGATCATCGCCCCAATGGCAATGGCGATCCCGCCAAGGCTCATGATGTTCGCGCCGATCCCCAACATCCGCATCGATATGAAGGCAATCAGAATGCCGATCGGAAGCATGATGATTGCGACCAAGGCGCTCCGGACATGGAGAAGAAAGACGATGGTCACCAGGGCGACGACAATGGACTCCTCGATCAAAGTGCCCTTCAGGGTCTCGATTGCAGCATTGATCAGTTCAGAGCGGTCGTAGACCGGGACGATCTCGGTCCCGGACGGCAGGCTTTTCGCGACTGCCTCCAGGTTCTTTTTCACTCCGTCGATGACGGTAAGGGCATTGGAACCAAAGCGCTGAAGCACGATACCGCTCGCGACTTCCCCCTCGCCATTCAGCTCTGTAATGCCACGTCGTTCATCGGGAACGGCCTCAATCCGCGCAACGTCACGAAGCCGAAGCGCTGCTCCGTTTTCCGTCATGAGAACGATGTTCTCGATATCGGTGATGCCCTGCAGGTACCCCCTGCCTCGAACCATGAACTCAAATTCCGAAAGTTCGACAGTCCGGCCGCCGACATCCCGATTGCTGGCCCGGACAGCCTCGGCAACTTGCTTGAGGGTAATGTTCTGGGCACGCAGGCGGATCGGATCCACGACGACCGAATACTGTTTTACGAAGCCGCCGACGCTGGCCACTTCCGAAACGCCTTCCGCCTTGGAAAGACCGAAGCGGACAACCCAGTCCTGAAGCGATCGCAGTTCGGCCAGAGACAGTTCCTTGGCGATCAGCGCGTACTGGTACACCCAGCCGACGCCGGTTGCGTCGGGACCCAGACTGGGCGCGACGCCGTCCGGCAGACGGCCGGCCGCGGCGTTAAGATATTCAAGCACTCGGCTGCGTGCCCAATAGGGATCGGTTCCATCTTCGAAGATGACGTAGACGAACGAGACACCGAAGAAGGAGAAGCCCCGCACGACCTTCGACCGCGGGACGGTCAGCATGGACGTCGTCAGCGGGTAGGTGACCTGGTCTTCAACCACCTGCGGCGCTTGCCCGGGATAGTCCGTATAGACGATCACCTGGACATCCGACAGATCAGGAATTGCATCCAGCGGCAGCGTCCGGAGCGAATAAACTCCAGCCGCTATCGCCAACGCCGCTCCGACAAAGATCAGCAGCAGGTTGTGAGCAGACCATGCGATGACGCGGGCGATCATGGCTCTACCTCCTGGGGCGTCATTGCATTGAGTGCAGAGGTAAGATTGCTTTCGGCGTCGAGCAGGAAGTTGGCGGAAATGACGACCTTCTCGCCCTCTTCAATGCCCTCTTTCACCTCGGACAGATCGTTTCCGCGTATACCCGGTTTCACGTTACGGGGTTCGAACCGGCCCTCCCCTTTGTCGACGAAAACGACCTGTCGGCTGCCAGTCTCCACGATGGCGGAGGACGGAAGGGCGATAACCGGCTGGTCATTGCCGGTCGCTATCTCGACCTCGGCAAACATGTTCGCCAGCAACCGGCCGTCGGGATTGGGAAGCTCGATGCGAACCTTTGCGGTTCTGGTCTGTGCCTGCACATCGGGATAGATGAGGCCAATGGTGCTGTGGAACTCCTCGCCCGGCAGGTTGGCCAGTTTCACGGTGACCGGTTGGCCGGCTTTTACGGATGCAAGATCGTACTCCGGCACGTCGGCTATGACCCAGACGGTGGAGCTGTCGGCGATGCGGAAGAGGACATCGCCTGCTTCGGCCATCATGCCGGTCGTGGCCGGCCGTTCCAGCACGACCCCATTGCTCGGGGCATAATATTGCAAGGACCGCGGAACCGCCCGATCCTTGGCAATCCCTCTGATCGTGTCCTCCGGCACGCCGAGATTTCGAAGCTGCAGCCCGCCTCCGGCGTTCAGGTCGGCTTCGGCTCCGCCCCGGATCTGCGCGGCAAACTCTGCCGCCGCGCGAGCAATATCACCCGAATAGAACGAGAAGAGCCGATCGCCTCGAGACACCTGGTCACCGGTCGTTACGTTCGCGACATCGTCGATGAAGGCGTCGGTACGCATGGCAACCACCTGAATACGCCGCTCGTCGAACTGGACTGTGCCCGGCACACGTATCTTGCGCTGAATGATTTGACGTTCGGCGATGGCGGTTTTGACACCGGTTCGCTGGAGCTTGCCGAGCGATAGTCGAATTGACCCCGCATCCGCTTCTTCGCCCTCATAGACGGGCAGGTAGTCCATTCCCATGGAATCCTTCTTCGGAACCGGTGAGGTATCCGGAAGTCCCATGGGGTTGCGATAGTACAAGACCCTGCGTTCCGCCTTGTTGACCTGCGGCGGCACATCGGCGCGGTCGAAGCTGATGTCTTCGCTTTCCAGCACGGCCTTGAAGGGGCGCCCATCATCCGTATTTCTAGGCCCTGACGAATACTCCGGCATCCCGTCGGGATGCCGATAGTAGATGATCCTGCCGCTCCCGGCGCTTTCTGATGGCGCGGCGACAGCCACGCCTTCCAGAAAGGCCGCGACGTGCCCTTGGCCGACACCATTTGTTCCGGCCGCATAGCCCGCCGCTCCAACGACGGCGAGCGTGGCGGTGCCGAGGAGAAAACGGGAGATACTCACGGCTTGGCCTGCAGAACGAGTTCACCCTGGACCGTCTCGGCCTCGCCCTGGACCTTCGCGGCCAGTTTGAAGCGCCAGCCGCCCTCCATGGAAAGGTTCGTTTTGAACCTATAGACGCCTGGCTCCTCGGACGGGACGGGTTCCACCTTTGTCGTCATGGCTTCCATTCCTTCAGGAGCCATGTCCATCCGCGTGGTGAAAATGACGGCATCGGGAACCGGTCTGCCCGTCCGCTTGTCATTCAACCGAACGGCCACAATCGCTTCCGGGCCCTGGTCCACCGCGGACTCGACAAGCTGGAATTCATAATCATTGGCTGCAGCAAAGGCGCCGACTGCGGGAGCATTGATCAGGAGTGCGGCGACAGCCACACGAACGCTGTAAATAATCGTCTTCATTGGAATCTCACTTGAGCGCGCGCTCGGCGTCGCCCGGACGTTGACGTCAGACCGCTCCGACGATCGGGCGGCCATTTCGAATGTCATTTGTGTGAGATCAGGCCTTCGGAGGTCGCGCAGGAGGTTCCGAAATGGCGGACAGGTGGAGGCTTTCCCGCATGGGGGCATAAATCTGGTCGCCCAGCGCGACGTCGATCGTCCATTCCAAAGCGGGGGAGAGGTTCGCGACGAGGCTAGTCGAACAAACCAGCGCCAGAAGGCAGGGTTTTCCGCAGTCCGGCTTCTTCACGGGCTTTTCTTCGGGGCAGCAGGGCATGCCGGCGTCTGTTTCCGGCATTCCGGCCATCTCCATCTGGCCGTCAGCCGATGAAGCCACGGTCGCCATAGCCGTACCAAGGCTCGCGGGGGCGAAGAGCACCCCGAGCAAGGCAAACAGCAATAAGAAGCGCCGAAGCGCAATGACCGCGACCATGCATGAATGTTCGCACATGGCGGCGACGGTGTGAAGTGGTTGTGTGCTAAAGTCGCCGCGACCAGGTGGCGCGGCCAGAAAATTTCAGATCGCTCTTGACCCTCCCACCGTTGGAAACTCCACATTGGAGTGGTCAAGCTGAATGGAGACCCCAATGTACAAATTCGAAGTCCCGGACATGACCTGCGGCCACTGCGCGAGCACCGTGGAGAAGGCTATCAGAATGGCGGATCCGAACGCCTCGGCAAAGGTCGATCTCGACAGTAAAACGGTCTCCGTGGAGACAAAGATAGCTTCGGAGGTGATCAGTGCGTCCATCGCCGATGCCGGATACACGCCGTCGCTCTCGAAGTGACCAACCGTCAACGAGCTGCGTAGCCGCGCAGCTCGTTGTACCGAACGACCTGATCGCGACTTAAGACGTCAGCGAGTTGCAAATGCGCCGCCAGATGAATGTACCTGAGGTTTGCCCTGCTCGCTTCGATCCCGTTCAGCTGCTGCCGTAGCTGGACCTCGTCGATCGACCCGGATCGAAAGCGAGTTTCCAACTTCGCCTCTAACGAATTCAGGCGTTCTCCCTCGTCAATGGCCGCCTTCTGCATCCTCGCGAACAATTCTTCCACCGTCCTCAGTTGCGTCGGCGTCAGCGCAAGCGCCTCTCTCATCGCAAGGACATGGCTCGGGCCGGGCACACCGTTCAGTTCGGCGGCTTTCGCCAATCCCCAGCCGCCGCCTCGCTTCAGTTCGGCAACATCGTCTGCAGAAAGACTTTTGATGTCGCGCTCTTCCTCCCCGGCATAGGGCGATATGTGATCACGATGGGCTTGTTGCGCCCATGCGGAGAGCGGGAGGAGCAAAAGTGCGAATACCAGAGCGTGGTTTTTCATGGGAACCTCGGATTGTGTGACGGAACGACCTTGCCACGAACACCACTCGGGCGACATGATAGCGATCATGTCATCGTCATTACTAGACCGGTTGATCGCCGGATCAACGCTAAACAAGTCTGTCCCCAAAGGGGGGCACCTGTTCCATCGTGGCGATCAAGTGCAGTTCATCTTCGTGGTTCTTGAGGGTTGTCTGAACTTGGTCCGCATTCAGAACGATGGCGACATGGCCGTCCTACAGCGCGCAACCGCGGGCACCATCTTTGCCGAAGCATCGTTATTCACGGATCGATATCATTGCGATGGGGTTGCCTCCGCTGCGTCCAAAGTCGCAGGCGTGCCGGTCGGCGATGTTAGGAATCTACTGAACAGCCAGCCCGGCTCTGCAATGGCGTGGTCCATGCATTTATCGAATGAGCTGCAAAACAGCAGGAAACGATCGGAAATCGCCACCCTAAGGACCGTCTCAGCGCGGCTTGATGCCTGGATAGCTTGGAACGACGACGGCAGGCCAGCAAAGGGTGAATGGCGCCAGGTTGCCGCAGAGATCGGCGTTTCGCCCGAGGCACTCTACCGCGAACTCGCAAAGCGGCGGGCCCGGCAACATCGAAAATTGGAGGGCTGAAAAACGTCCGGGCGCAAGAAGACATTCCGACATAACGTGCAACTCGTCCGGCAGCATCGGCTGCGGCCGAAAAGGCGCGCTCGGCCGGCTGTCGTGAGAACCGCGACACGGGAATTGATCTGGATTGGAGTGGTGTTCGCGTCGATTGCCGTAACCGTCCTGGCGATGTCCGAGTAGACCGACGAGAACGTCAGCCGTGGCGCGAAGCAACCACGTCATTCATTGGTGCCGACACGAGGTTCGTTCTCGCCTGATCGGTCATGTTCCGCACTCGGGTACAGCGGAATGACCGCAAGCGTCGCCAGCAAGATTGTCCTGCGGATCGGCCAAAGATTTTGCGAACGGCAATCCTTCAAACACCTCTTGACCTTACCATGTTGGGAAGGTTTACCTATCTATGCAGTTAAGGAAAAGGACACCTCCGATGACTGCGATATCGAAGATCACCCCAGTTTCTTCCCTACCGGCCGCCACCGATTTCGGTATCGAGGGAATGACATGCGCCTCATGCGTTGTACGCGTTGAGAAGGCGATTGCTGCCGTTCCCGGCGTCATGTCGGCGAACGTCAACCTGGCCACAGAACGTGCGACCGTTCAGTTCAGTGGCACGCCTGACACGCAGGCGGTTCTGAAGGCTATCGAGCGGGCTGGTTACGAGCCAAAGCTCGTCACACAGGAATTTGGCGTCGAGGGTATGACCTGCGCCTCCTGTGTCGCGCGCGTCGAGAAAGCTCTGAAGGCGGTCCCGGGCGTGGTGGAAGCCACGGTCAACCTGGCAACCGAACGGGCAACTGTGCGCGCTACGGCCGGTGCCGCCGACATGATGGCGCTTGAAGCAGCCGTCCAGAAAGCCGGCTATGAGGTCCGTCGTCTCCAAAACTCAATGATCTCTGACGAGACCCAGGACCGCCGCACTTCAGAGATCGCCACGCTGAAGGGCTTGCTGATCTTTTCGGCGGTGCTCACGGTGCCTTTGTTTCTGCTGGAGATGGGTTCGCACTTCATTCCCGGCGTTCATGAGCTGATCATGAATACCATCGGGATGCAGAACAACCTCTACCTCCAGTTCATCTTGGCGACTATCGTGCTGTTCGGACCGGGTCTGAGGTTCTTCCGCAAGGGCGTTCCCAATCTGCTGCGGTGGACGCCGGATATGAACTCGCTGGTCGTCCTCGGCACCTCGGCAGCCTGGCTTTATTCCGTGGTCGCGACCTTTGCACGGAACCTGCTGCCATCAGGTACGGCAAACGTCTATTACGAAGCCGCAGCGGTCATCGTGACGCTTATCCTGCTGGGTCGCTTCCTTGAAGCACGGGCGAAGGGCCAAACGAGCCAAGCGATCAAGCGTCTGATCGGACTTCAGGCCAAGACGGCCTTCGCGCTGCGCGATGGCCAGTTCGTAGAAGTGGAGATTGCCGATGTTGTCGTAGGTGATGTGCTCCGTATCCGACCGGGTGAGAAAATACCGGTCGATGGTGCCGTCGTTGAGGGCAACTCGTTCGTCGATGAATCCATGATCACGGGCGAACCTGTGCCGGTCGAGAAGACCGTCGGCGCGGAGGTTGTCGGTGCAACCATAAACAAGACGGGATCCTTCACGTTCAAGGCAACCAAGGTGGGTGGCGACACCCTCCTGGCGCAGATCATCAAGATGGTCGAGGCTGCTCAAGGATCAAAGCTCCCAATCCAGGCTCTGGTCGACAAGGTCACGGGCTGGTTCGTACCCGCGGTGATCCTGGCGGCGGCTCTGACCTTCGCTGCCTGGTACGTTCTTGGTCCCTCCCCTGCGCTGAGCTTTGCGCTCGTCAACGCGGTGGCTGTCCTGATCATCGCCTGCCCGTGCGCCATGGGCCTTGCCACGCCGACATCGATCATGGTCGGCACCGGCCGGGCGGCCGAACTCGGCATCCTGTTCAGGAAGGGGGAAGCCCTCCAGAGCCTGCGGGAGGCCGATGTCGTTGCATTGGACAAGACCGGTACCCTCACAAAAGGTCGCCCGGAATTGACTGACCTGGTCGTTCGCGACGGCTACACTGTGGCTGAGGTGCTGCGGCTGGTCGCCAGCGTGGAAGCGTTGTCGGAGCATCCGATTGCCGAGGCGATCGTCGCAGCAGCCAAACACGAGGCGATCGGTCTCCAGCCGGTGACAGATTTTCAGGCCACTCCCGGGTTCGGGATCGAAGGCATTGTCGACGGCCGGAAGGTTCTCGTTGGAGCGGACCGCGCCTTGAAGAAGGCAGGAATTGACGTGTCAGAGGTCGCCGCAAAAGCTGCGGCACTCGGCGACGAGGGCAAGTCACCACTTTATGCCGCAGTCGATGGCAAGCTTGCCGCAATCATTGCGGTGTCGGATCCCGTCAAGGAGACGACGCCTGCCGCGATCAAGGCACTGCATGCGCTTGGATTGAAGGTTGCGATGGTCACCGGCGACAACAAGCGCACGGCCGATTCCATCGCCCGCCAGCTCGGCATCGACGAGGTCGTGGCCGAGGTCCTGCCTGAAGGAAAAGTGGATGCGGTCAAGCGCCTGCGGACCGGCGGGCGGAAGGTGGCCTTCATCGGCGACGGTATCAACGATGCTCCTGCTCTCACCGAGGCGGATGTCGGCCTTGCGGTCGGTACCGGCACGGATATCGCGATCGAGAGCGCCGATATCGTGCTGATGTCCGGCGACCTCAACGGCGTGCCGAAGGCAATTGCGCTCAGCAAGGCGACCATACGGAACATCAAGCAGAATCTGTTCTGGGCCTTCGCCTACAATGTCAGCCTGATCCCGGTCGCTGCCGGGGTCCTTTATCCGGTGAACGGCACATTGCTGTCGCCGATCTTTGCGGCGGCCGCGATGGCGATGTCGAGCATGTTCGTGCTTGGCAATGCATTGCGGCTCCGCGCTGTAAATCCCTGACAACCTGCGTTGGCTGTCCGGCTCGCCGGGCAGCCATCGTCGAAAGGAGATGATCATGAACATCGGACAAGCGGCCAAGGCCAGCGGCGTTTCCGCGAAGATGATCCGCTACTACGAGCAGATCAAACTTATCACCCCGGCGCATCGCACCGAGGCCAGCTATAGGACCTATAGCGACAACGACATTCATACCTTGAAATTCATCCGAAGGGCGAGAGACCTAGGCTTTTCCGTCGAACAGATGAGGACGCTCCTCGCCCTGTGGCGGGATAAATCCCGAAGCAGCGCCGACGTCAAAGCCATCGCGTTGGAGCATGTCGCAGAGTTGGAACGGAAGGCAGCAGCCATTCAGGCGATGTCGAGGACGCTGAAACACCTGGCTCATCACTGCCATGGTGACGAGCGGCCGGATTGCCCGATTATCGATGAGATCGCGAAAGCACCCGATAACGACCTGCCCGCGATCGATGCCAAGTTTGGCGTCCACGCACTTTGATTGGTGCAAGTTGGCGAATAGATACGGCTTTAGGTGGAGCCTGACCGCTTGCTTCCGAAGCGGGCAAGTCGCTTCGCGTCGTTCGACCTATTGCAATACAAGCCCTTCGCCTGCGGTGACCTCATCGAGACCGAAATCGCGAATGACAGGACGTACAGGTCTGAAGCATCAAATGAAACGCATGCTCCGCCGACAGTTTGGACATCGATGCCTGGCTTCTCACGCGCGTGCCGAGAGGACCGCCCCCGATCGCCTCCCCCTGCTTCATGAGCATATCATCGGACATGGCCTCCGGATGCCGTTCGGCTGCCGAAGACAAAGCATCCGCATAGGTCTTTAGGTCTCTAGCCAGCTCGGCAAACCGATCATGATCGGTTGCGATCACATCCGTAGCCTTCGATCCCTCGGCCACGGTCACCTTTGCAAATTGATCGACGAGACGCCGATCGGCCCGGTCGCTGATCGTCCTGGCCGCCGCCTTGAACCTCTCGGCCGAATAGGTTTCGGGCGTTTTGAACATGTCGGAGATTGTCTTTGCAGCGCCTGCGATTTCTTTCATGTCCGTCTGCCGCTCAGCCACAACCGGCATGGTCTGCCCGTTTGCGGCGAGAGAATTCGCCAATACGCAGAGCAACGTCAAAAGGGCACTTGACCTTCCTATCGTTGGAAGGGGCATTCTAATCGTAAGTTGGTTTATCATAGGCCGTGTTCACGGTTCGTCGAACGCCTGCTTGACGAAGATCAAAGCAGGTACGCGGGGAACTTCTAAGATGGCCATAAGGCGAAAATGAGCTGAACACCATGGCGTTGGGCCAGCAGAAAGTACTGATTTGGAGAATGTGCGCAGCGCTGCTCGCCTTCGCTATTCTTTTCGGTGCGCCTGCTTCCCATGCCGCTCGTCAGCTGTGCTCGGCGGAACAGACTGTATCGATCGATCACGATCATAAAGGCGACGATCATCCAAGGCAAAAAGCGGCACTTGGTGATCAAGCTTGCAGCAGCAGCATTTGCGCAGTCTGCATCCTCGCCTTTCCGTCTCCGGTGAATGATAGCTCGGATGTTGGTAGCGGGCCGGGCCGAATTGCCAATCTGCATGATCATCTGACCGGCAAAGAACCCTCGCCCGACTTCAAGCCCCCTCGAACCATCGGCTGATGACGCTTACCGGTGCGGTGAGCCCCCCATCATCATCACCGTCGCAATGGCGACATAGATCGAGAGGCAACTCATGTATCGCCGTCAATTCCTGAAGACGCTCGCCGCGGGTGCGGCAGCCGTCTCGCCAATCCTCAACTCAGCTCACGCTTACGCAGCCCCCGTTCCGACCGATCTGGTTATCGGAACCCGAACCTTGGATATCAACGGCAAGTCCGCTTCAGTCTTCGGATTGGCCGACCGCACTGGAAAACCGGGTCTGGTTCTGGATGCGGGCACGGATTTCAACGTCCGTCTGGTCAACGACACCACCGAGGGCACTCTGATCCATTGGCATGGCCTGACGCCGCCATGGGAGATGGACGGCGTTCCGGACAATCCAGCCGCTTTGCTTGCCGCGGGAGAAAGCCGGAACTACAAATTCCCCGTCGGCCCTGGCGGCACGCACTGGATGCACGCACATACCCTCCAGGAGCAGCGCCTGCTGGCTGCACCGTTGATCGTCCGGACATCGGAGGACCGCGCCCGTGACGAACAGGAGGTCGTGATCCTGCTTCACGACTTCTCCTTCAAGTCCCCCGAGGAACTGCTGGAGGAATTGAAGGGCGCCGGTTCAGGGCATGGAAACGGCATGCCGATGGATCATCGGAGCATGATGGGGCAGATGTCGAACATGCAAGGGCAACATCAAATGCCCATGACGGGTATGCCGATGACGGGCATGCCGACCATGGATCTCAACGACATCGAGTACGACGCTTATCTCGCCAACGACCGAACTCTGGATGATCCTGAAGTCGTAAGGGTCGAGAAGAGCGGTCAGGTACACCTGCGCATTATCAATGGGGCGACCGCTACCGCGTTCACCGTCGACGTCGGCAGCGTCACGGGCAATCTTGTCGCGGTAGACGGAAATGCGGTTGCGTCAGTCTCCGGAAATCGGTTCCCGATTTCGATGGGACAGCGGCTGGACATCCGGCTGACGCTTCCGGGCGGTGCCGGCGCCTTCCCCATATTCGCGTTGCGAGAGGGTTCAAAGGAGCGGACCGGCATCGTACTGGCCACGCAAGACGCCGAGATCCGCAAATTTAGTGCGACCGCCCGTGAGCCTGGGCCTGCTCTCGATCTGAGCCTGGAACAGCAGCTCAGGGCGGTGGCTCCCCTTCCCGTACGGACCGCCGACCATAACTATGGCTTGGCGTTAACCGGAGGCATGATGAACTACGTTTGGAAGCTCGAAGCGAGTGAACCGCTCATCGTTTCAAAAGGGCAGAGAGTACGGGTGGCAATGCAGAACATGTCGATGATGGCGCATCCGATGCATCTGCATGGTCATCATTTTCAGGTCGTCGCAACCAACGGCAAGCCGTTGGCCGGCGCTGTCCGAGACACCGTACACGTGCCGCCGATGACCGAGGTAGTGGTCGAATTCGATGCGAAGAACCCCGGCCGCTGGCCCCTTCATTGCCATCACCTCTACCACATGGCCACCGGCATGATGACGTTCGTCGCCTATGACGGAGCAATCTAATCAGGAGTCTGACAATGGCGCATGACCACCATGGACACGCTCATGATCACGATCATCATCGGGATCATACCCGACGCACAACGCCCATCGAGCCTTTGAAAGCAAAAAAAGATCCATCCGCTGGAGAAGGCGTCGTCTACACCTGCCCCATGCATCCCCAGGTCAGGCAGATCGGCCCGGGCAATTGCCCGATCTGCGGTATGGCCCTCGAACCGGAAACGCCTGCGATCGACACTGGGCCGAGCCAGGAATTCGTCGATATGCAGCGCCGATTCTGGATCGGTCTGGTCTTGACCCTGCCGGTCCTGGTCCTCGAGATGGGCAGGCATCTTACCAACCTGCACATGGTGATAGGCGAACAGACTTCGAACTGGATGCAGATGCTTCTGGCGACACCTGTCGTTCTGTGGGCCGGCTGGCCGTTTTTCGAACGCGGCTGGAAGTCCGTCGTGACGCGTCATCTCAACATGTTCACGCTGATCGCCATGGGCACCGGCGTTGCCTGGATCTATAGCGTCGTCGCCACGGTCGCGCCGGGTATTTTCCCTGAGACGTTCCGGTCCTCTGAAGGCGCGGTGGCAATCTATTTCGAAGCCGCCGCCGTAATCACCGTGCTCGTATTGTTGGGCCAGGTTCTTGAATTGCGCGCCCGCGAGCAGACTGGCGGGGCAATCCGAGCCTTGCTCGATCTGGCGCCGAAGACGGCGCGGCGCGTGAGAGCCGACGGCACTGACGAGGATATCGGTCTCGATGCCGTCGCTGTTGGAGACCGGCTGCGTGTTCGGCCTGGCGAAAAGGTGCCGGTCGACGGCACTTTGGTGGAAGGACGCAGTTCCGTCGACGAGTCCATGATCACCGGAGAATCCATGCCCGTCACGAAGACGGTTGGCGCAAATCTGATCGGCGGGACGATGAACCAGACCGGCGGCTTCATCATGGAGGCTGGAAAGATCGGAAGCGACACAATGCTGTCGCAGATCGTCCGGATGGTCGCCGAGGCACAGAGGTCAAGGGCTCCCATCCAGCGCTTGGCGGATGAAGTGTCCGGCTGGTTCGTTCCCGCGGTGATCGCGATCGCCATCGCGTCCTTCGCCACCTGGATGCTGATCGGCCCCGAACCCCGGTTTGCCCATGGGCTTGTTGCGGCGGTTGCGGTCCTGATCATCGCCTGCCCCTGCGCCCTCGGGCTCGCCACGCCGATGTCGATCATGGTCGGCGTCGGGCGCGGCGCCGGACTTGGCGTGCTGATCAAGAACGCAGAGGCTCTGGAACGGTTCGAGAAGGTCGATACGCTCGTTGTCGACAAGACGGGCACGCTGACCGAAGGACGACCGAAAGTCACTGCCATCGTACCCCGCGAGGGCATATCCGAGACCGAATTGCTCCGACTTGCGGCGACGCTTGAACGGTCCAGTGAGCATCCCCTTGCACTAGCTATCGTCAACGCCGCGACCGAACGCAACGTCGTTCTCGGCGAGGCCCAGGATTTCGATAGTCCGGTCGGCAGGGGCGTGACGGGTACGGTCGAGGGCAAGAAGCTCATCATTGGCAGTCATCGCATCATGGGCGAGGCGAAGATCGACCTGTCCAGCCTGGCTTCGAAGGCGGAGGAATTGCGAAACGAAGGTGCGACCGTGATCTTCATGGCGTCCGATGGCGCCTTGGCCGGTCTGTTCGCGATTGCGGAC
The DNA here is from genome assembly GCA_033795365.1 of Shinella sp. GTDB lineage: Bacteria > Pseudomonadota > Alphaproteobacteria > Rhizobiales > Rhizobiaceae > JARYGU01. The sequence continues at coordinate 145,585 of JARYGU010000011.1, forward strand.
CCCATCAAGGCGACAACGCCGGAAGCCGTCCGGTCGCTCGTCTCGGGAGGCGTTCGGGTGGTGATGCTGACCGGTGACAACAGGACCACCGCCCAGGCGGTTGCCCACAAGCTCGGCATTTCGGAAGTCGAGGCGGAGGTTCTGCCGGAGGACAAGAGCAAGATCGTCTCTCGCCTTCGTGGCGAAGGCCGGATCGTCGCCATGGCCGGGGATGGGGTGAACGATGCCCCTGCCCTCGCGGCCGCCGACGTCGGCATCGCCATGGGAACGGGCACCGACGTGGCGATCGAGAGCGCGGGCGTCACGCTCCTGAAGGGGGATCTTCAAGGTATCGCGCGTGCCCAGCAACTGAGCCGAGCCGCCATGCGGAACATACGCCAGAATCTCTTCTTCGCCTTCATCTACAACGCAGCCGGTGTCCCGGTTGCGGCGGGCGTCCTCTATCCGGCCTTCGGCATTCTACTGTCACCCATTATCGCCGCTGCCGCCATGGCGCTGTCGTCCGTCAGCGTCATCGGCAATTCCCTCAGGCTTCGGAGCACTAAGCTATGAACTCGTCGCGCGTATGGTTCCTGATGGCAACCTCGCTCGCTGTCATCATCGTCTTTTTCATCCTTTGGGAACACTGGCCCAATGCCCTGGGCCTCGCTCCTTATCTCCTCCTTCTGGCTTGCCCGCTCATGCATTTCTTCCATGGTCATGGCGGACATGGAGGTCACGACGATAAGGATCGCACCTCTTGATCTAGGGAGTGCGGGCAACCGGACCACGATGTCTGTGCCGGCAGAAAGGGTTCAATTGGCCGGAGAATTTTTCCGAGACACTCGCGCCATCGGTAAACTTGCGACCCGAATACGAACGCCTCCCGTCGGAGCCGGTTTGATGCTTTGGTAGCCTGCACAACTATCGCGAGTCGGGGCTGACAATGTTTGTTAACGACGAGGCGGGCTGGCTCGCTGTTCTATTCCTGGTTATTGCCCTGCTATACGCATCGGTCGGTCAGGCGGGCGCGTCCGGATATCTGGCCGCCATGGGCTTGTTTGGAATGGCTGCGGCACCAATGAAGGTGACCGCTCTTGCGCTCAACCTTCTGGTGGCCGCCATCGGCACCTTACAGTTCTGGCGCATGGGTCTGCTCTCGTGGCGGGCATTCTACCCTTTCGCGATCCTCGGAGTTCCCTTCTCGCTGCTTGGGGGCGCAGTTCAGTTTCCGACCGCCCTCTACTATCCGCTGGTGGGCGTTATCCTTGTTCTATCAGCGATCCAGATGATCCGGTCGGCGAAGCGGTCCTCGTCCGTTCAGGATATCCATCACACCGAGCCGCCCTTTTTTCCCGCGCTCGCGGTTGGCGCTGCCATAGGTTTCATCTCCGGTTCGACAGGCACCGGCGGAGGAATCTTCCTTGCGCCTATCATCATCTCGATGCGATGGGTGAACCTCCGCCGGACGGCGGCAGTGACGGCCGTCTATAATTTCCTCAACTCCGCGGCGGCATTGATCGGCGCCCATGCCACCCTAGATACGATGCCCGCCCCCCTTCCCCTATGGATGGTTTCAGTCGCTATCGGCGGCGTTGTCGGCGCCTTGCTGGGCAGCCGCTATTTGCCTGACGCCGCCCTGCGCTATCTTCTGGCGGGCGTATTGTTTGTCTCGGGGGCAAAACTCCTGCTTGCCTAGGATGTCGTAGCCGGACGCAATGTCTCATCGGGGGAGGTTTTGACAATGCGGGGAACCAAACGGGGCCCTTGAGGTTGACGTGACACATCCCTCCCAAACATGGCGCCTTCGGCGTGAAGATCTATCACAGTCGAACACCGCGCCTGAAGTCCAAGGATAGTCTCATGCGCGATCATCACACCGCAGGCCATGAACAGATGAGCAGGCACCATTATGCCATGTTCGCGGTCAACATGGTCCTCAGCCTCATCGTCATGTACTTCGTCATGTTCTCAATGATCGACGGTTGGGGCGATTTCCGAAACAATATCAATATGCTCTACATGGCACTGACCATGGTGGCCCCGATGGCGATCATCATGCTCGCGACCATGGGCAACATGTACGCAAACAAGAGGTTGAACGCAGCCATTCATATTGGCCTGGCGATCCTTTTCCTGGTTGCCTTCTCCGGCACCCGCACTCAGGCGCTCGTTGGCGATCGGCAATTCATCGCCTCGATGATTCCGCATCATTCTGGTGCAATCCTCATGTGCCGGGAGGCCAACCTCCAGGATAGCGAGCTCATCACGCTATGTGATGAGATTTCTCGAGGCCAGCGCGCGGAGATCGAGCAAATGAACGCGATCCGCGCACGCCTCGACTAAGGGCAGATGGAGACCGCCGGGCAGAAGGTTCCAGCGTGTTTAAAGCGGAGGGCGAACTATCGCCCTCCGCTTCATTTCAGGCCGCCATTCTCTCACAGCTCTCCGCGCACTTGCGGCAGGCGTCCACACAGCTCTGCATGTCGCCAATGCGTTCGCAGTCGTCGGCGCATTGCCGGCAGATTTCAGCGCATTCGCGGCATGTGTGTTTGTGATGATCCGAGCCGATCAGCATGAAGTGGGCCGATGTCCTGCAGATTTCCGCGCAGGCCATCATGAGCTTGAAGTGCTTCGGCTCCGTATGCTGGCCGCCCATTTCGAGGCAATGGCCCATGGCCGTCGAAAGACACTCGCTGTAGCAAGCGAGGCAGTTGTCGATGCAGGTCTTCATTTCAGGTGATAGATGATGCATGGCCGCCTCCTCACTTCACTTCCTTGTCGACCCAGTTGGTCAGTTCTTCGACTTCCTTGGTCTGATCGTCGATGATCTTCTGGGCAGCGGCTTTAGCCTCGGCGTTATCGCCGTGTTTCAGCTCCACTTCGGCCATGCTGATTGCTCCCATGTGATGAGCGATCATGCCGCAGACGAACGAGACATCAGGATCCTTTTTCATCATCCCCTGCATCATGTTCATGCCCATGGCCTTCATGCCTTCCATCGACTCTTTCTGATAATCGGTCATTTCCGGCATCTGCATGTTATGACCTTGCATGGCCATGTCACCGGACATGGACATTTCCGACTTGCATTTTTCCGGGTAAGCCATTTGCGCCGCGGCGGCCGACGGAATGAAGGCTACGACAGCTGCTAGCGACACCGCGATTACGGATGAATTGCTGAGCGTGTTCATTTTTCGGACTCCTATCTTGTGAACCTGGAAGGAAATCACGTCTGGAGAGCCCGTGGAGGCGGATCGATTGCCCTGATGAGAAGCAGCGGCTGCACTTCCTTAATGACGGACTGATATTCATCTTCCAGCGGTTTAGGCTGGCCAGCCGTCGGAAGATGAGGCTGCATCGGGCAGCAATGCCTGTCCGCGCAACAGGCAGGCGATGGCACCGATTGATGGCCAGTGCCGATCGACGATGAAGCATGAACATGCTGACAGTCGATGTTGGATGCAGCAAGAGCAGGTGTCATTGCCCATGCATTGACGATCAGCATCGCCACGGCACAGACCGCTAGAACAACCTTCAATGAAGTTCTTGGGATCATCCAGCGTTCTCGCTTTCGTTGCGAAAACCCTAGCCCCCGATAAAGGTTCCCGACCGAGCCATCAAAATGGAGCTTGCTTCACTTGCCGAGTGAACCAAGCCGGCTCTCGTGTTGAGATGCTACCGCTCCAACCGCCGACGCCCCGGTTTCTTAGTCACTTAGAAGGATCGTGGAGGAACAAACAGACAGATGGCCCGAGACGAAACCTGGCTTTTTGCCCTGCAAAGATGAAATTCATCATCTGGTGACTTCTTCACGCGCTCGTCGCGATACCCGATGATCTCGCACTATCCTGAACGACATAACCCTGTGGCCCCTCAATGATGCGAGCATCATGAACAGGTTCACAATCCCGATTGCTGCAACACTGCACCGGATAAACCCAGCCCGAAGGTGCCATATGGGCACCTGCGGTCCCTGGCAGACTAAGTGCGGGCGCGATAGCGGAAATGAAAACCGCGATGAGGACAGGCTTCCCGATTTGCCGCGAGGGCCTCCGCTTCATCCGACCGCCGCAAATCTCTTCGCAAAAACTGGCGTAGTCCACAGTTGGCCCTCCGGCGGAAACCGTTTCTCTGCGAGGACATGATCCACAGCAACGATCATGTTAATGTGCCGTGCCTGCCCCACCATCATCGAGAATGTCGACGCACATAGTGGCGGTTTCGAGAATGTTCTCGTACATACGTGGAGCCGCCACCATACCTTGGCAATCCCCAGGACCGTATCCATGGTATCCGCCCGCCCGGACGCAGCGCTCGTTTCACCATAGCAACAGCAGCCCCATCAAGGCTTTAGGCGTCGGACAATTGCTTCGGTCTCATCACCAGCAATGCGACGAAAAGAGGAGAGGCGATTGCACGAGTTGCTTCCGCACTGGGTCTAGGGCCAAATCTCAACGCTTGGAAAGGCGACCGCAACGGTCAATCCGGGCGCGCTGTCGTAGAGCGCCACGGTCGCCCGATGAAGGTCGGCAATTGCCTTGACCAGGCTCAACCCGAGGCCGGATCCGGTCGTGGTTCTGCTCTTCTCCAAACGGTAAAACCGATCAAAGACCCGCACCCGTTCTTCCTCCGGAATCCCAGGTCCATTGTCAGAAACCGTCAGGTAAATAAGGTCAGCTCGCCGCGCCACCTCCAAGACAATCGTTGAGCCCGCTGGGGTGTGGCGCATGGCGTTCGCCAGCAGATTGACCAACATCTGGCTGACAAGATCGGGATCGCCGCTGAGGTGACAGTTGGTTTCAGCCTCACGAAACCTGAGCGAATACCCTTCGTCGGAGGCAATGGCTTCGTGTATTTCGAATATGTCACGGACCAGCGCATTCAGGTCGACCATACCAAAATGCGCGGTTCGACTGCGGGATTCGATCTGCGCGATCCGCAGAAGTGCATCAAATGTGTCTGCAATCGACCTGAGCTCTCCCAAGGCCACTTCGACGGCGTTTTTTACGTCATCTACCGTCTCTGCCTGCAGAGCATCATCGAGGACCAGGAATGTACGTCCGATGGGCGTTTTCAGGTCGTGGGCGATATCGGTCGTTACCTGTTTCAGCGCTGTGACACTGGCCTCCAGTCGCGTCAGGGCGACGTTGACCTCGCTCGACAACACGTCGATCTCGTCCATTCGCGATGAAACCGGCAACCGTCTCGACAGTTCACCATGCCCAATGGCATGAGCTGTCTGCGACAGTGTAAAAATGCGTCGACGCATCCGATAGGTTAGAACCGCTGCTCCCCCTATGCCGACGGCGAAGACAATTGCGGTCGTCCAACCGAAGCTGACCAACACAATACGCGCCAGTTGGTCGGTGTCTCCGTAGCTGATGCCAACAACCAGATCGTTCTCTCCGAGCCGGCCGCGAAAGAGCTTATAGGGCGTCGCGTTCTCATGCTGATCTTTGGGTTGGAGCGTGGAGAAGCCATTGGGGACGCCATCTATTGCGGCATTTCCTGCAAGGAGATCGCCATCAGGATTCCTCAGCGTATAGATCGTCTCCTGCTCCCTGATGGCCGGGCCATGGCTGTTGATCATATTGACAGCCCCTGTAGGACCTCGAGTGCCATAGGCGGTTTCGATCTCGCGGTACCGCTCCATCACATTCGAGTTCAGGCGATTATCGAGATAGTTGAGCACCATTTGATAGGCGATGACATTCGCTCCGAGGTACGAGACCACAAACAGCGAAATATAGATGATCGCCAGCCGGACAGCGGTGCTCTTGAAGAAGCTAGCGCCGCGCATGCAACGTATAGCCGGTGTTGCGGACGGTATGGAGCAGCGGGAATTCGAAAGGCTTGTCGATTTTCGCGCGCAACCGGCTGATATGCGTCTCAACGACGGAACTTTGAGGGTCGAAATTGAAGTTCCAGATTCGCTCCAAAAGCATGGTCTTGGTCAGCACCCTGCCTTCATTTCGCATCAGAAGCTCCAGTAGAGAAAGCTCCCGAGGCAGAAGATCGAGCACGGTCCCGGCACGTTCAGCGGTTCTCCTGATCAAATCTAGTTCCAGGTCGCCGACCCTAAGCTTCGTCTTCTCAGTGGCGATGGGCGGGCGTCTGACGAGCGCATTCATCCTTGCCATTAGTTCCGAAAACGCAAAGGGTTTCACCAGATAATCGTCGCCGCCGGCCTCCAGACCTGCCACACGGTCATCAACGCTGCTCATCGCGGTGAGAAACAAGACCGGCGTTCGGATCGACGCCCCGCGCAAGCTCTTTACGATGGTAAGGCCGTCCAGAGTCGGAATCATCCGGTCGACCACGATAACGTCGTATGACGTACCGAACCCTGCGGCGAGACCATCCCGGCCGTCGCGAAGCCAGTCGACGACATGGCCCGCTGTCGTCAGGCCCTTCGCGATATAGCTGCCAGTCTTCTCGTCGTCTTCGATCAGAAGGATTTTCATGGGCGTGCGGTGACCGAGGAAAATTCCGGTTGCAACGGTTCTTATCGGTCCCAAAGCCGAATGATTCGGGCTTTGTTGCGGCGCTGGCCCATTCCTCAAACTTACAAAAATGTAAAGTCCAGGAAAGGTGGCGGACAATCGACCCATCTACCTTCTCCACGCTGCAACCCGGCAGCGTTGAACGAGGAAAAGATCATGAAATCCAAGCTGGTTATCACAGCTATCGTATTCACAGTCGTTACGTCGAGCGCCTTTGCAAATGGATCATTGAGTCCGGCTGCGTCCCAGGTGGATAAGATTGTCCAGGGTCACGGCAATCCCGGGGAAATAGCAACGGCCAGCTCCGATCCGAACGTGACCTTCGAGGTGCTTGGCAATGGCAAGGTTCAGCGGACGAACAAGCAGTTCGGTACCGTGACGATCTTGGACCCTAAGCAGGAATGGCGCCGGAACAGAGACCGTCGCTGAATTCGCCTCTCATCGAACCTGACCAACTCGACTCCCGATCAAAATCAAACCGCTTCGCGAGCCAGAAGGGGCGACTGCCCCTCCCCACTGGCAGCATCAAAGGAAAAGACATGAACAGAATTATCTCCACCATCGCGGCCACGGTCGTGGCTCTCGTTTCGCTCACTGGCGTCGTACTTGCCCAGGAAGGCGAATATTATGAAGGTACGGAACGGACGCCTTCAACAGAAGTGAATGGTTCGCGCGAGCTCAGCTACGGGTATACCGGGTCAATCAACAATCCCGCCCTACACAACGGTTGGGACATGACGCCGAAGACAACCAGTCGAGGCGATTATTACGGCGGCGCGACACGGCCCAACTAACCGGATGCGCGGTTTTCAATCGACACCGCTGCGCCGTTCTTGCACAGCGGGCAGGCTGGCTTCCGTTGTTGCAGTGCCACACAAAGGGCGCGAATTCATGGTTTGAGCTGTCGTCGATTGACAAGCTTTCGGGCTCTGACGATTCTTGTAGGCATGAGCGGGATGTTTCGAATCACATCTAAAGTGACGGCACTGATCTTCAGACTGGTGATGGTTTTGTCACTGGCTGGATACAGCTTTTCCGCTGTGAATGCCGCCATGCATCGCGATGCCCCGGCTCAAATCTCGCAACTCGATGAAGATCACGCTGGTCACCATGGAAATGATCATGACGCTGTGAGCGCCGTGGATCACCAGGGCGATCAGCATGATCACGCAGGCCCCGAAAAGTCGAAGACCTCCTGCTGTCAGGATTATTGTGGCGTCGCCGCCATCACCTGTTCCGGCTCATCCTTGAGCCATCCAAGCGTCGTCGCGATCCGCGAGTTCATCGACGACAGGGACACGATCGGCCAAGCGCCGAGCCTTCATCGTCCACCGAACATCTGAGAACCATCACCCGCAGTGCGGGCCTTGCTGTGCCTATGCGCGAGAGAGCGCCTTGGCGCAATTGCGATCTTATTCTCGGATTTCACCATGAAACGTTTGTTCCTGGTGGCTGCCTTGCCGCTCTTAGCGAGCGGATGCGCATCCACATTGCCTGAAGTCGTTGCCTCAACCGACTCCCCTGACACGATGTCCGACGTCAGGCCCGTCCTTTATCAAAGCCCCATTGGGGGATACAGCCATCGCATGCCCGTCGATCCCAAACCGTGGCGTGGCCTGAACGACGCGCAAGCTCCGAAGAAGGGAGGCGCATGATGGCGTTCGCAAAGACGAAACTCATTTCCTCCTTGCTGCTGCCACTGATTGCCGCCGGATGCGTCACTACCGACTATTCCTCCAAGGAGTCGGGCTTCATGAACGCGTCGCTGAAGAGCAACGAGGCCACAGGCAAGCAAACCGTCTGGATACAAAACCACAAACAGGCGGAAGAAATCCGCAGCCGCGTCAAAACGCTGATGGCGAAGAAGACGATTGATGTCGAGACAGCCGTCCAGGTGGCGCTCCTGAACAACAGGGGCCTGCAGGCCGCATACGCCGATCTCGGCGACAGCGCTGCCGATGCATGGCAAACGCAGCTCTCTGTCTTTCCAACTTTCTCGGTAGGCCTGACTGGCATCGGCACGCCGGGCCTCGAAGCCTACCGGGTGCTCGAAGGCGCGATTGCCACCAATATTCTTGCCCTTGCGACCTATGACAGAAACATCAAGTTGGCGGAGACGCGGTTCCGGCAAGCCCAGCTAAACGCCGCATTGGCAACTATCTCGCTGGCAGCAGAAACCCGACGGGCTTGGATCAATGCGGTGGCCGCCTGGGAAAACGTAGCCTATCTGAATCAGGCGAAAGCGGCGGCCGACGCTTCGTCGGAACTGGCCAAGAAAATCGGCGAGGCCGGGTCGATGACGAAGGCCGACCAGGCGCGCGAGCACGTCTTCTATGCTGAGCTGACCGGCGAGACAGCGAAGGCGCGCCTGGAAGCAAAGCTGGCGAAGGAAGAGTTGATCAGGCTGATGGGCCTCTCCGGCTCCGACATCGAGTTCCAGATCCCGAACCGGCTCCCCTCGCCTCCAAAATCGCTGATCAAGCGCGACGACATCGAGGCTGAAGCCATCCACAAACGCATGGACCTCCAGGTCGCGCGATTGGAGCTTCAGGCGACTGCTCAGTCGTACAAGCTCGAGGACGTGACCCGCATCGTTACCGATATCGAACTGGTCGGCACTTGGGAAAAGGAACGCGAACGCGAGGATGGTAGAATCCTGTCGGATATCTCCAGGTCGGCCGGGTTGGAGTTCACCATCCCAATCTTCGACTCCGGCCAAGCGCGCCTGCGGAAGGGCGAGTTGGCTTATATGCGTGCGGCAAACCAGCTGGCGGAGATGGCGGTCAACGTCCGTTCCGAAGCTCGGTCCGCTTACGTGGCATATAAATCCAACTACGACATTGCACGGCACTACCGGAACAATGTCCTGCCGCTTCGCAAGGCCATCGAGGACCAGTCGCTCCTCACCTACAACGGCATGATCACCAGCACCTTCGAGCTGATCGCGGATACCCGCGAGAAGATAGACTCCACGATCCTGGCCGTGAATGCCAAGCGTGATTTCTGGCTCGCGGAGGCAAACCTCGCTCCCGTCATTTACGGCGGCAGCACGGGTTCGGCCGCCGCGGAGACCGAACTCGCAACCGCTGAAGCCGCCGAAAGCGGCGGGCACTGAAAAAGGAAACGAGAATGTTCAGTAGAAGACAACTGCTTGGCGCTGGCGCCGCCGGTGCCGCCCTCGTCTCCTCGCAGGCCTGGGGGCAGACATCGAACATGGGCCTTCCGGAGGCGGCGGTCATGGATTCGGCGGCCACACAGACGCCCGTGCGTCCGACGACTGGTCCCGACTACAATCCGGTCGTCACACTTAATGGCTGGACCCTGCCATTCCGGATGAACAACGGCGTCAAGGAGTTCCATCTCGTTGCGGAGCCGGTCGAGCGGGAGATGGCCGAAGGCATGACTGCATACCTCTGGGGCTACAATGGCCAGTCGCCAGGGCCGACGATCGAGGCGGTGGAAGGCGACCGCGTCCGCATCTTCGTCACCAACAAGCTGCCGGAGCACACGACCGTCCACTGGCACGGCATGATCCTGCCGTCGGGCATGGACGGGGTCGGCGGACTTTCCCAGCCGCACATCCCGGTCGGCAAGACCTTCGTCTACGAGTTCGATCTCGTGAAGTCCGGCACCTTCATGTACCATCCGCACTCCGACGAGATGGTGCAGATGGCGATGGGCATGATGGGCTTCTTCGTCGTCCATCCCAAAGACCCGACATTCATGCCGGTCGACCGTGACTTTGTCTTCCTCCTCAGTGGGTATGACATCGATCCCGGCACATACGTCCCGCGGGTCATGGAGATGACCGACTTCAATCTTTGGACCTGGAACAGCCGCGTTTTCCCGGGCATCGACCCGCTCGTCGTGTCGAAGAACGACAAGGTCCGGGTCCGGGTCGGCAACCTGACGATGACGAACCATCCAATCCACATGCACGGCTACGACTTCGAGGTTACCTGCACCGACGGTGGCTGGGTACGCCCCGAGGCGCGCTGGCCCGAGGTCAGCATCGACATCCCGGTCGGCGCCATGCGCGCTTACGAGTTCGATGCCAAGTATGTCGGCGACTGGGCGATCCACTGCCATAAGTCGCACCATACGATGAACGCCATGGGGCACGACATCCCGACGTTCATCGGCGTCGACAAGAAGGAAGTCGCGAAAAAAATCCGCCAGATCCGCCCCGAATACATGCCGATGGGCACCGCGGGCATGGCGGATATGGGCGAAATGTCGATGGAAATACCGGAGAACACCGTTCCCATGATGACCGGTTGGGGTCCCCACGGCCCCATCGAAATGGGCGGCATGTTCTCGGTGGTGAAGGTCCGCGAGGGCATCTCGGCGGGCGATTACAGCGATCCAGGCTGGTACGAAAGCCCGCCCGGCACCCAGGCCTGGGAGTGGACGGGAAGCCTCCCCGAAGCTTCAAAAGCCAAAGATGCGAAAACGCAGGTCTCCCCAAAACACTCCAACCACGGCTGACTTGAGCCTCCTGAAAGGAAACTAAGATGAAGATTGCTACTCTCGCACTTCTGCTTGCCGCAGCAGCGACACCAGTTCTGGCATCCGGTAGCCACAGCGGCGGCCATGACGAAAAGATGGCTGTCGGCGAACCCGGCGACAAAGCAAAGGTCACCCAAACCGTCCGCGTCAGCATGAAGGAGACGCCGGACGGCAAGATGCTGTACACGCCGAACAACTTCAAAGTCCGAAAGGGGCAGACCATCCGTTTCACGATCAAGAACGATGGAGAACTCGATCACGAGTTCGTTCTTGATGAGCAGAAGGCGAACCTTGAGCATAAGGCAGTCATGGCAAAGTTTCCGGAAATGGAGCACGACAACCCGAACTCGCTAACGCTCGCGCCAGGCAAGTCGGGCGAAATCATCTGGAAGTTCTCAAACGACGGAACCTTCGAATTCGCGTGCCTAAAGCCCGGACACTACGAGTCTGGAATGCGCGGCGACGTCACGGTCTCGAACAAGTAATCAGAAGGAGACAAGAGCATGAAGAACATTATCAAACTCGCGGCCGTCGCCGTTATGTCCATCGTTTCAGTGACAGGCGCTTTCGCGCAGGAATTCACCAACGGGACCGTAAAGAAGGTAGATGCCAAGGCCAAGAAGGTCACGCTCATCCATGAAGAGCTGAAAGGCCTCGAAATGCCTGCGATGACCATGGTGTTCCAGGTCAACGACGACGCCCTTCTGGCAAAGCTGAAGGAAGGCGCCAAGGTGCAGTTCGTCGCCGAGCGCGTCAACGGCAAATTGACCGTCACGCAGGTGAAGTAATCATAAGGCCGCGCTTCCCCGGAAGCGCGGCCGACCGGCCTCCTTGATTTTGACCATATTTAGCGCCATCATTTCCGCTATGAACAACCGGTCGATACGACAGATATTTGCGCTGATGCTGGCAGTCTTCGTGACGCTGGGTCTCAGCGCGTCTGTCGCCGGTGCAACTAACATGGCAGCGAGAATGGCAAGCTCATCTCATATGAGCGCCAATGTTTACAGCGATTGCCACGATTGTGATGGTGGCCATTCCGACAAGGGCAAGCCGATGGTGTGCACCGTCGGTTGCGTCTCACCCGTATCTGTCGTGTTCCCGCATATCGGACAGGCAACGATACCCTGGACCAGCATGAAGCTTCTCCCCCCAAGAATCGCTTTGCTGTTCGGGAGCACAGCCCCTCCTGATCCTTATCCACCTCGATCCATCGATCTCGGCTGACGCTGTAGCAACCGTTTTGACGGTTGGTGCGAGCGTCTGAACGCGTTCGCGCACTTCAGCGCGCAGTGGCCCTTTAAAGTGTCCTTAGGCAATCAAACGGCCGACGCGTCTCGTTAGCTATCGAAGATCGCGGAAGGATCGAAAGTGTTTGTCAATTCCAATTTACATATCTCGCGCAGGAGCTTTCTCCTCGCGGGCGGCGGACTTGCCGCTGCAGGCCTCTTACGCTCCTGGCCGGTACGCTCGGCCGACATCCAGGAGCTTCGGATTGCCGCGGTTCCGGCGCGGGCGCCGTTAACCGGCGAAACCCATCCGGACACCGAAGTCTGGGCTTATGACGCAAAGGTGCCTGGTCCGGTCTTGCGCTTGCGCCAGGGCGACCCGGTACGCATCGTCGTCGAAAACCAGCTCACGCAGGAAACAACCGTGCACTGGCACGGCATCAGGCTGCCGATAGCCATGGATGGCGTGCCGGGTCTGAGCCAGGTTCCGATCAAACCTGCTGAACGTTTCGCCTATGAGTTCACGCCGCCCGACGCCGGCACGTTCTGGTATCACCCGCATGCCAACAGCCTGGAACAGCTCGGCCGGGGACTTGCCGGTGTTCTGATCGTTGACGAGCGGGATCCTGTTCCTGTCGACCGCGATATTTTGTGGATGCTCTCCGATTGGCGGTTGACCACGGACGGTCAGATTGCGGCCGGCTTTGGGAACCACATGGAAGCGGCGATGTCCGGTCGGGTCGGCAATATGGTGACGTTGAACGGAACTGTGCCGACCGGTGAGCGGGTCAGAGCCGGTGAGCGGGTACGGCTGCGCCTCGTCAACGGATCGCTCGCCCGGTTAATGGCGCTACGTTTCGAAGGACACCGCCCAGTTGTCGTAGCGGTCGACGGCCAGCCCTGCGATCCGCATGAACCGGACGACGGGCGTGTCCTCCTCGGTCCGGCCATGCGCGTCGATGTGATGCTCGTCATGCAGGGCGAACCCGGACGCAGTTACGCGGTAACCGACGATTTTTATGACGGTCTCGGCTACACCCTGACAAGGCTTAACTATGCCGAAGGAGCGCCGGTCCGAGCCACCCCCCTTGATATTGCGTTTCGTCTGCCGCCAAACCCTCTTCCCGAGCCGGATCTTGCAACCGCCGAACGCCACGAGATCACGCTGCAAGGCGGCATGATGGGCGGCGGCAAACTGAGCGGCGTGGGTGGCATATCCGGCATGGCAACGCCCGGCATGGATGGCCAGGCCGCGTGGGCCATCGACGGCATGTCGATGACCGGCGACGGTCAGGCAGGCATGCCGCCTCTGTTCACGATCCAGCGTGGCCGCAGCGTCGTCCTCACCATCCGCAATGAAACGGCATGGTGGCATCCGATGCATTTTCACGGTCACAGCCTCAAAATCCTGACACGCAACGGATCACCAGTCCCGCACCGTCAATGGAACGACACGATCCTGTTCGCGCCGAAAGACATCGTGGAATGCGCTTTTGTCGCCGACAATCCCGGTGACTGGATGCTGCATTGCCACGTGATGGACCACCAGATGGCCGGTCTGATGACCGTCCTTCGCATTGCTTGATCCCAAACCCTTCACCAATGGAGACTGACATGAAACTCACCCTTCGCATCGCAACTCTCGCCACTTTGATTGCATTGCCCCTGCCGGCTCTTGCCGCGCCGATCCAGGCAGTGATGTATAAAAACCCGACTTGCAGTTGCTGTGAAACCTACGCGGCCTATCTTGAACAGAACGGATTCAAGATCGAGCTCAAGCCGACGAACGACCTGACGCAAGTCAGCACGGCAGCCGGCGTTCCTGAACAACTGCAGGGCTGCCACACAATCATGGTCGACGGTTATGTCGTCGACGGTTTCGTGCCGGTTGATGTCGTGAAGAAAATGCTGACCGAACGCCCTGCCATCACGGGCATTGCGCTACCCGGCATGCCGATGGGCTCGCCCGGCATGGGTGGTGTGAAGACGGAACCGTTCACCATCTATGCATTCACCACGGATGGCAAAGCCCCGACGGTTTACGCCGTCGAATAACTTGTGACTTCTGACAGGAGAACCTCGATGACCCTACCAATCAAGACTGCACAAATCCCCGGAGCACCTGTCGGGCCTAGTGGCCTGCGTTCATTGCTCGGCAATCGCCGGTTTCTGATTGTCCTCGGTGCACTTGTCCTTATCCTCGGACTGGCCTTCAAGTGGAATTGGCTAGTCGCGGCAGGCATCGCGCCGCTCCTTCTGGCCGCTTTGCCATGTCTGGCCATGTGCGCGCTTGGTCTTTGCATGCACAAAATGTCGGGCGGATCGGCCAATGCGGACGCGTCCTCAGCGTCATCGAGCACCGCTTCTGCCCCACTTCAACTCGCGACCGATTTAGCTGGCTTGCCCGAGCCTCAGGTCGCGTCCGAAGCAGCTATCGGGCCAAACCGCACCGCTGGAAAAAGCTGCTGCAAACACTGAAAGGAGAATTCCTATGCGTAAGTCCTTACAAATCTTGATCTCGGCCTCGGCTATTGCTGGCGTCCTCGGTTTTACCGTACCTCTCTTTGCCCAAGAAAACTCATCGTCGTCCAACCAGCCAAAAGGCAACGAGATGATGGGCAGCGGCGACATGATGGGGATGATGAACATGATGACGCAAATGAGCCAGATGATGGAGAACTGCAACAAGATGATGCAGACCTCCATGGACAAGGATCATGGCACTGGCGCCCCCAAGGACGGATCGACAACGCCCGAGAAAAAAGGCTGATGGAAAGCCTATCCGCGACGCACCGCGTCCGCGGATAGGCTCCCGCTCCATCAACAAGTATCACTTGCCGTTGATTTGCCAGCTCTTTCGCAATATCCCGATTACCCTGAGTTGGGTATCGAGGAGCCGGTTCCGTGACTCTCGGCGACAGGTGAACTCCTCATTGGCGCTGTCGAGGGGCGCCAGGCGCCTGCGGGCTCGGTCAGCTTGAAGCGTTCACAAACCTTCTGATCTTCTGGAGTCGAACCTCCCGGGGCTCATGCATGTCGAGTGTCCCCTTGAAGCGCCCCTCCGCATCCATCAGGTAGACACCAGCGGTGTGGTCCATCGTGTAGTTTCCGCCTTCGGTCGGCACCTTTCGGGCATAGGCCGCGAAAGCCTTTACTGCAGTTTCCGTTTGCTCCGAATTCCCCCGAAGAGCCATGATTCTGGTATCGAAGGAAGTCATGTAGCTGTCGAGCATCTCCTGCGTGTCGCGCTCGGGGTCCACGCTGATGAACGCGATGTTGAACCTGTCGGCCAGCGGACCTAGTTCGTTCATCAGATCCGTGAGCTCGAAGAGGGTCGTCGGGCAGATGTCCGGGCAATGGGTGAAGCCGAAGAATGCGAGATAGGGCTTGCCTCTGAGAGAAGCGTTGTTCACAACCTCGCCCTTGTGCGACACCAACTCGAAGGGCTTGCCTATGGCAGGCGTGGCTATACCGGCCGCCACCTCTGTTTCACTCTCCCGCAGTGGAAGCACATAGCCAAAGACGATGAGCCATGTCGCCACGATGGCGACGAGACACCAAGTTACTATTCTGAAAATCCTGATACCCTTCATCCGAGTTCCTATCTTCATCCGAGCCGCTCGATACGCACTCACAGAATTCGTGCGATAACCCCTCTAGCGGGTAGAGGGTCAAGCAGAGATGTCGGCAACTGGGAGTTCCGCGCTCTTGTGCCGCATCACCGAAGTGTCGGAATTTACTCGTTCGAATGAACTCATTCACAACCCACCTTGACCCTCAAGCTACTAGAGGTCTCACTATGGTACAGAATCCAAAGAGGAGACGTCATGGCCGGCATAACGGCATCAACACCCGAGCGCATATGGCTGCCGACCTTCGGAGCATGGTTCATCGCGCTTGTTTCATCACTCGGCGCCTTATTCATCGGGGAGGTCATGGGCCAAGCTCCTTGTGACCTGTGCTGGCACCAACGCGCTTTCATGTTTCCGCTGGCCCTGATCCTCGCCGTCGCGGCCTTCCGTTCGGATGCAGCGGCGTGGTTCTACGCCCTGCCCGTTGCAGCTGTTGGCTGGCTGATGGCGGGTTTCCACAACCTTTTGTACTTTGGGATCGTGCCGTCCGCCATCAAGCCTTGCGGCCAGGGACCGTCCTGTTCGGGTGAAGGCATGTTGCTTTTTGGCGTAGTGCCTCTTCCACTGCTCTCGCTCGCCGCCTTCACGCTCATCATCACGCTCCTCCTCGTCGTCCGTCGGAGAATTTCACAATGAACAGACGCACCCTTGTCGTTGCCACCGCTGCGGCCGCCGTTGCCTTGTTTGCCGGAGGCGCCGCAATCTATGGCGGCAAGACGACGCCACCTACTCCCGCGCCATCGGCAGCCGGTGACACCCTTGTCAGGATGCATTCTCCGGTGATGGGACCGATAGCTGCGCCAGTCACGATCGTCGAGTTCTTCGATCCCTCCTGCGAGGCATGCCGCGCTTTCTACCCTATCGTAAAGCAGATGATGGCTCAGACCGGCAATGATGTCCGCCTCGTATTGCGCTACACCCCGCTGCACCAGGGATCGGATGAAGCCGTCAGGATACTTGAGGCCGCGCGCAAGCAAAACCGATTTCAACCTGTCTTAGAGGCGCTGCTCGCGCGGCAGCCGGAATGGGCTGTTCATGGCGCGCCCGACCTGGACAAGGCATGGGAGGTGGCTGCGGCGGCAGGTCTCGACCTCATCAAGGCCAAGCAGGACGCTGTTTCGCCCGCAGTCGACAATATCCTCGCCCAGGATATCGCCGATGTCAGGACAAATAGGATTGAGCAGACGCCGACGTTTTTTGTGAACGGAAAACCCCTCAGTGAGTTCAGTCCCCAAGGCTTGTACAACTTGGTGAAGGCCGAGCTCGACGCTTTGAAAGCAGGTTCCTGACCGGCTAAAATCGGGGAACTCGGCGAACGGAGCATATCCGAATGAGTGGACACCAACATCACCACGGAGGCGATGCCGGAGACAAGCGCATTTGGTGGGCCGTCTTTGTTAACGTCCTGCTGACGGTGGCGCAGATTGTCGGCGGGATCGTGTCGGGAAGCCTTTCGCTTATCGCCGACGCTTTGCATAACTTCAGCGACGCGGCCTCGCTGATGATCGCATATGGGGCGCGACGGATAGCGAGACGCCCCGCGGACGGTGGCATGACCTTCGGCTACGTCCGGGCCGAAATTGTCGCCGCGCTCATCAACTATACGACGCTGATCGTGATCGGCCTATACCTGCTCTACGAGGCAGTCATGCGCTTCATCACGCCGGAACCGATCGAGGCTTGGACGGTCGTGGTGGTGGCAGGGATCGCACTCGCGATCGACCTCGTCACCGCAGCCCTCACCTATGCGCTGTCGAAGAGCAGCATGAACATCCGGGCTGCCTTCCTTCACAATGTGGCCGACGCGCTCGGATCGGTCGGCGTCATCATCGCTGGCGGTCTGGTCCTTATCTACGGGTGGATTTGGATCGACCCGGCGATCACCCTGCTGATCGCGGGCTACATCCTCTGGCAAGCGTTCACGGAGATCGGCGGATCAATCCGCGTTCTGATGATGGGCACGCCTGAAGATGTGGATATCGAAAGAGTGGTGCTCGATCTGCGGAACGTTGAAGGCGTTGCCGAGGTTCACCATGTGCATGTCTGGGCACTCGACGAGGAGCACAAAGCCCTTGAAGCGCATCTTGTCGTAAGCAGTTCGAACCTCTCCGACGCCGTTGATATTAAACGCCAGGCGCGCAGCCTCCTGCAGCGCAAGCACGGCATTGGACACTGCACACTCGAGATTGAGACCATAGGGGAACCCTGTGAGGTCGACACCAAGGTTGTTGGACACAAGATGCCGTCAGAATCCTAGTTCCTTCCGGAGAGTATCCACGATAAAGCGCGCGTCATCGCCGGCGCCGGCGATCAGCGCCGACGCGCGGTTCCGCTGCCAGGGCCTGCCGACGAAATAGAGTCCCGAAACGGGTGAGACGCCCTTGTCGTACAGGACGCGCCCTACCGGGTCTGTCGCCTATTTAATGTCGATCCAACGGAAATCGTCGGCGTAACCGGTCGCCCATATGACCGCGCGTGGAATCTCGCTTGAGCCGTCAGCGAACGTAGAGGAACCACCTCCGACGGCAACGAGTCTCGGCTTCAGAACCACACCAGCCCGGACGAGCGCTGTGTCGTCGTTCCCGCGTTTCGGAAACGGATCGACCTTTCGCATCCTCCTGCCGACGAAACTGTCCGCGGTAGCTCGGAGAAATCCCAGCCGTTGCAACCACCACCAGACACTGCGACCGAAAACTCTTTCAGCAAGCAGCGTCCGCCTTCTTCCTCGTGCGAGAAGGACGGAGTGGGATGCAGCGAGAGAAAGGGCGACATCTCTTCCGCTTGCGCCATCCCCCACGACAAGAACCGGCCCCTCGTTAATGGATCTCTCGTCCCGGAAATCCGCAACATGCATCTGCTGGACCTGAGGCGGAAACGATCGAGAAAGGTCGGGTATGCGCGGCGTCTGGAACGCGCCGGTGGCGATAATGACGGCCTTGCTGGTAATGCCGAGGCCACCTTCCGAGAAAGCCTCGAATATGCTTCCGACTTTCCGGAGCCTGGCGATCCTGGTCGAGGTGATCACCTCGTAGCGGTTCCTGACTGCGTAACGCCCGAGATAATCCGCGAATTCCGCTTTCGTCGCGTAGCCATCAGGGTCGCCGACCAGTGGCATCCCTGGCAGCGCACTTATGTTTCGCGGCGTGAAGAGCGTCAGGGATTCGTAGCGGTTGCGCCAGCTATCACCAACCGCAGGCAACGCGTCGACAATGATGAATTCGACGCCCGCCGCCTCGAGGGCATGCGCCGCTGCAAGCCCCGCCTGCCCAGCGCCGATGATGAGGACGTTGGTCCGGAGTCCTTCTCGAACCGACACTATCGACATGGCTCGTGATCCTACGGACGCGACTGAGCCCCGGCAGGCACGGAATCTGGCCGAGCTTCCTGGCCTATGTGGAGGAAGCTGTTTGCGAATATGGCGAGAACGAATGCTACCAGCACAGCGAGCAGGATCCAGTTGTTGCGCCGGATCCGGCGCGTACGGTAGTCGTCGTGCTGGGGCATCAATCAGTCTCCGGTCGAGCTGTCGGAAACGATCCCCGAAGCGCTCCGCTTCGATATTCTCTGGAAGGGATCCGCGAGAGCCGCGTCCGGCTGGCTGATAGGATACTTGATACTGGAGATGCGCTCAGCCAGCTTTTCGGGACCATTCTTCTTCAAAAGAGCTCGAAAGCTCGGATGCATTCCGCCATCAACATAAGCCACGACCGTAGAGGGCTTGTTCTCCGCGATAGCGTCGTTGACCTTCCGCTTCTCGGATTCGATCTGTGTCAGGAGCTGCGGATCGGGAGGCGTCGCGATGGGTGGGCACTCCGCCAGGACATCCCGTGGCTCGCCGCCTACGAACTCTGTGTTGAATACGTAGCGGCGTCCGCAGGCCGAGACCTTCGGCTGCTGCCGGGTGATCTCGAAGGAATCATAGCCTTCCTTGAGCGTCCGCCAGAACGGCATGTTTTCGTCGCCCTTGTGAAGCGCCATGTTTTCCGGAGTCATCCTGAACGGATAGGCTTGAACCTGGAAGCGGTCCTGACCCGAAAAGAGCGCCTTCGCGACGACTGAGTAAATCTCGCCGACGCCCTGGTCGGTGAGCGCGTAACAGCCGGAGGAGGAACAGGCTCCATGAACCATAAGCGCTTCGCCCGTATATCCCAGCGCAGATTCAAGTTTATTCGGATAACCAAGGTTAAAGGAGACGTAGTATTGGGACTTCGGGTTCAGCATTCCCGCGGAGACATGGTAGAAGCCCTCGGGAGCCTGCCGGTCTCCGTCCTTCATCTTGGGGCCGAGCTTCCCCGACCATCTGCACATGGGATACGTCTTTAGAAGTGCATAGCGCCCCGTACTGTCGATTTTCCAGACCTCGAGTTCGCTCTCCTGCTTGAAGATTCTGACGAGCACCGGGCTCTCCGGCTTCATCCGCTTCTTCGACATCTCCGCCAACATCTTGCCGGATATCTGGGGAGCCGATTTGGAGGGGTCGTCGAGAGCCATGTCCGCGGCGACACAGCCCGACAGCGCGACGCCGAGGAGCGCGACGGCAGCGGCGCGGCGGACAATTGCCCCGACGCCTCCTTTGATTGCGGTTCGGCTATAGTAGAACATCGAAGTCATTTGGCGATACAGTTGCCCGATCGAAATGGATTGCGCGCCCGTCCAATTTACTTGGGCACGTCAAAATCCGTTAAGTCTAACTACACGATCAGGCGAGGATTTGCGAGGTTGCTCGCCTTTCGTGCCAAGATTTCGGGACGCACCATAGAACCTCTAGCAGCTTGAGGTGCAAGAGGTTCTCCGGGAAAAATGCAACGTGGCGAAGGCTGCACGACAACTTGATTTTCCATTCTGCGGGATACGCCCTAGTTCGGAGTGATGAAGACACGAGTCATCAATATGGCAAGGGCAGTGGGCTGGATTGCGGTGCTCTCCGGAGCGGGCTTCGTGCTCGTCAAGCTCGCATTCGTCCTGGTGTGCTGGGTCGGCGGCCATGACATTCTCGAAGCGTTGGTGGGGGCCGTCGCGCCGATCGCCTTGGGCGCTGCGATCGGGATCGAATCCTTTCTTTGGCTCAGGGAGTGGCGCGCGGCACGGATACCTTCCCGATCCTCGCCTCTCTCATGATTTTTTCCGCGCTCGCTCGAGTTCCAGGGCACCATGGTGGTGGCTTGTCTCATCGCTCCCGGACCCAAGAATCCTCGGCAACACAGTGGTGGACGTTCCGTCGTCGAACGTAATCGTCATCATCACGTTCCTGGGAAGACGTGCGTTTCGCTTAAGGGATATGAAAAGGGTATCCTTTCCCATGTCCAACTCCGCCTTCCTCGGGATCACGAGGAAGGCGTCAGAAAGAGTGACCTCCTCGGATCCTCTAAAGCCATTCGTCCTCCTCACGAGCGTCGCATCCGCATATCCGGCAACGGCAATATCGGCAACCGCAACGTCCCTGCCGGTTCCGTTGTAGATAGTTAGATACAGGCTATCGGGAATTCCCTCGGGACCAAGAACAAGTTCGGCGTGCTCAACCATGAGGTTGGCGTAGTCCGGAAGGTGCTTGGTCTGCCGTCCTGCGGTCGGTGTGACGGCCAGAGTGAAACTAACGGCCGCTGCCGCGGCGGATAGTAGAAGCCGTTGTTTCACTTGATTTGCCATTAGGAATCCTCACATTTGGAGCATCTGTTGGATACCCGCGTTCTACCCTGTATGGATTCAGTTTTACGTGAGATGCGATTTTGTCGCGGCGCTCGTTCCTTGTGCCGGATGGAGGTTTCATGCTGACGATCGGAGATCTGTCGAAGACGACGGGTGTGAAAGTGCCGACGATCCGGTACTACGAACAGATGGGCCTCCTGGCCCCTCCGGAGCGTTCAGAAGGAAACCAGCGCCGCTATTCGCAGCCTGAACAGGAACGCCTATCCTTCATCAAGCATGCACGCGAGCTTGGACTGACCATCGAGGCCATCCGAGAACTTATCGACCTCAGCCAGCATCCGGAAAAGCCATGCGCCGAGGCCGACCGCATCGCCGCCGAGCAGCTCGTCACCGTGCGGCAGAAGATCGAACGCCTAAGGAAACTCGAGGCGGAGTTGGAGCGCATCTCGACCCACTGTCACTCAAACCAGGTCCGGGATTGCTATGTGATCCGGGCACTTGCGAACCATGATCTCTGCTCCGCCGATCACGACTGATCCCGTCAGAGCGTAGGCGAGACGGGAAGCGCCCTCTTATGCGCGGTTGCGCGGTAGGCGGCTAGAATTCTAAGCAGAGAATCTTCCCCGACCGCTTTGCCCTCAAGAAAATCGTCGATCTCGTCGTAGGTGACTCCGTAAACATCCTCGTCAGGTTTCAGCGGTGCGTCGGATTCGAGATCGGCAGTCGGCACCTTGAACACCAGATCGTCAGGTGCGCCAAGGTACTTCGCCACGGCGCGCACACGGCGCTTGTTCAACCCCGCGAGAGGCAGGATGTCGGCGGCGCCGTCGCCGAACTTCGTATAGAAACCCATGAGTGCTTCGGCGGCATGGTCGGTGCCGATGACAAGCCCCCTTGATCCGCCTGCCAGCGCGTACTGCGCGATCATACGCTGCCGGGCCTTGATGTTGCCGAGGTGGAAGTGCAGCCGCTCCCCGGAGATGAGATCATCCGCCTCACATCTGACTTCGCTCATCATCGCGTCTGCAGCAGGCTTGATGTCGATCGTC
Organism: Shinella sp.; assembly: GCA_033795365.1. Classification (GTDB taxonomy): domain Bacteria; phylum Pseudomonadota; class Alphaproteobacteria; order Rhizobiales; family Rhizobiaceae; genus JARYGU01. The sequence continues at coordinate 168,135 of JARYGU010000011.1, forward strand.
ACTGTCCTGTCGGGGCTGATTGTCGCCACAGCTTTCCCAGCATCGGCTTCGTCCGCTTGTGTCCCGTAAGGCAGCCGCACCGCCATGAACTCGGCATGACCGCCGCTTTCCCGAAGACGCGTCACCGCCCGCTGCGCCAACAGGCCTGCGGTGAGGGAGTCGACCCCACCACTGATTCCCAGGATCAACGTCCTCGACCCCGAGGCTCTCAGATAGTCCACCAGGAACATTGTCCGGCGCTCGGCCTCGGCCGCCGCATCGAAATCGCCAGCCACCCCAAGCGCTCGAATGATCTCCCGCTGCTCCTCGAACATAGATTCCTCCGTGATGCCCGCGGTCATAGTTTCACGGAAAGCCGCAACGAGCCATCCAGTTCCCAGGTTATCTGCCGGGGAGCACGCCGATGAGCCCAGGACTAGGACGTACCTGGATAGGTGCGGGAACGAGCACTCCGCCCATCACGCCACGAAATCTATCAAAAGCTTGACGTTCAAAACGGCGATGGCGACGGCAATCACCCAGGCTACCGTGGTGAGCCAAATGGGTGCACGGAGTTCTCCCATCTTCCGGCGGTCGGATGTGAACATCACAAGAGGGAATACGGCGAACGAAAGTTGCAGGCTGAGGATCACCTGGGTGAGGATCAGGAGTTGTGCGGTGCCGCTGTCTCCGAACCAGATCGTGACGCCCGCGGCGGGGATGATCGCGATCCCCCTGGTGATCAAGCGACGCAGCCATGGAGCCAGACGGATATGCAGGAAACCTTCCATGACAATCTGTCCGGCAAGGGTCGCCGTGACAGTCGAGTTGATGCCGCAGCACAGCAGCGCGATACCGAAAAGCGTCGGCGCGACCGCTAGACCAAGCAGCGGCGCGAGCAGGTTATGGGCCTCACCCAGTTCCGCGATTTCTGTACGCCCACTCGCATGGAAGGTGGCGGCGGCAAGGATGAGGATCGATGAGTTCACGAGAAGTGCGAACATCAGCGCGACGGTGGAGTCGATGGTCGCGAATTTCAGTGCCTCGCGCTTTTCAGGAAGCGAGTGGCCATAGGCTCGCGTCTGAACGATACCGGAGTGGAGATAGAGGTTATGTGGCATCACCGTGGCGCCCAGTATCCCGAGTGCCAGGTACAGCATGTCCGGATTCGTGACAATTTCGGTCGTCGGCGCGAAGCCTAGAATGACCTGGTTCCAATCGGGATCCGCAAGAGCGATCTGCACCGCGAAGCAGACGGCGATGACGCCCAGCAGCGTGATGATGAGGGCCTCGACCCAGCGGAATCCAAGCTTTTGTAGGTAGAGGATCAGGAAAACGTCGAGCGCCGTGACGATGACGCCGATCTCCAGAGGTATCCCGAAGATGAGATTGAGGCCGATGGCGGTCCCGATTACCTCGGCGATGTCGGTTGCGATGATCGCGACCTCGGCCAGCAGCCATAGAACCATCGCGACGGGCTTCGGATAGGCATCACGACAGGCCTGCGCTAAATCGCGGCCGGAAGCGATGGCCAACCGTGCACAGAGCGATTGAAGTACGATCGCCATGATGTTGGACAGCAGCGCTACCGTCAGGAGCGCGTAGCCAAACTTGGAGCCGCCAGCGAGGGACGTGGCCCAGTTGCCAGGATCCATGTAACCGACTGCGACGAGATAACCGGGACCGAAGAAGGCGACAGCCCTCCGGAACGAGCCCGGCATGCTGGACACTTGTATCGAGCGATGAACTTCGGAAAGGGAAACCTCCCCTGCCGGGCGTCGCCAACCTGAAGTCTGATGATCCATACCTCGCCTCAACCTCTGCAGCATCGGCCAAAGTTGCAATTGCAAATCATTCGCATGAAGGCTTGAGAGGCACAAGTGGATTCTTGAAGGGACGCGGATCACTTTTCGAGAACTCCCGCCCGTCAACCGCTTATTAGCAATTCGTTGACCATAATCGTCAGGCGTCGAGGGCGCGGTGGAGGCTGTGATCACAAGCTTCCGTGTTGAGTTCGAAGGACGGGAATCGTGTCGGAGTTTTTTATAGAAACGTCTACGTTTCCCGTGTCGCGACCCACGGCTTCGATCGTGTATCGAGTGGGCAAATGGGCTGCACAGTCGATGGCGGCAGCCCTCCTTGCGCTTCCTGCCTATCTGGGCTCTGCGTGCATGGCCGCTGCCGATGATCGCTCCTTGAAACTCTTCTTCACGCATACGGGCGAACGGGCAACGATCACCTACAAGCGGGATGGCAAGTTCGACCCCAAGGGCCTCGCCCAGATCAACCGCTTCCTCAGGGATTGGCGCAAGAACGAACCCGCCCGGATGGATCCACGGCTGCTCGACCTTGTCTGGGAGGTCTATGACCGAAGCGGCGCGAAGGACTATATCCACATCGTCTCCGCCTACCGCTCACCCGCCACGAACAACATGCTGCGCGGCCGGTCCCGCAATACCGGCGTGGCTAAGAACAGCCAGCACGTGCTGGGCAAGGCGATGGATTTTTACATTCCTGGCGTGAAGCTCGCCACGCTTCGGGCGCTCGCCATGCAGATGCAGGTCGGCGGCGTCGGCTACTATCCCACATCAGGTTCGCCGTTCGTGCACCTCGATGTCGGTAATGTGCGGGCGTGGCCGCGGATGTCGCGTCAGGAACTCGCTCGCATCTTTCCGAACGGAAGGACGATGCACCTTCCGGCCAACGGCAAGCCTCTGCCTGGATATGAGCAGGCGGTCGCTGACTATCGGAGGCGCGTCGGTCCGAAGTCGATCGAGATCGCCAGCACTGCCCGAGACAACGACGATGCTGCGCCTGCCCGCGCCAGCCTGCTGACGGCGATGCTCCCGTCACGAAAAAGTCGAGCCGAGGATGCGCTTGAGCTTCAGGCGAAACCACAGGTTTCCGGACGTGCTGAGGAAAGACCTGAATTCGTGGATCTGGCCGCCCTGGCGGTGCCGGTTCCCACAATCCGGCCGGCGGCGACGGTGGCCGATGCCGCGGTCGAGACAGCCTCGCTGGGGCCTCTACCATCCATTCCCGGCAATGACCTTCGAGCCGCAGCACCGCTTACGACCTTGCGGCAGCCTCCTGGTTCGATGGCTCTGCTCCCTATCACGCCCACTAACAAAGATGCGGAGGACGGGGCCGACGCGCAGGAGGCAATCGTCTCATGGGCGCTCTCCGCGCCTGGCGGATCGAACGGGATAATGGCGCCCGTGTTCGTCCGTCGCTCGCTGACAGGTGCGGCCACAGAAGCACGCGTGGCAACCGAGACGTTGTCAAAGCCCTTACCCCTGCCGATCGCGGAGGAGTTCGACCGCGGCAGGTTCTGGGCGGACGGCTAGCACCGCAGCGCCTCCCAACATCGTTACGGCTGATGCCCGCTGTGATCTTCCGGCTGGGACGCAGGCTTCGGCTTCTGGACGACGAACTCCACCTCGACTGCTCCCGCCTTCTCGAACTCAAGGGTCGCCTTGAACTTCTCTCCCTCGTCGGGGCGCTGCCTGGGATTGATGAGCATGATATGCGCTCCGCCGGGCTGGAGGCTGACTGTCGCTCCCGCAGGAATATCGATTCCTTCCTTCGCTGGCCGCATTCTTGCTACGCCGTCGATGATGGAGGACTGGTGGATCTCGAACCGCTCGGCGACAGGCGTGCTGCCGCCGATGAGGCGGTCCGCCTCTGATCCTGAATTCACTATGGTGACGTAGCCCCCGAGTACCGGCGCGACAGGGGGCGCCTTGGCTGACCACGGATGCTGCAATTCGAGAGTTCCCACCTTGAAATCGTGAGCGGCTGCAGAGGTGGGCAGTGACGCCGCTCCCGCGAGCATTGCCGCGATCGAGATTTTGATACTGCGAAAGTTCACTTCTTCAACTCCATAAGGTTGGCGCTATCCGCGTCCATACTGGAATAGCTCCATCGGATTCCATACCGCCAACACACCGATCAGACTAAACACGATCGACATGGCAACGAGAAGCAGGATGATTCCGAAGATGATCCTTCTAAGCATGTCCTACCTCAACGGATCGGCCGCAGCAGTCGCAGCGCGTTCATCGTGACAAGGACCGTGGCTCCGGTGTCAGCAAGAATCGCTGGCCACAGTCCGGTGATCCCGATGATGGTAGTGACCAGGAAGACCGCCTTGAGACCAAGCGCGATGGTGATGTTCTGGAAGATATTCGTCATCGTCCGCTTCGAGAGATCGACCATCAGGGCAACGTCCCCTACCCGTCCATGCAGCACGGCTGCGTCGGCTGTCTCGAGCGCGACGTCTGTTCCTCCGCCCATGGCAATGCCGACATCAGCCGCCGCGAGTGCGGGGGCGTCGTTGATGCCGTCGCCGATCTTGCCGACTGTGAAACCCTCGCGCTTGAGTTCTCTAACGATACGCTGCTTGTCCTCCGGCATCAGCTCGGCACGAACTTCGATGCCCAGGTTCGCGCCGATCGCGGTCGCGGTGCGCTTGTTGTCGCCCGTCAGCATGACGGTCTTGATGCCAACGTCGGTCAATGCCTTCAGGCCTGCGATGGCGTCGGCGCGCGGTTCGTCGCGCATTGCGATCGCTCCGGCCAGCACGTCGCCGATGATGAGAACCGAGACTGTCTTGCCCTCATCGTTCAAGGAAGTGATCTTTTTGGAATGAGCCATCGGCAGGGAGACCCGCTCCGCGGCGGCCTTGGGAGAGCCGAGGAACACTTCCACCCCGTCCACGACCGCCGTCACGCCCTTGCCACCCAGCGCCTTCGCGTCGATCGCGGCAGGAGCCTCGATCCCGTCCTCGGCCGCCTTGGTCAGGATCGCAACGGCAAGCGGATGATTGGATCCGGCCTCCAGCGCGGCAGCATATCTGAGGACATCCTCCCCATTGCGGCCGAAAGGTACGAGGTCAGTCACCTTCGGCTTTCCTTCGGTGAGCGTTCCCGTCTTGTCGAAAGCGATGGCCGTAAGCTTGCCCAATCCTTCGAGAACGGCCCCACCCTTCATCAGGAGGCCACGACGGGCCCCGGCGGAAAGAGATGCGGCAATCGCGGCCGGCGTGGAGATTACGAGTGCGCAGGGGCACCCTATCAGCAGGATTGCAAGGCCCTTGTAGATCCACTCGCCCCACGCGCCGCCGGCAACGAGCGGCGGAAGGATGGCTACCAGTGCCGCCACGAGCACCACGCCTGGGGTGTAGTATCGCGAAAAGCGGTCGATAAAGCGCTCGGTTGGAGCCTTGGACTCCTGGGCCTCTTCGACGAGGCGGACCACGCGGGCAATGGTGTTGTCCTCGGCGGCGGCAGTCACGCGGATGCGCAGCGCGGCGTCTCCATTGACGGTGCCAGCGAACACGGTGTCGTCTACGACCTTCCTGACAGGCACGCTCTCGCCCGTCACGGGCGCTTCGTCCACGGAACTCTCGCCAGCGACGATGACGCCGTCCGCTGATATCCGGTCGCCTGGCCGCACCAGGATGATCGACCCAACCGCGAGCGCCTCCGCCGGCACCTCGCGGGTCTTGCCGCCTTCTTCGAGCAGCGCCGTCTTCGGCACAAGGGCGGTCAGGGACCGGATGCTGTCCCTCGCCTTTCCTGCGGCGACGCCCTCGAGCAATTCGCCGACCAGGAAAAGAAACACGACAGCAGCCGCCTCTTCCGTCGCATTGATGACGAGCGCGCCGACGGCTGCGATGGTCATCAGCATCTCGATCGAGAACGGCGTTCCCGCAAGAGCGGCCATCATGGCCCTTCTGGCGATCGGCACCAGGCCGACCAGCATGGCGACGATGAACGCATAGGTTTCGATGGCCGGGAATAGGTGACCGATTGCATAGGCGACCACGAGCGAGGCTCCGGCGAAGATGGTCAGCCTTCCTTTTCGACTGCGCCACCACGGCCCTTCACTTGGACCATGGCTGTGCCCATGTAGCGCTTCGATCTCAGAGCCCGGAGAGTTCGATCCGTGATCATGGCCAGAGAGGTCGTGTCCGCCGGCATGTATGATTGATGACGGCTTCGTCGTTGGAATGATCGGCGCGACGGAATAGCCGAGGCCGGACACCTGCTTCTCGACGGCCTTAAGATCGGCAGCGGGTGCATGCTTTACAGTCATCGTGCCCGAGGTAACCGACACGCTGACATCCTCGACGCCCGGGAGACGCCGAACGGCTGTATCGATCTTGCTCGCGCACGATGCGCAATCCATGCCACCGACGCGGAAGCGCGCCTGGCGGCTGGCTAGCAGCGCGTCGCTCGAATCCTGAACGTCATCATGCTCGTTATGGATTTCACGTCCAGGCCCATGCTCATGCTGGTGGCTTCCGTGATCGTGGGAGCAGCTCGGCCCGTGCACGTGGGAATGCTTTTGATTTTTTCCGGGCTCGCCCTCGCCATCACGGTCGTGGGTGAATTCGGAATCATAAACATGGACAGGTACCTGTTCCGGCTCCGGCTTTTTCGTTGGTATGGCCTTGGCGTCGAAACCCAATCCAAGCATCTTCTTGCCGATCGCGTCGAGATCGCTGCTTGGTTCATGCGTAACCGTCATCGTGCCCGCGACGACAGATACCGAAATATCAGTCACGCCGGGCATGCGTCTCAGGGCCGTGTCAATCTTCTTCGCGCATGACGCGCAATCCATGCCATCAACCCGGAAACGCGTCTTCTGCAGTTCTACCATCTTAGGATCCTCATGCCTGCGTGCAAGCATGTGTACGACCTCTAGCTACTAGAGGTGCAAGAAAAAACTTATCCGACCAGTTTGAGATTCTGGCGTGCCTGACATTGAAATGATAAAAATCAAAATTTTTCATAGCGTTAGCTCACACGCCGGACTATCACGACTTCTGAATGACCCCGATGCTACAGGCCAATGATGACCCGTATCGCCAAAGCCGACGAGCGTGTGTCTAATGCGGTTAGTCGCCGAGCAGGTAAAAGGCACGTTCAACGCGAGCCAGGCGGATTGACCGTTGCAGACCGTATCGGGCGCAAATTCAACGCGTCGCAGCTTATGTTGGGCAAGCGATGACTGCGACCGTGATTGGCCAAAAGTTTGAATTAATCCCGCTCATACGGCTATCGACCAGGTGCCACGGCGCGATGACATGGTCTAGTTTCTAAGGGCGTGAGCCACGCACGACATCAACCGGGAAACTAGATGAAGCGAATACTTTCCGACCTCACCATCCTGGTGGCCTGTATGGCGATCGGCTTGCTCGCATTCGCGGGGCCTAGCAACCATAGCCGCGTCGCTAACCATGACCACGCGACCGAGACGGTTCAGCCCGGCACTGATCTTAAACCCTGCATCATTCATAGCACAGGCCACCAGAACATCGTTGGTGAGCAGACGTCCGATGGTCATTGCCCTGACCATACACACGAAGTTCTTTATCCTGGGCCATTCTCAGCGGCCGCACTGCCCGATAACCACGACGCGCCACATCCCTTGCCACCGCCGTCGCAGCGTCCACATCGCGCTCTTCTGATCGAAGAACCTCCGCGCGCCTGAGCAGCAGACGCTCGTTCCACTCAGAGTGCAATTCATAGCGGGCTGTCCAACACAACTCGACAAGATCGTGAGATATGTCGTCGCCCTTCATGTGCAAGACGCATGCGAGGACGGTGACCATACCGCTCGATCGAAAGCGCTCGCTGCTATCGCGGAGACGAAAGATGAAAATCGCACTGTTGGGCCAGTTTGGCTCCTGCAATTCCGGAAACGACGGTTCATTGGAAGCAATGATCCTTTTTTTGAAGAGGCGCCAGCCAAGCGCCACCATATTGTGCGTCTGCCCCGGGACGATCAGGGATCGCTACGGAATTGAGGCGACGAGCATAAGGTCGCCATCGCCCAAGGGGCTGTTGGCGATTGCGAACCGCCTTCCAGGACACTTACCGCGCAAAATAGCCAGGATGTACGACGCGTACTGGCAGCTCAAGGACGTGGACGTCCTGATGTTCCCGGGCACCGGGATACTTGATAACTATCAAGAAAACGCTTTGGGCTGGCCTGCCAAAATCTGGCTATGGTGTGGCGCCGCGCGTGCGAGGGGCATAGCCGCAATCGCTGCCCAGAGGTGGCTTGTCTCTTTCTCCACCGCCAAGACGTGGAGGCTTGCCAAATGAGTGCCGCGGTCAGACGTATCGTTACGAACCTCATCATCGGCGCCATCCAAAAATCCGGGCTGAAGCAGTCGGAACAAGTGATTGCAAAGGACGCGCAGCGCTACTGGGAAAATGCCAATCAGAATAATTTTCGATCCAACTCCCATTGGCGAGGAGACCAGGGGCTGGAGGATGAAATCTGGTTCGAACTGGGAAAGTCGCATCTGTCGCTTCTTCAGGAACACCTGAAAGCGGCAGGCAGGAGCAAGCCGCTGGATCGGGTTCTGGAGTGGGGCTGTGGCGGGGGCGCAAACGCAGTTCACTTCGCCAGGATCGCTAGCGAATATGTTGGGGTCGAGGTTTCGCAGGATTCACTCGTGGAATGCCGAAAAGCTCTCGACGAAATCGGCTACCATGGGTTTATCCCGGTACAAATAGACGTCTCGGACCCGGAAAAAGCAGGCGATGGATTGGAGGCAACCTGTGACGTGTTTCTCTGTACGTACGTATTTGAACTGATCCCATCACCAGAATACGGGGAGCGTTTGCTTAAGATCGCCCTCCGGCTACTGCGGCCCGGCGGGATCGGCCTCATCCAGATAAAGTACGAGACGTTGGCCTCCAACACACGCGGACATCGATGGAGCTATAGGCGAAATCTGGCAAACATGACCACCTATCCCATCGACAGATTCTGGCAGTTGACGGAAGAGCTCGGCTTCATACCGAAGTCAGTTGTGCTTCGGCCAACTGATCGGCTCGTCAAGGATGAAAGGTATGCCTATTTCATCGTGGAGAAGCCAAAGTAAGAACCCAAGTCTTGTACGCTGCCGGCCGTGCATTTCAGGTCACGAGCGGGCGGCGTAGCGGCAAACGACCGTCACCAAAGCAGTTGCGCTTCGTGTAGAGGCGCGACCGTCAGGAAATCGGTCGAAGGCAAGGGTCTTCCAGAGGTCTTCTTTCCAGTCACCAACTTGAGGCGGGTCGCGCAACATAAATACCGAGCTGCCGGCCAACACCATTCGGGGTGCTTGACATCTGACACGTACGACATGGGCACCGTTGTCGATGAAGATTGCCTCGCCGCTGGTTGCATGTTCGATGAGGCCGATGCTGACGTCATAGTCATACCGGATATCAGCTGAAGCCACCGGGGCCACAATGGTCAAACTAATCGTCTGATCGTCAGGAAAATGGGTGACGTGAACGGGTGGGCGGTCCCGGGCACCTGCACTGGAGGCCAATGCGGTCGGGGGCGATGCTTCCGGTTCACTTGCCAAGTGCTTCGGGGTGACGGTTGTCGTGTATGAGTATCCGGTAACGTCTCGACGGCTTAGTAATTCACCAACATGAATGGCGCGTCTCTAGATCCAAAGCTGGGCTTCACCCCAAGTAGAGGAGCGACCCGACCGATGATCTGCTTGATCATTGGCGCAGCCGTCGATGCTGCTGTCCGCCCTCCGTGCTCTCCCGTCTTCGGAGCATCGGCGATGGAGAGAACGACGTATTTGGGTTTGTCCATCGGGAAAGCCGCGACGAACGCGTTGAAGTTGATATTCGTGGCGTACCGGCCGTTGATCACTTTGTCAGCTGTACCGGTCTTGCCGCCGACATCGAAACCTTCGACCTGTGCGCCCCGCCCGGACCCTTTCTGCCCGTTCCAGGTGTAGAGATAACGCATGTCCTCGCTTGTCTTTTCCTTGATGACTCTCCGGGAAATCGAGGCGGCCTCTTCGCGGGAACGTGTCAAAAAGGTCGGCGAAATGAGCTTCCCACCGTTCATGAGTGCGGCGGCGGCAACCGCAGTCTGTAACGGCGTAGTAGCAACTCCGTGACCGTACGAGATCGTGACCGAATTGATCTTCTTCCACGTACGCGGCTGGCTGGGCGTCGCCACGCCGGGCATCTCGGTTTCCATCTTGGACAAGAGGCCAAGCTTCGTGAGAAACTCCTGATGGCCTTCTATTCCGACTTTATCTGCGACCGCGGCGGTGCCGATATTCGATGAATACTGGAAGACCTCCGGAATCGAGAGAGGCCGATTCTTTCCTTTGAAATCCCTGATGGTGAATCCGCCCATGCGAATAGGGCGAGAAGCATCGACGACCGAGTTGAGAGTAATCTTCTCCGCATCCAGCCCCATGGCCAAAGTGAAGCTTTTAAAGGTGGAGCCCATCTCGAATGTGGCGTTGCTCATTCGGTTGAACCAACCCTTCTCGTATTCCTTGTCCACGCTGCCGTCGGGAAGCACTTTGGATGGTTCATTGGGATCGTAGTCTGGTACCGAGGCCATGGCCAAGACTTCCCCCGTTTCGACGTCGAGAACGACTGCGCCGGCCGCCTCCGCCTGATAGTCGACCATTGCCTTTGCAACGACATCGCGCACGATATTTTGGACGCGAAGATCGATCGAAAGTCTCACGGGCTCCAGCGCCGCATCTCCGGTCAAGCCGGTCATCCGAAGATCAGCAAGTCCTTGCTGGTCCAGATATCGCTCCATGCCCGCCAGTCCTTGATTGTCGACATTCACATGCCCAACAATGTGCGATGCGGTCGCCCCACCGGGGTAAAATCGCCGCTTTTCCGGCCGAAAACCGATGCCAGGAATACCGAGAGCGAGAATGTCTGCCTGTTGTCTCGGCGTCAGCTGGCGCTTCAACCATTGAAACGCCGTCTGCGACCGGAGCTTCTTATGGGTCTCACTCCAGTCGAGGTCTCGAATGACGGCCGCGAGTTTCTCGACGACCTCGTCTGCATCGACAATCCGCCGAGGGTCAGCGTAGAGCGACACCATGTCGAGATCAGTTGCGAGTAGTTCTCCGTTGCGATCGATGATATCGGGACGTGACGCGATGGTGTTCGTGTTCCCGATTGACGCGGTCAACACTGGCTCGACGAGACCATACTGAAAAAGACGGGCCCCAATCACAAGGAATGCCAAACAAAAGCCGGCCATCAGTATTCCCAGACGTTGTCTCGCCTGGTTTCTGCGACGTGCACTCGCACCCACGAACGAACGGTTGCCTGGGGATATGCGACCCTTCACGATGAAATGGGCCCGACGTCTCAGCCGGACGACAAAAGAAATCATTCGAAACCCCACAAAGAAGATCCAGGCGAACACGGGCCGCTCAACCGCACAACCGACCCTGCACTCGGTTCGCGTCCAAGCCAATGGGGGAGTTGGCGAATCTCCGAAAGCGATTGAAGTTGAACTAATATACAATTAAAATTGTATGGAATTTCTCGGATTAGATTAACCTATGCCCCCTCATAGGCCTTCACAGCAGAACACCTACGGCCGATTCCAGCCTTCGCATCGAAGACCGTGAAGCCCAGGCATGTTGCTCGTGACTCCAAATACCGATGCCGGGCAATTTCCAGCGTATTCTCACCAAGACTCCCGCTCTGATAAAGCCTCCGCCCCTCATGAACGCGTCACGGCCTGCTCTTCTTGTTGAATTCCGGAAGCGGAAATCTCATCCGTCGTCATCATGCGGTAAACCGTAAGCGCGGAAATCCCCGCACCTGTTCATAGACGTGGCAGTGAGGGATTCTGTGTCCACAATGGAGACTGTGGACACAATGACAATGGATGGCGCGGGAAGATCAGGGCCGCTTCGAGTGGTTCAGGTTCTTGGCAACGGTAAGCGACGATTTGATCCGGTTGAGAAGGAGCGCTTGATTGATGCGGCCCTTGAGCCGGGAGTATCGATTGCAGGGCTTGCGCTTTCGCACGGGGTCAACGCCAATCAGTTGCGCAACTGGGTGGCGCTACGCCGACGCCGGCAAACGACCGAGAAGGAATTGACGGAATTGACGGTTATGCCGAACAGCGCGCCGCTGGCCTTCGTTCCGGTGGTTGCGGCCGCGCCGATTGCGCGACCGCCGGCCCCGTCGGCTCGGCCGACATCGCCAGGGGTGCGGTTGAAGGCGTCGCTACCGAACGGTGTGCGGCTTGAGCTTGA
>JARYGU010000120.1:0-512 GCA_033795365.1 Shinella sp.
GCTGGCCATGGGCGTCGACCCGGAAACCGGGGACGTCATGGCGCTCGCGGCCCTGCTCACGATCGACCTCTATCTCCCCGGCGGCCTGATCGAGGGCGCTCGCTCGCTTAATGAGGCGCGCACGGCGGGGTTCACGGTCCTGGTCTTCGCCCAGCTGTTCAACTGCTTCAACGCCCGCTCGGAAACGGTGAGCGCGTTCCGCCATCCGTTCGCCAATCGCTGGCTGTGGGGGGCGGTGGCGCTGGCGGTGCTGCTCCAGGTTGCCGTCGTGCATCTTGCGCCGCTCAACATAGTGTTCGGCACGACGCCGCTGACGCCCGGTCAGTGGATCGTCTGCCTGCTCATCAGCAGCATCGTCCTGTGGTTCGCGGGACTGCGCAAATGGGCCTTGCGCCACCGGCGGCCCGACACCCGATAGCAGCATCGGCATTGCCCGGCCGTCTGTCTTGCTGGCCCGCCCTGACCGGGGATTCCCTGCTACAAGATGGCGCTGGAGGGTTTTTGCGTGGCCG
>JARYGU010000121.1:0-509 GCA_033795365.1 Shinella sp.
GAGAAGGTGCCGGTGGATGGCATCGTGCACGAGGGCAGCAGCTCGATTGACGAATCCATGCTGACCGGCGAACCGCTGCCCGTCAGCAAGCGCGTGGGCGACAAGGTCATCGGGGCCACACTCAACACCAGCGGCGCGCTGATCATGCGTTCGGAGCGGATCGGCTCGGACACCGTTCTATCGCAGATCGTCCAGATGGTCGCCCAGGCGCAGCGTTCCAAGGCACCGATGCAACGCATGGCCGATGTCGTTGCCGGCTACTTCGTGATGGCCGTCGTCGCCATTGCGGTAACGACGCTCCTTGTATGGGGATTCTTCGGGCCACAGCCCACCTGGGTCTATGGACTGATCAATGCGGTGGCCGTCCTGATCATCGCCTGCCCGTGCGCGCTGGGTCTGGCCACGCCGATGTCGATCATGGTCGCAACGGGCCGTGGCGCCACGCAGGGCGTGCTGTTCCGCGATGCCGCGGCGATCGAGAATCTTCGCAAGGTCGATACCCTCGTCAT
>JARYGU010000122.1:0-508 GCA_033795365.1 Shinella sp.
ATCATGCCCAAGACATCGTCGCGGGCGATCACCTCACCGGCCGGCACGGCGGACACGATGGAGGTGCTGGCACCTGTCGACCTCGACGTTTCCGCAATCCGCAAGGTGGTCGAGCGCGAAGGCGGCTGCATCGCCTGGGGCGGCGCCGTCAATCTCAGCCCTGCCGACGACGTGATCATCGGCGTGGAGCGCGTGCTCGATATCGATGCCGTCGGGCAGATGGTCGCCTCGGTGCTGTCCAAGAAAGTCGCGGCCGGTGCGACCCATCTGGTCATCGACATCCCGGTCGGGCCGACCGCCAAGGTCCGCGGAGCCGCTGCCGCCGACACCCTCGAGCGCGCGCTGAGCTCGGTCGCCCAAGCCTTCGGGCTTCGCACGCGCGTGATGCGCGGCCCCGGCGCGGAGCCGATCGGACGGGGCATCGGTCCGGCGCTCGAGGCGCAGGATATCCTTGCCGTGCTCCAGGGGCAGCCTGGCGCCGAGGATCTCGCCCACCGGGCCTGCGAGC
>JARYGU010000123.1:0-508 GCA_033795365.1 Shinella sp.
AGCACAGCTCGCGATGCGCCGCCCGCGCGGCGCTCAATCTCACTGGCAACGCAAACCTCCCGTCACGCACTACCGTTCACGCAGGGCCTCCTTGGCCCGGTTCAGCGGCTTGATCAGGTAATCGAGGATGGTTTTCTCGCCCGTTCGGATATCCACTGTGGCAATCATCCCTGGCACGATCGCAAAACGCTTACCGGCCTTGTTCTGCAAGCTGTCCTGTTCGGTGCGGATGAACACGCGGTAGTAGTAGATTTCCGGTTTGACCTCGTCCTGCAGGGTGTCCGGCGAGATGCCCACCACCTTGCCGTCCAGCCCGCCGTACACCGAGTAGTCATAGGCACTGATCTTGACCTTGGCCGCCTGGTCGGGGTGAATGAAGGCGATGTCCCGTGGCGCGATGCGGGTTTCGATCAGCAGGCGTTCGTCCATCGGTACGATCTTCATCACCTGGCCACCGGGCTGCACCACGCCACCCAGGGTGTTGACCTCGATGTCCTTTACAATGCCG
>JARYGU010000124.1:0-507 GCA_033795365.1 Shinella sp.
TCACGGCGATCCGGTCCGACATCGTCAGGGCTTCGGCCTGATCATGGGTGACATAGATGAAGGTCGCCCCCAGTGAGCGATGCAGCTCCGCCAGTTCGGCCCGCATATGGACGCGCAGCGCGGCATCGAGGTTCGAGAGCGGCTCATCCATCAGGAACGCGACCGGCTTGCGGACCATCGCGCGGCCAAGCGCGACACGCTGACGCTGCCCGCCCGAAAGCTGTCCCGGCTTGCGCTGAAGCAGCGGCTCGATCTTCAGCGTCTGCGCGACGTCGGTGACGGCAGCCCGGATGGATCGAAGCTTCTCTCGACGCCGCGGCGAGAGCAGCCCGAGCAGCGGCATCCGTTCGAGCATCGACAGATCCCGCAGCCGAAGCGGCGTCATCATGTTCTCTTCAACGGAGAGATGCGGGTAGAGCGCGTAGGACTGGAAGACCATCGCCAGGTCGCGAGCGCTGGGGCGGGTTCCGGCGACGTTCTTGCCGCCGATCACGACATCGCCGCCGG
>JARYGU010000125.1:0-506 GCA_033795365.1 Shinella sp.
TCGCCAACCGCTTCGCCGAGGAACTCAAGGACGTCCGCCACAAGGTCTATACACGAGACCTCTTCGGAAGCGATTGACGTCATGTGCCTTTCATCGGCTGGATGATAAGAATTAGAGCATCCCGCATTCAGATGGAATCACCTGAATGCGGAAAGATGCTCTAGAGCGCTGCGCGTTCAATTGAACGTGCGAAGAATGCTCTAGAAGGTTGTAGGGGAGAGAAGCTCCGATATGAGAGCCATGTCTCTTTCCTTTCTTAATGCGCATTCTTCTCTTCTCAAAAGCATCTGCTTAGATTTGAGGTATCGTTCGTAACGCATGTTTCTCAACGATTTCACTGGGCAAAACGCAAAATATAAACGTAAGCAGAAGGAAGCTATTTTTAAAAAGAGGCCATTATTTTTAGTATAACTAAATAAGCTTCTTACATAAAATCTGGCGGCAAGTTTATTCTTCCCAATCTGTTGAAGATCTTCTGCTAATACCAGATAAATGTTTGGCCTTTT
>JARYGU010000126.1:0-504 GCA_033795365.1 Shinella sp.
CGAGCAGGCAAAGGCGTTCGCCGTCGAGTTCGACGCGGAGCGGGCGCGCCATGCCCGCGGCCTGGTCGATCACTGCCTGCACGCGGACCTGATGGACACGATGGTCTCCAAGCAGTCCTTCGGGCTGCTCTGGCTCAACCCGCCGTATGGGGACCTGTCCAAGGACGTCAACGGCAACATCGGCTATCAGGGCCAGGGCCGTGCCCGCCTTGAAAAGCTGTTCTACCAGCGCACGCTCTCGCTGCTGCAATACGGCGGCGTGCTGGTTTTCATCGTCCCCGGCTACGTGCTCGACGCGGAGTTGGTCGGCTGGCTGACGCGCCACTACACGGACCTGCGCATCTACCGAGCGGTGGAGACGCAGTTCAAGCAGGTGGTGATCTTCGGACGCCGGGTGCGCCAGCGCGAGCAGGTGCCCGATGGCGTCAAGGCCGTGCGCAATCTGCTGTTGCAGGTAGGGCAAGGCGAAGTCGAAGCCGAGGAACTGCCGAGCGAGTGGCCGTT
>JARYGU010000012.1:0-168924 GCA_033795365.1 Shinella sp.
ACCAGCGAATTGAACGGCATTGCGAAATCTATTCGCTATTCGCCACCCCCTATTCGCCTCAAACCCAGCTTCTCATCATTTGCCCTTTGCCGACCTGGTGGTTATCGCGGGGTGGCCGCACCCGTTCCCATTCCGAACACGGCCGTGAAACGCCCCAGCGCCAATGGTACTTCGTCTCAAGACGCGGGAGAGTAGGTCGCTGCCAGGTCTGCAAAAGGCAATGCCATCGAAGGATGGATAAACAATCTTCTCGACACGACTTCGGCCCAAGCCGAGCAAAAAGGGCCGCGCAAAGCGGCCTTTCGTGTTAAGATAACACCGCAGGACAAAAGGGTGCAGCAGCACCCCCGGCCAGGCCGCCAGAGGCGGAAAGGCCCGACAGAAAACGACCGGGCACAAAACCCGGCACAAACGTTAACGCGGGGTGGAGCAGCCCGGTAGCTCGTCAGGCTCATAACCTGAAGGCCGCAGGTTCAAATCCTGCCCCCGCAACCATCTTTACTTGCGATCCACCCCGCCCTCCGGCGGGGTTTTTCGTTTGTGCGGAAATTATAAGGATTCCAGCGAGATCGCCCTGAACGTCGATCTCCACCTTGCCGTCCACGGGGGTCAGTCCGATCTGGTTCACCAGCGAGCGAAGGATGTCCGCCGCCTCGATCCGCTTCTCTTCCTCTTCGTCCTGCAGGGCTTCATAGAGCTGCTGGACCCGCTTGCGGTATTGGAGCGCCATTGAAGGGTGCAGCAGGGGAGGGGGTTCCTCGGCCTCGGCCAGGAACGTCCTCAGCTCCGATTTCCGAGCTTCCAGCCGCTTCATGTCCTCTACGATGGCTTCAATCGGCCCGCCAGCCTTAATGGCGGTCAATAGCTTCGCCAGTTCGCGCTCGGTCTTTTCGATCTCGGCTTCCGCCGAGGCAATGCCCGCACGGCCTTCCATGCGTAGGCGATTCATCTCCTGTGTGAATACCTCGCAGAAGCGAGCGAACATCTCGGGATCGACAAGTTTGGTACGCAAGGCGTTCAGAACGCGCGCCTCCAACTCGTCGCGGCGGATGTTCACCCGGTTGTCGCAGGTGCCCTTGTTGCGCGCTGTCGAGCAGCCGATCAGCGTCGCCGAGATCGCGGAATAACCGCCACCGCAGCAGGCGCATTTGGTCAGTCCAGTGAACAGATATTTTGGCCGGCGCCGATGGTTCATCTTCCGGACATCCGCAATGCCGCTTTCGTCGCGTTCGGTGCGGTTCTCGCCCTGCCTCGCCTTCACGGCGTTCCAGAGATCGTCATCGAGGATGCGCAGTTCCGGCGCTTCCTGAATGACCCATTCGGATTCCGGGTTGGGCCGGGCCTTCCGCTTGCCGGTATCCGGGTCTTTGACGAAGCGCTGACGATTCCAGACGATCTTGCCCACATACATCTCGTTGTTGAGGATGCCGTTGCCACGCTTCGGATTGCCGTTGATCGTGCTGAAGCCCCAATCGCCGCCAGACGGGGCGGCAATGCCATCCCTGTTCAGGGAGAAGGCGATGGTCTTGGCCGACTTGCCGGCGGCATAGTCGCGGAAGATGCGGCGCACGACCTCGGCTTGAGCTTCGTTGATCGTGCGATCGCCGCGGATCGGTTCGCCGTTAGCGTCCAGCTTCTTCACCACGTCATAGCCGTAGGAGTTGCCGCCGCCCGACTTGCCCGCCTCGACCCGGCCGCGTTGCCCGCGCCGGGTCTTGTCGGCCAGATCCTTCAGGAACAGCGCGTTCATCGTGCCTTTCAGGCCGACATGCAGATGCGAGACTTCACCCTCGGAGAGGGTGAACATCTTCACGCCCGAATAGGACATGCGCTTGAAGAGGCCCGCTATGTCCTCCTGATCGCGTGAAAGCCGATCCATGGCTTCGGCGAGGATCAGGTTGAAGCACCCGCGTGTCGCGTCGGAAATCAGGGCCTGGATGCCGGGGCGGAGCAGCGACGAGCCGGAGATCGCGTGGTCGGAATATTCCTCGACGATCTGCCAGCCCTGCTTCTCGGCATGAAGCCGGCACATGCGGAGCTGGTCGGCGATCGAGGCGTCGCGTTGATTGTCGGAGGAATAGCGGGCGTAGATCGCGACCTTCAATGCACTTCTCCTTTCGGCATCAGGAGGTGCGCTTCCCCCGTCGCCTCGTCATCCTGACTTCTTCCGCGTAGCATTCCCGTGCTGCCTGTCGCGCCAGAAAGTCGACCAGAAGCAAAAGCCGCGGATCGGGATCGCCCCTCGGCGTAAAGGTCAGGTCCGGCTCGTCGATGAGCAGGGATTCGAGCAACTCTTCGCGCTCGTTGCTTGTCATCTTCGCCGGTGAATGGGTTGATCGTAAAGTCATACATCCAAGCATTCACCCGAAGATCAGCATAAGCAATTGAAATAACACGCGTATAGTTGGCGGCGGAAAGTATGCCCCCGGCGGCATCGGCGAAGCGCGGCGCAATCCTTCGTGCTACAGCATATGGAAAATACTGACGTGAACGCGCAGTATTCTCGTGCATTACTGCTCTGTGGTGAGCGTCCAGGGCCATCGCTGACATCCCTTGTTTGCAACGCAGAAATCGGCTATATGTCAGGATATATACCACGGAGGCCAGCCATGAGCAATGCTGCGCAGAAGAGAGCGATCGAGAATTACCGGGCGCGCCTGACACAGCGCGGCTTCAAGCGCTTTGAGGTTCTTGCGCTGGAATCCGATCGCGATCTAATCCGATCGCTCGCCCGTCAACTGGCCGAAGAAGGACCAGAGGCAGAGCAAGCCCGACAGACGGTGAGGGCTCTTGTTTCGGGTGAGCCTTCGAAATCCAGCGGCATTCTGTCGGCCCTGCGCCGCTCGCCTTTGGTCGGCGCCGATCTCGATCTGTCGCGCCCGCGCGAGGAAGGGCGACGGGTCGATCTGTGACGCGCTATCTCCTTGACACCAACATCATCAGTAACACCGTCAAGCCGCAGCCCTCGGAATCGCTGCTGGCATGGTGGAGCGAGCAGAGCGATCAAGACCTGTTCGTCGCGTCTCTGACTATAGCTGAAATACGCCGCGGCATTTTAGAAAAACCACGTGGCAAGAAACGAGAGGTTCTCGATACGTGGTTCACAGGACCGGAGGGACCGCAGGCTCTTTTTGCGGGGCGCATACTGCCATTCGACGACAAGGCCGGGTTGATCTGGTCGCGATTGATGGCGGACGGCAAGGCCGCTGGACGCCCTCGCAGCGGGCTCGACATGATCATCGCGGCGACGGCAGGCGCAAACGATTGCGTTGTGATCACGGACAACGAAAAGGACTTCGCCGGTATCCAGTTCATCAACCCCATGCGAGGCTTCGTTTGATGCTGCGGCAGAGAGCAAAATGCTCGGGAGGAAAATGTGGCTGAAACCCAGATCGAGTGGACCGACGCCACCTGGAATCCTGTCGCCGGGTGTTCGATTGTAACGGCCGGCTGCACGCACTGCTATGCAATGGAAATGGCCAAGCGCCTGGAGGCGATGGGCGTCGAGAAATATGCGGGGCTGACCCGCAAAACTGGCCGACGCACCGTTTGGAACGGGGTGGTGCGCGAAGACCGCGAGGCGTTATCCATACCACTTCGGTGGCGCAAGCCGCGCAAGATCTTCGTCAATTCCATGAGCGATCTGTTCCACGAACAGGTCAGCGACGACTTCATTCTCGATGTATGGCAAATCATGCGCGAGACGCCGCACCACAACTATCAGATACTCACGAAACGGCCAGAGAGAATGGCCGATCTGGTGGCCAGCAAGATAGGCGAGGTTCTGCCCAACGTGTGGCTTGGGACCAGCATCGAAAACGCTGCTGTAGCCGAACGGATCGAGCATCTGCGGAAAGCGCCTGCTGCGATCCGCTTCATATCATTCGAGCCTCTGATCGACGCCGTCGGCACCATCGACCTCAGTGAAATCCATTGGGCAATCGTGGGCGGTGAAAGTGGGAAATCCGCTCGTCCCATCCGTGAAGAATGGATCGATGAAATCTACACCAATTGCCAAACGGCAGGGACGGCGTTCTTCTTCAAGCAGTGGGGTACATGGGGCAAGGACAACAAAAAGCGGTCAAAAAAGGCAAACGGACGCGAGTATCGAGGCCGAACTTGGGATGAGATGCCGATAGCGCCTCAGCCGGCCGCATAAGAACAGGGGACTTGGGGGCGAAATGACGAGGAAACAGTACGAATGGCCGGATGGCGCAAAACTGGAAGACCACTCCAAACGCAAGCATAAGATCCTGCGTGAATACGTCTTCGACTATCTGACTGTTCGCTGCAAGCTTCCCCAGCGCGAACGCTTTCGGCTTGCTATCGTCGACGGTTTCGCAGGCGGTGGCCGCTACCAATGCGGCTCCCCTGGCTCGCCGTTGATCTTCATCGAAGAATTGAAGCGCGCAGTGGAAGCAGTAAACACTCATCGCACGGTGCAGGGCCTCGGCATGATTGAGGTCGAATGCCTGCTGATCTTCAACGACGCCAGCCTTGATGCCGTCGAGCTTCTGAAGGGGCATGTCGCGCCGATGCAGGCTGACATCGCCGCAACGTGCCCGAGGCTGCATCTGCGCGTCGAATACCTCAACGAGTTCTTTGAAGTCGCCTATCCCCGGATCAAGGGCCTTCTTGAACAGGGCCGATATAAAAATGTCCTGTTTAATCTCGACCAGTGCGGTGACAGTCACGTCAATCGCGAAACGATTATTGACATCATGCGCTCGTATGCATCGGCGGAGATTTTCTACACCTTCATGATCAGCTCTTTGTTGGCCTTCCTCAAGAAGGACCAGCCGGACCAGCTAACGAAGCGGCTTGATTACCTTGGTATCAAGGGCACCGACATCACGTCCCGGAACGACCTTATGAGCAAGAACGACTGGCTCGGAACGGCGGAGAAGATGGTCTTCGAGGTCTTCCATCGATGTGCGCCATTTGTGAGCCCGTTCTCGATCAACAATCCTGATGGCTGGCGCTATTGGTTTATTCATTTCGCCAATGCCTGCCGAGCACGGCAGGTTTACAATAATATCCTCCATGACAACGCGACCCTCCAAGCGCATTTTGGCCGCTCGGGTCTCAACATGCTCTCCTACGATCCGCGTGATGACGAAGGCAGACTATACCTGTTCGATAATAATGGACGAGCCTCTGCCAAGGAGCAGCTCATGGGAGACATTCCCCGCCTGGTGAGCGACGCGGGAGACGCCATGTCCGTTATGGAGTTCTATGAGAGCATCTACAACATCACACCGGCTCATGCTGATGACGTTCATGCCGCAATCATCGAGAATCCGGATCTTGAGGTAATTACGCCTGCCGGCGGTGAACGACGAAAGGCGAATACGATCGCGGCCGACGACATCATCAAAGTGAAAAACCAGCGTAGCTTTTTTCCAATGTTTCTAAGTGCGAGTTCGAACCGGAAAGGAATAAAGGGTAAGAACTGACCCAGCTCCGGATTGCGTCTGTCGCGAGACGGTAAACATCAATCTTCAGTATACCTGTCGGAGTTGCTACCCCCCTTGTGAAACGCATCAGAGTTGGCCGTTTCATCGGCGTTCAGGGTCACTTTGGTTTTGCCTTGAGATTCAGGCTCACGGTGCTGCATTGGCAACGCAGAGAATCAGGAGAACCACCCCGCGGAGACACGTATAACCACGATTGGCAGTCCTTGCACCGCAGACACTCCAGCAATTCCTTGAATGCCGTCACCACAGGCTCGAAATCCTTCTTCCCGAAGTTGGCCCACTCATTGTAATGCACGGCCTTGTTGACAGCCCACTGCTCGACATTGCTCGCCCCGCTAGAGCTGGAGAGTGTTGCCTTGCGCTCAAGCGCGGCTTCCTTTGCGGCGGCATTGCCCCACGACTGAGCTGCATCAGCGGCCTTTCCATAGACATCCTTCGCGCGCGAGAGGACGTTGGGTAGCAATTCGCCGAGGTCATAGTTGCCATCCGCCCGAAAAATCGGCCGCGCGCCAAGTTGGTCCGCGAGCTGGCGTGATGCGTATTCCAGATGGTGCCGTAGCCCGTGGGCGGCTGTCTCGACCTTACCCTTGGCGAGAGCCGTAGCGATCTCATCCCAGATATCCGCGTTTGACTCGACAAGCGGACCTGTATCCACAGTCCAGCTATGGAACGCCAGCGACGTCTTCGCGGTAACAAGCCCCGCTGACTTCATTTGCTCCGCCCATAGGCGATCATGCGTCGTTATGATGAACTGCGTGTCGGGGAAATGCGTTTTCAGCAACTTGCAAAACTGGTAGCGATGGCCCGAGTCGACGGACATCACCACATCGTCCAGCAGTGCGATCGTGAAGCTCTTCGCGAAAAGGCGCTTCATCAAGGCGAGGTAAAGACATACACCCATGCCGTCTTGATGCCCCTCGCTGTGATAAGCGCCGGGCGGGAAAAGACCGCGCTCGTAGAAATTCACGTCGAAAACGAGCCGCCCCTCGCTGGGTGTCAGCTTCGCCGTGAACTTCGCCTCATCGTCCTCATTGATCAGACGGTAGAAAGTGCTGAAATCGTCCTGAACGTCGTCATAGAGAGCATTCAGCTCCTGTTCCATGACGCGACAATAGGCCTCGTAGGTTGCCCTAGCCGCATTGCTGGCGGCCTTCGCGGCCTCGTTCCTCCGCATGGCGTCGCGGTAGTCATTGAGGCGAAGCTGCGCTGTCGTGAGAAACGTCTGCGCTTCGATGGCCGCGCTCTGGTCAGGTTTCGCGTGGACCTTGGCCGTGAGGGCGGCAAGCCTAGAAGGAGTAGCTTCAGGCATTTTGGGCCATCCACTGCCCAACCGCTCTTTCAAACCGATCAGCCCGTCGAAATTCCCAAGTTGCCCCTTCAATTCCTGAAGGTCAGTCCCCCATGCGGTTATGATATCGGCTCCGACCGCGTCGTCTTCCTCTTTTGCGATCCTCAGAGCCTGCCTGAGAAGGCCGAGCAAGTTTTCCGCATGGGCGGCGAGGTTGCCGCCGTTCGAAAGAAGCGACGTCTGCAGTTTGCCGGCGTCCTCGGATTTTGAGAGCTTGGCCTTGAGGTGTGCGAGCAGATGGTTCTCGTCAGGCCAAGGGTGATCGCATAGCGGGCACTCGGGTCCATCGACAAGTTCAAGCCCCTTTTCCACCAGCGAACGCCGCTGCAAAGCTTGGAGCAGGGCGGGATCGCCCTCCAGCGTCGCGATGCCGGAAAGGATTGCCGCTGCTTCCTCCTTCCCCATGTCCGCAAGGGAGCCGAGCATATCCGACAACGCCTGGAGATCACGCAGTGCGGATTGCTTGTTCAACTCAGACAGCTTGTCGGCGTCGGAAAGACCTGCATCGATCTGCGTGTCGGATGTCAGCGTTTCGATCTTTGGCAGGCCAACCGATTCTCGCTTTGGGTTGACCGAGGCCAGCAACTCCGCGGCGCCGAACGTAGTGATCTGTAGATGCCGCTGCAACGTATCGCGGCTTGACTGCACTTGGCTTGTTGCAGCCTTGAATCCGGTCTGTAGCTTATTCTGCGCGGTATTGAGCGCGGCGCGAGTCTGTCCGATGCCGTCCAGCTTCAGAATCGCCTGGATTTCCTCCGAGCGTTTTGTCGGCTCCACCAGAATGAAACGAAGAATGTCACGCCGTGCGAGCGTGATTTCCGGATGATCCGCGATCTCGGCGAGTGCCGCTTTCACATCTGCGTCGGGAGGCACAATCTTCGGCTTGCCTGGAGCAGATACCTTCCGCGTGATCGTCGCCGACTTGCCGAGAGCGGAAATGAAAACCCTCAACTCCACGAAGGCAGCGTCCGGGAACTTCACCTTGTCGACATGCGGGCCGTGTTCTGAAACCGAAAGGCTTTTCGTACCCCGCCCAGTCAGACGCCCGATCTCTCCGGTAAGGCCGAACTCTATCGCGTCAATGACACCGCTCTTGCCGGTTCCATTCGGGCCGGAGATCGCGAAGGTTCCCTTTCCGAAGTTGATGTCGAGCTTGCGAATTCCGCGGAACTCTTCGACGTGAGCGGTTTCGAGTTTGATCACTTCACATCACCGCCAACCGGCGTCGAGAAGATTTTTACGAAGTCGTCAGCCTTGATCTTCTTATCGTCCGACAGCAGCTTCCTGATCTCTTCAACCTTGTCGGAATCGAGTTCTTTCCCCTCCTCAAGAGCTGAAATGAACTTCTTCGCAATGTCCTGTTGCAGCGTTACCATGTAGCCCCATGTATTGCCCGCAGAATCGGCACCAATTGTAGCGCGAAGTAGCTTCGCGGGAAGCTCGAAACGTGCAGCGGGTCTAACTTCTGAAACCCTGATATCCGTATTTGCGGGTTTGCGATTTTGCGGGGGAAAGCCTTCCCCCTGGCCGGCGCCGGGGTCGCCGGCACACCCCCTTCTGCGGAGAGACCCCGCAAAGCCCCCTTTAGAGTGAGAGTGCGGACGGGGTTCGCCGTGACGGGTTAAAGGCTGGAGGAGAGGCTTCCGGCGCCCGTCGCGGAGAACCGCGATGTCCAGACATGATCGCAGCGTTCGCACCGGCTCGGACCGGGCGAACCTTTATGACGAAATCACCACCAAAATCATCGCCGAGCTGGAGGCCGGTCGCGTGCCGTGGGTGCAGCCCTGGGGAACGTCGGCCGCCAAGGCACCGCTCGGCCTGCCGAAAAACGCCGCTACCTCCCGCAGCTACAGCGGCATCAACGTGCTCATCCTTTGGGGCGCTGTCATCGAGCACGGCTTTCCCTGCCAGGGCTGGCTCACATTCCGGCAGGCGCTTTCGCTCGGCGGCCATGTCCGCAAAGGCGAGCACGGCACCACGGTCGTCTATGCCGACCGCTTTACGCCGGAAGACGAGAAGCGCCGCGCCCGCGAGACCGGCGAGGAAGCACATGCCATCCCGTTCCTGAAGCGCTTTACGGTCTTCAATGTGGCGCAATGCGACGGGCTGCCCGACGACATCGCCACCGTCGCGCCGCCGCCACTGCCCGGCCTGATCGAGCCGAGGGTCGAGGCGCTCATCAAGGCGACCGGCGTCGATTTCCGCGTCGGCGGCAACCGGGCCTTCTACGTCCCGTCCCAGGACTATGTGATGGTTCCGCCGCCCCAGGCATATTTCGAGCCGATCAACTGGCACCGGACCGCTCTGCACGAACTCGGTCACGCCAGCGGTCATCACAGCCGGCTGAACCGTGACCTGACCGGCTCGTTCGGCTCGAAGAAATACGCCTTCGAAGAACTGATCGCTGAGCAGACTTCGGCCTTTACCTGCGCCGCGCTCGGCATCGTGCCGACGGTGCGCCACGCCGATTACATTGGCAGTTGGCTGGAGGTCATGCGCGAGGATTCCCGCGCCATCATGCGCGCGGCCTCGCAGGCGAGCAAGGCGGCCGACTGGCTGCTGTCCTTCCTGCCAGAAGACGAGCAGCGGCCTGCCACGCCCGAGACCGCTATCGACAGGAGGGCAGCATGATCCTCCTGACGGACGAGCTGCGTGTGCAGCTTCTCGCCAATGGCCGCCAGCGCGACACCGATCATGTGCCGGTCGTCAAATTCTTCAACCCGCTCGGCGCCGGCGTCTGGCTGGCGACTGAACTCGATGCCGACGGCGACATCCTCTTTGGTCTGGCCGATCTCGGCGAGCCGGAGCTTGGCTATTTCTCGCTCGAGGAGATGGCTTCGGTGCGCCTGCCTTTCGGACTCGGCATCGAGCGCGACGTCCTCTTTTCCGGCGACTTTCCGATTTCGGTCTGGGCCGAGGCTGCACGGGAAGCCGGCAGCATCCGCCGCGCCGAACGGATCATCTATGCCGCGGCGCGTGCGCGGCGGGAGAACGTCTGATGCGCTTCCGCCGCTGGCATAGACCCGAACCCTATGGTGACACGTCGCGCAAGCGTGCGGCGTTTCTCCGCAAGCAGCGCCTCGAACGCGAGGCGCTGCCGCTCTTCGCCGACGAGATCGCCGCCGGCCAGCACGACGTCGACGAGGAAATGGCCCGCCGCGCTGTCTGGTGGGACGAGGCCGAACGTGAACGTCGCGGCCAGCGGGCCGCGTGGTGGCGGAAGGGTCGCGCCCGGCTCTTCGCGCTGCCCGACAGGCTGCGCGCCCGTGTCCGCGAGATCTGGCGGACCTGCCCATATCCGGCCGACCCGGCGAGCTTCGCCGATTTCCTGCACCAGATTGCGGTTGGAAAGCTCGATCCCTGGCGCCCGCCGTGGCAGTTCCATCCCGAGCGGACTGCGCGGATCACCCGCGATCCGTCGACCTTCGGCGAAGCCTTCCGCCGGATCGGTGGCCGCAAGGCCGGCATCGGTCCGAGCGCGCCGGACGTGGACGAGCTGCTTCACTGCGGCAATCTCGGCTCCGGCATCTTGTTTCTCCGGTCGCGGCTGCGCCCCGTCGAAACGGGCGGCAATGTCCACATCGCCGCGAGCCATCACGCCGACGCCGCCGAGCGGCTCGAAATCGAGGTGCGCGGTGCGTGCTCAGATGCCGAGCTAGCGCTGATCGAGCGCCTGGCGCAGGCGACCGAGATGCGGCCCGTCGTGGTCCAGCGTGTCGTCATGGGAGGCCCTTCATGATCGGGCCGACGATACGCGGACACAATGGCGGGCCGCCGCTTGACGAGCCCGTCGACCGGCGCTCCGGCCAGTGCAAGCACTGCATCCACTGGGACGCGCCGCCGGAAAACGAACAGCGCGCTTATGAATGGTTCCACCTCGGCCTTTCTCGCCGCCGCGTGAAGCGCCCGTCCGGCACCTGTGATCGCGTGCTTCCGCCCGGTCGCAAAAACACCGTGTTCTCGGCTACCTCGGCCGAGTTCGGATGCCTTAACTTCGAGGCGAAGCCGCTCCCCGTCCGCTCGACCGGGGGCGACTTCGTCACGATCTGGAGGAACGGCCGCATCGCCTGGCAGGGACCGGAGGAGAATATCCCGCCGCGCTTCCTTCAGGACATGCTCGATCCCGGCCCGCCTGACGAAGGAGGGTCGCACGATGATGCCTCCTGATCATGTGCGCTCGCTGCTGGCGCGCATGGAGGACGCGCTTGCAGATGTACGGCGCAATCTCGGACTTGCCGAACGCGCACTCAGCAATTGCGCCGAGGGCGAGACGATCCGTCTTCGCCCGAAATACCGGCACTACCACCGGCGCATGAGCCGGTGGACCGGCGCGGACGAGGCGGAGTATCGGCGAGTGCTCGATCGGCTCCTGGTGGTTGTGGGGCCGGACCTCGACCGGCTCCGGCGCAAGATCGACCGGCAGGAGGCGGCGATCCTGGCGTTGCGTCGGAAATACCGGGTGAATGAGGAGAGACCGCAGCGCTTCGACTGGTAGCGTCGCGCCCGCGGCCCGGTCGAGAGTGAGAGAGGGGCTGGTGATTTCGTGACGGGTTGGAAGGTCGAGAGAGGGTCTCGGCCGCCCGTCACGGAGAAACCACCATGGCCAAAGCTGCCAGGAAGTCGAAGAAGCCTGCCGTCGCGATGATCGTCTTCTCGCGTTCGCGTGACATTCCCTTCAATCGCATCCGCCTCTCGGACAGCAATGTCCGCGAAACCGACGTCGAGGCCGGTCTCGACGATCTCACCCACGACATCGACCGGCGCGAGGACATCGTGCAGGGCATCAATGTCCGCGCCATCCTCGATGCCGACGGCAACGAGACCGGCGATTTCGAGACCCCGGCCGGCGGCCGCCGGTTCCGGGCGATCGCGCGGCTGGTCGAGGCCGGACGCTTTCCCGCCGATGGCCTCGTTCCCTGCCTCGTCAAGAAGGCCGACGCCAAGACCTCGGCCGTCGACGACTCGCTCGCGGAAAATATGCTCCGGCTCGGCCTGCATCCGCTCGACCAGTTCCGGGCGTTCAAGCGCATGTTCGACGACGGCATGACGAAGGAGGAGATCGCCGACGCCTATCGCACCACGCCGCGCTACATCACGCAGCGTATGCGCCTGGCTTCGGTCTCGCCGGCTCTTCTGGAAGTCTATGCACGCAACGGCATGCCACTGGCGATGCTGGAGGCATTCACCGTCAATCCCGACCATGCCCGCCAGGAACAGGTCTGGGAGGCTGTCCAGCGCTCCTACAATGTCCAGCCCTGGCAGGTCCGCCAGCTCCTGACCGAGACCACCGTTCCAACCGACGACAAGCGCGTGCGCTTCGTCGGCGTGGACGCCTATGAGCAGGCCGGCGGCGCGATGCTGCGCGACCTCTTCTCCGAGGACGATGGCGGCTGGCTCGAAGACGTGGCGCTTCTCGACCGCCTGGTCTCGGAGAAGCTGAAGACGATCGCCGATGAAGTGGCGGCCGAGGGCTGGAAGTGGATCGCTGTCGATACCAGCCATCCCTACGGTTACGACAACGGCCTTCGCGAGATCACCGGCAGCTTCGCCGATCTCACCGACGAGGAGCGCGCCGCGCGCGAGGCATTGCGCAACGAGTACGACGATCTTGAATCGGAATATTCCGAGCACGACGAGCTGCCCGACGAGATCGATCGGCGCCTCGGCGAGATCGAGGCCGCTCTGGAGGACTTCGAGAAGCGCCCCGTCATCTATGATCCTGCCGAGATCGCCCGCGCCGGTGTCTTCATCAGCATCGACCGCGACGGCGAGCCTGTCATCGAGCGCGGCTATGTCCGGGCCGAGGACGAGCCGGTGGCCGATGCCGGGGACGGCGAGAACGAAAACACCATCGTCGCCGGCGGAAATGACCGCGACGTGCAGCGTGCCGTCATCACCATCGGCGGCCAGCCGGCCGAACCCGAAGAGGACGATGACGACGACGGGATCAAGCCGCTGCCGGAGCGGCTCGTCATCGAGCTGACCGCCCATCGCACCGTCGCGCTTCAGGAAGCGCTCGCCAGCAACCCGCACGTCGCGATGACGGCGCTGCTCCACCGCATGGTGATGGAGCGCTATCATTACTCGGCGCCGACCGGGTGCCTGGAGGTTTCCGTTCGCCACAGGTATCTGTCTTCGCAGGGCTCCGATCTCGCCGACAGCCAGTCGGTCAAGGCGATCGGCGAGCGCTTCGACGCCTGGAAGGCCGATCTGCCTTCCGACGAAGCGGCGCTCTGGGACTGGATCGCTGCACTTGACGAGGCAAGCCGCATGGCGCTTCTCGCCCATTGCGTCAGCTATGGCGTCAATGCGCTTTATGAGCGTCCGAACCCCCATAGCGCCTCCGGCATCTCGCAGCATGGCCTTGATCGTCGCCTTGCCGGGGCCGACCGGATCGCCCGCGCCACCGGCTTCGATATGGTGGTCGATGCGGGATGGCGGCCAACGGTCGAGAACTATCTGGGTCGCGTGACCAAGACCCAGATCCTCGCTGCGGTGCGTGAAGGCGCGGGCGAACGGGCGGCGCAGCTTATCGACCATCTGAAAAAGGGTGACATGGCCAAGGAAGCCGAGCGCCTGCTGGCCGATACCGGCTGGCTGCCCGAACCGCTGCGCCTGGTCGATCTCGATGGTGATGCGGCCGCCGACACCGATGGCGAGGTCGAGGCTTTGCCCGACTTCCTCGCCGGTGACGGTGACGACGAGGAAGCAGCGGCTGAAGAAGACGAAGACCGGCAGCACCTCGTCGCTGCGGAATGACCGCATACAGGGCGGCGCAGGCCGCCCCGTACCGTTTTTCAACTCGCCCGGCCATCGCGCCGGGCATTTTTTATGGAAGCCGTCATGGCTGATCACATCGACATCGACTTCATCTTTCGGGCCGACCGCAAAAGTCCCCCGGCCGAGCGGTCGCTGCCCTGGGAGGAGACGTGCGACGGCATCACCGTCGTCGTCGAGCCCAAGCCGCATTGGGCCGATGATTTGCGGGCCTTCCGCCTCGATGCCCGCGAATATTGCTACTATGCCGACTGAAACCGGTGCGGTGCGCGCGCCCGGTTCTATGGCCATATCGATACCTGTGGCGATGACCTGCTGCTGAAGGCCCGCGCCCTGATCATCTGCGAGATCGCCGAGGAGAATTGGAGCTGACCGTCATCCCGGTCGAGTTTCAATTTCGCCTGCACCGGCCATCCTTGCGCAACCGTGTGGGGTTCCGTCTCCGGCCTGGAGCACATCGATCCGGGTGAGACCGGCATGAAGGTGGGCTGGCGCGGCGCGGCATCTGCGACGGGATTTCGGCATCCTGTCAGAGGCAGAACACCACCCCCGCTTCCATTCGCTGACCTTGGTCTGAGCCGTTTCCTTGTCAATCAACCCACGAGGGGTCGGCTTACGCGAGCGTGCCGCCCTCGCGGATTCGGGACATGCCCGAACGCGCGAGGGTGATTGCAGACCCGTTCAGACACTTCGGGCGCCTGTCGCGCGGGGGATGGTCCCCCGCCTCCCAAGACAGGAGCCGAACCCATGTCCTACGCAGATGCCACCGCCTTTGCCGCCAGCCTCGCTACCACGCTGATGGTCTCGATCGTTGTGTTCCAGGCCGGAGACGGAACCCACGGCGCCATGCCCGCCGACGAATTCGATGGCGACGACGAGATGGTGAAACTGGAAATCGACCCATGGAGCTGAGGCGCGCAGGCGCCTCATTCCGATGGCTCGGGACGCCTAGGAGCGTCCGGGCCTTCCGCCTTGCGCTGGAGCTGTCCATCGCCGAGGCAAGGCCTTCGGCAGAGGAGAGGAAGAGGTCGCGCCTTTGGCCATGACGGGTTGAATGCTGAGAGAAGGGCTCTCGGCGCCCGTTGTGGAGCGATCCCGATGACCCATGCCAGCCAATCCACCTTCG
Organism: Shinella sp.; assembly: GCA_033795365.1. Classification (GTDB taxonomy): domain Bacteria; phylum Pseudomonadota; class Alphaproteobacteria; order Rhizobiales; family Rhizobiaceae; genus JARYGU01. The sequence continues at coordinate 14,729 of JARYGU010000012.1, forward strand.
GCCCGATCGAGCGGATTCTCGCCGAGCGGGTGCTGTCCGGATTTCAGCGGACGCAGAAGCTGCCGCTGCGCATCTCCTGCCTCGGCACCATCAGCTATGCCGACGCCACCGATGCCGATTACCGCGACCGCAGCGTCTCGCTTGGCGAGGCGGCATCGCCGGAAAACGCCATTGCTCTTGCCGCGCTCCACGTTTCGCGCGGCGATCTCGGCCCCGGCGACGACACCGGGTTGCGCTTCGAGCCGCGCCTGATCGTCATTCAGGACAGCGCGCTCGGCTTGGTTCTCGGTGGCGAAATCCGAGCCGGGATCATTCTCTGGCGGCAGCCGGTCGCCAGCGACGGCGAGGCCCGCCGCATCATCATCGAAGCCAGCCGAAAGCGCGGCTTGGCCTTCGCTGCCTCCGGCCGAGGCGATCATGTGTCGGCCCGCGTCCTGCGATTCGGAGCGGCGTTGCTGGAAGCGCGGCTGGTCGATCCGCTTTGGCGCGAGACCGCCGCCGAGCTGCTCAGGCTACCGCAGGCGGCCTGATTCCATTCCCTTCCTTCAATCAGCCCGGCTTCGCGCCGGGCTTTGTCGTTTCAGGAGCCTGACATGGCCGACTACTTCACCCATTTTTCCTGCCTGCTCGATGTGGGGACGTCCGACAACGCCGCTCGCGCCCTCGATCTCTACAATCAACTTTCCGAGGAAAACGCTTCGGAAGAGCCGCCGTCCGACAGTTTCCTCCTGTCAATCCAGCCCGAGCATGGCGGCACCAAACTCTGGATGCGCGATGACGTCACGGGCGACCCGGAGCGCCTGATTCAGTTTGTGAAGCGTTGCGCCGCCGAATTCGGACTGACCGGCCGCTGGGGGTTTCAGTATGCCAACGCCTGCTCGAAGCCGCGCGTCGACGGCTTCGGCGGCGGCGCTCATGTGCTCGATCTCGCTACAGGGGAAACCGTAGCCTGGACCTACACCGACGGCTGGCTTGCCGAAGTGCTGGATGGAGGTGATCCCGATGCCTGAGATCATCGAAACCACGGTCTATCGGCTCGACGAGCTTTCCGATGCCGCAAAGGACAAGGCCCGCGCCTGATATCGTGAAGGCGGCTTCGACTATGACTGGTACGATTCCGTCTATGAGGATTTCCAGCAGATCGCGGAAATCCTCGGAATCCGCTTCAAGACCCGCACCGTCCGCCTCATGGCCGACGGCACACGTCAGGAGCCTCGTGTCGCCTTTACAGGCTTCTGGTCGCAGGGCGATGGCGCATCGTTCGAATGCTATTATTCGTATCGGAGGAATGCCGCGGCCGAGATCCGATCCTATGCGCCGCAGGACAAGAAGCTGCATGAGATTGCCGATGCGTTGCTGGCGATCCAGCGCCGGAACTTCTACCAGCTTCGCGCCGAGACTAGCCATCGTGGGCACTACTATCACGAGTATTGCATGTCCATTTCGGTCGAACGTGACAGCCCCACCTATCAGGACATGACCGCCGACGCCGAGGAGATCGTCCTCGAGGCGCTGCGCGATCTGGCCCGCTGGCTCTATCGCCAATTGGAGCGCGAATACGAATACCTGTCCTCGGACGAGGCAGTCGATGAGACGATCATCGCCAATGAATACACCTTTACCGAAACAGGTCGCCGGTTCGGCTGACGCCATTTGAGCGCCCCCTCTACAGGCGGGGCGCTCTTTTTGTGTCTGCCATGGTCTGGTCGGCAAGCAAGGCCGGCCATGTTGCCACTCACCCTTCGGCCGCCAGGGGCCGCGATCGGCGGCTTTCGGCGATTTTGGCCGATGGAGTGAGAGTGAGAGCGAGGCCGGGACGGATTTGAGCCTGTGCGGTCGAGAGAGAGCGCTGCACGGGCTCGATCCTGTCCCGCTCTCCCGAGGCTTCTTCCATGAACATGATCCCCGCATCCGCGGCGGCATCCGCCACCGCGCCGCTTTCACTTGTCCCTTGCACAGACACTCCTGCCGCCGTCTTCGCCGCGGCGCAGATCCTCCTGCCTCATATCGAGCGCGGCCAGCGCGTCGATGCCGCCATGCTGCGCAGCGCGATGGAGTCTGCCTTCGACGCCTCCGACGCGACCGGAGCGTGGAGCTGGAAAACGGCCTATGACGCCTGCGAGGCGGCGACCGTGCTTTTCCTGCGCAAATACGGCAAGGCGCTTTTCCGCAAATCCGCTTCTCCGGCGACGGTTCTGCCGCAGCTCGCCAAGATCGCCGGCCTCCTGCCGATGCATACGCGCCGCTCAGAGGAATCCCAGTCCTTCCAGCAATTTTCGACTCCGCTCTCCCTCGGCCTCGCGGCCGTGACGGCGGCGGCGATCACGCCCGCCGACCGCGTGCTGGAGCCGTCAGCCGGCACCGGGCTTCTCGCCATCCTGGCCGAGATCGCCGGAGGCTCGCTGGTGCTCAACGAACTCGCGGAGACCCGCGCCGGTCTCCTGTCTCTTCTCTTTCCGGCCCTGTCCGTCTCCCGCTTCGACGCGGCGCAGATCGACGATCATCTCGACACCGGCATTCTGCCATCCGTCGTGCTGATGAACCCACCGTTCTCCGTCATGGCCAATGTTGAAGGGCGGATGGCAGACGCCGCCTTCCGCCACGTTGCCTCGGCGCTGGCGCGTCTCGCACCCGGCGGCCGTCTCGTCACCATCACCGGCGCGAACTTCGCTCCCGACGCTTCGGCCTGGGCCGCAGCCTATGGCCGGCTGCAGGAACGCGGCCGCGTCGTCTTCTCCGCCGCGCTCGACGGCTCGGTCTATGCGAAGCACGGCACGACCTTTCCGACCCGCCTGACCATCATCGACAAGGTGCCGGCGGACGACCCGTCCGTATTCCCGACCGCGCTGGGCGTCGCGACGGGTGTGGCCACTTTGCTTGGATGGCTGACCGAGCATCTCCCGCCACGACTGCCAATTGATCCGGCCGTCTCGGCCCCTGTGGTCGCGCCTCGCACCGTCCGCGCCTATGTCAACCGGGCCGCAAGGGCCGCGCCCGTCGTGGCGCATGCCGAGCCGGAAGGCACTCCGCTCGATTACGAAACCGTTGACTGGAGGCCGGCGGATGCCGGTCGCCTTTCCGATGCGATCTATGAGGAATACGCCCTCCAGACCGTCCGGATTTCCGGGGCTCAGGCGCATCCGACCCAGCTCGTGCAGTCGGCGGCCATGGCGAGCGTCGCCCCGCCGAAGCCGAGCTATCGCCCGACGCTGCCGGGGAACGTCCTCGATCTCCTGTCCGACGCGCAGCTCGAAACGGTGATCTATGCCGGCGAGGCGCATTCGGATTTCCTCGCCGGTGCGTGGACGGTGGACGACACCCTCGACAAGCTGACCGCTGCGTCTGAGGACGCCAAGGGCGCCGTCCGGCTGCGTCAGGGCTTCATGATCGGCGACGGCACCGGCGTCGGTAAGGGCCGGGAATCGGCTGCGATCATCCTCGATAACTGGCTCCAGGGACGGCGCAAAGCCGTCTGGATCTCGAAGTCGGACAAGTTGATCGAGGACGCGCAGCGCGACTGGGGCGCGCTCGGCATGGAGCGCCTGCTGGTCTCGCCGTTGTCGCGGTTTCCGCAGGGCAAGCCGATCACGCTGAGCGAGGGCATCCTATTTTTAACCTATGCCACGCTGCGCTCCGACGACCGCGGAGAGAGGGTTTCGCGGGTCAAGCAAATCGTCGAATGGTTGGGCTCCGACTTCGATGGAGTGATCATTTTCGACGAGGCGCATGCCATGCAGAACGCCGCTGGCGGCAAGGGAGAACGCGGTGACGTCGCCGCCTCGCAGCAGGGCCGCGCCGGCCTGCGCCTTCAGCACGCGCTTCCCAGTGCCCGCGTCGTCTATGTCTCCGCCACCGGCGCGACCACCGTCCACAATCTCGCCTATGCGCAGCGGCTCGGCCTGTGGGGCGGCGAGGATTTCCCGTTCGCGACGCGCGCCGAGTTTGTCGAGGCGATCGAGGCCGGCGGCGTGGCGGCGATGGAGGTGCTCGCCCGCGATCTTCGCGCGCTCGGCCTCTATACCGCCCGCTCGCTCTCCTTCGCCGGCGTCGAATATGAGTTGGTCGAGCATGAGCTGACGCCCGAGCAGGTTCGCATCTACGATGCCTATGCCGGCGCCTTTGCCATCATCCATGACAATCTGGATGCGGCGATGCAGGCCGCCAATATCACCGGCGGCGGCGAGGGCGGTTCGGGCACGCTCAACAAGCAGGCGAAATCCGCCGCCCGCTCGGCCTTCGAGTGCGCCAAGCAGCGCTTCTTCGGCCATTTGCTGACCAGCATGAAGACACCGACCCTGCTTCGCTCGATCGCCGCCGATCTGGAGGCGGGCCATTCGGCCGTCATCCAGATCGTCTCGACCGGCGAGGCGCTGATGGAACGCCGGCTGGCCGAATTGCCGACCGAGGAGTGGAACGACGTCCGCATCGACATCACGCCGCGCGAATACCTTCTCGACTATCTTGCCCATTCCTTCCCGGTCCAGCTCTACGAGCCGTTCACGGATTCGGAGAGCAATATGTCGTCGCGCCCGGTCTATCGCGACGGCCAGCCGGTCGAAAGCCGTGAGGCCGTCGCGCGCCGCGATGCGCTGATCGCCAAGCTCGCCAGCCTGCCGCCGGTTCCCGGCGCGCTCGACCAGCTCGTCCAGCATTTCGGGACGGATATGGTTGCCGAGGTGACGGGCCGGTCGCGCCGCATCGTCCGCAAGCGCGGCGACAGCGTCACCATCGACCGCCTTGTGGTCGAGACGCGCGCCGGCGCTGCCAATCTGTCCGAGACGCAAGCCTTCATGGACGACCGGAAGCGTGTCCTCGTCTTCTCGGACGCCGGCGGCACCGGCCGCAGCTACCATGCGGAGAAGTCGGCGAAGAACACGCGGCTCCGCGTCCACTACCTGCTCGAGGCGGGCTGGAAAGCCGACACCGCCATTCAGGGCCTCGGCCGCACGCACCGCACAAACCAGGCGCAGCCGCCGCTCTTCCGGCCGATCTCGACCAATGTGAAGGCTGAGAAGCGCTTTCTCAGCACCATTGCCCGCCGCCTCGACACGCTGGGCGCGATCACGCGCGGCCAGCGCCAGACCGGCGGCCAGGGGCTGTTCCGCCCCGAGGACAATCTGGAGAGTCACTACGCCCGCGACGCACTCCGCCAGCTCTATATGCTGCTGGTGCGCGGCAAGGTCGAAGGCTGCTCGCTCCAGCGCTTCGAGGAAGCCACCGGCCTGAAGCTGATGGACTCGACCGGCATCAAGGACGAGTTGCCGCCGATCACGACGTTCCTCAATCGGCTGCTCGCGCTCACCATCGAGCTTCAGGGCATCCTCTTCACGGCCTTCGAACAGCTTCTGACCGCCCGCATCGAGGGCGCGATCGCGTCGGGCACCTATGACGCGGGGCTGGAGACGCTCCGCGCCGAAAGCTTCGTCGTCGTCGATCGCCAGACGATCTACACCCATCCGCGCACCGGTGCGGAAACCAGTCTGCTGACGATCAACGAGCGCAGGCGCAACCGTCCTGTGACGCTTGACGCCGCTCTGGCCGAACTCGGCGATCCGCGCGCCAAGCTGCTCGTCAATGAGCGCTCGGGGCGCGCTGCCGTTCAGATCCCGGCCACCAGCATCATGCTCGACGATGGCGAGATCGAGCGCCGCGTCCGGCTGATCCGGCCGACGGAGGCCCACAATATCCCGGTGAGGATGATGGGGGAGACCCGTTGGGTCGACGCTGACCGGGAGACCTTCGCCTCGGCATGGAACGCCGAGATTGCCGAGGTGCCGGAATTCACCGATGCGTCGCTTCACATGGTCACGGGCTTGCTTCTGCCCATCTGGAAGCGGCTGCCGAACGATTCGACGCGCGTCTATCGGCTTCAGACCGACGAGGGCGAGCGTATCATCGGCCGCAAGGTCTCGCCGGCCTGGGCCGCGAATGCGACCGCGACCGGCGCAGCCGCGATTACGCCGGATGATGCGTTCACCGCCCTGATGGACGGCCGCACGATCCTCGATCTGGCCGAAGGTCTTCAGCTTCGCCGCGTCCGCGTCATGGGCGCGAACCGGATCGAGCTGTCCGGCTTCGACGACACGATGCGCGAGCGCCTCACGGCCTACGGCCTGTTCCACGAGATCATCTCATGGAAGCTGCGCATGTTCGTGCCAATCGATGCCAATGGTCCCGTGGTTCTCGCAAGAGTGCTCGACCGCTGGCCGGTGGAGCGTATCGGCGAGAAGGAGGCAGCGTGATGGCCCGTCACGACGCTTCCGAACTGGCATCCCGTCTCGGCCGCAATGCCGAGGCGGTATGCCGCCACTACCTGTCGTCCGGCCACCGCGCCGGACGATACTGGGTGGTCGGCGACGTTCAGAACAGTCCCGGCCGTTCGATGTTTGTGCGGTTGACCGGGCCGGAATGCGGCAAGGGAGCTGCCGGAAAATGGACCGACGCATCAACGGGGGAACATGGCGATCTGCTCGACGTCATCCGCGAAGCGCTCGGCCTCATTGACTTCAAGGACGTGGCCGAGGAAGCGCGCCGCTTCCTCGCTCTCCCGCATCACGAACCAGGGAGAACGAGGATTCCGATCGGCAGGACGTCGAACATCGCTGTCGGTTCGCTCGAAGCGTCGCGGCGGCTTTTCGCCATGTCGCAGCCGATCGGCGGCACACTCGCGGAAATCTACCTCAACGGGCGGGCGATCACCTCCCTCGCGGGAACCGCCGCACTGCGTTACCATCCGCGGTGCTACTATAAACCCGATGAGCATTCGCCCACCGAGATCTGGCCGGCGATCGTCGCTTCCGTCACCGATCTTCACGGCGACCAGACCGGCGCACACCGCACCTGGCTCGCTCCGGACGGTTCGGGCAAGGCGCCGGTCGAGTCACCACGGCGGGCGATGGGCGACCTTCTCGGGCACGCGGTCCGCTTCGGGGTCGCCGGTGAGGTGCTCGCGGCCGGCGAAGGCATCGAGACCGTGCTGTCGCCCCGTCAGGTTCTGCCCCACATGCCGATGATGGCGGCGCTCTCCGCTGCTCACCTCGCTGCCGTCCTGTTCCCGGCGACGCTGCGCAGGCTCTATGTCCTCAGAGATCGCGACCCGGCCGGGGACGGCGCAAGAGACAGCCTGGTCGCCAGAGCAAGGAGCGTCGGGATCGAGGCGATTTCGGTGTCGCCTACGCGTGAGGACTTCAATGAAGATCTGCGCTGGCGCGGCATCGACGCCCTCCGGACGACCTTGATGGAGCAGCTTCATCCTGATGACGTCCACCGTTTCGTGGAAGGGTGAGGAGATGGCGGGGACGAGGCGCGGTCGAGGCGTCTCCACCCGCCGTCTCCATTCATCATCGCACGCATCCTTTGAAGTTGGAGAGAGCGGCGCCCACGGCCTTCTGAGAGGGCGATCGGCCCACAAACGGCCCGGACAGGCAATGGCCGCGTTTGGGCTATTTTCCGCCGGCGGCTGCGCCGCCTTTGCAGCGCGAAACAAAATAGCCCGAACCCGGCCATCGGAGCCCTCGCGAGAGCGCGAGGGTGCCAGTCCAGTCCGCCCGTGGGCTTTCGACGCCTGCGAAGGCCGCGATGGGCGCGGTCTCCAGACAAAGGACGCTTCCGATGACGAACGAAGACGAAAACTTGAGCTTCGAGCCGAACCACACCTCGTCCCCAACCGATCATATCCTCACCGAACTCCAGCTCTATGGCTGGCGGCCATATCAGGACGAACCTGATCCGAGGCCGCTCCCGGAGGGCAACGCCGTCGCCGCCGCTGTCGCAGATATCTTCGACGCCCTCGTCGCGACGCTCGGCGACACCCGCCTCGAACCCGACCTCGACGAATTGCTCTGGGGGACCGTCAATCTCTTTCACCGCGCCGCGGGCCGGGTCGAACGCGATCTCGACGACAACGAGCAGGCGCAGCGCCGCCTCCAGCGTGAACAGGACGGCAGCGAGGTGAAGTCGGTCGAGCTGGAGCGCCTCACGGCAGAAGGTCAGACCCTGATCGAGCGGCGCAACAGCATGGAACTCTTCCGCGACGTCGCCTCCGAAGCTTTCGAGCACCACACCGGCAGCGCCTGGCGGCCCCGTACCGGCTCGATGGTCAACCATCGCAACCTCACCGCCGCGATGATCGACAGCCGGGATTTCCTCGCCGCGAAGCACCGGGCCGAGACCGAGGTGATGATGCCCGCCGGTCCCAAGGTTGCCCTGACCGGAGGCGCCGACTTCAACGACCACCGCCTGATCTGGGCAAAGCTCGATCAGGTCCATGCGAAGCACCCCGACATGGTGCTGATGCACGGCGGCACGCCGAAGGGCGCTGAACTGATCGCCTCCCGCTGGGCAGATAGCCGCAAGGTTGCTCAGGTCGCCTTCCGGCCCGACTGGACGAAGCACGGCAAGGCCGCGCCCTTCAAGCGCAACGACGCGATGCTCGACGTCCTGCCGGTCGGCGTCCTCGTTTTCCCCGGCACCGGCATTCAGGAGAATCTTGCGGACAAGGCCCGCAAGCTCGGCATCCCGGTCATGAAGTTCGATGGCGGCGCGTAAGCGCCGCCTCTGGCTGTTCCAGCCGCCAATACTTGACTATCGGAGAGGTTGATAGCTCTTATGAAACATCCTTGCAGAACCGGAACAGTAGCATAGTCGCAGGCGGAGCGTATCTACGGGCAGCCTGTCGTGATCCTCAATCGATCATGTGGAGGCTTCCATGTCGCTCATCCTGCTCGCCATCTCTTTGACGATCGCGTTCTGAATCTTTGCCTACAACCTTGCGATCTACGCTTTACCGTTCATGGTTGGGCTGTCCGCTGCCCAATATACTTGGGGCGCCGGAGGCGGCATCCTCCTGTCGGGACTGGCCGCCATCGGCGCGGCGTTGGTTTCGATTGGCCTCGTCATCGCAGTTCTCGGCTTCGCCAGGAATCCGGCTCTGCGGCTGATCGCTCTCGCCGTCTTTGCCGTACCGGCCGTCATCGCCGGATATGCACTCGTCCACGGCGTAGCGAAGAACGCCATCGACCCCGGCCTGATGCTCAGTTTGCTTTCCGGCAGCGCCGGGCTGTTCATCGGCATCGCGGCAATGGTCAATCTGAATGCCCTCGGCGTGTCCTTGTTTTCACGCTGATCGGCAGCGAAGTGAAAAACCCGGCGGCTTGCGCCGCCAACCCCGGTTCCCCCAACAAAAGGCTGTAGCGCCGCCGCTGCGCTTTGCATCCTCCGCCTCCAGTCTGCTTCGCCCGGCCGAGGATGTCGGTCATCGGTGCCAGATCCGCGGATCGTGGGCAGTCAATGCTAGCTGCGGCCTCCACTTCCTGTAGTGGATGCGAACGCAGAAACCGTCGCATGCCTTTTCGCAAATCGTCCGGATCGTGCCTTCCACCGCCGAAACGGCGACACGGTGCTGTTCCGTGCCTCGGAACCCTATAGCCGCACCATTCTCGTCCCGCCCAGCCTGTCCGGGAGATGACGCGAGGTGGCCGGAAGGGGAGAAGGTCGGGAGTCGCCCCGAACTGCGCAGGTCCGTGAGCCTGCCTGGTCGCTGTTACCGGTGAGGACGATGGTTCTGCTGCGCGTCCCCGTATTCGTGCTTTCAAAGGCACCAATCCCTCCGACTGACTGATCCCCTAAGTTCGTTCTGTTTCCTCCAGCAACCCCGGCGGCTCCCAGCCGTGTTGCCGCGCAAGCGCGGCTGCCCGCCCCACCTGGGGCCTTAGGGGCAAGCTGCCGATAGGTTCGGCAGTTGCGGGAGTCTCCCGACGGCCTTGGCCGGGTCTCGTCGGAGGGATGGTCCCTCCGAGAAGCAACGGAGACTTACAATGCAGAACATCGTCATTCTCGCCGGCAACATCGGTCAGACCCCCGAAACCCGCACCACTGAGGGCGGTACCCGGATCACCCACTTCACGCTTGCCACCTCGCGCCCCCGCTACTCGGTCGGCAAGGTTGTCCGGGACGAGAGGGGCTACCGGATCCAGGATACGGAATGGCACCGCATCACCGCCTTCAACGGCCTCGGCAAGACGATCCAGGAGTATTGCGAGAAGGGCATGAAGGTTCTGGTTCGCGGCCGCATCCACTACACGAAGTGGACGGACCAGCAGGGCAACGACCGCTACGGATGCGAGATCATCGCCGAGACGGTCGACTTCCTGAGCCCGGCGAAGCAGACCGAAAGCGAGGACGGCAAGTTCATCGACGACGATGACATCCCGTTCTGAGCGGGAACCGCGAAGCCCGGCGGCGCAAGCCGCCGGGTTCTTTCATGGCAGGCCATGCGCCGAGACGACCGAATCAGCTATCAAAGGAAAGCTGTTTGCAATGTCGATCAGGCATTTCATGCTGGCGAAGTGAGCCAAGAACGACTAGTTTAGTCGTAGTTCTGGAGTGCGCACAGGTCCGAATGGGAGGTGATCATGCATGATCACCGCCCGACAATCACGGGCCGCGCGCGCGTTGCTGGGTTGGACACAGGAGACGCTCGCTGACAAGGCCCGAGTAGCACTGACCGCACTGAAACGCCTCGAATCCGAAAGCGGTCTCGAAGTGTTCGAATCGACGCGCGATCAGGTGCGCCGGGCCCTCGAATCGGCCGGGATTGTTCTCCTTTCGACAGACAAGGGCGAAGGAGTTCTGCTCCTGCATGACAGGATCGATTCGTCCCGGTAGTCACGCCGGGCACCAAGCTACCAAACCCTTGTCAAAAAAAGGGGCTATCTCCTGAGCGAGATGGTTAACGGACTTAGCGCGCGTGAATATGGTGGCTCGATGGGACAGGAGACGCAAACATTTCTGGACGAACCACCGTTCAGCGAAACGATCACGACTTATGACCGCACACATATGAAGCTCTACATGCGGCTGGTCGACGCCAACCGCGACGGCGCAGACTGGCGCGAGGCGGTGCATATCCTGTTTGGCCTCGATCCCGATCAAGACCCCAGACGCTGCCGCTCTATCCACGATGCGCATCTGGCGCGCGCCCGGTGGATGATGGAGCGCGGCTATCGCGAGCTGGTTCGTGAGAGCCAGCGCGGGTCGCCATCGTGATGCGTCGGACGCATCACCTGTTGAGGCTCAACTGACTTTCGCAGATCAACCCAAACGGGAATCGTGATTCTCCCAAAGACTTAGACAAATACTTGGGAGGATCAGCGATGACACCCGACGCATCGATCTGGCGTTCCTCGGAATATGATCATCTGGACGGCCTGACCGCGTCCGATCTCGCCTGGGAATGGCTCCGCCGCAACGACGCCTATGACGCGGATTTTGAGGCTTCGGCCTCCGCTCGCGGAATGCATGAACCACTGACCGTGCGAATTCGACAACAGTGGGGGTTGCGATTTCCCGGTCGATCCCCTGACACCTCCGCCGGAAGCGCCAGTCTTCTGGCTTCCGCAGGAGGACACAAGCGTTGTAATGCTCGCCGAGGCGCCCGTTGACCTCGGCTCCGGTATCACGAGCGATGCTCCCGCGCTGTGGCGGCAGGGGTCGCCGATGGGCGATGATGACGCTGCATTTCGTTTAGCCCTCGCGAACGGTCAGTCCCTCCAGATCATTGACCACGCCATCGACGGAAAAGAAAATGCCGTTGCGGTCATTCCTCTCGGCATAGACGGCTTCGACCGGATCGAAGCCGTCTATCGCTTCCTTTCAGCCTTGCATGGCCGCGCCATTCCCCCGGACACGCGCCTGACGCGTCAGCAGCGCGCCCGCCAGCGCCGGATGCTGCGCGCCTTCGACGGCTATCGCGCCGGCGCCACGCAGCAGGAAATCGCCGAGATCATTTTTCGCATCGACCATCTCGACCGTGACGCTTGGCAGGCGTCTTCCATCCGCCACGCCATCAAGACGCTCCTGCGCGATGCCCGCGCCATGATAGCGGGCGGCTATCGAAAACTCCTTCGTCATCGCCGCCAATCCTAGCGCGGCCTCGCCCTGTTCATGGTGGGCGAATTCGATACCCCCCAACTTTGCCCTGCAACTTGCCGGCTCTCCTCCGCCACCGTGGTCGTTGTCCGCCGCTGAAACGAAGCGGCCGTCCGCAACACCACGGAGGCCCGATCCATGCCACACGAACCCGTCGTTTTGCCGCCGCGCTTTCTGCGCACGAAGGAGGCCGCCGAATTTCTCAGCCTCTCGGCCCGAACCCTCGAAAAGCATCGCACCTATGGGACAGGTCCCGCCTATCGCAAGCTCGGTGGCCGCGTCGTCTACGCCATCGACGATCTCGAAACCTGGGCCGCTCGCGGCGCGGTGACGTCGACGTCCGATCCTCGCGGCTCCGTGCTGCCGGCGAAGCGCCACGTCATTCCCTCCGGGCCGCGGCTCGGCCGCTACGCACGCTGAGCGCGGCCGGCTTCCTTCATGGCGGTGCGGCGTCGATCCCTTTCGGAGCGCGGGCAGCTCGATCTGTTCCGGGCGCTTCCCGGCGACTTCGCGCCACGAGACGCGCAGGATCTCATGGCCTATCCCTTCTTCTCCCTTTCCAAGACCCATCGCGTCGCCCCGATCGATTTCGTTGCGGGCAACGTGACAATTCGGGTCGAGGCGGTCCCGGATCATGGCATGGCTACGATCTGGGACGCCGACATCCTGATCTGGGCAGCGAGCCAGATCGTCGAAGCCCGCGATAACGGGCTTCGCACTTCGCGGCTGATGGCCGCCACGCCCTATGAAATCCTCACCTATGTCGGCCGGGGCACGAGCGCACGCGACTATCAGCGCCTGAAAGCCGCGCTCGACCGCCTGCAATCGACCACCGTTTCCACCTCGATCCGGCAACCTGCCGAAGGCCGCCGTCATCGCTTCTCGTGGATCAACGAGTGGCAGGAACGCACCGACCGCAACGGCCGCCCCGAGGGCATCGAACTGATCGTACCGGACTGGTTCTACCAGGCCGTCCTCGACGATGCGCTCGTGCTCACTATCGACCGGACCTATTTCGACCTGACGGGGGGTCTCGATCGCTGGCTCTACCGCCTGGTGCGCAAGCACGGCGGCCGCCAGCGCGCCGGCTGGCGCTTCGACTTCCACCACCTTCACCAGAAGTCGGGCAGCCTGTCGCCGTTCAAACGCTTCGCCTACGAGCTGCGCGACATCATCCGGCGCCAGCCGCTGCCCGGCTACACCCTGTTCCTCGAAACCGAAATCGGCGGGCGCGCGCTGCTCGCCTTCGAGCCGTCTCCGGCCTGTGGACAAGCTGTGGATAGCCTCGTGCTATCGGGAACCCGGACTATCGTGCTATCGGGAACCCGAGGCTCGTGCTATCAGGAACCCAAACAGGGTCTAACGCACGGAAACTCCACACGAAATCGCGCCCTTAACTTAGAGTCTAACATAGACTCTAACCTTGAAGAGCGCGCGCGCGATGTGGAAAACCTCATCCGCGACGCCGCCAGAAGCCTCAGCGTTACCGCCAGGAAGAGCGCGCCGGCCGAGCCGCCACAGACGGCTACAAGCCGCCGCGGTGGGGCCTCTCCATCCACTGATCCCGATACGCCCCGTCTTCCTCTCGATCCACCGGGAGGACGCCGATGATCGTCGCGCTTCTCAACCAGAAAGGCGGCGTCGGTAAGACGACGCTCGCCCTACATCTCGCCGGCGAGTTGGCGATGCGCGGGAGCCGCGTCACCTTGGTCGACGCCGACCCGCAGGGCTCAGCCCTCGACTGGTCACAGCAGCGTTCGCGCGAGAGCCTACCGCGCCTGTTCGGCGTCGTCGGCCTGGCACGCGATACGCTGCATCGCGAGGCACCCGAACTCGCGCGCGACGTCGATCACGTCGTCATAGACGGCCCGCCGCGTGTCGCCGGCCTCATGCGCTCCGCGCTGCTCGCCGCCGACCTCGTGCTGATCCCGGTGCAGCCGTCACCGCTCGACGGCTGGGCCTCGGCCGAGATGCTGGCGCTGCTCGCCGAGGCCCGGATCTACCGGCCGCAGCTCGTCGCCCGTTTCGTGCTCAATCGCTGCGGCGCACGAACTGTCATCGCCCGCGAGACGGCCGAGACGCTGGCCGACCACGATCCGCCCCTGCTCGCCGCCATGGTCGGCCAGCGTGTCGTCTTCGCCGACGCTGCCCAGACCGGACGGCTCGTCTCGGACATCGACCGCCAGTCGCCGGCCGCGCGCGAGATCGCGGCGCTGGCGGCCGAAGTCGGGCGCCTCTGCATCGGGAGGACCGCGCCATGATGGTGCTCCCCGAGATTATCCTGTCCGGCGACTGCCGCGACCGCATGCCGGCGCACGGCCCCTACGACATGATCCTCGCCGATCCCCCTTACGGCGACACATCGCTCGCCTGGGATCGCCGCGTCGAGGGCTGGCTGTCGCTCGCGCGCGGGGCGCTTGCGCCGACCGGCTCGATGTGGGTCTTCGGTTCGCTGCGCAGCTTCATGGCGACCGCCGACCGCTTCGCGGACGCGGGCCTACGGCTCGCCCAGGAGATCGTCTGGGAGAAGCAGAACGGCACCGGTTTCCATGCGGACCGCTTCAAGCGCGTGCATGAGCTGGCCGTCCAGTTCTATCCGGCCGAGACGCCCTGGCGCGACATCTACAACGACGTCCAGACCACGCCCGACGCGACAGCCCGGACCGTGCGACGCAAGCAGCGTCCGCCCCATACCGGCCAGATTGATGCTGGCCACTATGTCAGCCACGACGGCGGGCCGCGCCTCATGCGGTCGGTCATCTATCTGCGCAACTGCCACGGCCGCGCGATCCACCCGACTGAAAAGCCGTCCGCGCTTCTCGAAATCCTCATCCGCACAAGCTGCCCGGAAGGTGGCCTGGTCGGCGATTGGTTCGCCGGCTCCGGCGCGGCCGGGGAAGCCTGCCGGCTCTCCGGCCGGCGCTATATCGGCTGCGAGATCGACCCGACGATGGCCGACCGCGCCCGCGACCGCATCGCCAGCGTGCTGCCGTTCCATGACGGAGGCCCGTCATGACGGCCGGCACGGACAAGCGCGGCTTCGCCATCCGCCCGGCCGATCCCGATAGCTGGATCAAGGCCGCCGACGCGCCGCCGCCGCGCACGGATGCCGCCGACGCCTACTCGGCGCGGCTGACCGTGGACATCACGCCGGCGCTGCGCGGCCGCATCAAGATCGCGGCCTTCCAGCGCGGCGTCACGGTTGCCGACATGCTGCGCGACCTCCTCGCGCGGGAGTTCCCGCCTGCCGATGGGGGCACGCCATGACCGGCTTCGACAACCGCCGCATGGGTGGCCATGCGCTGCCGAAGGACGCGCCGCCCTTCACCACGCTGGTTCATCTCACATGGGAGGAAGGCCGGATCGAGCACCGCATCCGCTTCGGCCATCCGATCTACCAGCGGACGATCGACCGGCGCAGCCGCGTCGTCGGCTTCGCGCCGAACAGCGTCTTCGCCTTCGTCCGCTGGGCGTCCAACGACTACGGCACCGTGGTTTCCCGCATCGACATCCTGCGCGCCATCGGTCGCGGCGAGCCTTGCCAAACGCTGCCCTTCGTCCGCCCCGGCGGCGATCTTCTCCTGAAGCTCCACGGCTGGCCGAAGGTCGAGCGCGTGCTTCAGCTCACAGACACGATCGAAGCCCTTGGCATCGACCCGGCCGACGCCGCGCCCGCCTATTGGCGGCACGTCCACAACCGGCTGACCGCCGGTGTGGAACCGCGCCTTTATTCAGGCGACCAGCACAATGCCTGGCTTGCGCGCAGGAGCATCATGCCATGAGCCCGCGCAGTTTCACGCTGCTCGCCATGCTGGCCGGCGCCGCGCTGGTCGCTGCGCCGATCGTCACCGGCCATGCGCCGCGCTTCATCTGGAACGCATCGGGAAGCGTCGCGGTCGGCCTCTATTCGCTTGCTCCGGTCACGACGATCGAGGTCGGCGATCTGCTCGCCATGCTGCCGCCCGATGACCTCGCCGCCTTCCTCGACGCGCGCGGTTACCTGCCGCGCGGCGTGCCGCTCATCAAGCGAGTGCTGGCTCTGCCCGGCGCCGAGGTCTGCCGCCGTGGCGCGACCGTCATCGCCTACGATCACGCTTATGGCGACGCGCAGCCGCGCGACCGCTTCGGCCGCGATCTGCCGCAATGGCAGGGCTGCCGAACAGTCGCCGAGGGCGAGCTGTTCCTGATGAATTGGGACGCCGCCGACAGCCTCGACGGCCGCTACTTCGGTGCGCTTCCGGCCTCCGCCGTCATCGCCCGCGCGACGCCGATCTGGACAGACGAATACGGCGACGGCCGCTTCCGCTGGCGCTTCACCGATCCGGCCCTGGAGCCGTGAGCTACCCCCAACCATCAACCACAGGAGACAAAATCATGGCTGATATTGGCAGTTTCACCCGCACGGAAACCGGCTTCACCGGCCGCGTCGAGGCGCTCGGAATCGACGCCCCGCTCACCTTCGTCCCGGCCAAACCTTCGGAGGCCGAGAACGCGCCCGCCTACCGCATCCTGCTCGGCGGCGAAGACGGCCGCGACATCGGGGCGGGCTGGTCGCATGTCGGTGAAAAGGCCGGCGAGTTCGTCTCCGTCGAGATCTACAGCCCGCTGTTCGGTTGGCTGCGCGCCAACCTGTTCCGCGACGGCGACGACGACACCGCCTGGAGCCTGCACACCAACGACCAGAGGACGAAGCGGTCCGAAGGGGCCGACAAGTGACGGTTCAACGTCTTTCCAACGTCGGGCGGTTTCCCGCCGTCCGACACCCGGCGCTCCTCTTTCTCCTTTCCGGCCTCGCTCTCGGCCTCTCGCCAGCGCCTCCGGCTCTGGCAGAGACCGTGCAGGCCGGACGGCCGGAGATCGGTGGTCCCTATGCCGCCAATATTGCCGACGCCGCGCAACGCTTCAGCATCCCGGTTGGCTGGATCGTCGCCGTTCTCGCCGCCGAAAGCAGCGGCGATCCCGTCGCCGTCTCGCCGGCCGGGGCGATGGGGTTGATGCAACTCATGCCCGCCACTTGGGAGGAACAGCGCGCCCTTTACCGGCTCGGCGGCGATCCCTTCCAGCCGCGCGACAATATAGTCGCAGGCACGGCCTATCTGCGCGCGATGTGGGACCGCTACCGCACCATCGGCGGCATGCTCGCGGCCTACAATGCCGGACCCGGCCGCTACGACGAGTATCTCGCGGGTGTTCGGGAGCTACCTCGGGAAACGCGCGAATACGTCGCCACGCTCGTTCCCCTTCTCGGCGGCGAGCCGCTCGCGCCCGGCGCTCTGGCTGGCGCACCGCGCGTCACCGACTGGCGCGATGCTCCGCTCTTCGTCACGGCTCAGGGCGGCTCGGAATCGGCGTTCGGACGGCACGGCGAACGCAGCGGTGGCGCACCTTCGGATGCGCCCGCCGCGTCGCCTGCTTCGCTCGCGCCGGCTCCCGCCGAGGCGCTATTCGTCGCGCGTCCGCCCTCGGGAGGTGCGCCGTGAGCTGGATCGCACGGTTTCGCGCTGTAGCGGAGTGCCGGAAAGGAAAGGAAGGGTCGCGCGCCGGAAGGGGCACGGCGACTGGAATACGGCAAGATAAAAGCGCCTGCGCAAACCACCGTCAAGCCATTGGAATGGCTTGGTGTTTTGCGCATATGGCGGTCGGTCGTGCATACGCATGGGCGATTTTGCAAGCAAAATCAAAGTCACTTCGTATGGGCGGCTTCGCCGTGCCTCGGTGGAGGCGCGCATGAGCGGCGACGACAACGAGTTTCGCATCCGCCCCGGCAAGCCGCGCTCGAGCCGCGCGCCGCGCACCAAGACCTTCATCAACCAGGTGCTGCGCGCCGCCAAGCAGGCGAGCAATGCGCCCGCCAGCGGCTCGGCATCTGGATCGGGGCGCAGAGGCGGCGGCTCGGGCCGCTCGACTTTCGGCCGCGGCCGCAATGTCGTATCGCGTAGCCACCTGCTCGGCTCGCATCGCCGCGTCGTCGCCCAGGTGCGCATCGCGCGCCACCGGGGCCGCGCCTTCCGCTCCGCGCCGATCTCCGCGCACCTCTCCTATCTGAAGCGCGAGGGCGTCAGCCGCGACGGCGAGAAGGGCGTCATGTTCGACGCCGAGACCGACCGCGCCGACGATCTCGCCTTCGCCGATCGCTGCCAGGACGACCGGCACCATTTCCGCTTCATCATCTCCCCGGAAGACGCGGGCGAGATGGAAGACCTGCGCGCCTTCGCCCGCGATCTCGCCAAGCAAATGGAGGCCGACCTTGGCACCCGGCTCGACTGGATCGCTGTCGATCATTGGAACACGGACAATCCGCATGTGCATCTGCTGGTGCGCGGCGTGGACGAGACCGGGGCCGATCTTGTCATCTCGCGCGACTATATCAGCCACGGCCTGCGCGGACGCGCCGAGGAACTGGTCGATGCCGAACTCGGCCCCAAACCGGAACACGAGATCCGCTCCAGCCTCACGCGCGAAGTCGATGCCGAACGCTGGACGCGCCTCGATCGGGAGATCGCACGCCAGGCCAACGAGCTGGGCTATATCGACCTGCGGCCCGAGGCGAAGGGGCCGGACGATCCCGAAATCCGCCGCCTGCTGGTCGCGCGTCTGCGCCATCTCGAAAAGCTCGGCCTCGCCGCCGATGCCGGTGTCAACGAATGGTTCGTCGAGCCAGGAGCGGAGCGAACGCTGCGCGATCTCGGTTCGCGCGGCGACATCATCAAGACCATGCACCGCGCCTTCGCGGGGCTGGGCGAGGAACGCGGCGTTGCCGACTTCACGATCGACGCCACCAAGGACGGCCCGCCTGTCATCGGCCGGCTGGTCGACAAGGGCCTCCATGACGAGCTGACCGGCGAAGCCTATGCCGTGATCGACGGCACGGACGGCCGCGCCCATCATGTCCGGCTGCGCGGCATCGAGGCGTTCGAGCACGCGCCGCCGATCGGCGGCATCGTCGAGGTCCGCCGCTTCGGCGGTCCGGACGATCCCCGGCCCACCATCGTCCTCGCCAACCGATCCGACCTCGATCTCCAGAGCCAGATCACCGCGCCCGGCGCGACCTGGCTCGATCACCGGCTCGTCGAACGTGAGCCCATGCCGCTCGGCGCCAGCGGCTTCGGCCGCGAGGTGAGCGAGGCGATGGACGCGCGGGCCGAGCATCTGGCCGATGAAGGACTCGCCCGGCGCGAGGGCCAGCGGATCGTCCTGCAACGCAATCTGCTGGCGACTCTGCGCCGGCGCGAACTCGACGCCGTGGGCGAGCAGCTCTCGGCCGAGACCGGGCTTGCGCATGTGAAGTCGCAGGCCGGCGAATATGTCGCCGGCACCTATCGCCGCCAGCTCGCGCTTTCCTCCGGCCGCTTCGCCGTGATCGAGGGCTTCGCCCCCGATGGCGGGCGCGGCTTCCAGCTCGTCCCCTGGTCCCGCGAGATCGAACACAAGCTCGGCCAGCACATCTCCGGCGTCGCGCGCGGCGGGGGCGGCATCGACTGGTCGCTCGGTCGCAAGCGTGACCTCAGCCTCTGATGAAAGGAACCTCCCATGTCCGGCACGAAAATCCTCTGGGGCCAGATCAGCATCGTCTTCCTGATCGTGCTCGCCTCGGTCTGGGGCGGCACGCAATGGGTCGCCTTCCGGCTCGGCTTCCAGCCCCAACTCGGGCCGGCGTGGTTCGAGGTCGCCGGCTGGCCTGTCTATTATCCGCCCGCGCTGTTCTGGTGGTGGTATTTCTACGAAGCCTATGCCCCGCGCATCTTCGCCGAGGGCGGCATCATCGCGGCTTCGGGCGGCTTCCTGTCCATCGCCGTCGCCATCACCATGTCGGTAATGCGCGCCCGCGAGGCGTCCGACATCGACACCTACGGTTCGGCACGATGGGCCGAGCGGGCTGAGATCGAGGGCGCCGGCCTGCTCGGCCAGGACGGCGTGGTGCTCGGCCGATACGAGCGCGACTACCTGCGGCACGACGGGCCGGAGCATGTGCTCTGCTTCGCGCCGACGCGGTCGGGCAAAGGCGTCGGGCTCGTGGTGCCGAGTTTGCTGACCTGGCCGGGGAGCTGCATCGTCCACGACATCAAGGGGGAGAACTGGCAGCTCACCGCCGGCTTCAGGGCGAAGCACGGCCGCGTTCTTCTCTTCGATCCGACCAACGTCGCCTCTGCCGCCTACAACCCCTTGCTCGAGGTCCGGCGCGGCGAATGGGAGGTGCGCGACGTCCAGAATATCTCGGACGTGCTGGTCGATCCCGAAGGGAGCCTTGAGAAAAGGTCGCATTGGGAAAAGACCAGCCACTCGCTGCTGGTCGGCGCGATCCTGCATGTGCTCTATGCCGAGCCGGACAAAACCCTGGCGGGCGTTGCCGCGTTCCTCTCCGATCCACGCCGCACGATCGAGGCCACGCTGGACGCCATGATGGCCACGCGGCATCTAGGAGAGGCCGGACCGCACCCTGTCGTGGCGTCGTCGGCGCGCGAGCTGCTCAACAAAAGCGACAATGAGCGTTCGGGCGTGCTGTCTACCGCCATGTCCTTCTTGGGCTTATATCGCGATCCCGTCGTCGCGGCCGTGACGAGCCGCTGCGACTGGCGCATCGCCGACCTGATCGCCGACCCGCAACCCTCGACGCTCTACCTCGTGGTGCCGCCTTCGGACATCTCGCGGACAAAGCCCTTGATCCGCCTCGTGCTGAACCAGATCGGCCGCAGGCTTACGGAAGATCTCCACGCCAAGGACCGCCGGCATCGCGTGCTGTTGCTGCTCGATGAGTTTCCCGCCTTGGGGAGATTGGACTTCTTCGAGTCGTCGTTGGCGTTTCTCGCGGGCTACGGGATCAAATCGTTCCTCATCGCCCAAAGCCTCAATCAGATCGAGAAAGCCTATGGCCAGCACAATAGCGTGCTCGACAATTGCCATGTCAGGGTCAGCTTTGCCACCAACGACGAGAGGACCGCCAAGCGCGTGTCCGACGCCCTTGGCACGGCGACCGAGATGAAGGCGATGCAGAACTATGCCGGGAGCCGCCTGGCGCCGTGGCTGGGACACATCATGGTGTCGCGCTCCGAGACCGCCCGCCAGCTCCTCACCCCCGGCGAGATCATGCAACTCCCCCCGGACGACGAGATCGTCATGGTGGCAGGCACCCCACCGATCCGGGCGAAGAAGGCCCGCTATTTCCTCGACCCCCGCCTCACCGAACGCATCCTGCCGCCGCCCGATCCGGCGAAGATCGCCAAATCGGTGCGGCCCGATGGCTGGTCGGACCTCAAGCCGCTCAAGCCCGACGCCGATCTGGTCGCGGCCGCCGAACGGGGCGAGAAGGGGAAGGAGGACACGGCCAATTCGAGCCTGCGCCGTGAACCCGAACTGCCCGAACATGTCGAGATCGTCCGCGAGAAGAAGGAGCCGACGCCAGAAGACGAGTTCAAGCACCTGCTCGGCGACGATCAGGAAGACAGCGCCCGGCAGCGTCAGGTCATGCGCCGCCAGATGCGCGGTCTCGCCCGGCAAGCGCCCATGGACCCGAATGACGGTATTGATATGTGAGGATCGACCATGCGCGAACGCCTTTGCCTGACCCTTCCGTCCGACCTGCTCGCCAAGCTCAACGACCTCGCGGACCGCCGCAAGCTGTCGCGATCGGCCGTCGCGGAAGCGGCCATTGCTTCCTTCCTGTCACCCGACGCCCAGGACATGCGGGAGGCTGCCTTTACCCGCCGGCTCGACCGCATGTCGCGCCAGACGGCGCGGCTGGAACGCGACATGCGTCTCACCGCCGATACGCTGGCGCTGTTCGTCTGCCACTGGCTGACTGTCACGCCGCCGCTTCCCTCAGAGGCTCACGCGACCGCCCAGGCCAAGGGCAAGGAGCGTTTCGAGGGCTTCGTACAGACCCTCGCCATGCGGCTCCAGCAGGGAAGCAGCTTTCTCAGCGAGATCCCCGATGACATTCCGTCGCGCAGGGAGGAATCCGATGACTGACTGAGCTTGCGGAATCTGTGCCGTGCGCGTATATACTTCGACGTACATACAAGAGGCCGCCATGCCCCATATCGCCAAGATTTTCCAGTCCGGCAACTCGCAGGCCGTCCGGCTCCCGAAGGATTTCCGCTTCGACGTCGAAGAGGTCGAGGTGTCGCGAGAAGGCGACGCCGTGATTCTACGCCCCAGGCCGGATACGACCCGGCGGTGGGCCTCGCTGCACGCCGCCGTCGAGCGCGGCTTCAGCGCCGATTTCATGGCCGAAGGCCGCGACCAGCCGAAAGAACAGGACCGGCCCGAACTCGATCAGGCGTTCCAGTGACCTTCCGCCTGCTCGACACCAATGCAGTGATCTCGCTGGTCGCGCGACGCTCCGAACCGTTGCTGCAACGGGTCGAGACCAGCGAGCCGGGTTCGCTCGCGGTTTCGTCCGTGGTCGCGCACGAACTCTACTTTGGCGCCTATCGCAGCGAGAGGGTCGCCTACAATCTGGAGACCCTTCGGCTCCTCTTCACCGATCTCGCCATCCTCGACTTCGATCGGGAGGATGCCCGAGTGGCGGGCGAGATCCGGGCCGAGCTGAAACGACGCGGAACGCCGATCGGCCCATACGATACGTTGATCGCCGGTCAGGCCAAGGCGCGGGGCCTCACCCTCGTCACCAACAATACCGGCGAGTTTTCGCGAATAGCCGGATTGCGGATCGAGGACTGGACTACAAACCGATAGGCTCAAGGCCCATCGACAGAATGGGTCGCGGGCTTCGGGATTTGCGCTACAAGCGCGAACGAGCTGCGCGCCAGAGGAAAACCGACACGGCTACGGTGATCCAGGCAACGGCAATGCCAACAAGGTTGGGGAAGATGTCGACAACACGGGGATTGTGGCCGATTACCGTGGTCTGAACCAGTTCCCAGCTTACGCCCACGAGAAAAGTCAGTACGACAGCAAGCCACATGCGAGAGTAGCCGGTTGCGAGTACGGCGAGAACGAACAGCATAGCCATCGAGGCTATGTGCGGCACCTTGGTCAGGGCATTGGCGATTGCCTCGAACGTAACCGTGAAGTCCATCTGTGGGGGACGGCGACCATCAGGAGCCCGGTTGGCAGCCCAAATGCTGGCCAATGCGAGGGCCGTAAAAGGCAGGACGCGAAGAATGCTCAGAACTTTCATCGCGACGCAGCCGTGAACACCGCCAATTGGGCGGCAAAAGCGCGCTTGTACGACGGCCGCGCTTCTGCACGGGCGACATAGGCGGAGAGGTTCGGAAATTCCTGCAATATTTCCGACCCCTGCAACCTTTGCAGCACATGCACCATCAGAAGGTCGCCAGCGCTGAAATCGCCGTCGAGCCACTCGCTGTCGTCCAGGCGCGCAGAAAGTTGATTTAACCGTTCGCGAATGCGTTCATCGACCATCTCGAAGCGCTCGCCCTGCCAACTCTTGCCTTCCTCGAAGTTCTCGACGACGTCGCGATCGACGATCGGCGGCTCCACCGTATCGAGCGCAGCGAACATCCACATGATCGCACGCGCCCGCGCATTCGCATCCGCCGGCAGCAGGCCCGGAAAGCGCTCTGCGATATGAAGCACGATCGCGCCGGACTCGAACAGCGTGAGATCACCTTCCTCATAAGTCGGTATCTGCCCGAACGGATTGCGCGCCAAATGCGCGGGCTCCCTGAATGTGCTCCACGGAGCGAGCCGCACCTCGTAAGGCTGGTCCACTTCCTCCAGCGCCCAGCGCACGCGCATGTCCCTCGCCAGTCCCTGGCCGCGATCCGGCGAGCTTTCATCAAAGGCCGTAATCGTAATAGTCATCGCGTTTCCCTCTGTTGTGGCGGGCCGGTTTCCCTGTCTTCACTGTAACGACGAACCATCCAATCCGAATCCGACAAAACACGCGGAAAACTTCCGGCCTCTGATGCGCAGAGGGCGAGCTTCTGTCGGCTCCCATCAAGGGAAACAGTCGGCATTACTACCTCGGGCGATTCGCCTGATGAGCAGGAGTGACCGCCCGAGGCTTCGATCAGGAAGGCACCACCGCCGTTCTCCTGTATTTGCACGCTGCACTACTACTACGACCGAAACTTGTTGAATCGGCCCGTTTTGCCGTTCTTTTAGTCATCCCCATCCGGGGACCGCCTTCGCCCTCCTCCCCGGAAACGGGGACGAGATGGCTGGCCAAAATCGCAAACAGGCAACGATCGAACGTGGCGCGCGCATGCTCCGCACCGCGCTCGGGCCTGCCATCTCGGACCTGTTGCGCGATCCCTCCATCGTCGAGGTGATGCTGAACCCCGACGGGCGCATCTGGGTCGATCGCCTCGCCGGAGGACTGGAAGACACCGGCGAGCGGCTGACCGCAGAGGACGGCGAGCGCATCGTTCGTCTTGTCGCCCATCATGTCGGGGCCGAAGTCCACGCCCGCGCGCCGCGCGTCTCGGCGGAGTTGCCGGAGAGCGGCGAACGGTTCGAGGGCCTCCTTCCTCCCGTTGTCACGTCGCCGACCTTCGCCATCCGCAAGCCGGCGGTCGCGGTATTCACCCTCGACGATTACGTCGCCGCCGGGATCATGGCCGACGCCCAGGCTGCGGCGCTGCGCGAGGCCGTCGCCTCCCGCGCCAATATCTTGGTGGCGGGTGGCACCTCCACCGGCAAGACCACGCTCACCAATGCGCTGCTGGCGGAAGTCGCCAAGACGCAGGACCGCGTGGTCATCATCGAGGACACGCGCGAGCTGCAATGCGCGGCGCCGAACCTCGTCGCAATGCGCACCAAGGACGGAGTGGCGACACTTTCGGATCTCGTCCGATCTTCGCTGCGCCTGCGTCCCGATCGCATCCCGATCGGCGAGGTTCGCGGCGCTGAGGCGCTCGACCTCCTGAAAGCATGGGGAACCGGCCACCCCGGCGGCGTCGGAACGATTCATGCCGGCTCGGCCATCGGCGCGCTGCGCCGTCTCGAGCAGCTCATCCAGGAGGCCGTTGTCACGGTCCCGCGCGCGATGATCGCCGAAACCATCGACCTCGTTGCCGTCCTCTCCGGCCGCGGCTCCGCGCGCCGGCTTGCCGAGCTTGCGCGCGTCGAGGGCCTCGGCGCGGACGGCGATTACCGGCTCGCCCCCGCCTTTCCAGACCCCATCCCCACCGACCAAACAGGAGACCCCGCATGATCCGTCGTGCCTTCCGCGTCCGCCGCCATATCGCAACCGCCGCCGCCTTCACCTGGGTCGCGCTCCTGACCTCGCCGGCACTGGCCTCGGGCTCCTCCATGCCCTGGGAGGCCCCGCTTCAGTCGATCCTCGAATCCATCGAGGGGCCGGTGGCGAAAATCGTGGCCGTCATCATCATCATTGTCACCGGCCTGACGCTGGCCTTCGGCGATACCGGCGGTGGGTTTCGCAGGCTGATCCAGATCGTCTTCGGCATTTCGATCGCCTTCGCCGCCAGCTCCTTCTTCCTGTCGTTCTTCTCGTTCGGCGGCGGGGCGGTGATCTGATGGCGGCGTTCCTCGAACAGCTCGACGCCGTGCCGGGGTTCACCGCCCCGGTTCACCGCGCTCTCAGCGAACCCATCCTGCTGGGTGGTGCGCCGCGTTCCGTGGCGATCCTCAACGGCACCGTGGCCGGGGCCGTGGGGCTCGGTCTCCAACTCTGGCTCGCCGGCATCCTGATCTGGGCGATCGGACATCTCGCAGCCGTCTGGGCGGCGAAGCGCGATCCCCTCTTCGTCGAGGTCGCGCGTCGGCATCTGCGCGTGCCTGGCCACTTGTCTGTGTGAGGACCGCGCCATGATGAACCTCGCAGAATATCGCCGCACCGCTTCGCGCCTTGCCGACTACCTCCCCTGGGTGGCGCTGGTCGGCCAGGGCGTCGTGCTGAACAAGGATGGCAGCTTCCAGCGCAGCGCGAAATTTCGTGGGCCGGATCTCGACTCCGCGGTCGCGGCCGAGCTGGTCGGCGTCGCCGCGCGGCTCAACAATTCCTTCCGCCGCCTCGGCTCCGGCTGGGCGATCTTCGTTGAAGCCCAGCGATCCGAGGCCGCGACCTATCCGAATGACGTCTTTCCCGACGCGGCCTCCGCGCTGGTCGATGCCGAGCGCAAGGCCGACTTCGAGGAGGAGGGCAGCCATTTCGTCTCGGACTACTATCTGACCTTCCTGTGGTTGCCGCCGGCCGAGGACGCCGCCCGCGCCGAAAGCTGGCTCTACGAGGGCCGCGAGACCTCCGGCGTCAATCCCTGGGAACTGGTGCGCGGCTTCGTGGATCGCACCGACCGCGTGCTGGCGCTGCTCGACGGCTTCATGCCCGAGTGCCGTTGGCTCACCGACGGCGAGACGCTGACTTATCTTCATTCGACCGTCTCGACCAAACGGCACCGCGTCCGCGTGCCGGAGACGCCGATCTATCTCGACGCCCTGCTCGCCGATGAGGCGCTCACCGGCGGGCTCGAACCGCGCCTCGGCTCCGCGCATCTGCGCATCCTCACCATCACCGGGTTCCCGAGCGTGACCACGCCCGGCCTGCTCGACGATCTCAACCGGCTCGCCTTCCAATATCGCTGGTCCACCCGCGCCATCCTGCTGGACAAGACGGACGCGACCAAGCTGCTCACGAAAATCCGTCGCCAGTGGTTTGCGAAGCGCAAGAGCATCGCCGCCATTCTGAAAGAGGTGATGACGAACGAGCAATCGGCGCTCGTCGACACCGATGCCGCAAACAAGGCGCTCGATGCCGACATGGCCTTGCAGGAACTCGGCGCGGACGTGGCCGGCATCGCCTATGTCACCGCGACCGTCACGGTCTGGGACGAGGACGCCCGCCGCGCCGACGAGAAGCTGCGGCTGGTCGAGAAGGTCGTCCAGTCCCGCGATTTCAGCGTCATGGTCGAGACGGTCAACGCCGTCGACGCCTGGCTCGGCTCGCTGCCCGGCCATGCTTACGCCAATGTGCGTCAGCCTCCGATCTCGACGCTCAACCTTGCCCACACGGTCCCTTCGTCCGCCGTGTGGGCGGGGCCGGAAAGGGACGATCACTTTGGCGCACCCCCGCTGCTCTATGGCAGGACCGAAGGATCGACCCCTTTCCGGCTCTCCCTTCATGTCGGCGATGTCGGCCACACGCTCATGGTCGGCCCGACCGGCGCCGGCAAGAGCGTGCTGCTGGCGCTCATGGCGCTGCAATTCCGCCGCTATGCGGGATCGCAGATCTTCGCCTTCGATTTCGGCGGCTCCATCAGGGCCGCCACTTTGGCCATGGGTGGCGATTGGCACGACCTCGGCGGCCGGCTGACCGAAAGCGCGGATACTTCGGTCTCGCTCCAGCCGCTCTCCCGCATCGAGCAGACGCAGGACCGCGCTTGGGCGGCGGACTGGATCGTGGCGATCCTCCAGCGCGAAGGCGTCACGATCACCCCTGAAGCCAAGGAGCATATCTGGACGGCGCTGTCCTCGCTCGCTTCGGCCCCGATCGAGGAGCGCACGATCACCGGCCTGTCGGTGCTGCTCCAGTCCAACGACCTCAAGCTCGCCATCCAGCCCTATTGCGTCGGCGGTCCCTATGGACGGCTGCTCGACGCCGAGTCCGAAAACCTCGGCGATGCTTCCGTCGTGGCCTTCGAGACCGAAGGGCTTCTCGACACCGGCGCGGCTCCCGCCGTCCTCGCCTACCTGTTCCACCGGATCGCCGACCGCCTCGACGGACGCCCGACGATGATCGTCATCGACGAGGGCTGGCTGGCGCTCGGTGATCCGGCTTTTTCCAAGCAACTGGCCGAATGGCTGGTCACGCTCAGGAAAAAGAACGCATCCGTCGTTTTCGCCACGCAGTCGCTCGCCCAGCTCGAAAAGAGCACGATCGCGCCTGCAATCATCGAAAGCTGCCCGACCCGGCTGCTCCTGCCCAACGATCGCGCCGTCGAACCGCAGATCACCGCGATCTACAGGCGCTTCGGCCTGAACGACCGGCAGATCGAGATCCTCGCCCGCGCCATCCCCAAGCGGGACTACTACTGCCAGAGCCGGCGGGGAAACCGGCTGTTCGAGCTGGGTCTGTCCGAAGTCGGCCTCGCGCTCTGCGCGGCGTCCTCCAAGTCCGACCAGGCATTGATCGCCGACATCCTAGCCGAACATGGCCGCGGCGGCTTCCTCGCCGCTTGGCTGACGGCGCGCGGCGTCGAATGGGCGGCCGACCTCATTCCCAACCTCACCAACATCGCTGTCGCGCCTGACCGGCAGGCGCCCGCGCCACAGGCGCCGGTCCTCGACCTCACCGATGCCCTTGAACTCGACCCAAAGGAGATCATGCCATGACCCGACACCGCTTCCCCCGTTTCGCCGGCGCTTCCCTGCTTGCACTCACGCTCGCCGCGCCGCTGGCGCTTTCGCCGGCCTTCACCACGCCGGCCCACGCCCTCTTTGGCTTCGGCCGGATCGTTTACGACCCGACCAACCACGCCGAGAATCTTTTGACGGCGGCGCGCACCCTTGAGCAGATCAACAACCAGATCACCTCGCTTCAGAACGAAGCGCAGATGCTCATCAACCAGGCGAAGAACCTCGCGAGCCTGCCCTACAGCTCGCTCCAGGCGCTCCAGCAGAACGTGCAGCGCACCCAGCAGCTTCTCGCCCAGGCGCAGAACATCGCCTTCGACGTGCAGTCGATCGACAGCATGTTCCAGCAGGACTACGGCAATCTCTCCCTCAACGCCACTGACCAGCAGCTCATCGCGGACGCGCGCGGCCGATGGGAAAATACCGTGGGCGGTTTGCAGGACGCGATGCGTGTCCAGGCCGGCGTCGTCGGCAATATCGACACGAACCGCGCCGAGATGTCAGCCCTGGTCGGCGAGAGCCAAGGCGCAACCGGCGCACTTCAGGCGACCCAGGCCGGCAACCAGCTCCTCGCCCTGCAAAGCCAGCAGCTCTCCGACCTCATTGCCGTGATCTCGGCCAACGGCCGGGCGGACGCTCTCTCGGAAGCCGAGCGCACCACGGCCGCCGAGCAGGGCCGCATCCAGCGCGAGCGGTTCCTGACGCCCGGCTCCGGGTATCAGCCCGGCAACGCGCGCATGTTCAACAACTGACGGGCCGAAAGGGGGACATCATGGACGGCAAGGTGCTGGCCCGGATCGCGGCCATCATATTCGTCGCCGTCGCCATCACGGCGGCGATCATCGAAATGACCCGCGAGGAAAAGGCCGGGCCAGCGCCGGCCGCTCCGGGACTCCAGCCAGCGGCCGATCCGCTGCGGCTGGAGCAGCGGCGTTGCCAGGAGATGGGCGAGGCCGCCGCCAATGACGCCACGTGCCTACGCGTCTGGGCCGAGACCCGCGACCGTTTCCTTGGCCGCTCACCCGCGCCGGAAGCTCCGGCCGAAAGCGGGGGGCGGTGAGCCATGGGCGGCACCGGCGTCATTGACAACTTTCTCGGCATCTTCACCAGCTACATCGATTCGGGCTTTGGCCTGCTCGGCGGTGAAGTAGCCTTCATTGCCACCACCTTGATCGTCATCGACGTGACGCTCGCCGCCCTGTTCTGGGCGTGGGGCGCCGACGACGATATCATCGCCCGTCTGGTGAAGAAGACGCTGTTTGTCGGCGTCTTCGCCTACATCATCTCCAACTGGAACAATCTCGCCCGCATCGTCTTCGAGTCGTTTGCTGGCCTCGGCCTGATGGCCTCCGGCACCGGCTTCTCGACCGCCGATCTCCTGCGCCCCGGCCGCGTCGCGCAGACCGGCCTCGATGCCGGCCGCCCGCTGCTTGAATCCATTTCCGACCTCATGGGGTGGATCGCGGTCTTCGAGAACCTCGTGCAGATCCTGTGCCTGTTCTTCGCCTGGGCGCTTGTGATTCTCGCCTTCTTCATTCTGGCGATCCAATTGTTTGTCACTTTGATTGAATTCAAGCTGACCACGCTGGCCGGCTTCGTCCTCATTCCATTCGGGCTCTGGGGCAAGTCCGCCTTCATGGCCGAGCGTGTTCTTGGCAACGTCGTCTCGTCCGGCATCAAGGTGCTGGTCCTCGCGGTCATCATCGGCATCGGCTCGACCTTGTTCGGCCAGTTCACAACCGGCTTCGGCGGCGCAACCCCGACGATCGACGACGCAATGGCCGTCGTTCTTGCCGCTCTCTCCCTTCTCGGACTCGGTATCTTTGGCCCCGGCATTGCGGCCGGCCTCGTCTCCGGCGGCCCGCAGCTTGGTGCCGGCGCTGCCGTCGGCACCGGCCTCGCCGTCGGCGGCGCGGCGATCGCAGCTGGAGGCGCGACCATGCTCGCAGCGCGCGGTGGCGCGGCCGCGCTATCCAGCGGAGCCGCCCTGGCTCGCGGCGGCGCATCGACCGCTGGCGCGGCCTCGACCGCATACACGCTCGCTTCCATGGGCGAATCCGGTGCGTCGGGCGTCGCGGCCGGTCTCGGCGGTGTTGCTCGCGCCGGTGGCGCCGCCGCGGTCTCGCCGCTGAAGCGCGCCGTATCCCGCGCGGCCGACAGCCTCAAGTCCAGCCACACCGGAGGCGTCAAGGGCGGCTTCGAGACGACCGGCGGCACTTCCACCATGGGAACGGTCGGCGGGGGAGCCTCACCGGCCCCGGCAAGCGCACCCGCTGCCGACGGCCCGCCCGCCTGGGCGCAGCGCATGCGCCGCAGCCAGGCCCTCAGCCACGGCGTCACGGCCGCCGCCCATGCAGTCCGCTCCGGTGACAGCCACGGCGGCGGCTCCTCTATCAGCCTTTCCGAAAGCGACCGCACATGAATCTGTTCAAACGACCCACCACCCATTTCGGCAAGACGCCGGAACCCGTCACGCCCTATCAGAAGGCCGCCCAGGTCTGGGACGAGCGCATAGGGTCCGCCCGCGTGCAGGCGCGCAACTGGCGCTTCATGGCCTTCGGCTGCCTTTTCCTCTCCGCCGGATTCGCCTCGGCGCTGGTCTGGCAATCTGCGCGCGGCACCGTCGTCCCCTGGGTGGTCGAGATCGACCGCCATGGCGAGTCCCGCGCTGTCGAGCCCGCCGTCGCCGACTATCGCCCGACCGACCCGCAAGTGGCCTGGCACTTGGCCAGATTCATCGAACAGGTCCGGGGGCTGCCCTCCGATCCGATTGTTCTGCGGCAGGCGTGGCTGCGCGCCTACGAGTTCACCACGGACCGGGGCGCCGTGGCGCTCAACGAATACGCGCGGTCAAATGATCCTTTCACCCGTGTCGGCAAAGAGCAGGTTTCGGTCGAGGTCTCCAGCGTGATCCGGGCATCGCCGGACTCGTTCCGCGTGGCTTGGACGGAACAGCACTACGAGAACGGTCAGCTCTCCCGCACCGAACGCTGGACCGCGATCCTCACCATTTTCCTTCAGCAGCCGCGCACCGCGGAGCGCCTGCGCGCCAATCCCCTCGGAATTTATGTGAACGCGATCTCATGGTCGCGGGAGATGAGCCAATGATCCGCAATCCCCACAAAACCGGACTCACGGCTTTCCGTAAATCCGTCTCGGCGGCTTTGCTGGCCACCACGATGCTCGCCGGCTGCGCCACCAACCGCACGCCGCAGTTCAGTTACGATGCCGACGTGCCGGCGCTTCCAGTCGTCCGGACGGCCGTGACCGACAGCACGCCCCGGCCGCTACACACGCCGCCAGGCTGGACCGTCGCACGCGGCGGCACGGCTGCCACCACCCCGGAGGGCCGTGTTGCTAACGCCAATGCGGCAGCTCGCGTCGAGCCGCGCCGGGAGGGTTACTATAACGCGATCCAGATCTATCCCTGGTCGGAAGGTGCGCTGTTTCAGGTCTATGCCGCCGTCGGCCAGATCACGACCATTGCGCTCGAACCCGGCGAAAGCCTGACCGGCGCCGGTCCGATCGCGGCGGGCGATACGACAAGGTGGATTATCGGCGACACCGAAAGCGGCTCCGGCACGACGCGCCGCGTCCATGTGCTCGTCAAGCCGACCCGCGCCGGCATTTCGACCAACCTCGTTATCACCACCGATCGCCGCACCTACCTCGTCGAGCTGCGCGCGAACGAAGAGACGTGGATGCCGGCAGTCGCCTGGGCCTATCCCGCGCCTCCGGCGAGCCAGCGCGTCACCGCGCCGGCCACGCCGATCATACCGGCCGAATCCGCCCGCAATTATCGCTACGGTCTCACCGGCGGCAATCCGCCCTGGCGCCCGATTACCGTCTTCGACGACGGCCGCCGCGTTTACGTGGTGTTCCCGCGCGGCATCGTCCAGGGCGAGATGCCGCCGCTGTTCGTCATCGGTTCGGGCGGCGAACCGGAGATCGTCAACAGCCGCATCCACCAGAACGTGCTCATCGTCGATCGGCTGTTCGGCGCGGCCGAGCTGCGTCTTGGCTCGGGCAAGCAGCAAGAGACCGTCCGCATCGTGCGCGTCCAGCCCGGACAAACCGCCGCGGCCGCTTCCGGCCGAACCACCAAGATCGTGGGAGCGCCGTCATGAGCGGGAATGATGACCGGAAGGAGGAAGGGATTGAACCGGCCGGAGCGGCAGGGCAAACGGCAGGGTCTATGCGCCTGCGCGCCGACGCGCCGCGCGTTACGCGCATTTCGCGCAAAGTTCTGATGGGCGCTGGCCTGGTCGCCGGCATTGGCATCGGCGGAGCGTTGATCTACGCGCTTCAGGTCGTCGAACGCGGCGGCAATCCCGAGGAGCTGATTTCGACCGATCGCCGTCAGACGGCGGACGGATTGCAGGGTTTGCCCGGCAGCTACGGTGACGTGCCGGTCCTCGGCCCGCCATTGCCGGGCGATCTCGGTGGACCCGTGCTGCGCGCCCGCGAGGAAGGTCAGCCGATCCCGGCTACCCCCATGCCGGTTCCCGCAACCGACCCCGAGGAGCAGCGCCGCCTCGCCGAGATGGAAGCCGCCCGCACCAGCGAGATATTCTTCCAGATCAGGGCGGGCCAGACCACGGCCTCGCCCTCGATCCCCACGGTTCCCAGCATGGCCGGGCTGACGGGCGCCGGTGCGCAGGATCGGCACACGGCCTTCCTCAACGCCGAGGTGGACCGCCGCACCGTCGCGCCGGATCGCGTCATGGCGCCGGCGTCGCCCTATATTCTTCAGGCCGGCGCAGTGATCCCGGCCGCGCTGATAACCGGCATCCGTTCGGATCTGCCCGGACAGATCACCGCCCAGGTAACGCAGAACGTCTATGACAGCCCGACCGGCGCGCTCCTCCTCATTCCGCAGGGAAGCCGCCTGATCGGCGAATACGATGCAGGCGTGACGTTCGGGCAGCGCCGCGTCCTCTTGGTGTGGAATCGTCTCATTCTTCCAAACGGCCGCTCGATCGTGCTGGAGCGCCAGCGTGGCGCCGATGCATCGGGCTATGCCGGTCTTGAAGACGGCGTCGACTACCACTGGTGGGACCTGATGAAGGCCGCGGGCCTCTCGACGCTTCTCGCCGTCGGCGCGGAGTTGGCGACAAGCGATGAAGATCGTCTGATCCGCGCCATCCGCGACGGAGCGCAGGATACGGTGAACCAGGCTGGGCAGCAGATCGTGCAGCGCCAATTGCAGGTCGCCCCCACGCTGACCATCCGACCAGGCTTCCCGGTCAGGGTCATCGTTGCCCGCGACCTTGTCCTCGAACCTTACGGAGCCCACTGATGAGCAATCTCAAGCTCGGCCCGCTGCCCAAGCTCGGCATTGTGCGCATAACCGTGCCAATGCCAGAGCCGCTGAAAGAAGAACTCGACCTCTATGCCGCCGAATACGGTCGCCTCTATGGCGAGGTCGATGCTGCCACGCTGATTCCGCATATGCTGGAAGCATTCCTACGCTCGGATCGCGGTTGGCGCAGCCGCAAATCGAAGCTCGGCGGGAAGAGCCGCGTGGCGGCTTCGGCCCGGCCCGAGGGAGGTGCTAAGCCAAACTTGACCGAAAGTGAATAGCGATCGAGAAGCATCCCCGGCCTTCCTTCGCTCAACTCGGAAAGCAGAGCGCCGCCAAAGGCCGCATGGCGGAGACTGCACCGCAACTTAGGGGAATCTCATCCGGCGCGGCCAACAGGTGGCAAACATTGGCAGACCCGGGCGAGCGGCAAAGTCTCCAATCTTCGAGTTACGAGCTATAGACGCTGCCTAATTTGCTCCATTTGCTGAATCTCCTCGCGTTGCGCCTTTGTGATCGACTCGCACAAAGTTTTCAGTTCGGCATCGCGAAGGTCCGCTTCCCGACACATCAGGATTGCTCCCGAATGGTGGGGAATCATCGAGTCGACGAATTGCCGATCGTCGATCAGCGCCTGACTCCGCGTGGCCCAGAACGAACCGGCGGTTAGCAAAACGAAAAGGAGGTAGAGTACTATATTCACGCTGCGGTGGCGAAACATGCCGGGCATTGTTGCCAGCATGAAGATACCCATTGGAGCCCACATGGTGATGGCCATGTAGAACATATTGAAGTTGTTGCGAAAATCACCCCAACCGTCGATCATCGAGAACATCACGACATACATAACGATGAGACCCAGGATCATATTGATCCAAAACATGAGATATGGTCGGCCGTGGGAACCATCGGAGTGACCGCCATGCGCTTGATGGATTTCTGACATCGGTGTCTCCTTTTGCATGTATAGTACCGGGGTACGCTCAATCACTTTGACGTTGTCATGCGATATGGCCCGGCGTGCTTACTCCGAACCCGTAAATCGCTTGCACGCCTAGAGCTTGGCCTTCGCGAAAACGTCGACCAATTCATCAAACTTTCGTCGCTGAACCTCCGCATTGCCCGAGATGATCGCTTCTTCAACGCAACAAGCCGCATGGGCCTTCAGCACTTGAGTTTCGACCTTCGAGAGAGCGGCTTTTACTGCATGAAGCTGATGAAGGATTTCGATGCAATAGCGCTCATCCTCCACCATCTGACCGACGCCGCGGACCTGTCCGGCAATTCGGTTAAGAGAGGTCAGAATACTGCTCCTGTCTTTGTCGCACATGCCAATACCCCTACATGGTATGGGTACTGAACTCTTGAAACGCTGGTCGGTTCCAAAGGGCGTGCAACTTCTCCTTTGCCGCGCAAAACTCCTTCGCCAGTGCGGTCGGACGTGATGCGACCCGTGTCGTGTCGTGCAACACCATGTCTATCGTCCGAACGCTGACCGCTCTGAAGCGCGCTCAAGGCACCTTGCTGAGACGGGCAACGGACCCTTGGGAAAGCCACCTTGGCGGCATAATGAATACGCTCGTTCCCGAGCCCGAGATACCTAGCCATCAGGGTCCAGATGCCCAGAAAGTCGACCCGGATCTGGATGTCGTGACCATGGCCGTGAAGGTGCCGGAGACAATTGCACATCTGCACTACTGGTCGGTGCAGCTCACGCGAAATGCGGAGAAGGAGGAAGTCCTTGACGCATTCCGCGCGTCGTCCCGGATAGCTCTAGTACGAACGGCCGACGGCCTCACCGCTATCAACACGATCAAGGAACTGATGGCTGACCTCGATAGGCCGTTCGGCAACCTATATGAAGTCGCGCTATGGGAGGACATGCTGCGCACCGAGCGGGATGAGCTCTTCTACGCCTACATGGTGGACAATCAAGCGATCGTTATTCCTGATACGATCGACGCCATTCGCGCATTGTCTGGCCTGACACAGAATGCCGAGTTTTCCATTGCACGGACCAACACCGCCCTCGGCGTCACGCAACGGTTCTATTAACCCGCAAGCGAGTGCCGCCCAAAAGCGGCACTCATTCGGAAATGCCCGCGACTGCGCCTTTGCGCGGCCTAATCGACACATCCTCGTCCTCCTCATCGGTCTCCAGGCGCGTGAGAATTGGACAGTGAGGGCGATGGTCGCCACGGCAGGCGTTGACCAACATCTTCAGTGTTTGTGCCATTTCCTGCAAGGCTTGGATCTTTCTCTCAAGTTCCGCGATATGACCCTCGGCCAACCGCTTGACCTCCGCACTCTGGCGCGACTCGTCCCGCCACAGTTCCAGAAGTCCGTTGATCTCAGCGACGGAGAAGCCAAGGTCGCGTGCGCGACGGATGAAACGCAGCATATGCACGTCTGTATCTGAGTAGTCCCGATAGCCGGACCCTGTACGATCTGCCCGTGGTATCAAGCCGGTCTGCTCGTAGTAGCGGATCATCTTGGCCGAAACGCCGGATGCTCTGGATGCTTGTCCAATGTTCATGAGCGATTTCCCTTCGTAGTGGACGCCGTCCTTGGCAGGCGGCGTCACCCTTCATTAATGAGCAGCCCGAAAGCGACGAAGCCGCAGGGCATTGCCCAGCACGAACACACTCGACAAGGCCATCGCGCCCGCCGCGAACACGGGCGAGAGAAGGATACCGAATCCGGGGAAAAGCGCGCCCGCCGCCACAGGGATGAGCGCCGTATTGTAAGCGAATGCCCAGAATAGGTTCTGTCGAATGTTGCCGATGGTCGCCTTCGACAACGCTATCGCGTTGGGCACGCCTTGCAGGCTGCCTGACATCAGCACGACGTCGGCGGCTTCGATTGCTATGTCCGTGCCCGTCCCAATGGCGAGACCTACATCCGCCTCCGCCAAGGCCGGGGCGTCGTTGATTCCGTCGCCGACGAAGGCCACCTTGCCATATTGTTCCTTGAGACGGCGAACCGCATCAACCTTGCCGTCCGGCAACACCTCCGCCGCCACGTCATCGATCCCGAGTTGAGCGGCGATGGCCTTGGCGGTGCGCATGTTGTCCCCGGTGATCATCGCAACCTTCAGCCCAAGATCGTGCAACGCCTTGATTGCGGCGGGCGTGGTTTCCTTGATCGGGTCGGCCACTGCGATGATCGCCGCGATCTTTCCCTCTATCGCAGCATAGAGCGGCGACTTGCCCTCGTTACCGAGACGTTCGGCCGTCTCGCTAAACTGCGCAACGTCATGACCGAGGTCGAGCATGTATCGATCAGCGCCGATTTCGACGCGCCGACCCTCGACCAAAGCTTTCACACCGAAGCCTGTTACCGATTCAAAGTCAGACACCGCCGGCATCCGAACGCCTTCCGCAGCGGCCGCATCCACGATCGCCCGCGCGATTGGATGTTCCGATTTCGCCTCGACAGCAGCCACCGTACCCAGAACCTCGGGTCGGTCGAAGCCTGCGGCAAGTTCCAGATCGGTCAAGGCCGGCTTTCCTTCGGTTAGCGTACCCGTCTTGTCCACGGCGACCACACTGGCGTCTTTCAGCAACTGGAGCGCCTCGCCTTTGCGAAAGAGGACCCCCAGCTCCGCACCGCGGCCTGTGCCGACCATAATGGACGTCGGCGTAGCCAGACCCATGGCGCAGGGGCAGGCGATGATCAGGACGGCGACAGCGTTGACCAGCGCGAAGGTGAGGGCGGGCGACGGCCCGAAATACAGCCAGGAAGCAAAAGTGAACGCCGCTACCACAAAGACCGCTGGCACAAACCACATGGTTACCTTGTCGACCAGCGCCTGGATGGGAAGTTTGGAACCCTGTGCCTCCTCCACCATACGGATGATCTGCGACAGAACCGTATCCCCGCCGACCGCCGTCGCCCGGAAAGCGAAGGCGCCCTTCT
Source organism: Shinella sp. (assembly GCA_033795365.1). Classification (GTDB taxonomy): domain Bacteria; phylum Pseudomonadota; class Alphaproteobacteria; order Rhizobiales; family Rhizobiaceae; genus JARYGU01. Next base: position 52,176 of record JARYGU010000012.1, read on the forward strand.
GGTTGACAGTGCCGCCCACGACCACGCTACCGATCGCCTTCGAGACCGGAACAGGTTCTCCGGTGATCATCGACTCATCGACATAGCTGTCACCTTCGACCACTTCACCATCGACGGGAATGCGTTCGCCGGGGCGAACCTCAACGATGTCGTCGGAAATCACCGAACCGATCGGCAGGTCGACCGTCTTGCCATCCCTGCGAACCCGCGCAGTCTTTGCCTGAAGGCCGACCAGCCGCTTGATCGCCTCGGACGTGCGCCCTTTGGCACGGGCTTCCAGCAAGCGGCCAAGCAGGATGAGAGTGACTATGACTGCCGCAGCTTCGAAATAAACGTTGATCGTTCCAGGCGGGAGGAAGCCCGGTGCGAAGGTTGCAACCAAGGAGTAGCCGTAGGCAGCAAGCGAACCGACCGCCACCAATGAATTCATGTCGGGCGCCATCCGCCAGAGGGCTGGAAGTCCCTTGTCATAGAAGCGAATGCCCGGAACGAAGAGCACGAGGGTCGTCAGCACGAACTGGATGTACCAGCTCCATTGCATGCCGATTGTCGATTCGATCAATGCATGACCGCCTGGGATGACATGGGATCCCATTTCCATGAGAAAGACTGGAGCTGTAAGCGCCGCAGCCATCGTGAAATCACGGGCCAGCTCGCGCCGCTCCGCTTCCTTTCTCTCCGCTTGCTCGGCATTTGCATCCTCGTGGTCAGGGCCGGCATTTGCACGCACCACCTCGGCCTCGTAGCCGGCATCTGCGATGGCGGCGATCAACTCAGCCATGTTGGCGCCGCCGCGCACCGTGGCCCGTTCCGTGGCCAGATTGACCGCTGCCTCGGTAACCCCTGAAACAGCTTTCAAGGCGCGCTCGACCCGCCCGACACACGACGCGCATGTCATGCCTTGGATCGACAGCTCTACGAGGCCGGTCGGCCCTGCGGCCTGGGACGGCACCGAATAGCCAACCTTCTCGATCGCCTCGATCAGAATTGCCTTGTCAACATATGATCTGGTGGTGACATTCGCGCGTTCCGTAGCCAGATTGACCGATGCGGCCTCGACACCGGGAACAGCCTTCAGGGCTCGTTCGACTCGGCCAACGCACGACGCGCAGGTCATGCCCTCTATCGGCAGCGATACAGCTTCAGACATCTCATTGGTGCGGACGGGGGCATTCATCGCCTCTTCCTTTCTTATTCGAAGAATCAAATTCTGGAGGAGGATCAGGCTTCCAACGATAGGAAGGTCAATAGAAAAAATCCTAGCATGTGCCCCTTGACCTTACCATCGTTGGAAGGACCATCTTGTTCAGCATGAGAGCCGAACAAAGGAGATTTCTCATGCTGCTCAAGATCGAAAACATGACCTGCGGGGGCTGCGCAAGGTCGGTGACAAAGGCGATCCAGTCCGTCGACCCGAACGCTACGGTCAAGCCGGACCCCGCCGCTCGCACGGTCAAGGTCGAGACGGCGGCAACCGTCGCCGATATCGAGCGCGTTCTGGAAGAAGCCGGCTATCCTGCGGTCGCAACCTGATGAGGATGAAACGATGAACAGGCTAACCCCGATTTTCATAGGTGGCGCAATCGCCATCAGCGTGGGCCTGGCACTCGCTCAAACCCAGATGGAAAACAATGGCGCTATGCAGGGGCACAATATGCCCGGCATGAACATGCAGGGCATGGACATGTCCGCCGCGGACGAACCCTCGACCAAGGCTTACATGGCCGTCATGGAAAGCATGCAGAAGAACATGCTGATGGACTATTCAGGCGATGCCGATGTCGACTTCATGCGCGGCATGGTTCCCCATCATCAGGGCGCTATCGACATGGCAAAGGTCGTTCTCGAGTACGGTCGCGCCCCTGAGGTCCGCAAGCTCGCAGAAGACGTGATCAAAGCCCAGGAAGGCGAGATCGCCATGATGAAGAAGTGGCTCGCCGATCGTGGCAAATAACGCCGGTCGGGCGGCTTCTTGAGCCGCCCGACCAATCCCTGCATCTTACACAGGCTCAGGAGAGGGCGCGCTATTGCGCGTTTGACCCTGTCGAGCCCGGAGACCACGACGTTGCCATAGAACGCGCCATGCTAAGCAACCTTCGGAAGGCCGGGTTGTCATTACGTGGAGACCATACGGCGCTAAATGGCAAGATTTCCCCGAGAATCGCCCGATAGCACACGCCGGGGAACTGAGCCGCAGTCATCGCCTCGCTAACGACCGTCAATCCGCGGCCCAGAGCCACGAGTGGGAGCAGGTTCTCTCGTCCGACAAAATGGACGGTGATCTCAGGGTGCTGACCCAGACCAGCCAAGCGCTGAACCAGGTAGTCGTGAATTTCTTGGCCGGGGGCCACGTCGTTCACGACGAAAGTTTCGTCAACAAGGTCGGTCCAATCGACCTCGTCGCGCCCGGCTAACGAATGATCTTCCGGTAGAACCGCAAAGACGCGCTCAGACCAAAAATACGAGGTGTCGCAATCAGACCAGAGGCGGGTGCCGGTAAGGAAGGCGACGTCAAGAGAAAACTGGCGGATCGCCGCCACATGCTCTGAATGATTGCCATCGATGAGTTCAACCTGAACCCTCGGATGCGCGCGATGATATGCACGCAATAGTTCTGCAAGAAACCCCGAGGCAATCGATGAGAATATTCCGATCCTCACGAAGCCGTCTTCAGAACGCCCTATGGCAGCAATATCTTCGGCTCCGTCGTCGACGTTTCTGAGAATTTGTCTTGCCCGCCCAAGGAACCGTTGCCCTGCATGGGTCAGCGAAATCCCCCAGGTGTGCCGGTGAAACAGCGAGGCGCCGATTTGATCCTCAAGGTCAGCAATACATCGACTGACCGCTGATTGCGATAGCCCGATGGCCGCCCCGGCTTTGCGGAAGCTGCCATGCTCGGCCACGACCACGAAGGTGTTAAGGTGACGCAGCTCTATTGCAGGTGGTCGCCTAGCCATGACAGCAGCCTCCTACGAGGCGCTAGGCCGTTAAATTCAGGAGATGCCAAATCCAACGGCTCGCGCCACTGTTCGGGTCCAAGCTGTCCGATACCCGCGTCGATCACCCTCGCCCCTCGTTCGCTCGTATCCGTGCAGCGACGAGCCGCGCAGCGAGTAACGGGTTTCGGATCTGGCATGTCGCGATTCGAAGTGCCGTTGGTCATGCTTCGCTCTCGCTACCTGAAGCTGATCCATTGGAGGCCAGCGGCTGTCTTGGTCGGCACGCCTTTCGTGATGATTATGTCCATATGCGCCATGCTTCCGATGCATAAAGATATGGAGTACCGGACAACTCAAAATGAGAAGCCAAGGCAACCAGCCCAGAGTGTGAGCACGACGCTCCGTGATCAGGTAAAAGGCGGCGATAGCGCGAAAGCCGTAGAGGGCGGCGCTGCTCGCTGTAAGCTTTGAACGGCGAGCGTTACCGCGTTTGCCTATCTGAGTTCTGGTCATATTGCTCCTCCAGTATCGCGCGTGGGCTCGGTAGGTGCATGGTTTGCGCCACCGCCCGTAAGCCGACCGCGAGGCAACTGTTGTTGAGATAGCAATGCCCGTCTGGCGGAGTCTTTAATCTCGATTAAGGTGTCGGGAACGACGAGGCTACCCTGCGCGGTTCGCCAAAAGGCCAGCCTGGACGGGTCCGGTTCGACTTCTCGCCCATCAATGTGGAGGGCTTCGGTGGCCAGAGGAGCTACGCCATCACCGCTTTGATCGGGAACGGACATGTCGCTCCCGATCGACACAGTTCGGAGCAAGGTCGAGCTCAGGCGCGGTGCCACCTCGATCAGCACCGAGAACGGCCAGCTTGCGAACTATGTCTGCGTCGACGTCAGAGGCCGTGATCTCGGCGGCTATGTCGCCGATGCCCGAAGGGCTGTTGCGGAGCAGGTGACACTGCCGCCCGGCTACACCATCGGGTGGAACGGCCAGTTCGAATATCTGCAACGTGCCGAAGCACGCATCAAGATCGTCGTGCCGGTTACACTAATCATCATCTTCTAGCTGCTCTATGCATGGCGCTCCCGATGTCCAAGCCTAATTTCATACCTTCAGTGAATAACACAGCATTGGAGTTAAGGAGTTGGGGGGCCAGTACGTCATCTTTAACCTCCATCAACGATTGCTGTCCAACTCGGGCTCACACTGCCATGCGCAAAAAGAAGTCCGACATCGAAGAAGGAGCACTATCATGTCAGAAGCGCAGGCCACTCTGGAGAAGGACGTTGTTCGACCCAAGATCGAGCTGCGAGCTTATGAAATCTGGGTGCGTGAGGGTTGTCCGAAAGGTCACGACCTAGAGCACTGGCTGCGCGCCGAAGCCGAGATCGTGGGGGAGGGCGCCGAGCCCGAAGCGACGGATGAGGTCGCAGATTCTGCCAAGAAGAAGAAATAATCCGTCGATCGCGCGAGTGACGCCGACAAGCGGGCTTCCTCACACCGGGAGGGTACTCTTGGATTTTCTGGATCGGGCTGTTCAGCGGACGCGCTTTGCGTATTTCTCGATGGAGATCGCGCTTCGCGCCGAGATGCATACTTACAGCGGCGGGCTGGGTGTGCTCGCCGGGGACTCGGCGCGCTCGGCGGCTGATCTCGATCTACCAATGGTGTTCGTTACGCTCGTGAGCCGCCAGGGTTATGCGCGGCAGGAGATCGACAACAGTCATGCGCAGGTCAGCCATGCTGATCCGTGGTCGCCCCAAGACTTTGCGACCGCCTTGCCGCAGATGGTAGCTGTGTCAATCGAGGGACGTGCGGTGTGGGTGCGCCCCTGGCTCTATGCGCTGGAATGCCAGCTGGGGCATGTCATCCCGGTGCTGCTGCTCGACACGGATCTCGCGGAGAACGCCGTGGAGGATCGCCGGATCACCGATGCGCTTTATGGTGGGGACCAGGCCTATCGGCTGAAGCAGGAGATCGTGCTCGGCGTCGGCGGCCAGAGCGTGCTGCGTGCGCTCGGCTTCCGCATCGAGAAATATCACCTCAACGAAGGCCATGCAGCGCTGCTAACCCTGCCCCTTCTAAAAGGAACGCGGCGGCCAGACGGCGTTCACGCGTCCGATCCGATCGACAGCTACGACGTCTCGGCGGTTCGCGAGCGCTGCGTGTTCACGACGCACACGCCTGTGGAAGCCGGGTTCGACAAATTCGACTATGACCTCGTTGAGCGCGTGCTCGGCGACTACATTGAACGCGATATCCTGGCGCACCTCGCCGGCGCCGATCAGCTCAATATGACGCATCTGGCGCTGAATCTCAGCGGCTATGTCAACGGTGTCGCCCGCCGGCACGCGGAGACGACGCGCAAACTCTTCCCAGGCTATACGATCGCCTCGATCACCAATGGCGTTCATGTCCATCGATGGACGCATGGCGCCATTGCCAGACTGTTCGAGCAGCAATTCTCAAACTGGGCGCACGAGCCCGAGGTCCTCGCCTTCGCCGATCAGATCGGCGACAACGCCTTGTGGTCGGCACACGGGGACGCAAAGCATGATCTGCTGGCACGGATCGCGCAGGCGACGGGGAGGCAATTGCGTCCCGACCTGCCGCTGATCGGATATGCGCGGCGCATGACCGCCTATAAGCGGCCCGAGCTCATCTTCTCCGACATGGAGCGCTTGCGCGAGATCGCGAACGCTCAACCTTTCCAGATCGTCCTGGCCGGCCTTGCGCATCCGAACGATGGCGGCGGGCAGGAAGCGATACGCGCGCTGGGGGCGCATATCGATGCACTTGAAGGCACGATCCCGGCGGTATTCATGCCTGGGTACAATCTCGACGTTGCCGCCGCGTTGGTCGCCGGTTGCGATGTCTGGTTGAACACGCCGCTGCCGCCGCTCGAAGCATCCGGCACGAGCGGCATGAAGGCCGCCCTCAACGGCGCGCTCAACCTGAGCGTCCTCGATGGTTGGTGGATCGAGGGCTGTGTCGAGAGTGTGACGGGCTGGTCGATCCCCAGCAATGGTGCCGAGGCGAGCGATGCGGGAGCGCTCTATGACAAGCTGCGGGCTGTGGTGCTTCCCCTCTATCACGGTGACCGGGGACGCTGGATCTGGATGATGAAGCAAGCCATCAGCAAGATCGGGTCGTCCTTCAATTCTCATCGGATGATGCGCCGCTACGTCACCGAAGCCTATTTGCGTTGACGAGGGACGAGGATGCGTGTGCAAGATGTGATGTCGACGCGATTGGTCACCATCAGCCCGGAGCACAGCGTCTGGCACGCCGCGCAGATCATGCTCACCGAACATGTCAGCGGCCTGCCGGTGCTCGACGACGCACAAGCCTTGATCGGCATGGTCACGGAAGGCGACCTGCTGCGGCGCTCCGAGCTCGGCACACCTCTCGGTGACGGCGGAGTGCAAGAGCGTGCGCGGGCCTACGTCAAGAGCCGCAGCTGGAAGGTCGGTGCGCTGATGTCGGCCCCGGTTTTGTCCATCGACGAGGATGCCCCGCTGTCGCAAGTGGCGATGCTGCTCGGCCTCAACCGGATCAAGCGTCTGCCGGTGCTGCGCGACGCACGGCTGGTGGGCATCGTCAGCAGGGCGGACCTGCTCAAGGTCATTTCGGCGGGCGGACCGGATGCGGAGATCAGGGGCGATGCGGCGGTCTCGCGGGCTCTGCGCGCCCGCCTCGAGGAGGCGGGCGCCGTGCTGCGCCGACAGCCGGAACTCCATGTCGCCGCGGGTCGGGTGCACGTCGCAGGGACCATGCGCTCGCAGGAGGAAATCGACGTCGTGCGGATGGTGGTCGACAGTGTCGTGGGATCGGGGTTTAAGGATGATTTGACAGTGGAGAAGGAGCCTCGATGAGGGTTGTTCTGTTCGAAGCGGAGGATTGGGAGAAGAAAGCCTGCGCAAAACTGATGCGCCGGCACGACGTCCGCTGCACGACGGCTCCGCTGAATATCACCACGGTCGGCGAATTCGAGGACGCGGAGGTGATCAGCCCTTTCGTGGCGTCCCGCCTTGATTCCGGCATCATCGATCGATTGCCCGATCTGAAACTCATCGCGACCCGTTCGGCGGGATACGATCATATCGACCTGACCGCCTGTCGAGAGCGAAGTATCGCCGTTGCCAATGTGCCGGATTACGGGGATGCGACGGTCGCCGAGCACGCCTTCGCGCTGCTGCTGGCGCTTGCGCGCAACATCGTCGAGAGTGTCGCGCTGACCCGCCGCGGCGGTTTCTCGATGGCCGGCATGCGTGGTCTTGAGTTGCGGGACAAGGTCATTGCGGTTGTTGGAACAGGGCGCATCGGCCGCCGCACGATCGAGATCGCGCATGGCTTCGGCATGAAGGTCCTCGCCTTCGATCAGGTCGAGGACGCTGCCGCCGCGACACGGCTGGGCTTCACCTATGGCGCGCTCGACGAGGTCCTGGCGCAGGCCGATGTGGTGACGTTGCATGTACCATCATCACCGGACACCGTCGGGATGATCGGCGAACGGCAGTTCGACGTTATGAAGGACGGCGCCATCCTCATCAATACCGCGCGCGGCAATGTGGTCGACACGGAGGCGCTGGTGCGGGCGCTGGCAAGCGGCAAGTTGCGCGCGGCCGGTCTCGACGTGCTGCCGCAGGAGCCGCTGATCCGTGAGGAGGCCGAGATCTTCCGCCAGAACATGGCGGTCGATACGGTCGATCTCAAGGCGCTTGTCGCCAACCACGTGCTGCTGCGCTTTCCGAACGTTCTGGTCACGCCGCACAACGCCTACAACACCGACGCGGCGCTGCGACGTATCATCGACACCACCCTTGCCAACATCGAAGGCTTTGCGGCCGGTCGCCCGGTCAATCTGGTAGGGGTAGCCTGAGATGTGCCTTTCCGCGGAGGTCAGTCTGGGTGCCGCCGCCGTCCTCATCCCGGGCGGCGCGGTGGCGGGCGCGTCGGCCTGGCGGGCAGATCGCCGCTATCTGATGATCGCAACCCTTCCGCTTCTGTTCGGTCTGCAGCAACTGGTGGAGGGTTTGATCTGGATCGAGGGCCACGCAGGCAACACGCATCGCGTCGGCCAGTATTCCTTGCTCTACATGTTCTTCACCTGGATTGCCTGGCCGATCTGGGTACCTCTGTCGGCCTACTTCCTGGAGGGCGGTGGGCGCCGGAACCTCATCCTTTTGTTCGTCATCGCGGGCGCGATGCTGGGCGGCCTGCAGTTCATTCCGTACTTTGTCCATGACGGCTGGCTGGCAACGACCTTCCTGCGTTGGGCAGTTCGCTATCAGGACATCAATCTGCTCGACGGGCTCGTCTCCCGGACCGTGACCTACGCGATCTACGTTGCTGTCGTCATCGTGCCCTTCCTGCTGGTGCGAGGCTGGGAGATCAAGATTTTCGGCCTGCTCGTCGCCGGCGTCCTCGTCATCACCTATGCGTTCTTCTCCTACGCCTATATCTCGGTGTTCTGCTTCGGCGGTGCGGTGATCTCCCTCTATCTCCTGGCGCTGATGTGGCGCAGGCGAGCCAGGCCCGCACTGGCGTGATCGCTGTACGGTCGCATTGCCGGCGTTTGCCGTGCCAAGTGCGAGCGTAGAGCAAGATCCGCACGACGAATACGCCCATATGCACCCGCAGCCGAAGTGGGGCATCGCGTTGCGTTCGATTGCTCCATTTGGAAGCCGCTGATGCTGTTCACAGGAGAGGGCTCGCCAGCCGCGCCAGGTTCTCGCCAATCTTGTGGATCATTGGACGTTTTTCCCAACCGTCGAGCGTGAGCGTCGCGGTGTTGTCGAAGCAGCGCACTTGCTCACGGCGCAACTGTTCCGTGACACCCTTGTCAAAAACGATAAGGCTTACCTCGGCGTTTAGGACAAAAGAGCGGATGTCGACATTGCTGGAACCCAGCAGCGAGATCTCATCATCAAACGTCATATGCTTGGCGTGCAGAAAGACCTCCTCATAGAGATGCACTTGGACACCGGCCTGGAGGAGTTCGGAGTAGTAGGATTGCTGCGCCAATTTCACCAGGATGTGATCCGTGAGACGCGAGACCAGCAAACGCACCTCCACCCCACGCAGCACGGCGGTTTTGAGTGCTTGAAGGAGAGGTTCGTCCGGGACGAAGTAGGGCGTCGTGATCACGACACGCTTGCTTGCGCCGTGAACCAGAGCCGCAATTACATTGCCAATCCCTGCGTTCGGGTAGTCAGGACCGCTTGGAAGGACCTGTGCAACGGCCCCGGCATCGGGATGATGGTGTGGAAAAAGGGCGGATACCGCCAGTTCCTCCTCCGTTTCCATGAACCAGTCGGCGACAAAGACGGCTTGCAGCTCTGTCGTGATCGGGCCGACAACTCGTGCGACCAACTCCTCGTTTGCGATGTTGGAGGCAGATAGGGCGTTTGTTATGTTCTGGGAGCCGATATAGCCGATGCGGCTGTCTATGACGGCAACCTTACGGTGATTACGCAGGTCGGCACGCGCCGATCTGCGCCGAAAGATCCCCACCTTCAGAGCGAATTGAACGTCCACACCTGCTCGGGTTAGCAGCCTCGTCACCTGGTGCCGCCATTGCCGGGACCCGATGGCATCAATCAGTACCCTGCATGTGACACCTCGCAGGACCGCCCGTTCCAATGCTTCTATTACGCGCAGACCCGTCCGGTCGTCTGCGAATATGTAGAACAGGAGATGGACAGTTCGTTCCGCATGATCGATGTCGACGACCATGCGGTCGATAACACCCTCATAATTGGAAAGAAGTTCGACGTTGTTGCCAGAAAGCGCGGGGAACTGGCCGAGGGTTTCAATCAGGAGCGCCGGTCCCGCCAGCGAGCCTGGCAAGTCGGGACGGCGGCAGAAGTGAGAATGGGCAATCTCTTTCGATGCCGCGACCAGGACCTCCGGCAATCTGGCGAAGCGTTCCCTGCGCCAGCGGGGATAGGTCGGTCTGCCGATAACAAGATAGACCGCAAGTGCAGGAAGGGGCAGGAAAAATATTAGCAGCAGCCAGCTGCGCGCGGCGTCGGGCGAACGTCGAAAGGGCACGACAAAAACCATGACAATGCGGATTGTCCATTCCACTACCAAGTAGGCGATCGCCCAGGCTTCGTTCCCAATAAGCGCCATCGCCGTCGTCCCGTGTGCCTATGTTTTCCGCGAAGGTTGAGGAGTGGAGTAGCAGCGTTCGTTCGATCCCAGGATCTTCGGCTTCCACGGTCCTGTGATCTCCGCCCGTCCGCTGCGCGCGGCGGTGCAGGTGCGCCCGCACCGACGCAGCGCTCATCGTCGCCACAGTATGTTAATCCACCGCAGGACGCGCATGCAGATCCAGATCGCCACGATAAATCCGATCAGGGCCGTGACGGGCAGCCCTATCACCTCAGGTCCAATATGCGCTTGCGCCAACAGCGCGGACGTGACCAGCATTCCAGCCGACAGAAGCGCCAGCGCCGCGAGAGCCGCCCGGCGGTCGAGCCGCCGCTCGGTTTCGTCCGATTGATGGACACGCACACCAAGGGCTAGGTCTCCGCCGTCCTGATGGGCGCGATGAAGCCAGGAGGCCAACAGCGAGGGCAGGTCCTCTGCGGAGAGCGCCAGCTCGGTTTTGAGACGCGCCATGGCTGCCGGGTCAGGCCTGCCGCCCAGCGTGTGCGCCAACGCGGCCTCGCCTTTGGCAATGATCGTATCCAGCACATTGAAGTTGGGATCGAGCCGGCGCAGGCAGCCCTCAATCAGAAAAAGCGCCCTGACGAAAACCATGAGGTTATAGGGAACGACGACGCGGGCGCCGTCACCGAGCCGCATCACCCTGAGGAAAGCATCGGCGATAGACCAGTCCTTCAGCGGCAGCGAGGAATAGTCGCTGAGGATTTCTTCGATACCCTGCACGAATGCCGTGCGTTCCGCCTGCCGGTCGATCAGCGAAAGAGCGATGGCCGCGTCGAGCATCCATCCGGCGTCCTGGTGAACGAACGCCTGGAGAAAGATCCCGAGATTGCGCCGTGTCGTGTGGTCAAGATGGCCCACGAGCCCGAAATCGTGAAAGCAGATCCGGCCGTCCTCCATAACGAAGAGATTGCCGGGATGCGGATCGCCATGAAACAGACCGGTCGTCAGCAGTTGCTCAAGATAGAAATCGACCAGGACGCCCGCGATCCGCGAACCGTCCTGCGATATGGCCGAATCCTCGATCGATCGGCCATGGCTCATGACCTGGACGAGGATTGCTTCGCTTGATAGCGTTTCGAATGCTTCCGGCACGTAGACGTCGGTGCGCTGCCTGTAGGCATCAGAAAATCGTCGAATGTTTCGCGCTTCCTGGAGAAGGTCAGTCTCGCGCCGGAGATTGGCCCACATTTCGCGGGCGAGGCGCTCGGGCTGCAGGCGGCGGAAGCTCGGGATCGCCGCGCCGGCGATCCGGGCAACGGCAACGAGTATCCGCATGTCGCTGTCGATCCGCTCCCGCATGTGCGGGCGCCTTATCTTGACGATCACCTCCTGGCCGTCGGGCAGGGTGGCGCGATGGACCTGGGCGATCGAAGCGGCTGCGAAAGGTTCGCTGTCGAATGTCTGGAACACCTGTTCGACCGGCCGGCGCAAGGCGCGCTCAAGTTCCGCCCTGGCCTCTGTCGAGGAAAATGGCCGGGCACGCTCGCGCAGGTCGCGCAGTTGCCTGAGATAGTCCTCCGGGAACAGGTCGGGCCGCATGCTGAGGGCCTGACCGATCTTGATGAAGGTTCCGCCGAGCTCATCGAGCGTCTGGCGTAGGCGAACTGGCAGGGCCGAGGCATCGGCGGCGACGCCGCGGCGCCGCTCGGCTAGATAGAGCAGAGTCAATGAGACTGCGGCGGCGACGATCCTGAAAAACCGCGAGCTCACGCGCTTTACCCCGGTTATAGGCGGCCGCCGCGCATCGCGTTAGAACAACCGCTGCCGGATGCCGAGCGACGCGTTCGTCAGCGCGATTGAAGAGTCGGCACCCGATGCGAGGCCGGTCAAGGCACGGATGGCATCGATCGTCTCGGGAATGACGATCGCCTGGTTGTCGACCATGTAGGCGTAGAACAGCTCGTCGCCTTCCGTGCGCAGCATGTCTTCCCAGAGCGCCACCTCGTAGAGATTGTCGTGCGGTCGGCCGAGGTCGGCCATCAGCTCCTTCACGGTATTGATCGCGGTGAGCCCGTCCGTGGTTCGGATCAGCGCGATCCGCGACGAAGCGCCGAAAGCCCCGAGCACCTCCTCCTTCTCGGCCGCCCGGGTCATCTGGACGGACCAATAATGGAGATGCGCCAGCGTCTCGGGAACCTTGACGGCCATGGTCACCACGTCGAGGTCGGGGTCGACGCTCTGGGCGTCTGGTCCCTGATGACTCGGGATCTCGGGCTCGGGCACGAGCGTGTTCATGATCCCGCCTTCATGGCTTTCCCACGGATCGGTGGCGCGCCTCAGCAGCGTGCCGCGCGCGCGTTTGAGCAGGCCGGCCCGCTTCAAGACGGAAAGCGTGCGAACGATGGAGGTCGTGTTGCAGGACACAACGCGCGTCGACTGGCGGCCGATCGCGCTCGCAAAGGAGCTTTCTGCGACGAAAGAGTGTCCGGTCACGGCGTGTTTCTCGCCGCCATGGACGATGAACTTGATGCCGCGGGCCCGGTACCGCTCGACGTTGGTTGCGGCGACGCGCTTGGGTGTGCAGTCGACGACGATGTCCGCGGTCTGGAGCAGCGCATCGAGCGTACCGGCGACCGACAAGCCGGATGCCCTCATCGGGCCAGCCGTCTCATCGGACGCCGCGTAGAGCGGAATCGCCTTCTCTTCAAGCGGGCGCAGGCGCCAGTCGCTCGCGATGTCGCAGACACCGACGAGTTCCATATCAGCCTGAAGACGCACGGCGTCGGCCACCCGCTTGCCGATTACGCCATAGCCGTTCACGGCAACCCGGATGGAACTGTGCTGTGTCATTCCAGAAATCCTTAGAAACGAAAGTTCGATCGCGCCGCTTCCCGCCGCCTTAAGAGGAAAGAGCACCATTTTGTATGCCAGCGCTCGGCGGCTGCATCTTTGATCGAGGTTAAGGATGCACAGTCGTCGTGGTGCCGGCTCGGATTCCGGCACCAGGCAACGACAGGTTCTAGCCAAGATCCTCATAGGTGACGTAGGCCATCATGCCGGTCGCCATGTGGTAGAGGTGATGGCAGTGCAGCGGCCACTTGCCCGGATTGCTGGCATCGAAGACGAAGGTCAGGGTTTCGCCGGGTGGCACTAGCGCCGTATCGCGCACGGCCCCGGAGATTGCGGTGCCGTTCACGTTGGTTACCTGGAAATGATGACCGTGCAGGTGCATCGGATGCGCCATCATGGATGCGTTGCGCATCGTGATCTCTATCCGCTCCCCTTGACGCGTGCGCATATCCGAGGCGCCGTCCATGCCCCATACATAGCTTTGCATCTGGCCGGTCAGGGCGATCTCGAAACGTCTGTCTGCCGGACGAACGGCCAGCGGCCTTACGGCCCGCAGGCGCTGCTCGAGGGAATTGCCCACGATCGGACCGTCGGCCTCGGCAATGGGAGCGATACGCTGGATGGGGGCTCCGGCTGTGGCGAGGATCACGCCCGTGCGTTCCATTGCCCCTTCCCGCAGGGCCAGAACAGGATAGGTTCCGGCTCCTTGAGGCAGTTCCAAGCGGATATCGAGGCGTTGACCCATGCTGATCGGGAATGTTTTGCCGTCGACCGGTTCGACCTCCTGGCCGTCGACAGCAACGAGCGTTCCCTGCACGACGCCGGTGTCGATGGTGAAGGCTGTGGCAGTCGCGCCATTGATAATGCGCAGGCGGACGCGGCCGCCTTTTTCCACTTGCACGACTTCGGGATCGTCGAGCGTTCGATCGTTGGCCAGGTAGGCATCATAATCGATGTCGTTGAGGTCCATGGCCCCCATTGTGCCCATGTCCATTCCGGGCATGCCGCCCTTGTTCATGCCATCCATCTCCATATTGCCGTGCCCCATGGCGGAATGATCCATCATCGGCATTCCGGCCATTTTCCCTTGCCCTGTCGCAGGTACACTCGACCGGGCGTCGTGGGCTTGTCCGCTCTTGAGCCTGGCCAGCAGTTCCTCGGCCGGCGTAAAGGAAAAGTCGTGCAGGAGGATGACGACGTTCTGTTCATCCCGTTCCCTGTCGGCCGCGGTGCGGACGACAAGTGGCGCGGCAAGCAGGTTCTGCTCCTGAAGCGTGTGCGCGTGCATCCAGTGCGTGCCGCCGGCACCGACAGGGAAGGTATAGCGCACGACCTCGCCTGCCTTGATTAGGGCCATCGGATTGTCCGGCACGCCGTCCATCTTCCAGGGCGGCGTCAGGCCGTGCCAGTGGATCATGGTCGGTTCATCGATCACGTTTGCAAGCTCGACATCGAAACTCGATCCAGCGTCCAGTTGGATCCCTTGCTTGCCGTCAGGCTGCATCAATCCGAACACGCGTGCTGCCTTGCCGTTGACCTCGATCGTGCGGCTGGCAATTCCGAGCCTGAGCGGTGGCGCGGCGGCCGAGGCCTGAGGCAGGGCGCCGAAGGGGCGGATGACGGAAGCCGCGCCGACGGCGGCGGTCCCGGTCATGATCGTTGTGAGAAAACGACGTCTGTTCATGGTTCACTCCTGATGTGGCCTGCATCGGCAGGCAAGCTGATCGGTGCGTCTTTCGGACGCTGGTCGGCGACCCAATGCGCGATCGGGTCGTTTCGGTCAGATCAGCTTCGGGGAGGCCCGTGGGAAGGATGGACAGAAATGCCGGCCGATTGGGTCTCGATCGGCAATGCATGATCCCTCACCACGGGGGCACCATCGAAGAGGGCGGCAGGCGGCACAAGGCTGAAGCACTTGAGGCAGTATTTTTGGCAGCACTGATCGAGGCTTCTGTCGGTCCTCTTGCCGCTACCATGATAACCTGCATGCACGAGAACGCCGTCCACGTTGGCGCTTGCCGAAACGGTTTGAGTATTGGCCGGGTCTGGACACGGCAAGGTGTGGGCAGTCGTCAAGGACGCCGTCAGAAAGGCGAATACCAACGCGGCCACGACAGCCGTTCTCAATCGTTCGCAAATGTTCGCCACCAGAGCCACCTCAAATCACCTCGATTCAACTCTAGCGCATCAGGAAGTTTTCCTGTTTGATCGGGATCAATGCCAATCCGATGCTGTAAAGCCGTTCCAGCCAGATAGTGTTGTCGTCATGATGAGACCAATCACGACGGCGTACCAGGCCAGTCGAAATGCGGAAGTGTCGCGAAGACGAGGAAGCCCAAGCCGACTGCCGTAATGGTGGCGACCGCGATCGGGAGCCAAAAACGCACCGGCCCCGTCCCGGCCGCGACAACCAACCGTCCAGCCGCGTTCGTTGTCAGGGCGAGCAGCACGGCGTGCCCCACAGTCTCTCTGTCTGCCGAGACACCAAGGAGCCGCAATGCGCTCAGCACGGCAACGTCGATATCGAAGGTGCCGGTGATCGCCGACGTGACCACCATGCCACCAGTGTTCCCGACCGAAACTGCAGCACTTATGGTCGAAACCACAGCAAACAGGATCGCAAAGGCCAGCAGTGCCCACAATTCGAAGGGGTTGCGTGGCATTTGTCCAGCGTCGGTTGGAACTGCACCGCGCGACAGAAACACCCCGCCGCACATCACGAAAGTCAGAACCGCGGCAAGAATGGCAAGTCCTGCGACGCCGAGCACTGATGGTGAGACGATCGCGACGATGCCGGCAACACGGAGCACCGAGACGGCGGCGGCGAGCGTGGCGGCTCCGGCCAGCGGCCAAGGATTGCCGCCTGCGGTTGCCGTACGCGCGAGCGCCAGCGTCACCGCCGTCGATGATACCACTGCCCCCGCCAATCCGCCCACCAGCACTCCACGTGTGGTTCCGAACAGGCGGACGGCAATATAGCCGAGGAACGAGATTGCAGCAGTCAGCACTGTGAAGAGCCAGATCTGTTGCGGATTGAAGCCGCCCCACGGATCGATCGCCTGCGCAGGGAGGAGCGGCAGGATGATCGCCGTCATCACCGCCAGCACCAGCGCGGCGCGCAACTCGATCCAGGAGAGGCGCCTGAGAAGACCATGCAGCAGATCGCGACTGGCGAGGAGGACGGCAAGTGCGGTGCCTCCGGCGGCAGCGGCGCGGTGATCCCCCGCAACCGCCAGTGCTCCGAGCACGAACACGCCCAGGGCCGCGACAACACCGGTCACGCTGAAATCCGCATCCTGAATGGCTTCGCGGCTCTTGTACCAGGCAAAGACCGCGGTGAAGGCCAGCAGCCCTGCGATCAGCACCGATGGTGCCGCGACGCTCTTGGCGAGCGCGGCGAACAGGCCGCCAAGAAGACCGGTAATGGCATAGGTGCGGATACCGGCCGTTCTCGCGCCATCCGGGGCGTCGCGCTCGCGCCAGCCACGCTCGAGACCTACCAGCAGGCCAATGGCGAGCGCCAAGCCCAACCTGGCGATCAACGGGTCCACTGTCAGCTTCCCGCGGGCTGACGGCCATGAAACGAAGTCGGCATCATCGCGGCTTCCGGATCATGCGCCAAAGGACGTCGTCGCGGCGCCAGAAATGATGCCAGAGCGCCGCTGCGGCATGAAGGAGGACAAGAACGAGCAACGTCCAGCTCAGCAGGCTGTGAACCGGCGCAATCCGGAACGTGACATACATGGCGATCGTGCCGGTGACCGGCAGCGCGATCAAGACGGCGTAGAGCGCGACATGCATAACGGCGGCAATGATGCGCTCGACGACCGACATGCCTCGGGCAGGCGGCGGTCTGCCATAGGCAAGGCGCATGACCAGTTGCGCCAGTACAAGACCAAGGATTGCCCAGCCGCTCCAGGCATGGACCTGATGCAGGAACAGGTCGAAGGGGCGCGGTTTCATGAACAGGTGCGCCATATGCGTGCGCTGGATTGCCCAGGCCGTCGGCACCTGTACGAGGCAAAGGACAAGCACGGTCCAATGCATCAGACGATGGGCGAGTGGGAATTCCTCGGGCGGACTCCGCCGGTGGCGTCCTCCCGGGCGCCGCCATCTCAAGTCTCGACCTCGACGATGTCGCCTGCGCGCGCGGCATAATCGAGCGCATAGGCGAGCTCGCCCGTCGTCTCGGCATGGACATGAAGCAGGGGCTGGCCCCGATCGATGTCGTCGCCGAGCCGAACCTCCATGTGAACGCCCGCCGCCTTCGATTCGGGTGCGCCAGCGAGCTTGGCAAGCCGCGAGAGTTTGCGGTTGTTTATGTGAACGACGCGCCCGGTATGCGGCGCGAGCAGGGGATAGACATTGGGCGCCCGCGGTGGCGTACGAGGGCCGCCCTGCGCCCGGCAGATCGCCTCGAACTTCGACCAGGCCCTCCCGCTTGAGAGCGTTTCGAGCGCGCGGACGACGCCTTCTCCCCGTTCGGCCTTGCCGCCGATCTCGAGTGCGGCACCGGCCAGCGTCGCCGCCCGGCGGCGCAGGTCGTCAGGGGCGTCCGCTGCGTTCTGCAATACGGCGAGCACGTCCAGCGCTTCTAGTGCCGGCCCGATGCCGCGACCGACGGGCTGCGAGCCGTCCGTCTGGATGCAAGTCGTGGCGAGCCCGAACCGTGAGGCAACAGCGTTGAGACGCAGGCCGAGCTGAGCGGCCGCGTTCTCACCGCGCACCTTGGCGGTCGGCCCGACGGGAATGTCGATCACGACGTGGGTAGACCCCGCCGCTATCTTTTTGGACAGCACGGAGGCGACCAGCTGGCCTTCGGTGTCGACGTCGAGCTCGCGCTCGACGCGGACGAAAATGTCGTCGGCGGGGCTCAGATGCACAGCGCCGCCCCAGGCGATGCAGCCGCCTTCGCGTTCGACGACGCGCCTCAATGTCGCGATGTCGAGCTCCACCGGCGCCAGCGTTTCCATCGTGTCGGCGGTGCCGGCCGGAGAGGTGATGGCGCGTGACGAGGTCTTGGGCATGAGCAAGCCGTTCGCGGCGACGATCGCGACCACGATCGGGGTTGTCCTGTTGCCGGGAAGGCCGCCGACGCAATGCTTGTCGACCACGATTGGCGCGTCCCAGCGCATCCGCTCGCCGACGTCCACCATGGCGCCGGTCAGGTCGGCAGTTTCGTTCTCGTCGAGGGGGAGGGCGGCGCTGGCCGTGAGGAAAGCGGCTAGGTGGACTTCCGTGTAACGCCCGGCGACCATGTCGCGCAGGATTTCTGCGAAGGCGCGCGAATCGAGCCGATTGCCGTAGATGCGCTGACGCACGCTCGCCAGCGAGTCGATCGCGGGTGCATGGCTGACCCTGACCGCGTCACCGTCGGCAAGGCCAAGCCGCTCCCAGGCGGTTTCGGAGAGGCCGACTTCGTCGAGGGCGATTAGACCGTCACCGTCGACCTGGAACAGCGTCGCCTGAACCTCGCCGCTGCCGTTGGAGACAAGGACTTGTGAGCGCGCCGACAAACCCTCCGACCGGCAGACGTGGCAATCGGTGCGCATGACGACGACGGCCTGATGCTGCGTGTGCAGGCGGATGCGCCTCGCCCGCAGGGTCGGTTGAGCGGGAATTGTCGTGTCGGCGAACGTCATAGATCGAACTTCTGGTTCTGGCGGGGAACGACGGCATCCCATCCGAGCTCCCGGTCAATGCGAACGCGCAGCGCTTCGGAGCCTTCGTCTTCGCCGTGCACGATGAAGACCCGGGACGGCGGTCGGCGGAAGCCCGACAACCACCGCATCAGCTCGCTGGAATCAGCATGCGCCGACAGCATTGACAGTTCCTCGACCGCGGCGCGAACGGGAATCCATTCACCATGGATCTTGGTCTCCTGCGCGCCTTGCAGCATAGCACGACCGCGGGTGCCGGCCGCCTGGAAACCGGAGAACAGGATCGTATTGCGTGCATGCGGCGCGAACGCCTTCAGATGATGAAGCACGCGCCCGCCGGTGGCCATGCCACTCGCCGAGATAACCACCTTGGGATACGGGCTTGCCGTGATGCCCTTCGAGCCGTCGACGTCGCGGGTGTAGGTCGCAATCGCGCAGACCTCCTTACATTGCTCCGGGGTCAGGCGGTGGTCCCCACGGTGGGCGTGGAGGAGGTCGGTGGCGTCGATTGCCATCGGGCTGTCGAGATAGACAGGCACCTTCGCCAGGCGCCCAGTACTTTTGAGCTTCCAGAGATGGTAAAGGAGCGATTGCGCGCGACCCACGGCGAAGGCGGGAACGACGACCGTCCCGCCGCGCGCGACTGTTCGCTCGACGACGGCGCCGAGCGCTTCGGTGGGATCGGCAGGATCGTGCATGCGGTTGCCGTAGGTCGATTCGATCAACACATAGTCCGCCTCCGGTACAGGGGCCGGATCGGGAAGAACCGGATCGTCATAGCGGCCGAGATCGCCGGAGAAGGCGACACGGCGTCCGCCCCATTCGATCTCGGCGGTGGCGGCGCCCAGGATGTGCCCGGCATGACGGAAAGTCAGCGTCGCGCCGAACGGGAGCTTGACCGGCTTGTCGAAGGGCACGGGCGAGAAGAATTCAAGGCTGCGCTCGGCATCCCGGATGCCGTAGAGCGCGAGCGCCGGCTTGTGTTTCGAGAAGCCTTTTCTGTTGGCGTATTCGGCGTCCTTCTCCTGCAGGTGGCCGCTGTCCTTGAGGATGAGCTCTGCCACATCGCGCGTTGCCGCCGTCGCATAGATCTTTCCCTTGAAGCCGTCGCGCACAAGCTTGGGAAGGTAGCCCGAATGGTCAAGATGGGCGTGCGTCAGGATAACGGCGTCGATGCTCGAAGGGTCGATCGGCAGCGGTTCCCAGTTTAACTCGCGCAGGTTCTTGAGGCCCTGAAACAGACCGCAGTCGATCAGGATGCGTTTGTCGCCGTTGGTGAGCAGATGTTTCGAGCCGGTGACGGTGCCTGCGCCGCCGAGGGACGTAAGTGTCAGCATGGCGTCCTTCATTTGGTAGGAGTGGTGAGATCGGCGGGCGAGCCTTTCCCATCGATGGCATTGCGTTCGGCGACTGTCAGGAAGTCGCGGCGCGACCACCCAGCCAAAGGTGCGGCGGCATCGATCAGATGCGCCCAACTGCAGCGATTGGCGAACAGCAGGCCCGCGACATCCAGCGTGCCGCCCCGGCTGATATAGCCGCGGGCCACAGTGTGTTTCGGACCGCTGTCGAGCCGTCGCAGCAGGCCGAGCATCGGCTCGGGCCGTGTGTGCGAGACGATCAGGCGCGGGACATCGACCGGGAAGAGGCGCACGAGCTCCTCGTCGGACGCCACAAAACGCGCCTCGATGGGATCGCGGGGGATCCTGAAGCGACCGGGCTCGTTGATCGCCGTCACCACGACCCGCCGTCCATGCTCTTTCAGGCGGTTCGCCGCCTTGAGCGCCTCTTCGAGCTGGTAAGCGCCGATCGCAACGATCTGCAGCTCGGCGCCGTCAACCTGTCCCTCGATGTGGGCAGCGCCGTCGGCGACGAAACGGACGGCGGCAGCGCCGTCGAAGCGGTGCGGCATGTCGCGCTTTGAGACGATCACGCAGGCGACCTGGCCGCGCCCCTCGAACACCGAGGCCATGGTGGCGACGGCGCTGTTGGCGTCTACCGGAAACAGCACACGCGCGGTGTCCGACATCTCGCCGAGCAGCGCCTCGCCGACGGTCGGATCCTGATGCGACTGCTCGTTCTTGGAATTCTCCCAGGTATGCGAGGTGACGACAAGCGGCACGGAAATCCAGCCCGGGCTCTGGCCCACCGTGCGTTGGTGGCGCGCGAAGATGATCTCCTGACGCAGGCCACCGAGCATCTTCATCGCGAAGGCTTCGTAGCTGACGATGAGGTTGATCCCGCCTTTGTTCGCAAGGGCCGCGGCGGCGACCGCTTCCTCGTTGAGTGCGGTGATCACGGCGCCATCAACGGCATCGGCGACGCCGGCTTCGGGCGTATTGACGCGGTGGCGGAGGCGGTCAAGGGTGGCACCCATGTGGTTGGAGCGCAGTTCGTCCGGATTGCCGACGCGCACCCTGTGCGACGGATTTGCGTTGACAAGGCTCACGAACCAGCGGTCGAGCGCATGCATGGCGCAATCGGCCGGCGCGCTTTTGTCGGTCCATTGCGGCTGCGGCAGGCTCGGCGCAGACGGCCGGCGCGACGCCAGCGGATGCCGGCTCTCCGGGGGACGCTTCTGCTCCTGGTGAATCGCAATTGCTGAAACGGCCTCGGCGATCTCCTCCTGCGGGACGAACAGAACCCGCGCCGCTTCGTTGAACGCAGTTCGCGCGGCCTCGTCGCGGGACGGATTTCCGGCAAGCGGGAGATTGTGCGCGGCGTTCGTGCCAGCGCCTGGAAAGCCGAAGCCTTTCACGGTATTGGCAATGGCGTAGGGAATGGGAGCGGGATAGACGCGGGCGGGATCGCCCGCAAAACGGCCAAGGCGCTCCTCGGCCGTCAGGATCGCCCAGACGAAGGCCGCGGGATCGCGACCGTCGATCTCGAACGGATCGAATCCGTTGAGCCTGAGATGATCAGCGAGCCAATCGGCGCCGCCCTGCTGCGCAATCTGCGCCCGCTCCTCGATGCGTCGGCCGTTAAGGATCATGATCGGCACGACGAGACCGCTATCCTCAGCTCGCCACCAGCGCGCCGTCCAGTCCGAGCCGCGCTGCTCCTCGAAGGCGCCATCGCTCACGAAAGCGACCAGGCTCTCTCCGGGTAGCGGGGCATGGACGTACTGGACCTCGGCGAAGCCGAGATATCCGCCCTCGGAAATGGCGCCGGCCGTGTTCGGTCCGGCATGGCTGCCGATCGGCACCGCCGGACGGCCCTCGGCATTGATAGCATAGGAATAGAAGTCGGCGGCGAGCCGGGACAACCCTTTCTCGCTCCGGTCATAGCGCCCTTTCTGCGCATCCGAAACGTCGCCGGTCAGCGCGTTGAGCGCCTCGATCGCCGCGACGCAATGGCCCTGTCCCATCACCCAGGAGCGGGTGGTGGCCGAGAGCGTGTTCGCGGCAAGGTAGCCGACAAAGGCCGGCACCATGTTCAGGGAACCGCCGGTATGGCCTTCAGGGGTTGCTTTGAAGGCTTCTAGCGGCAGCGACGCGCCGGAGAGGTCGACGCGCTTGGCATAGGTCATGTGAACCACCGTCCACATCGCGGCGGAGGTCAGCCGGTCGGCAGCGGCAAGCAGGCGGTAAAGCGCGTCCGGGTTCTGCTTCGGCGACTGCGCAAGAGCGCGAATGCGCTCGACGGTTTCGTCGCTATGCGTGATCGGGCCGTAGCCGGCACGCCAATGTTCGAATGCTGGGGAGTGTTCGAAGGCTGTGGACGTCGTCGCGGCCATGCGCTGCTGCCTTTCCTGGATGTGTCTGCTTTCCGATGCCGATGGCATCACTCAACCCCGCCGGTCCACGACGGAGGATCGCTGGCGGGAAAGGAATCGATGCCGGCGCGTTCGACGTCGTCGAGCGGCTCGGGCGGGCGTCGATGACGAACGAGTTCAGGATCGGGAGCGTCGGCGATGGCCAGCGCATCCGTGACCAGTCGGGCGAGCCCGATCGCGTTGCTCGGATGACTGACCGAATCGGAGGAGACGATCCTGCCGCAGAGCGGCGCCAGGCGCGTATAGGAATCACCGGCGAAGATGCCGTGCACGACAGCGACGTCGGGTCGTGCGAATCCAAGCGGCGGCAGCTTTCGCGCCGCCTCGATGAGCGTATTGCCGGAGGAGGCGATGTCGTCGACCAGGACGGGCTGCAGCCCGCTCGATGAGGAGAGGTCGGGAAACGCGATCTCGACGTCGCGGTCGCCATGCCGGATCTTACGCAGCACCGCATGCGGCGCGCCGATCTTTGCGGCGATGGCCGACACCCATTGCTCGCTTTCCTCGTCCGGACCGATGATCAGCGGATCGGCAACCGACGCGGCGATCCACTCCGCCAGGAGCGGCGCCGCATGCAGCGTCAGCGCCGGGATTTCATAGAGCGCGGACAGCGCCGGATAGCGGTGCAGGTGCGGATCGACGGTGACGAGCCGGTCGAAGCTGGACGAGATCAGGCGCGCAAAGGTTCGGGAGGTGATGGCCTCACCCGACCGGAAACGCCGATCCTGCCGCATATAGGCCAGATATGGAGCGATCAACGTCACCGCGGTGGCGCCGAGCGATCGGGCCGCGTCAGCGAGAAAGACGAGCCGGAGGAAGCCCTCATCGGGGCGAGCGAGCGTCGAGACCAGAAGAACCGATTTTGCTGCGACGTCGCACGCGAGGCGGACATAGCTCTCGCCGTCCGGGAAACTGCGCGTCTCGATCGCCCCCAGCTCGCCGGCGCCAGCGTTCGCAAGTGCTTGCGCAAATGCTTCATTGCCGGGGAGAGCAATGATGACGGGGACGGAAGTCATCTGGGCTGTGGCAGGGGCCATCATCGTTCTTTCGCAGTCTCGTTCCGGCGTGCAGCACGACGCGCGGTCAGCTCATGATTTCTTGCCCAAAGGCGAAGACAGGTCTCAGATAAAGCCCGCACGGAAGCTCGATTCTTTAATCGAGATTAAGTTCTTGCCATTGCGTGCCAACTCGGCCTCGCGTGCGAACGGCATTTCCGGTCATGCACGAAGGGATGCATAAAGGCTCCGGCCAGCACCTTTCCGGACGCAATCTTGATCTGAGTTAAAGTTCCGGCCTTCCCAGGCGCGCATTTTGACGACCAAGCAGGCTTCAAGTGACTTTTAGCAGAGAACCTTGTCGATCCTGATGCTCAATAGACGCGGCGATCCATAACGCGCCTGGCTGATGACATAAATCGCATTGGCCGTCGCGCGCGAGAGAAGTACGGGAATGCGGCCCATGGAGAATGAGAACAAAGCGCCCGCGAAGCGGGTCTTCAAGTTCGACATCTTGTATTTTATTGCGGTCTTCTTTGCCGTTCTGCTGATCCGGGATCTGCTTGTCGGCCAAGGCCACATCGAGGTCATTCCGTACAGCGAGTTCCAGAGCCTGATCGAAAGGGACGGCGTCGCCGACCTGGTGGTCGGACCGACGGAGATCACCGGCGCTTACAAGCCGCCTATCGAGAAGGATGCGCCCCAGCATTTCTCCACGGTTCGCGTCGATCCGCAGATCGCCGACGTGCTAACCAAGAGCAACATTTCCTTCTCCGGCAAACCCGCGCCGGGCCTCTTCGAAAACCTGCTCTCCTGGCTGATGCCGGCTGCGATTTTCGTGTTGATCTGGATATTCCTGCTGCGGCCGATGATGGCCGGACAGCATGGCGGCCTGATGAGCATCGGGCGCAGCCGGGCGAAAGTCTATGGCGAGAAGTCTGTAAAGGTGACCTTCGCCGATGTGGCGGGCGTCGATGAAGCCAAGCAGGAGCTCGCCGAAGTCGTCGGCTTCCTAAAGGACCCGGCAACCTATGGCCGGCTCGGCGCGCGCATTCCCAAGGGCCTGCTTCTCGTCGGTCCGCCCGGAACCGGCAAGACGCTTCTGGCGCGTGCCGTCGCCGGGGAATCGGGGGTTCGCTTCTTTTCGATTACCGGTTCCGAATTCGTCGAGATGTTCGTCGGCGTCGGCGCTTCGCGCGTGCGCGACCTGTTCCAGCAGGCGCGCGCGCAGGCCCCGGCCATCGTCTTCATCGACGAACTCGATGCGCTCGGTCGCGCCCGCGGCGTCGATATGCCGGGCGGTGGACATGACGAGAAGGAGCAGACGCTCAATCAGCTGCTCGCCGAGATGGACGGCTTCGACCCGAGCGTCGGCATTATCGTTCTCGCCGCGACGAACCGGCCAGAGATTCTCGATCCCGCGTTGCTGCGCGCAGGTCGCTTCGATCGCCAGGTTCTGGTCGACCGCCCCGATCGTCAGGGCCGGATCGACATACTGAACGTGCACCTGAAGAAGATCAGCGTGGCGCCCGAACTCGACGTCGCGGCGGTCGCGGCGCTCACGCCCGGCTTCACTGGCGCCGATCTCGCCAATCTGGTCAACGAAGCCGCGCTTGTGGCCACGCGCCGCGGCGCGAGCGCCACCGTGCTCGACGATTTCACGCAGGCCGTGGAACGTATCGTCGCCGGCCTGGAGAAGAAAAGCCGGATTCTCATTCCACGCGAGCGCCAGATCGTCGCCAATCACGAGATGGGGCATGCGCTCGTCGCCATGGCGCTTCCCCAGACCGACGTGGTGCAGAAGGTCTCGATCATCCCGCGCGGCATTGCTGCGCTCGGCTACACGCTCCAGCGGCCGACCGAGGATCGCTTCCTCATGAGCCAGTCCGAATTGCAGGATCGCATGGCGGTGCTGCTTGGCGGTCGGGCCGCCGAAAGCCTGGTGTTCGACGAGATTTCGACAGGCGCGGCGGACGATCTCGTCAAGGCGACGGACATCGCACGCAACATGGTGGTCCGGTTCGGCATGTCGAAGGAGCTCGGACAGGTCGCATATGAACCGGAGACCGGCAGCTTCCTCGTCGGACAGACCCCGGTCTGGCGGCCGCGCACCTATAGTGATGAGACGGCCGAGGCCATCGATCACATGGTGAAAGACCTGATTGACAGCGCCTTCCAGAAGGCACGCGCGATCCTCGAGCGCAACCGATCCGTGCTCGATACCAGTGCGCGCGAGCTTCTTGCGCGCGAGACGCTCGGCCCCGACGAGCTCGCCAAGCTGACCACGGGTCTCGAGCGCGAGGCACCGCGAAAGCCAGGTCTCGCTCTGGTCGAATGATGCGGATCGAAAATCGCCGGATAGGCCTGCTCGACGGGCGCTCGCTGTTTAAGGGAATCTAAGGTGCGCAGATCATCCGTTGTAGTCGTCGCCGTGTTGGTTGGCACTGCTGTGGCCGGCGGCTATGTCTATTGGCTCGGTACGCAGAACCGGGTTCCAGCAGGTCTGGCGCGAGTGAATGGAAGGATCGAGGTCGAGCGGGTCGACATCACCAGCAAGTATGCCGGGCGACTGGCTGAAGTCCTGGTCGACGAGGGCGCGAACGTCAACAAGGGCGACGTGCTTGCCCGCCTCGATACGAGCGAGATCCAGGCCCAGTTGACGGCCGCGCGCGCCGCCGTCCATCGCAGCCATCAGAGCGTCGCCAGTGCGCAAGCGAGTGTTGCCCTGCGCGAGGCTGAACTCAATCTTGCGCGAATCGAACTCCAGCGGGTCGTCAACCTCATGCGAACGAACACTTCGACCCAGGCCGAGCTCGATCGCCGCACGGCGCAACGCGACATCTCAAGCGCGTCTCTGCAGACCGCTAAAGCCGCGGTTGAGGACGCCAAGGCCTCGGTCGAGGTTGCCGAGGCGCAGGTCAGCCAGATCGAAGCCGCCATTGCCGACATGACGTTGAAGGCCCCGGTATCCGGCCGCGTCGAGTACCGTCTCGCCCGAACCGGCGAGGTCGTCGGCGCCGGGGGGCGCATATTGACGGTCTTCGACCTCTCGGACGCCCATATGACGATCTATCTTCCGACGGCCTCCGCCGGTCGTGTGGCGGTGGGCTCGCAGGCCCGCCTCGTGCTGGACGGCCCAGGCGGCTACGTCTTGCCGGCGATCGTGTCGTTCGTTTCGGCCGACGCGCAGTTCACACCGAAATTCGTGGAGACGGCGAACGAGCGCGAGAAGCTGATGTATCGCGTCAAGCTGCATCTCGACCCGGCGCTGGTCACCTCCGAGCGCGGCTATGTCAAGGCGGGGATGACCGGCAACGCCTATGTTCCGGTGACCCCAGACGCGCTTTGGCCGACCGAACTTGCGCCGAGGCTGCCCGATGGAGGCTGAGCCCGCCACAGCCGTCAGCCTGTCGGGCGTCCAGCATGCCTATGGGAAGGTGATCGCTCTTCGCAATCTGGCTCTGACCGTTCTGCCCGGGTGCAAGCTCGCCATCGTCGGCCCGGATGGGGTCGGCAAGTCGACCTTGCTCGGCTTGATCGCGGGGGTTCGCCGCATTCAGCGCGGTTCGGTCAATGTGCTGGGCGGCGACATGGCTTCGGCGGCGCACCGCAACGAGGCCGCGCCCCGCATCGCCTATATGCCGCAAGGGCTCGGACGCAATCTCTATCCGACCTTGTCGGTCTACGAGAACATCGACTTTTTCGCCCGGCTCTACACCCAGCCGGACGATGGTCGGCGTCGACGGATCGACGAGCTCATGCGGGTCACGGGGCTGTTTCCCTTCGCCGAACGACCGGCGGGGAAACTCTCCGGCGGGATGAAGCAGAAGCTCGGGCTGTGCTGCGCGCTGGTTCATGATCCCGATCTCCTCATTCTGGACGAACCGACGACCGGGATCGATCCGTTGTCGCGCCGCCAGTTCTGGACGTTGATCGGACGTATCCAGGCCGAGCGGCCGACCATGACGGTGATCGTGGCGACCGCCTACATGGAGGAGGCTGGCGCCTTCGATCGTATCGTGGCGATCGACGATGGCGCGATCATCGCTGAAGGAAGTCAGACGGACCTGCTTGCGCGCGCCGGCGCCACCACTCTCGAACAGGCCTATATCGAGCTACAGCGTCCGGAACGGCGCGGGGCGCGCGCGGCGCCGTCCGTGCCGCGTCTCAAACCCGACGGCGGACCGCCGGCCATCGTGGCCGAAGGCCTGACCATGCGCTTTGGCGATTTCACCGCGGTCGACCATGTCAGCTTTCGCATCGAGCGCGGCGAGATCTTCGGCTTCCTCGGCTCCAATGGCTGCGGCAAGACGACGACGATGAAGATGCTGACCGGGCTGCTTCCCGCGACCGAAGGCCGTGCCGAGCTCCTGGGCAAGCCGGTCGATGCGCGCGACATCTCGGCGAGGACGCGGATCGGCTATGTCTCGCAATCTTTTTCGCTTTACGAAGAGCTGACCGTGCGCGGCAATCTCGAACTGCACGGACGACTCTGCGGCATCGGCGGCAAGGGGCTGGGTGAGCGGGTCGATGAGGCCTTGTCGCGCTTCGAGCTCGGTAATGTCGCCGAGATGCTGCCGGACGCCTTGCCCTTGGGCATGCGCCAGCGTCTTCAACTGGCGGCGGCGTGCCTGCATCGGCCGGACGTCCTGATCCTGGACGAGCCCACATCGGGCGTCGATCCGGCGGCCCGCGACCGCTTCTGGAGCCTCCTGCTCGAAATGTCGCGCCGCGACGGGGTGACGATCTTCATCTCGACGCATTTCATGAACGAGGCCGAGCGCTGCGACCGCGTCTCTCTCATGCATGCGGGCCGCGTGCTGGCGGTCGGCGCGCCACGCGAGCTCCAGGCCGCACGTAAGGCCGCAAGCCTCGAGGATGCCTTCGTCGCCTATTTGGAAGATGCGGCGGGCACGGGTGCCGGCGAGCCGTCCGTGACTGATGAAGCGGTTGGCGTGGTCGAGCCGACCTCAGTGAGGCTGAACAACAATGCCGAGGTGGCGCAAACGCCGCGCCTTGCTTCGATGAAGCGGATCTGGACGTTTGCACGCCGGGAGGCGCTCGAGCTCAGCCGGGATCGCATCCGGCTGGCCTTCGCGCTGATCGGTCCGCTGCTGCTGATGGCGGCGTTCGGCTACGGGATATCGTTTGATATCGAACGTTTGCGCTACGCGGCGCTCGACCGCGACCAATCTCTGGAAAGCCGCGCGTTTCTCGACCAGTTCTCGAACTCGCGGTACTTCGTCGAGCAGGCACGTCTGAACGACGATGTCGAGATCGACCGGCGCCTGCGCGCCGGCGAGCTGAAATTCGCCATCGACGTCCCGCCCGGCTTCGGCCGCGACCTCTTGCAAGGCCGCCGGCCCGAGGTCGGCTTCTGGCTCGACGGCGGCAATACCTTTCCCGCCGAGACCGCGCGCGCCTACATTCTTGGCACGCTTCAGACCTATGCCGGCGAGCTGGCGCGCGCCCCTCGTGGCGCCAACGGACTGCCGGCCGAGACGCTGCGGGTCGAGCCGCGCTTTCGTTACAATCAGGATTTCCGTTCCGTCTTCGCGATCACGCCGGGATCGATCATGCTGCTGCTGATCATCTTCCCGGCGATGCTGACCGCCCTCGGGGTTGTGCGGGAAAAGGAGATGGGGTCGATCGCGAATGTCTATGCGTCGCCGGCGACGGTCGGCGAGTATCTACTCGGCAAGCAGCTCCCTTATGTTGTGATCGGCGTCCTGAGCTATCTCAGCCTGCTGGCTTTCGCCGGTGGCGTGCTGGGCGTCGTGCCGAAGGGCTCGCTGCTGGCGCTCTCGCTCGCAGCCCTGGTCTATGTCTACGCCGCGACGGCATTCGGGCTTCTCGTTTCCGCCTTCGTCTCGACCCAGGTCGCCGCGATATTCGGCACCGCCATTCTGACGGCGATGACCGCAGCGCATTATTCGGGCTTCCTGATCCCGGCCTCCTCGCTCGAGGGGCCGGGCCGCATCATGGGCCTGTCATTCCCGCCGCTTTGGTTCCAGACCATCAGCCTCGGCGTGTTCGCCAAAGGTCTCGACACGCCAGCGTTCGCCCGCGAGCTTCTGGTGCTGGCGGCGTTCGCGCTTGGATTCCTGCTGCTGGCGCGGCTCTTGATCCGCAAGCAGGGGGCGTAGCGATGCGGCGCTGGATCGAAAACGCCTTCCGTCTCGGCGTCAAGGAATTCGCCAGTCTGTCGCGCGACGTCGTGATGGTGGTGCTCATCGCCTACGTCTTCACCTTCGCTGTCTATTCCGAAGCGACAGCGATGCGAACCGACGTCAACGACGCCAAGGTGGCCGTCATCGACGGCGATCGCTCGACCCTCTCGGGCCGGATCAAGGACGCGCTCCGGCCTCCCTATTTCCGGCCGGCGGTCGAAATCGACCGCTCGAGCCTCGACGGCTTGATGGACAAGGGCGCCTTCACGTTCGTTCTCGACATTCCGCATGGTCTGGAAGCCGATTTTCTCGCCGGCCGCAACCCGGCCATTCAGGTCAATGTCGATGCCACCAGCATCTCACAGGCCGGCGTCGGCACCGCCTATATCCAGGAGATCGTCGCGCAGGAGACAACACGCTTCCTCAAGCAGGCCTCCGTCGAGACGCTCGCCCCGGTCACCGCGGTGATCCGCGCGATGTTCAACCCGAACCTCGAAGCCATCAGCTTCACGGCAAGCATGGGCGTCATCAACAACGTCACCATCCTTGCCATCATTCTGGTCGGTGCCGCGGTGATGCGGGAACGGGAGCATGGCACGATCGAGCATCTTCTGGTTATGCCGGTGAGCGCCAGCGAGATCATCGCGGGCAAGATCTGGGCAAACGGGCTGGTCATATTGCTGGCCGCGGCGTTTTCCCTTCACGTCGTGGTCGAGGTTGTCCTGCGCACACAGATCGTCGGTTCGATCGAGCTTTTTCTTGCCGGAACGGCCATTTATCTGTTCGCCGTGACGTCGCTCGGCATCCTGCTCGCCACGGTCGCAAACTCCATGCCGCAATTTGCGCTGCTCTCCATCCCGGTCTTCGTGCTGATGTTCCTGTTGTCCGGCTCGTTCACACCGTTCGAGAGCATGCCCCGAGCCCTGCAGCTGATTTTGGACCTTTCGCCGTCCACGCATTTCGTGCGTTTCGCACAAGCTGTACTCTACCGCGGCGCCGGTCTCGATGTGGTCTGGCGCGATCTTCTGATCATGGCGGGCCTTGGCGCGGGCTTCGTCGCGATTGCCCTTTATCGTTTCAAAGCCATGCTCGCCCGCCAATCGTGACGGTCGCCGTCTAAGCGTATCGCAAGACACGCGCAATTGCGCGTATTCCTGTTTCGGCAGTTATCGGCTCGCTGCCGGTTCCGGCATCAGGAGCCGGGGCAGCCGGATACTGGCCAGCAGTGTGCCCAGAACAATCAGCGCGGCGAGGACGAAGCTCGCATCGGGCAGGATCGGCAGATTGAACAGCGCGCCGCCTGCGACCGATCCCAGAGCCTGACCAAAACTCGCGGCGGCGGTCATGCGGCCGAGTTGCGCTCCCTGGCTGGTCGGGATGCCGAACGACGCCCAGTAGGTTGCGACCGGAGACAGCATGCCGGCACTCGCGGCCACCAGCGCGACGGCGACCGACATCAATACCGAGGTGCTAACGACCGAAACGACGACCAGCCCGATGGCAAGCGTCGCCAAACCAGGCGCGATGAACCAGCGCGTGAGCTCCGGCTTGATGAGAGGCGAGAACACCAGAGCCTGGACGACCGCCATCACGAGGCTGCATTCGGCGAACATGATGCCGATATGTGCGGCATCTAGGCCGAGGACCTTTCCGCGGAGCGCAAGTCCGACTTCGAAAACGCCGATCGCGAGCGCCGTCACCAGCGCAATCACCAGGAGCCGCAGCATCGCCCGCCGTTCGAGCTGTGTGGCGTCCGTTGATGCATCGCCGCTCTCGCGCCGCGTTCCGGAGGGAAGGAGGAAAAGCACCAACACGGCCGCGATCACGGCCAGGCCTGTCGCCGTGAGCAATGGCATTGCCAGCGAGCTGTCGGGAGGGAGTGCCCAGAGGCTTCCAGCGACACGCACCGCCAGCCCTCCGAGCAAAGGCCCGATGAAGAAGCCGGCGGTGCCCGCGATGTTGATCAGCGCGAAGCGATGGGCGCGCCATTCTTTCGACGGGGCATAGTCGCCGATCAGCGCATACGCGACCGGGGTGATGGCGGCGGCGAAGAACCCGGCAAGAAAGCGGCCGAGATAGAGAAGAGGCAGGCTTGCGGTGACGGCGAACAATCCGGTGGTCGCGGCAAAACCCAGAAGGCCCATGAGGATGATCGGCTTGCGGCCGCAGCGATCGGAAATGCGTCCCCAGACCGGCGCGCCGACGAAGATCGCGATGATGTAGACGCCCGTCAGCAGCCCCGTGTGCCATGAAAGAGCCTGCGGCGTGCTCCTGCCGGCGATCTGCTCGATCAGGAAGGGCAGGATCGGCAACGCGACACCATAGCCGACGGTGATCGCGAACATCGCGACGAGTACCGCTGAGAGCGCGCTCCAGCTCAGTCGGGTTGGTTCAGCCAGATCCATGCCGATGCGACCTGCTGCCCAACCCGCAGCCCGAGCGATCGGGCATCGTCGACATCCGCAGATTGGGCGAAACGAAGAGCTGGCCGAATCTTTCGGGCATTCGAGGCCACCCTGCACCAGCCATCGCTGGCGAGGTCAATGGTGAGGATGCGCGAGGGTAAGCCTCGTCAACAAGAATCCGATCCCCCGTGCCATTTGAGATGTCAGGAACGGTGACGGCCAGGAACAGGCTGAGGCCTGGCTGGTCTGGCGAGCGGCTCAAAGAGCGGACACTTGTCATGAAGCGGCCTTCATGCCTTGGCGCCTGTAAAAACGCAGGAACTGCGCATTGATGGCAACGATGATGGTGCTGGCTGACATGAACACCGCGGCTATGGCCGGCGTCATCAGAAAGCCCGTGCCGAACGTGATGCCGGCGGCCATCGGGATGGCTATGGTATTGTAGCCGGTTGCCCAGATGAGGTTCTGCACCATCTTTCGGTAGGTCGCACGTGACAGACCGAGGATTGCCGCGACATCGCGCGGATCGCTCTTGACGAGCACGACATCCGCCGACTCCACGGCCACATCCGTGCCGGCTCCAATGGCCACGCCGAGGTCCGCCTGGACGAGCGCCGGTGCATCGTTGACGCCGTCACCGACCATTGCCACCGAGAGGCCCCGAGCCTGAAGCTCCTTGATCTTGTCGGACTTCTGATCGGGCAGAACCTCCGCGAAGTACTCGGCGATCCCTAGTTCCTTCGACACGCTCTCGGCTACACCCTTTGCGTCGCCCGTCAACATGACTGATTTGATGCCGAGCTGGGTGAGTTCCGCGATGGCGTCTTTCGATTCCGGTCGGACGATGTCGGCGAGCGCGAAGAGCGCACGCGCTTCGCCGTTGCGCACCAGCGCCACCACCGTTTTGCCCTGCGCTTCGAGCTGCTTCAGCCTTTCATGTGTGATGGGTTTGCCCTGTCGTGCAAGATGGCCGGGGCTGACGATGCGAATGTCCTGCCCGTCGACCTTCGCGACAATGCCTTCGCCCGTGATATTGCTCACCTCGCTGGCTTTCTCAATGTTGATATTCCTGCGTTTCGCTTCAGCCACGATGCCGTGAGCGATCGGGTGCTCGGACTGACTCTCAGCTGCCGCGGCAAAGGCAAGCTCGGCGTTCTCGTCGCCACCCGCGAGCAGCACGACGTCGCTGACGCCGAAGCGCCCCTCGGTCAGTGTGCCGGTCTTGTCCAAAACGACTGCCTGGAGATTGCGGGCACGTTCGAACGCCGCCCGGTCACGGATCAGAAGACCATTGCTGGCGCTCAGCGATGTGCTGACGGCGACCACCAGCGGCACGGCAAGCCCAAGGGCATGCGGGCAAGCCACGACCATCACGGTGACCATGCGTTCCAGTGCGAACTCAAGCGGCGCGCCAAGCCAAAGCCACCAGACGAACAGCGTTCCGAAGCCGACGACCAGGGCGATGTAGGTCAGCCAGGCGGCCGCCCTGTTGGCGATATCCTGTGTCCGCGAACGCGTTGCCTGGGCTTTCTTCACCAGATCGATGACCTGAGCGAGATAGGTCGCATCGCCTGTCTTCGTCACTTTGATGGTCACGGCGTTGGCGCCGTTGATCGCACCGCCGATCGCCGTTGCGCCGACCGTCTTGGTGACGGGACGCGATTCGCCCGTCAGCATCGCCTCGTTGAAGCCGGACGAGCCCTCGACGATTTCGCCGTCGACCGGAACCTTGGCGCCCGGGCGGACGATGACGCGATCACCGGGCTTGAGATCGGAGATCGGTACCTCGTGCATCTTGCCGTCGTCGTCGATGCGGGTCGCGCTATCGGGCAAGAGGCGAACGAGCTCTTCCAGGGCACGCGACGCGCCCATCACGGAGCGCATTTCGATCCAGTGACCGAGCAGCATGATGGCGATGAGGGTGACGAGCTCCCAGTAGAACGCTTCGCCCGGAAAACCGAACGTGACAGCGGCGGAGAAAAAGTACGCAGCCGAGATCGCCAGCGCGATGAGTGTCATCATGCCGGGCTGCCCCTTGCGCAGCTCGGAGAAGAAACCGGTCAGAAAGGGCCAGCCACCATAGAAGTAGGCGATGGTCGACAATGCGAACAGGACCCATCCGTCGCCTGGGAAGGAGAGCACGTCCGAGAGCCCGAGCCAGTCTCTTATCATCGGAGAGAGCAGTAGCACCGGAGGGGTAAGCACGAGGGTCACCCAAAACCGGCGGCGAAAGTCCGCGACCATGGCGCCGTGATCGTGGCCGGCGTGATCCGAATGGCTGGACCCTGCCGCAGAAACGATGCTGGAAGCACCTTGCCCGGCTTCCTGCGCTGCTTCGCCGGTTGCATGATGGTTATGATTCCGGTGATCGTGATGGGAGTGCGGTGAACTCATTTTTCCTCGTCCGTATGAGCCCGTCCAGACGTCCATCACAGCGGGCTACAGGGGTTCTGCCGCACTGATCAAGGCTTTGGAAGAGACAATGTTTAGATGTGCAACCTCGCCGCCAAACGCGCGTGAATCTTTAATCCAGATCAAGTTCTGGCTTCGCGCGGCATCAGCGTAGCGTGGGAAGCGGTCGGCCAACCACTATGCCGACTTGACGATCGTGCCGGCTTTGCCCTCCAGAATCGCGCGGGCATCTTCCAGGCGTCCGATGCCCGCGATCCGGCCGGGTGTCCCGGCGAACTGGCAAGCGGCTTCCACTTTTGGCCCCATGGACCCGGGCGGAAACGCAAAAGCCGCCAACTCGGCCGGTTGCGCCGCTCGAACCGGACGCTGTTGTGGCGTGCCCCAGTCGAGATAGACGGCATCGACGTCGGTCAGCATCAGGAATGCATCGGCGGCGAGGTCCGCGGCGAGCAGGCCGGCAGCACGATCCTTGTCGATAACGGCCTCCACGCCCTGAAGGCCGCCCGAGATGTCCCGAATGACGGGAATACCACCACCACCGACGCAGATCGTCACCACACCAGCATCGACCAGCAGGCGGATTACCTCCATCTGGACGATGCGTTTCGGCAGGGGTGACGGCACCACCCGCCGCCACCGCCCGGGCGCCTCTTCTGTCATCGGCCAGCCATGCGCAATGCGTGCGCTCTCGGCTTCTGACCAATCGTAGATCTGACCGATAGGTTTTTCCGGCCGGCCGAAGGCGGGATCGTCCGGGTCAACCTCGATATGGGTCAGCAATGTCGCCAGCCTTGCGGCTTGCGGAAGCGCATTGGCCAGTTCCTGCTCGACCAGATAGCCGATCATGCCGATGCTCTCGGCACTGATGACGTCGAGGGGGTAGGGAGCAATATCCTTCAGCGCCGCCGCCTGAAGGGCAAGCAGACCGACCTGCGGTCCGCTTCCATGCGCCACGACGATGTCGTGATGCGCGGCAAGGTCGGCAAGCGCCGCCGCAGCCTTGCGCACATTGGCGCGCTGCACCTCCGCCGTCATAGGCTCGCCTCGCTTGAGAAGGGCGTTGCCGCCCAGCGCAACAACGACCCGCATGATCACACTCCCAATGTGGCGACGAGAATCGCCTTGATTGTATGCATGCGGTTTTCCGCCTGGTCAAAGACGATGGAAGCATGCGACTCGAAGACTTCTTCCGTCACTTCCATGCAGTCGATGCCGTATTGCTCATAAATCTTCTCACCGATCTCGGTCTCGCGGTTGTGAAAGGCCGGAAGACAGTGCATGAACTTGGCGTGGGGATTGCCCGTGGCGCGCATCAGATCGGCGGTGACGCGGTAGGGTGTCAAAAGCCTGATGCGCTCGTCCCAGACCGAATCAGGTTCGCCCATCGAGACCCAGACATCGGTATAGACGAAGTCGCACCCTTTCGACGCTTCCTGAGGATCCTCCGTGAGCGTAATCCGTGCTCCGGTCTTCTCCGCCACGGCCCGGCATTGATCGACCAACGCCTCGTCCGGCCAACACGTCTTCGGCGCACCAAGCCGCACGTCCATGCCGATCAACGTCGCTCCGGTGAGGAGCGAATTGCCCATATTGTTGCCGGCATCGCCGAGGAAGCAGAAGGAGAGTTGCGACAGGTGCTTGCGCGTGTACTCGCGCATGGTCAGAAAATCGGCGAGAATCTGCGTCGGATGGAACTCGTCCGTCAGGCCATTATAGACAGGCACGCCGGCATGAGCGGCGAGTGTCTCGGCCTGTACCTGGCCAAAGCCGCGATACTCGATACCATCATACATGCGTCCAAGCACCCGGGCGGTATCCTTCATCGACTCCTTCTTGCCGATCTGCGTTCCTGACGGGCCGAGATAGGTGACATGCGCACCCTGATCGTAGGCGGCGACCTCGAAGCCGGTCCTGGTACGCGTTGAATCCTTCTCGAAGATCAGCGCGATGTTCTTTCCTTTGAGCCGTTGCTGTTCGTAACCGCCATACTTGGCCTGTTTGAGCGATGCGGAGAGCCGCAGCAGAAAACGGATTTCGTCCGGTGAAAAATCGAATAGCTTGAGCACGCTGCGGCCGACAAGATTGACGGGCATTCTTTCCTCCCTAGATCGGATCGCGGATCAGCGGACAAGTCATGCAATGGCCGCCGCCTCGGCCGCGGCCGAGCTCGGCGCCGGGCACCGTGATGACCTCCACGCCAGCCTTGCGCAGTTGCGTGTTGGTATAGGTGTTGCGGTCATAGGCAACGACCACGCCAGGCTCGAGGGCGACGACATTG
Organism: Shinella sp.; assembly: GCA_033795365.1. Lineage (GTDB taxonomy): Bacteria > Pseudomonadota > Alphaproteobacteria > Rhizobiales > Rhizobiaceae > JARYGU01. Next base: position 88,773 of record JARYGU010000012.1, read on the forward strand.
TTTCCGTCGTCCCATTGCTCGCGCTCGGCCACATAGGCATCACCGCCAGTCTGCACCACCCGCAGCTTCTTGAGGCTGAGCGCCCGCGCCACAACCTCCGTAAGATGGCCCGTCTCCTGCCGCACGTCGATTTCCCCGGCCTTCGCACCCGGCCGCAGCGAGTAGGCGGTGATGCCGTCCACAACGTCCGAAAACAACGTCACCAGGTCGCGATCGCAAAAGGTAAACACGGTATCGAGATGCATGGAGGCGCGCTCGACGGGCAGTTTGCACGCGATGACGCGTTCAGCGGCCCCTTTGGCGAACAGGGCGCGCGCGATCTGCCCCACGGCCTGCGGCGTGGTGCGCTCTCCCATACCTATCAGCACGAGGCCGTTTCCAAGCGGCATGACATCTCCGCCCTCTGCGGTAGCCAGTCCGTAGTCCTCATCCGGGTCGCCCCACCAGACAGGAAAGCCGGCGTTGCGAAAGTCCGGATGAAAACGATAGACGGCGGCAATGTTCACCGTCTCGAGCTTGCGGGCATTCCAGCGCATGGGGTTGAGCGTGACACCGCCATAGATCCAGCACGTCGTGTCGCGCGTAAACAAATGGTTCGGGAGCGGGGGAAGCAAGAAATCCTGCGGCCGCAGGACCGGCGCCAGCACGCCGGTTGGCGCGACCGGCAGTTCCGCCCTGCTCATGCCGCCCATGAGGATGAGCGACAGATCGTCGGAATTGATTTCCATCAGGTGGGCGCAGAGATCGTCGGCAAGCCCGACACCCACAGTGTTCACGTTGACCCGCCGCTCCAACAACCAGCGGCGCGCCTCCATATCCTGCATCGTCTGCGCCAACGCCTCGCGCAGGAAGACGACTTCGCTGCCGCGATGGCGGATCGCATCGACGAACGTCATGTGCTCGACACGGGCCTGCTTGACCCAGATAACGTCGTCGAAGAGCAGTTCATGACAATTGCCAGGGGTTAGGCGGGTAAGGGCTGCGCCCGGCCGGTCGACCAGAACGCGTCTGAGCTTGCCGACCTCGGAATGAACGCCGTAGGTAATGGTCATCCTGGTTCTCCTTCAGGCAGCGAGCAGCACGGCTGCGCTGAGGCTGGCCATGATGATGACGGTGAGTATGAGGAGCAGCGGCGCCATGAATCGGAGCCAGCGCTCATAGGGGACGCGGCCGATGGCGAGCGCGCCCATCACCACGGCAAATGTCGGGTTGATCAGGTTCACCAGGCCGTTGGCCGATTGATAGGCGGTGACGACGAGGTTGCGACCGACCCCTGCGAAGTCCGCGACGGGTGCCATGATCGGCATCGACAGAACGGCCAGCCCGGAGGAAGACGGCACGAAGAAGGAGAGTAGGACATTGATCCAGTAGATCACGTTGATGAACGCGACCTCTCCCAGTCCCGCAACCGAGAGTTCAGCCCAGTGCAGGATCGTATCGGTTATCTTTCCTGCATCCATGATCACGACGATGCCGCGCGCGAGGCCGATGATCAGCGCCACACCCAGAAGGTCGCGCGCCCCGTTGACGAAGGCGTCGACGAATTTCTCCTCGCCAGGACGCGCGATCAGGCCAATGAGGATTGCCGAGGCCAGGAAAAGGCCGCTCATCTGGCCCATCCACCATCCGGCCCGCAGCACGCCCCAGATCATGACCACGAAGGTGAGTGCGAACACCACAAGCACGACCTTGTGCAGGCCGGTAAATTCAAGTGCCTCGCCGCCATGTGCGGCAAGAAAATGCGCCTCGTTGTCCGCCTTGCGATCATAGACGAGGGAGCGGCTGGGGTCGATCCGGACGCGCTCTGCATAGCGCATGACATAGATGACGCAGGCGAGCCAGGAGAGCCCCAAAATGACGAAGCGCAGCACGATTCCCTGGGTGAAAGGGATACCCGCGGCGTCGGACGCAATGACTGTGGCAAAGGCGTTGACCGTGGAGCCCAACACGCCGACGCCTGCACCAAGCAGGATGATCGCCACCGCGGTCACGGCATCGTACCGCGCCGCGATCATGATCGGGATCAGGAGCACATAGAAGGCAAGCGTCTCCTCAGCCATGCCGTACGTCGTGCCGCCGAAGGCGAACAGCGCCATAAGCACCGGGATCATCCACTTCTCGCGGCCCTTGAGTGACCTCATGGCACTGCTGATACCGGAGTTGATTGCTCCGGTGGAGGCGACGACACCGATGAACCCGCCGATAATGAGCACGAAGAGCGCAACGTCGATGGCGTTGGCCGCATTGGTCACGGGGTTATAAAGCCCGCCGATTGGGGCCATGATGACGTCGAATACGCCCTGCGGATCCGGTTCGCTCACGGTATATGTACCGGCGACTGGAACTTCGCGGTCCAGTGCGGGGTTTTGCACCCGTTGGTACTGGCCGGCCGGAATGATCCAGGTCAGCGCTGCGACGAGCACGATAAGTCCGAACAGAATGGTGTAGGCGGTTGGAAACCACCATTTCCTTGCTTCGGTCGCCGACGATGCGATGCTCATGGTACGCCCCCCTTCTTGTGTGTTGTCACCGTCACCCTGGCTAACCTGTGAGGCGATCGCATTTGAACCTGAGCGTGTCGGGAACCCGCGGATGGCCACCCACGTCGTGCGCAGAGAAGGCAAACGCGGTCGCTCGAAGACCATATCGGTGATCTTCTGGTCGAAGCGCCCGCCATTCCTTGATCGAAGTTAAGTTCGCCTGCCGCGCATCGGCCTATGTCGAACCACATATCGATTGGACGCAATCGTGGATCTACACGGCAGCGGCACAACGGATCCGGTCGACACATATGCATGGAATGCAGATGCGCGGCCCATCGCAACAGCAAGGAGGCTCGACATGCAGCCCAGAATGAGAACGATGCTGGCACTTGCGCTGGTGTTCGCACCGGCAACGGCGTTCGCGCAGAATGATGCGCACCATGACACCCGACCGGCAGGCGAACAGCCCCCGTCAGCAACCATGAGCATGCCGCAACAATGCGCACCGATGATGGAGATGATGGAAAGCATGATGGGCGACCACATGTCGGCCTGCCTGGCATCGCTGCCGCACGCCTCGCAGGCCTACATGCGTGCCATGATGGGCATGCACGCACCGATGATGGAAGCGATGCAGTCGACGGATCCGGATGTCGCATTCGTCAAAGGGATGATCCCGCACCATCAGGCAGCCATCGATATGGCCCGGGCCGTTCTTGAGCTTGGGACCGACCATCAGACCAAAGCCTGGGCGCAGCAGATTATCGCCGCGCAGCAGACCGAAATCGATGACATGCGTCAGTGGCTGCGGCAGCGCGGCGAATAGATGCGGAACGAACTTGTCATGGCGTCAAACCCCCACAAGGATCGCGGAGCCTCACGGAAGTTCGCTGTCGGAGTAGATCACATGGCGGTAAGGGCATGGCTGCGGAGTTCTGGTGTGCTGATCGCGATGATGCTCGCGCTCGGCACCGCAATGGCAAACGATGGCTATCAGAAAGCGGGCGGCCTTGCCGTTTACCTTGGCATCGTCCCGGCCCCTGTCGTCCGGGGTCATCCGACCGGTCACCCGGAAAGCACAATGCACGGCGGGCCTGGAACCGCGCGGCATCAGCAACACCTCGTCGTCGCCGTTTTCGACGACCAGACAGGCGCACGCGTGGAGAACGCGAGCGTGTCCGCAACCATCAGCGGCCTGGGTCACGTTGGCCAGCAAACCATCCAGCTCGAGCCGATGAAAATCGAGAACACGATCACCTACGGTGGTTTTGTCACTCTCTCGGGAAACGATCGCTACGACATCGCCGTCGAGATCACCGTTCCGGGACGTTCGCGGCCGATCTCGGTGACATTCTCCAGTGATCATGTTCAATAAAGCGAAAAACAGGCGCCAGGCCTTTGCTGCAGCAAAGCCCATTCCAATCTGTTGGAATTCGGATCGGAAGGTGTGGCAAAGGTAACAATTTGCCGTTCTCCTGCGAATGACACATCGAACCCTCGTGCGGCGGCCCTTCATCTGAACCACCCGCCCTGGAGTATCAGCCGGCGATGGGCGCGGCTTTCAGTGGAAACTGACGATGACGCGGCGGCGACTACGAACGGAAGATCTGATCGACAGGCTTGCGGCGGATATAAGGCCGCGACACGTTGAAAGCCGAATCCGAACCCGCCGGCTCTGCGCCGCCGCCATCCTTGCGATCATGGTGCCGGCGCTCCTCTTGGCGCGGCCGCTTCGTGCCGATCTTCCCTCTCGATTGGCGGACGGTATGTTTGTCACCTCAGTTGCGACCTCGGCGATGATCTTTGTCACTGGTGTGCTGGCGCTTTTGATCGTGCGCATCTCACCGCTATCCCGGTCCTGGCTCCTCCTGCCCCTGATCGCCCTGGGACTCTGGCTCGTGTCGGAATTTACCAGCATCGCCCTCGACGTCTCCCGGGAGGGTTGGCGTGCTTTCGCCTTCGAGACGAGTCCACAATGCCCGCTCGTTATCGGGATCGTCGGAATTCCGATCTTCTTCGCGATGCTTGGCCTCGGCCGGATCGGCCTGATCCTGTGGAGGGGGCCGACAATCGCGGTCGCCGCTCTGTCAGCCTTTTCCCTGCCTGCAACCATGTTCAATCTGTTTCATGGCCTGGACACCGGCGCGATGGTCCTGCTTTGGCATTTCGGCGCGATCGCAATCTTCTCCATGACGGCGGCCTTTTTGCTCAATCGGCGTATTCCTCGCATCGTGTGCGACTGGCTCGCGGTATGATCAGCGAAGCGCGCGACAAAAGATGAACTGGATCAAGGGGGCACAAGCAGCCGTTTACGGCGAGGCAATGGCTTTTCAGCCGACCGCCACGCATGAGTGTTCCTGTGCCGACTCACATTCCGGCTGTGTGGTACTGACCGCCTGCAAGCGACGCTCTTCCCGCTCGATATAACCCCGCGTCAGCGGGACGGCGTCCTGTCGCCTGGCGATCTGGATCTGGAACACCATCATCCCCTGATAGCGGAAAGCGAGTTCCGAGACGCCGAGATAATACTCCCACAAGCGCGCAAAGCGCTCATCGAAGAGATCGACCGCCTCAGTGCGGCGGGCGAGAAATCGCTCGCGCCAATGTCTGAGCGTTTCGGCATAGTGAAGGCGCAGGATCTCGACATCGGTGACCACGAGCCCCGCCCGCTCGATCGCCGGCAGGACCTCGGAAAGAGCCGGTATGTATCCGCCCGGGAAAATGTATCTGGCGATCCACGGGTTGGTGAAACCCGGCGGATCGGAGCGGCCGATCGAATGCAGCACGAAAACGCCTTCATCATCGAGCAGATCGCGGCATTTTCGGAAGAACTCATCGTAGTGATTGACGCCGACATGTTCGAACATACCCACTGACACGATCCGGTCGAAACGTTCGTTCACGTCCCTGTAGTCCTGCGATCGGAATTCCAGACGCGCCGGATCTGAAGCCGCCGCTGCCCGCCCCCTAGCAAATTCGAGTTGTTCGCTCGAAAGCGTGATCCCGGTGACATGGGCGTCGAAAGCCTCAGCCAGGTAGAGCGCCAGACCGCCCCAGCCGCAGCCGATGTCGAGCACGCGCGCATGACGACCAGGCAGGAGCTTAGCAGCAATGTGGCGCTTCTTGGCCTGCTGCGCCTCATCCAAAGACATGTCTGCTCTTTCGAAATAGGCGCAGCTGTACTGCATGTCCTTATCGAGGAAGAGTTCGTAGAGCTTGCTGCTGAGATCGTAGTGATGAGCAACGTTTCGCCTGGATTTCTGACGGACGTTTTTCTGCACCCGCCGCCGGAGAGCAAAACGCAAGCGGGAGAGTATCTTTGTCGTGATCGTCGCCGCGTCGTTCTGGTCCTGGGACAGAAGCAGCTCGAGCACCTCCGTGATGGTACCCTGTTCGATGATAAGGTCGCCGTCGACGAAGGCTTCGCCAAGCCGCAACTCGGGATCGAGCAGAACCCGACGCTGCGCCGCGGCGGTTCTGAACCGCACTGCCACCGCCGGACCGGCCCCGTCACCGAAGCTCCTGGTGACCCCGTTGGCGGTTGTTATCGTGAGAGTTCCGGTTTTGACGAGGCGACGAAGGGTTTTGAAAACAAGGGTATCCATGACGGGGCTTTCTAGTCAACGTTGGTATATCCCGACTAGAAAGCGTGCGATCCCGCCGCAGACTTTAACGTGGGTTGAAAAGGGTGAGCGATAAAGCCATGATCGATAGAAAGACGAACAGTCGCCCGCCATCTTGATCACCCGCTCGCTTTGGCGCGTCGCGCCGACAGGCGGGGAATGAATGCCGGCACTTCCCGCATATAGCGCGCATAGGCGTCGCCGAATTCGGCAAGCGACTCGCGTTCTTCGTGTTTGGAAAGGCGCCAATACATGAAGACCAGGACGGGGAACATCGCAAGTGTGAGCAGGGTTGGCCACTGCAGCAGGAAGCCGAACATGACCAGAACGAAGCCGACATATTGTGGATGCCGAACCCAGGAATACACCCCCGAGGTGGCGAGCGTGCGCTTGCGTTGCGCTTCGTAGAGCATCTTCCACCCGGCCGAGATGAGGACAAAGCCGCCGCCGATGAAGACAAAACTCAGCAGGTGGAACGGACCGAAATGGGGATTTGAGCGCCAGCCGAACAGCTCCTCGAGCAGGTGACCCGCGTCGTGGGAGAGCCAGTTGACGCCCGGATAGCGGGACTGCAACCAGCCGGAGAGCAGGTAGATCGTCAGGGGGAAACCGTACATTTCCGTGAACAGCGCCACGATGAAAGCACTGAAGGCGCCGAAGGATCGCCAGTCCCGCGGCGTGGATGGCTTGAAGAAGCTGAACGCGAAGAAGATGAAGACGATCGAGTTGAGGATGACGAGGGACCACAGGCCGTACGCGGGAATGTCGTCTTGCATGGCGCTCTCCTGGATGGAATTTCAGTGCTGATGCGGCGACTGCTGTCGCGCGGACGAGCGGTCGTTGCCGCCGCCATGCCCACTATGTCCGCCATGCTTGCCGTGCATGAAGACATGCAGGAGGGGGCAGGCAAGGATCAGCAGCCAGGGCAGCCAGCCGAGCAAGTGCGCGCGGTGTTCCGTGAGGAGATAAAATCCCGCGATCGCGAGGAAGCCGTAAAGGGCGATGTTGGCGGCGCTGAAACGCCCCCCCGGGTTCTCGTCTTTATGCAATTGGTCTCGGTTTGTTTCCATGGTGCTTCATCCGACAGTTTGAACACGTCGATTGCTCCGCGATGCCGGTCGAATGTTGAGGCCAGTCCGCAGGAAGGTGCTCTTCTTGGCCCGGATGATGCTGTGACAGATGTCTGGAATCTTTGATGTGAGTTAAGTTTCAGATTGCTCCCCGGCGAACCAGGCGATGCCTCGCTTCCGAAAGCAAGTCAGGTATTCGATGTTCTGACCATTGGTCTGCCGCCTTGGAGCAGCATTCAGGCCATATGCGACGCTGAAACTCAAATTAAGCTGGAGGCAAGTCTTCGAACCCGCGGACCAACGTACCAATCGATCGAGCGCATGATCCGATCCGAACATCAATACCCTGCATTCGAAGGCGATTCCGCTCTGAGTCCGCGATAAAGCCGCATACGAGATGAGTAACCCCGCTTCCGACGATGAGGTCGTAGGTGGCCTCGGTGGTGCGTTGCGGGTTCCGCCGAAAATCACGCGCGCGAGTGGCGGGGTCGATCAGCAGCAGTCCCTCGGATTTCGCGAAGAAGGGGCTGAGCATGGTTCTCCTGCGCGTGCGCACGATGAGCACGCCGATGATGCGTTTTCGATCTGCCGGCACGGAGGCTATCGATGACATTTCCATCCCGCGGGAGGATTCTGTGACGATGAGAGAAGCATCATTTTGCCGCTCGCTCTTTAATCTCGATCAAGCATCGCGGGTAGCATTGGCGGCCAGCCCGTCATGTATTCGCGGTAGGGCTAACGAGGCACGCTATAGCGACGGATTCCAGTTGGCGTGTTGATCTGGATCAAAGCGGTCTTGCAAACAATGTAGTGAGATGCAAAAGTAGCTTTCTCGTCTCGTGTGCAGAAAACCAGTCCAGGTGCATGCGGAGCGAGGGTGCGCGACCTGTAAACCGCCGAGAATTCGATTTTATGCTTCGGTATCTGGCACTGCTGATTGTTAGTGTGATCGCTGTCCTCGCACAAGCCGGACCGTCGATGGCGCAAGTCGGTCAATCGACACCGAGCGTCTCGGAGAGGCATCAGGCTACCTCATTGCTAAAGGTCGCCATGTCGGACGACGACGATTGCGTCTCGGGTTCAGGTTGTTGTAGCGCCATATGCTCACCCTGTGTTGTATCCCTATCAGCGCAGTCCCACGGTTTCTCGCGCTTCCTACCCACGTCTTCGCGGACTTGGGTTTCGCGCCAGAATTGCTTGCGCTCGATCATCCTCGGCCGCGATCCGCCTATCCCCCGAAATCAGCTCATCTGAGGCCATCCAGGTCGATCGTCAGCCACGCCCGTCAGTCCGGCGTGAACGGCAACACGACCATAATGTGGCTTGCCGATCGCTTCGCGCTTATCGCGCCGAAGGCTCGGTCCATCAATGATCTATTGATTGGCTGCGCAAGCGTGGCCGCCGCAACGGGCCAGGAGCCCGGGAGGTGTAATGTGAGCTGGCATCAAGCGTCTTTATCAGGAGAGACATCCCGGTCGCTCCGTTGCGACCATTGGGAAACCGCTGAGAAGGCACGGAATGTACCACCCTTACCAAATTTCCCCATTACCGTGTCCCTCCAGAAGGCGGCCATGCAGGCCGACGAGGTGACCAAACGACGAGGACGTCACAAACAGGACAATGACAGTGAGGCGCGCACCGTTGCCTTGCCAGTCGACGCACACAGACTGATTCCCAACTACCGCAATGGCGACCGACGCGTCGAAGCCGGCCGGGATTTGTTCAGCATAGGATTCGACGGAAAGGCCATCTTCAACCTTCTCGACGGATGGGTAGCCATCTACACATTGCTGGAGGACGGCAGACGGCAGATTGTCCAATTCGCCCTGCCTGGCGCGGTTCTGGGTGTCCGTTCATCGAGGAGCGCGCCCGCAACCGTCGGTGCTCAAGCCCTGACCGACGTCGTGGTATCGGTCATTCCGACCCCTGTCCTGACGTCGCATTCGCGTGCAGACCCCGACATTACCATGCGCCTGGCGCGCTCACTTGCACACGACTGCAATCTGGCTTTCGATCATCTCACCAGCATAGGTCGGCGTTCAGCGCGCGAACGGGTCGCTCATCTGCTCCTTGAATTGTTCACACGTTACCGTGCACAATGGCCAGGACATCGCAGCGAGGAAATGGTGCTGCCGCTTACCCAGGAGCAAATCGGCGACGCCACCGGCTTGACCTTCGTTCACGTGAACCGTGTTCTCAGCGCGCTGCGCAAGGAAGGAATCGTCCAGTTCCACTACCGGCGTCTGCGAATAATCGATCCGGATCGTCTCATCGAAGTCGCAGGCGTCGATCCGGAAATCGCAATGGCCTGGCTTGAACGACAACCCTGGGGGTAGCGCTTCGCCAAAGGGATTTGGCGCGGCATATACTTCTTTCAGGAGCACTCGCCGGCCGTAGGCTGTCTTGTCCGCCACGGTGGCGTTCATCGATGGACTCCCGGATGAGATTCCAACCGAAGTGCGAACCAAGGCTCTGATCGAGTTTCCGCCGCTCGCCTATCAGGCGTGGTTCGGCAGCCGTGCAAATGCGTATCCAGCAACGGCGCGATTCTGAAATCGAGCCAGTCGAGTATCCTCAGCGAGATACATCTTCGTGAGCTTTGCGGATCTTCTCGGCTTTCTCGCAATGACAGTCGAGAAAACCATGGATCGGACAGGTGCGGCACATCTCCTCCAAACGCTTGCGTAGCGCTTGCCGCCCGCGGTGGAGTCGCACCGTGACATTGTTGAGCGAGGTGCCAAGGCTTGCTGCCAATCTGTCGCGAGGCTCGCCCAGGATATCAGCCCGCCAGACGATGTCCGAATACTCGGGTTTCAAGGTTGGAAGCAGACGATACAGACAATTGCAGACCGCTGCATCGAGTTCGGCGTCAACAGGTTCACTCTCGATCTCGGCGTCGTCGACAGGGGTTTCCCGACGCCGTCGCCTGCTCAAGTTCCGCTGATGGTCAACCAGGGTGGTGGCGAGGATGCGGCCCAGCCAGCCCCGAACGGTGCGGATATCTCTGAGTTGAGATGCGCGCTCCAGCGCCCGAAGGGAGAGGCGCTGCAGCACCTCCTCCGCATCGTCGCGATTCCTCAGGCGGCGCTGGAGGAAGACCAGCATTTCCTCTCTCGCCTCGACAAGCGCCCGCTGGACGGCAGCATCAAGAGGTTTCGCGGCATCGTCAGACTTATCGGAACGTTGCGTATCCATTCTCTTGCCTCCAGCTTCGGTCATCCTCCGCATTTTCCTGCTGCACGGGGGCAGCTCCCAAAATTCGCCTGATGTTGGACAGGCGCGGCTGATAAGTCTTTAACTCTAATCAAGTGTCATGGCTGTTGGTTTCCACGCGGAACTGAGCCGGTTTTTCCACCGAGAAGTGAGCCACCTCTGACTATGGTTTTATGATTGGGTTTTGGTCAAGGGATTGGCTTTTTCTCCTCTCTTGTTTGCTGCGGCTGCAGAACTGGCCTTGAAGCGGAAGCTGTCATTACCTGTTTCCAGGATATGGCAGCGATGGGTCAAACGATCGAGCAATGCCGTCGTCATCTTGGCGTCGCCGAAGACTGTTGCCCATTCGCTAAAGCTGAGGTTGGTGGTTATCACCACGCTGGTCCGCTCATAGAGCTTGCTCAACAGGTGGAAGAGCAGCGCTCCGCCTGAAGCGCTGAATGGAAGGTATCCGAGCTCATCAAGGATCAGCAGATCGAGGCGGACCAAGGTCTCAGCGATCTGGCCTGCCTTGCCTTTGGCCTTCTCCTGCTCAAGTGCGTTGACCAATTCGATGGTTGAGAAGAAGCGGACTTTTCGACGGTGATGTTCGATAGCCTGGATGCCAAGGGCCGTCGCCACGTGGGTTTTGCCTGTGCCCGGTCCGCCGACGAGCACGATATTCTGCGCTCCGTCAATGAACTCGCATCTGTGCAACTGGCGCACCGTCGCTTCGTTGATTTCGCTGGCGGCAAAGTCGTATCCAGAGATATCCTTGTAGGCCGGGAAGCGCGCAGCCTTCATATGATAGGCAATCGAGCGGACCTCGCGCTCAGCCATTTCGGCTTTCAGCAACTGGGACAGGATCGGTACGGCTGCATCAAAAGCTGGAGCACCTTGCTCGATCAAGTCTGTGACGGCTTGCGCCATGCCATACATCTTCAGGCTACGCAGCATGATGACGACGGCGGCGCTGGCAGGATCATGACGCATGGCGACCTCCCACAATCCGGACGCGCAAGCCATCGTAGCGTTCTACATTGGCCTTGGGTTCACGCACCAAGGTCAGTGCTTGTGGCGTATCGACGTCGGGACCGTCGGTCGTCTTGCCGTCGATCAGCATATGCAACAGGTTCAGCACATGCGTCTTGGTTGCTACGCCTTGATCCAGAGCCAGTTCCACGGCCCTGACGACAACCTGTTCGTCGTGATGAAGGACAAGAGCGAGGATGTCCGCCATTTCCCGATCGCCGCCGGGGCGGCGAAGCATCTGGTCCTGCAGTTGTCGAAAGGGCAGCGGCAATTCCACGAAGGGTGCGCCATTGCGCAGAGCACCGGGCTTGCGCTGGATGACGGCAAGGTAGTGCCGCCAGTCGTAAATCGTCCTCGGTGGCTTGTCGTGACTGCGCTCGATGACCCGCGCATGTTCGCAAAGAACGTTGCCCTCGGCTGCAACGACCAGTCGATCGGGATAGATCCGCAGGCTGACGGGCCGGTTCGCAAACGATGCAGGCACGCTGTAACGATTACGCTCGAAGGTGACCAGGCACGTTGGTGAGACTCGTTTGCCTTGCTCGACGAATCCGTCAAACATGGTAGGCAATTCCATCAATGCTGCTCGCTCATCAGCCCAGACATCCGCAATCGAACCGGGCAGGCTCCCGTGCGGTGTCTCCTGCCACAGGTCTTGGCAATGCTGTTCCAGCCAGAGGTTCAACGTTGCCAAATCCGGGAAGTCGGGCATCTGTTGCCATAGGCGGGGACGAGAATCCCGGACGTTCTTCTCGACCTGACCCTTTTCCCAACCCGCAGCGGGATTGCAGAACTCAGGCGCAAACACGTAGTGGTTCGTCATAGCGAGAAAGCGGATATTGACCTGCCGCTCCTTGCCGCGACCAACGCGATCGACTGCGGTGCGCATATTGTCGTAGATCCCTCGCGCAGGCATACCACCGAAGACCCGGAAGCCGTGCCAATGGGCATCGAACAACATCTCGTGTGTCTGGAGCAGATACGCCCGCAAGAGAAACGCCCGGCTGTGCGACAGTTTGATATGCGCAACCTGCAGCTTAACGCGCTCGCCGCCGATGACGGCATAGTCCTCACTCCAATCGAATTGGAATGCTTCGCCTGGGCGGAAAGACAGCGGAACGAATATGCCTCGGCCCGTCGTCTGCTGCTCACGTTGTCGATCCGCCCGCCAATCACGGGCGAAGGCCGCAACCCGGCCATAGGAACCGGTAAAGCCCACAGATACCAGATCGGCATGAAGCTGTTTCACCGTTCGGCGCTGCTTGCGTGACCTCCCGGCCTCGGTCTTTAGCCAGCCCGCCAGCTTGTCGGCAAAAGGATCAAGCTTGCTCGGTCGTTCCGGCACCGTGAACGTCGGTTCGATCGTGCCGCGCTCAAGTACTTCGCAATTGTGTTGCGCGACAGCCCCGTACGCCGGCTGATCTCCCGGATCGACTGCTTCTCGCGCAGCGCCATCCGACGGATGATGTTTAAAAGTCCCATGTGGATCACTCCGTTGCCCCCGTCGCTCGCAGCGTTGGGGGAAGGTTCACATGGCTCAGTTCTCAATGGAAATTATCTGCCTAACCGGCTCAGTTCCGCGTGGAAACCAACACTCCAAAAGACAAAAAACTACGTAGTGTCGGGATTTGACTAGTACCTAAAACTAGTCATCAACCGTTGACGATTCTGTCATCAGTCGATGACAACTCCATCGGCCGGAGCGTGTCAACGAATTTTTGTCAAAAGCAAAGAGCCAAAAGCATATGGCAAGGCGCTCAGAGGCAGTTCACCGCGATAGTTCTTGGGTCCATAGGAGAAGATTAAGGTCCCGTGCCTGGGCTCAGATCTGGTTGGATCTCTTACGGCGACCGCGCTGACTCCATCGGTGCGGTTCCGGGAGACTCGCGTCTCTCGCATTCGGACACGCTAGCGTCGTTGGTGTCCTGGAAGCTCCGCGCAGGAGGAGTGGCTGTTCGCGAACGAACGCGAGTAGACTACCTTCATCGTTTCACGCGCGCCTCGTTAACTTGCCGGTTGTCATCAATCGTTGACTGTCATGACTGGGAAATGTAGCTTGCAGAATCGGGGCCGCCGCCGCCGCATTGGTCGTCGCGTTTGCACAAATTGCCCCTCGGTTTTTCTTGGGGGCGTGTCCTTTCGTGACCCCTAACCTATGATTAAGGCGAGGAGAAACTTATGGCATTCGATGCCGGGAATTTGTTGCTGGTCGATCGCTACTGGCGTGCGGCAAACTATTTATCCGTTGGCCAGATCTATCTGATGGACAATCCATTGCTCCGCGAACCCCTGAAGCCGGAGCACGTCAAACCGCGCCTGCTTGGCCATTGGGGCACGACGCCGGGCCTGAACTTCATCTATGCGCACTTGAACAGGATCATTACCGATCGCGATGCCGATATCCTCTATATCTGCGGACCCGGCCATGGCGGCCCCGGCATGGTCGCCAACACCTGGCTGGAAGGCGTCTATTCAGAGACCTATCCCGAGATCGGCGAGGACGAAGCCGGGATGAAGCGGCTGTTCAAGCAGTTCTCATTTCCGGGCGGCGTCCCCAGCCATGTCGCGCCCGAGACGCCGGGCTCGATCCATGAGGGCGGCGAGCTGGGCTACGCGCTGGTGCACGCTTTCGGCGCCGCCTTCGACAATCCGGGCTTGGTCGTGGCTTGCGTGGTCGGCGACGGCGAGGCGGAGACCGGGCCGCTCGCGGCCGCGTGGCATTCGAACAAGTTCATCAACCCCGCCCGCGACGGCGCGGTTCTGCCGATCCTGCATCTCAACGGCTACAAGATCGCCAACCCCACCGTGCTGGCCCGCCTGTCCGACGAGGAACTGCGGCATCTCTTCGTCGGCTACGGCTACGAGCCGTTCTTCGTCGAGGGCAGCGAGCCGGCCGACATGCACCGGCAGATGGCGGCGACCCTCAACACGGTCTTCGACCGGCTGGCGGCGATCCGCGAGAAGGCCGCGTCGTCCACTGAGCGGCCGCGCTGGCCCATGATCGTGCTCCGGAGCCCGAAGGGCTGGACCGGTCCGAAGGTGGTGGACGGCAAGATGGTCGAGAACCACTGGCGCTCCCACCAGGTGCCGGTCGCGAACTGCCGCGAGGATGACGGCCACCGCGCGATCCTCGAAGAGTGGCTGCGCAGCTACGATCCCGGCGACCTTTTTGATGCCGACGGTGCGCTGAAGCCCGAGCTGAAGGCGCTGGCGCCGACAGGCACGCGCCGCATGGGCGCCAACCCGCACGCCAATGGCGGCCTCCTGCGCAAGGAATTGCACACACCCGATTTCCGCAGCTATGCCGTCGCGGTGGAGCGCCCCGGCGCGACGGAGGCGCAGGCGACGAAGGTTCTCGGCGACTATCTGCGCGACGTGCTGCGGCTGAACGAGGCCGAACGGAATTTCCGCGTGTTCGGGCCTGACGAGACGGCGTCCAACCGCTTGGGTAGCGTGTTCGAGGCGACGGACCGGGTCTGGATGGCGCAAACGCTCGAAAGCGACGATCATCTGTCACCCGACGGGCGGGTGATGGAGGTGCTGTCCGAGCATCTCTGCCAGGGCTGGCTCGAAGGCTATCTGCTCACCGGTCGGCACGGCTTCTTCTCCTGCTACGAAGCCTTCATCCACATCGTCGATTCCATGTTCAACCAGCACGCCAAATGGCTGAAGACCTCGCGGGAGCTGGAATGGCGCAAGCCGATCTCCTCGTTGAATTATTTGCTCACCTCCCATGTCTGGCGGCAGGACCATAACGGCTTTTCCCATCAGGACCCCGGCTTCGTCGACCTCGTCGCCAACAAGAGCGCGGACATCGTGCGCGTCTACCTGCCCCCGGACGCCAACACGCTGCTGTGGGTCGGCGACCACTGCCTGAAGACCTGGGACCGCGTGAACGTCATCGTCGCCGGCAAGCAGCTGGCGCCGCAATGGCTGAGCATGGCGGAGGCCGAGAAGCACTGCGAGGCGGGCCTCGGCATCTGGGACTGGGCCGGCACCGAGGACGGACTGGAGCCGGATATCGTGATGGCCTGCGCCGGCGACGTGCCGACCATGGAGACGCTGGCCGCCGTCGACCTTTTGCGGCAGTCCCTGCCGCATCTGCGCATCCGCGTCGTCAATGTCGTGGACCTGATGGCCCTGCAATCGCCGCAGCATCACCCGCACGGACTGTCGGACGAGGCGTTCGACCGCATCTTCACGCGCGACCGGCCCGTCGTCTTCGCCTATCACGGCTATCCCTACCTCATCCATCGGCTGGTCTACAAACGCGCCAACCATCCGAATTTCCACGTACGCGGCTTCATCGAGGAGGGCACGACGACGACGCCCTTCGACATGGCCGTTCTCAACGAACTGGACCGTTTCCATCTCGCCATCGAGGCCGTCGAGCGCCTGCCGGTCCTGAAGGACAAGGGCGCGGAGATCACCGCGGCACTGTACGAAAAGCTCGTCCTCCACAAGGCCTTTGTCCGCGAGCATGGCGAGGACATGCCCGAGATTCGAGATTGGACGTGGCCTCATCCCTGAATCCCTCAGGACGCCGGGGAATGTTCGGGCAAGTGGACTTCGAAAAACTTGCGGAGCGGTATTCCGCCTGACTTTTCACGCGCCTTTGGCTGCTCTCCCAATCGCCGCCGGGCTTATCCTCGGCCATTCGTGGGATGCTCACAGATCGCTGGAAAGGAATGCCGGATGAAGGGCGATGCAAATCCAGTTGGAGCCGTAATCCCGGCGCCGACCGACTATTCGCAAAATGCTGCTGCGCATGTCGTAGACGTTCTTGCCAGCCATGCCGAGCGCGGTCTGACGAAAGCGGAAGCCGCGCGGCGGCTTGCGGAATATGGCCACAACCGATTGCGGGCAGCCAAGGCGATCCCGGTCTGGCGACGCGTGCTCGCGCAATTTCAGGATCCACTGGTCTATCTGCTGCTCGGAGCGATTATCATAGCGTTGGCGGCCTGGGTCATAGAAGGCCGCCACGGCTGGCCGATCGATGCGGTCGTCATCGCCATGGTGGTTCTGGCCAATGCCATCCTCGGCTTTGTGCAGGACGCCAAGGCGGCTAATGCCGTCGCCGCGCTGGCGCGGATGACAGCCGCGAACACCTCCGTTCTGCGCGACGGCGAGCGAATCCGCATTCCCAGCGCGGATCTCGTGCCAGGCGACATCATGCTGCTCGAGGAAGGAGACGCCGTCGGCGCCGATGGTCGGTTAATCAGCGCCGCAAGCCTTAGAATTCAGGAAGCCTCGCTGACCGGCGAAAGCGAGGCTGTCCTCAAGGATGCGGCCATGCTGCGTAAGCCTGCGCCGCTGGCCGAGCGGTTCTGCATGGTGTTCAAAGGCACGGCGGTCGTACAGGGAACCGCACGCGCCATCGTCACGGCGACAGGGATGCGGACCGAGATCGGCGCGATCGCTCAAATGCTCGACGCCAGTAAGGAAGATATCAGCCCCTTGCAGAAGGAAGTCGCGAGAGTTGGCCGCGCGCTCGGCGCTGCGGTGATCGCGATCGCTCTCATTGTCGTTGCGACTGTGCTGCTCGTCTCCGACATCGATGGCCCATCGGACGTCATTTCCGTTCTGCTGATGGGGGTCTCGCTGGCGGTAGCAGCGGTCCCCGAAGGATTTCCCGCCATCCTGTCGCTGGTGCTTGCACTTGGCGTCCAACGCATGGCGACCCGCAAGGCGGTGGTCAAGGCGCTCTCGTCCGTGGAGACACTCGGTTCGGCTTCGATCATCTGCTCCGACAAAACCGGAACGCTGACGCGGTCGGAGATGACGATCGAGCGCATTATGACAGCATCGGGTGGCACCCGTGTCAGCGGTGTGGGCTATGCGCCTTTCGGCGATCTGAAGGTTGACGACGGTAAGGCTCCTAGCGCGGCCATGCGCGCCGAGCAGATCGTCGTCCTGAGCGGTGGCAGCCTGGCAGGCAATGCCGCTCTGAATCAAGGGCAGGCGGGAGTTTGGGAGATCCAGGGCGACCCGACCGAAGCCGCGTTCCTTGTCGCCGAGCGCAAGCTCGGCATCGACGAGCGCCGCAAGCGCCGCTTCGAACGCATCGCCGAGATCCCCTTCAGCTCGGACCGCAAGATGATGTCGACGGTCGAGCGCGACCATGAACATGGCGGCGCGCGTGTCCTGATTGCGAAAGGCGCGCCGGATGTTCTGATGACCCGTTGCACGCATGTGCGGGTCGGCATGGACGTGGTCCCCTTCGACGCCGTGCAGCGTGCGCGCGCCACCGCTGACGTCGACCGGTTGTCCGACGAGGCCCTGCGAACTCTCGCAGTCGCTTATCGTCCGATGGCCGACACCGAAGGCATCGAGCACGGCGAGGGTCTGGAGCATGATCTGATCTTCGTGGGGACCGTCGGGATCATCGATCCGCCCCGGAAGGAGGCGGCGGTCGCCATATCGCAGGCCCGGCGCGCCGGGATCCGCGTCATCATGATCACCGGCGACCATCCGCGCACCGCATCGCGCATAGCCGGGCTGCTGGGAATCGTCGATCATGGCGCGCGGGCACTGACGGGTGCCGAGCTCGACGCCATGGACGAGGCCGCCTTCGCTGCTGCAGTCCGCACGACTTCCGTCTATGCCCGCGTGGCGCCCGTGCACAAGCTGCGTATCGTCGATACCCTTCAGGCCGACGGCAATGTGGTGGCGATGACGGGGGACGGCGTCAACGACGCGCCCGCGCTGAAGGCCGCCGATATCGGCGTCGCCATGGGGATCACCGGAACCGAGGTGACGAAGGAGGCGGCGAGGATGATCCTGGCCGACGACAATTTCGCAACCATCGTCGAGGCTGTGCGTGAAGGACGCGGGATCTTCGACAATATCCGGAAATTCCTGCGCTACTTGCTATCGTCCAACATCGGAGAGGTGCTGACCGTCTTTCTCGGCGTCGTCGGAGCCGGCGTGATTGGATTGACCGACGTCGGGGGCGGGGGACTGGTGCTGCCTTTGCTGGCGACCCAGATCCTCTGGATCAATCTGATAACCGATTCCGGTCCTGCTCTTGCAATGGGGATCGACCCGCAGGACGACGGTGTCATGGCGCGTCCGCCCCGCAGACCCGACGAGCATGCGATCGATGCCCGGATGTGGCGAAGCGTTGCCGGAACCGGCCTGGTGATGGCGCTGGCGACGCTGCTGACGATCGACCTCTATCTGCCCGGCGGACTGATAGAAGGCTTGCAGAACCTGGAGCGGGCGCGCACAGCGGGGTTCACGGTGCTGGTGTTCGCTCAGCTGTTCAACTGCTTCAACGCCCGATCGGAATTCAAGAGCGCGTTCAGCCATCTGTTTTCCAACAAATGGCTTTGGGCGGCCGTCGGCCTGTCTGTGGTCCTACAGATCGCCGTCGTCAATCTGAGCTTCCTCAACACCGCCTTCGGAACGCTGCCACTGTCGCTGGATCAATGGTTGTTCTGTGTGGCGATGAGCAGCAGCGTTCTTTGGTTCAGCGAAATCCGCAAGTGGATCAGCCGCCGGTACCATCCGTCTGGCCCGAATGCCGTTACCGCCTGATTGATATGGCTTCTGGTTTCAGTTTTGCGCATGACTTGGAACTATCAGGATATCGCACTGAACTTCATGAAGAATTTGCCCTGCGACACTCTCCACAAACAAGTTCATGATGGCATGCCTCCCATCTGTCCCGGCCACGACCAGACCAATGTCGTTCTCATCGACGTAGACGGCCAGCTGGCGCGCAGGATCGCCCTCGAACGTGACGATTTGAATGTTGTGAACTCCATGGTCGTGCTTGAATTGCTCTGATAAGTTTCTGATCTGCTTGACGGCATCTTTCGATAATTGCCTACTGTAGGCTTCCTTGTCGCCAACCCAGTTTTTGAATGGGGGCTCAAACGCATGGAAAACAACGAGGCTTTCGGGTTGAAAGAACCTGACAGCCGTTTCGAACACTCCCGACGCTGCAGGCGACAGGTCGATTGCGGCGACAATACGGTCGCGTGTGTCGTCTGGCTTCTTTTTCACCACAAGCACAGGCAGTCCGCTCTCCCGTAGAAGTGACGTCGTCGTGCTCCCCAGCAACGACCGACCGTCAACTTCGTTTCGCGATATACCCGTGACAATCAGATCAGTCTTGTCCCATAAAGCTATTTCGTTAATCTCGACAATGGGACGACCTCGTCTCACGACGACCGCACTGTTGAGCCCCTCAATAGCCGAAAGCTCCTCACGCAGGAGGGTGGAGCTGTGCGCAACGGCGCGGGGAAGGGACTGCGTTTCCGGCTGTTCGAGAGCCCCATCGTCGCTTTCGATGACATGGATCACAGTCAGCCGGGCCTGTCACTGAAGAGCCAACTGAATGGCGCGAACCTGTGCCCGATCACATTGGGCCGAGAAATCCGTTGCGAAAATGATATGCTTCGGATGGCGGTGCTTCATAATCTTCCTCAGCTACAGTCCGCGAACAGCTCGCCCTTCACCATCAATCGGCTGGTGTGCAGGAATGGGAGCCTGCGCACCAGCACGAATGCGCGAAGGCCGGAAAGTCTTGCTCGGCCTGTCCTCGATCAAAACGAAACCCTCCGAGGCGTGCAGCCATTCCTCTATCATCAGTTCGACAACTTCGTCGCGCGAGAGGGCAAGAACGTCCGCCACGGCATCGACAGCCTTGGCGAGCTCATGATCGAACGTGACTTCGCCGGTGTTCCAGGCATGAGCGGCGGCAATGAACAAAGCGTCCCGCATTTCCCGCGGCACCACCAGCGCAACCGCCTGGTCCAATCCGATTACCGTTTGTCCAGTGTTCGACACCTTACTTCTCCTCGCGACCTATGCGTCAGCACCTGAGTTCAAACACCTTTTTATGAGCGACGGAGAACCTGCCAAAACCTCCCCTGAAAATTGGTTGGGCGCTTGTCTGAAAAACCCCTCGTCTACAGCTTGACCAATGTGCCCTGGCGCCCCTCGAGAATCCCACGCGCATCTTCAAGCCGGCCAATACCCGCGAGCCCGCCCGTGTTTGCAAAGGCGCACGCCGCCTCCACTTTTGGCCGCATGGATCCGGCAGCAAAAACACCGCTGTCCAATTCGGCGGGCGCAGCTTTCCTGATCGGTCGCGACACCGCTGTGCCCCAGCCCTGGTAGACGGCATCAACGTCGGTGAGCATCAGGAAAGCGTCAGCGCCGAGCGCATTGGCGAGCAACCCGGCCGCTCTGTCCTTGTCTATGACGGCCTCAAGGCCATGAAGCATGCCATTCTCGTCACGCGCCACGGGGATGCCGCCGCCGCCGGCGCAGATGACCGTGACGCCGGCGTCCACGAGCAGCCGGATCGTCTCGATCTGAGTGATGCGCGCGGGTAGCGGGGAGGGCACGACCCGCCGCCATCGTCCTTGCGCTTCCTCCACCATCGGCCAGCCATGCGCCTTCTTCGCCTTGGCCGCCTCTTCCTGATTATAGACCGGCCCTATCGGTTTTTCCGGCCCTGCGAAGGCTGGATCGTCCCGGTTCACCTCGATCTGGGTCAGCAGTGTCGCGATCCTCGATCCCGCAGGCATGGCATTGGTCAACTCCTGCTCGACGAGATAGCCTATCATGCCGACGCTTTCCGCCCCGAGAATATCGAGAGGATAAGGATCGACATCCGCAAATGCCGCCGCCTGGAGCGCCAGAAGTCCGACCTGTGGCCCGTTTCCGTGCGCGACGATAATATCGTGATCTCGCGCCAGATCCGCGAGCGCGATCGCCGCCTTGTGAACATTTGCGCGTTGGACGTCGGCGGTCATCGGCTCGCCGCGCTTGAGCAGCGCGTTGCCTCCCAGTGCTACCACTATCCTCATGTCAGGACCCCAGCGTGGCGACAAGCAAGGCCTTGATCGTGTGCATCCGGTTTTCGGCCTGGTCGAAGACGATGGAGGCTTCCGATTCAAAGACCTCTTCGGTCACTTCCATGCTGTCGATGCCATATTGCCGGAAGATCTTCTCGCCGATCTCGGTCTCGCGATTGTGGAAGGCGGGCAGGCAGTGCATGAACTTCGCATGCGGATTGCCAGTCGTCGCCATGATCTCGGCGGTGACGCGATAGGGCGTGAGCAGTTCGATGCGCTCTTTCCAGACCGAATCCGGTTCGCCCATGGACACCCAGACATCGGTATAGACGAAATCGCAGCCGTTGACGGCTTCGGCAGGGTCTTCGGTGAGGGTGATCTTCGCACCTGTCCTGGCTGCGATCTCCCGGCACGACAGCACCAGATCGTCCTCGGGCCAGCAGGCCTTTGGCGCGCCAAGGCGCACATCCATGCCGATCTGCGCCGCACCCGCCAGCAGCGAGTTGCCCATGTTGTTTCCTGCATCACCAAGGAAGGCAAAACTGATCTGCGACAGGTGTTTGCGTGTATATTCCCGCATGGTCAGGAAATCAGCGAGAATCTGCGTTGGGTGAAACTCGTCGGTCAGTCCATTATAAACCGGTACGCCGGCATAGGCCGCCAGCGTTTCGGCCTGTTCCTGCCCGAAGCCGCGATACTCGATGCCGTCATACATGCGGCCGAGGACCCGTGCAGTGTCCTTCATCGATTCCTTCTTGCCGATCTGAGTGCCGGTCGGGCCAAGATAGGTGACATGGGCGCCCTGGTCATAAGCGGCCACCTCGAAGCCTGTTCGGGTACGCGTCGAATCCTTCTCGAAGATCAACGCGATGTTCTTGCCTTTTAGGCGCTGCTCCTCGTAACCGCCATATTTCGCCTGCTTGAGCGAGGCTGACAGCTTGAGCAGGAACCGGATTTCATCGGGCGTGAAGTCGAGCAGTTTCAGGACGCTGCGACCTTTCAGGTTAACGGGCATGACAAACCTCCTTCAAACTGGATCGCGGACGAGCGGGCAAGTCATGCAATGACCGCCGCCACGCCCCCGGCCGAGCTCGGCACCCGGTACGGTGATCACTTCGACGCCCGCCTTGCGTAGTTGCGTGTTGGTATAGGTGTTGCGGTCGTAGGCGACGACGACGCCGGGTTCGAGTGCTACGACGTTGTTGCCGTCATCCCATTGCTCGCGCTCGGCCACATAAGCGTCGCCACCCGTCTCGACCACGCGCAACTGTTTCAGTCCCAGCACCTCGGCGGCGACCTCGACGAGTGGTCGCTCCTCCTTGCGCACATCGATCTTGCCTTCGCTCTCTCCCGGGCGAATGGAGTAGGGCTCAATCTTGTGCGCCACGTCTGCAAAGAGCGTCACGAGATCCCGGTCGCAGAAGCTGAAAACAGTATCGAGGTGCATGGACGCTCGCTCGATCGGCAGTTTGCAGGCGATCACTCTTTCCGCCCCACCCTGCGCGAACAGGGAGCGCGCAAGCTGACCGACCGCCTGCGGTGTGGTGCGCTCGCCCATGCCGACGAGAACGGTTCCCTTGCCGACTGGCATGACGTCGCCGCCTTCCAGCGTGGCGAGGCCGTGGTCCTTGTCGGGATCCCCCCACCATACCGGGAAGCCGGCATCGCAGAAATCCGGATGGTAGCGGTAGATGGCAGCGATGTTGACGGTTTCGAGCTTGCGCGCGTTCCAGCGCATCGGATTGAGCGTGACGCCACCATAAATCCAGCAGGTCGTGTCGCGCGTGAACAGGTGATTGGGCAGCGGCGGCAGGATGAAGTCCTCCGGACGCAAGGTCTCCGAGAGCAGGCCGCCGCTCTTGATCGGCAACTCCGCCTTACTCAGGCCGCCCATCAGGATCAGGGAAAGAGCGTCAGCCTCGATCGCCATCAGATGCGCCCTCAGATCGTCGGCGAAACCAACGCCTACGGTGTCGTCCGTGACGCGTCGTTCAAGGAGCCATCGGCGCGCCTCCGGGATCTGCAGCGTCTCCGCCAGCATCTCCCGAAGGAACACCACTTCGACACCGCGATGACGCATGGCGTCGACAAAGGTCAGGTGCTCGACCCGGGCCTGCTTGACCCAGATGACGTCGTCAAAAAGCAATTCATGGCAATTGGAAGGGGTCAGGCGGGCCAGTGCTGCGCCAGGCCGGTGGACCAGAACACGTCGAAGCTTTCCGACCTCCGAGTGAACGCCATAGGTGAGGGTCATTGGAAATCTCCTT
The DNA here is from genome assembly GCA_033795365.1 of Shinella sp. Classification (GTDB taxonomy): domain Bacteria; phylum Pseudomonadota; class Alphaproteobacteria; order Rhizobiales; family Rhizobiaceae; genus JARYGU01. The sequence continues at coordinate 112,252 of JARYGU010000012.1, forward strand.
TATGCAATGACGGTGGCGACGCTGAGGCTCGCCATGATGATGACGGTGAGGATCACCAGCAGGGGCCACATGAAGCGCAACCACCGCTCGTAGGGCACGCGGCCGATGGCGAGCGCTCCCATGACGACCGCGAAGGTGGGGTTGATGAGATTCACCACGCCGTTTGCCGACTGATAGGCGGTCACGACGTGGTCACGGCCGACACCGGCAAAATCTGCGACCGGCGCCATGATCGGCATGGACAGAACCGCAAGACCGGATGACGACGGCACGAAGAACGACATCAGCACCTGAAGCCAGTACATCACGTTGATGAAGGCGACCTTGCCCAGGCCCGCGACCGCCCCTTCTGCCCAGTGCAGGATCGTATCGGTGATCTTGCCGGCATCCATGATGACGACGATGCCGCGCGCCAGGCCGATGATCAGGGCGACACCGAGAAGGTCACGAGCTCCATTGACGAAAGCATCCGTGAAATTCTTCTCACCCGTTCGGGCTATGAGGCCGACCACAATGGCGGACGCGAGGAACAGGCCACTCATTTCGCCCATCCACCAGCCGCCCTTGAGCACTCCCCACACCATCACGACAAAGGTGAGAGCGAAGAGGGCAAGCACCAGCTTGTGGGTCGTGGTGAACTCGGCTCCATCATGATGCGTGCTGAGGAAATGTCTCTCGTTGTCAGCCTTCATGTCGTAGACCAGCGATCTGGTGGGATCGAGCCGAACCCTTTCCGCATAGCGCATCACATAAGCAACGCAGGCGAGCCAGCTGAGGCCAAGGATGACGATACGCAGCACGAGCCCTTGGGTGAACGGCACGCCGGCAGCATCCGAAGCGATGACAGTGGCGAACGCATTGACGGTCGAGCCGAGAACGCCGACGCCCGCACCCAGCAGGATGATGGCAACGGCAGTTACTGCGTCATAGCGCGCCGCGATCATGATCGGGATCAGAAGCATATAGAAGGCGAGCGTTTCCTCGGCCATGCCGTAGGTGGTGCCGCCGAAGGCGAACAATGCCATCAGGAATGGGATCATCCATTTCTCACGGCCCTTCAGACCTCTCATGGCCCGCTCGATGCCCGCATTGATCGCGCCGGTGGCGGTCACGACCCCGATGAACCCGCCGATCACCAAGACGAACAGAGCGACGTCGATGGCGTTTGCCGTGCCGGCCGCGGGATCGTAGAACCCGCGGATCGGCGCCATGAAGACCTCAACGATTCCCTGGGGCGCCGAATCTGTGATAGCATATGTTCCCGCAACGGGAACCTCTTTGTTCAAGGCAGCGTTCTGGACGCGCGTATACTGACCGGCTGGAACGATCCATGTCAGCGCCGCGACCAGAATGATCAGGCCGAACAGGATGGTGAAGGCTGTCGGAAACCGGAAGCTGCCTTCCTTGGATGCGTCTGTATCAATGCTCATTTACCCCCTCCAGGGAAATACCGAAATCTGCAATGAATTTCGCGCGCTCCGCTGCAAGTATCGTCATGCAACGAGAGGCATCATCGCGCTTTGACGGCTGGCGATGAGACAATTGGCCAATTATTAGGCTGATTGATCGCAGGGAGTCAACAGCTGATGACCATCAACATCGATTTGGTGCGATCTTGCCTTTCTGCTGGGAGCCCCTGGTGCGTTTAGTGAAAGCTTTCGCCGGCCAATCCAGTAGAACAGACCCTGCGGGTGTGTTCGGGCACGCCTCGTTTTCTTGAGATATTTCTTAGTCGGTGCGGATTACCGCGCGCCGGTTTCCAGGTGTGGGTAAACAACGACCTCGGCACCTCAGGCCGCTTACTGGGAAAAACTCGCACCCGGAATTCCCTCCACGACGCATTGCACAGCGCGCAGTTGAAGCTCCGTCAAGTCCGCTCTCACAACCGTCACCGTTCCCTCACTGACATCGACCTGAAGTAGCTCAGGGCCGAAGCCGAGGTCGTTGCGGATGCGCGCCGACGCTGCAACCCTGATGCCTTCATCTCCCCGCGCAATCTGTTCGATTCCGGAAAAGGATGTCGCCTTGAGGAGATCGCGGCGGCTGACGATACCCACAACCGCACCATCCGAGATCACGGGAAGCCGTTTGACGTTGAAGGTGAGCATCGCTTGCGCCACCTTGATCAACGGCGTGCCGGGTTCCACGGTCCTGACCTTGGCTGTCATGACGTCGCCGACGCGCCAGCTGTTGGAATGAATGTAGTTTGCGAGATCCTGCTCATCGGTCATCGGTTGGTCCTGCCGGTCGAGCAAGGCCGTTCCGATCTCCCTGCGGGACATCAGATCGCCCTCGGTAATGATCCCGACAAGGTTGCCATCACTGTCCGTCACCGGCAGACCGCTGACACCTCGCTCCAGCATCCGGGAAATGGCATGACGCACGTGAGCATCAACACTGATCGTGGCAACATCGCGCGTCATGATGTCAGACGTAATCATACTCACCTCCTTTAGGCCCGGCACCGAGTGCGGTCAGGCCGTCATCGCCGCCATGTCAAGAACCATCCTGCCCTCGATCCGGCCGGCCTTCAGGTCATCGAATATCCGGTTGATGTCGTCGAGGGCGCAGCGGTGACATGCGCCTTGACCTTGCCCTCGGCAAAAAAGGCGATGGCCTCGTCGAGATCCTGGCGCGTGCCGACGATTGAGCCACGCACCGTTATCCGCTTCAAGACGACGTCGAAGATAGGGGTCGCGAATTCACCGGGGGGCAATCCCACCAGGGCGACCGTACCTTTTCGCCGAACGAGTTGGGGTGCCTGCGAGAACGCTGGCGGCGATACGGCTGTGACGAGCACGCCATGCGCTCCGCCGCCTGTTGTTTCAAGGGCTTCGGCGACCGCGTCGGATGACCGCGCGTCGAGAGCCAGATCAGCACCCGTTTGCTTGGCCAAAGCGAGCTTTCCAGGCGACACGTCGAGCGCAACGACCTTCAACCCCATGGCTTTCGCATACTGGATCGCAACCTGTCCCAGTCCGCCGATGCCCGAGATCGCCACCCACTGGCCGGGGCGCACTTCGGTTTCCTTGAGGCCCTTGTATGTCGTGACCCCGGCGCACAGAATGGGCGCGACCGCTTTAAAATCAACGTTGTCAGGCAGTCTTGCTGCGAACGCGGCGTTGGCGATCGCGTATTCCGCGAAGCCTCCATCGCAGCTGTAGCCGGTATTGTGCTGATGCTCGCAAAGCGTCTCCCAGCCCGTTTCGCAGTGTTCGCAACGCATACACGCATCGTGGAGCCAGGCGATGCCGACGGCATCGCCGATCTCAAAATCCGTGACGCCCGGGCCGATGGCAGCAACCGTGCCGGCGACTTCGTGGCCGGGAATGAAGGGCGGCGATGGCTTGACCGGCCAGTCGCCGGAAGCAGCATGCAGGTCCGTATGGCAGACGCCGCACGCCATGACCTTAACCAGCAGTTCCCCGGGGCCCGGCACTGGAATCGGGACGCTTACGATGGTCGTCGGTTTCCCAAATTCATGAACGACCGCAGCTTTCATCAGTTCTTGCATGGTCATTATCTCCTGATCCGGATTTATAGTTGTTACCCTTCGATCGAGCGGTTTGGTCCGTTGCACGGTACCCGCTCCTATCGTAGGAAGCTTCGGAAGCGGCGCAGCGCGAATACGAACAGTGCCGCCCCGATCAAAACGAGCGTCAGCAACTGCGGCCACACCACATCGAGGCCCGCCCCGCGAAACAGGATCGACTGGGCGAGGATGACGAAATGTGTGTTCGGCGCGGCCATCATGATGTCCTGGATGACCTGAGGCATGCTCTCGCGGGGCGTGACGCCGCCTGACAGGACCTGCAACGGCAGCAGGACGAGCATCAGCAACAGGCCGAACTGCGGCATGGACCCGGCGATCGTCGCAAGGAAGATCCCCATGCATGTCGTGGCGATGAGCTGTAGCGCCGCCCCTGCCAGAAAAAGGCCGACAGAGCCTTGAATGGGAACCTGAAGGACGCCCTGCACGACGAACACGATCGAGACAGCGGAAGCAACGAGAACGACAAGCCCCATCGACCAGATCTTGCTGAGCATGATCTCGGTCGGCGTCACCGGCATCACCAGCAGATGCTCGATCGTCCCGTGCTCGCGCTCGCGGATGAGGGCCGCGCCGGTGAGGACGATCGACAGCATGGTGATGGACGAGATCACGTTGGTAATGGCGCCGAACCAGCCCTTGTTGAGTTCCTGGTTGAAGCGGGACCGCAGCGCCAGATCGACAGGAACCTCTGTGCCACCCCTGTACCGGTTGAGATATTCGCTGACTTCACTGGAGACGATGGACTGGATGTATCCGCCGCCGCTGAAGGCCTGCGACATGCGGGTGGCGTCAACGTTAAGCTGGATGGTAGGCGCTCTGCCGGCGAGCAGATCGCGCTGGAAATTGGGTGGAATGTTGAGGGCGAAAGTATCGATACCGGCGTCCATGCGACTGTCCATCTCATGTTGCGATATGAGCTTCGGGATCGAAAAATACGGCGGGTAGAACGCGGTCAGGATGCGGAAGGAAACCGGCGACTGGTCCTCATCGACGACGGCGATAGCCGCCTTGTTGAGTGTCTCGGGCATTGAAGTCGATGCCGTGTAGATCGACAGGGTGAAGGCATAGAGGATCAGGACGACGAGCATGGGGTCACGGGCGAGACCGCGCAGCTCCTTGACGCCGAGTTGGGCGATGTTGGCCAAGCGCATGGATCACCCCGCCTGTTTCTTGAGAAGTGCCGCCCCGCAGCAAAGAAGAACCGGGACGGCGATTAAAAGTGGAATGAAGGAGGCGGCGAGATCCTTGAACTCGAGAGCCTTCGAGAACGTGCCACGCACGATGGTGACAAAATAGGTCGTCGGATAAATCTGGCCGATATAGGCGCCCGCACCTTGAAGCGAGGAGACCGGATCGATCATCCCCGAATACTGCACGGCCGGAATGAGGGTTAGCAGCGCTGTGCCAAAAATTGCCGCGATCTGGCTGTTCATGAAGGTGGAAATCAGCAGTCCGAGCCCGGTTGCAGCCGTGACGTAGAGCAGCGCGGCACCCGTCAGCGTCAGGAAGCTGCCAGTCAGCGGCACCTGGAAGACGAAGATTGCGAATGCCGTCAGCATGAAGAAGTTGAGCATGGCAAGCGCGATGTAAGGGATCTGCTTGCCGAGCAGGAATTCGATCCTCGTCACCGGCGTCACATAGAAATTGATGATGGAGCCGAGCTCCTTCTCGCGCACCACGCTCAGAACCGCGAGCATAGCCGGGATCATCATCAGCAACAGCGGTATGACCGCCGGCACCATCGCCTTGAGGCTCTCGACACTCGGATTGTAGCGGTATCGAAGGGCGATCTGGAAATTGCCGATCGTTGCTGCGTCACCATAGAGTTCACGCGCCTTTTGGGTGAGCCATGTCTGATGCATGCCCTGCACGTAGCCTCGTACGGTCTCGGCTCTCGAAGGCATGGCGCCGTCGATCCAGGCACCAATCTCGACATTGGTGCCACGTGCGACATCGCGCCCGAAGCCTGGAGGGATTTCCAATGCGAGGCTGAGTTCGCCGTTACGCATGCGACGGTCCAGATCGTTGTAATCGACAATCGGCGCCTTTTCCGTGAAATAGCGCGATCCGGCGATCTGAAGCGTGTAATCGCGGCTGATCGTCGTGTCGTCCCGATCGAGCACAGCAAAGGACAGGTTCTCGATATCCATGTTGATGCCGAAACCGATGACGAACATCAAAATGACGCTGCCGAGGATAGCCAGCGTCGCGCGGATCGGATCCCTGCGGAGTTCGAGCGACTCGCGTCGTGTATAGGCCAGCATACGGCGCAGATTGAAACTGGAGCTGGCGGATGAGGCCGGCGGGGGCGCAGCGGCTTCATCCGCCTCTTCACGCTGCGTGAGTGGGGCGGACGCAGGTGAAGCCTGTTCGCCGATGGCCTCCTCCAGATAGGAAATGAAGGCTTCCTCCAGCGTCTTGGCTGAACGTGTCTCGATGATGCCGCGCGGTGTGTCGCTGACGAGCACCTTGCCGGCATGCATGAGCGAGATACGGTCGCAAAGCTCGGCTTCGTTCATGAAATGGGTCGAAACGAAGATGGTCACGCCATCTTTGCGCGACAGGTCGGAGAGGATCTGCCAGAACCCGTCGCGCGCCACCGGATCGACGCCCGAGGTGGGTTCGTCAAGGATCAGAATGTCAGGCGCATGGATCATGGCGACCGCGAGCGACAATCGCTGCCGTATCCCGAGTGGCAGCGCATCCGGCAAGGCATCCATGATTTCGGTAAGATCGAAGCGTTCCGCCATCTCCGCAATGCGCGCTGGAATTTTCTCAGCCGGCAGGTTGAACAGCCTGGCGTGCAAGTCGAGGTTCTGGCGGACCGTAAGCTCGGTGTAGAGCGAGAAGGCCTGGCTCATATAGCCGACCTTGCGCCTGACCTCGATATCCTTCGGATCGACCTCTTGGCCGAACAGCTTCGCCGTTCCCTCTGTTGCCGCCAGCAGGCCGGTCAGCATCTTCATCGTCGTGGTCTTGCCGCAACCATTCGAGCCGAGAAAGCCGAATATCTCTCCGCGCGGGATCTGGAAACTAACGTTATCGACTGCGGTGAAGTCGCCGAACCGCATGGTCAGATGTTCGGCCTCGATAGCGAAGTCCGTCTGGGATTCATCGGATCGTGGCGGTATGACGACCTCGCGATGGCCGCGGCGACGTTCTTCCGGGAGCAGGGCGACGAAGGCTGCGTCGAGGTTCGCGGCTCCGGTGCGCGCGAGCAGTTCATCAGGTGTGCCTGTTGCGAGTATCTTGGCGTCATCCATCGCGACCAGCCAGTCGAAGCGCTGGGCTTCCTCCATATAGGCGGTGGCGACGACCACGCTCATCGACGGGCGGTCGCGGCGGATATCGTCGATCAATTCCCAGAACTGGCGGCGCGACAACGGGTCGACACCGGTGGTCGGCTCGTCGAGGATGAGCAGATCGGGGTCATGGATCAGAGCGCAGCAAAGCCCGACCTTCTGCTTCATGCCGCCGGACAGTTTGCCGGCCGGTCGATCAGGAAAGGGGGCGAGGCCCGTGCGCTTTAGCAAATCGTCGATGCGCATTTCTCGCTCGCGTTTGTCCTGACCGAAAAGGCGCGCAAAAAACTCGATGTTCTCGAACACCGATAACGTCGGGTAGAGATTCTTGCCCAGCCCCTGCGGCATGTAAGCGATCTGCGGGCAGATCCGGTCTCGGTGCTTCTTGTCAGCGATGTCGCCGCCCAGGACTTCGATATGGCCGTCCTGAATCTTATGAGCGCCGGCAACCAGGCTGAGCAGGCTGGATTTTCCCACACCGTCGGGACCGATCAATCCGACCATTATCCCGGCGGGAATATCGAGAGAGATCGCGTCGAGCGCGCGCGTCTTGCCATAGGACAGACTAACATCCGCGATCTTCACAACCGCAGGAGCGGGCTCTCGCGCATTTTGCTCTCCTGGCAACGAACCGCTCATTTCACCAGCGCCTCGTTAAGATGAGCAGGCCATTCGGCATCCTGCGCGATGCGGACATAGGCCATGCCGGGAAGCCCTGTCTTGACGTATTGGATATGCTCGCGGAGCAGTTCAGGCGCGATCTTCGCCCTGATGCGGAACATCAGCTTCTGGCGCTCTTCCTCGGTCTCGACGGTTTTTGGCGTGAACTGCGCGACGTCCGCCACGAAGCTCGCTTTGGCTGGGATGACATATTGGGGCGCGGCATCGAGAACCAGACGCACATCCGATCCTAACGGAATGCGGCCCGCCTGCTCTGTGGGCAGGAAGAAGGTCATATAGACATCGCTCAGATCGACGATGTTGAGGACCCGACCTCCAGCCGACAGCACTTCACCCGGCTGGGCTACGCGGTATTGCACGCGTCCTTCGCGGGGTGATCTCAGCGTGCTGTCGTTGATATCAGCAACAATGCTTTCAATAGCAGCCTGGGCGGCCACGACGGACGCCTCGGCATCGACGATCTGGGCCTTGGCGGCGCCGATTGCTGCCTCTGAAGCGGAAAGGGACGCCTTTGAGGCCGCGACGGCGGCGCGGGCTCTCTGTGCGGATGCGCGGTCGTCGTCAAACGTCTGCTGCGATGTCGTGTTGGTGCGGATCAATTGCTCGGTGCGCGCAAGTTTGCGTTCCGCGGCATCCTGTTCGGCTTCCCGCTGGCCGATCACCGCGGCGGCAGCCTCACGTTCCGCTTCACGCTGGGACAGAAGGCTTCGGGCGGTATCGACGCTGATGGCGGCGCGCTGCAGTGACGCTTCGGCCTGCTTTCGCTGCGCTTCAAGCTGTTGCGTATCCATGACGGCGAGGACCTGGCCGGCCGTCACGAACGCGCCTTCATCGACCAGGATCTCCTTGATGCGTCCCGCGGTCTTGGTGGAAATGTCGATTTCGGTCGCTTCGATGCGGCCGTTTCCGCCGGCAATCCCGGCCGGCAGACCGGATGGGTCGTAAATGCGCAATGCGTAATAACCACCGGCAACGACAGCAATGACGACGACGCCAATGATCCAGTTCTTCAGCGATTTCATGAGCGGACTTCCCCTTTCGCGGTTGCATAAGCGAGCTGGGCTTGGACGCGGAAACGATCTGATGTCAGGGTGCAGAGGGTCATTGTCATGGTGAGGAGCCTGCCTTGGTGGCGCAAACCCGCCGTTGGGCGGACGCGAGACGTCACGGCTGCCCAACCGGCTTGCTGATGAAAGTTCGATCTGATGCGGTCACTTGAAAATTCTGGAAATCCGGCAGAAGCGAAGCGTGACCGCCATCCGTCGTCAAAGCAGGTCTTGAACCTGATTTTTCTCGTGTAAGCGAGGCGTATACTTTGGAAAGCCGCCGCGAAAGGCGGTTTTGTTGGAGCGTTCTTCATTGCCCACCTGAGTGTTTGCGTGAAGAACTGCTATTTGCCCCAGTATCATCAGCGCGTGATTTGAAATTCAGAACATATCATCACCTGATGACAGGCATGTCAATGGTCAAGGCTGTAATACCACGGCGTGCCGGTTGCCGGCTTCGTATCTCGTCGGGTGACGACACCGTGAACCATGTCGTCGCTGCAGCCATGACGAAACGAAACGGTTTCATCAGCCGACGAAAGCCGAGATGATTAAGGCATTGACGATATCAATGAAGAAGCCGCATACCAGAGGCACAACGACAAAGGCGCGATGCGACGCGCCATGTTGCTGGGTGACCGCAGTCATGTTGGCGATCGCGGTCGCCGTCGACCCGAGAGCTATCCCGCCGAAGCCGGCTGATATCACCACGGCCTCGTAGTCGCGTCCCATAAGACGGAATACGACGACGATCGTGAAGATGATCGCGAGTGCGATTTGAACGGCCAGGGCGCAGGCAACGAATATGAAGACGCCGTTGAGCTGCCAGAGCTGAAGGCCCATCAATGCCATCGTCAGAAAAAGGCCGAGCGCAAGGTCTGATATCAGAGCAAGGCCGTCATCCACGCCGGGCCATAGTCTGAGCACCCTGGAACTGACAGCAATCGGCATGAGGTTCCGGATGACGATCCCGGCCATGAGGCAGCTTACGAAGCCTGGAAGATTGAGACCGGTGAGAGCGAGAATGTGACTGATGCCGAGACCGAGAATCAGAGCCAGGTTCAGGGCGAGGAGCGCCCAAAGGACACAGAAATAATCCAGCCCGGATTGCCGGCCATCATTGGAAGCGCCTATGTCGAGTTCCGCGGAATGGGTAGGGACGACGCTATGGCGCTTGATCAGGTAAGCAGCGACCGGGCCGCCGATCATGCAAGCTGCGATCAATCCGATGGTGTTGGCCGCGACGCCAAGTTCCATAGCATTCGGGATGCCAAGCCTTTCGATGAAAATTGGCGCCCAGGCGAGCGTCGTACCGATCCCGCCCGTCAGCGAAATTGATCCCACCATCAGTCCGGCCCTCGCTTCAAGGCCGAAGACCGTGGCCATGCCCACGCCGGTGAGATTTTGAATGAGGATGAAGGCGATTGCGAGCGAGAGCAGAATGGCTAGCGGGCGACCGCCTGCAAGCAATGTCTTGACATCCGCCTTCAATCCGACACCGGCAAAGAATAGCAGTAAAAGGAAGTCACGCATCTGGAGATCGAAAGTGATCCGTCTATCGAACGCCGCATAGAAGAGAGCGACGACGACCGTGCAGAGAAGTCCTCCAACCACGGGTTCCGGAATGGAGTATTTTCGCAGGAGCGGCGTCTTCACGGTGACGATCTTGCCCACCAACAAAAGCGTGATAGCAATGGTGAATGTGTAGAAAGCATCGATTTCCATCTTGACCTGACATTGGACGCGAAGTGATAGACGGCGTTGCGACGCTTGGATCGTTACTGCCGAACAGGATTGCTATGAATCGGATCCCCGCCAAGTAATTCGGCGTGAGTACTCCGAGTTTGCAGGAATGGAACGAACAGACCATTCCAGCGTTAGCCAAAGGGAAGTCATCCGCTGTTGACTAACCACACTTATGCCGATAAACCTTTCAACCGTCAATCTGGAGAGATTATGCCCAACAGACTTATCCGCCCGGTCGTGGAAGACACAACGCGTGACCGCATCCTCAAGGCCGCGATCCTGCGCTTCTCCTCACATTCCTACGAAGAGACAGGGCTTCGTGACATTGCCTCCGATGTCGGCGTCGACATGGCTTACGTGCATCGATCCTTCGGGTCGAAGGAGAAGCTTTTCCGGGAGGCCGTCAGGGCGATGCTTCGCCCGGAGGTCTGGCTGGTCGGAGAGGCGAGCGAGTTGCATATGACACTGGCAAAGGACGTCCTCGCCGACAAGGGCGCCAACGAGATCCGGCCATTCGACATCCTCGCTCGATCCTTTTCCAGCCCCGAAGCTGCGCGGGTCTTTCGTGAGCTCATCGACGAAGGCTTCGTCAAGCCGTTCGCGTCCAAATGTCAGCTCGTGTCCGAGCCGCGCGCGTCAATGATCGCCGCTCTCCTGGCCGGTGTCAGCATCCTTCGTGACGTTATCGGCACGTCAGCCCTCCAGAAGAGCGGCAAGGATCACGAACTCGCGATCCTGATATCCCAGGTCGTCGAGTTTCTTATGAACGATGACAAGGAATGCCAGACAACAGCAACCCTACCGATCAGTCGGGAGCGACAATGAATGATTTGAGCAGGTTGGACGTTGAGGCAACGCAAATCTCTGACAAAACTTTGGGCACAGAGGTCTATCGCACCATCGATCGGACGCGCGAGGCGCTGAGGGCACGGATGACTGGAGGGTCTCCCTCCCATCGCGGCTTCGCCCGGCACCTATGTGTTCCAGAAGTGAGGGCGCGATGGCGGACAATTTGCTGAGAAACCATACCTTCGCCGATCTCAAGGTCGGCGATACCGCGAGCCTCACCCGTGTTGCTGGGCGTAACGATATCGATCTGCTGACTGCCATGGCTGGCGGGAGTTGGCCGGCTTCTTGCGATGCGGCGCCAGAAGCGACGACGCTCTTCAACGAGATCGTCGCCAACGGCCTCTGGACCGGAGCGCTCGTTTCGCTCGTCCTCGGCACAAGATTCCCGGGGCCCGGGACGATCTATCTCGGGCAGGACTTCCGCTTCGTGAAACCCGTCGCCGCAGGCGACACGATCACGGCAAGCGTGAAGGTGAGGCAGAAGAACACCGAAACGCGCATGGTCGCGCTGGAAACGACTTGCTTCAATCAAAAAGGTGAGCTTGTTTTGACCGGGACGGCGACAGTTCTTGCACCCGAACAATCCATCGAATGGACCGAGGCTGCTTCCATCTCTGGCTCCACGGCCTCGGCATCTGCGAGCCGGTACGAATCCTTCGTCGCGGAAGCGCGCAGCCTGCCCCCGGTGCGGGCCGCTGTCGTTCACCCCTGTTCTGCCGGCGCGATCCTGGCCGCAGTCGAGGTTCGCCAGCAGGGCCTGTTCGAGCCGCTGCTGGTCGGACCGGTCGCGAAGATCCGTGCTGCTGCTGATGCTGCGAAGGTCGATCTTGGTGATATGGCAATCGAAGATGTTGCCCATAGCCACGCGGCGGCCGCACGCGCGGTGGAGCTTGCTGTCGCTGGTGAGGTCGCGGTTCTTGTCAAGGGCAGCCTGCATACCGATGAACTTCTGGGCGCTGTCATCGCGACCGGTTCCGGGTTGAGAACCGAACGGCGCATCAGCCATGTCTTCGCGCTCGATGTCCCGGCTTACGACAAGCCGCTGATCGTTACCGATGCGGCGATCAACATCCAGCCGACGCTCGATCAGAAACGCGATATCTGCCAGAACGCCATCGATCTTCTCCGGGCGCTTGGCGTCGAGGAGCCGCGCGTTGCCGTGCTCGCAGCCGTCGAGACCGTCAATGCGAAGATGCCGTCGACCTTGGATGCCGCGGCGCTGACGGTAATGGCGGCGCGTGGCCAGATCACCGGCGGGCGCGTCGATGGCCCACTTGCATTCGACAATGCGATCAATATCGAGGCGGCGAGGACAAAAGGGATCGTCTCGCCGGTTGCGGGCGAGGCCGATGTTCTGCTCGTGCCGGACCTGGAGGCGGGCAATATGCTTGCCAAGCAACTGATCTATTTCGCGGGGGCGACGGCGGCCGGGATCGTGCTCGGCGCTCGCGTGCCGATCGTGCTGACCAGCCGCTCGGATCCGCTTTCGGCGCGCATCGCCTCGGCAACGCTCGCAAGGCTCCTCGTCGCTCGCAACCAGGCGCCGCAAACCGGAGCAACGCCATGAGCGAGCAACTGCTTGTCACCTTCAACGCCGGCTCGTCCACGGTCAAGATCGGCCTCTTTACCCGTTCCGAAGGTGCGCTCACACGCATCGGCAAGGGTATGATCGACTTTCGCAAGACGCCGTTGCGCTTCGAGCTTTCCGAGGGGCCGGATCGCTTCGACATCGAACTGGAAGCCGAAGCCGCGGAGGAATTGGACGATGTCTTGAGCGAGGCCTTCGGCCGCCTCTCGTGGCATTACGACATGTCCGGCGTCATGGCGATCGGCCACCGTATCGTGCACGGCGGCGATCTGTTCGATGGTGCCGTCCTGATCGATGATCGGCTGATGGCGCAGATGGAGGCGCTCGTACCGCTTGCACCGCTGCATCAGCCCCAGGCGCTGCGCCTCATCCGTGCGATCACGCGCCTCCGACCGGAGCTCAGGCAGACCGCCTCTTTCGACACTGCCTTCCATCGCACCATGTCCGAGGTCGCGCGACGCTTCGCATTGCCAAGGGCGCTCCACGAGGAAGGCATCAAACGTTATGGCTTTCACGGGCTTTCCTATCGATCGATAGCGGGGGAACTGGCCCGCAACTGGCCGGAGCATGCGGCGGGCAAGGTCGTCGTCGCCCATCTGGGGTCCGGTGCCAGCCTCTGCGCCATGTGCAACGGTGCCAGCCGCGACACCAGCATGGGGTTTTCGACGCTCGACGGTGTGCCGATGGCAACACGCTGCGGAGCGCTCGACGCCGGAGTGGTGCTGCATCTGGCAAGATCCGGTCGCGATCTCAGCGACATCGAGGACCTCCTCTATCACCAGTCGGGTCTACTGGGGGTCTCCGGCATCAGTGCTGACAGCCGCGCGCTTCTGGAAAGTGAAGAGCCGGAAGCGAAGGAAGCGATCGAACTGTTCTGCTTCAGTGTCGCAGGTGAAGTCTCGCGACTTGCCTCGACGCTCGGCGGGCTCGACGCGTTGGTGTTCACGGCCGGTATCGGCGAGCACCAGCCGGCGATCAGGGCCGATATCTGCACCCGCCTGATGTGGCTCGGCATCGATCTCGACCCGGCCGCGAACGCTGAGAACCGGACAGTCATCAGCAGCCCGGCAAGCCGCCTCGCCGTGCTCGTGATCCCAACCGACGAGGAACAGGTGATCGCTGCCGAAGCCTCAAGCGTTCTGGGAGGCTGATTAATGACTGCGACTATCGGTCTGTCCGGAATACGTGGCCTTGTGGTCGGCATCGCCAACGAAGCGTCGATTGCTGCCGGCTGCGCGGCCGAGGGCTTTGCATTGGCCATGGATGTGTCCTGCCATTCCTTCATCCGGATGGCGCGGCTCGCAGCTCCCCGGTTCGGTTGTCTACGCCGATAACGGGTTCCACATCACGGCCTGGCCGGATGGGACAATCTGGTGCCCCGAAAATACTGACGCCGCCTTTAGCGGCGGCAGGCCTGAACGCTGTTGTTCCGAAAGGCGCGATGGTTCCACAGCACTAGACATTGTTTGGTTTCAGTAAATGCGTGAATTCAGTCTTCGACTTGTATTTCTTCTCCTGACAAGCCTGCTTTCAGCCTGTGCCGGGCGTCCGGGCCCGGAACTGCTTGCCCAAACGGCTGAAACCGTCCAGGGGGCGAAGCTGACTACCGTCTATGTCGCAACCACGCGAAAGCGCGACGCGGCCGGTGTCTACACGACCGGGCGCAGCCGTGAGGTCAGCTACATCCGCTACAGGATATCTATCCCGCCGGGTCACAAGGCCGGCAATGTCGAGTGGCCGAAATCGAAGCCGAACCCGAAGACGGACTTCGTCACCGTAGACCAGCAGCTCCTCGACGCGGTGACATTCGAGGCCGAAGTCACGCGCAAACGCAATGACAAACCGCCAAGCGTTGGCGTGTTTGTGCATGGCTACAACACCAATTTCACCGAGGCCGTCTATCGCGTCGCACAAATGGCAGCGGATGCCGGCACTGGCGCCGCTCCGATTCTGTTTGCCTGGCCGTCCGAAGGGGCTCTGAGCGGCTACGTCGCGGATAAGGATGCGGTGACGTTTTCGCGCGACCAGTTGGCGGATCTGCTCACCACGCTTGCAGCCAAGCAGACGCAGGGACCGATCACGCTCGTCGGCCACAGCATGGGAGGATGGCTGACGACGGAAGCGGTGCGCCAGCTTCGGCTTACAGGCAAGGATGCGGTCATCCGCCGACTGCAGGTGGTGCTCGCGGCGCCAGACATCGACGTTGACGTGTTTGAAGCGCAATTGGCGGCGATAGGGCCACTCAACCCGCCCATGACCATCCTTGTGTCCAGGGACGACAGGGCACTGCAGGTGTCGGAACTTCTATCTACCGAACGTCAGCGTCTGGGCAGGATCGACGTGACGGATCCTAAAATCGAGGAGGCAACGCGCAAGGCGAATGTACAGGTGATCGATATATCGGACGTCGAGGCCTCCGATAGCTTCAGACACAATCGTTTTGTCGGTCTCGCCGCGCTTTATCCGAAACTCTCGGCTCGCAATGGCGCTGGCGACCCGCAAAACATCAGGCAAGCCGGAGCTTTCGTGTTCAATTCCGCCGGTGCGGTTCTTTCAAGCCCGTTCATACTGGCTGGCAAGATCGTCGGCGGCAACTGACACGCGTGAACACCCGCAGTTCCAGGAGGAAAAACCCATGACGACCATGAACTTCAGAATGCTCGATTCCACCGATCTGCGACTGTTACGGTCGCGATGGCAGTGGCTGTTGGCCGCAGGCATAGCACTTCTCTTGATTGCGTTTGCCGCCCTGTCCAATCTTCTGCTGGCGACAGTCGTTTCGGTGCTTTTTGTGGGCGTTACGATGCTGCTGGCCGGTGCGGCGCATATCGTCTTCGCCGTTCAGATGAAGCGTCGGAGCCATTTGCTCGGGTTGATCGCAATCGGCGCGTTGTATGTGTCGGCGGGCCTTGTCACATTCTGGAATCCGGTATTGGCATCCAGCGTCCTCACGCTGCTCATGGCGCTCAGCCTGCTGGTCGCAGGCATTGTCAGATTTGCCGCAGGTCTGGCGGTTCGACCTGTTTCGGGTTGGGGCTGGCTGGTTGCGGCAGGCGCCACCACCGTCCTCGTTTCAATGGTCATTCTGATGGGCTGGCCCGTCAACAGCCTCTGGATCATCGGCGCGCTGCTGGCGATCGATCTGCTGATCACCGGTTGCGGCCTGAGTGCATTGGCGCTTGCACTGCGGCGATCGCCGACTTCAAGCGAGATCATCGATAAACGACACAGAGCCTGAGGTCGTCATGAAACAAGTAAAGTCGTTCACTGTGGCGGTGCGGAAGAAGCGCCGGGTGCAGAAACATCAGACGAATTGTGAGTGGCCTGCTCCGAGCACAGTCGCAGAGCCTCACCCGACGAACGAGATTGAGGCGCCAGAAGGCATCAAGCCCGAGGAGACCTCATCCGGTCACCTGTCGCGATCGCGCAGGAATTGAATGCAGGCTGGAACTGAGCCAGGGGACATATCTCCATCGGTCTTATCATCAGCTGTTGACTAATGATAATCGATCGTTAAGTTGGTCAAGCAGGCGGGCGACGGGGAGATGGAATGAATACGCCAAAAGATATTGTCGTTTATATCGACACAGCGGAAGCTTCTGTCTGCCGGGTCTATATCGATTATGCTGTTTCACTTGCACGTGTATGGGATGCACACGTCGTTGTTGCTTTTGTGCCGGAAGATTTGATCGCAACTCCCTCGCATGGCTTCGCCCGGGGGGCTGCGATCGACAGCATGATAACCGCTTTCGAGAAGCGCCGACACGACGCCGAAGAGCAGCTTCGGAAGATCCTTTCGGAGATTGCCTCCGCCAGCGGTGTAAACTGCGAACTGCGGATATGTTCTCATGAAACGGGCGAAGCGCTCATGTTGCACGCCCGGCATGCCTCTCTGGCCATCGTCGGAACGGGGCGAGATCCGGCTCGTGCGGAGACAGCTCTTACGGTTTCGGAGGATATCATCTTTGCCTCCGGTCGACCCTCGATCCTTTTGCCTGCCACCTGGCCAGGTGACAGCGCCATCCCCGAAACCATCGTGATCGGATGGAATGCCAGCCGGGAAGCGGCCCGCGCCATAGCGGATTCAATGGCATTCCTTACAACTGCTCGCGCCGTTCACGTTGTTGTTGTTCCCGAGCCCAAGGTTGCAAGGCTTCTGGGGGAAGATCCCGGAAGCGATATCGCTCTCCACCTCGCACGCCACGGGATCAGGGTGACGCTTGACCGACTGGAAGGCGACAATGCCGGTGATCTTATTCTATCCCGGGCAGAAGAGCTTGGTGCCGATATGATGGTCATGGGCGCCTACGGGCAGTCCCGGATCACCGAATTCGTTTTCGGTAGCGCAACTCGTACCATTCTGGCCAACCCGACAGTCCCGATCTTTCTCTCGCGATAAAGACTTATCGCTGGGCAGGGCAGGTGGCCCGGGAAGCTACGGAAAAAGTGATGACAACACAGGAGAACAAAGCATGTCCGATCTGATAGTCGTCGGTTTCGATACGGTTGATGAAGCCGACAAGGTGCTTCTCAAACTCGCCGCCCTGAGAAAAGAGTATCTGGTCGATCTGGAGGATGCCGTCGTCGTCGTTCGTGACGGCGAAGGCAAGGTTCATCTCAAGCAGAGCCTTAATCTGACAACCCTTGGGGCGGCGTCAGGCCTGCTGTCGGGCACGTTGTGGGGCGGTCTGGTGGGGCTTTTGTTCCTCAATCCGCTTGCCGGCATCGCCATCGGTGGCCTGACGGGGGCTGGTGTTGGCGCCTTGTCCGGCTCGCTCGCTGACTATGGCATCGACGACACGTTCATCAAATCTCTTGGCGAAACGATCCCGAACAACTCCTCGGCATTGTTCGTGCTTGTCCGAAAGGTGCAGCCGGAAAAGGTGCTGGCGGAGTTCGAGGGGTTGCGCGGTCGTGTACTCAAGACGTCGCTTTCGCCGGAACAGGAAGAGAAATTGCGAGCCGCACTTTCGCAAACGGTTACAGGCTCCTGACGGATATTGAACGGCCCTGTCGTGAACGATCAACCGAGCCCGCGCCGCTCGGTTGATCGCAGGATAAAGGTACCTGCAGCGATACGACCTATAGCGCATATCACAGTTACCCAGATCGCTTTGCAAATTGATCATAATCAATGGCACTGCCGTCGACCTCCATAATCTTATCGGAGGCCGTCAATGTTTCGGGCGAAACCGGGTTGAGTTGAACATAATCGGAGGGGCGTCAGTATTGCAGGTGAGGGTAAAAGGCGGCATCGATCTTCGGTGGGAAGGCAAACCGGCAGAGACGATCGACGAAGAAGTTGCGGTTCGCTCGGCTGCGCTTCTTGGCGATGACTATCCTGACCTGCGCCCCATCTTCGACGTCGCGGAAGGGCAATGCGTGCTAGCGGGGCAGCGGCTTTTTACGGACCGTCGACGCCCCGACCTTAGCTACACTGCCCCCCTTTCCGGAACGGTCCGGGCAATCTCACATGGCCGGCGCAGAAGCCTCGATTCGATCGTCATCGATATTGATGGGGATGATGGCATCCGATTCGACCGGCCCGCGCAGCCGGATCGAGAAGCAATGCAGTCGCTTCTGATGACGAGCGGTTGCTGGCAGTCCTTTCGCACTCGCCCGTTCGGGCGGATCGCCGATCCCGCAAAAATCCCCGACGCGATCTTCCTCACCGCCATGGACACGGCGCCGCTGGCGGGCGATCCGGCGCCGGTCATAAAACGCTTCGAAACATGGTTCCGTTTGGGTGCCGCGGCGCTGTGCCACCTCACCGACGGCCCGGTTTACATCTGTCATGGCAATGATGCGTCGCTACCTGTGGTGGACGGCACCAAATCGGTCGCCTTCTCCGGCAGGCATCCGGCAGGACTTGCAGGAACGCATATCCATCACATTCACCCTGTCGATGCCACCCGGATGGTCTGGCATATCGGCTATTAGGATGTGATCGCGATCGGCTGTCTTCTGGATACGGGCCGGATCTGGACGCAGCGCGTCGTCGCACTGACGGGCCCGGGAACCCGCACGCCGCGTCTGGCTCTTGTGCCTCCAGGAGCCAATCTGCGCGATCTGTTCGAGGGCACGCTCGTGAGCCCCGCAGTCCAGTTGTTGTCAGGCTCCCCACTCTGCGGCATGGTCGAGCACTTCCTGCGGCGCTATGACGTGCAGGCCACTGCCATGCCGCACGGACATCCAGCCCGCCGCTCCTTCGTCGCCCGTTACCTTACCTCATCCGGTGAGCGGTTTCCTGCGCCGCTTATCCCCAACGCCGTCCATGAGCGGGCCGCACCCTGCGGGATCCTGCCTGCGCCGTTTCTGCGCGCTATCAGCACCGGCGATGTGGAAGCGGCCGCGAAACTCGGGGCGCTGGAGATCGTCGAGGAAGACCTCGCCCTGCTCGGCCATGTCGACGGTTCCGGCACGGATTACGGAGCCTTGCTGAGGGCGACGCTCGATGAGCTGGAGAAGGCGATATGACCGCTTTTCTGCAGGATTTGCGCGCCGGGCGCTTCGCACATATCCCATTGGCCAGCGCGGTTATGCCCGCGCTTCTGGGCCTGATTGCGCCGGTTGCGCTCATACTTTCCTTCGCCGGTTCAGCCTTCGCCATACGGCTATTGCTGGCTCTCGTCGTGACGGTCGGCTGGCAGTTTGTTTTCGCCCGCGTGCGAGGCATCGGGATCGGGCTCGACGGCATAATCACCGCCACCCTGATCGCGCTCCTCGTTCCTGTCGACGCGCCGCTTTGGCAACTGGCTCTGGGGATCAGCTTCGGCGTGGTGATCGCCGAACAGGTGTTTGGCGGACGCGGACGCAATTTCGTGCATCCGGCAGTCGCGGCACTGGCTTTCCTGATGTTCTCCTTCACCGATTTCGATTATCGGACTGGTCCCGACATTCCTGTCGCCGCCCTGGCGCCGGCAGCGCTTCTCCTGCTCCTCAGCGGGCAGGCGTCATGGCGTCTGCTGCTTGCCATTGTCGGTGCAATGGTCTTGTCCAGCTGGATGCAGGGTCAGGACGTCGCGTCTCTCCTGCTCTCGGGCGCCATCGGCTGCGCTATCCTTTTCCTGGCGGCAGATCCGGTCTGCTCCGCCGCCACCAATCCCGGCCGCTGGGCACAGGGGATCTTGACCGGCCTGCTCATCGGCCTTTTCTCGCAGGCCGGCTCGGCTTTCGGAGCCGCGATCTTCGCCATCCTGATGAGCAGCATCTTTGCGCCGTTGATCGACTTCCTGGTCGTGACCGTCCATGTGAAACGGAGGGCGAGGCGATATGGCTGATACCCCTCCCGGCAGCCGTCGATCAGGTCTCTGGCGCGGCTTTCTGGACCGGCCGAACACCGATCGCGTCAAGACGATCGGCATGTCGCTGCTGGTGGCCATCGGCTGCGGCGTGACCGTCTCGGTCGCGACTGTCACCCTGCGTCCGATCCAGCAGGCCAATATCGCCGCCCAGCAACAGGGCCGCATGGTCGCAATGCTGGAGAACCTGCCCGGGATCGGCGAGATATTAAAGGAATCCGGCGCGAGCGGCGTCGAAACACTCGTCATCGACCTCGCCAGCGGAACGGTCGCCGCCGATATCGACCCGGCGAGCTTCGATCAGCGCGCCGCGGCGGCGGATACTGAAAGAAGCACGACCGTACCACGCGCGGACGACCTCGCGGGTCTCGGCCGCCGTGAGAATCACGCGCTCGTCTACCTTCTGCGCCGCGGCGACGATCTGGCGCTCGTCGTGCTTCCGGTTCGCGGCGCGGGATATCAGTCGACCATCCGCGCCTATCTGGCGCTGGAAGCCGATCTCGACACGGTCGCCGCCTTCACTGTCTACGAACAGGGAGAAACGCCGGGCCTCGGCGCTCGTATCGCCGAGGATGGCTGGCAGGCGCAATGGGCGGGCAAGCGCATCTTCGACGATGGCGATTTCGCTATTTCCGTGGTGCGCGGAAATGCCAGCGGCCCCTACGAGGTCGACGGCATCTCCGGGGCCAGCGTCACCGGCTATGCGATCTCCGACATGCTCGAATTCTGGATGAGCGAGCACGGCTTTGGACCTTTCCTCGACAAATTGAAGAAAGGAGAAATCCGGTGACGATCGCCTTCCGCAACCTGACCGACCCTCTCGTCGACAAGAACCCTGTCACCGTGCACATTCTCGGCATCTGCTCGGCGCTCGCGGTCACGACATCGATGTCGACCGCTCTCACCATGTCGATCGCCCTGACCGTCGTGCTCGGCCTTTCGGCCGGCATCATCAGCGCGATCCGCCGCCATATCCCGTCCTCCGTCCGCATCATCCTGCAGATCACCATCATCGCCTCCCTGGTCATCGTCGCCGACCAGTTTCTGCAGGCCTTTGCCTATGAGATGAGCCAGCGGCTGACGGTGTTCGTGTCGCTGATCGCGACCAACTGTATCGTGCTCGGCCGCACCGAAGCCTATGCGCTGCACAATCCAGTGTTACCCAGCATGGTGGACGGCGTCGGCAACGGGCTGGGCTACAGCCTCGTCCTGCTGACGGTCGCGGCGATCCGCGAACTGTTCGGCTCGGGCAGCCTGTTCGGCATCGGCGTGCTGCCGCTGGTCGCCGACGGCGGCTGGTATCAGCCGCTGCGCCTGATGCTGCTCGCACCGAGCGCCTTCATCATTCTGGGGCTTCTCGTCTGGGCCGTTCGCAGCCTGCGACCGGCCCAGACGGAAGCGCCCGAGTTCGAGCTGCGCGAGCAGGAAAGGGCGGCGGAGACATGATCGAACTGTTCCAGCGCTCCATTTTCGAAGAGAATCTGGCGCTGTCCTTCTTCCTCGGCATGTGCACCTTCCTCGCCGTCTCCAAGCGCGTGGAAACGGCATTCGGCGTGGGCGTGGCGCTGATCGTGGTGCAGTCGATCAGCGTCCCCTTGAACTATCTGCTGCATGCCCATGTTCTCAGCGCAGGTGCACTCGGCTGGGCCGGCCTGCCGGATGTCGATCTCGGCTTCATGCGGCTCATCACCTTCATCGGCATCGTCGCGGCGATGGTGCAGATCATCGAAATGCTGCTCGATCGCTACGTGCCCGCTCTTTATAGCGCGCTTGGCATCTACCTACCGCTTCTCGCCATCAACTGCGCCATCATCGGCGGCAGCCTGTTCATGGTCGAGCGGCAATATGACCTTGCCGAAAGCACGGTTTACGGCGTCGGCACAGGCATCGGCTGGGCGCTTGCGATCGTCACGCTGGCGGCGGTCCGCGAGCGATTGCGCTACGCCAACGTTCCCGAAGGCTTGCAGGGCCTCGGCATCGCCTTCATCGTCACGGGCCTTCTGTCGATGGCGTTCTCCGCTTTCGTGGGAGTGCGCGTGCTATGACGGAGATCCTGCTCGGCATCGGCTTCATTTCCGTGCTGCTCGTCGTACTTGCAGCTCTTGTCCATACGGTCCGGGACTATCTGCTGCCGTCACGGCCTGTCGCGGTCACCGTCAATGGTAAGCGCGAGATCGCGGCTTTGGCTAACTTCAAACTGCTCGACATCCTTAACGCCAACGGCGTCGCCGTACCCTCGGGTTGCGCGGGCGCCGGAACTTGCGGCTTGTGCCGGGTGAGCGGGGTTTCGGGAACAGGCGACCCGCTGCCGACGGAGCGCGCTCGACTTTCGCCTGCCGACGTTCGGGCGGGAACGCGCCTCGCCTGCCAGATCGTCGTGCGAAACGATGTCGCTGTCACCGTGCCGGACGAGGTCCTCGGCATCACCACGATGCAATGCCGCGTGGCGTCATCGCGCAGCGTCACACCGCTGATCAAGGAAATCGTGCTCGCCCTGCCGGAGGGTGCGCAATTCGACTTTCGCGCGGGCAATTTCGTTCAGGTCACGGCACCTGCCTACCGCCTCGACTTTTCCGACATCGCGCTGGAGCCGCAGCACGCCGCCGAATGGAAGAAGCTCGGCATAGACAAGCTCTCGTCACAGAGCTCCCAGTCGGTCTCTCGCGCCTATTCTGTCGCCAGCCGGCCCCGTGATGCTGGCCTGATCGTCCTCAACATCCGTCTGGCCACGCCGCCGCCTGCCAAACCGCAGGCGTCTCCCGGCATCGTTTCGTCGTGGCTGTTCGGGCTGCGCGAAGGCGACGCCGTCGAAGTTGCCGGTCCTTACGGTCACTTCGGGGCTCAGGACAGCGAGCGCGAAATGGTCTTCATCGGCGGCGGCGTCGGTATGGCCCCCTTACGTGCCATCATAACGGACATGCTTGAACGGCAGGGAAGCCGGCGCAAGATCAGCTTCTGGTATGGCGCGCGCAGCCGGGGTGAACTGTTCTACGCCGAAGAATTCGATGAGCTTGCGCGACGCTACCAGAATTTCCGCTGGGTGCCGGCTCTATCGGAGCCTGCCCGTAACGACGCCTGGGAAGGCGAGACGGGCTTCGTCCACGACGTCGTCTTCAAGGCCTATCTCAAGGATCACTCGGCGCCGGAGGACTGCGAATATTACCTGTGCGGACCGCCACTGATGATCGAAGCCGTCTACGCGATGCTCGATGAATGCGGCGTCGAACGCGAAAGCATCTTCAATGACGATTTCGGGATCTAGGAGCATGAAGACTCGGCGCGACATTTTGCTTGGACTGGGTGGCCTGGCTGGACTGATGTCCATGGCGTCATTCGCGTGGGCCGATGCTGGCGATTTGGTGCGCATCTCCGGTCGCGCCTTCGGCACGAGATGGCAGGTCACCGTACCCGCTGACGCCGATGCCGGTGGGCTTGGTGCGGACCTGCGAAAAATACTGGCGGGGATCGATCAGTCGATGAGCCCGTTTCGCGCCGATTCTGAGCTTTCTCAATTCAACCATCGCTCGAGCACTGCACCGTTCGCAGTCTCCGTTCCATTTAGAACCGTCGCTGGCAAAGCCCTGGAGATCGCGCGGTTGACCGATGGCGCGTTCGATCCGGGCGTCGGGCCAGATGTCCATCGTTACGGTTTCGGGCCGATCGCATCGGGGCAATCCGGTCCTCATATCGCTTTTGCCCTCGGCGCCGAAGGCCTATCCAAGGCGGAGCCGGAACTGTCGCTCGATCTGTGCGGCATTGCCAAGGGCTACGCCGTGGACCGGCTTGCAGAACACCTGGCTGCGCAGGGCGTGCTTGGTTTCCTGATCGAGGTGGGAGGTGAAGTCTCTGCCCGCGGCCGGAGACCTGACGGCGCTCCCTGGCGCGTGGGCATTGCAGATCCGCTACGCACGGGCATCCATACGGCACTTCCCTTGACAGACATGGCGATGGCCACCTCGGGTGACGCCATCAACGCCTATGAGATTGCCGGCCGCCGCTACAGTCATACGATCGACCCCGCCACCCGCGAGCCGGTTCACAACAGCGTTGCCTCGGTTTCCGTCCTGGCCCCGACGGCGCTGGAGGCCGATGCATTTGCGACAGCGCTTCTGGTGATGGGGTCCGAACGCGGCCTTGCCTTCGCCACCGCCAATCGTCTGCCCGTGCTTTATCTGCTGCGAAACCCGGACGGCCTCGAAGTCAGAGCCAACAGGCTCTTCGTCGATCACGGGAGGGCATGAGACATGCAGACGGTTATCGCCGCCATTCTTCTGACCGGGGTCGCCATGCTGGCGCTGTCCGCCGGCCTTCTTGCCGGCCGCGCGCCACTGAAAGGATCGTGCGGTGGCGCGGCCTGCGGCGGCAAGTGCCAAGCGTGCGAAAGACCCGGAGGAATGAAACGATGAAGCTCGACACGGTTGCCGATCATATGCGCACCGACCTGATCACGCTGACTCCGGACATGGAAATCGTGCGCGCCGTCTCCGTCCTGATGCAGAACGAAGTGTCGGGCGCATGCGTGATCGACGACGCGGGCGATCTCGTCGGCGTCCTGTCGAAGCGCGATTGCCTGAAGGCCGCGCTCAACGCCTCCTATTACAAACAATGGGGCGGCAGCGTCGCCGACTATATGAGTACCGAGCTCGAAACGCTCGATGCGGGCATCGATATCGTCGAAGCCTGCGAGCGTTTCGTTGCAAGCTCGTTCAGACGGTTCCCCGTTGTTCGCCATGGCCGCCTTGTTGGCCAGATCAGCCGTACCGACGTCCTCAATGCCCTTTCGCGGCAATGGACATGAGCTGACACTCTTCACAAAAAGGAAAGGACAGATCATGACACAACAGCTTTCGAGAAGGCTTTTTCTCGCCGGAACCAGTGCCGCCGCATCCGCTGGCATCGTCGGTGCGGCCAACGCACAGACGCCCGCAGGCGGTGCCGCCAGTGTCTCGGTGCAGGAGGCTCTTAAGCAGCGCCGCTCGACAAAGCGCTTCGGGCGTGCCGACGTTCCCCGCGAAACAGTGCTGGAAGTCTTGTGGGCAGCCAATGGCGTGAACCGCCCGGACGAAGGCAAGACCACAGCACCCGCCTGGCACGGCTCGAAGGACGTCGACATCTATGTCGCCCTCGAGGATGGCGTCAGCCTCTACAATTCTGCTGCCAATACACTCGAAAAAGTGTCCGATGCGGATATCCGCGCCGATGTCAGCCCCACGGCGTTCGTGCGGCGTGCACCGGTCGTGCTGATCTATGTTTCGGACGGCGAGAAGCTGGCGGCCGCCGCCGGCGATATCGCGACGTCCGCGCCAGAAGAACTGGTCATCGCCGCACGCGTCAACTCGGCCATCATGGCGCAGAATGTCTATCTGTTCTGCGCCGCAGAAGGGCTCGGCACGTGCCTTTTGGGTACCGTGGACCGGACAGCCGTCAAAACGGCGTTGAAGTTCCCCGATCATCTTACCGTGACATATATCCAGCCTGTGGGTGAGATCGGCTGATCCGGGAGGTGGTCGCAGACCGGAACGTGAGCTCAGCTGCTCGTTCGGCGCTCGCGCCGGAGGGAATGCTGTGACGGTCGCAATTATCTGGTCGGTAGCTGGCCTGCTGGCTCTCGTCGGCGGAGCCGAAATGCTGGTGCGGGGCGGTTCGACGCTCGCGCGCCAGCTTGGCATTTCACCGCTGGTCATCGGACTTACAGTCGTCGCATTCGGAACGAGCACGCCGGAGCTTGCCGTTGGCATCGATGCCGCCCTGTCAGGAGAGGGAGGATTGGTGGTCGGCAACATCGCCGGCACGAACACCTTCAACCTGCTGTTTATCCTTGGCTTGTGCGCGCTCCTCAGACCCGTGGTCTTGGAGCCCGCCTCGCTCAGGTTTGAGCTTCCTGCAATGGTTGTCGCCGCAGCGGCCTTCTGGGCTTTAGCAGCAGACGGCTCCCTATCGCGGACCGAGGGCATCATGTTTCTGCTTGGCGGGGTCGGCTATACGATCCTGATCGTCCGGAGTGCGCGCAAGAGAATCTCCCAGGCCGAGAAAGAGTTGCCTGCCCTGCCTCGTAGGGTGCGGGAGGATCCGCACGCAGGATCGATCAGCGCAGTAGCCATGGTTGTCGGGATTGCGATAATCGTTGCAGGCGCCGACTGGCTCGTCTGGGGATCGACCGAACTCGCCCGCCGGCTGCAGGTCTCCGAGGCCCGCATCGGCCTGACCATCGTCGCTATCGGCACGTCGAGCCCCGAGCTCGTGACGACAATCGTCTCGACGATGCGCAACGAACGCGACATCGCCGTCGGTAACCTTCTCGGCAGCGGCTTCTATAACATCGCTGTTATCCTGGGCCTGACCATGTTGGTTCCAGGCAATCCGATGTCGGTGGAGGACAACCTGATCTCCGTCGACATCCCCGTCATGGCGGCGGCCACGCTGCTTTGTGTTCCGGCCTTTCTCAGCGGCAAGAGACTTTCCCGGGCCGAAGGCGCGGGCTTCGTCTGCTGCTACATCGGATATTTCGCTTACCTTATTCTCGCTCGGGGTTGATTTTGATGAGGCTGTATACGAATTTTGAGCGTAATCGACTCGTTTTGAGACGTATTGAATTGACCTTCGAAAACTGCGGACAAGGTAGCAACTACGCGTTGCGCGGGCAGATATTACAGGTCATGCGTCTGCTTCGAAGAGCAAGTTGTGATGTTTGCCCGTCCCCGCAACCATCTTTACTTGCTCGGGGCGCAAGTGAAGATTAGATCCTGCCCCCGCAACCAGTTCAAGCATAATTCCATAACCGCCTCCATATAACCGGGGGCGGTTTTGCCTTTTATGGGGCAGTCACAACGCACAGCGGAAGCCACAGAACGTCCCGCAAAATGCGGGCGTTCCATCATTCATGTGTCCCAATGCATAACCGCTTCATATAGCAAGGGGCAGTTAATTCTGTTGGCAGATCACCAAGGATAAAAAAATGCGGCTGGAAATGACATTCCTCGTTTTGATGATGTCGGCAACGACAGTCATTGCACAGCACGAGCTTGTTCCGCCCGAAAGGCAAGAGGAATACAGCCGGGTAACATCAGACCTGTTCCTAGCGAACGCTTGCGCCAAACGTCTGGATTGGAAAAAATATCTATAGCAAGGCCACCGAAGTCTTCGTGGCGTTCGCCAAACAGAACAACTTCCCAGACGCCGAGAATCTTGCACGAACGACGGCCGCTGAAATCGCCGAAAAAGTAGATGGCAGTGAGGAGAATGCATCTGATGCGACTTGCAGCGCCCTCTCGGATAGGATGAAGGCGGCCGGCACCAGATAGCGGAAAAGGATCATGTCCCAGGGAGTGGTGTAGGTGGCGGCTTTGGTCGCCGCGTTCTCCGGCTTGGGCCGGGATGATCAGCGCGCCACGGCTGGCAGGCTGATGAGCGGATCATCGCTCATTTGGCTGATGTGACGTGCTCCCCTGGAATGTCCTCGCTTTGAGGTTAGTCTATTCTCCGGAGATGGAGACAGAGAATGAAGCGATCCCGTTTCAGCGACGAGCAGATCATCGGCATTTTGAAGGAGCACCAGGCCGGTTTGTAGGCTGTTGAGTTGTGCCGCAAATACGGTGTGAGCGATGCCACCTTCTACAAGTGGCGCTCGAAGTATGTAAGCGACAAGCAGACCGCATCTGGCAAGGCTAATGGCGATCAGGCTATGGCACCAGGCATCTGATTTTCTCTGATTGTGAGGATCTATGTCTACGCCTACGGCTAGCCTTAGAATGATCCATATGATTGAGGCCGTGACGGATCGACTTGAGGGGTCTCCCCGGCAGTTGCGTCGTTTGTGGTCCGACGAATTCAAGCTCGAGGCAGTTGAGGAGGCTTGCCGACCTGGAGTGAATATCTCGGCGATCGCACGACGGATCGGTATAACTCCCTCGCAACTCTATAGGTGGCGGCGAGATCTTTGTGACCGAGAGCGCCCCGGAGCCATCGGCGTTGACCGAAAGCCAGACGGGATCTGTGATCGCGATCAGCTCGGCCATCGAGATCGTTATCGGCGACGTCGTTGTCCGGGCGGGAGCGGATACCGATGAAGCAGCGTAATCCGAGCGTTGCGGTCAGCATGATCCCGTCTAACGTAAAAGTCTTTCTGGCGAGCCATCCGATCGACTTCCGTAGGGGGCCGGATATGGCGCATATTGCCATCTCTATCATAGCGGTAGTGTTCGAAATGGCCCAACGCTCTTGGTCAATGTGCGAGGAAAACCGTGCGAAGGATTGTCACCGGAGGCGGAAATCCTCAGAAATTCCGTGGGGCTGCGGTCAGGCCGCGGCGGAATAGAGATGGTCCGAACGCACGTGCCATGAGCACGAATATCGCAAATCAGTTTCTCTTATATGCAGATAAGAAATTCTAATTTAAGTTTTATAAGATTACGTTCTTTTATTGCTGCGTATATCGCGGAGTTGGCGTCATGAATTTTTTCAGAGTAAACTCAGATTTCAGCATAAATGTACACTATATTAAGGCCGAATCGATCGTTGTTCGGTTAGCAATATCAAATTTCACAAAGGTCAATATTATAAAGCGAGAAAAATCGCCCGTTTTATTTATGCATGGTGCTACCGTTTCAAGTCAATTTACCTCCGAGTACGTCATGGACGGTGTTTCCTGGATGAGTGCCCTAGCGGACCAAGGATGGGAATCGTTTGGCCTTGATCTGCCGGGATACGGGCGTTCGGATTCCTACGAGGAAAGCGCTGCTAAAGAGGTCGAGCCTAGTTGTTCAGTCCCGGCATCTGGTGGATTGGATCGAGGATGAATCTGTCGGCGTCTGAAGTCCAGACCTTACAGATGTATTCGTAGGGTGTGAGACCGCCGAGGGTCTTGAGCCTGCGGGCGAAGTTGTAGGCCGCGAGGAAGTCGGCGAGATGGCGGCGTAACTGATCGTGGCTGTCGTAGTGATACCGTTTCACGGTTGCCTCCTTGATGGTTCGGTTCATCCGCTCGACTTGGCCGTTGGTCCATGGGTGATTGGGCTTCGTCAGGCGGTGCTCGATGCCATGGGTTTGGCAGGTGCGGTCGAACGGATGCCCACGCCATCTGGCAGTCGGACCGGAGCGGTTTTTCGGCAGATCGGCGAACTGGATGCCATTGTCGGTAAGAATTGTGTGGATGCGGTAGGGCACGATGGCGACGAGTTCATCGAGGAATAGCCGGGCTGCGGCGCCGGTGGCGCGGGCCGCCAATCTCGCGAAAGCGAATTTGCTGGTCCGGTCGATGGCCACGAAGAGGTAAAGCTTGCCCTCGACGGTCTGCACCTCGGCGATGTCGATGTGAAAGAACCCCATGGGATAGGGCTTGAACCGCTGCCGCTTCGGCTTGTCGCCTTCGACATCAGGCAGGCGCGAGATGCCATGGCGCTGCAGACATCGGTGCAGCGCAGAGCGGGTCAGGTGCGGGAGCGAAGGCTGCAGGGCATAGAGACAGTCGTCCAGCGGCAGCAGCGTATGGCGTCGGAACGCCACGACCATCGCCTCCTCTGTTTCGGTCAGGACAGTCGAGCGCGGCTCCTTCGGTCCTGTCTTGAGATCCTCGACCGTTTCTCGCTTCCGCCATTTGGCGACGGTCTTGGGATTGATGCCGAGTTCCCGGCTCAACTGCGCGAGCGAAGCTTGCGATCGCTGTATTGCAGCTCTGACAGCGTGCGTGGTCGTGGCGCTGCCGTGACGAACTTGTCCCATAGTGCTTCCTTCCATTCCGCAGAAAGCATCACACCATCAAACCGTGGGATCAAACACCTAGGATGTTTGGAAGTGCCGAAACGGTCCTTGGTGACATTGATAAGGCAATCGATTGGATACTCGAAAAAGTAGCCGCCTCCTCGGTGCATGTTGTTGCGATAAGTAGAGGCGCTGTGCCTGCCGGATATTATGCGGCCCTGCATCCGCGAAAGGTAAAAAGCCTTACGTTACATGCGCCTATAACAAAAAAAGCGGAGTTGCACCGGAAATCATCGAAGAACTGCTTGGGACACCTGAAATACCTAAGCAGGCAACCTTTGCATTGTCAGCTTTGGATAGATTTAAGCTTCTGGAATCTGACAGACCTTCTGGCACCATATCAAATCTGGAGCCTTCGTTTGTCAGTAACTGGACGAAAGAGTACGGAAGCGTTGCTTCACAGGCTTCCGAAGAAAATTACGGCGATCCTCAAAATCGGAAAATCAAAACTCCTATCGGCTTTGCAGTCGATATTTTTGATGCTTGGCAAGGGCGCTATTTCGATCCGCGAAAGATAGTGAGCCCGACTCTAATTATTAGAGGTGACTGGGACAAACTTCTAACCCCTGCGAAGGAGACTCAAGACCTTTTTGAGACAATAGGTGCTGAAGAAAAATTCTATGTTCAACTGCCTCACTCAACGCATTCAATTCTATTCGAGAAAAGCCGCTTTCGTATGTACCAGTTTGTCACCGATTTCCTCAGCAACGTCGAAAGATCAGGAGAATACGATGTATAAAAAGGCCCGCATTATCCGGATAGATGGTAAATATGATGACAGTATTTACTGGGAGCGCGTAAAGCGTAATGAGGTTTTCCTGGGTTTGGATCGGGCGCAAATGCGTCTTTCTCAGGAGAAAATCTCCAATTCGATTGTCGGCGTAGCTGGGCAGGGCGGACTGGGCGGTGCTGTAGCGATGCTGCTGGCTCGGCTTGGCGTTCGTCACCTGAAAATCTGCGACCTTGACAGCTTTGAGCTCTCGAATATCAACCGGCAATTTGGGGCAACTCCCGCGAACGTCGGCAGAAACAAGGCCGTCGTCGTGGGCGAGCTAATTAAGGAGACGACGCCTGACGTTACAGTCGAAGTATTTCCTGAAGGAATGCAAAAACATGTGGCGAAGGAGCTTGTCGAGAGGTGCGATCTGATAATCGATTGTATCGACTTCTATAACGTCGACGAAAGGTATGATCTCCATCGCGAATTTCGAGCCAGTGAGCGATGCAAGGGATGCCTTGCATCGACCGTCGTGGGCTACGGAGCCAACGTCTATCTTTTCACGAAAGACGGTCTCACTCTGGAGGACTTCTATGACATCCCGCCGAATACGGAGCAGACCGAAGAGGTCGTAGACAAGTTGGTCCGTCTCCAGGCGTCTTTCCTCCCGCGTTTTCCGAGCAAGGCGACTCTCTATGATTGGATGCGAGAGCGGGGGAATGTCCCCATCCTAGCCGTGTCTCCGCCATTGGGGCAATACCTGCTCGTCGCGCGAGCTACGCTCATGCTGACCGACATGGACTATGCACCTTATTGTGAGGTGTTGCCCCCAATGCCGAAATATTTGTGGGTAGATGCTTCGACGTTCGAATGCGGCATTTATGAGTTCAATGGTCACTTTGTGAACGAAGGCGAATTCGAGCGTCTTTTTGGCGATTTCCCCAATCTCTCGTCGGCCGGAGCCGACGCGGCTTAAAAAGTGGAGTCCAATGTGGGAGCGTCGCTATGTTGCAGAGGAAAGACGAAAAGAATGCGACACTCTCAACGTCTGTCACACGTTCGATCCGCGAGGTGGACGATACTCGGACGCTATGGCGCGACGTATACTGCAAAGAATTTGGCTGGCTCGGTCCAGATGCAGACCCTAGCGAGGATCCTTATCATGATCGGTCCTACTATGCGGTATGCAGGGTTGATGGGAGCTATCCGGTTGGCACCCTTCGCATCGTACATGAGGCCGATCGCGGTTTCTACATAACGAAGAAACTCGGCCGACAACCAATAGAGCCTTACACCTCTGCCGGCATCGAAATTCAGCGATTAATGGTGCGGAAGGAATTCCGAGATCGGCGGATGCCCGAAGCACCTTTCGGTGTCTATGGCGCCCTTGTAAAGGCGTGTTTGCATCATGCGCTGACTGTCGGAGCAGACTGGGTACTCGCCGATTGCCATAAGAGCCCGTCCGAGAATTGGGATTGAGTGATCGGGCCGCAGATGATTCCAATCGGGTGTCTGAAGCCGGAATGGAAGCGCCATGTGGAACCCGACCACCCGGCGGCATTATAGTCGCAATCAGCCCCGATACGAAACCGACCTGACGGATGCGGAATGGGAGGTGCTTTCGGTGCTCCTGCCTGAACCTGCGCGACGCGGGCGCAAACCTGTCTGGCCCATGCGCGAAATCGTCAACGCGATATTCTATGTCCTGCGCGGCGGCATCCCTTGGCGGCTTATTCCGAAAGACCTGCCGCCGAAAAGCACAGTGTTCGGCTATTTTTGCCGATGGCGCGATAGCGGGCTGTTTACGAGGATCAATCGATGCCTTGTCGCGCGGGATCGTGAGCGGGTTGGTCGAGAAGCCTCGCCGAGTGCTGCTGTCCTTGATAGCCAGAGCGTCAAGACCACCGAGAGCGGCGGTCCGCGTGGATATGACGCGGGCAAGAAGGTCAAAGGTCGGAAGCGACAGGCGATGGTGGACATGGATGGCCGCGCACTTGTGCTCGATCCGCAGCCTGCCGACATTCAAGACAGAGATGGTGCGATCCCGGTCCTGCAAGTGTCGCGAAAATCCTTCCCATTCATCAAAAAGGCGTTCGCCGATATGGGATACTCGGGTAACAGGCCGCAGAATGCGACGCTTGTCGATGTCGAGATTGTCCGCAAGCCCAAGGATCAGGTCGGCTTTGCCGTTCATCCCAAGCGTTGGGTCGTGGAGCGCTTCTTTGCCTGGATCAGTCGAAATCGTCGACTGTGGAAAGACCCGGAGGCTACGATAAAGTCCGCCGAAGCCTTCCTCTATGCAGCATCCATCATGACGCTCATCAGGCGGATCGCACGACCATCATGAATTCTCGGACAGACTCTAAGGCTTTTCATCGAACGCAGTTCCTGCTTCGATTGGATGGATTGAGCAGCCCTGCAAAATGGATCGACCGTCGAATAGTCAGGATCGGCGGCGCAATCTATATTCTTAGCAGGTTAAACCCCTTAGCAGTCGCGAACGCATCTCTTCAGGCCACGGACGGGGTCGGTAATCTTCCTTGCTGATATGGACTAGAGTCACGTGTGCCTTCAGTCGTGTTTCACCCGGAGTGGATCCTTGCACTGACAATTTAATGCTCGACTCTCCGACACGTCCGACCGTGAGTTCGAACTCGAGTATCTCTCCCAGTCTACTTGGTGCCTTGAACTCGATTTCGAGTGAGGCCACCGGGATCGCGCTGTTCAGTTCACCGTGGATCTTCGCGAAGTCCATTCCTACATAATCAGAGAACCAATCCTCCACCGTCGCGTTGATCATCTCGACATAGCGTGGATAGAACACGATCCCCGCAGGGTCGCAGTGCTGAAACCGAACAAGTTCCTGGCGTCGGAACATTTGGGCGCCCTTTCTGTAAATGGGTCACGGGTAGCATATTCTTCGTGAAAATGCGCATGAGCGATGAAGAAATCGATTTCTTTCCATGCGCCCAATTTGATGTATATGGCGCCGGCCACAATCTAGCTTGAAATGACAATTATCTTGACTTAAGGATGAAATCGTTTCCATTGCTTCTGTCTCCAGGAGCATCGATCGTCATGGGACACAAGGAGGAAGTCATGGATCAGCGAAATCAATTCACGTCAGTGCCGTCACAGCCCAAGGAACTAGGGTTCTTCATTGATGGGAAGTGGCAGGCAACAGAGGCACGCGAATTCTTGTCGAGGTCGAGCCCTGGGTTCGGAAGCGATGTCACCAAGGTCGCCCTGTGCACTGAAGCCGACGTGGACCGCGCTGTGGCTGCAGCTCGTAGCGCATTCGATCGGAAGAGCTGGGCCGGAATGACCGGAGCGGCCCGGGCGAGCGTCCTTCTCCGAGTCGCGCAGGAAATTCGGGCTAGAGTAGAGGAGCTTGCCTACTGGGAAATGCTCGAGACGGGCAAGCCGATTTCTCAAGCGAAGGCTGAGATTGCCGACGGTGCCCAGCACTACGAATATTGTGCCGGACTAGCCCAGACGCTTCATGGTCAAACCTTCAACACCTACGGCGATGACCTTTTCGGTCTGGTCATTCGAGAGCCTGTTGGCGTTGTCGGCCTCATCAACCCGTGGAATTTCCCGTTCATCGTTCTGGCTGAGCGTCTTCCCTATATCCTTGCTTCCGGCAACTCCGTCGTCGTCAAGCCTTCCGAGATGACGTCCTACACGACCCTCGCCATGGCCGACATCCTTCGGGAAGCAGGACTGCCGGACGGCGTGTACAACGTCGTGACGGGAACCGGACCTGTTGTAGGCCAGGCGATGGCTGAACACACTGACATCGACATCATCTCCTTCACGGGATCTACGCGGACCGGTGAAGCAGTTCTCAAGGCCAGCGCTTCGAACTTCAAGAAAGCTAGCCTGGAACTCGGCGGCAAAAACCCGCAGATCGTGTTCGCCGACGCCGACCTGGAAGATGCTGCCGACGGCGTGGCGTTCGGACTCTGCTTCAATGCAGGACAATGCTGCATCAGCGGCAGCCGTTTGATCGTCGAAGAGAAGGCTCGCGACGAATTCCAGGAACTGCTGGCGGCCAAGATGTCCCGGATCAAGGTCGGGGATTGCTTCGATCCCGAGACCCAAATGGGTGCTATCGTATCGGTCGAGCATCGCGGCAAGATCGAAAGCTATGTTGAACTCGGCCAGCAGGAAGGCGGTCAGATTGTGACTGGCGGAAAACGCGTTGCTGTCAACGAGGGTGGTCGCTTCTATGCACCGACGCTGCTGTCAGGAGTGAACAACTCCATGCGCGTGGTTCGTGAAGAGATCTTCGGGCCCGTCCTTAGCCTGATGACATTCCGGACGGAAGAGGAGGCCGTTGCGATTGCCAACGACTCTCCATACGGCCTTGCGGCCAGCATCTGGACGAAGAACATCGACAAGGCGCTCGGAACCATCCGCAAGGTGAACGGCGGACGCACGTGGATCAACACGACGATCGCGGGTGGACCAGGTCAGCCTCTCGGCGGCTACAAGCAGTCCGGCATCGGACGTGAAGCAGGGCTTGGAGGTGTGGAGGAATACACCGAGGTCAAGTCAGTTCACGTCGCTATCGGCAAACGCCAGCACTGGGTCCGCTGAACCCACGCGGAAAGCAATTAGTCCCGTGGTCGCGACCAATGCGACCACGGGTCAGCTTCCTTCTCCGGAGAGACCAGCATGTGGCCGGGCAGGGGCGACTTAGTGCCGTGCTTCCCAACGCGATAGGGCACCATAGTTTCAATGATTGCCCAAGACTCGTCGCGGCGTGTCGTGTTCTCCGGCACGAAATAATTGGCATACACCCAGCGGAGGCGCGAGGCTTCGGGTTGAAACGCGCAGGTCTCCCAGCGGTTTTGCATATGCCGGAAAAAATCCACGAAGTTCCCTGAATAGCTTTCTATCCCGACGTGGATGACACCTGGAAGGTCGGGCGGCAGTTGCTGGTCCGCATTCGCCAGCACTCGTTTGAAGTGACCGGCTGTTTTGATCGTCGCCTCGGCAGCGACGCAACCCCAGCCAACTACACTCGCTTGGTAAACCGCATCGGCAAACTCGGGCCTGTCTTCCCTCGGTCGCCACTTCGCGGCCATGCTGTAGTCGAGATCGTGCTGGTAGTGGCCCGCGAGCAACTCGATCATCCGGCTGCCGCCATAGTACACGAAGTCCTTGGCCATCACGCTGTGCGTGAGCCTCCAGTTCACCGGTCGAATGAAACCCTTGGAGATTTCATCGTCCCATGCCAGAGGGCGCTTCTGCCCCAACACCCGGTTGACGGTTGTAACCAGATAGTCTTCCGGGATGCTTGATAGCTCGACGTTGTAGACGACCT
The DNA here is from genome assembly GCA_033795365.1 of Shinella sp. Taxonomy (GTDB): domain Bacteria; phylum Pseudomonadota; class Alphaproteobacteria; order Rhizobiales; family Rhizobiaceae; genus JARYGU01. The sequence goes on from JARYGU010000012.1 coordinate 148,124, forward strand.
CAACAACATAGGAGAGGTATCGATCCAAGAACAGCGCATGGACCGGCTCCGCGAGCTTCATTCCGAATTCCCGCTCTCTCTTCGCATATGTTGATGGAACCATTCGCTTGCACTCGACCGCCCATGTCGTGCGAGGCTTGGATACCAAAAGGTCAGGTGTTTTCCCGATCCCCTTTTTTTCTGGCACAAACTCTACGTTGTTCCACCCGTTGCGCTTCCATGCCAAACCGACGAGCAATTCGAGCAGAGCTCCGTCAGGTTGGCTCTTTTCTGCTGTCATCATCCTCTGCGCGCGTTCTTCTGCGCCTTTGACAGAAAGCATGATCGGCAGCTCTTTACCGATACGCGTAAGGTAAGGCGCGGAGCGCATGAGCCCGTCGGGCGCGAAGTACGTCCGGTCCGTAGCAAATGTTTCTGCTTGAAGGATGTACCAGGCAATCGTGTCGCTCGCATCGAAGAGCGGCGGTCGCTCCCCATTCCTCTGAAGCTGCCGAGCTGCGTTGAGGCGCTCTTTGGCAGCATCGAGGCGACGCTGCATTTCATTGTGAGGCACAAGGCTTTTGAGCCACGCGACCGTCAACAACAGATCATCGTCGCGCCAGTCGTTTCCGGTTCGCGGTGCGGTCCAACTCGGATCTGTGTGATCGGTGCTCATCGTTTCATTTTCAGCGGGCGAGGTATGATGACGGCGCAGGAGATACCGCGGATAGCTTCAAGACCTGTCTTCAGCTCGTGATGCTGTTCGGTCTGCGCACTGTCGTCCCAGACAACAGCCATTATGTTGTCGTAGGGATGTCAATTACGGTGTCGTCGGCACCGCTGCGATAGAAGACATGCGTCTCGGCAAACTCTGATCTGAGGTCGGCCAGCCTCTCCGCGTCGAAGGGTTGGCGACCAACAAGGACCGACGTTCCGCCGCCCACTGAGAGCGGCGCGAAATTGAGTGAGAGCTGGCTCATGTACCCTTTCGCACACCATTATCGCGAGTTGATGTCCACGATAATGTGAGTCGGGTGGTTGTGCCGAGATCGCGGCCGCCCTGAACGGGTATTTCTCCCGAGCTTTTTTCAAAGTACGGTTGCGCGCAGTGGGCAACAGGGAGTTTTCTGCGCGCGAACCGCTCATTGCCTGACTGTTCTTGTTCCACGCCGTAAAGGCGGGGCTTCTGCTACTTTGCTGAGCGCTTGCTGTAGGAGGTCTTTGGAGCCGCCGTCTTGCGATCGAACCCAACGACGTCGCGGTCCGGGCCCAGCACGCCTGCGTCACGCATCGATCCGATCTGTTCCTTGGGATACCCGAGTTCCTTTAGAACCTCAGCAGTATGCTGGCCGGGGAGGGGCGGCGTTCTTCTTAGGGGCGGCGTCTTTCGGTCGTAGCATATGGGGTGCGCCAGGACCCGCACGGGCCCCGCGTTCGGATCGTCGAATTCGAGGATCGACTGGTTGGCTGCCAGCTGGGGATCCGCCAAAACTTGATCGTAGTCCCGCACCTCTGCGTACCAGACGCCGTGGCCGTCGAAAATCTCCTCCCATTCGGCCGTGGTGCGCTTGATCATGTGGTCAGCCACGCGCGTGTTGACATCCTCGCGTTGATCGAACTGGTCTTCGCGTGACCACTGTGCGAATTGCGGATCGTCGAATGCCGCAGCCAGTGTGGCGCCGTCCGAAAGGGACATCGTCAGCCATCCGTCCGCAGTCTTGTACACTCCGTATGGTGCCTGGTGGAATCTCGTGGCGACGCCGGACGCACTGCGTTCCCACAGTCCGCGGCCGCCTGCCAGGTGATAGTTGATGGGCTCGAGTTGGAGATCGAGTCCGGCCGACATGAGGTTGCTGTCGACGCGGCAACCCTTACCTGTCTGTGCGCGGCCCAGCAGCGCTGCGAGAACGCCGAGGGCGCCAAGAGTAGCTGCGTGTTGATCGACGATCGCGGACCCGACCGGAATTGGCGGATCTCCGGCGCGTCCGCTCAGCATGGCAAGGCCCGTCAGAGACTGAAGCAGTAGATCCTGCCCTGGCTTGTCCTTCGAGGGGCCTTCCGGACCAAAGCCGGAGAGCGAGCAGTAAATGATGCGGGGATTGCGTTCTTTGACTGCCTCATAGGAAAAGCCGCGACGATCCAATGTGCCTGCCCGAAAGTTCTCTACGAGGACATCAGCGCTTTCAATGAGGCGCCAGAGGGCTTCCTTGCCGTCCTCGGTCGAGAAGTCGATCTCGACGCTGCGCTGGTTTCGACCAGCGAGAAGGAAAAAAACACTGGTGTCGTTGGAGAATGACTTCGCGCCAGACCAGTGGCGCTCGTAGGCACCTCCAATGCGCTCGACTTTTATCACGTCCGCACCGAGATCGGCGAGGAACTGAACGCAGGACGGCCCTTGAAGGTAGTGGGTCAGTGCCACCACACGAACGTTTGAAAGCGGCAGGGTCAAATTTGTTCCTCCAGGTTCTGCGGGCGCGGTGCTGTGAATGATGGATCACGCTTCGCGAAGAATGCCGCCATCCCTTCCTCTAAGTCGGGTCCTCGGAAAACGCGATCACTGTCCGCCAACGTGCGCTTTGTCGCTTCTTCCGTGGTTTGTAGGGAGGCATCGCGCACGCCCGACTTGATCAGTGCCAATGCCAGCGAGGGACGAGAGGCCAGTTTAGATGCATATTCCAACGCGGTCTCAAGCGCGCGTCCGGCTGGCGCTATCCGATTGACCAAGCCAATTCGGTGCGCTTCTCGAGCATCGATAAGGTCACCCACATATAGCAGTTCCAGGGCGTTGGCATGCCCGACAACCTTCGGGAGTCGGAAGACCCCGCCGCTGCCGGGGAAGACGCCGAGCTTGATTTCCGGAAATCCTATACGTGCGTTCTCATCGATGATGCGGATGTCGCACGCAAGCGCGATCTCGCCGCCCCCTCCAAGCGTTGTGCCGTTCAACGCGGCCACGACTGGAATCGGGAGCTGCTCGATCGCCGTGAAAGCTTCGTTTTCAATTGCAAGTTTCCGGGGGACGACATCCTCGCGGACATCTGCAAATTCCTTGATGTCGGATCCTGCACAGAATGCACGGCTGCCGGAACCCGTGACGACAAGCACCCGGATCCCGACGTCGTTGTGGACGCGCTCACAAGCATCTTTGAGCTTGCTGAGCGTCGTCAGAGTGTTCAGGTTGAGTGGTGGGTTTTCCAGAGTCAGGATTGCGACGCCGTCGCCTCTTGTCTCAAGTGTCACGAATGCTGGAGTAGACATGATCGGCCTCCTCAATGTCCGAAAATTCATGGAAGCGATTACTTTAAGTGCTGGATAATAGCAACCTTTCGGCGTTCGACCTGAAGATGGTTTTCAACTAAAATATTGGTATTTATGAATTATTATTTTTACATCTTTTGATCTTCCAATGAAATCGATTTCGTATATTTTGTCACTCAGTGTCGCTAGCGTCTTGGAGGAGATTGATCGTGAGTAAGACCGAAGTCGTGGACTACATTATTGTTGGAGCCGGATCTGCTGGCTGCGTACTCGCGAACCGTCTTTCCGCCGATCCTAGCAATCGCGTTGCCGTGCTTGAGGCTGGCGGCCGCGACAACAGTATCTTCATCACGATGCCCGCCGGGTTTCTCCAGCTCATGCAAACGGGACAAGTAGACTGGGGCTATCAGACTGTGCCCCAGAAAAATCTCTACGGCCGCCGCATTCATTCGCCGAGAGGCAAGGTTCTTGGTGGGTCCAGTTCGGTGAACGGGATGGTGTACGTCCGAGGAGATCGCTCGGATTTCGACTATTGGGGCCAGCTTGGAAATCGGGGCTGGTCTTTCGATGACTGCCTTCCTTACTTCAAGAAGTCAGAGGCTTTCGAAGGCATTGGTGGCGAGGCACGCGGCCGGGGAGGTCCTCTACGGGTGACCCGGCGCGGCATCGTACATCCGCTGGCGCGCGCTTTCCAGGAGGCATGCAAGGAGTACGGTCTTCCGGACAATCCCGACTTCAACAGTGGTGGTGACCAGGAAGGTGTGGGGCCGACCGATACGACGATGGCTGACGCGAAGCGATGGAGCAGCTCGCGCGCTTTCCTTCACCCGGCAATGTCGCGTCCGAACCTGCAGGTGATCACGCACGCGCTGACTACACGCGTGATTATGGAGAAGGGCCGCGCTGTCGGTGTTGAATGCCTGCACCGCGGTAAAACAAAGATCCTTAGAGCCGAGCGGGAAGTCATTCTGGCAGGAGGCGCTGTAAACTCGCCCCAACTCCTGCAGTTGTCCGGCATTGGTGATCCCGATCATCTGCGTGCGGTCGGGATCGACGCCGTACACGATCTAAGGGGTGTAGGACGGAACCTTCACGACCATCCTGGCATCGGTGGGGTGAAGCAACGGTGTGTTCAACCCATCAGCTACGTCTCTGCAATCACCTTGACCGCGAAGGCTAGGGCGCTGGCTCAATACCTGGTGATGCGCGACGGCCCTGCCGCGAACAATGGTCTCGAGGCGCTGGCGTTTGTTCGCACGCGGCCCGAACTTGTCGCGCCCGACCTTCAATACTTCATGACAATGCTGATGTACGAAGACAGCGGTCGCCGCATCATTCAGGAGCACGGCTATATGGTCGTCTTCACGCTCCAGCGACCGGAGAGCCGTGGGAGCATCATGATCCGCTCCGCCGACCCGAGGGTCGCACCAGATATCGATCCGAACTACTTCGAGCACGAAAGTGATCTTCACACGATGCGCGAAGGCGTGAAGATTGGTCGCGAGATTTTTTCACAGCATGCATTTGACCCATACCGCGGAAGCGAATTCGCGCCTGGAGCAGGCGTCCGGACAGACGCGCAGATCGAGGAGTGGGTTCGCCACAACGTCGATTCCAACTACCATCTCTCGGGTACGTGCAAGATGGGCAGTGACGACATGGCAGTCGTCGATGACCGTCTGCGTGTGCGCGGTCTTGAAGGACTTAGGGTAGTTGATGCCTCGATCATGCCCACGGTGGTTAGCGGCAACACAAACGCCGCCACGATCATGATCGCGGAGAAGGGCTCGGACTTCATCCTCGGCAAAGATCAAGCTGCACAGGCGGCATAACCCACGCGGGGCTGTCCATGCTCGACTGATTGCAGGCGTAACCAGGAGCCATGCCCGGTTGCATCTGCAATCTCGTTGGTTATACCAAAAGCTATGAAAACCCACGACAACTACAACGGCATCTTCCTTTCACGCGACTCCGATCTGACTGGGCACCTGATTATCGGAGGCGCCCAAAGCGAAGCAAAGTTCGTGGGGGACGAGTACCTGCTACGCAGGTCTGGCGGATATATCGACATTCACGGCCATCTCGGTGATGGCTCGAAGGTGTCTCCATCGATTATGAAGCGTGCGTGGTATTCCCATCCCGGAGACATCTTTGCCTCGATGGACGCTGTTACGCCCGAAGGAAATGCGAGCTCAGCGCTCATTTCTTCATCGCACCCGGTCGAAGCAATGAGAGCACGGGCGGCTGTTACCTGCGGCTCCTCGCGCATCACTGACCGACACCAGTGGACTGGATAGCAGCCAAGCTCCATAAGCGCGCCGCCGCACATTTTTGGGTCGCGTCTAAATTCTCCTGGCGTATCCGGCACGGTGTGGTTGAAGGTTGCGGTCAGCTTTCGGATCCGGCCAAGTCTGCCAGAATCGGCAATCGACAGGATGTGGGAGAAAACCGGGTGATAGCGGTCGTGAAAAGCTTCGATGATCCTGCGGTTGGAGCGCGTGGCGGCGGCCTGCGTCGCCTCTGCCTCCAATCCCGTCATGGCGAATGGCTTTTCACACAGGACGTGCTTGCCAGCTTCCAGCGCCTTGATCGAGTACTCAGCGTGCAAATGAGGCCGAAGTGGATTGTAGACGACGTCGACACCAGGATCGGCGATGAGTTCCTCGTAAGAATTGTGGAACCGCCTGATGCCGTGTTCGTTCGCGAATGCTTCCGCCGAGCCGGGGCGACGAGCTGCAACTGCAACGACTTCAACATCTCTCCGACGGTGGGCGGGCTCCAGCAGCGCCCATGGCACGATGCGCGCGGCACCGAGTACGCCAAATTTTATCATTGTTCTCCTCCTCAGCATTTGATCGCCGAATTGCCAGCTCGGTTCCGAGGCTCCGGCGAAGTCAAAAGATCGCGATGGCCCGAAAGTCGTTCACGTTCGTGCCAGTAGGGCCGGGCGCGAATAGATCACCCGTAGCGTGAAAGGCCGACCAGGCATCGTTCTTCGACAGCAGATCCTGTGCGTCCAAGCCTGCTGTGCGCAGTCGAACGGCAGTGGTGCCGTCTGCAAACGCACCCGCGTTGTTCTCGGTGCCATCGATCCCGTCCGTATCGGCGGCCATGGCGTGCACATTCTCGAGGCCATCAATCTTCGTGGCGAGTGACAGAAGGAACTCCGTATTCCGCCCCCCTTTGCCGCGGTGACGAACAGTGACGGTCGTCTCTCCGCCAGAGAGAAGGATAACGGGTGTCGTGAACGGGCGGCCGCGACGCCTGACCTCGTTGGCGAGGGCTGCGTGGAACATGCCTGCGTCGCGGGCTTCTCCTTCAATGGCGTCGGATAGTATGACGGCCGTGATACCGTTCTCTTCGGCTTTCAATGCAGCGGCTTCAAGCGAGAGATTGGCGGATGCGATGAGGTGCATCCGGTTGCCCGCGAAGCGCGGATCGTCAGGGGAGAGCGTTTCCGGACAACCTGCAATGTAGTCGAGAATCCGGTTGGGTATCTCGATCCTGTAGGCATCTATGGCAGCCAAGACCTGTTGGATGGTTTCCGCAACCGGAATAGTAGGACCTGACGCCACGTCGCACACGATGTCGCCTGGGATGTCCGATACAACCAGGGTCACGATCCTCGCCGGATGCGCGGCCGCCGCCAAGCGTCCGCCCTTGATCTGCGAGAAGCGTCTACGAACCGAATTCATGACTGAGATCGGCGCACCGGAGCGAAGGAGCGATTCATTCAAAGCGATTTCATCGGCCAGGTCGAAACTGTCGGGCGGCATTGGCAGCAGCGCGGATCCGCCACCGCACACGAGAGCGACCACCAGATCGTCCTCGGTCAGGCCCGCAACACGCTCGAACATTCGGGCGGAGGCGGCAAGACCGTTCTCGTCCGGAACGGGATGGGCGGCTTCGAGAACCTCGATGCGCTTGCACGATGTTCCATACCCGTAGCGGGTGACCACGGTGCCTTCCAGCGGAGCGTTCCAGACGTCCTCGAAGGCCTTTGCCAGTTGAGCGACACCTTTTCCAGCGCCTACAACAACGGTACGGCCCTTCGGAACGTCCGGCAGGAAATTGCGGATGACCGCCGAGGGCTCCGCTGCGGCAACTGCGGCGTCGAAGAGTGAAATGAGAAGGCTCTTCGGATCGAGCACCGGACCGCTCACTTGCTGTATACGTTTTCGGCGGTGAGGTTCGCCTTCACGAGCAACCCCTGGATCCGATGCCAGTCCTCGTCAGTGACGGATTGGAGCGGCGGAAACACCTCGGCCGAGTTGATGCGGCCAAAATGGTGTAGCACCTTCTTCATGCGAGCTTGCCAATTGACGTAGGGGTGTCCGTAGAAGATCTCTACGAGGACGCTCATGTCGGCAAGCAGGTCGCGCTGCTTTTCGAGGCTAGGCGTCTCTGACGTGAAAGCTTCGAATAGTGCACGCTGACGGTCGGCGACGACGCTTCCGGCTCCGGAAATGATCCCACGAGCTCCCATGGACAGCGAAGCACCGAGCCACTGCGATTGGCTTGTGAGTACGTTGACGGGGCGAGAAAGCCCGTGCAGGGCGGCGATGGTACGCTCATGGATGCGCGGCTCCGAGCCGAGATCCTTGATACCGACAATGTTGTCGACCTGCTCGCAGAGCTGAACGATAGTATCGATGTGATAAGACAGCGCCGTCGTCAGCGGATACTGGAAAAGCACGATCGGCAGCGATGTTGCCGCTGAAACGTCCTTGACGAACTGCACGCCGAGCTCGGGACGACCGTTGCCACCGAACATGAGCGAGTTCGGTGGAAACACCAGAAGTGCACTCGCCCCCTTGGCCGCCGCCTGTTTCGCCACATCGCAGGCGATTCGCGTTCCTTCCGCGTAAACTCCTGCGACTACAGGGATCTTGCCGCCTATTTCCTCACAGGCAACTTCAATACCCCAGATCTGTTCTTCAAGAGTGAGGGCGTGAGCTTCGGCGGCATGGCCATTCACGATTACCCCCGTCAGTGCCTTCACGCCTGCAAGGTCCCGTAGGTGGCTGCGATACGCCGCCTCATCAATTGTCCCATCGGACTTCAGCGGCATCAGGGCCGCAGGCATGACGCCAACCGGATTGAACTGTTCTGTCATCAAATCCCTCATGAAATCGTTTTCCTCGTGTTGCAGATATGAATACTATCTCAAAACCAATGGCAACAGGGTTTTTGATCGCAATAGGCATGTGTGCTTAGAAAACATTGTTGACGGCATGAAGCGTTTATGAAATGGATTTCATCACAAGCACACAGATCGCATGGGAGGAGCTGGATGCTAAGCGGCATTCGAGTCATCAGTCTTTGTCACTATCTGCAGGGACCTGCAGCGGCGCAGTATCTTGCCGAAATGGGGGCGGAAGTTATCAAGGTCGAGCCGATTGGCGGAGCCTACGAACGTCGCTGGTCCGGCGCGCGCGTGTTCATTGGCGACGTTTCGAGCTTTTATCTCTGCGCCAACAAGAACAAGCGGTCCATCTGCATCGACCTGAAGTCAGCCGAGGGCAAGGCCGCCTTGTTGCGGCTCGTCGAGAGCGCAGACGTCGTGATGGAGAACTTCCGCCCGGGCACGCTCGACCGTCTCGGTCTTGGATACGAGGTTCTCAAGCAGGCGAAGCCAGACGTTATCTTTGCATCGGCCAGCGGCTACGGAGCCGACGGTCCGTACGCCGATCTTCCTGGCCAGGATCTGCTAATCCAGGCCCGTACCGGTCTGGTTAATGCGACCGCAGGACAGAAGCCCGGGATCCTTCCTGCCGCGGCAGGTGGTGCTGTCGTGGATCAGCACGGAGCTGCTCTCTTCGCTCTTGGTATCGTCGGAGCTCTTGTCCGTAAACTGAAGACAGGCGAGGGGACGCGGGTTGAGTCCAGCCTCTTCAATGCGGGCATCGATCTGCAGCAAGAGGGTATTACGAACTATCTCAATGGCGGGAAGGCGCCCGAAGTTTTCGACCGAGAGCCGCATCTCGCCACATGGCTGCATGAGGGGCCCTACGGGATCTACGAGACTTCGGACCACAAATACATCGCGATGTCGCTCAATCCCTTGGCGTCGCTGGACAAGGCGCTGGGTCCGTCGGAGCTGTCTTCTGTCGAGGGCCTTGACGCCTACGTCGAGCGCGACCGCGTTGCAGCGGACGTCGCTGCTCGGATTTCCAAACTGACGCTTGCAGACGCGCAAGTCGGTTTGGACGAGAACAAGATTTGGTATGCGCCCGTCAAGAATTACACGGACCTCCGGACGGACCCGCAGGTGGTCCACAACGGGATGCTGCAGGACATCCGGGTTGGCGGTCGCGCCGCCGTCATGGTGAGCCACCCCAACCGTTACGACGGCAAAGTGCCTGAACTCCGGTATCTCGCCGAGCGGCCTGGGCAGGACACGGCCGCAGTTCTTCTACAGGCAGGCTTCTCTGACGTTGAAGTCAATGAACTCACGCAGCGGGGAGCCGTCGCATGACGACCACGGACAAAATTCAGTCGCGACCTGTTGCGCTAGTTACGGGTGCCCGACGGGGCCTTGGCAGGGGCATTGCATACAGTCTTGCCAAAGCTGGCTTCGACCTTGTGCTCAACGACATCGTCGAGGACGACGAGGCAGCTCACACTGTTCGGGAGGCTCGGGCGTTCGGAGCAAATGTGAAATTTCTTCGGCACGATCTGAAGGAAATTGCACTCCATTCGGGGTTCGTGGCCGAGGCGGTGAATGCCTTCGGGCGGCTGGATTGCCTTGTGAACAACGCCGGGGTTCAGGTGCCACGCCGGGTCAGCATGCTCGAAGTCGAAGCTGACGAGTTCGATCTTGTCGTCGATGTCAATCTTCGCGGTACTTTCTTCCTTACGCAGGAAGTTGCGAAGTTCATGAGCAAGGCGGCCGCAGGGGACTGTGTGCGTTCGATCATCTCGATCACGTCGTCGAACTCGGCGCTCGCGTCCACCGACAAGGCGGCCTACTGCCTCGCGAAGTCCGCTTTGTCCATGATGACCTCGCTGTTTGCTCTCGAACTGGGTGCGCACAACATTCAGGTTTTCGAAATTCGGCCTGGTCTGATGGCCACCGACATGACGGCGATGGTCCGCGAAAAGTATGCGGACTACGTCGATCAGAACACCCTGTTCAAACGCTGGGGCGAGCCTGATGACATCGGCCGCACGGTCGCGGCCCTGGCCACTGGCGCGATCCCCTACACCAGCGGTGAAGTCATCAATGTCGATGGTGGCATGCATATCCGGCGTCTGTAAGGAGGAGCCCATGATCGCTCTCGTGGAAAAGACGGAACGGCCATACGCACTTCGTATGGAGAACATCTCGAAGGCATTCAGGAACGTCGCAGCGCTCGAAGACGTGGGCTTCGATTTGAGGGAAGGTGAGGTGCTCGCTCTCGTCGGTGAAAACGGCGCGGGCAAAAGCACACTGATGAAAATCCTTTCTGGTGCTTATCGTGCCGACAGCGGACGCATTGAGCTGTTCGGCGAAGCCGTAACCAATCCAACGCCGCAGCAGATGCTCGATCGAGGCGTCGCTGTAATCTACCAAGAACTGCTCCTTGCACCGGAGCTCACGGTCGCGGAGAACATCTATCTCGGCCGTATGCCAAGAACAAGAACCGGGATGATCGACTGGCGGTCAGCGCAGGCTGGCGCACGCAGAGCGATCCAGCGACTCGGCTTTGACATCGATCCGAACGAAAAGGTGCGCCACCTCAGTGTTGCACATAGGCAAATCGTGGAGATCGCCAAGGCGATGTCGCGAGACGCGAAGATCGTCGTTCTCGACGAGCCATCGGCGGTGCTGGGCGATTCCGAACTCGAAAAGCTGTTCGCAATCATAGCCAAACTGTCGGCCGAGGGAGTGAGCTTCATCTATATTTCTCACCGCCTCGAAGAGGTGTTCGCGATCTCGCAGAGGACCGTGGTTCTTCGCGACGGCAAGAAGATCGGTGTAGAGGAGACCAAGAAACTTAACAAGGACGCGCTTGTCCGCATGATGGTGGGACGCGAGCTTTCCAGCATCTATCCGGAACGCCGCTCCAAAGTGGGTGAACCTGTCCTGACCGTCGAAGGGCTGTCCAATCGTCGCCTGAGCAACGTTTCGATCACCGTTCGCAAGGGCGAGATCCTCGGGGTCTGCGGACTTGCTGGCGCTGGACGCAGCGAACTGCTCCGGGCCATCTGCGGAGCAGACAATGCCAGCGTCAAGCGCTTTGAGAAGAAGGGGATCAATCGTCTTCCGCGGTCTCCTCGGGCAGCTCTCGCACATCGAATTGGTCTCCTTCCGGAAGACCGCCGACATGAGGGACTGTTCATCAATCAGTCGGTCTCTTTCAACATCTCGATTGCAAAACTGTCGACCATCCGACGCAACGGTGTTCTTTCACCCGGCGCCGAGAGCTCGATGGTCAAGGGATATATCCAGGCATTGCGGGTCAAGACCAGCAATGCAGCTCAGACAATCGGAAACCTGAGTGGCGGTAATCAACAGAAATGCGTGCTCGCAAAGCTGCTGAATGCCAACTGCGAGGTTTTGCTCATCGATGAACCGACGCGCGGCGTAGATATCGGAGCCAAGCGCGAAATCTACCAGGTGCTTGTCGATCTTGCTGACCGCGAAGGGCTGGCCATTGTGATGGTCTCGTCGGAACTCCCGGAAATCATCGGCCTCTGTGACCGCGCTGTCGTTATGCGTGGTGGACGTATCACGGCGGAACTCGACCGGGCGGACCTGACCGAAGAGAAGATCATGCATGCGGCGACCGACTGAGGAGAATGGCCGTGATGAGGAATAAATGGCTTCTCGCATTGGACGTCGACAGGACGATCCTCACGGATGATTACCGCCTTTTGAACGAGGTCCGTCAGGCGATCCAGGACGCAAGAAAGTTGGGAGTGACGGTGTCGCTCGCGACTGCACGCGGTCCTGTGGCTCTGGAGGTGATCCTAAAAGATCTCGGCGAGGTCGACTACGCAATCTGCTTCGGCGGCGCTTTGGTGCTGAAGAGAGCAGGAAGCGAGTGGGCGGCGATAACAGACGGGGCGAGCCTGGGTTCGACCATCGATCCGGACGCGGGGCGAATTCTTGTTGAGCTCTGCAGATCTTATGGGGTCTCGGTCGCCGGCTATGGCCGGGACAAGGTGTTTGTTGAGGAAATCGACAGCAGGCTCCAGAACGAAATCCGGCACACGGGAGACAGGTACGAGGTCAGAACGCTCGGCGACATCTCAGAGCCACTCTTCAAATATCTCGTGATCAGCAGGACCGATGAAGTCGGGAAACTGGCCGAGATCAGCGCACAGATGTCCGCCCGGCTCTCGTGTGCGACATCGCATGTGAATTACCTCGAGGTCGGCCCTCTCGGTACGTCCAAGGGTACCGGGCTGGCACTGCTCGCCCGTGCGATTGGTATCGATCAGCAACACACAGTCGCTATCGGCGACGGAGAGAACGACCTCCCAATGTTCCTGTGGGCAGGCATCTCGATCGCCATGGGCAATGCTTTGGAGCATGTCCGCGAGGCCGCCGACTGGACAACCACGACAAACGCGGAGGCAGGTGTCGCCGCCGCGATCAATAGACTCACCGAGCAGACATGGCACGCCGTGGCGTCGGAGTAATGGAGGAGAACCTATGACCATGCACATTCAAGAAAACGCGCGCGCCGTTTCTGCCTCATCTGGCTTGGTGCGTTTCATTTCACAGAGGCTGGCCATCAGCGGGCTCTTTCTGGCGCTTTTCGCGCTGATTGCGATTTCCGCATCGATTTCGGACGCATTCTTGAGCCCGTTCAACCTGGTCAACGTCTTTCGTCAGGTTGCGCTCTACGGCATCGTCAGCATCGGTCTGACGTTCGTGATCCTCACGGCTGGCATCGACTTGTCGGTCGGTTCCATCGTCGCAGTGGTCTCCGTTTTGACCGCCACGATGCTGAACTCCGGTACGCCCATTCCAGTTGTCATTCTTGCAGCTCTTGCAATCGGCATCGCGTTCGGCCTCATCAATGGCCTCGGGATCACTCTGTTCCAAATTCCACCCTTCATCATGACACTTGGTGCAATGGTCATGTTGCGAGGCCTGGCACTTACCCTGTCCGACGGCCGTCCTATCGATGTTAAGACCGCTGCTGCGGAGTTTGGCTGGATCGGCCGCGGTAGCGCGGCAGGACTGCCTGTGCCCGTGTGGATTTTCCTCGTAGTCGCAGCGATTGCGTTCTTCATCCTTCGCTACACCGCGTTTGGCCGCAACATCTACGCGGTCGGCTCAAATGCCGAAGCTGCGCGCCTGTCTGGCATCAACGTCTCTGCAGTCAAAATCGGAGTCTACACGATCTCCGGTCTTCTCGCTGGCCTCACCGCACTGATCTTCGTATCCCGCCTTACTGTTGGCGAGCCGACCGCTGGCACGGGTCTGGAGCTAGAAGCGATCGCGATTTCGGTCATCGGCGGTGCAAGTCTCTTCGGAGGCGTCGGGGGTGTTGTTGGCACCACAGTGGGCGCCTGCATCCTGGCTGTTCTCGCAAACATGATGAACCTCGTGGGCATCTCGCCTTTCACGCAGCAGATCGTGAAGGGGGCCATCATCATCGTAGCCGTTTCGTTCGAAGTTCTGCGGCGCCGCCGCTGATCACCTCAAGTCGAAGTGTCAAACCAATGGAGGAAAACATGACACGACGTATAACGAAGCTTAACATTCTCGCCCCGACAGCCGTAGCGCTGCTCGCGCTCGCGGGTACCGCGTCAGCGGCGGAGGATATCCTGAAGGGTGTCGATCTCACGCAGAAATGCAAGATCGGCTTCAGCCAGGGTACGCTGAACCACCCGTGGCGCGTCGCCATGGTCGAAGGCAACAAGAAGTGGGCAAAGGAGCATTTGCCAAACGTCGAACTGATCGTCACCGACGGCCAGAACGACTCCGGCAAGCAGGTGTCTGACGTTGAAAGCCTTCTGGCTCAGAACGTGAACGTCCTCATGATCAGCCCGCTCACCGAAGCGGCCCTCACGCCCGTCGTTTCAGATACTATGGCTGCTGGCATCCCGGTCATCGCGCTTGACCGAAAGGTCAACACGGATGTCACGACCTACATTACGGCACAGAACGAACCGATCGCTGCGAAGGCCGCGGAATTCTTTGTCGAGAAGCTGGGCGGGAAGGGCAACATCGTCGAAATCGAAGGCACAGCGGGAGCCAGCGCTGCTGCCGAACGCAAAAAGGGCTTCGACGACGTTATCGCCAAGCAGCCGGGCATGAAGATCGTGGCTACGCAGAATGCCGACTTCCTCCGCGAGAATGCGACCAAGTTCATGGAAGACGTTCTGCAGCGCTTCGGACCTGGTCAGATTCAGGGTGTCTACGCACACAACGACGAGATGGCTCTCGGTGCACTTACGGCCATCGAAGCCGCAGGTCGCCAGAAGGAAATCATGGTCACGGGCCTGGATGGCCAGAACAACGCGATCCAGGCAGTTGCCGACGGCAAGCTCTTCGGGACCTTCACGTTCCCATACGTCGCTCCGGAAGGCATCCAATACGCCTATCTCGCCTGCATCGGTAAGCCTGTGAAGGGCAATGTGATCCTCGACTCGCAGACGATTACCAAGGACAACGTCAAGGATTGGACCGGTAAGGGGTTCTGATCGCCTGACAACGGGGCAGGCCAGGGATAGAGTCGGATCGAATCCCTGGCCCGCTGGTCCTCACTCGCAAGCAAGCAAGGAATGCACATGAAAGACTTTTATCTGTCGGTCGGTCAATCCGTGACTTTCAGTAAAACCGTCAGTGAAAGCGACGTGTACCTTTTCGCAGGGATCACGGGCGACCTCGCTCCGGTCCACGTAAACCAAGCCTTGATGGAGCAGTCAGCGTTTGGGCAGCGTATCGCCCACGGGGCGCTCCTCGTGGGGTTCATGTCTACGCTCTCCACGATGATGGTAGCTCAGGCCCAGGACGCGCACAGCCAAGGCGAGACCCCTGTGGCACTCGGTTACGATCGAATCCGCTTCACGGGGCCCGTATTCTTCGGAGACACCGTGACGCTGACTTACACAATTACCGAGGTCGACACCGAGCGGCGCCGGACGACGGCGGAGATTAAAGCTCGCAATCAGCAAGGCGAGGTTGTGGCAGTCGCAATCGGTCTGTTGAAATGGGTCAAGAAGGATAAGTAGGGCAATGCCAAGAGGAAGCGTGGGATCGGTTACGTCCGCCGATTACATCGTTGTTGGAGGCGGCAGTTCAGGTTGCACGGTCGCCGCGCGTCTGAGCGAGGACCCTTCGGTTCGCGTGCTGCTGATCGAAGCAGGCAGTCGAGACCGCAGCCCTTACATTCATCTGCCTGTCACGTACTACAAGACAACGGGCCTGCAGTTCACCTGGGGCTTCAAGACAACCGAGCAGCGCCAGCAGGGTGACATCGTCACTCCTTTCACACAGGCTCGAGTTCTTGGGGGCGGTAGCTCAATCAACGCGCAGGTCTACATGCGCGGGACGCCAACTGACTATGATGGATGGAAAAACGAATTTGGATGCCCCGGATGGGGTTACCGAGACGTTCTACCTTATTTCAAGAGGGCAGAGGACAACACGCGTCTTGCGGACGATCTCCATGGAGTAGGCGGGCCTCTCAAGGTATCTGACCAGTCGTACACGCACCCGCTGACCTACGCATGGCTGAAGGCCTGCCAGCAGGCGGGACTTCCTTACAATTCGGATTTTAATTCCGGCAAGCAGGCCGGATGCGGCTTGTATCAGGTTACGAACCGATCGGGCCGACGCTCGAGTGCTGCGAACTGCTACCTCCATCCTGTGGAGGATCGCGCGAACCTCACGGTCGTCACCGACGCCCAGGTGCTACGTGTCCTTTTTGAAGGAAAGAGGGCGAGCGGCATTGAACTGGCGCACGCCGGCGGTATCAAAACGATCACTGCCAATCGCGAGATTATTCTGACATCGGGCGCCGTCGGTACTCCAAATCTTTTGCTGCACTCTGGCATCGGCGATGGCACTGAGCTTCAGCAGAACGGTGTAGAGGTCGTTTCCGATAGCCCGGAAGTTGGACGTAATCTGCAAGATCACCTCGATGTCTTCATGATTTATGAGCTGACTGGCCCGCACAGCTACGACAAGTATAAGAAGTTGCACTGGCAGATCTGGGCAGGACTCCAGTTCGCTATGTTCCGATCGGGACCGATCATGTCGAACGTTGTCGAAGGAGGAGCCTTCTGGTGGGTCGATCAGGAGGATCCTGAACCCGATGTCCAGTTTCACTTTCTCGCAGGCGCAGGTGTGGAGGCAGGCATCGAGGGCGTTCCCGGTGGGAATGGCTGCACGCTGAACGCCTATCTCACCCGACCGAAGTCTCGTGGTACTGTTTCGATCACAGGCAATGATCCGAGACGTTTTCCGAATATCGACCCAAACTATCTGTCGGATCCTTACGACCTCTATCGGACCGTTGATAGTGTGAAGCTTGGTCGGAAGATAATGTCAGGCAGTAGTCTGGCGCCTTATCTGAAGCAGGAGCACTTTCCCGGCGTGAATGTAGGGAGCCAGTCGGAACTCGAGACCTTTGTCCGGGAGCAGGCCCGAACTGGCTATCATCCAGCTGGCACCTGCCGTATGGGGAGCGATGAACGTTCGGTCGTGGACACACAGCTACGCGTCCGAGGGGTCGATGGTCTCAGGATCGCCGACAATTCGGTCATGCCAAAGCTGGTCTCGGGAAATACGAATGCTACTGCTATAATGATCGGCGAGAGAGCGGCCGATTTCATCCGGGGGAACGAGCGGGCCATATGAACGCACGAACGAGCAAAATAGAGACCCGTAGGGTCAGCATTGCCGATGTCGCCAAGCTCGCAGGGTGTGCCCCGGCGACCGTGTCGCGCAGGCTCAATAGTCCTGGCATGGTGAGCTCTTCGGTCGTCGAGGCAATCGACGCGGCGATTGAGCGCCTGGGATACGTCAGGAATGATTCCGCGCGGTCGCTTCGTCAAAGTCGTTCGCGGCTCGTTGGCGCAATCATTCCGACCCTTCGGCACTCGATTTACGCGGAGATGCTGGCCGGACTGCAGCACGTTCTGGAGAAGAATGGTTTCGCGCTAATCTACAACACTTCTGAATATAATCTCGACGAGGAGTATCGACAGGCTCGGACACTCGTCGAGCGTGGTGTCGAAGCTATCGTTCTGGTAGGCACGCGACATCGCGCAAAGACCTTCGAGCTTATCGCCAGCCATAAGATTACCTCGGCGGTGACCTACGCACTTCAGGACGGGTTCGAGCTAACGAGCGTTGGGTTCGATAACCGCCGCGCGGCAGCGCTCGCTGCCAACAAGCTGTATGACCTCGGACATCGGCGCTTCGGGATGCTTGCAGGTATCACGGCGAACAACGACCGCGCACAGGCGCGTGTGGATGGCTTTGTGGAAACGCTCGTTGCGAGGGGCGTCGACCGTGGTGCCATCGTGGTTCGAGAGGCGAAATACCAGATCGGTGACGGCCGCACGTCGATGGCTTCGCTTCTCGACGAGGATCCGAATGTAACGGCGCTTTTTTGTGGCAGTGACGTTCTCGCGATTGGAGCGATGTACGAGTGTCGGAAACGAGGCCTCGTCGTACCCAACGATATCTCGATCATCGGCTTCGATAATCTCGAAATATCCGAATACGTCGATCCTCCACTCACGACGTTGAACGTTCCTGCCTATGAGATGGGTTGGGAAGCGGGACAATACATCGTCCGGAGCGAGCCAGGTGAAGCCGCTACCCGAAGGATCGAGCTGAATGTCGAGCTCGTTGAGCGGGATACGATCAAGGCAAAATCCTAGCTGTCCGGCGAGGACCCAATACATCGGAGAAGCCCATGAACGAGATTTCGGTTTCCACGCCGGATTCCGCAGCAGGAAAAGTGTCGGCAAAACTGCAGGAGCTCCGTCGAATTGCAGGCTACTCTATTGAAGAGGCATCGATAGCAACGGGATTGACGGTTCGCGAGATCGACGAGGCCGAAAAGGGAATCGCTTTGCCGGAGCAGGTTGTATCGCGCCTTCGGGAACGTCTCGGTCGGATGGCGTAACGCCATCCCGGGAGCCGTGCCAGCGCAGGCCGACGATCATGCGACGGTGTAAGCTTACCCCACCGACTTGGAGTGCTGTGAGGGGGGAGCTTTAGCAGAACACCTCGAAGTACGCTGAGAACTCGGCACCGAAACCATTGGAGGATGCATCAGCGACATCGGGTACTCTGCATCCCAAGTTGTTTGATTGCGTGTTGGGAGGACAGTGCAGTGGAGAACTACGACTATATCGTCACAGGGGCTGGATCGGCTGGCTGCGTTATCGCCAATCGACTGAGTGAGGACTCAGCTGTCAACGTCCTGCTCCTCGAAGCGGGGAGCGAAGACTGGAACCCAATGATCCATATTCCGGGTGGGGTCGGCAAGCTGTTTGGTCCAGGTGTAAACTGGCGGTTCAGGACCGTGCCCCAGAGAAACCTCGACAATCGGGAGATCTGGTATCCACAAGGTAAGACGCTCGGCGGCTCAAGTTCGATCAACGCGATGGTCTACATCCGGGGGCAGCGGGAAGACTATGACAACTGGGCCGCGCTCGGAAACGACGGCTGGAGTTATAACGAAGTGCTTCCGTACTTTCGCAAGTCGGAAGACAACGACCGCTTGGTCAACAAATACCACGGCGAAGGTGGGCCGCTCTGGGTATCCGATCAGGTGAGCCCGCACGAACTCTCCAAGGCATTTGTACGTGCCTGCCAATCATGGGGGCTTCCCTACAACCCTGACTTCAATGGCGAGTCGCAGTATGGAGCGGGACTTTATCAGGTAACGTGCCGCGACGGTCGTCGGCGCAGTTCGGCTGTATCATACCTGAGGCCAGTAAGATTTCGGAAAAATCTCACTGTCATGACCGGGGCGCGGGCGATCCGTATCCTCATCGAAAGCGACCGCGCTGTTGGAGTCGAAGTCGCTCAAGGCCGATCGGTTCGCAAGATCCGATGCAGTGGGGAAGTCATTGTAACCAGCGGGGCAATCAACTCTCCGCGGCTGTTGATGCTCTCGGGCATTGGCAACGCCGACGAGCTGAAGAAAGTTGGAATCGAGCCAAAGTTTGATCTAAAGGGGGTCGGGAAGAATCTTCAGGACCATTTGTGCTCGAATGTTCATGTGACGTTGAAGGATTCGATCAGTTACGATGGTCAGGATCGTTTTCCCCAGGCCGTGCTCCATGGCTTGCGCTGGCTGCTATATCGGAATGGCCCGGCATCGTCCGTCGTTGTAGAGGGCGGCGCCTTCGCGTCAAGCGAAGGAAACGGAAGACCCGACATGCAGATCCACATAGCACCTGCGATGGTAGTCCATGGTGGTCAGACCCGTCTTGACGGTCATGGCTTCACAGTCAACACCACGTTTCTGAGGCCGCGCAGCGTCGGCAGCGTCGGCCTGCGCTCCTCTAACCCGGTCGATGAGCCGCTTATTGATCCGAACTATCACGGCGAGGCGAAAGATCGTGATATGTCCTTGACCTCGATCGAAGCAACTCGAGAGATCCTCTCCCAGCCCGCGATCGCGAAATACATAAAGATCGAGCGCCTACCGGTCCCGGATGCAAAGTCTAAGCAGGACATCATGGCCTACGTTCGCCAATACGCTTGCTGCGACTATCATCCTGTTGGCACCTGCAAGATGGGGATAGACGATGATGCTGTAGTCGATCCGCAACTGCGAGCGCGAGGTATTCAGGGCCTTAGGGTTGCCGACTCTTCCATCATGCCAGTCTTGCTGAGCGGAAACACGAACGCGCCCACCATGATGATTGGCGAAAAGGCCGCAGACTTGATCAAAGACGGTCGTTCAAAGAATGTCACGTCAAAGATTCATGCAGCCTGATTTTGCTCCGAGGTAGTTGGGACAGCGTGACATGCCCCGGCTGGCTGCCAAGACTGCTGTAGAACCACCCGGCGTGACTGAGTGTTCCCTTGCTTTCCGCAAGTCGATGCCGATGTCATGGTCTGGCTGCATTCTCCCCATGACCCACCGCGAGCATCCTTACATCTGTGCTCGCGTGAAGACGCACGCCGTCTTACGTGTACGGCGACATCATCAGCATTTCGCCTGTTAAGCCGTGTAGGCGAAGGCGACCTTTCAGCCCTCAGATGCGGGTTAACCGGTTCGTGTTCCTCAACCTTCCAATA
Source organism: Shinella sp. (assembly GCA_033795365.1). Classification (GTDB taxonomy): domain Bacteria; phylum Pseudomonadota; class Alphaproteobacteria; order Rhizobiales; family Rhizobiaceae; genus JARYGU01. The sequence continues at coordinate 168,579 of JARYGU010000012.1, forward strand.
CTTCAGCCTCGGGAACCATCTTGGCGTAACGACTTCGCCTCAATCCCCTTTACCTGCGGGCTACGTCACCTGCCAGTTGACAGCAGGTCACTGCCGCTTGGGCTCATGCCCCCTCACAGCAGGGGGCAGGCAGGTCTTCACATCCTCCTTTCTCTTTGCATTCCAGTCATATGCCTCCCCGATTGGGGCGAGGCGCACCGTAGGTAAAATCCGAAACCCAGAGCCTATTTGGCGCAGGGGCTTTGAACTGCCGGTTCACGCGATCCAGTGGGCTCGGAGCCGTCTTGTCCGGAACCGTCGTGCGGATCGGCTTGCCCCGGATGATACCCTGAAGTTCCATCGATCG
>JARYGU010000013.1:0-168432 GCA_033795365.1 Shinella sp.
CGCAGCGCTGCGCTGCAACCCTGCCCGTCGGCGAGACCGGGGGGTGCAAGGTGCAAGGGCGACCGGGACGGAGGGGGATCACCCGGCCTGCACAAGCGGATCGAAGCCATGGCGAGAGTGGGAAACACGCATCCGCGCGGAAGGTTGGGGAGACCGTCCCGGTCGAGCGTGAGCGATCCCTTGCGCCGCGCCAGGGGGCGGAGCCCCCAAGCAATCGGCCCGGCCGAAGCGGAGCGGCGGCCGGGCGCAAGGATCAGATCAGGATATGGAGCCCTAGACGGCTTGAGCCAGTAGCATCCTGATCGCCCCGTTCTCGCTAGGAGAGGGGGCGTTGCGGGGTTTCCCCGCAGAAGGGGTCGACCGAGACCGCGGCTTGGTCGCAGGGGAAAGCTTTCCCCTTGTCGAATCTCCCTCCTTCAATGGCTTTCCTTGAAAAGTGTCAGAAATCCGCGTATATTTCTGACAGGAGAACGATGATGACTCGGCTGACCGAACAGATTCAAGCGTATGCGGTGGGATTGCCTGAAGGCTCCCCTGTGTCTGCCAAGGGCTTGCTCCACCTCGGAAATCGCGCCGCTGTGGACCAAGCTTTGTCGCGCTTGGCCGAACGCGGTCAACTCATCCGCGCTGGTCGTGGCGTCTATCTTCGCCCCGTCGCCAGTCGCTTCGGCACGCGAGCGCCTTCGGTCGAGCAGGCGGTCGAGGCTCTAGCGACCCAAAAGGGAGAGATTATCGTCTCAAATGGAGCCGCTGCGGCAAACGCTCTTGGCCTGACGACACAGGTGCCGGTGCGGTCGGTCTATCTGACTTCCGGGCGCAGCCGGAAGATGCACCTCGGCAAGCAGGTTGTGGAATTGCGGCACGCGCCGCGCTGGCAATTGGCACTGGCTAACCGGCCGGCGGGAGAGGCTGTCAGGGCACTGGCCTGGCTCGGCCCGGAGAAGGCTGACGCCGCGCTCAAGACGTTGAAGCGAAAGCTGCCGGCCGTTGCATTTGGCGAGCTGGTTGCTGCCGCGCCGCAGTTTCCGACATGGCTCGCGAAGAGCGTCGGAAAGGCCGCCTATGGCTGACGCCTTTCTCCAGCTTTCCGCGCAGGATCGCCGCGATGCGCTCGGCGTCGCGGCCGATCGCTCCGGCCGTCCTGCGCATCTTCTCGAAAAGGACGTTTGGGTCGTTTGGGCTCTGGCGACCCTTTATGCAGCGCCGCTTGGCGAGCATCTTGTGTTCAAGGGTGGCACGTCGCTGTCGAAAGCTTATCACGTCATCCGCCGGTTTTCCGAGGATGTCGACCTGACCTACGACATTCGAGCAATCGCGCCCGATCTGGTCGGGGAAAACGGCGAAGCCCTGCCGACGACGCGAAGCGAGGAAAAGCGCTGGTCCAGCGAGGTTCGCAAGCGGTTGCCGGAATGGATAGGCAGTACCGTGCAGCCCGTGATCGCGACGGCCCTGGCCGCCGATGGGTTGGCGGCAGCAATCCGTGTCGAGGGAGACAAGCTCTTTATCGACTATGAGCCAACCGCAACCGGCTCCGGCTATGTCGCACCAAGTGTGATGCTGGAGTTTGGCGCTCGCTCGACGGGTGAACCTGCAAGCCTGCGCGATGTCGTCTGTGATGCGGCCGGTTTGGTCGACGGACTGATATTTCCAACGGCGCGTCCGCGCGTGATGCACGCCGAGCGGACCTTCTGGGAAAAGGCGACCGCCATCCATGTCTTCTGCTTACAGGAGCGGCTGCGCGGCGATCGTTTTGCACGACACTGGCACGATGTCGCCCGGCTGGATGAAGCTGGTTTGGCGGATGCTGCTATCGCCGACCGGGACCTGGCGAGTGCCGTTGCGCGGCACAAGTCGATGTTCTTTTCGGAGAAGGCCGCTGACCGCAAGGCGATCGACTATGCCGCGGCCGTCAACGGCGGCTTGCAGCTCGTGCCGGCTGGCGAAGGGGCGAAGGCGCTGGAGAACGACTACGCCCGCATGGTCGAGGACGGGCTGCTGTTTGACGACGCCGAACCTTTCGACGCGCTCATGGGGCGATGCGCAGATATTGCGGCTCGCGCCAATGGCGCGGCCAAATAAGAGATAGATGGGGGGAATGAATGAGTGAGGGTGACGAAGGGCGCAAATTTCAATTTCTGCGGAACGGCGATGCTGAACCTTCAGACCTTGATTGGAACAAGGGGGCAGAGAGCGCTCGCCAGGCAATTTCTGAGGCAATGAGCGCCAAGAATGTCGCATTTCTCCTCGGTGCGGGATGTTCCTCTCTGGTGAAGGAGGGCAAAGAACTTGGCATTTCCACGATGGCTCCACTGGCCAAGGAGTTTTGCGGGGAAACCCTCGACGCTCGCAAAGCCGGATTTTACACTGAGACATCACCGACGGAAGGCAGTGAACACGGGGCTATCGCAGATGATAATGCCGCCGAAACAATTGCTGATCCGTTTGCAGATTTGTTGGGCGAGACAGCGGTGGTCGACGGCGCGACCGGCGTATCGGAAGCACAAATTGCGGACGAGCCTGAGCGGACTCCAGCGCCATGGCGATTGACCAAGACCGAACTCGATTACCTCGATGTGCTTGGGATCAATCTGGAGAAGGATTACAGCCGCAATCTTGAACGGTTGATGGAAGTGCTATTTGCGCAGCGGTTTGTGCTGCGCCATAGCGAGAATGCCGATCTTCGCCCCAACCGCGCTGTTCTCGATGGCATCATCGAAAAGGTCCAAGATTTTCTATGGACCCGTGTCACCAAGGGGCGTTTCGCCACGGACGGCGATACCACCGTGCGCGATCTCTATGAACGGTTTTACAAGAAACTGGTCCTGCGGGATCGATCGTTGCCTCGACCGTGGGTGTTCACGACCAACTACGATCATTTCAGTGAATTGGCGATGGACCGCCTAGGCATTCCTTATGCCAATGGCTTTTCCGGCGTGGTTGAACGTCGCTTCAACCCGGCGAGCTTCCGTTATGCCTTAGCCGAACAGCTTGACGTCGCCAGCCGGAAATGGACCGCTGTCGATGCCTTCGTCTATCTCTGTAAATTACATGGCTCGGTAACATGGACAGAGGATGACCACGGCCTGTTTCCAATTAAAGAGGTTTGGCCGCCAGCGTCGGCAAACCGGATGCTGATCTATCCGACGCCGGCGAAGCAGAATTCCTCACTCGGTTCGCCTTACGCTGACCTCTTTCGGGAATTCCAGTCGCGGATCGTGCGCGAGCAAAGCGTTCTCATTACGGCCGGCTATGCCTTTGGTGACGAACACCTGAACAACATCATCTACCAAGCGCTGACAATTCCGACTTTCCGTCTGGTGATCTTTGCCTCGCCCGATATGGGCGGGGAGATCGCTAAGCTTAGGGCGCTGCGCGATCCGCGAATTTGGATCATTGGTGGCGATGGTCCTCAAGAGGGAAGTAGCGCGCATTACTTCGACATGGTCGTCGAGCATTTCATGCCGCAGCGCCCCAGTGACCGGATCGACGATGCCGTTCGCAAGGTGTTGTCCGAGCTGGCACCGAAGAAGGACGATGAAAAGAAGGATGGCGAGGCATGAGCCACGACGATCGCAAGCGGGCGATCGGCAAAGTGGTCTCGGTCGCAGCCGACCGCTTTGTCGTAGAAATGCACGCCGGCACGGACAATTTCACAGTCGTCGGCTTCGACGACGTGCACTATGTGGCGCGGCTGGGCTCATTTCTGATGATCCCGTCGCAGTCGGAATATGTCGTGGTCGAGGTTGTCGGCCTGCGTGAACGCGATGCGAGCGCGCCGTCCGAGCGGGGCGATTTCGACCGGGCCGGCTCTTCCAAATATCTGGATGTGGTCCCCGTCGGCATGTTGCCGATGCGTGGCGGCGCGTTCCGCTTCGGCGTCTCCGTTTTCCCGTCCCTTTACGCGGACGCGCTCTATGCGCTCGACGGCGAGCTCGACCGCATCTTCGAGACCGAAGCGGCCATCGAGCCGTCAGTCGGCCCGAACGGCGGCGCCTGCGAACCCGACGGGGCCACGCGCTACCGGGTGCTGCCGATCGGCAAATCGGTTGTGTTCGAGGACTATGACATCAAGGTCCGGCTGAACGAGTTTTTCGGCGGTCATGTCGCCGTCCTGGGCAACACCGGCAGCGGCAAGTCCTGCACGGTCGCATCGGTCTTGCAGTCCCTTTTCAGCAAGCCGCAGGAACACCACGCCCGCGGTGCGACGTTCATCGTCTTCGACGTCAACGGCGAATACCACGCCGCCCTGAGCGCTTCCGCGAAAGAAGGGGCCATCGGCGTCGAGCGCGTCGTGCTTGACGGCACGGCCTCCGGCTTCCGTTTGCCGCACTGGTTCCTGGAGCTGGCGGAATGGGAGCTGCTGCTGCAAGCCAGCGAGCGTACCCAGGTGCCGATTCTGCGCATGGCGCTCGGTCTGTCCACCTTATTCTCAAATGCGGGGGCCGCGGAGCTCAACAGTGTCCGCAATCATATCCTCGCCAAGTGCATCACCCAGATCATGCGCGACGACTCTTCGAGCCCGTCCAAGCATGATCGGATTATCGGTATCCTCCAGCGGTTCAGCACCAACGAGATCAATGCCGCGAAGATCAGCCCGTTCATCGCGATCAGCTTTGGGAAAATGGCTAATCCCGAAGGGTTGGACACCTATCTGGTCGGTGAGAAAGGGTTTGTGCTGGAGGATCTGAAGCTCCCCAACTATCAGAATTTGCCTTTTGATTTTTCTGCCCTCGGAGATGCGATAGACCTCGCGATCCTGTATGCGGAGGCGCACGGCAACCGGCAAATCCGCGATTACTGCTCCCAGATGGTGACGCGCTTCCAGGCGCTGGAAGATCGCCGGGAGTACGAATTTCTCCGGCACGAGGCAGTCGCCGCCGGCGCCGACAACGGAGAGCTGGAGTTTCTGACCCGGCTGGTCGGGCTTGTTGGCAAGGGTGCCGGATACACCAAGGCGAACCAGATCATCATCATTGACATGAATGATGTCGAGGACGAGGTGGTCGAGCTGGTCAGCGCGGTGATAGCGCGGATGCTGTTTCGTCTGCTCCGGCGAGCCGATCCGCGCAACCGTTTCCCGATCCACCTTCTGCTGGAAGAGGCGCACCGCTACATCTCGGCGACGCCATCCCGCTATGCCGTGGACGCGACCAAGATATTCGAGCGCATCGCCAAGGAAGGGCGCAAATACGGCATGTTCGTGCTCCTGGCGTCCCAGCGTCCGAGCGAGTTGTCCAAGACAGTGCTCAGCCAGTGCTCCAACTTCCTGGTTCACCGCATCCAGAACCCCGACGATCTTTCGCAAATTCGGCAGATGACGCCGTTCATTTCGGAGTCGGTCCTGAAGCGGTTGCCGTCATTGCCTCGGCAGCACGCGTTGGTGTTTGGAACCTCGGTCAATCTGCCGACGACATTCAAGGTGCGGGAGGCATCGCCGCGGCCGCGCAGCGACGATACCGCCGTAGTCGATCTGTGGTTCCACGAAGAAGGTCGAGCCGCTGACATTCGCCTCGCACTCCGTCCGGCCGACGCCGCTGCTGCGACTGGAGGAGAGCCGATGGCAGCAAACGAAGCGTCGGACGATGACTTCTTCTGACCACCTGGAGACTTTGGCAAAGACGCTAGAGGCCACGGGGGATTACCGGATTATCCGGCGTCTCAAGCCGCGCCCTCGTACCATTCCGCCTCCCGGTACGCCGGTGCGACTTGGCCTGTTGGTGGATGTGGAGACCACTGGGCTCGACCCTCGGCGTGACGAGATCATCGAACTTGCCATGACGCCGTTTACCTACGGCTTGGACGGCGCCGTTTTTGCTGTGGAGGAAAGCTTCCAAGGACTGCGTCAACCCAGCGAGCCTATCGCACCGGAAATCACCGCAATCACGGGCATTACGAATGAGATGGTGGTAGGCCATGTCATCGATCCCGCTGTAGTGGCGAAATTCGCAGCGCCGGCTTCGCTTGTCATCGCACACAACGCGGCGTTCGACCGCCGCTTCCTTGAAAGATTCAGCGACGTCTTTTTGACCAAACCGTGGGCGTGCTCGCTCAGCCAAATAGATTGGGCGGCAGAAGGATTCGAGGGTACGAAACTCGCCTACCTCGCTCAGGCCGCCGGCTTCTTCTACGATCGCCACCGCGCGATGCACGACTGTCTTGCTACGGTCGAACTGTTATCGACAAGATTGCCGCGGTCCGGGGTTACGGGCCTGAGCCGCCTCCTGGATGGTGCCCGTGGCGTCACGTGGCGCATCTGGGCTGAGAATTCCCCGTTCGACCTCAAGGATACCCTAAAAGTGCGAGGGTATCGTTGGAACGGCGACCCTGGCCCGCAACCGCGTGCTTGGTACATCGACGTGCCAGAGGCCAAGCGTGAGGCTGAGATACAGTTTTTGAAAACCGAAGTTTATCGACGAGATGTAGATCCGCTCGTGCGTAAGATCGATGCGTATGACCGCTTCTCCGACCGGGTCTGAGCTGTCTTTATCTCATCGCATTCCTTTAGCTGGTGCCGGGGCTTCTTGTTGGCTTTCAGGCAATGCCTGTCGAATGGTAGTAGGATATAAATATTCAGAATTGCGTCGCGAAGGCGTGTCTGGATTTTTTAAAGATTGGAATAGTCATGAAGCAATGGGATGTTTTCATCTCTCACGCCTCAGAAGACAAACAAGCCTTCGTTGAGCCGTTGGCCGTTGCGCTGGCAAATGTTGGGCTAGCCGTCTGGTACGACAAGTTCACGTTGCGATTGGGAGACTCTCTCTCCGGTAGCATCGATGAGGGGCTGGCAAACTGCCGTTTCGGCGTGGTTGTTATCAGTCAAGCATTCTTGTCCAAATCATGGACCGCGTATGAACTCGCCGGCTTGGTTACGCGGGAGATCGCGACCGGCAAGAAAATCTTGCCAGTGTGGCACGGTGTGAGCCGAGATCAGATTATCGCCAAAAGTCCCACGCTGGCTGACAAGCTTGCCGTTCGGACTGAGGATTCCAGTGCGACTGAGATTGCACTTCAGATTCTGCAGGTCGTCCGTCCAGATCTTTATGAAGGTACGGACCGCGCATCGTTGATAGCACGAATGGACGGAACCGCCCTCAAGCAGCTCGAAGCGGACCTAGAGGAAGTTCGCGATGAATTGCGCGAATTTCAATGCCCCGATTGCGGAGCCCCGCTTATCGAGAGCAAGGATATTGATGTAACGGATTGCGATACGGAGACATACAGGGCTTTTGCTTGTGGTCGCACTCAGTTTTCTAGTGACGTCCGGGATCTGTGTCCAGGAAATCCGAATTTCCCTGAATTTGAGGCACTTCCTATACAGACCCATATGAACGGCCAAGTGTGGAGTGCCTATATCGGCCGCGAAGCGAAGCTGTGGATCAATCCTGTAGCTGGCCGCACGCAAGAGGAGGCGATTCAGGCACTCCGAGAGGCCTACGATCGAAGAGCTGTTCGATATGACAAAGACGGGTGGCGTCGAGATGACGCGATGGCTGACCAGTATGCGGCCGCCCGTGACGCGGGTTGATGCTGACCGGTTAGTGGCAACACGGATCGCGTTCGACAGTTTTCCCGTTCGTGGCTCAACCGTTGAGCTGCTTTGCGCCTTGATTCCGGTCGTTCGGCCCCCTTCGGCAATGTCCTAAAGCTGTAATTCAGCCCTCGGACCAACCGCACGTCGACATGATTATCGATAAATGAGTAAACTTCGTACCCGCCCCATTTGATCGCGATTGTTCGCCTGATAGCCAGATCAGCAACCAACAATCGCGATCAAATAAAGCGCGTCGCGAGCCGCGCTCGATGCGGCGCATAGCCTTTGGCGAAGGTGGTCATCGAGTAGTCCATCCACATCCAAAAGCGCAAACGGACGATGAGCAGGAGCGCGAAGGTGATCTCCGACCGACCATTTTCGACGAGCTCAGTCATCGTATCGACGTCTTCTCGGCTGGGCTGAACCGGGAAAGACGGATGTGAATGCCATTCCCCGAGATAGTTGAATCGGCTGAAGTCTCGGCCGGTCTTATCGAAGAACGCAGTCAGCGCCTCCTGATGGAGGGCTGGATCGCGTCGAAAATTGGCATGCGACCCCGAACGCGAATCGAGCGAAAAGTCGACAATTTGGAAGCGCCCCGGCGCCAGCTGCTCGGCGAACAGCATGCCGCCAATCTCGCGCGATCCTGCTTTGTGAAGCGCCTTACGCAGACGCGGCTCGATGTCAGGTGCCAGTTCGATCCGCATCGTCCGCTTTATCCAGTAGTGAGACCACGAACTCGAGCGCGGCGCCGGCCTGCTCTCCCGATATTGGGAGTTGCCATTCTCCTTCGACAGAGAAATCAACCGGCCGAGTGTCAAACGGCTCATCGAACACCCAGTCTGCCGCGAGGCCGATGACATAGGCCGGATGTGGGAAGATGGAGGCCTCGCACCGAACCAGCACGTCAACAGCCATGCGTGACGTATGCGCAGCGATGACCGCCACGTCGGCGTCGTCGGCAATGAGGGGTGGCTCGTCATCGTGGCGCGCGTCGTAGTCATCCCCTTGGCCATGCCACGGAATCCCCTGGCTACGACACCAAGCGAGGTATTGGCGGCGGGCGGCGTGTGGAGGGGCCTCTATGCCCGGTCGCAGGCGTGCCACGAATCCGCCGATGCCTCCGGCATAGACTTCGGCCCAGATCATCGGGCTCCGGGCGCGTCGCGCTACCGATGCAACGAAGTTGAATGCCTGCGGATCGGCGGTTGCGTCGATCAAGAGATTGCATCCAGCAAGCGCGTCAAGGATCGTGGCCGTGCTGCCCGAGGATTCCTGACCGCCCAAATCGACTCGCCAAACGTCAGCCGCTACGTTAGGCGCGACCGCGCGCAGGCGTTCTTCAAGTGCGTCAACCTTGTGTGCGCCGAGGCTTTCTGCCCCCAGTTCATTCCGTGCGAGGTTGCCTGGCTTCAAAATGTCGTCATCGACAAGCACGAATTGCCGGACGCCGCTTCGCGCTAGGCTTGCGGCGATCTTTGAGCCCAGCGATCCGCAGCCGACGATACCGACCTTCTTCCCGGCTATTGCTGCGTAGGAGGCCGGGAGGCGGGTGCCGGTTTCGTCGGAAACGTCGATGGTGCGATAGCGCAGCACCTTCCATGTGCCGTTGTGGAAGAACGAGAAATAGAACTGTGCGTCTGTCCCGTCAGCGAGCACCGTGAATCGCGACGTGGCATTGTCGTCGGTGGGCGCCTGGCCCTGAATAGCCGTCGCGGTGACAATGCAGTCCAGATGCTCCTGCTCGGAAACGACTACGCCATCGAGTGACGGAAGCCGCACGAGGAGTCCGGGGCTGCCCTGGCTGTCTCCAGGCGGTATGCTGTCTTCCCGCCATACGGGCGCGGATACGGGGCCGATTGAGGTGACATAGGCAGTCCACGTCCGGCGGGGGCCGTGCGTTTCCACGATGTTACACGGATAGCCGTATCCAGGTTCCAGAGCGGCGATATAATCGCGCAATCCGCGGGTCAGGAATGCTCGGCAGCTCGCGCTCCGCAATTGCTGACCGAGGGATGCCTGATGTGCGCTCAGTACGACAGCGCGCTGATCCAGTGCTGGTTGCTCACCGGAGAGAAGACGGTACGTGCTTTCAATCATCATTGCACCGGTCACCGCAGGATCCCAGTTATCCGTCCTGTACTCGAGGCAAAACTCGCCTCCGTGTCCCCATTGATGACTTGAGTAGTGTCGTCCGTCCCGAGGCAGAACAGAGGGCGGCGTTTCCGGAAAGAAGGCCGGATAAGTCAAGGTGAATGGCAGGGCTTCCCCGTTGACGACTATGTCGAAATCGATGGCGAACTGCAGCCCTTTCATCATGCGCGGCGTCGCAACCGTCAGCCAAGGCGCACTCTCTCGGAGGGACTCGATGCTAGTCACTTCCGCTTTCAGGCGCTCGGGATTGTGGATGAACCACATCAGCCAAATCCCCTTGGCTTGTCGTCAGCGCGAGGCACGTTGGGAAAAGTGAAGGCTCCTGCAGGCGGTACAACGGACGCGACCTTGAGAAGGGCGGACTTCTTCTCGATCTTGGTTTCATCCCGATCGCTGAAGAAGGTCGTCGCATAGACCTTGTCCCAGCATTTCAGGGCTTTGGTTCGCGTGCAGTCGTGCTCGAACAGCGGGGCGAGCGTGTCGATCGCCTCGGTCAGGCGCGCGCGCAGGAAGCGTGCGCGAGGATCATCCGTGCCGTTGGTGATGGTTTGATCGGGCGTGACCGGATGTGCAACCACGAGGTTCCAGTTCAGCCGGTCGCGGATGGCCTTCATCGTCTCGTAGAGGGCGCGATCTTCCCTCCAGATGTCGCCTCGGAAGCACTCTGTCACGAGCTTGGTGATGCCGAAGCCGCTGAGGATTTGACCGGACCAGCTTTCGCGGCTGCGTGCGTATTTCTTGATTTCGCGCACCACGCGGCGGAGCTGGCGGCCGTTGACGCTATCAGGGCTCTGCTTTGTGTTCTCGTCTTCGAACCACTTCGACACGTCCCGGGCGTCCGAGCGCTTCCAGTCACTGCTGGCAAGTTCGTGGTGGTAGCTCTCGTTACCAAAGATGTCCTTGGTTGCCACGCGGCGATACACCGGCACATCCACGCAATATCCTGCGAGGTAGTAGACACGCACACAGTTCTTGCGTACCTCCGGCGGAGTCTTGAATGAACCGTCGTCGAGTGCGTCCCGCACCATCTGGCGAGCTTGCAGCGCAGTCATCTCCGCGCCGCGCTCGCCAATGAGCACGGCCTTCTCGAAATAGACGCCATCATCAATATCGTAGTCTTTGGCAGGGTGCTGCGTCATCGTTTTCATGGCGTAGCTGCCTTGGCTCGCGAACTCGCGCGGCGCGGGCTTGTCCTTGTCCTTCAGGCCTTTCTTTAGGCGCTCGCGGTTGGCATCACGCCGTCCGCGCATATTGGTCCGCTCCGCCTGCGGGAGGGTCACCTCGTCATCGTGATAAGCAAGAATGTCGTTGGCGCAGTTGTACATGATCACCTCGATTTTCTGGGTTACGCGACCGTCGGGCGGGCAGCGGGCGAAGCCCGAAACGCCAGAGGATCGGTTCGAGGCGGGACGGTATTGAACAGGCCACAGATCAACGCTGCCTCGACGTCGGTCTCTGCGTAAGCACATTTGCTGTTGGTCATGTCCGCGTCGGTGCGGGCTTGGTTGATGAGCGCCTCCATCGCTTCGGAACGCGTTTCGTCAAGATCGAGATAGGGGATAAGCGCCGCGGGCACTTTCTCGCTCGGGAAGCGGATAATCGTGCAGTTGCGGTTCACATGGCGCGCAAGTTTCTTGGCCATGTGGTCATATGCGAACTGCTGCGCATCAACAGCGAGGCTGGCAGCCTCACCACCGAACTTCCACTCGCCCAAACCGCGATCGAGCGCGGACCTGGCGATCTGTTCACCTGCCGGCATTGGGCAGGTGCCAAGGCAAAAGATTTGGATCTCCTGCCCAGGCGCGGTCAAATCGAGCGCGTCGATAAGACCAATCAGCACGGGATTGTTTGCCCACAGCCCGCCGTCGACGAACACGTTGAAGCCGCTGGATGAATTGTCGGGATGATCTACCGCAGCCATCGCGCGGTAGATCGGCGCGGCCGTAGTGGCAAGGCATACGTCGACGAGTGCGTAGTTATCGTCGCGATGGTTGGTTGTGTCCTTGAGGTGCGGTGTCTTGAACACCCAAGCGCGGTGCTGACTCATTTCGACGGTAGGGATCGCGAGGCCGATGCCGCGCGCCGCATAGATGTCGCCTAGCGTCGTCGTGCCGAGCTTTTCGACGAGCGCCTTGCGCAGCTCCTCTGTTCCGGCAGCCAGCGCAGGCGGCCGCTTCCAGGCGTCGGGTATGGCACCCATGACCCCGGAGGGGAGGGACCGCGAGAAGATCTTCGGTCCGTGCTGAACGTAGAGATTGACAATATCCGAAAGCGGGACACCGGCCGCAAGGGCGCAGGCGATGATGCCGCCCGTGCTGGTGCCGACGATGAGATCGAAAGCTGCACCGATATCGACGGCCGCGATACCGCGCCGTTTTGCGAATGCAGCGCCGACACGGTCGAGATAGGTGGCAGTATAGGTTCCACGCATGCCGCCGCCGTCGAGGCTGAGCACGCGAAATGGCGGCAAGCTGGATGTTGTCATGAAACCCTCAACACGTTACCGCCCGGATCGCTCTCCGCCGCGTCGATAAACCATATGTAGTATATATGCCTTCATTCTTTACAATATAAGGGATTGTGGCGGAGAAAATGGACCAGGAACTCATGTCAAATTCTCACGCCGCCATCCTGCTCTGGCGGCTGTTGATCCAGTCCCAAGCTTCCTGCGGGAGCCAGCCCTGGTAGTCGCTGGTCACTCCAATCAGCAGGAAGAAATCATTCTTGTCGACGTGCGGCGCGATGCGGTCCCAAATGCCGTTTGCGCGGAGCGATGTATCGACGAGCCACGTCGACCCGAGGAAGTGCCACCACTCGCCGCAGTTCTTGATTGCGTCGTACAATGCTTCATAATTCTGACCTGGGCGCTTCAGGTCATAGTTGATCGCATAGATCATATTGGCTCCTTGACCGGTTACGACGCTGAACCGGCCAGCCGGTGCGTCCTGACTCCCTATGCGGAGGCCGGAGCCAGCGCGGACATGGACTGCGCCATGTCCGCGCCCGGCGGCTTTCCCGCATAGGCATATTGAAAGGAGACGCATGAGGTGAATTCGGGCCAGATTGCCACTACCCGCAGTCGTGACGAGATCGCTGCCGCGATCCGATCGCTCACTGCTGCCGATTTGGCGCGCCTGAAGATGGTGGCGAGGAAATACGCCTTTGGGCGGCCGATCGAAAGCGACGACCTTCTACAAGAAGCATACGTCCGCGCGTTGGATAGTCGCGCCTGTCCCTCGCATGTCGATGTCGTCAAATTCCTGGCCGAGGCCATGCGTAGTATCGCCCACGGAGAAGCGGAAAAGGTGGAGCACAAAGTCACTCTTGTTCCCATCGCAAAAACAGGCGGACCGAAGGACGAAGCGAGTTCCATTAAAGATGAGGCTGATGATGCCGAAACGCGGATGATAGCTGCTCAGCAGGCCGAGAGGTGCATCGCCGTCCACGCGGCGGTGATTGCCTTGTTCGACGATGACCCTACCGCTCAACTCGTGTTGGAAGGAATGATGGAGGAGATGACTGCGGAGGAAATGCGCGAGCTGACCGGCCTCGACAAGACCGGTTACGACAGCAAGCGCAAGCTAATCCGCCGTAGAATTGACAAGCAATATCCCGAAGGATGGAAGCCATGACCGGAAAAGGCAAAAGGGAGCGCGTTGCGCTCGACCGGCTGGCAGATGTCCTTGTCGATGACATTCTTAGCGCGTCCGATGAGGACATTCTGGCCGAATTCAAGGAAGCAGGTGGCGACCCAAATCAGAATGCTGCCGAGATGCGAGCCCTCTTCGAAAAGAGCGTCCTCGCATCGAACAAGAAGCGCCTCGCTGTAGCTAAAGCGGCTGTTACAGCAAGCCGTCGTTCGCCAACTGCGCCTGCGGCCACGCCAATTGATATGGCGGCTGCCCGCGCCCGTCTTCGTGCAGTTGTTGATACGCCTGGCTTGCCTCAGAAGGTCACGCTGGCCGCCCGAAAAGAGAACGAGCTTTCAGATGCTGATATTCTCGGCATGCTTGAAGATCTGCGGGAGCTTGGGGTACTGCCTCCCGACGACAGTCAGGATGGAAAGCCCTGATGTCTCTTTCGCCGGCCGAGCGGCTTCTTCAAGAATTGGGCGTTACTGAACCGGCTGAGATCGATCTTGAAGCGATTGCCTATTACGTCAATGCGCGGGTGAGATATCGGTCGCTTGATGGCTGTGAGGCGCGGATCATCGGCAAGGGCGATGAGGCGATCATCACCGTCAATGCCGACAGCACCTATCGTCGGAAGCGCTTTTCGATCGCACATGAGTTGGGACATTGGCACCATCATCGCGGCAAATGTCTTGCTTGCAGAGTTGAGGAGTACCGCCCGCGCGATGCACTCTCGCCAGAGCGCACGGCCGACAGCTACGCCGCCGATCTTCTTATGCCGTACTATTTGTTTCGGCCTCTGGCCCGGCAGCAAGGCAAGCTAACTTTTAAGGCGGTCACAGCGCTCGCCGACATTTTCAATGCAAGCAAATCGGCAACCGCGATCCGGCTAGTGGAGAGTGATTACTCCCCCGCTCTTCTTATCTGTCACGGCCCCAGAGGTCGAAAATGGTTTACTCGAGCACCAAGCGTCCCTCAGAGGTGGTTTCCGCAAGATAGCCTTGACGCCGACAGCTACGCTTTCGGGATTCAGTTCGGCGGAAATCCAGATGACCCCTTGCCGCGCAAGATTGGCGCGGAGGCTTGGTTCGACCGCCGGGACGCCGATCGGTTCGAAGTTCACGAACAGACCATGCGAACCGGTCCGGATGAAACGCTTACTCTTGTGCTAATCAGTGACCCCAGAATGTTGGAAGACCAAGATTATCGAGGCCGCGGTTAATGTTTGGGTGTATGGCTAGCAAATTCACTGCAGCAGCTTACGACGCGCACGTCGACAAGCGAGACAAGAACAGCTTGCACGTCAACGGGGGAAGCGTCAGTTATGTCGAAGCCTATTAAACTCTTCATGTGGGGCTATCAGCCTCATTTTCGACTGGCGGTCGAACTTCGAGCTAAACGTGTTTTCGAGCTCCTTGGCGCCGAGATCGAGCCCAAGGTGCTTCTGGTCGGTTTGCGTAGGGCAGGCCTCCCGCCAGGCCATCCCGTTTGCATCGAGCCGGAGGATGGCGAGTGGCAGCTTGCGGTCTTCGATGATCTCGGCGGCCAGATCGAGCGTGCAATTCCTAGTCATCCATTACAACAGATGTTTTATACGGACGAGACGACGATGCGCGAAAAACCTGAGCGCATTCGCCGGCTGACGATCTCCGAAGAGATCAGGCGACGGCTTGATCCGGAAGACCAAAAGCTCGGTCGTAAAAGCTTTTGCAGTCTCGCCTATCCAGTGGCGGACTATTATGTGGTCGCCGTTATTCAACTACCGCTGCGGTTGTTTCGCCAGTATCCGCCTGTTGAGATAACCTGGCAACGCGAGGTATATGAGACCAGTCTGGTCTATGCCTGCATCCATCAGTTGCTGGATGAGGCCTGCCGCGGTCTCGCGTTGCCAGATCCAGGGCGTGAAATGGGCGACGAGGGAATGCGTCCGGCTGAGGAAATAGTTCGCCGAGCGGCGTCCTCATTCATGCGCAGTTCTTTCATCGCGGGCAAATACGCTACGTCCAATCTGTTTGAGGATGTAAACCGCCTGTCGCAACTCCGTTACGAAGGGAAGACGGGTATTGGGCGACTAGTTCTGGCGGCCGCGGACGACCCTAATGTTGAATATGTGGTCAGGCTGGCAAGCCCGGTTCCGTTATCAGAGTCTCGATGGGCGCGTAAGCTTCTCCAAATGGCAACCGCGGAGACTGCGCTTATCGTCGAGTACCGCTCGATCTCGGGCTTGGGCAGGGTGTCTGACGTGAGTGCGCCGCCGTTCTGCGTTGAGTTCCTCGATCACCATCAATGGGACTTTCGGTGTGGCGAGCAGGTGCTGCTCCGCTCGCAGTTCGGCGAGGTCCGGCTGCCGCAGGAGCCGATTGGCAAGGAACGCTTTATCGACAATATGCGCCGAGTATTTCAAGGTATCGGTGAACCTGCAATCGCCCGCTTTCGCATAGTACTCGATCTCCTAGCTCAGCTCCGGCACGGCAGCTCATTGGTGATCGCAACCGATGCAGCAGAGGAGACGCAGCGCCTAGTAAGACAGGGGACGGCTATCGTGCCCACTCCGCTTACCAAGGAACTAATTGAGCGAGCCACAGCGATAGACGGAACAATCCTCGCTGATCCACAAGGCGTCTGCCACGCCATCGGCGTAATACTAGACGGTCAGGCAAGTGATGAGAGCACGCCGTCGCGTGGTGCGCGTTACAATTCTGCCGTCCGCTACGTGTCTGCGGGCTCTGTCCCGCGGATGGCCTTCGTGATCTCAGAAGATCGGACG
This sequence comes from Shinella sp., assembly GCA_033795365.1. Lineage (GTDB taxonomy): Bacteria > Pseudomonadota > Alphaproteobacteria > Rhizobiales > Rhizobiaceae > JARYGU01. Next base: position 16,085 of record JARYGU010000013.1, read on the forward strand.
CTGGACGTGGTGCCTCTCTTGCGCCCACGCTTAGAGCGCAGCCGTATCGCTGCAGCGGTTTCTGAAATTGAGAAAGCAACCCTCGACAATTACCATAAAGCGCGATCATTTCTCTCAGAGCACCGCTTCTATCTGAGTGCCGAACAATGCCAAGTCGTCAACGAAGCACTTGATCGGATTGAAAGCGAGCCGCGGGAAGTCGGTCAGATAGTGCTGATTACTCGGCGATTCGAGCCGCACCCGGCGATGAATGACACTTATCTCAAAGAGGACGAGCTTTCATCTTCCGACTGAGGCACTGTAGCAAGATACACTAAGGACAGCCAGATGGCCTCATGCTAGATTATCGCGCACGGCCCGTGACGGTACCTTTCGAACCAGCCATGCGCGTGATGTGCGACGCGGCCTGCGCATATCACTCCTGACCTTCCAGCATGGCGAACCAGACTGGGATTTTTTGGCGTGCCGGCGCAGGCTGCATTGTCAGCTGTGAAATGTAAGTAGATCTATCTCGATAGATTGAGCGCGGCAGCTCTCGCGCAGCTCATCGAGCAACTGCAATCGGATTGGAGGGAAAGCTAGTCTCATGCCTCTTATCACAGCGCGCGCTCCGGAAGGCTGGGAGGAACTGGAAGAGTTGGTTGCAGCCATCCTGACGGAATGCGGCATGCTGGCCAAAAGGCAGGTCACGCTCGATCTTCCGCGCGGCAATGTGGATGTGGACGTGCTTGCAGAAGAGCGGGTGGACGGCATCGTTCACCGCACCATCTGCGAATGCAAATTCTGGAAGGCCAACGTTCCGAAAGAGATCGTCCATGCCTTCCGCACTGTGATGCAGGAGACCGGCGCGAATAGGGGGTACATAATTTCGCGGGCCGGGTTTCAAAGCGGCGCTTATGACGCAGCGCAGGCCACCAATATAGAACTGGTTACGTTTGCCGAGTTTCAGGAGCGGTATTTCGACAAATGGTATAGGAATCGGGTTTGGGCAGTCGAACGCAACATCGGCAATTTTAACACGTACTACGAACCTCTCGGGCCGCCCGGCTGGGCAAAGCTTGAGTCCGAAGACGAGCGCAAGGCCTATGAAGCCGTGCTCGACAAGTATCTGTTTGCCGGCATGGCCCTGATGCCGTTCTCGCCGTACATGGGAATGCTCGGGACCTATCGCGCGCCGCCTCTGCCGTTTAACTTCACACAGATTGAGGAGCGGGGCGTGGGCGTTCCGGCTGACGTCAAGGCTGCTGGCGGCTACCGGGAATTCTTATCCCTGCTGGAAGAATATGCGCGGCGGGGACTGCCGGAGCTGCGTGCGGCAAACCCGGTCACATGCGGCAAATCTGCTGACGAGTTGGATGAATACGAATAGATCGCCCCACGCGCAGTCGGAACCTGAGAGGTCACTTCCGCACGATAACTGTCAGCGGAATTCGGCGGTGGTCGATCAGCGCCTTTTCGACAAAGCCCAGAAGCTGGAGGATAGGCTGCGTGACGGCAGCCTTTGAGATCGCGGGCTGCACGACCCAGACCTTGTACTCAAAGCGGTACTGGTCCCAGCTCGCATAGAGCCTGCGTAACTGTCCGATTGTGCCCACGTCAAAGCGCGTCGATTCGCCCCGTTCAAGGCGGCGCTTTTCACGGTTCATCATGTTGCGAAGGAAGCGCTTGGGCTTGTGGCAGAACTGCACGGACTTGAGGGCCTGGCCCGCGACTTCATAAAGGTCACCGAGCCTTGCCTCGCCTTTTTCAGTGCTCGCGTATTTGCAGTGGCACATCAGCACATCAACGCTCGTTTCCCTGTCGTGGCGATCACAGGTCTTCTTCAACGCGGTACCCGTAACGCCATAATCTGCGGCAACTTTGGTCATGGGTTTGGACCAAACCAGCTCGTATAGCTCTTCTCGAGAAACTGTCTTCAACTCTCAACCTCTGCCGTCCATGCAATGTGTTCGATCTCAGCCCGCCGATCCACGACCAAGTGGGAGCATTGATTTTGCCGGTTTTGACGGTACTTTATCGATGCATCAGATTCGACGTTTGTGGTTGCTGCCCCACTGCGAAGCAGCCGATAGATGCCGAAAGTTCACAGAATTTTTTCAGCAAGGTTGACGCCTGAAAACTAAGCAAAATCAAGAGGCTAGGTTTTTGACGGTACCCTACACGGCATAATCGGCCGCTGGAATTATTTTTCGCAGATATATCAGATGCTTAGGGCAAGAAAAATATTTGAGTGGGAGTAAAGGGGGGCATTAAGCTACCCCAACCTTCGCGACTCTGTGGCCCTTCAAATATTCGATCGCGCGCTGTTCGAAGACGTTAGCGCGCGCGACCAGATTTTGACGTCGATCACGCGGTCGTAGATCGATTACTGCTGCTTCTTGAACAAATCCTGGAAGATGAGCTGGCCCCAGGTGCGGTCGCGTGCATGCACCAGCGCGCCACCCTCGTTGAGCTTTCCCAGCTTGACGGGTGCGAACCCGAGCTGTTTGGCCAAATCCGCCACGGGAGCGATCGCGTCCTCGTCGTCGCTCGAGAGAAAGACAACCCGGTGGCCGCCCTCGACGACCGGATCGGCAGCCAGGGTGGCCGCAACCAAGTGATTGAAACCTTTCACGAACTTTGCACCGGTGAACGACTTCGCGGCGAAGGCGGAGGACGGGAGGTCGTCCAGCTCTTCGGGGGAAACTCCAAACGTGTTCGTCGCGTCGATGACCGTCTTGCCTTTCCAGTTCGGCAGGGCCTTCGCAACCTCGCGATGTTCCCCAAACGGGACCGCCAGGATGATCGTGTCGGCCTCGAGTGCATCCCGCAGCGACCTGGCGACGACCGTGGGTCCGATCGCCCGAGCCTGCGGCGCCAGCGCCTCGGGCGGCTGGCGGCTCGCGACGATTACGTCGAGGTTTTTACGGGCGAAGGCGTGGGCAAGGGCTTGGCCTATCTTGCCGAATCCTACAATTGCGTAGCTCATAATGCTTTTCCGATCCGTGTTGATAATGATTTCCCGGCCTTTCAGATGGCCGAGAAGCCGCCGTCGACAGACAATTCCAGCCCATTCACGAAGCTCGAATCGTCTGAAGCAAGAAACAGCGCGGCCGCCGCGATTTCCTCAGGACGCCCCATCTTTCCCCGCGGGATCAGGGATTCGAACATCTGCTTCGCCTCCTCGGTGAGGACCTGATCCTGCATCGGTGTAGCGATCGGCCCCGGGTGCAGCACGTTCACCCGGATATTCCTGCCCTTCAGCTCGTTGAGCCACCCGCGTGCGAATGCGTATAGCGCCGCCTTGCTCGCGGCATACACGCTGTAACCAGGAAAACCTTTCAGCGAAGCAACCGACCCGGTCATGAAGATCGATCCGCCATCGTTGAACAGCGGCAAGGCCTTTTGCACCGTGAACAGCGTGCCGCGCGTATTCAGGCCGAAGGTCGCATCGAAATGCTGCTCGGTAATCTCGCCCAGTGGGAGGGCTTCGCCCGTGCCGGCGCTCGCATACAGGACGTCTATCCTGTCCTTTTCTCGGCTGACCGTGTCGAACAGACGGTCGAGGTCGTCGAGATTGGACGCGTCGCCACGCACGCCGGTCACGTTCCGGCCGATCAGCTTGACGGCCTCGTCCAGCGTTTCCTGTCTCCGGCCCGTGATGAAAACATAGGCGCCTTCTTCAACGAACCGCTTGGCGCTCGCCAGCGCCATGCCGCTCGATCCACCGGTGATGACTGCAACCTTACCTTCAAGCTTTCCCATGATTTCTCCTTCCAGGCTCTGCCTTTGGTCGTTCGGGGCGTCCCCGAGGCCCTTGAAATGGGTGCGCCGGCATCAGTTGTTGAGTGCGGAAGCGCGCACATCGGTGGTGCAAATTCGATCCGGCTGGACGAAAACTGGCGCCCAGCCGAGATGATCCGTGCCACCATTCGGAATCGGACCATGCTGGTCGACATAGCTATGATGACCGCCCGTACTGCGGTACGATGCGTTAAATACAGACTTTGGAACGCGCCGCACCGCGCGGTGTCAGATTGCACCATCATGGACTGGGACGACATTCGCTACTTTCTTGCCGTGGCCCGCCTAGGCTCACTGCGGGCTGCCGCCGAGCGCCTCGGGGTGTATCACTCGACTGTGCTGCGACGTATCGCACAGCTCGAGGAACGCCTCGGGGTGCACATGTTCGAAAAGCTGCCTTCGGGCTACCGCCTGACGGCTGCAGGCGAGGAAGTCCTCGAGTTCGCGGTTCAGATGGAAGCGTCGTCGCACCTCTTGGAGACGCGCGTCTTCGGGCGCGACCAGAGCGCGCGCGGGCTTCTGCGGGTGACGCTGCCACCATTCCTCGCGACACACCTGCTCATGCCGGACTTCGCCGACTTCGCGCATATGCATCCGGACATCGAGATGGAAATCCTGTCGTCCGGCGAGGTAGCGAATCTGACCAACCGAGAGGCCGACGTCGCGATCCGCATCGTCTCCGACCGCAAGACCTTGCCGCTCAATCTTCACGGGCTGAAGGGACCGGAGCTGTTCGGCTGCGTCTACATATCCCGCGACCGACTAGCAGCGTGGCGTGCGGGCGCGCCTGATCCCATCCGGCGGATCGTCGTAAATACCCGTAGAATCCCGGACTGGGCCCGCGCGGGTGAGGTTCGTACCACGGGGGTTCCGTTCAGGACCCCGGACGCCGAGGCGCAGATCGTTGCAGCGCGGCAAGGGATCGGAATGACGACGCTACCGTGCTTCGTCGGAGATGCGGACCCTCTGCTGGTGAGAGTGCCGGGCACCGACCCGCACATGTACGGAACGCTCTGGCTTCTCACCCAGGGGGAGGCACGCAAGACGAAGCGCGTGCGGCTCTTTACCGAGTTCGTATCCCGCAGGCTTGTCGCGTACGCCTCGCTCCTCGCCGGGCTGTCCCGATCGCGCGACTGACGCGCGAAAGGTCGCCGGTGACTCTTGCCGTCATCCGGCCGGAAGCCGAGCCGCGATCACCTTAATCGGCGTCGTTCAATCCGCGAATGGTGCGCCGTATAATGGTGCGCCGTATCAAGAACGAGAATTTCTGACGGATCCGGGATATGGTTCTTCGTCGTCAGCGGACTTGGCGCTCCATTGTCGGCGGCAAGACAATCTCCGGTCCCGTGTGCGTCCATGAGGCACCTCCAGCACGTTCAAGCTTCCATCAGCCTGGAGGACAGGAATTCGATGAAGTGCTGGGTCTTGGCTGGAATAAGACGCGTTTCGGTGACGGCGTAGATGCTGACCGCCGATCCCTGCCAGTCGGGCAGGATGCGTCGGAGGCGGCGCGAGGCCAGGTCTTCGGCGACGATCTTCTCGGCAAGCAGACCGATGCCCTGGTGGTTGACCGCAAGCGCGCTGATCATCCCGACGCTGTTGAGCGTGAAACGGCCGCTGACGCCGACATCGACGGTCTCGGTGCCCCGGTGCAGGGTCCAGTTCGGGCTTCGCGGCATGCAAAGGCATTCATGCTCCGCCAGGTCCGCCGGCGTGGCAGGCTCGCCTGACGCTTCGATATAGCCGGGGGACGCATAGAGGTGGCGCGAATGCCGCCCGATCAGGCGCGCGATCAGACCGGAATCCTCGAGCTTGCCGATGCGGATCGCCACATCGAACGGCTCCGTCACCAGATCGACGCGGCGCGGGGTCAGGTCGAATTCGAACGTGATGCCCGGATAGTGCCGCGCGAAATCGGCGATGATCGGCGTGAGGTAAAGAGTGGCCAGATCGACCGGCAGCGAAACGCGGAGGGTGCCGCTCGGCTGCTCCAGCATCGCGCCGAGCTGCTCATGCGCCAGCCGCGCCTCCTCGACGATGCGCTTGCTCCGTTCATAATAGAGCTGGCCGGCCTCGGTGAGCTCGATCTTGCGCGTCGTACGATGCAGGAGCCTCAGGCCGATCGCCTTCTCCAGCGCGCTGATACGCCGCGACAGCGTGGAATTTGGCATGCCGAGAGCCTCTGCGGCTTTCCGGAAGCTCCTGGTTCTCGCCACCTCGACGAACAGCGCCATGTCGTTTAAATGGCTCATTCAATTGCTCCATTTATGGAATTCTTATTTCAATTTAACCGGATTTATCCCGATATTGGAATAGTGGACAAGGGCTTCCAGCAAAATGGAGATCCCAATGAGTCCGCTATTCACCTCTGTCCGCGTCGGCCGTTACACTCTTCCGAACCGCCTCGTCATGGCGCCGATGACCCGCAGCCGCGCCGGCTTCGACGGTACGCCGGGAGAACTGGCCGCCGAATATTATGCCCAGCGCGCCGGCCTCGGCCTGATCGTCACCGAGGGCACCCAGCCTTCGGATGACGGCCAAGGCTACCTCACCACCCCCGGCATCTACACGCCCGCACACATCGCCGGCTGGCGGAAGATCACCTCTGCCGTGCACGACAAGGGCGGCCGCATCTTCATCCAGCTCATGCACGCCGGGCGCATGTCGCATCCCGACAACACGCCGCATCACCGCCAGGGCGTCGCACCGTCCGCGATCGCGCCGGGGACGGGCATGTTCACCATGACGGGGATGCAGGACATTCCCACGCCCCGCGCGCTGACGACCGAAGAGGTGCGCCGGACCGTCGCCGATTTCCGCCGCGCGGCCCGCTTGGCGATCGAGGCCGGCGCGGACGGCATCGAGATCCACGGCGCGAACGCCTACCTCGTCCAGCAGTTCTTCGCGCCGAGCGCCAACACCCGCACGGACGAATATGGCGGCTCGATCGAGAACCGCGCCCGCTTCGCCATCGAGGTCGCGACCGCGATCGCGGAGGAGATCGGCGCGGACAGGACCGCGATCCGCCTCTCCCCGGGCGCGACCCTGTGGGGCATCGACGAAGGCGCCGAAGGGCCGGATCTCTACCGCCATCTGATCGCCGAGCTCGACAAGCTCGGGCTCGCCTATGTGCACATCATGCACCAGGGCGACGAGCCGTTGCTGGCCGATATCCGCAAGCTCTGGCACCAGGCGTTGATCCTCAACCGGCCGGGCCGTCCGCGCGACCGGATCGGCGCCGACGTGGCTTCGGGACTGGCCGATCTCGAGGCCTATGGCCAGATGGTCCTGGCCAATCCGGACTTCGTCTCGCGGCTGAAGGTCGATGCGGCGATGAACGAGGCGGACCCAAGCACCTATTTCGGCGGCGCCGCACAGGGCTATATCGATTACCCTGTCCTGAGCACCTAGGATTCGCGGCCATGCCCGTCGTCCAGTTCCAGCGGTGGGCTCGCATGGAAGAAACAAGATCGGTACATCGGGCGGGTCGAAAGCACGCCGGAACATGAAAACCCCCGAAGGTTGCGGTCCAACTTTCGGGGGTCAATTCGTTCGGCGGGTTTAGGTCTCCATGGAGGCGGATCAGATCGGTTTGCGGTCCTCTTCCTCCTCGAAAGACATCACGTCCGCGGATTTGACCGATAGACGCACCCTGTTTCCCTCGACGTCGTCCACGAGCCCGATGTCGATGAAGTGGTGGTGGCCCCGGTGCGAGCCCTCGCCACTGTCCTTCTTCGTGAACTTGATCCGGCCGCCTTCCACGCGGTCGACCGTGCCGACGTGGACGCCATCGGCGCTGATGACCTCCGCGTGCTCGCGAATGCTTGCTGCATCAACCATGTTGCTCTCCTTCATTGACAACGAGACAACAACGCGCGACGCGGTTATTTGGATGCATGGACGGCGTAAAAGAAAGATCATGCCCTACAGGTCTCGTAAAACTTGACTTTCACATGCATATTTTGTTCCCTCTTTTTCGGTCATACTCAAGTCGAGGTTCCGCGGCGTGACGTTTCAACCACGCATGAAAAACGAAATCGCAGGCTTCTCGGTGATCGGCGAGTTGCGCTGGCGCGCCTGGGACGGGGTGATCGCGGATGTATGGTCCGTCGAATGCGGCGACGGGGCCGGCGGCCACTATGTTTCCGAGGATCCGCGGCTTTTCGTTCTGCTTGAGAAGAAGGGCAAAGGCGACATCACGCTTTTTTCGGGAAGCGTCCGGGCAAGTCCGGCTGCGGCGACGGCGCGCCCGCACCGCATGGATTTCGTTCCGGCCGGCATGCCGCTTTCAAGCCGGGTGGAAAACCTCAGTTTCCTGCGCCATCTCGACCTGCATATAGATGCGAATGCGCTGCGCCGTCGCTTCAGCGGCGATCTGGACGAGGGAAAGCTCGCACGGCCAAGGCTCGCCTTCCATGATGACCGGGTCGCGCATCTGGCGGGTCTGATTGCCGAGGAATGCCTCTCCGACACACCCATGCACGGCCTCTATGGCGACGGTATCCTTGCAGCGCTCTTCGCCCTGCTTTTCGACATCAGGCGCGGGGAGGAAAGGATACGGAAGAAACTTTCTCCGCATCAGCTTCGTCGTGTCCAGGATCACATAGAAGCGCATTGCATGCGTGCGATACGGCTTCACGAACTTGCCGATATTGCCGGCCTTTCCGAATCCTATTTCTGCCACGCATTCAAGGCGACGACCGGAGCCACTCCGCACCAGTGGCAGATGCAGACCCGGATTCGCCATGCACAGAGCCTGATGTCGCAAAAGCGGCAATCGCTCACGGCGATCGCCCTGTCGACGGGCTTTTCGGACCAGGCGCATTTCACGCGCGTCTTCAAGCGTTATACGGGCATCACACCGGCCACCTGGCTACGCGAACTCTGAAGCCGAGCTACGCACAAAAAAGCTCAAAAATATTCAAATCGCAGCAGGAAGCGACAATCCCGGCGGAAATAGTTGAGCTAGTTACTCATCTTATTTCAAGCTTTGAAAAGCCGCAGACTCCGCCCGGAGACGCTGCGGCTTCCTTTACTGCCCGAGGGGATCACCGATGTCGAAATCACGCCGCACCCGGCTCTATGGTGTCTTGATGGGGGGTACGGCGCTTTTGGCTGCGCCGCTTGCCCTTGCGCAGCAAAACGCGACCGAGCTCGAGGCGATCGTCGTCACCGGACAGGAAAACGGCAGCGGCGCCAGCGCAACAGGTCCGGTTGATGGCTATGTTGCGGAGCGAACGGCCACCGGATCGAAGAGCAACACCCCGATCGAGGAGATTCCCCAGTCCGTCTCGGTCATGGGCCGCGAGGAAATGGACGATCTCGGCGCCAAGAAGATCGACGAGGCCCTTCGATATTCGCCGGGCGTCTTCGCGCAGCCCTTCGGCCCGGACGGCGACACCAACTGGCTCTACATCCGCGGCTTCGACGCGACCCAGTCCGGCACCTATCTTGATGGCCTGCAGAACTTCAGCTACGGGTTCGGCGGCTTCTTTATCGATTCCGACGGGCTGGAGCGCATCGAGGTGCTTCGCGGCGCGGCCTCCGTGCTCTACGGCGGCGCCAATGCCGGCGGTATCGTCAATTATATCTCCAAGCGGCCGACGGGCGAGCGCATACGCGAGGCCGGCGTTGGCATCGACAGCTACGGGAACGGCTATTTCAACTTCGATATCGGCGACAAGGCATCGGAAACGCTGGATTACCGCATCAACGGCAAGCTCGCGGGCGGCGACAAATACACCGATTTCGCCGAGGATTTCCGCGGCACGCTTTCTCCGAGCTTCACCTGGCGGCCGGACGACACCACGTCGCTGACCATCCTCGCAAACTACACCTATATCGACCTCACCCACGACGGCGCCGGCTTCCTTCCTTATTACGGCACCGTGGTCGATGCGCCGTTCGGCAAGATCTCGCGCGAGTTCAATTCGACGGAGCCGGACATCGACTACTACTATCGACGCCAGGCATCGATCGGCTACGAGTTCGAGCACACGTTCGACAACAACTGGACCTTCCGGCAGAACTTCCGCTACGGACACTCCAATGTCGAGGAGCACAGCCTCTATACCTACGGCTACGGATTCCTCGAACAGCCGGCCGGCACCGACTACAGCCTCTCGCGGATCAACTTCGCGCACAGCACCACCGTCGATACCGTCCTCCTCGACAACCAGCTCGAAGGAACGGTGCAGACCGGGCCGGTGGAGCATCGCCTGCTCTTCGGCGCAGAGTACAAATATTTCCGCATCGACCATGTCCAGGCGACCGGCGCGGCGACGCCGATCGATCCGACCGACCCGATCTACGGCCTGCCGCAGGGGCCGATGTTCGATCCCTATATCGACCAGGTCCTGTCGCGCAACCAGTTCGGCGTCTATGCGCAGGACCAGATGCGCTTCGGCGACGGCTGGATCGTGACGCTCAACGGCCGCTACGACTATGTCGAGACGAAGTCGTCCGGCCTCGCCGGCGGCAGCACCGCCGGCTACACGTTCGACGACAGTCGGGCGAGCGGCCGCGCCGGAATCGGCTATGAGTTCGCGAACGGCATAACGCCTTATGCGAGCGTGGCGACCTTCTTCAATCCGGTCATCGATACGCTCTCGAATGGAGATCCGGCGGCGTCCGAAACGGGGCAGCAGTACGAGGTCGGCATAAAATACAAGCCACAGGCCTTCGATGGGCTGATAACCGCTGCGTTCTTCGACCTCACCAAGGAGAACGTGATCCTCGGCGACGGCATAACCATCCCGAGAACCCAGCTCGGCGAGGTGAATTCGCGCGGCTTCGAGTTCGAAGCCCAGGCCAACATCACCGAGGCCTGGAAGGTGGCGGCCGCGTTCACCGCCTACAATCTCAAGATCACCGACGACGAGGAGGAGTCGCTCATCGGCAAGCGCCCCTATCTCATCCCGGAAACCCAGGCCTCGCTCTTTGCGCAATACACCTTCCAGGAAGACACCGCCCTTGAAGGCGTTTCCGTCGGCGCGGGCGTGCGCTACATCGGCTCGTCCTTCGCCGATCGCGCAAACGAACTCGAAGTCCCGTCCGTGACGCTGGTCGATCTCAAGGTCGGCTATCAGAAGAACAATTGGGGCGTCGACTTCAACGTCACCAATCTTTTCGACAAGGAATACGTGGCTGGCTGCCAGACGAGTCTCAACTGCGGCTACGGAGAAGGACGCAAGGCGCTTCTGTCGGCTCATGTGAAATGGTAAGCCGGACCTGCCCGCAGGCGCCGGCCGATGCGGCCGCGCCTCGAGGGCTTGCGCGGAGAGCATAGAGCCGAAGATGACGGCGAAACGAATGGATGTAACGCGACGGACGGCACTCGGCTTGATCGCCGGCGGCCTGGTTCCGGCCGCCGCTTATGCGGCCGCGCCGCGGCGCGTCGCCATCATAGACTGGGCCGCACTGGAAACGGCGCTTGCCATCGGCGTGATGCCGGTGGCGGCAAGCGAGCTCCTGCAGTATCGCCAGGTGGTGTGCGAACCGGCGATACCGGAGCGTGTCACCGATATCGGTCTACGCGGCACGCCGAACCTCGAAGCTCTCAGGCTCGCGGAACCCGATCTCATCCTGATCTCGAACTTCTATGAGTACCGCCGGCCTCTATTCGAGACGATTGCACCTGTTCTTTCACACAGCATCTACCAACCGGGCGTGCTGCCCTATGAGCCGGCATGCCGGATGGCTCTCGAATTCGGAAGGCTGTTCGAGCGCGCGCCGGAAGCTGCAAAGCTCATCGCGGATAGCGATCGCGAGATCGCGGACCTGCGCGGGCGCTTGTCCGGCCGGGCGGGCCGGCCCGTCTTTCTCATCAGCATCGGCGATCAAAGACATTTCAGGGCCTTCGGTTCCGACAGCATGTTCGGCGACGTGCTGAACCGCCTGGGCCTTCAGAACGCCTGGAAGGAGGCCACGAGCTATTCGGCGACGGCGCCCATCGGTTTCGAGGCGCTGGCACGCGAACCGGATGCTTTCATCGTGGTGATCGGGCCGATCCCGCCCGATGCGGAGCAGACCATGCAGCAGAACGGATTGTGGAATGCGTTGCCGGCCATCCGCAACGAACGTGTCGCGATCCTCGATCCCGTCAACCATTTCGGCGGCCTTCCTGCCGCCAGGCGTTTCGTGCGGCTGCTTGGCCGGTCCTCGTCGTTCGCAGGCAGCGGCAATGGCTGAGCGGCGCCTGTTGCCGTGGATCGGGCTGGCAATCGCCTCGGCATTGCTGTTCGCCTATACGACCTGGGCTCATCTGCCCGCTCCCGGCAGCGGTCTGGACGACCTGCGCGACGTCATCCTCTATCAAAGCCAGCTTCCGAGAGCGGTCATGGCGCTGCTCTGTGGCGCAGGGCTTGGCCTCGCGGGCGCGCTGCTGCAGCGGGTGCTGAGAAATCCGCTCGCGGAACCTTCGACACTCGGCATATCGGCCGGCGCGCAGCTAGCGCTCGCAGCGGCGGCGGCCTATACACCGGCCCTCCTCGCATCCGGCCGCGAGGCAGTCGCTTTCGCAGGCGCAGTCACGGCGATCGGAGTCGTCCTGGCGCTCAACTGGAAACGGGATCTCGAGCCGGTGTCGGTGATCCTCGCGGGAATGATGGTGTCGCTGACGGCGACCGCGGCAAGCGCCTCCCTCATCCTCGCAAATGGCGAATATATGTTTTCCCTCTTCATTTGGGGCGGAGGTTCGCTGACGCAGCAGAGTTGGCATCCTTCCTTTTCCATTGCGTTGCGCATCCTGATCGTCGGTGCGGGTTCGCTGTTCCTGTTGCGCCCTCTGGCGATCCTCGGCCTCGGGGACGCGCACGCAAGAAATCTCGGCATCGCGCTGCCGGCCACCCGCCTGCTGACGATTGCGCTTGCCGTATGGCTTGCGGCGAGCATCACTGCCGAAGTTGGCATTATCGGATTCATCGGGCTTGCGGCGCCGGCACTCGCCCAGCTTTCGGGCGCGCGAACGCCCGGCCAGAAGCTTTACGCGGCGCCCTTCATCGGCGGCATCCTGCTCTGGTTCGCCGATGGTCTCGTCCAGTTGGTTGCGGGTGGAGGTGCGGAGCGTGTGCCGACAGGCGCGGCCACGGCCCTGCTCGGGGGTCCGCTGCTTCTATGGATGCTGCCGCGGCTGAGGATGTTCGAATGGCCATCGCTTGGCACCAGCGATGCCCCCGCCTACCGCACAGGGCGGCCGGGAACATGGCTGATCCTTCTCACCGCGACCGCATGCGTCGTCGCCGGCCTGTCGCTTTCCGCCGGCTGGGGTCCGACGGGCTGGCTGATCGCCAAGGAAGAGCTGCTTTCCGACTTCCTGCAATGGCGCCTGCCGCGCGTCGGCATCGCGCTTGCCGCAGGTGCGATGCTTGCCGCCGCCGGCACGATCATGCAGCGACTGACCGGCAATCCGCTCGCCAGCCCCGAAGTCCTGGGCGTCGGCATGGGTGCGGGCGTCGGCCTTTCCTGTGCGTTGTTTCTCTTCTCCTCACCATCGCTGCCGATCCAGCTCGCCGGTGCGGCCTTCGGGTCGCTGATCGTGCTCGTCGCCATGCTGACGATCTCTGCACGCAGCCATTTCGGCCCGGAGAAGCTGCTGCTCGGAGGCATCGCCATGAGCGCGCTATGCAGCGCCGTGCTGACGGCGGTCATCGCTACGGGCAGCCCGACGGCATTTCGCCTGCTCGGCTGGATCAGCGGCTCGACAGACGATGCCACCGCGGCCGGCGCCTCTCTGGCGCTTGCGTCCTGCATGGTTCTCATCGCGCCGCTGTTCCTCGCCAGGCGTTGGCTGGACATCCTGCCGCTCGGCGCGACGACCGCGCGCGAACTCGGCCTGTCGCTTTGGCAAAGCCGCGCTTCCCTGGTCGTTCTCTGCGGGCTGTTGAGCGCCGTCGCCTCGCTCTTCGTAGGGCCGCTCAGCTTCGTCGGACTTATCGCGCCACATCTTGCACGCTTTTCCGGGCTTCACCGCCCTCTGCCGGCTCTGACCGGTTCGATCCTGATCGGCATGATACTGATGCTTGTGTCGGACTGGCTATCGCGGATGGTCGCCTACCCGTACCAACTGCCGCTGGGGCTCTTCGCCTCAATGCTCGGCGGCATCTATCTCGTCTGGCTTTTAAGCCGGAGCCATCCGCACAGCCAACAATGATTCCCGCGGCATGATCTCGGCGTTCAGCAGCAGACGTTTGCCCGGCGGGAGCGGCGCCGTCGCATGCGAGTTCTCGCCGTGCTTGTGAAACAGGAGCGCCATGGCGGCACTAGATCATCCTCGGCATACCTCGAAATAATCTTCGAGAACCCGATCGATCGCGGCAATCGCAAGCGCCTTGGCCTCCGGCTTGACCCGTCCTTCCCGAACCGCCGCATAGCTGCCCTGAAGATATTGGCCGATCAGCGTTTCCGGGATTTCCACGCCTTCCAGGAGGTCGAACAGCGCTTCCACGGCAGAAGCCACCTCCGGATGCGGCCAGTAGTAACGGATACGGTCGCTATAGCTGAAATGGCGCTGCAGGCGCTGTTCGTCGCGCGAGCCGTGATAATATTTTTCCCAGTTCTTCGGCTCCTGCGTCAGGACGCGCTCCATCACGGCCTGCAGCGTTTCCTTTCGCCGACCGGGAAAAAGAAATTCGGCGATCAGGTCGAGACCGTAGAGCGCCACGCGAAGAACGAATGTCAGGCCGGGCCCGACCTTGAGGATGGCGAAGCCGCCGTTCACGAGCGCTCGCAGCGCATCACGCGTCTGGTAGTCGGTCGAATGCGCTTCGAAGACCAGACCCGGCAATTGTTCGAGCGAAGCGCTCAAGGCGCTCGCCTTTTCCGGCTCATAGGCAATGACATTATGGTTCCCGAATTCCACGCCGGGCTGGACCACCGCGCCGACGACGCGCGAGAAAGCGTCTCCTACTCCCGCAAGCTCGAAGGCCTTGCGATGGACGGCGACTGTTTTCAATGCAGCTTCCGGTTTCGTAACCTCGAGGATGTCCAATTCCTCCATCGCCCCGCCGGGGATCGGAACCTCCGTACCGATGATATAGACGGGCTTGATGCCGGCAGAGCCGGAAAGGGCCTCTTCAACAACGGCAGCGAGGCTTGCCGCGCGGCTTGCGGTAAGTTCGTCCGGAAGCGCCACAGGCTCGCCGGCGCATCCCATGCTGGTATCGAGATGGAGCTTGGTAAATCCCGCTTCGGCATAGACCCTGATCATCGCCTTCGCTTTCGCCATGGCGTCGTCGGCAGGCAGATGCTTCCAGGGATTGGGACCAAGATGATCTCCTCCGAGGATCAGCCTTTCCATCGGAAAACCTGTCTTGCCGGCGATATCTTTCACGAAACGGCGAAAATCAGCCGGCGTCATGCCGGTGTAGCCGCCGTCCTGATTAACCTGATTGCAAGTCGCTTCGACGAGCAGGTGGCTGCCCCGCGCCAGGGCATGCAGCATGGATGCTTCGATCACCATCGGATGCGCTGAGCAGATCGAGGGTATGCCCCGCATGCTCGAACGCGCGCGCCAATCGGCGATATCTAAGAGGTAGTTTGTCGTCATCCCTCAATTCCCTTTCGACGCTATCAGTTCCTCGAGCTCGGCCCGGCTTGACGCGCCTTCCATGGGACCTGCCTTCGTGACGGCGCGGGCGCCCGATGCATTTGCATAGAGCAGAGCCTCGCGGAGTTCCGCTCCGGCGAGCCAGAAGGTTACGAAGGTGGCACCGAAGCAGTCGCCGGCACCGGTCGGATCGACTTCCTCGACCGGGAAGCCAGGCAGGGTGAACTTCGTCTCGGTATCGAAATAGCTCGCGCCGGCGGCGCCGCGCTTGACGACGACCGCCTTGATGCCTGTCGCCAGAAGCTCGGCTACCGCCGCCTCTTCCGTTTTCGTCTCGGCGAAGAGGAAAAGCTCGTCGCCGCTCGGCATGAACAGATCGGTTTTCGACAACACCGTCTTCAGGGCCTCCCGCATGCCGGGACTGTCGAGGATTTCCGGCCGCAAGTTCGGATCGAACGAAACCGTGCCGCCGCGCGTCTTGATGCGGTCGACCGCTGTCAGGATGCTCGCGACGACACTCGGCGCATAGAGCGCCGTCCCCATGACATGCATATGTGTGCAGGTATCAATGAGCCGGAGCGCCGCCTGCGACAGTTCGATGACGCCGCAAGCGCTGTGACGGATGTTGAAGACGAAGGCCCGGCTTCCGTCCTGACGGTAACGAACGAAGGCGCTGCCGGTCGTGCCCTGAGCCACCACCTCGATACCGGAGACATCCACGCCATCCGCCTTGAGCCGATCGAGATTGACGTGACCGAAATCGTCGTCGCCGACCCGGGAGATGATCGCGCAGTCCTGCCCGAGCTTGCCGACCTGGTCGATGAAGATGGCCGGCGCGCCGGAGGGAAACGGGCCGATCAGCGGCACCGCTTCGCGGAAGCCGTTGCCGCGTTCGGTGGCGATGATCTCCACGAGAATTTCACCGATGGTAAGAATTTTCGACATGTCGCTAGGCCCCTCCCCCGGCGCTACGGTTTCGCCCGCTTTGGATAGAATTGGCTCGAAAGCATGTCCATGCGGTTATTGGAGCGCCGACGATAATGCACCATTGCAGGAGCATCGATCGGGTCCAACGGACTGCTGCGGCGACGCTGCGGACTGCTTTCGCCAACCGATGCGAGGCATAGCAATCACAAAAGTTTTCACACGTCAAATTTAATATCGATCCGTGTAAATTACATTCGTGCCGGATAATCGCACCGTCGCCGGGAATTAAATGTTCCTCTTACGTTCCGCTTTTCTCGTCTTTCTGCTACAAATGGCGTTCGGCCCGACGACCGGTTTGGAGTTCCGCATGGCTATCGGATCGCAGTACGAGTTTGATTTTTCGGAGGAGGGGCACTCCCGCCATGGAAAATGTGCGCCACGCGGACACTCTAACCTGTTTCTGGCGATCGTGCCGGATCGTGAAGCTGCAAGGCGATCCGCCGGGATCGCCGCCGATCTCAACCGGCGGCACGCGCTGTTGGGCCGCCTGCGCCCGCAGGCGATGATGCATGTCACCATGCGCTCGCTTGGGAGCTACGACGTGGTTCCGGAAGAATTGCTGTTCGCCATTTCGGCGGCCATGCCCGCCGTTACCGCAACAGCATTCGAGATCGTCCTCGATCATGCGATGAGTTTTCAAAATCGCCGCAAGAAGCCTCTCGTGCTTTGCAGCAGTCTGCCGCTCCATCCCCTGTTCGAATTGCGCGAATGCTTGATCGACGCGATGCGCGCTGCCGGCATAAAATCTCGTGGCGAGAAGAAATTCACGCCGCATATGACGCTGTTCTATCCTCGCGAGTCCCTCCCGCGAACACCGATCGAGCAGCCGCTCGTCTGGACGGCTCGGGAATTCGTTCTCGTGCAAAGCGTGGTTGGAAAAAGCAGGCATTTGCGCCTCGACCGCTGGCCGTTGCTCGGTTAACCGCTTGAACTTCACTCGGGAAAGCGCAAAAACACGGCCGAACATCGGTGCGAGCGGAAAACGAGGGCAGCAAAGTGGATATTTCGGAGATCACCATGGGCGGCGATACGCCGGGCATCGAATGGCGGCTGCCGGTCTTCCGCTTTGCGGGCAAATCCGCGGACGCACCGTCCGTCTACATACAGGCGGCCCTGCACGCGAACGAATTGCCCGGAACCGCGCTGATCCATTTCCTGTGCGGACGGTTGCGCCAGGCGGAGGCGGAAGGTGCGATCGCCGGAGATATCACGATCGTTCCTCATGCCAATCCGATCGGAGCGGCGCAGCTCCATTTCGGCGAGATGCAGGGCCGCTTCGATCTCGGCTCACGGTCCAATTTCAATCGCGATTTCCCACTGATCCCTCTCGGCGACAGAGAAAAGCTCGTCGAGAATTTCGATCGTTTTTCGGCGGTCGATCGGCTGAAACGCACCTTGCTGCACATGGCGCTCGGTGCCGATCTGGTACTGGACCTCCATTGCGACGATGAATCGCTGCAGTATGCCTATATCGACGGGGTGTTCTGGCCTGGGGCCTCCGATCTCGCTTCGGCGCTCGACATGGAGGCGGTTTTCCTCTCTGACGGAGAGAGCTCGGCTTTCGAGGAAGCGGTCGGCTATGCGTTCAAGAACCCGGGCGAACAAAGGGAAAGCCGCCTCTCCAGTCAGCTCTCGGTAACCGTGGAACTGCGCGGGACACGGGACGTCGACGCGGCGACGGCAAGGAAAGACGCAGACGGACTTTGGCGTTTCCTTGCTGCGCGAGGAATCGTAAACGATCCGATAGTTTCCCTTCCTGCATATGAGGGACCGGCAGTCCCGCTCGACAATATCGAGATGGTGCGCGCGGAGGAGCCCGGCACGGTGCTGCTGTACAAGAACGTCGGCGAGCGGGTAGAGCCCGGTGACCTTCTGGCGACGATTCTCACGCAGCCGGGTCTGGCGAACGGAGCTCTGGAGGTCCGGGCATCCCGTGCCGGCCTGATCGCCACCCGCACGTCGAGCCGGTTTGCGCGTCGTGGAACCAAACTGATGAAAATCGTCTGCGACGAACGGGCGACCGCCGATCGCAAACCCGGCACGCTTGAGGACTGAGGATCAGGGCAGGCATCGAGGTAGCCGTCATTCAACGAACATCCCCGTTTATCGAGCAACGGCAAACGGCCGGCTTTGATATTGATCCTTTTTTGACCTGCCTCTCGCTTTAGCCGCGCGAAAGACAATATAAGGAATCGGCTTTCATTTCGTTTGAGCCTTGGGGGAGGCTGCCAAACCTATCATGTTCCAGACGATTTCGGACTACTGGCCTCACATTCTCGTCGTCCTGTCGCTGGCACTCGGCACACCTGCCGCCATCCATGCCACGATGACGAAGGAGGAGGTCCGGTCCGCCATCGGCTGGGTCGGCGTCATCGTGCTTTCGCCGATCGTCGGCGCCGTGATCTATGCCGTCGTCGGCATCAATCGTATCCGGCGCACGACGCTGAACCTGCAGCGCGACGGCATTATGGCAGCCCAACGCTGGACGCTTGCCGGCTACGACGTGAAGGACGAGGCGGTACGCGAGCGTTTCGGCGGCGCCTTCGCCGCGATGAAGCATCTCGGCGATGCCGTCAGCCGCTGCGGCCTGACGTCCGGCAACAGCATAGAACTGCTGAAGACCGGCGATGAGGCCTATGGGGCGATGCTTGCGGCCATTCGCAAGGCCGAATGCTGCATCCTTCTGGAAACCTACATTTTCGACCGCGATCCCATCGGAAAACGCTTTGTCGACGCCCTGGCCGATGCCGTCCGGCGCGGCGTGGACGTACGCGTGCTCATCGACGCGGTCGGCGCTCGCTATTCCATACCGAGCGTCGTAGGCACTCTCCGCGAAGCGGGCGTGCCGGTGGAAGTCTTCAACGGCAACATCATCATGGGGCTGCGCCTGCCCTACGCCAATCTTCGCACGCACCGGAAGATCCTGCTCATCGACGGCAGGCTGGCTTTCACCGGCGGCCTCAATATCCGCGCGGGATTTTCGGCGGAATGCTCCGGGGAAACCTGTGCGAGGGATACCCATTTCCGGGTCAGCGGACCTATCGTCGGCGATCTGTTCCATATCGCTTACGAGGACTGGCGCTTCTCCGGCGGAGAGCCTCTTTCCGGGGAGACATGGAAAATCCAGCGGCCCCAGTCCGTTCCGGGAAGCGGCCTGCTGGCCCGCGTCATTCCTTCCGGACCCGACCGAAGCCTGGAGACAAACCATCGCATGCTGATGGGCGCCTTCTCGATCGCCAAGCATCGCATCCGGATCATCTCGCCCTACTTCCTGCCGGACCGCGAATTGATTAGCGCACTGGCGACAGCGGCCCGGCGTGGCGTCGAAATCGATATCGTCGTACCGTCGGCGAACAATCTGCGCCTGGTCGATCAGGCGATGACCGCGCAATTCGATCAGCTTCTGAAGCACGGCTGCCGCATCTGGCGGGCGGGCGGGCCCTTCAATCACTCCAAACTGATGACCATCGACGGCGCCTGGTCCTATATCGGCTCATCGAACCTCGACCCCCGATCTCTGCGGCTCAATTTCGAGGTGGACATCGAGATCCTGGACGAGGGCTTCGCCGCGGTCATCGACGAGCGGATCGCGATAGCGCTCGAATCGGCTGAGCCCGTCGATCTTGCGAAGCTGCGCGCGCGCCCTTTCGCACAACGCCTCATCGAACGGATCACCTGGCTCGGTTCTCCCTATCTGTGATCGCCGGCTCGACCGCGCGGTCCCATACGGATTTAAGATCGATATGCGCCTTGATCGGAAGATGGTCGGAGGCTACCCGCGCCAAAGGCGTATCATGCGCCTCGACGGATGTGACGAGATCGTGCGGGTGACCGAGGGCGCGATCGAGCGCAAGGATCGGAAAGCGTGACGGAAAGCTCGGCACGGCACCCGAGACCGGATCGAAAACCGGCTGCAGCGACACAAGCGAGGATCGCTTTCCCACACGCCATTCGTTGAGATCACCGATCAGAAGGGTCGGCATCTCCTCGTCGTCGGCGACCGACGAGAGAATTGCCCTTGCCTGCTGCGCGCGCGAGCGCTTCAGGAGCCCGAAATGGGCGGCGACGACGCGCAACCGGCCGGTGGGGAACTCCATGTTCACCACCAGCGCCCCGCGCGGCTCGACGCCGGGAAGTTTCAGTTGCTGGACCCGGCGAACTTTTCCCTTCCGGATCATCAGCATGTTCCCGTGCCAGCCATGCCCGGTGCTGGAAAGCGCCGTAATCGGCACGGGAACGAGGCCGCAGTCGCGCTCCAGCAAGGCGAGATCCAGCAGGCCGGAGCGCTCCCCGAACCGTTTGTCGGCCTCCTGGATCGCGATGACGTCTGCATCGATCTCGGCGATTACGCTCGCAGTACGCTCCGGATCGAATTTCCGGTCGACGCCGATGCATTTGTGCACGTTGTAAGAGGCGATGACCGTGTCTCCCTCGGCCCGGTTCGCCCATTGGGGGCGATGGCCCCGGCGGTTCCTGATGACCGACAGAAAGGCCGCCGATTTCATCTTCTCGTGCAGTTTTCTATCCACTCGCTTTCCCTTGCAGGCCTTGCGGAAAGATATGGG
Source organism: Shinella sp. (assembly GCA_033795365.1). Classification (GTDB taxonomy): domain Bacteria; phylum Pseudomonadota; class Alphaproteobacteria; order Rhizobiales; family Rhizobiaceae; genus JARYGU01. The sequence continues at coordinate 36,965 of JARYGU010000013.1, forward strand.
GCCGGCTCTCCTTCGGCAACCTTTTCGGTGCAATAAGGTTCCCATATCCTCAGGCACGCCTTCGCTTCAAGATCATGCTCGAATTCACCGACGATTTCCCGTAAAGCGACATGACGTTTCCAGTCGAAGGAATGCTTGCATGTTCGAAGAACTCGTGCGTCAGCCTGACGACCCTCTGCTCACCCTCATCGGGCTCTACAGGGCGGACGGGCGGGACGACAAGGTCGATCTCGGCGTCGGCGTCTATCGCAACGAGGAGGGCGCGACACCGATCTTCCGGTCCGTGAAAGAGGCCGAGCGCCGACTTCTCGATGCGCAGCTAACCAAGTCTTATGTCGGCCCGCAGGGCGATCTCGTCTTTCTCGACCGGCTTTGGTCACTGACAGCCGGAGATGCAGGCCGCCCGCTTTCCACTGCCGCGCTGCAGACACCGGGCGGCTCCGGCGCGCTGAGGATCGCATCCGATCTGATCGCGCGCATGGGCAGGCGCAAGGTCTGGCTCGGCCTGCCGAGCTGGCCCAATCACGCGGCCATTTTCGAGGCCGCCGGATTGGAGATAGCCACTTTTCCGTTCTTCGACGTACCCTCGCAAATGGTGCTTTTCGATCGAATGGTGGAGACTCTCAAGGAAGCCTCGGCGGGCGATGCCGTTCTCCTTCATGCGAGCTGCCACAACCCGACGGGCGGAGCCCTCACGGGCGAACAGTGGCACATCCTCTCCTCTCTGATGGCCGAACGCGGGCTGCTGCCGCTTGTCGACATCGCCTATCAAGGCTTCGGAAAAGGCCTGGAGGAAGACGTGGCGGGGTTGCGCACATTGCTCGACGCCGTTCCGGAGGCGCTCGTTGCGGTCTCCTGCTCCAAATCCTTCGGTCTTTATCGCGAGCGCACCGGCGCAGTCTATGCCGTGGCGCGATCCACAAAGGTCGCGGACCTCGTTCGCACCAATCTCGTCTCGCTTGGCCGGACCGCCTATTCCATGCCGCCGGACCACGGCGCGGCCATCGTCAGCATGATACTTGGGGACGACGGGCTGAAAGCGGACTGGATGGCGGAACTCGAAACCATGCGCAATCGCATCGTCTCCATCCGCCGGCGGCTCGCTACCGGCCTTTCCAGCAGGTGGCAGGTATTGACGGCGATTGCCGGTCAGGAGGGCATGTTCTCGCTGCTGCCGCTCGATGAAGCGGATGTGATGCGGCTGAGGGCGGAGCTGGCGATCTATATGCCGGCGTCCGGCCGCATCAACATCGCCGGGCTCAAAAGCGCGGAAGTCGACGAAGTCGTCGAAAAGTTCCTCAGCCTCTAGCAATATAAGCACCGACAGGAGAAACGGTATGGCCGTCACGATCCACGGCATCAAAAACTGCGACACGATGAAGAAGGCCAGGAACTGGCTTGACGCCAATGGCATTGCCTACCGGTTTCATGACTACAAGGCGGAAGGCATCGAAGAGGCAGCCTTGAGGCGCTGGGTCGACGCGCTCGGCTGGGAAACTGTCCTGAACCGGGCCGGCACCACCTTTCGCGCTCTTGCCGATTTCGAGAAGCAGGCTCTCGACGCCGACAAGGCGATCACGCTGATGCTGGCGCAGCCCTCGATGATCAAGCGTCCGATCCTGGATGTCGACGGAAAGCTGCTGGCCGGCTTCAAACCCGACCTCTATGCCGAAACCTTTGGGAAATAGGCGAAACCCGCTGGATCAATCGTCGGAATAGCGCTCTTCACGCCATGGGTCGCCACGCATGTGATAGCCGTTGCGCTCCCAGAAACCCGCCTGATCGGCCGCGATGAAGTCGATGCGGTTGATCCATTTCGCGCTTTTCCAGAAGTAGAGGTGCGGCACGACCAGGCGGACGGGGCCGCCATGAGCGCGCGTCAGCGGCTCGCCTTCCCAGCCGGTCGCGAGGATCGCGTCCTCGGAGGCGAAATCGGCAAGGGGCAGATTGGTCGTGTATCCGTCGTAGCTCGTCAGCATCACGAAGGCTGCTTCGGGCTTGGGCATTGCGAGATCGAGCAGGTCGCCGACCGCGACGCCCGCCCAGCGGTTGTCATAGCGCGACCAGGTCGTCACGCAATGGATATCTGAGAGCCGGTCGCTCTGCGGAAGGTTCTGAAAAGCCTTCCAGTCGAGCGACACCGGATGCTCGACCAGTCCGGACACGTCGAGCCGCCAGTTTTCCGTCCGCACGAGCGGCTGCTGGCCGAGATCGAGCACCGGCCAATTCCCGACGAGATGCTGACCGGGCGGCAGGCGCTCGGATTCCGGCCGGGCGATGCGGCCGGTCAGGAATTTTCCTTCGTCGGCCCAGCGGCGTTTCGAGCGCGTCAGCTTGCTTTCGGTTATCTCGTTCACGCCGGGATCTCCTGTTGCATCGCAGCGGAATTAGAGGCCGCGGCCATTGCGCTGTCAAGCAGGCCGGATTCAATTCGCCCGGTTGACAATCCGTCCTGTTTTCCGGCACCCATATCGACTGCAGTCTCCGAAAAATACGGCCGTCATGTCCAGAACTACGCGCGCGACCCAAGCCCTCGAAAAGGCCGGCGTCTCCTTTACCACCCACAGCTATGACTACGATCCGTCTGCCGAGCGGGTCGGCCTACAGGCTGCGGAAGCTTTGGGGGAGCATCCTTCGAAGGTGCTGAAGACGCTGATGGCGGAGATCGACGGCAAGCCGGTCTGCGTCATCGTACCCTCCGACCGGGAGGTGAGCATGAGGAAGCTCGCTGCCGCCTTCAAAGGCAAATCGGCAAACATGATGAAACCGGCCGACGCTGAGCGGCTTACCGGATATCACGTCGGCGGCATCAGTCCTTTCGGCCAGCGCAGGCGCGTGCCCACTGCGATCGAGGCAACGGCCCTCGACCACGATGCAGTCTACATGAACGGCGGCCAGCGCGGGCTGCAGGTCCGGCTTTCGCCGCGCGATGCGCAGACAGCCTTGAATGCGGTAGCTGCCGCCATCGTCACCTGACGCCCTTTCGCGCCTTCAATTCCGCCGCAAAGCGCATTAAGTGTTTCCTATCCGTTGTTCATACAGACAGGCACGCCATGACCTATCAAGCAGACAGCTCTTCACCCGTCGATCCGGAGAAACTCGAAAAGCTCGCCGAAGTGGCGGTGAAGATCGGGCTTCAGCTGCAGAAAGGCCAGGATCTCGTCATGACGGCCCCGATCGCGGCGTTGCCGTTGGTGCGCCTCATCACCAAGCATGCCTATATGGCCGGCGCGGGCCTCGTCAGCACCTTCTACGCCGACGAGGAAGCGACGCTCGCCCGCTATCGCCACGCACCGGACGAGAGCTTCGACCGCGCGTCGGACTGGCTCTATGAGGGCATGGCGAAGGCCTATGCCAACGGCGCGGCGCGGCTTGCCATCGCAGGCGACAATCCGATGCTGCTTTCTGCCGAGGATCCGGCCAAGGTCGCCCGCGCAAACAAGGCCAATTCGATGGCCTACAAACCAGCGCTCGAAAAGATCGCGAACTTCGACATCAACTGGAACATAGTCTCCTATCCGAACCCCTCCTGGGCAAAACAAGTCTTCCCGGCCGATGCGGAGGACGTGGCGGTTGCCAAGCTTGCCGGCGCCATCTTCGCCGCCTCGCGGGTCGATGTCGCCGATCCCGTCGGCGCATGGCGGGAACACAATGCCAATCTGCACAGGCGTTCGGCCTGGCTCAACGGCGAGCGCTTCGCCGCACTGCATTTCAGAGGCCCCGGCACCGATCTGACGGTGGGCCTTGCCGACGGACACGAATGGCACGGCGGCGCATCCGTCGCCAAGAACGGCATCACCTGCAACCCGAACATTCCGACCGAGGAAGTCTTCACCACGCCGCATGCATTGCGCGTCGAGGGTCATGTATCGAGCACCAAGCCGCTGTCCCACCAGGGTACTCTGATCGACGACATCCAGGTCCGTTTCGAAGACGGAAGGATCGTCGAGGCGAAGGCCTCCAAGGGCGAAGCCGTGCTCAACAAGGTCCTCGATACGGACGAAGGCGCCCGCCGACTGGGAGAGGTGGCGCTGGTGCCGCATTCCTCACCCATTTCGGCAAGCGGCATCCTCTTCTACAACACTCTCTTCGACGAGAACGCCTCCTGCCATATCGCGCTCGGTCAGTGCTATTCGAAATGCTTCCTGGACGGCGCAAATCTCGCGCAGGAGCAGATCAAGGCGCAAGGTGGCAATTCAAGCCTGATCCACATCGACTGGATGATCGGCTCCGACAAGGTCGACATCGACGGCCTGCGGGCGGACGGCAGCCGTGTCCCGGTGATGCGCGCCGGCGAGTGGGCGTGACAAGCTCGGCATGACCGGCGGCAGCACGCCGATGGCGCAATCGCCTGCAGCGCCGGCGGGCCTTGCAGGCATATTCGAGACCGGCGTCGCCGGATCGATTGCCGCCAGGCTCAGCGCGGCGCGGAAGAAAGGGGCGGAACACTGACCGAGGCCGGCCCGACCGGCGGAATCGGAACCCCCATCTGTGTCCGCTGGCTCAGCCATACGCTGCCGAGCACGACGAGCATGCCGGCAATTTGCGGAACGGTGAGATCCTGCCCGAGCAGACCCCATCCGAGTATGACTGCCGTCAAAGGGCTCAGGAAACCCAGCGGCGAAACCGCTGACGGCTCCAGCCGGGACAGGCCACGGAACCAGAGGATATAGGTGAAGGCCGCGCCTACGAGACCGAGATAGGCAAAGCCGAGGATGTTGGCGCCGGTCAGGGAGGGCAATGGGGGCTCGAGCAACAGCGCGACGGGAACGAGCAGGATGCCTCCGGCCGTCAACTGCCAGGCCGTGAAGGTCAGCGGAGATACCGGCGGCTGCCAATGGCGTGAGAGCACCGTGCCGAAGGCCATGGAAACCGCGCCGGCCAAGCCTGCTGCGACACCGACCGGATCGAGCGTCGCGCTCGGGGTCAGCACCAGGAGCCCGACACCGCCCATGCCTGCAATACCGGCGACGATGGAAAGCGCCCGGATCGGAGAGCCGATGAAGATGCGCGACAATAATATGACGATCAGCGGCTGAACAGCCCCGACGGTCGCCGCGACTCCACCCGGAAGCCGATAGGCAGAGACGAAGAGCATCGCCCAGAAGAACGAGAAGTTGAGCGCACCGAGCAGGAAGGTGCGTGCCCACCAGATCCCCTTGGGCAGTTCCCTGACGAGCAGCAGCAAGAGAAGGCCCGCCGGCAGCGCCCGCAGCAGCGACACAGTCATCGGATAACCGGCCGGCAGAAGTTGGGTCGTGGTGATGTAGGTGCTGCCCCATATGGCAGGTGCCAGCGCAGTTAGGAGAATGTCGGATGTACGGGTGGTCACCGCAGTTTTCCTCATTTATCTTGACGTCAAGGTATCTCATCATATCTTGACGTCAAGATAAAACTGCGGATAGTCGACGTATGGATCACGTTGACAAAATTCTCGCCCAATGGAATCGCGAACGACCCGATCTCGACGTCGGATCGATGGGCCTGCTCGGCCGGCTAGCGCGCCTGAGGACACATCTGGCCCGTGAGGTGGAAAAGGTGCTGCTGGAGCATGGGCTTTCCAGCCCGGCATTCGATGTGCTGGCCACCCTGCGCCGGTCCGGTGCGCCCTACAGCTTATCTCCCGGTGATCTGATCGCCACGACGATGGTTACCTCGGGCACGATGACCAACCGTGTCGATCAGCTCGAAAAAGCCGGGCTCGTGGAACGCACGAGCAATCCGCAGGACGGGCGAGGCTTCATCGTCTCGCTCACTCCGAAGGGTTTCGATCTCGTGGAACGGACCGTTACGGCGCATGTCGCGAACCAGCGACGACTGACATCCGCCCTCGCCGAGGAGGAACGGGCCAGTTTCGATCTCTTGCTCAGAAAATTTCTTGCCGCATTCGAATAGCGGACGCAAAGACAGCTTCGGGGTCAGATCCGGCTTACGGCTCTGACTATGCGCGCCAGATGCGCCTTGCGTTTGTCCCCGCTCGCCCGATCCATATCATGGAGGCTGAACATGCGGAAATCGGCGCGGCGCGTGCAGGCAGCGGCGATACCGCGCTTCAGCAGGCGGCGAACGGGATTGCCCATATAGAGATGAACGATCCACCAGGGAGAGCCCGTCGTCGTGAAGGACCAGATGAGCTTTATGTTGTCGAGGCGAGGGAGAATGCGGCCGCCGGACGGATCGTTCTCGAAGGCCACGCCGGGGACCAGGACGCGGTCGAAGAAGCCTTTCAGGATCGCAGGAAAATTGAACCACCACTGCGGAAAGACGAGCATCAACCCGTCCGCAGCCTTCAGCCGCAAGACGATGTCCGAAACCGCGCTGGAATCGTAATCGTCATCGAAGTAGCCGGCACGTTCTGCCTGGGTCAGGCGCGGATCGAAATTTTCAAAATAGAGGTTCAGAAGGTCGACGGCATGCCCTTTCGCCTCGAGCTCCGCCCGGACGGTTGCTGCAACGCTGGCGGCAAAGCTGTCTTCGAGCGGATGGGCAAGGACGAGCAGGATCTTCATCATCGCCTCAGAACAGCGAGCCCTGTTTAGGCGGCTGCGAAACGGTGGCCGGACTTGGCGCCTTCTTCTTGGCAGCCGGCGCAGGAAGCCCGCGTTCATTCCCTCTTCCGTCGGACGTCATGGCATGGACCGAGCCGTCGTGGAATTCGATCGCGATCGCAACGCCAGCGCCAAGCGCCACCGCTTCCTTGACCGGGTGGCCGGCCTCGTCACGCACCAGCGCATAGCCCCGCTTCAGAACATTCTTGTAAGACAGCGATTGCAGAATTCGTCCATGCGAAAGGAGCAATGCGCTGCGGCGCGCGATGTCGCCGGCCATCGCGGCGTCGGCGCGCCGGGAAAGGGCCTGCAAGCGGTCGCGTGCATGGCCGGTCTGGGCCGCGATGCGGCCGGGCGCCGCCCTCAGTCCCGCCTCGCAGGCGCTGACGCGCGCCCGCAGCCTGTCGACCAGACGCTCCACGACACGCTCCGCGCGGCGCATGCCGTCCTGCACCTTCTGGCGCCGCTCGGCGATGCGGCCGGAAAGCATCTCCGGTCTCAGATGGGCAGCCGCCCGTTCAAATGTACGGCGCTTGTTGAGCGTATTCATCGAGAGGCCGCGGCCAAGGCCCAGGGCTGCTTCATCGAACCGCCGGCGCGGCAGGGCAAGGAGCTGGTCGAGCGAGGGAAGCGCCCGCGCCAGGGAGCGCAATCCCTGGCGGCGAATATCCATCTGGCGATTGGCCGCGCCGCTCAGCCGCGCGGCAAGTGCTGCGACGGCGGCCTCCAGCTCCGCCTTGACCGGAACTGCCATCTCGGCCGCGCCCGTCGGCGTCGGTGCCCGGCGGTCGGCCGCATGGTCGATCAATGTCCAATCGGTTTCGTGTCCGACAGCGGAAATCAGCGGAATGCGGGAATTCGCGGCCGCACGCACCACGATCTCATCGTTGAAGCTCCACAGATCTTCCAGACTGCCGCCGCCGCGCGCGACGATCAGCACGTCGGGGCGCGCGATCGCGCTCCCCAGCTCTATCGCATTAAAGCCTTCGATCGCAGCCGCAACCTCCTCGCCCGACCCCTCGCCCTGAACCTTCACGGGCCAAATGACGACCCTGACCGGGAAACGATCGGAAATGCGGTGCAGGATGTCGCGGATGACGGCACCGGTCGGCGAGGTGACCACCCCGATAATCTTCGGCATGAAGGGCAACGGGCGCTTCCGGTCGGTGTCGAACAGGCCCTCGGCGGCAAGCTTCCGCCGCCTTTCCTCCAAGAGCGCCATCAGCGCGCCCGCACCCGCAGGTTCCATCGCCTCGATGACGATCTGGTACTTGGACGAGCCGGGGAAGGTGGTGACTTTACCGGTGGCGATCACCTCCATGCCCTCTTCCGGCTTGAACTTCAGCCGCGGAAAGGTGCCCTTCCAGATCACCGCATCAATCCGCGCCCGGTCGTCCTTCAGGCAGAAATAGGCATGGCCGGAGGAATGCTGGCCGCGATAGCCGGAAATCTCGCCGCGCACGCGCACCTGGTCGAAGGCCTGCTCGACCGTTCGCTTGATCGATCCCGAAAGCTCAGAAACCGAGTATTCGGCAAGGTTAGAGGAATCGCGATCCGTAACGTAACTCATCCCCCCTTTTAGCGCGACAGCGGCCGGAAGGACAGCGTGCCGGACGTTCGTCACGGCCTTTCCGCACCTGTTACTCGCGAGAAAAATTTCCCCGTTCGTCCCCGTCTTGCGCAATGGACGGAGAATGGTGCATCGACAACAGAAAGGACCTATCGATGACAGACCCCTTCTCCAGCCACCATACGGCACTCGACGCCCCCGCTTCGCACGCCTTCGCGATCGTGCCTGATAACGATGCGGAGCTCGCGGTGACCACCCGTGCTCTTTATGTCGGCACCGGCGGCGACGTGACGCTCGTCACCGTTTCGGGCGAGACCGTGACCTTCGTCAACATCGCTCCCGGCTCCGTTCTGCCGCTGCGTACCGCGCGCATCCTTGAGAACGGAACCACGGCCGCGGATCTCGTCGGGCTATACTGACAAACCCAAAGATCAGTCGGCGATGCGCATCGCGGCGGTGTGATCTTCCGGCCTCAACCGGAAGATTCGAAGCGCCGTGGTGCCTTTCACCGGCTCCAGATAAGCAGGGATATCGCTTGCAAGAAGCTGCGCATAAAGGCCTTCCGGTTCTGCATGCGCCAAAGTCCGGACCTGTCCGTCAGAGGGGCAGAAGGCGAGAAGCGTCACCCCCGCACCTCGAAGGAACGCCTCCGCCTGTTCCGGACCGGAAAGGCCGATATGGATTTCCGTCAGCATGCCGCCCTGATTGCGGTGGTAGGGGGCCGAGAGCACCCGATGCGCCGTGAACCGCAGGACCGGAGCACCGATATCCGAACTCGCCGCAACGACGCCCGCGGGTTCCGCTGCAAGCTCCGCCATCGCATCGCGGCTGGTGCAGGCGGGAATCGATGCCGCAGAGGCGAGATCCGCGACCAGGCGGTCTCGTGACGGGCCGGGAACGACCAGGCCAGCCACCGCCCAGGATGCGGGAACGGAAGCGATGGTCATCACGGCGAAGCCGAGGCCGACGGCGATGTCTCCCGGACGAGCCTTCGCCGCCTGCCTCAACTGCGAAATAGCGAAGGCAAGCGGGATCGCCGACAGGAGATTGGTGAAAACGGCGCCGCGGATCTGCACCAGAGAGATCGTGAAGCTGCAAAGGATCAGTGCCATCAGAACCAGATGCGCCTGCATGGCCTCCCGCCGCCATATGCGCAGGCAGCAGACGGAAATTGCAAGCAGTCCCGGTCCGTAATAGGCGCCGAGCGAACCGGGGTCGATACGGAATTGCGCCGCCGCCGACTGAGCTTCCATGACGCCCGAGAGCCAGAACGTCTTCAACAGCGGGTCGAGGTCCACAAGAGGATTCCGCAGACATCCCGGCGCGATGATGAGAACGGCGACGGCAACGGCAATCCCGGCGCCTGCAAGAGCAGCGAAGCGGCCGCGCCGCCCAAGATCGCTCGCAAGCGCCACCGTCAGGAACAAAATGCCGCCGCCGAAGGTCGAAAGCGCATAGAAGCCATAGGAAAGGCTGTCGCAGGTGATTTCCCCATAGCGCCAGGGCGCGACCGTCGCGAAGAAGGCGGCGGATACCGTTGCAGCCAGAGACAGGCCGAACGTCGTTGCAGCGTGGCGGAAGGCCGCGCCGATCCATGCCCAACGAAGGGCGACCGTCAGGCAGGCGACACCGATGAGAGGCACCGTCTCGGCTCCGATGGCGATCGCGAGACCGGAAAGAAAGCCGGCCATGCCATAGCTGCGTGCACGATGGGTGGGATCGAGAAGCATGGCCGCAAGCAGGGAAACGAGGACGAGCTGGACATTGTGATGATCTATCGATCCCGGCTGGAAGCGGTTGACCGCCACGGCAAAGACCGCGGTCAAAACAAGTGCGGCATGCATTGCCGGAGGACCACCGATCCTCAGCCCCGCGAGACCTGCGCCGTAAAGGAGCGGCACCGTCAGAAGGAGCGGCCAGACGGCAAGCGCAAGCGCTTCGGCCCGCTCCTGCCCCGTCGCCAGCCCGAAGAGGCTTATGAGATTGGCGATCGGCAGGTCGACCATGCGCGACCAATGCATGGGCGTGCCGCCGGCAAGGCCGAGCCGGTATTGCATGTTGTCGAACCAGCCCTGGCCGGACAGGAGATCGCGAACGATGACGAGACGCATAGTGTCGTCATTGTCCGGCCCGACATAATCCGTTGCGAAAGGCAAAGAGACCAGGAGGATGAACGCGACGACCACAAGGGCATAAGCCGCCGGCACATGCAGCGGCATGCCTCTCGTCCCCGACGGCGGAAGGCGCGTTTGGGGAAGTCCGGCCAACATCGTGTCGGTCACGCGAACATACCTTTCTCCACTCGGAACGATTGCCGCGAAACCTAGCCTTAACCTTCTCAAGAAATAGTAAAGCGACGGAAGGCGCATGCGGCTTTCCCGGAACGGAGCAGGCATGTCGGAAACATTCGTCGAAGGGTTCGAGGTCGCCGTGCTCCTGCCCTGCTACAACGAGGCACAGACGATCGGCGCCGTCGTCGACGGCTTCAAGGCCGCTCTTCCGGGTGCACGCATCCACGTCTATGACAACAATTCCACCGACAGCACCGCGTTGCGCGCCGCGCTCAGCGGCGCGACGGTGATGCGGGAACGCCGGCAGGGCAAGGGCAACGTCGTGCGGCGCATGTTCTCCGATATCGACGCGGACATCTATGTCATGGCCGACGGCGACGGGACCTATTCTCCGCAGGACGCGCAGGAACTGATCCGCACGCTGCTGACCGAGCGCGTCGACATGGTGGTGGGTACGCGGCGCGGCGTGCGGGCGGATGCGGGCAGGCAGGGCCACGCCTTCGGAAACCGCATGTTCAATAGCCTCTATCGGTCGCTCTTCGGCAACGACTTCACCGACATCTTCTCCGGCTACCGCGTCTTTTCCCGACGCTTCGCCAAGAGCTTTCCTGCCGTTTCGGGCGGCTTCGAGATCGAGACCGAGATGTCGGTGCATGCCTCGCGCCTGCGCTTGCCGGTTGCCGAGCTGGAGCTCGACTATGGTCGCCGGCCGGAAGGTTCGCTTTCGAAGCTCTCCACCTTCCGTGACGGCGCGAAAATCCTCTGGATGTTCGCGATGCTGATGAAGGAAACGCGCCCATTCACCTTTTTCGGTGCGATCAGCGGCCTTTTCATGCTGGCCAGCCTCGCCTTCATGACGCCGGTACTGGTCGAATATTTCGAAACCGGGCTCGTCTCGCGCATGCCGACATGGGTTCTTTCCATGGCGCTGATGATGATCTCCTTCCTGGTCTTTTCCGCAGGGCTGATCCTCGATTCCGTCGCGCGGGGGCGCTGCGAGCAGCTACGCATCCACTACATGAACCTGCCGGCCACACGGATGGACGCAACAGCGGACGGCGAACGGACGGCAGGCCGCGCAGCTCGAAAGATAAAGGCGGCATGAAGCGCCTCGGCTGGTTCGCGGTCGCAGGCGGCATCGGCTTTCTGGTCGATGCAGGGACGCTCGCGGTTCTCCTCGCCACGACCGCGCTCGGCCCATTTCCATCCCGGATCGTCGCCATCGCTGCGGCGATGCTTGCCACATGGATCGTCAACCGCAGCTTCACCTTCGGTGCGAGCCCGCACTCTCGCGCGGCCGAAGGCACCCGCTATGGCGCCATCGGGCTTACAGGCGCGGCCATCAATTACGCGATCTATTCCGGCCTGATCCTGGCCTTGCCCGGGTTTTCGCCGGTCCTTGCCGTCGCACTTTCCTCCGGACTTGCCATGCTCTGGTCCTGGCTCGGTTACTCCCGCTTCGTCTTCGGAACGTCGAGCCCTTCGAAATGAGCCCGCGTTTCCTCGTCCGCCGGAAAGAAGCTCTCGATCAGCACGCCCTGCACCAGCGCATCCTGCGCTGAGCCGAACGAGGTGAGCGTCGTGATCCAGTTGAAGCGCTTGCCTGCGATCAGCATCTCGATCGGAAGGACCGGCAGGCGTTCCGTCTCCGGAAAGCTTTCCAGTGCCGCCTTTATGTCGTCGCTGTCGGCCAACCGCTCTATCCGCCGAGAAAGCGGGCTTCGCGGCCCCTGCAGCCAGGCCTCTGCGCGGATGCGGTGTACGAGATCGGCAGCGGAGCGCTCCCAGTTCACGACGATCGAGCGCAGGGGCGTAGGCCCGAGATAGGCTTCCAGGAAATTGTCGCCGGGCGCGACGGCGACGCCTGCCATGCATGCAAGGCCGGTGAAAGCAGCATTGGCAGCAAGCACGTTGTATTCATGATCGAAGACGACCCCCGGATAAGGGTCGTGCCTGCCGAGGATCAACCAGATAGCCTCGGCGATTGCCGGTGGAAAGGCTTCCAGGCTCGAAGCAGGACGGGTTGCGAAACGCGGCCGGAAGCCGGCGGCGGAGAATAGCATGCCCTGGTCCCGCGCCGGCACCTCCAGCACCGAGGAGAGCCGCAGGATCATGCCTTCGGAGGGGCGCGAGCGGCCGGTTTCGAGGAAAGAGAGATGCCGCGCCGAAATACCGGCCTCGACCGCCAGCTCAAGCTGGCTCATCCGCCTGTGGCTGCGCCATTCCTTCAGATGTTCACCGAATTCCATGCAGCAATCCTCACATCTTTCCGGCACTAGGGTCGGAAACCCATAGCCTGATCGGGTTTTGGCCCTAAAGACATAGGATTCTGCATGAAGTCCACTACCTCGAAGGTAATTGGCTTGATCACCCGATCGTCAGAGGATCGCTCCATCGACAACGAAGGAGCAAACCATGTTCGATCTCATCAACCGCAACCTCCTGAAATCCGTCATGCTTTTCGACGGGGCGTTCTCGCTCGTGGCGGCCGCTGGGCTTCTCACCCTTTCCGGTCCCATCTCGATCCTTCTCGGCCCGGCGGCGACGCCCGGCATCGTCGCGACCTTTGGTCTGTTCTTTGTCGTCTGGGGCATCTTCCATCTTGCGGTCGGGCGGCAGGATAACCCGGCACCGGGTGCCGTCCGGCTCGCCATCGCAGGCGATGCGATCTGGCTTTTCGGCAGCGTCGCCGTCCTTCTTGCCGTCCGCGACGGCCTGACGGCGACCGGTATCGTCCTCATCGCGATCGCGGCCATTGCCGTTGCCGACATCATGTTCCTGAAGATGAAGGGACTTGGACGAACGACGGGAATCGCGTGAGCCACCAGCGCGCGCTCCGAGCGATCTCCCATTTAAGGAAGATAGTTTCTATACCGCCTCCCAACCGTCCCTGACGCTGGCACGGTAAACCGCGTCGATGAATTTCTGATTGTTGACCGAGCTTTCAAGCGTCACGACCTCCTCATTCCCGCCGAGGGCAGCACGGGAGAAGGCTTCGGCCTCCAGCTTGTACTGCCGTGCATCCTGGAAGCGGAAATGCTGGGACTGCGAATGGTTCTGGTTGGTAAGCTCGATCTCCTCGGCGCCATAGCGATCGGCATTGAAGGGCGACTTCACCTCGATGAAGCCCTTGTCGCCATGGAAGACCATGATCTGCCGGGCGGCCAGCTGGGTTGAGATGTAGAAACTCAGTTCGAAATCGCCGAAATCGGCGCGTACGCTGGAATAGATATCGGTGCCGAAATCCGGATCGCGATCCGTCGAGGCCTGCACCCGGAGCGGTTCCCGACCGGTGGAGAAGCGGGTGGCGATCGTGGGATAGACGCCGATATCGGGCAGGCCGCCGCCGCCGAGTTCCGGCACGTTGCGCATGTTCGCGGGATCACGGTTGAAATAGGTGAAGGCGCCCTGCACATGGCGCAGCTTTCCGACCGCACCCTCCTTCAGGAGCTCGCGAACCTTTCGCCACACGGGGCTGTAGGTGACCATATAGGCTTCCGATATCAGCACCTTGTTGCGGTCTCGCGCCTCGATCAGCGTCTGGATTTCGGAGGCGTTGAGCGCGATCGGCTTTTCGCAGAGCACATGCTTGCCAGCATTCGCCGCCTTGACCGTCCACTCCACATGCTGCGAGGTCGGCAGCGGGATATAGACCGCATCGATCGTGTCGGACTCCAGCATCTCGGTATAGGAACCGAAGGCGTGCGGTACCGAGAAGCGGTCGGCCATCGCCCTGGCCCTTTCGAGATCCCGGCTGGCGATCGCCGTCACCACGCAGTTTTCCGCGTCCTGGATGGCGGGCACGACGAGCTCGCGGCCGATCTTTGCGGTAGAGAGAATACCGAAACGCAGCATGAGGAACTCCTCGCTTGATACCGGTCAGCACCCTATTCGCGGCGCGGATGTCTATCAAGCTTCCGGACGGTTGAAATATTTCATGCCGTAGCGGTGCAAATGCCTGACGACGATCCTATGTCTTTTGGATCGTCCCTCACCTGTTTCTTTCAGCAATCTTTATCGGAGACCATCATGCAGAAACGTTCGCTCGGCCGCACCGGCCTCGAAATCGCGCCTCTCGTCTTCGGCGGCAACGTCTTCGGCTGGACGGCGGACGAGAAGACCTCGTTCGATCTTTTGAATGCTTTCCGCGATGCCGGCTTCAATGCCATCGACACTGCCGATGTCTATTCCGCCTGGGTTCCGGGCAACAAAGGCGGAGAGTCGGAGATCATCATCGGCAAGTGGCTGAAGAACTCCGCAGTGCCGCGCGACGATGTGGTGATCATCACCAAGGTCGGCTCCGACATGGGCCAGGGGCACAGGGACCTGAGCAGAAAATGGATTCTTGAGGAGGTCGAGAATTCTCTCCGGCGCCTGCAGACGGATCATATCGACCTCTATCTGTCGCATTGGCCGGACGAAAGGACTCCGTATGAAGAAACGCTGGAGGCGCACGCAAAACTCGTAAAAGACGGCAAGGTGCGCGCCTTCGGCGCTTCAAATCTCGATGCGGCGCAATTGCAGGCATCCTTCGATGCCGCCGGGAGCGCCGGATTGCCACGCTACGACGTGCTGCAGCCGGAATACAATCTCTATGACCGCGACGGCTTCGAAGGGCCGCTCGCCGAGCTCTGCCGCAAGGAGGAGATAGGCGTGATCACCTATTACAGCCTCGCTTCCGGCTTCCTCACCGGCAAATATCGCTCCAAGACCGATACCGAGGGCAAAAGCCGTGGCGGAGGGGTCGAGAAATATCTCGACGGCCGCGGCATGAAGATCCTTGCCGCCCTCGATCAGGTAAGCGGTGAAACCGGCGCCAAGCCGGCCGAGATCGCGCTCGCCTGGCTGATGGCGAAACCTGCCGTCACTGCGCCGATTGCCAGCGCCACCAGCCTTACGCAACTTGAAAGCCTGGTCAAATCAGCCGAATTGTCCCTGTCCGCAGAGCAGATCGCCCGCCTCGACGCGGCCGGCGCCTGATGCAGGCGGGCGTAGCAATGCTTTGGGGGCGGCGGTATAGATGAACGAGGGGAGCACGATGACGCTTGAAATCCGTGACGCCGGAAGCGGCGATGAACAGGCCTGGCGCCGTCTCTGGTCGGGTTATCTCGCCTTCTACGGCGTCGATCTTGCCGAGGACGTCACCGCGCACACGTGGACCCGCATCCTCGACCCGAACTCCCGCATTTCAATGCGTGTCGCAATCCTGGGCGGCGAATTCATGGGGTTCGCCATCCATCATCACCATGATTCCACCTGGGCGAAGACGCCGGATTGCTACCTCGAGGACCTGTTCCTGGACGAAGGCGCCCGCGGCAAAGGCATCGGCCGCGCGCTGCTGGACGACCTTGTCGGGATCTGCCGACAAAAAGGCTGGTCGCGTCTCTACTGGCACACCAACCGCGACAATGCCCGTGCGCGCAAACTCTACGACAGCTATGCCGAAGAGGACGGGCACGTGCGCTACCGGATGACGATAACCGTGTAGCCGATGCGGCTGTCGCAGCCGCATCGTTCACTCGTTCACGCTCTCAGCGAGCCGCCGGTCGTCTTCTCGACATTGGCGACAATCCTTGCGGTCAGCGCTTCGAAGTCCTCGTCTGTCAGCGTCTTGTCGATCGGCTGGATGACCACCTCGATCGCCACCGACTTCTTGCCTTCGCCGAGCGAGGCGCCTTCGAAGACGTCGAAGATGCTGACGCCCGCGATGAGCTTGCGGTCGGCACCCGATGCCGCGCGCTGAACGGCGCCCGCTTCCACGCTCCTGTCGACCACGAAGGCGAAGTCGCGCTTTACCGCCTGGAACGGCGAAAGCTCCAGCGCCGGCTTGGTGCGGGTTGCCTTCTTCTTCGGCTCCGGCATGGCATCGATGAAAATCTCGAAGCCACAGAGCGCGCCGGAAACATCGAGCGCCGCCAGCGTCTTCGGGTGGAATTCGCCGAAATGGCCGAGCACGATTTTCGGGCCCATCCTGATCGTCCCCGAACGGCCGGGATGATACCAGGCCGGACCACCCGGCTCTATCTGGACATTGCCCATCGGCAGGCCGCAGGCCTCGATCACCGCGAGCGCATCGGCCTTGGCATCATAGACGTCGACCGGCTTGCCGCCGCCCTTCGCAGCATTCGACCAGAGCCTGGCCGCGCCGGAAAGCGAGGCCGTGCCCCGGCGAACGCCGCCGGCAACGCGACGCTGGCCTTCCGGCTTGTCGTTCTCATAGGTTCCGGACACCTCGAAGATCGCCACGTCGCCATAGCCTTTGTCGGCATTGCGCTGGGCGGCCGAAAGCAGGCCCGGCAGCAGCGAAGGCCGCATGTCGGACATATCGGAGGCAATCGGGTTCGACAGCGCCAGCGACGGTGCCCCGCCGCCAAAGAGCACAGCATGGGCCTTGGGGATGAAGGACCAGGTGACCGCTTCCAGCATGCCGCGCGAGGCGAGTGCCCGCTTGGCGGTGCGCGTGCGGATCTGAAGCGTCGTCAGGATCTTTCCGTTGACGCTCGCATGGCTCGGCAGGGGCGCGGCATGGATGTTATCCACGCCATGGATACGCATGATCTCTTCGACGAGGTCGGCCTTGCCGTCGACATCCGGCCGCCAGGACGGAACGGAGACGGAAACACGCTCGCCCTCGCCGGAAACGCCGAAGCCGAGCCGTGTCAGAATATCGCGGCTTTCTTCAGACGAGACTTCGAGACCGGTCAGCCGCTTGACCTCGGAAAAGGGAAGATCCACCAGCTTCGGCTCATAACCCTTATAGCCGACGACATTGGCTTGCGCCGCCGTACCGCCGCAAAGCTCCAGAACCAGTTCGGTCGTGCGCTCGAGACCAGGAACCATATATTCCGGATCGACCCCGCGCTCGAAGCGATAGCGTGCATCGGTGATGATGCCGAGCATGCGGCCGGTGCGGGCGATGTTGATCGGATCCCAGAGCGCCGATTCGATCAGCACGTCCGTCGTGTTCTCGTCGCAGCCGGAATGCTCGCCGCCCATGACGCCGCCGATCGATTCGATACCGTCCTCGTCGGCGATCACGACATTTGCAGGAGAGAGCTTGTATTCGCGTTGATCGAGCGCCAGCACCGTCTCGCCGTCCCTGGCGCGGCGGACTGTCAGGTTGCCCTTGACCTTTGCCGCGTCGAAGACGTGCATCGGCCGGCCCTGGTCGAAGGTCATGTAGTTGGTGATATCGACCAGCGCATTGATGGGGCGCAGGCCGATCGCCATGAGGCGGCTCTGCATCCATCGCGGGCTCGGGCCGTTCCTGACGCCGCGCACGAGGCGGAGCGCGAAGCCGGGGCAGAGATGGCCGTCGTCGCCGAGATCGAGTGTGACGGTGACCGGCGTTGCGCCTTCGGTCCTGAGGGATGGCGCCTTGACCGCCTTCAGCGTCCCGAGACCGGATGCGGCGAGATCGCGGGCAATGCCACGGATGCTGGTGCAGTCCGGCCGGTTCGGCGTCAGGTTGATCTCGATGACCGGATCGTCTAGCCCGGCATAGGCCGCAAAGCTCGTGCCCACCGGCGCATCCTCCGCCAGATCTATGATACCGTCGTGATCGTCCGACATCTTGAGCTCCTTCTCGGAGCACATCATGCCGCGGCTTTCGACGCCGCGAATGTTGCCGACGGACAGCGTGAGATCGATGCCTGGGACATAGGTGCCGGGCGCAGCGAATGCGCCGACGAGGCCCCTGCGCGCATTCGGAGCGCCGCAGACGACCTGCACCGGTTCGCCCTTTCCGGTATCGACCATCAGCACCTTCAGCTTGTCGGCGTTCGGATGCTGCTCGGCGGAAACGACCCTGGCGATGACGAAGGGGCTGAACGACGCCTTGTCGTCGACCGCCTCGACCTCGAGCCCGATTGCCGTGAGCCGATCGCAGATTTCGGCAAGCGAAGCTTCTGTTTCGAGATGATCCTTCAGCCAGGAGAGTGTGAACTTCATGATTTTCTCACTTTAGGCAATCGGTACGAGCGCCTGAATTTCGTTGATAGACAGGTTTGTTTTCTCGAAGCAATCCGTACGCATCGCACGACACACTTCAGCAACCAATCTTCTCACCTCTTTCGCATCCCTATTGAAGCGATCATGATTAGTTTCGGCATAGAAATGAGATAGAGCAGCCACCCATAGAGGTATCCATTCAGTACCCGTCACAGCCGCATCACTCACGCCGCCTTGTCAGGAGCCCGGGCGCCGGGTGCCTTCCAGCCGAGCAGTAGCCCCTTGACGGAAACGCCCTCGTCCAGGTCGGGCCACCAGACGCCGGAAAATTGCAGTTCCACGCTCGAGCGCTTTTCCGGCGAGGCCTCGACCAGGAACGGATACCACCAAAGAGGTGCGCGAATCTGGCGGCCGTCCGCAAGCGTCACATAAACGAACGTCGCATCACAGAAAGCTGAAACGGGCCGCATGTCTTCGGTCTCAAATTCCAAAGAACTCATTCCACTTCTCCATCCAGTCATCGCGGTTCTCGGCAATCTTGGCGAAGAACTCGGCTACTTCGCGCCTATTGTAGCCGTGGCTGTAGGCTAATTCCATGCTTTCAAGCCAGACTTTGGCCGACCTTGCATCCTTCATGACATGGACATGAGGCGGCTCTGGACCGTCAGAAGCGTAGAACCGGAACTTGTATCCGTGCCATACCAACAAGGTCGGCATCGCTCAGGCGCTCAGCCCGCCGAACAGCGTCGGCATGTCGAGCGGGCGGAAACCGTAATGGCTCAGCCAGCGCACATCGGCGTTGAAGAAGTCGCGCAGGTCCGGCATGCCGTATTTCAGCATGGCGATGCGGTCGAGGCCCATGCCCCAGGCGAAGCCCTGATATTCGTCCGGATCCAGTCCGCCGGCGCGAAGCACGTTCGGATGCACCATGCCGCAGCCGAGGATCTCCATCCAGTCCGTGCCCTCGCCGAACTTGACGATCGGACCGGAGCGGTCGCATTGGATATCGACCTCGAAGGAAGGTTCGGTGAAGGGGAAGAACGACGGACGGAAGCGCATCGTCACGCTGTCGACCTCGAAGAAGGACTTGCAGAACTCTTCCAGCACCCAGCGCATATTGGCGACATTCGCGGTCTTATCGACCACCAGCCCTTCGACCTGATGGAACATAGGGGAATGCGTGGCGTCACTGTCCTGCCGGTAGGTCTTGCCTGGAATGATGATGCGGATCGGCGGTTTCTGCGCTTCCATGGTGCGCACCTGCACCGGCGAGGTGTGCGTGCGCAGCACCTTGCGCTCGCCGCTCTCGTCCGGCGGGAAGAAGAAGGTGTCGTGCATCTCGCGGGCGGGATGGCCTTCCGGAAAATTCAGCGCTGTGAAATTGTAGTAGTCGGTCTCGATATCCGGGCCCTCGGCGATCGAGAAGCCCATGTCGCCGAAGATGGCGGTGATCTCGTCGACGATCTGGCTGATCGGGTGGATGCGGCCGCGCTCGACCGGGGATGAGCGGACCGGCAGACTGACATCCACCGTTTCTGCGGCAAGCCGCGCCTCGATCGCAACGTCGCGCAGGTCGCTCTTTCGCGCCGCGATCGCCTCGGCGATCTCGTTCTTCAGGGCATTGATCGCCGCTCCGCGGGTCTGGCGCTCCTCCGGCGACATCGATCCCAGCGTCTTGAGGAGTTCGGAAACCGACCCCTTCTTGCCGAGGGCTGCGACGCGGACCGCTTCGATTGCACTCTCGTCGGCCGCGGCGGCCACGGCAGACAACAGGGTCTCTTTCAAGGCTTCAAGATCGGACATCGCTCACATTCCATGGATCGGTCAAAGAAAAACCCGCGCCAGCCCTGCCAGCGCGGGTTTCCCATTCTATTGATGCAAAAGCTTGGGAAGCGCTGACTTGCGCATGCCCCGTGCGGGCGCGCCCGCACGGAAGATACATGCGCCATCCCGGTTGGTTGAGCCAGCTTTGCGCGCTAAAGACGCGCGTGGCTCAACGAACCGCGCTTTCAAACTCGTTTGCCGTACCCGCGTCCTTGAGATAGGCGAGCGCCTTCTTGGCAGCTTCGACCAGCGCGCCGAATGCGGCCGTCTCATGAATCGCCATGTCCGAAAGCACCTTGCGGTCGACCTCGATGCCGGCCTTGTTCAGGCCGTCGATGAAGCGGCCATAGGTCAGGCCGTGCTCGCGGACGGCAGCGTTGATGCGCTGGATCCACAGAGCGCGGAAATTGCGCTTCTTCACGCGGCGGTCGCGCGTCGCATACTGCATAGAGCGGTCGACTGCGGCCTTGGCGGCGCGGATGGTATTCTTGCGGCGGCCGTAGAAGCCCTTGGCTGCCTTCAGTGTCTTCTTGTGCTTGGCGTGGGCGGTAACGCCGCGTTTTACACGTGCCATGTCATGATCTCCTTAAAATCCAAAAGCGCCAAAGGTCTCAGAGACCGTTCGGCAGGTAATTCTTGACGACCTTCTTGCCATCGGGTTCTGCGAGAACCATGGTTCCGCGGGCGTCGCGAATGAACTTGTTGGACCGTTTGATCATGCCGTGGCGCTTGCCGGCGGCAGCCGCCTTTACCTTGCCGGTCGCGGTGATCTTGAACCGCTTCTTGGCAGAGGATTTCGTCTTCATCTTGGGCATTTTGCTACTCCGTTTTTTCTTGAATGCAGGATCGGAAGACGCGCCGATCCCCAGCGTAAAGAACGGCCACGGCATGCCCTGCCGGACCGTTCGGACGGGGGCTTGTAACTGAAGTCCCCGAAAAGCGCAACCGGGTCGAGGTTGGAATCCTTGCCCAAGTCAACGCAAAAGCCGCCTCTGAAGGCGGCTTCAGCAAATAGTGGGTTCAGGCAGCCTTATCTCGGCGCCAGAACCATCATCATCTGGCGACCCTCGAGCTTCGGCTCGGCCTCGACTTTGGCGATCGTCTGCGTGTCTTCCTTGACCTGCAGAAGGAGCTTCATGCCGAGTTCCTGGTGGGCCATTTCACGGCCGCGGAACTTCAGGGTCACCTTGACCTTGTCGCCTTCGCCGAAGAAGCGGTTCATCGCCTTCATCTTCACCTCGTAGTCATGGGTGTCGATGTTGGGACGCATCTTGATTTCCTTGACCTCGACGATCTTCTGCTTCTTGCGCGCCTCGGCCGCCTTCTTCTGGTTGGCGTATTTCAGCTTGCCCAGATCGAGAATCTTGCACACCGGCGGATCGGCGTTCGGTGCGATTTCGACGAGATCGAGACCGGCGTCCTCGGCCATCCGGAGTGCCTGATCGGTCGGAACGATCCCATGGTTGTTTCCATCGGCGTCAATGAGCTGGATCCGGGGAATCCGGATCTCCTTGTTTGCGCGCGGGCCGTCCTTAACAGGAGCGTCCGCTTTGAAGGGTCTGCGAATGGTCGTATTCTCCTCGAATAATTTCGGATAATGGTTGTCGGTCACATATAGCGATCCGCTCCGGCCTCTCGCTGAAGCGGCGATTGGCCAGCGAATGTGTAGATCGCCTTGCCGAAGTCAATAGCATGTCGCGCAAGAAAAATCACCATCTGTCCTGCAAATGACGAATCTGTTTCTAGGTACTGACCGGGAAACAGGCCCAACGTCGCGGGAAATGTTCCCATGGACAGATCACGACAGGAGAGAAAGCATGACACATGACATGGCGGCAGAAGGCCAACCGGACTTTCTCGAGGTCGGCACCGGCACGGATGCCCGCCGGATCGCGATACGGCTGGAGGAGCCCGCTTCCGGAAACCGCCTGCCTCCCTTTGTGTGGCTCGGGGGATATCGGTCCGACATGACGGGGACCAAGGCAGCCGAACTCGCAAGGCTTGCGGCACGCCTCGGCAACGGCTGCATCCGGTTCGATTATTCCGGACACGGCGCCTCCGGCGGCTCCTTCACGGACGGAACCATCTCCCGCTGGCTCGAGGAAGCGCTTGCCGTGATCGCCTACGCTTGCGAAAGGTTCAGCACCGGCAGAACGGTTCTGATCGGATCGTCCATGGGCGGTTGGATAGCACTTCGAGCAGCGGCGGAGCTGCGCAGCCAAGGGCAGGCGGATGCCGTTGCCGCCATGCTGCTGATTGCGCCGGCTCCGGATTTCACCTCGGAACTTATCGAACCCAACCTGACCGAGACCGAGCGCAAGGCGCTCGCGGAGCGGGGTCAGTTCGAGGAGCCCACGCCCTATGGGCCCGCACCGAATATCTATACCCTGAGGCTCATCGAGGACGGTCGTGCCAACCGGGTTCTCAACGGCGTGATCGACACCGGCTGCCCGGTCCAAATCCTGCAAGGCATGGAAGATCCGGACGTTCCCTACACCCATGCAATACGGCTGATGGAGCACCTTTCGGGCGACGATGCGGTTCTTACGCTCATCCGGGATGGCGATCATCGTCTCTCCCGGCCGGAGGATGTCGAGAAAATCCTGGAAGCCGCAGCGCGGCTCGCAGGCGCTGAAAACTGAGCTGTTTCAAGACATTGCCGAGGCGCGCGACGCAGCGATCTTAACCATAATCCACCAACCCCAATTCTAGTGATTGACTCTTGGGCCTCTAAAATTTTAACGTTTTGTTAATAATTAAGGGGACGACCATGGTAAAAACGACTGGTGCGAAGGCTGTATTGGTAGCGATTGCTGCCTTGTTTGTCTCTTCATCTTCAGCCTTTACCGCACCGGCATCGATCCTTTCGATGCGAACAGGCGGTATGACATCGCAACCTATCGGTCACTACGAATTCTGCAAACGTTACCGCAAGGAATGTGCCCCGGGGGCCCGAAATACGGAACCCGCCAAGGTGACGGCTCGCGGCTGGAGCGCTATTCGCCAGGTCAATGCCTCGGTCAATCGCGAAGTCACGCCCATGACCGACCTGGAAGTGTTCGGCAGGGAAGAGTATTGGGATTATCCGCAGGGTGCCGGCGATTGCGAGGATTTCGTTCTCCTGAAGCGCAAGCGGCTGATGCAGCGCGGGTTCTCTCCCGCCGACCTTCTCATCACGGTCGTGCGCAAACCCGACGGCGAGGGCCACGCCGTTTTGACGGTACGCACCACACAGGGCGATTTCATTCTCGACAATCTCGATAACGGAGTGAAGCTCTGGACGGAGACGCCCTACCGCTACCTGAAGCGTCAGGCTTCCTACCATTCCGGCCGGTGGGTCTCGATCCAGAACGGCGACGCGCTGATGGTGTCGTCCGTCGGCAAGTAATCAGCCCATGCCCTGAATTCGCGGCCGCCTTCGGGCGGCCGTCGGCGTTCAGGCGTTTCCGATCAGGATACCCGCCGCCAGAACGAGCCCGCCGCCCAGGACAACCTGGAAGGCTGCGCGCACGAAGGGCGTTTCCATGTAGCGGTTCTGGATGAAAGCGATCGCCCAGAGCTCGACGAAGACGACTGCGATCGCAATCATGGTGGCCAGCATGAAATGCGGGATCAGGTATGGCAGCGCGTGGCCGAGCCCGCCGATCGCCGTCATGATGCCGGACGCGAGGCCGCGCTTGACCGGTGAGCCGCGTCCCGAGAGCTTGCCGTCGTCATGGGCGGCTTCCGTGAAGCCCATCGAAATACCGGCACCGACGGAAGCCGAAAGACCGACGAGAAAGGTCTGCCAGGTGTCCTGCGTGGCGAAGGCGGCGGCGAAGATCGGCGCGAGCGTCGAGACCGAGCCGTCCATCAGCCCGGCCAGCCCCGGCTGCACATAGGTCAGCACGAATTGCCGCTGCGCGGTCTGGTCCTCTTCTTCCTTGACGTCATCCGGCGTGTATTTCTCGCTCAGGCGTCGGGCGAGCGATTCATGCGATTTCTCCGCCAGCGCCAGATCTCCGAGCAGCTTCCGCGTGGCCGCGTCCGTCGTGCGTTGAGAGGCTTCCAGGTAGAAGCGGTGTGCCGCCTCCTCCATCGCCTCCGCCTGCTCGCGCGCAGCCTCGACGGACATGTTGGCTATCAGCCAGTCCGGCTTGCGCTCGGGAAAATCGCGCACATGCTCGCGCCGGATCAGCGGGATGCGGCTGCCGAAACGCGCAACGTGGCGATCGATCAGCATCTGGCGATGATGGCTCTCCTCCTCCGCCATCTCCTCGAATACCTTGGCGGAATGCGGATAGGCTTGGCGCAGTGCATCCGCGTAGGCAAGATAGATGCGCCCGTCATCCTCCTCGGACGAAATGGCAAGCGCGAGGATTTCCTGTTCGCTCAGCGATTCGAGCGATCGTTTGGAGGAGCGGAAGAAACGGGAGAGCATAGGAAATTCCTTTTTAGAATAATTCTAAAATAGGAGGCGATGCCCTGCTCGTCAACGGCGGAGATGCATGCTGCGGCAATAAAGCAGGCGCCGGAAATGCCGCTCAGAGCGTCAGATCGAGCGTCTTCTCCCGTTCGATATAGGCGTGCTGCACATCGGTGACGTAGTCGCGCACGATCGGCGCCGCGTCGCGCTTGCGTGAAAGCTGCATGTGGAAGACGAGCTGGCTGCCGGTACGGAACATCATCTCGGCGCTGATCAGGTAGAATTCCCACATCCGGGCAAAGCGCTCGTCATACATCGCGATCACCTTGTCTCGGTTCCTTTCGAAGCGTTCGCTCCAATGAGCAAGGGTCGTCGCGTAGTGCACCCTCAGGAATTCGAGATCGGTCACCCACAGGCTGTTTCTCTCGACGACCTCGAACACTTCCGAAAGGGCAGGCGAATAGGCGCCGGGGAAGATGTATTTCCGCAGCCACGGGCTTGCCATGCCGGGCGGGCTCATATGGCCGATGGAATGCAGCACCGCGAGCCCGTCATCCGGCATCAGCGCATTCAGCTTTTTGAAGAATTCGTCATAGTGATGCACGCCGACATGCTCGAACATGCCGACCGAGACGATCCGGTCGAATGACCCCGCAACGTCACGATAATCCTTCAGTTCGAAGCGGGCCCGGTCGGCAAGACCGGCATCGGTGGCCCGCTTCGAGGCGAGCGCCTGCTGCTCTTTCGAAAGGGTCACGCCCGTCACTTCGACATTCTCGAGTTTCGCCAGATAGAGCGCGAGATCGCCCCAGCCGCAGCCTATATCGAGCACCTTCATGCCCGGCTTCAGGCAGAGCTTCGCTGCAAGCAGCCTCAGCTTGTTGCGCTGCGCGGCCTCCAGCGTCTCGCCCTCCTCGCGAAAATAGGCGCAGGAATAGAGCATGTTCTCGTCGAGGAAGAGTTTGTAGAAATCATTGCCGAGATCGTAATGGTGCGCAACGTTTCTCTGCGCCTGCCCCTTGCGGTTCGACTGCTGGCGTTTGCGGAAGCGCATCTTCACCGCGCGCAGCGCCTTCTGGATCGGATAGGAGCCGAGCGAGAGCCGGTTGACGGAGAAAAGCGTGAGGAAATCGCGCAGCGTCGAGCCTTCCTCGAAGCGCATCGTTCCGTCCATATAGGCCTCGCCGGCGGCCAGCTCGGCATTGAAGACCAGCGTCCTGTAGAGCTTCGGGTCGGTGAGCCTCATCGTCACCTCCAGCCCGGGTTCGCCGGAAAAGACATGCCGCTTGCCCTCAGCATCGATGACCGTGAGCCGTCCCTTCCTTATGAAGGCTTTCATCATGTGGGAGAGAAAAAACATGCGCACCTCGAAGATCATGCCGGCAACCGGAGCCGCGCCGGGCAGCGGGATGACAGCATCGCATTTTGAAAAGACTTTGCAAATTCGCACATGAGGCTGCGGTGAGCAGGCTGCGGCGAAGAGACTGA
The DNA here is from genome assembly GCA_033795365.1 of Shinella sp. Classification (GTDB taxonomy): domain Bacteria; phylum Pseudomonadota; class Alphaproteobacteria; order Rhizobiales; family Rhizobiaceae; genus JARYGU01. The sequence continues at coordinate 63,041 of JARYGU010000013.1, forward strand.
TTGCACCGGAAGTGCAAGACACCTATTTCATCCCCATGGATCAGCCTGCAGACGACGACCGCCAATCCCATTTCGCCGTCATTCGCGCCAGGGCGGCAGCGGAGATGGACGATATTGGCGTGACGCCCGCCTTCGTCGTGCATCTCGTCGAGACCTTCTACGGCCGCGTGCGCGCGCATCCGGAGCTTGGCCCGGTTTTCGAGGCGCGGCTGGCCGGCCGCTGGCCCGAGCATATGGAAAAGATGAAGCGGTTCTGGTCGGCCGTCGCCTTCAAGGATGGCAGCTACGGCGGCAAGCCGGTCGTGGCGCATCAGGGTATCGCCAATTTGAACCCGCCGCTCTTTCAGGTCTGGTTAGGGCTGTTTTCCGCGACTCTCGACGACATCGCTCCCTCCGCGGAGGCGAAGGCCTGGTTCATGGCGACGGCCGAGCGTATCGCCAAAAGCCTCGTGCTTTCGCTCTTCTACAATCCCGCCGACGACGATCCCGCGTTGAAGCGCGTCTGATCAGTCACCTTTGCCGCCTGTGGTGACGCCGGCGCTCGCGGCGACGACAAGCCCGGTGCCGACCATCTGCAACGGCGTCATCGGTTGGCCGAGAACAAGGAAGCCGGCAAGCGCGCCCATTGCTGGCTCAAGGCTCATCAGAATGCCGAAAACCGGCATGGGCATGCGTCTCAGCGCGATCATCTCCAGCGCATAAGGCAGGAGCGGGACGAGGAAGGCGAGCCCAACCATCATGGCGACGCCGTCGAAGCTCATCGCTTCGCCGGCCCGGAAAATGCCGAAAGGCGCCGCGACGATCGCAGCGACGATCAGCGACATGGCGAGGCCCTCCAGCCCCGCAAACAGCTTGCCCGAGCCCTTCATCAGAACGATATAGCTGCCCCAGCCGACCGCCGCGCCGCATGCATAAAGAATACCGATGGGATCGCCGGTCCATCCCTCTCCGTCATGAGCGAGAAGCAGCACACCGGCCAACGCCGCAAACGGCCAGACGAGGCGCCATCCACCTCCGAGCGTGAAGGTCGCAACCGCGAGCGGCCCGAGAAAATCGATCGCGACCGCGAGCCCCAGCGGAATGCGCTCGATCGCCGAGAAGAAGCAAAGCGTCATTCCCGACATTGCCACGCCGAGCAGGAAGGCGCTCTTCCATTGAACCCGGCCGTAGCTTGATACCGGAGGCCGGACGATTGCGGCGAGGATGAGGGCAGCGAAAGCCAGACGGAGAAATGTCGTCGCAAAGGGTCCGTAAGCGGCGATCGCCGTTGCCGATAGGGCCGAACCGAACTGGACGCTGGACATCGACAAGAGACAGAGGAGCACGCCTGCCAGAAGAAAGACCGGCGGCCTACTCGTCACGTTATCGGCTTCGCGCGGCTGCGCAGCAGTGTCGGAAATCGATTCCACGATGACGCCTCCTCAGATGGCAAGGCCTATCCGAGGAGCCCGGCGTCATCAAATTGATTATGCTGAACCAATGCCTGAGTAAAATTTACAGCAGCGAGCCTGCGGGAGCAATTCCCGCAGGCCGGAACCCGCCGTCAACCCTCGCGAAGCGGCGAGATCGAGATCTCCACGCGGCGGTTCTGGGCGCGCCCCATTTCGGTTGCGTTCGAAGCGATCGGACGGTCGAAGCCGTAGCCCACCGCCGACATGCGCCGTGCATCGACACCGCCGGATGCGAGATAGCGGGCAACCGACTGCGCGCGACGTTCCGACAGATCCTGGTTGTAACCTGCGCTGCCGGTCGAGTCCGTATGGCCATCGACGTCGATCAGCGTCCTGTTGAACTTGCGCAGCACGATCGCGACGGAATCAAGCGTCGAGTAGAAGGCCGGTAGCACCTGATCCTGATCCGTTGGGAAGGTGATGTTGGACGGCATGTTCAGGATGATGCGGTCGCCGGCGCGCGTGACGGAAACGCCGGTTCCCTGAAGCTGGGCGCGCAGCTCGGATTCCTGGCTGTCCATGTAGTTGCCGATCGCGCCGCCGCCGAGAGCGCCGATACCTGCGCCGATCAGCGCGGCGTTGCGCCGCTGGACGGGATTGTTGCCGATGAGAAGGCCCGTTGCCGCTCCGAGGCCCGCGCCGATCAGCGCGCCGCCCGCCGTGTTCGACATCTTCTGCTCCCCCGTATAGGGATCGGTCGTCGTGCAGGCGGAGAGATAGACGGCGGCTACAGAGAGAATGGCGATTTTCTTGAGCATAGAGGCGTGTCCCCGAAGAAATTGATGATTCTGCTTCAACCTAGCGATTGCGGCAGGAACATGAAAGCCCGGTGCAGCCGCATGCTTTGACAACAGCTTTTGACCCTAAGGGCCTATGCCTCGATACCTTTCAGCACATTGGCGACGTTGAGCCCTATTTCAGGCACGCCATAGCCACCCTCCATGCAGACAAGCACGGGCACGCCGGCGGCAGCGATCGTCCTGCCCATGGCGATGTAATCGGGGGAGGTGAGCTTGAAGAAGGAGATCGGATCCTTCTCGAACGTGTCGACACCGAGCGACACGACGATCGCCTCCGCGCCGAAAGCGGCAATATGCTTCAGCGAATCCTCCAGCGCCGCACCCCAGACGGAATAGGGTGTGCCGCGCGGCATCGGGTAGTTCTTCGTCGTGCCTTCTCCCGCATCCTTTCCGGTTTCTTCCGCATAGCCGAGGAAGTGCGGAAAAGCCTCCGCAGGATCGCCGTGGAGCGAAGCGAAAAACACGTCGCCACGCTCGTAGAAGATGTCCTGAGTGCCGTTGCCGTGGTGGAAGTCGACATCAAGGATCGCGACCCTCGTCGCGCCCTTGTCGAGAAGGCGTTGCGCGGCGACGGCGGCATTGTTGATGAAGCAGTAGCCGCCGAACATGTCGATGCCGGCGTGATGGCCCGGCGGTCGGCAGAGGGAGAAGACAGCCTTCTGGCCGCCCGCAACGAGATCCGCCCCGCTGATGGCGCTGTTCATCGAAGAAAGCGCCGCTTCCCATGTTCCCGGCGAGATCGCCGTTTCGGCGGCATTGCAGTAATAGCCGATCTGCCCGTCTATATCCGTCGGAATGCGCGGCGAGGTCCGGCGCACGGGAAAGGAGGTGGCAATCGCCTCGCCCTTGTATCCCGCCGCCTGCCAACGTTCCCAAGCCGTCTCCAGGAATTCGAGATAGCCGGCGTCATGCACCTTCAGCGCCGTGTCAAGACCATGCTTTTCCGGCGCCATCACATCCGTAAAGCCTGCCTCCTTCACTGCCGCGAGGATCCATTCCGCCCGGAACGGCGCCTCGAAGGGCGGCACGAGTTCACCGCCGTAAAGTTCGCTCCTGGCATTCCTGAGCTTGTGGTCTTCGGAGAAAATGACGCGCATGACTGGTTCCCGGTTCGGTTTTACGCGGACGTTAGCCTCGAATCTTTCTTCGAAGCAAGCGCCTCCGGACGTCGAGCCTCATGCCGTGACAAGGTTCAGCGCAAGTCGCTTGTAGAAGAGCGTCGTCGCGCAATAGCGCCCGTCCGGATAGAGGGCATAATCGGGAATGACGCCGGCGCGTGTCCAGCCGAAGCGCTCGTAAATCGCTTCCGCCGGACTGCCGGTCGCCGTGTCGAGCACCAGAACCGTCTTGCCGCGGCTTGCGGCCTCCCGCTCGGCCGCCGTCATCAGCATGCGGGAAAGGCCGTGCCCGCGCGCGCTTTCCATGACGAGAAGCTTCTTCACATCGGCGCGATGGGGCTGGTTCGGCGGCTGACGCATGCCGAGCTGCACGGTGCCGACGATCCGGTCTCCCCGCTCGGCGATGAAGAGCAGCGTCGCACCGTCAGCCACGCCGCCGACTACGCCTTCCCAGAAGGACAGTGCGTCGGCTGTGCCATAAGGCGCCATGAAGCCCACCGAGGCTCCGCCCGTTACGCAGTCGGCGAGCACCTCGGCAAGCTCTCCTATACGCGCCTCGGCCTCCCGCGCATCGATCATCCGGACTGTGCTCATTTGCCCCCCGTTCTCAAGTTACCCTCGGTCGAGCACGACCGCATAACGCGCCGCTACCGATCCCGGATTGTGGAAGACGTGGCCTTCGGTGATGCTCATATAAAGGCAATCGCCAGGCTTCATGTGATGGACGGCTTCACCGACGGTCATCGTCAGCTCGCCGGAAAGGAGCCAGACATGCTGAGTCATGCCCGCCTTGCCCGTTTCCGGCGGAAGGAAGACGCGAGCACGCGGCGGAAACTCGACCTCGACGATGTCGACGCGAGAGGAGGTGCGTGGCGGCGAGACGGAGCGGCGGAGATAGCCGCTCTCCGGATCGCGCCAGGTCGTCTGCGCCTCGTAACGTGCAAGCGGGTTTCCCGCCTCCTCGCCAAACGCGAAGAAAGCCGAAAGCGTGAGATCGAGCGCAGTGCACAGCCGCGCCAGAAGCGGCGCCGTCGGGCTCGCCTCGCCGCGCTCGATGCGCGAGATCATCGCCCTGCTGACACCGGAGCGCTCCGCCAACTGCTCCAACGTCAGACCGTGTTCGACGCGCAGCAGCCGGACGCGGTCGCCGATGATGCTTTGTATATCGTCGATTGATTCCATTATAGTAGAATTCATCAAGCTGATGATGGAGTCAAGCTCTCCTGCCTGCCCGAAAAATCGATACTCGAAATTTTCTGTGAAATGCCGTTATGACGACAATGGCGGCGGGGACACACCACTATCTTTGCTGTGCAAAATAATAGGCGAGACACTAATGACACAGCAGGCGGCAAGGCCTTCCTCTCTTCTTTCGATCGCCTCCATCGTCGCCTCCATGACTTCCGTCGCTATCGGCAACGGCATGATGCTGGCCTATGTGCCCTTCGTGCTCTCACAGAGTGACGGATCGTCCTGGACCCCAGGCGCCGCCGTCACCGCCATGGCGCTCGGTGGCTTGATCGGCTGCATCATCGCAGGGCCGGTGATCCGCCGCGTCGGCCATGCGCGCGCTTTCTCCTGCTCGCTTGCCCTCGTCATTCTTGCGGCCCTCCTCGTGGCGGTCGGCGTCCATCCGATCGCCTGGGTCGTCGCGCGCGGACTCTACGGTGTCGCGGGCTGCACCAATTTCATCATCACACAAAGCTGGCTGAATCATGCGAGCGACAATCATTGGCGCGGCCGGGCAATGTCGCTTTTCTACATGGCCTATGTCATCGGCCTGGGGTTCGGGGCGTGGATGTTCGGGCAGATGCCGCTCGAGGGCAATCTGGTACCGCTTGCCACCATCTTCTTCACGACCGTCGCACTGCTGCCGATCGGGCTCACCCGTCTGCCCTCACCGCCACCGCCGGCAAAAGTCAGTATCGATTTTCCCATGGCCTGGCGCAATTCGCCGGTGGCGCTGATCGGCGTCCTCGCCTCCGGCGGCCTTTCCGCGGTCGTTCAGGGCTTTACTCCGATCTACGCCGCCGCCAGTCAGGTGAGCCAGTCGGACGTCGCGCTCCTGATGTTTGTTATGCAGTTCGGCCTCATGTTCATCCAGTATCCGCTCGGTGTGCTTTCCGACCGGATAGACCGGCGCATCGTGCTCATCATCACCTGCCTGCTGATCGCCGGCACGGCGGTGGCGGCGCTCAATGTCTCTTTCGCCGACATGATCCTGCTGATGATCGTCTTCGCCATATGGGCGGGCGCGGTCGAAACCGTCTACTCCATCGCCAATGCGCATGCCAACGACCGCACGGACCCCGCCGATTTCGTGCCGCTCGCCTCCACGCTTCTCGTGGCCTGGTCTGCCTCTGCCACTGTCGTTCCGCTCGCCATAACGCTGGTCACGCCTATTTTCGGGCAGCAGACCTTCATCTATGCCGCGATGGGCATCGCGATCGCCTATACCGCCTTCGTCGCGCTGCGGCTGAAGCAGCGCGAGACGGTGCCGGTTGAAGAGCGCGAGAGCTTTGAAATCCGCAGCGCCCAGGTACCCAATGCGGGCGCGCTGGTCGATCCGGCACAGGCGGATCCTTCATCGCGGCAATGATGGCCGCGCGGTGGCGAAGGCGGTTAATAAACCGCTTTGCGGGCGTTCAAGCCCCTGCTATATGCGCGAGCCATGAGCACCAATTCCGCCCGCACGTCTCTCGACCATATCCGCAACTTCTCGATCGTTGCCCATATCGACCACGGCAAGTCGACGCTGGCCGACCGCCTGATCCAGTCGACCGGCGGCCTTGCCGAACGCGAGATGTCGGAGCAGGTGCTGGATTCGATGGATATCGAACGCGAGCGCGGCATCACCATCAAGGCCCAGACAGTGCGCCTGCACTACAAGGCGAACGACGGCGAAACCTATGTGCTGAACCTCATCGACACGCCCGGTCATGTCGACTTCGCCTATGAGGTCTCGCGCTCGCTCTCGGCCTGCGAGGGCTCTCTGCTCGTCGTCGACGCCTCCCAGGGAGTGGAAGCCCAGACGCTCGCGAATGTCTACCAGGCGATCGACAACAATCACGAGCTCGTCACCGTCCTCAACAAGATCGACCTGCCGGCCGCCGAGCCGGACCGCATCAAGGACCAGATCGAGGATGTGATCGGCATCGACGCATCGGACGCCGTGCTGATCTCCGCCAAGACCGGTCTCGGCATTCCCGACGTGCTGGAGGCGATCGTCCAGCGGCTTCCAGCGCCGAAAAGCCCGGGCGGGGAGAAGGCGCCGCTGAAGGCGCTCCTCGTTGACAGTTGGTACGACACCTATCTCGGTGTCATGGTGCTCGTGCGCGTCATCGACGGTGTGCTCACCAAGGGCCAGACCATCCGCATGATGGGCACCGGCGCGAAATACTCCGTGGAGCGCGTCGGCGTGCTGACGCCGAAGATGGTGGCGATGGATAGTCTCGGCCCCGGCGAGATCGGCTTCATCACCGCCTCGATCAAGGAAGTAGCCGATACCCGCGTCGGCGATACGATCACCGAGGACAAGCGCCCGACGGCTGAAGCGTTGCCCGGCTTCAAGCCGGCCCAGCCGGTCGTCTTCTGCGGCCTCTTCCCGGTCGATGCCGCCGATTTCGAGGAGCTGCGCTCGGCGATGGGCAAGCTGCGCCTCAACGACGCATCCTTCTCCTTCGAAATGGAAAGCTCGGCGGCGCTGGGCTTCGGCTTCCGCTGCGGCTTCCTCGGCTTGCTGCATCTGGAAATCATCCAGGAGCGCCTGTCGCGCGAGTTCGACCTTGACCTCATCGCAACCGCCCCCTCGGTCGTCTACCAACTCACCATGACCGACGGCACGGAAAAGGAGCTGCACAATCCCGCCGATATGCCGGACGTCGTCAAGATCGCCGAATTCCGCGAACCCTGGATCAAGGCGACGATCCTGACACCCGACGACTATCTCGGCGGCATCCTGAAACTCTGTCAGGACCGCCGCGGCATCCAGACCGAACTGACCTATGTCGGCAACCGCGCGATGCTGACTTACGACCTGCCGCTCAACGAAGTGGTCTTCGATTTCTACGACCGGTTGAAGTCGATCTCCAAGGGCTATGCCTCCTTCGACTACAACCTCTCCGACTATCGCGAGAGCGACCTCGTCAAGATGTCGATCCTCGTCAATGCCGAGCCGGTCGACGCGCTCTCCATGCTCGTCCACCGCTCTGCCGCCGAAAAACGCGGCCGCGTGATGTGCGAGAAGCTGAAGGACCTGATTCCGCAGCACATGTTCCAGATCCCGATCCAGGCCGCGATCGGCGGCCGCATCATCGCCCGCGAGACGGTCCGGGCGCTGCGCAAGGACGTGACCGCCAAATGCTACGGCGGCGACGCCACGCGCAAGCGCAAGCTTCTGGAAAAGCAGAAGGAAGGCAAAAAGCGCATGCGCCAGTTCGGCAAGGTCGAGATCCCGCAGGAAGCGTTCATTGCGGCGCTCAAGATGGGCGACGAATAAGGCATTGCTGCTTCCGGTTCGTGCGCATATAATTTGCGCATGAACTGGAGCGTCCGTCATGCCGCAATCCATGCGCAAGCCCGCCAATCTTTCTCTTGACGCCAAGCTCGTTTCATCCGCGCGCAAGCTCGACATCAACATTTCCCGTGCCGCCGAGGAAGGTATCGCCCGCGCCGTCAAGGCCGAGCGCGAGCGCCTGTGGCGACTGGAAAACGCCGAAGCGATCAGGCTGGAGAACGAGTATGTCGAGAAGCATGGCCTGCCTCTCGCCAAATATCGCCAGTTCTGATGGCCCGATTTCACGTCTACAGACTGAAATCGTCCGATCTTCTTGCAATCGATCTGCAAGCCAATCTGCTCGATGACCTGCCGTCAAGGGTGATGGTTCCGCTTCATCCCCTGCGGGACATGGGATGGTCGATGGCGCAGCTCAATCCACGCTTCCATGTCGCCGGCGAACTTTATGTCGTGGCGACACAGCGCATGGCGTCGGTGCCGGTTTCGCAAATCGGCGATCCGGTCGCGGATTTGTCGTCCCAAAGTGACGAAATCACCGCTGCCCTGGATTTCCTGTTCCAGGGCTTCTGACTCAGGCCTGCGCCATATACTCGCGCACCAGCCCATCATATTCCCCCATCTCCGGCAGCGTCTCGTAGCTGCGCGCTGCACCGGTCTCGGCGAAGGCGAGTTTTTCGCTCGTCCAGGTCTCGATGAACGGCGAAAACCAAGTCGTATCATCAAGCATCGTCGGGCGGAGATTGACGAACCAATCCATGCCTTCGGGCTTCGTGAACATCCAGCTCATGCAGTGCGGGCAGAAATAATGGCGCGAGGCACCGTGAAGGCCGCCGATGACCGGCTCGCCCTCCGTCACCTCGAAGCCTTCAGCGGGAATGGCCGCGCTCAGCGAATAGGCGCTGGAGGACATCCTCTGGCAACCCGTGCAATGACACGCCATGGTCAAAAGCGGCGCTTTGCTGATTCTGAGCCGCACGCGGCCACATCGGCATCCTCCGGTTATCGGCAAATCCGGCATAGTGTCGGGTCCTTTCCTGTTCCGCAAAGAGATAGCGGATGAGGCAAGGGTTTCAAAGCCTTGAAGGCAGCAGAGCTACGATCCCTCGTAGATCCGCTGCGCCGCCGTCAATGCTCCATCCAGCGTCTCCCCTGGGCGATAGACCGAGAGCGTCTCCGGTTTCTTGACACCCGGCACCGAGCGCGGACAGGTTTCCGCCTCCCCGACAACACTGCGGACGGGGATGACGCCCGCCCATATCGGCAGGGAAAAATCCGCCTCATCGTCGCCCACCCCTTTGGCACGCACCTTCGCGGAAGCCTCCTCGATCGGCATCGAGATGATCGTCGTGGCCTTTGCTTCCTGGCCCGTGATCGGCCGCAGGATAGCACTGCGTCCGGGATAGAACCTGTCCACCACGTCGGCGAGCGCCTCGATCTTTTCCTCCGGATCCTCCAAGATCCGTGCCGTACCGAAGCACATAGCCGAGCGATAATTGGCGGAATGGTTGAAACCCGAACGCGCTAGGACGAGGCCATCGAGATGCGAGACGGTAAGGCAAGCCGGCGTTCCGGTCTTCAGATGCCGCAGCATGCGGCTTGCAGAGGACCCGTGCCAGAGAAGAACATCATCCTTGCGCCAGTAGAGCGTCGGCGTGCAATAGGGCTGCCCGTCGATGGCGTAGGCGACGTGGCAAAGCATTCCCGCATCCAGAATGGCATGCACCGTGGCGCGGTCGTAACTTGCCCGCTCATGCAGCCGCTTCACGCGGTTACGGGAGGAGACAGGATAGGCTTCGCAATGGGTGGTGTTGCTGGACATGGGCTTGCCTTTTCAATTTCTTGGGCCCTATTCTGCGCAAATGGCATTGGTTTCAAAAAGCCCCAATTCAGCGCAAAAAACCAAGACCAATTCTGCAGACTGGTCGGCGTTAACCCCTGTTCTGCCCGAGGATGGGCCGCGGGTGCCGGCGCTTTACGGCGCGATCCGCAGACTGATCGAAACCGGCACCGTCGGCCCGGGCGGAAAGCTGCCGCCGACCCGCGATCTTTCGAAACGCCTCGGCATTTCCCGCGCCTCGGCCGTTGCCGCCTTCGAGATGCTGATCGCGGACGGCTTTGCAGAGGCGCGCGTCGGCTCGGGCACCTTCGTCGCCGGGCAGGTGCCGCGGGTAAGGCAGCCCGACAGGGATGCAAGCGCGGGCCGGCAAGACTCGATGCCGCTTCCGGGAACGCTCGGAGTGGCGGTTTCAGATCAGCGGACATTGCGGACATTCCGCACGCTCCTGTCATGGCATCTCGCACGCCCCGGCCCGGAGCATTTCCATTATGGCGATCCGCAGGGCAGCCATGCGCTGCGCGAAGCGATCGCCTCCTATCTGCGCACGGCGCGGGGCGTACGTTGCGATGCCAATTCCGTCCTCATCACCACGGGGACGCAGCAGGGCCTCGACCTCGTGATCCGCACCGTATTGAAACCCGGCGACAGGGTCTGGATCGAGGATCCGTGTTATCCGAGCGCAAAGGCAGCCTTCACAGGCGCCGGCATCAGGCTGACCGGCGTCGCGGTCGATACTGAAGGTCTCGACCCGGCGCTCGGAGAAAGTCTGAATCCGAAAGCTCGCGCAGTCTACGTTACGCCGTCCCACCAGTTTCCCCTCGGCGTGACGATGACGATGCGCCGCCGTCTCGCGCTGATTGACTGGGCGCGGCGCAACGGCGCGTGGATCATCGAGGACGATTACGACAGCGAATTCCGCTATGCCGGGCCGCCGCTGACATCGCTGCAGGGAATGGACGATTCCGGATGCGTCATCTACCTCGGCACGTTTTCGAAGGTGCTTTTTCCAGGTCTCAGGCTCGGCTATGCGGTCGTTCCCAAACCGCTGTTGGGCGAAATCCTTACCCTTCGCAGTCGCACGGACAGGTATCCGCCCACTCTTGCCGAAGCAGCGCTGTCGGACCTGTTGCGGGAAGGTCATTTTGCCGCCCATCTGCGTCGTGCGCGAAGGCGCACCGAGGCCGCGCGGGACGAGCTGGTCGCAGGGCTGCGCTCCGGTGCGACCGACAGGCTGGAGGTCGCCGTTCCCGATCAGGGCTTGCATCTGATAGCAAGGCTCGCTTCCGGTATCTCCGATACGCAAGCGGTCGCGCTGGCGAGGTCGGCCGGGCTTGGGGCCCGCGCGCTTTCCTCCATGTATGTCTCCGGTGCGCCGGCGCATGGGCTCGTCATCGGCTTTTCCGGCTTCACCGGCGAGGAGCTGCGCCTGGCGGCGAGCCGGTTCGCAGCCCTGCTGCGATAGACCGGCAGACCGGCTCCTGCACATCCGGACTTTTTGATAATGCCTCTTTGCTGTAAACCGGCGAAAAATTGCGACGGAACGGATCACGCCATGACCCAGAACATCTATGACGATCCCGCCTTCTTCGAAGGCTACAGCGGGCTTGGCCGCTCCGTCGAGGGCCTTGCGGGCGCTGCCGAATGGCCGGCTCTCAGGGCCATGCTGCCGGAGCTTTCCGGCCTGAGGGTCGCCGATCTCGGTTGCGGCTTCGGCTGGTTCTGCCGCTATGCCGGCGAGCAGGATGCGGCGAGCGTCCAAGGCTTCGATGTCTCGGAAAAGATGCTCGCACGCGCCAGGGCGGAAACGTCCGATCCGGCAATCTCCTATGAACGGGCGGATCTCGAGACGATCACGCTTCCGACGACATCCCTGGACCTCGTCTACAGTTCGCTTGCCTTCCACTATGTCGAGGCGCTGGAGCGGCTGTTCGGAAACATTCACCGCGCCCTCGTGCCGGACGGGCATCTCGTCTTCTCGATCGAGCACCCGATCTTCATGGCCTCGCGCCGCCCGGAATGGATGTTGGACGCGGACGGCAACAGGACGTGGCCGGTCGACAGCTATCAGATGGAAGGCAAACGCACGACCAACTGGCTCGCCGATGGCGTCGTCAAGCAGCACCGCACCATCGGCACGCTGCTCAACATGCTGATCCGCCAAGGCTTCACCCTCACGCATATCGAAGATTTCGGCCCCACCGAAGAACAGATCGCCGAGCGGCCGGAATTGGCCGAGGAGCGGGAGCGTCCGATGTTCCTGCTGGTCTCGGCGCGGCGATAGAGCCCGGCTGTCGAACTAAATCTCCGGCAAGACAGCCAGAACCTTATCCACTGTTATCGGGAACGACCGGATACGGATTCCGGTCGCGTTGTAGACGGCGTTGACGATGGATGCTCCGGCGCCGCAAACGCCGAGTTCGCCGATACCTTTCGCTCCGAACACATTCGCCTTGTCGTCGTGCTCGTCCAGGAAGACGGCATCGATTTCGCCTATGTCCGCATGAACGGGAACATGATAGCTGGCGAGATCTCCATAGACGAAATTGCCGTAGCGGGGATCGAGTCCGCCCTCCTCCATCAACGCTGCGCCGATACCCCAGATCATGCCGCCGATCATCTGCGATCGGGCCGTCTTGGGATTGAAGATACGGCCTGCAGCGAAGACGCCCAGCATGCGGCGGAGGCGAACCTCTCCGGTATCCGCATCGACCTCCACCTCTGCGAAATGCGCACCGTAAGTGTGCTGCGAATAGTCTCTGAGGTTCTGTCCGCGTTCGACCGTGCCCACCGCCGTCATCCCCTCGGGTGCAACGAGTTCCAGCAGGTCCGTTAGCGCCGCGGTGCGGTCGCCGACGATCACGCGGTCCCCGGAAAACTCGAATCCTTCGCCGTTTGCGCCGAAGAACGGGGAATTCAGCGTTTCCCGCGCTACCCTTACGATCTGCTCTTTCAAAAGGCGGCATGCGTCATGAAGTGCGCTGGCGGTGCTCGTGGCACCCCAGGATCCGCCCGAACCGGCAGTCCTGGGGAATAGGGTGTCTCCAAGCGATATGCCCACCCGCCGAAGCGGGATACCCATGCTGTCCGCCGCCACCTGGGCAAGGATCGTGTAAGTGCCGGTGCCGATATCGGTCATATCCAGCTCCACCGTCAGCTCACCCTGCCGATCGATCCTGACACGGCAGGAACCAGGTCCGATATAGTTTGCGCGGATTGCCGCCGACATACCGATGCCGATAAGCTTGCGACCCTCTACGACGCTTGCCGGCTTCGCCTGGCGTGCGCGCCAACCGAAGCGCTCGGCGCCTTCGCGCATGCAGTCGACGAGCTTGCGGGTGGAGAACGGTACGTTCCGCTCGGGATCGCGTTCCGGCTCGTTGAGAATGCGGAACTCGATCGGGTCCATTCCAAGCTGCTCGGCGAATTCGTCGATCGCGCATTCACCGGCCAGCATGGCGGGCGCCTCTCCCGGCGCGCGCATCCACTCGCCACGATTGGTATCGAGCGGTGCCAACCGGTGGCGCGTGGCGCGATCGGGAGCCGCATACATGCTTCGGTAGGCGGATGCGGATTGCTCGGCGAACTCCTCGAAACGCGAGGTCGTACCGAGGGAATCATGGCTGAACGAAACCAGCTTCCCGCTTCTATCCGCTCCGAGACGGAAGCGCTGCTCGAACATCGGCCTGTGCCCCGCATTGGCGAACATCTGCTGGCGTGTGAACGCGACCTTTACCGGACGATTGAGAGCGCGGGCGGCAAGAGCCGCCGAGATTGTTTCCGCATGCGCGATCAGCTTGGAGCCGAACCCGCCGCCTATGAAAGGAGAAACGATGCGCACGTTCTCCTTCGGCATCCGCAGCGTATTGGCAACGCCCTCCTGAATTTGCCACAACGTCTGCGTGGAGGTGAAGATCGTGAGCTGGCTTCCGTTCCAAACGGCGAGCGCAGCATGCGGCTCCATGGGTGCGTGATGCTCGAAAGCATTGGTATAGGTGGCATCGAACCTCATCGGCGCAGACGCGAAGGCCGCCTCCGCATCGCCGATCAGGCTCTCCGTCGCCAGCCCGGCATTGGCCGTCGCCGGCGCATAGACGGCTTCGCGGGCATCCTCAAGGCTGAAGATGCCCTGCGCCGTGCTGTATTCGATCTCGATCTGCTGGATGGCCGCGCGAGCGGTTTCGAGGCTGTCGGCAACAACCAGTGCCACCGGTTCGTCATAGTAGCGGATGTCGGGAGAAAAGAGCACGGGACGGGGGCGCTGGGTTCCGGGCTTGACGGTGAGCTCCTCCCCGAAGGAGGCCTGCGCGGGCGCATTGCGATAGGTCATCACCAGATGCACCCCGGGCATTGCTTCTGCGGCCGAGGTATCGAGGCGGCGGATACGGCCCTTGCCGACGCCCGCTCCCATCAGCATTCCATGGAGCGGCTCGCCGTGCTGATGTTCATAGGCATAGGTCGCGCGCCCGCTGACTTTGAAGGGGCCGTCGAGGCGATCGATCGGCTGGCCTATGAAAACGAGGTTCTGCTTTCCGGTGGTCTCTGTCATGGCCGATCCTCACGCCTGGGATGCCGTTTCGAACGTCCGGAGCAGCGTCCGGCGGGCAAGCTCGATCTTGAAGTCGTTGTGTCCGTAACCTTGAGCGCCTTCCAGAACGGCATCCGCAGCCGCATCGAAGGACATCCTTTCAGCCGATTGCCCGCTGACGATCTCTTCCGCACGCGCCACCCGCCACGGCTTTGGCGCCACGCCGCCGAGAGCGATCCGGGCCGCTCCGATCCGGCCTCCGGTCGCATCGAGGGTGATCGCTACGGAAACGAGAGCAAAGGCGAACGAGGCGCGATCGCGCACTTTCCGGTAGATTTGTCGACCTGCAGGTGGCGGGGGAAGAACCACGGCGGTAATCATCTCGCCGTGGCGCAGGTTCGTTTCGATATCCGGTGTCTCGCCGGGCAGGCGATGCAGATCGCCGATCGGCAAGGTTCTCGTCTTACCCCCGTCACCGGCGATCTCAACCTCCGCGTCGAGCGCACTCATGGCGACGGCCATATCGGAAGGATGGGTGGCGATGCAGGACCGGCTTGCGCCGAGAACGGCGCTCATCCTGTTCAAGCCATCGAAGGCGGCGCAGCCGGCGCCCGGAGAGCGCTTGTTGCATGGCATGCGCGTGTCGTAAAAATAGGGACAGCGCGTTCGCTGCAGAAGATTGCCTCCGACGGAAGCCTTGTTGCGAATCTGGCCCGACGCTCCGGCGAGCAGAGCCTGGCTCAGAAGCGGATACCGCTCGCGAACGCGGCGGTCGGCAGCCACGTCGCTGTTCAATGCCGCCGCGCCGATCTTCAATCCGCCTTCCGGCGTTTCGGCGATTTCGGCCAGACCGAGCCGGCTGATGTCGACGATATGGCTCGGCCGCTCGACGCCCGCCCGCATCAGGTCGATGAGGTTCGTTCCGCCGCCGATGAAACGGGCGCTGGAATTTTGGGCAACGGAAGCGCAGGCGCTCGCCACGTCCGCCGCGCGTTCATAGGTAAAACCTCGCATGTCAGGCCTCCGGTGCAACGTCGCGAATAGCGGCCAGGATGTTGGGATAGGCGGCGCAGCGGCAGATATTGCCGCTCATGCGCTCGCGGATTTCGGCATCGGTCAGGCTGATCTCCGGGGCGGCGACATCTGCGCTGGCGTGGCTCGGCCAGCCGGCCTGCGCCTCCTCCAGCATGCCGAGCGCCGAACAGATCTGACCCGGCGTGCAATAGCCGCATTGATAGCCGTCCCGCTCGATGAACGCCGCCTGCAGAGGATGAAGGCTTTCGGGGCTGCCGATGCCTTCGATCGTACGGATATCGTCCCCGTCGTGCATGACCGCCAATGTCAGGCAGGCGTTGACGCGCCGGCCGTTGAGCAGAACCGTGCACGCACCGCATTGTCCATGGTCGCAGCCTTTCTTGGAGCCCGTCAGGCGAAGCTCCTCCCGCAGCATGTCGAGCAGGCCCATCCGTGGGTCGACGGCAAGCTCGACCGCATCGGAATTGACTGTGATGCTGATCCGGACCGGTTCAGGGGCGGCCATCGGCACCTGTGCCCTCACTGCTGCGATGCCGCAGGGGAAGGCGGCCGCAGCGGCCGTTGCTCCCCCCGCGAGAAGCAAATCGCGACGGGTCGTTTCCGGGACCGCGCCGAAATCCATCAAACGTTCAACCGTCATCACGAACTCCTTTTGGGGCGGAGCGACCTTTGCAAGGCAATTAATCCCGCCGTGGAAATCACGATCTAGTTGGACATTTCGCCCGAAGGTTTCTTGCAGTATCCCGGCCGCTTGTCAGAAAGCCGGAAGATTCTGCCTGCGATAGTGCGCCGGCGTCATGCCGCGAAGCCGCCGGAACGTATTCGTCATATGGCTTTGGCTTGAAAAGCCGAGCTCCGCCGCCAGCATGCACAGGTCGGCGTTTTTGTCCCGCAAACGTTCCGCAAGGTGCCTGACGCGCAACTCCAGGATCCAGGCATAGGGCGTCTGTCCGGTCGTGGCCTTGAAACGGCGCGCGAAACTGTCGAGAGGCAGGCCGGTCACGGCCGATAGCTCGCTCAGGGATATCTGCCGGCCGATGTTCGAACGGATATAGTCGTCGATCCTCGACAACATTCTCCTTGAAAGCCTTCCCCCGCCGGAAGCCGGCTGTCTGTCCAGCCGACAGAGCCGATGCACGATCATGCGCACCACCTGCTCGACATAGGAGATATCCGGCACGTCGTCCCGCCGGATTTCGTCGCGCAGCGCCCCGACCGTTGCCTGGATCACCGGATCCTGCCCGTTGACCGTCAGTTTGTCCGGCGGTGGCGGGAGATGCCAGTCGTCGATGAGATCGGGCCGGATCCATAGTGCGGAATAGCTGAGGTCTGCAGCTTTATAGAAACATTTCCGATCGATCGTCGCCGGCACGAAGGAAAGGGCGCCTGGCATATCGCGCCCTTCGAATGCCAGTTCGCCGGCCGCTCGAACCTGCGTCATCACTGTCGAACCGCAATTCGTGAGAACGACGAGATGATGTTCTGCCGTCCATTCGATCTCCGTCTCCTGGCTTCTCCAATCCGCGGTTTCAAATACGATCGCATCGTCATGCCAACGCATCGGCATTCGCGCGCCGGCGAACTCGCCGCGGCTTCTCGAATTTCCAAAGCCCATCAACGGATCGATTGACACCACTGCCGCTCCTCTGAAACACAGGTCCCGCCCCACGGCGTTGTCCGCTTTGCCATCCGGTCAATGGTTTTCAGACAATTTCGATCGTCCCGTGACGACCGCCATCACCAAACTTCAATTCTGCGTGTCAGCTCGATGCTCCGCGCCCCCGGTTCCCGGTATGTTTCGTTTGGAACCACCGCCACGCTTCGGCGTTCCTTCACGTGGTCACATTCCCGTGAACACCAGGAGGACACATCCATGACAGAACCCGTTCCGGTCGCGCATGCGCATACGCGCGACGTCAATCCATTCGTCAATGCGGCCTATAACAAGATATCCTGGGGAGCCGTGTTTGCGGGCGTGGTGATCGCGCTCACCATACAGCTTTTGCTGAACCTGCTCGGCGCAGGCATAGGCGCGGCAGTGATCGATCCGGCGTCCAACGACAATCCTGCCGCCAGCACGCTTTCCGTCAGCACTGCGATCTGGTTCGTCGTCAGCGGCATCATTGCATCCTTCGCAGGCGGTTATGTTGCCAGCCGGCTCTCCGGACGTCCGCTCCGCTCCACAGGTGCGCTTCACGGTCTGACGTCCTGGGCCGTCACGACCCTCGTCATCATCTATCTGCTGACGACGTCCGTCGGAATTCTGGTCGGCGGCGTTTTCAGCGGTCTCGGCAACCTTGTTTCCGGTGCGGGCTCGACCGTGGCGGCGGCAGCGACGACCGCCGCTCCGGCGCTGGCGGACACGGCCAATCCCATGGCCGCGATCGAGCGGCAGATCCGCGATGCCAGCGGCGGCAATGATCCCGCCGCGCTGCGGGATACGGCCGTCGCTTCGATCCGGGCTCTTTTGACGGGCGACCAGGCACAGGCCGAAGAGGCACGCAACCGCGCGGCAGACGCTCTCGCCCGGGCGCAGAACATCCCGGTCGAGCAGGCCAGACAACAGGTCCAGCAATATGAACAGCAATACACGCAGGCCGTGGATCAGGCCAGGCAACGGGCGACGGAAGCTGCGGAGACCGCAGCAACGGTCGTTTCGGCGGGCTCCATCGTCGCATTCGTCGCCCTCGCCATCGGCGCGATCGCAGCCTGGATCGGCGGCGCCGTCGGGACCACTCACGTCACCCGTGACGAGGAGCTCTCTCTGACCTCGTAGACCGACATTCTCGGAAACCCGCAGCGCTCGGCCCTGCTGCGGGCTCTTTCGCGTTGCGATCCCGCGCCAGGAGAAGCCCTCGCGGAACAACAGGAGGTCTCGCTTGTTCGACCTTTGACAACAAAGGAGAACACAGAATGGCAAAGAGCGAAACCCGTGACGTTTTCGTTACCGGACTAAAAAACGCCCACGCTATGGAAAACCAAGCGCTGAGCATCATGAAGCCCCAGCTCTCACGGATCGAGAATTATCCGGAGGTGGCCGCAAAGCTCGAGCAGCACATCAGGGAGACGGAAGGCCAAATTTCGCGTCTCAAGGAAATTCTCGGCGGCCTTAATGAGGAGCATTCGTCGATCAAGGACGTGGCCCTTTCGCTCGGCGGCTCGATGGCCGCAATGGGACACAGCCTGTCAGGCGATGAAGTTCTGAAGAACTCCTTCGCGAACTTCGCCTTCGAGAACTACGAGATCGCCGCTTACAAGTCACTGCTCACGGTCGCCGACGCTGGCGGCTTCGGCGCGGCAACGTCCGCCCTTCAGGCGAATCTGGCCGAAGAGAAGGCGATGGCGGCATGGCTGGACGAGAATCTCGCCACCGTCACCACGAGATTCCTTTCGCTTCGTGAAGCGGGCGAGGCGGCCAAGGTCTGACAGATCTTGCCAACCGCAAATGCCCGAGCGGGCGAAAACCCGCTTGGGCGACCCTGCGCGAGCGGCCCGCCGCTCGTGTGGTCAATTCCACGCTTTATCCCGAACAGACATGGAACTTCCCCGTTTAACCCAGATTACTTTCAAGCAAGGTCGAAGGAGAGATCGCGAATGCCAGACGAGAACAGGAAATCGCCCGCAGTGGAATCCATGGAACAGGAACAGGCAGCGCAGCGCGAAAAGGAGCAGAAAGGGCAGTTGGAAGAAGGACTGGAGGACACCTTTCCCGCATCGGATCCGGTTTCTACGGTCGCAAGCACGATACCTGCAGGACGCGCGGATTCGGCCGAAGCCGAGAAAGTAAAAAGGAAAACCGGTTGAGTCCACGTGACGGGACGAAACATCGCGCGAGGATCTTGTCATTTCCGTAAAGCGTTTCCGTCTACCGCGACAAGGCGGTGCGCACGGTCGACCCCGTCAGTTCCGCATGGACATTTCTCGCAAGTTCGAGGTGGTGCAGGACGGACGGCAGCGTTTCCGCCGCAAATCGCTGCAGTTCGGCATCCTCGCCGGAATTGATCTCCCACTCCAGGAGCTGCACCGTCTTTATATGATCGACAATCTGTCCCTCGATATAGGCAATGTCGAAGGTTCTTCCGTTCAACGGCTCGAGATTTTCCCGCATGCGCACATGGTCGGGGTCCAGTTTGTCCGGCAGGGGAATCTTGGCGGCCTCCGCCAATGACTTCAGCTTGTCATTTGCTGCCGTATGATCCTCGACCATAAGCCGCGCGAAGTCCTTCGCCGCGCCTGCCTCCGCCCGGTCTGCGGCCAATCTGCCGAAATCCACTTCAGCCATGCCTCCCGCGGCTATGAGGCGCGCGAACAGGCGATCCGAATTGTTGGTTTGATGCGGAGCGGGAACACCCGGCTCGCTGAACCGCGTATCCGCCCCCATGAAGCCGGGATTGCCTATCTGGGCAGCCGCGGAAAATGCTCCCAGAGGCAGAGAAACGAGTGTGATGATCCAGCGGCGCATGGGGTCCTCCCTGTAAGGGCTCTATAGGGTCAGCAGATAAGCAACCAGCGCATCCTTCTCGTCCTGCGCGAGCTTCGTTCCGAGCACGAGATTGAAGAATTCGACCGTGTCGGCGAGCGTCATCAGCCTTCCGTCGTGAAGATAGGGCGGCGTATCCTTGATGCCGCGCAGGGTGAAGGTTTTGATCGGGCCGTCCGGAAGCATCACGAAGTCGTTGACGGTCTGGCCTATCCTGTAGAAGCGCTCGAGCTTCAGATCGTGCATGTTGTTGTCCATGAACGAGGTCTGCGGCATATGACATTCGCTGCAGCGGCCTTTGCCGAAGAAGACGCGCTCGCCTGCGAGCTCCGGCTCTGACGCCTTGGAGGGATCGAGACGGCCGAACGGATCCAGCTTGGGTGCCGGCGGAAAATCGATGATGTTCTGCATCTGCGCCATCATCGCGACCTGGTTCGGCCGGTCGGGAAGGTTTACGCCCTTGCGCGTCGCGCTGACGTGATCACCGTTGAAATAAGCGGTCCTTTGCTCGAACTCGGTAAAGTCCTCGACCGATCGCAGCGAGCGTTTAGAGCCATGGATCTGCTGGTTGAACATTCCCCGCAAGCTTGTCGTGTCGAGGCGAAAGCGGGCCGATTGCGGCCGGATGTCCGGCGTGAGGTGGAAGGCGGCGTTGGTGTTGAAGTTGGAATGACAGTCCAGGCATGCCACCCCCATGCTCTGGCCGGCGACCTTCCTGTCCTCCGTCTGATTGAACTCCTCCTGCGGGAACGGCGTCAGCAACAGCCGCAGACCCTCCATTTGTACAGGCGTGATGATGCCGTTGAGAATCTCGTAGAAGTTCTTGATCGTCAGCAATTCGCCGCGCGAGACATCGCCGAGCTCCGGATGCGTCGTCAGGAATATCGGTGGCGGAAATTCGGGAGTAAGATGATCGGGCAGATCGAAATCGACGTCGAAGCGCCTGAGATCGCGACCTTCGTCCTCGCCAATCTCTTCGATCTGGCGGTTCGGAAAGACCTGCCCGCCGGCGGTCTGCTTGACATGCGGGAGCGGCTTGAAACCTTCGGGAAGAAGGTTGCGCTCCTTGATCTCCTCCGGCGTCATACCGGCAAGATCGTCCCATGTGATGCCGGACGGCAGCTTGACCCGCACCCCGGCCTGTACCGCCTTTTTCCCGGCTGACATCATCACGCCGTCCATCGGCCGGTCCGTCAGATCGTATCTCTGCTGCAGCGTGCTTTCCTGACGTCGCATCACTTGCGGCTTTTGCGCTTCGTCCAGCGCCTTGACGTCGGAAAACGGCATCGTGGGAAGAGGACGATAGGTCAGGTCGGGCGGCAGCGGATCGGAATAGGCTTGCGCACCGAAAAATGCCGCAGCCCCTACCGCAGCACACAACATCATTGGCTTGGCCAATTTCGAACGTCGAAGCATCTGGCCCTCCCGAAGACACCTGGAACAACCAGGCAGCCTAACCGGCGCAAAGGCGCGATGTTCCAAGATGCATTTCGAAGAGTATCGCCGCTCCGGGAAACTCCGCTCGGCTTGCGGAAAGTCACCGAACAATGCCAGCGGGCACTGCGGTGCGGGCAAATGCGCAGGTACGCTGTTGCCCGGCTCCCGTCGAAGCCCCGCATTTCACCAACGCTATCATGGAGATAGGAAATTAGAACTCAGCGTCATCCAATCTGACGCTGAAAGGGAAATGGTGCCCAGAAGAGGACTCGAACCTCCACGCCTCGCGGCACAGGTACCTGAAACCTGCGCGTCTACCAATTCCGCCATCTGGGCAACGGGGAGGCATGTAAGTGGGTATCCGTCCGCTGTCAACAGGCTTTTTGCCGTTTTCGTGACACTGCCGCGAAAACCTTCCTCAGACCGTCTTTGCCCACTCCCGAATGACCGAAAGGCCCTTCTTCAGCAGCGCCTTCGCAGCCTCCTCGTTCTCCGCCTCCACGTAGCAGCGCATCTCCGGCGCGTTGCCGGACGGGCGGAAGTGAATGACCCGGCGATCCTCGAGCGTGACGCGGAGCCCGTCTATGTCGCTCGTTTCGAGCGGCAGCCCGATCGGCGCGAGAAAGGCGGCGAGGGCCTCTGGCCCTGAACGAAGCATCCGCATCAGCGCCGCGCTCGTATCCGTCGGAAAGTTCTCCAGCCGGTCGCTTGCGGCAACGGGGAGCGAAAACGAACCCGCGACCGCAGACAGGAACTCCCGCCGCCCCGCGGCAAGCGAGAGCGCCGCAAGAACCGGCAGGAAGCTGTCCCGGGTCGGCAGAGGCGACAGGGTGTAGCCATTGACTTCGAAGGGGCTTGCCGTCAGCGTGCCGCCATTCGCCTCGAAGCCCATGATGCGCTTTTCCCCTGCCGATAGAGCATCGGCCATGGCGGCGATCACGAAGGGCGAACCGACTTTCGTGCGAAGGACGCGATAGTCTCCGGCGCCCTCGATACCGGAATTCGACGTGACCGGCGTCGCAACGACTTCGGCCCCGAGAAAGCCGGCGGCGATCAACCCCAGGAGGTCGCCGCGGAGCGGCTGCCCCTTCTCGTCGGCCAGAAGCGGCCGGTCCCCATCGCCGTCTGCCGAGACGATGGCATCGAGCCCGAATTGCCCGGCCCATTCCGTAAGCTTTGCGACCGTTTCCCCGGATACGGCCTCCGTGTCGACGGGAATGAACGTGTCGGAGCGACCGAGGGAAACGACATCGGCACCGTAATGCGTCAGCACGTCCACGAAGAGGTCGCGCGCGACGGTGCTATGCTGGTAGACGCCGATCTTCATCCCCTTCAGCGCGTACGGCGAAAGCAGGCGTTTGTTGCGCTCCAGGAAAAGCGCCTCCACTTCCGCGGAGCAATCGGGCGCCGCAGCAGGGGCCGCCGGAACTCTTTCATTCGCATCGCGCATTGCCGCAGCTATCGCGCTGATGGCACCCTCGTCGTCCTTTCCGATTTCGCCATCCGGCCTGTAGAACTTTATGCCGTTACGGTCGGCCGGAATATGCGATCCCGTCACCATCAGGCAGGCAGCATCGAGCCCCAGACCATAAAGCGCGAGTGCCGGTGTCGGGACGGGGCCGCAATCGCGGGGCTCCAAACCGGCCGCCTTCAGAGCGCCGATGGCGAACGCCGCGATACCGGGGCTCGAATCGCGGAAGTCCCGCCCGACCAGAACCGTATCGCCGGGACGGGCCATGCCGGTCGTCAGGAGATGGCGAGCGAAAGCTGTCGCATAGAGCGCCGTCGGCTCCCCCTCGAGTTCAACGGATAGGCCGCGCAGCCCGCTGGTGCCGAATTTCAGGCTCATCGTTTACTCCCACATGCTCTTGGCCCCGATGGAGGATCGGGAGCCAGTAGTCCGTTTCATGCACTGCAACCGGCAATCGCGAACACTGCCGGCGCCCCCTGAAGAGATAGGGCGCTCCAGTCACGAATAAAACAAAAAGAATGAACGTTATATCAAGCAGGGACGGAGATCGGGGGCCCATCCCATCTTGTGGAGCAGAGAGGAGAGACGATGTCCAGGACTCGGAATTTTGTTTTCAGTTGTGCCATGAGCATTGCATCTGCGATAGCACCCATCAGCGCCAGCCAGGCCATGCCGCTTGCGGCGCCCGCCGGCAAGATCGAGGCGAAGAGCAATGTCGTTGAGGCGCGGGTCGTCTGCAATGCCTATCGGTGCTGGCGGGAACGCCCCCGCTACCATCGTCCGCGTTATCATGCACGCCGCTACTATCGTCCGCGGCCCTATCGCGGCAACGCTCATGTCCGCTGGTGCCTGAACCGGTATCGAACCTATAATCCGGCAACCAATCGGTACCATGCGGGCGGAGGCGTGTATCGCGTTTGCTACTCGCCTTACCGCTGAGACGGACACCTCGATTCCCATGAGAAATGGCGGGCCAGGCCCGCCATTTCTTTTTGCCTCAGCTCTTGTCTATATGCCCGAGATCACGCTCCGGCTCGATGATGTCTCGCACACGCTGCTTCAGTTCCTTCGGACCGGGAAAGCCGCCGTCGCGCTTGCGCTCCCAGATAAGGTCGTCGTTGACGCGGATCTCGAAATTCCCCCCGGTACCGGGGACGAGCGCCACTTCGCCCAGACTGTCGGAAAAGGTGGAAAGCAGCTCCTGCCCCATCCAAGCCGCACGCAGCAGCCAGTTGCATTGCGTGCAGTAGAGAATGGAAACGCGGGGTTTGTCCGTCATGTGCTCTGTCCGTGATGAGGCTGCCGGGGCAGCCCGGCAAATTGAAGACCCTATAAACTCCAATGCGTATCACGTGAATGTCAACGGACTTTACCACGATTTATCAACACAGGTCTTGTCCGGCGAAACCGCCTGAAGAACAAGCATGGAAGCTCCATTTCGAAAGGAACAACGAATGAGCGACGTTACATCCAGCCGCCCGCGCCTCATCATTCCGGCGCTCGGCGGCCTCTACAATGCTCTCGGCGAAAGCGCGGAAACGCTGCTGCGTGTTTTGGCGGGCCTGCTTCTCGTCACGCATGGCTACGGCAAGATCATCAATCCTTTCGGTGCCAGCGGCATGGTCGAAAGCCTGGGCTTCTATCCGGGTGCCTTGTGGTCGCCGCTACTGGCCGCGACCGAATTCTTCGGTGGCATCCTGATTGCGATCGGGCTTTTCACGAGACCTGCCGCAGTCGCTGCGGCATTCGTCCTGGCGGTCACTGTCTATTTTCATTGGATCGTAAGGAGCGAAGGTCTCGGCGGCGCCGAGAAATCCATCCTGTGGACGGCAATCATGCTCTTCTTCGCCATACGCGGCGCCAACAGCCAGTCCGTCGACGCGAAACTGGGCCGTCAATTCTAAAGAAATTCCGGATTCAAAGAAAAACGGAACCGCTCTAAGGAGAAGCCTGCCTGGACGGCTCGTCAACGCTGAGCAAGGACCGGATGGTGCGGACAAGCGCATCGCCATCGTACGGCTTCGTGATCACCGGAATGGTCTCGAAGCCGGCAACACCGTGGCGATACTCTTCCGAAACGGTCGTGAAAAGCACCGATACGCCGAGATCGGCAAGCCGGCGAGCTCGTAGCAGGACAGCCGAAGGATCGAGCGGCACGTCCAGCAGGCACAGCGTCGCCGTCTTCAGGGCCTCGTCACTCCATTCGTCCAGCTGCTCCATGCGGACCAGCGAAATCCTGCTTTCAATCGCATTCTTGATGAAAAATTCGGCCTCCAGCGCGATCAGGAACTCCCCTTCAACGATGACGATATGGGGAATTATGCTGTTCATGCCGGCTCCTGGGAAATAGCGTAACGGAATGGCCTGCAGCGAGTGCCGGCATTTTCAGGCGGACAGTGGTGTCCGCGCCGCCGCCCGTCATTTAAAAAAGACATAAAAGGCCGTTCTTTCGCGGAACTGGATTTATTCGCGTGCGTTGATATGCTCGCTCAGAGAGGGATCATCAATGACAGAAGCGCGGCTTCGACTTTTCCTGCATATACCGGCGATACGCTGATGGACGCCGAGGTATCCCAAAGCCTCGCCGGGCGTTGGCGCACGCCGTGTACGCAATGTCCCTTGCGCTCCCTTTCCACCTTTCGTGAGTTTGCACCCCACGAGCTGGATTTCGTCCTTGATTTCAAGAATGGCGAACTGTCCGTGGAGCGCGGAGCGACCATCCTTGTGGAAGGCACGCACAGCGCGCACATATTCACACTGCTCAGCGGCTGGGGCTTTCGTTACAAGCTTCTGCCGGACGGGCGCCGCCAGATCATGAATTATCTCATGCCCGGCGACCTTGTCGGACTTCAGGGCGGGCTGATGCATGAGATGGACCATTCCGTCGAGGCGCTTTCCGGCGTCACGCTTTGCGTTTTCGAGAGAAGGAAACTGGAAAAGCTGTTCGAGCGCCACGCCTCCCTCGCCTATGACCTCACCTGGATCGCCGCCCATGAGGAACGCATCCTCGATGAAAATCTTCTGAGCATCGGCCGCCGCACGGCCTTGGAGCGCGCCGCCTATCTTCTATCGTTCATCCATCAGCGCGCCCGGTCCGTCGGCCTCATCGATTCTTCGAGGAGGGTCATTCCGGTAACGCAGCAGCACGTGGCCGATACGCTCGGCCTATCGCTGGTTCATACGAACAAGACCCTGAAGAAGCTGGCGGCGCGACAACTCATACGCTGGGTGGAGCGTGGCTGCGAGGTTCTGGAGCCGGACGTGCTGCTGGAGATTTCCGGCTGGGAAGGGCTGAAGGAGAAGGTCCGGCCCTTTATCTGAGCCGCCCGCGCCCTACTGCCCGACTTCCCAGTAAAGCGGGTACATCGGATCGAATACGGTCACCGGGCCGGCGCCGGTCTCTATCTTCGGCGGGAATTTGAGCGGCTGATCCCGCCGCACCAGCGTGATGCGCTCCTCGTTCTCCGGCAGGCCATACCAGGCCGGGCCATTGAGCGAGACGAAGGTTTCCAGCCGGTCGAGCGCGCCCTCCTCCTCGAAGACATGCGCCAGGCAGCTCATCGTGTTGATCGAGGTATAGATACCGGCACAGCCGCAGGCGCATTCCTTCAGAGGATCGGCATGCGGTGCCGAATCCGTCCCAAGGAAGAAACGCGGGTCGCCCGATGTCGCCGCCGCACGCAGAGCGAGCCGGTGATGCTCGCGCTTTGCGACCGGCAGGCAGTAATAATGCGGTCGGATGCCGCCGACGAGGATGGCGTTGCGGTTGATGATAAGGTGGTGCGTCGTGATCGATCCGGCAAGATTCGCCTTCGATGATCTGATGTAATCTATCCCGTCCTTCGTCGTCACGTGCTCCATCGTGATCTTGAGCTCGGGCAGGCGCTTTCTCAGCGGATCCAGCACGGTTTCGATGAATACCGCTTCCCGGTCGAAGATATCCACTTCCGGCGTCGTCACCTCGCCATGCACGCAAAGCGGCAGCCCGACCCTTGCCATCCGCTCCAGCACCGGCATGGCCTTCTCGATGTCCCTCACGCCGCTGTGCGAATTGGTGGTCGCGCCGGCCGGATAGAGCTTCACGGCAGTGATCAGGCCGCTCTTCCCGCCCTCCTCGACATCATCGGGGTCGGTATGCTCGGTCAGATAGAGCGTCATCAGCGGCTGGAACCGGTCACCGGCGGGAAGTGCGGCCATGATCCGCTCGCGATAGGCCGAAGCGTCCGCGGTGGTCACCACGGGCGGCACCAGATTGGGCATGACGATGGCGCGGGCGAAATGGCGGCTCGTATCGCCGATCACGCCCTGCAGCATCTCGCCGTCGCGCAGGTGCAGATGCCAGTCATCCGGACGCCGGATGGTGATTTCGGTGATCGAGGTATCGGTCATGGCTCGTCTCTCCGCTTCCATGCCGGTGCGCTTAGCATTTAGGCATATCGCAAGACAATTCTCTTATACGGCGGCCGCCTCAGAATGTTTCAATCCGGATATCGGCGGGGCGCGATTTCTCGATGATGCGCCGGCCGTTCGGGAGGTCGTTACCGTAAAGCTTCCACTGGATTGCCGCTTCGTCGAGGCCATAGTGGATCCAGCGCTGCCTCAATCGCTCCTCCAGCACCTCGTACGGAGGCCCGACGAAGATCGTAAGGTCGAATTTGCCTTCGAGCTTCGCCCATGGCTGTTCGTCGAGGAGCAGATAATTGCCCTCCACCAGCACGATGTGCGTTTCCGGTCCGACCGGACGAGCCGATGCGATCGCGATTTCGCGGGAGCGGTCGAAGACCGGGACCAGGACCTCCTCCTCCGCCCTGCGCACGGCCTCGAGGATATCGGCGAAGCCACGCACGTCGAATGTCTCAGGTGCGCCCTTGCGCGGGAGCAGGCCGCGCGCTTCCAGGATGCCGTTATCCATATGGAAGCCGTCCATCGGCAGGATTTCGGAACTCTCCCCGCGGGCTTTGAGGGCATCGTTCAATGCGTCGGCAAGAGTGGACTTGCCGGCACCCGGAGGGCCGGCGATCGCGACGAGGCAGCGCCGCATGCCATCGGCCCGACGGACAACGCTTTCGCCGATTTCTTCCAATGTCATGCGGCGAGCACTTCCTTCGGCGCTTCCTTGGCTCCCGTCATGAAGGCGACTGCGTCGGACATCGAATAGTCCTTCGGATTGATGACCGTGAGCCGGCGGCCGAGACGATGGATATGTATCCGGTCGGCGACCTCGAACACATGCGGCATGTTATGCGAAATCAGAACGATCGGAATTCCCCGCTGCCGCACGTCCAGGATGAGCTCGAGCACCCGCCGGCTTTCCTTGACGCCGAGGGCGGCCGTCGGCTCGTCGAGAATGATGACCTTGGAACCGAAGGCAGCCGCACGGGCGACGGCAACGCCCTGGCGCTGCCCGCCCGAGAGGGTCTCTACCGCCTGGTTGATGTTCTGGATCGTCATAAGGCCGAGTTCGGAGAGCTTGTTGCGCGCGAATTTCTCCATCGCAGTGCGATCCAGGGCACGGAAGACGCGGCCCATGACGCCGGGCTTGCGCAGCTCCCGCCCGAGGAACATGTTGTCGGCGATCGAGAGCGCCGGCGAAAGTGCGAGATTCTGGTAGACCGTCTCGATGCCCGCCTTGCGCGCTTCGATCGGCGAGCGGAAGTGAACCGGCTGGCCGTCCAGATGGATTTCACCCTCGTCCGGCGTGATGGCGCCGGAGATCGCCTTGATCATCGAGGACTTGCCCGCGCCGTTGTCTCCGATGACCGCGAGGATTTCTCCCGGATAGAGATCGAAATCGGCTTGATCGAGCGCCGTGACCCGGCCATAGCGCTTGACCAGGCCGCGTGCCGTGAGAATGGGCTCCTTGTTCATTAAGCTGCTACCTTTCTGATCCATTGGTCAATCGCGACAGCGGCAATGATCAGCAAGCCGATCAGGAGATAGGTCCACTGAGGATCGGTGCCGATGAGCCGTAGCCCGAGCGAGAACACGCCGACGATAAGCGCGCCGAAAAGCATGCCGAGGATCGATCCGCGACCGCCGAAAAGGGAGATGCCGCCAATCACCACCGCAGTGATCGATTCGATGTTGGCGAACTGGCCGGCGGTTGGCGAAACCGAGCCGATGCGCCCGATCAGGGCCCAGCCGGCAAGCGCGCAAATAAGGCCGGAAAGCGTGTAGACCGCGATCAGCATGCGCTTGACGTTGACGCCGGCGAGCTCGGCGGCATTCGGATCGTCGCCGACGGCATAGACATGCCGGCCCCAGGCGGTCCGGTTGAGCACGTACCACAGCAGCGCCACCAGAAGCACCATCGTGACGACGCCATAGGTGAAGACGGCTCCGCCGATGCGGAAGTTCTGGCCGAAGAACTGCAGGATGGAGGCGTTTGCCGAAATATCCTGCGCGCGGATCGTTTCGTTGGCGGAATAAAGAAAGTTCGACGCCAGCACGATCTGCCACATGCCGAGGGTCACGATGAAGGGCGGCAGCTTCATGCGCGCCACGAGCACGCCGTTGATGAAACCGCAAAGTGCACCCACCGCGAAGCCGCACAGGATGGAAAGCGTCGGCGGCAGGCCGTAGCGGAACGTGAACTGGCCCATCACCACCGACGAGAGCACCATGATAGCGCCCACCGACAGATCGATGCCTGCGGTCAGGATCACCAGCGTCTGCGCCGCGCCGACGATGCCGACGATCGCGACCTGCTGCAGGATAAGCGTGAGGGTGAAGGCGGAAAAGAACTTGCCGCCGAGAATGATCCCGAAGACGATCAGCGACAGAACGAGCACGATAAGCGGTACCGCAGCCGGGCTCGAATGCAGGAAATGCTGGAATTTCTGGACCAGCGACTTGTCGTGCGTGTCGAAGGATGCGACCTGCGCCGAACTGTTGGCAAGTCCCCTTTCATATTCATTGTGCGGCTGCGTGGCGGCTTGCGGCTCGCTCATGGCGGTCCTCCCGTCTTGAACCCTTCTCCCAAGGGGTTTCCGGCCAGATCCGGACGTTCGGACGCGATCGCCCGGAACGTTCGTCAGGCTCCAAGGAGCAGGGCATGTTTTGCGCTCTTTGTCAAAAGCCGTTGTCGATGCTTACGGAAAGGGCGGCCGGGGCCGCCCTCGCCTTATTTCCGAAGCGGCGTGACAGGCTTCAGCCCCAGCACTTCTCCGTGCCTTCCTTGGTATCGATGGAATCGACACCCGGAGCCGGCTTGTCGGTCACAAGCGTCACGCCTGTATCGAAGAAGTTCTTGCCTTCGGTCGGCTTCGGCTTCTCGCCGGTATCGGCGAATTTCTTGATCGCCTCGACGCCGAGCGCGGCCATCTGCAGCGGATATTGCTGCGACGTTGCGCCGATTACGCCTTCGGCGACATTCTTGACGCCCG
Organism: Shinella sp.; assembly: GCA_033795365.1. Classification (GTDB taxonomy): domain Bacteria; phylum Pseudomonadota; class Alphaproteobacteria; order Rhizobiales; family Rhizobiaceae; genus JARYGU01. The sequence goes on from JARYGU010000013.1 coordinate 93,096, forward strand.
GGCATCCGCCGTCGACGGAGACGATCAGCACATTGCTTTCCATGCCGACGGCTTTCAGCGCTTCATAGGCGCCGGCGGCGGCGGGCTCGTTGATCGTGTGGACGACGTTGATCGAGGGATCCTTCTGCAGGAGGTTTTCCATGGCCGTACGGCCGCCCTCCTCGTTGCCGTTCGTCACGTCGTGGCCGACGATACGCGGGTCGCTCTCGTCGCCGATCTTGTTGATGTCCGCGACATCGATGCCGAAGCCTTTCATGAATCCCTGGTTGCGCAACACATCCACGGAGGGCTGCGAGGGGGTGAGATTCAGGAAGGCGATCTTTGCATCCTTTGCGGCATCGCCGAGCGATGCGGCAGCCCATTTGCCGATCAGTTCGCCGGCGAGCAGGTTGTCGGTCGCGAACGTCATGTCGGCGGAGTCCAGCGGCTCGAGCGGCGTGTCGAGAGCGATCACCAGGATGCCGGCGTCACGTGCCTTCTGCACGGACGGAACGATGCCCTGGGTGTCGGAAGCGGCGATCAGGATGCCCTTGGCACCGTCGGCAATGCAGGTCTCGATCGCCGCGACCTGGCTTTCGGAATCGCCGTCGATCTTGCCGGCATAGGACTTAAGGGTGACGCCTAGCTCCTGCGCCTTCGCGGCGGCGCCCTCCTTCATCTTGACGAAGAAAGGGTTCGTATCGGTCTTGGTGATGAGGCAGGCGGTCACGTCGTCGGCGGCCGATGCCGGCGAGGCAAAGGCGACGCCAAGCGCGAGCGCAGCGAGAGTGGCGGAGATGACGGTTTTCTTCATGTAATCCTCCCGAGGAAAATGACGGGACGCCGATCCTGGCATCCGGCTGCACATGCGGCACGTGTCTCCTCCACGCCGCTTGCGCCTCCGACGAAAAGACAAACATCAATCGAAACGCCTGTCAATAAATAAATCGAATTGAATTATTTATTCGATGTGCCATGGTAGGGGCGGACATCCGCAGTAGGCCGGGAATGGCCTCGTATGTCGGGCACGTGGGAGCGGCTCGCGTCGGAAGACATGTCCGGGGAGGAAGTTCTATGTCTGAAAGAGCCGGACTGGCTACGCCGGCGATGGTGCTCGATGCGGGCGGCGGTGCGAACCAGGTCCGCGTACGCGCCTACAACGAGCGCCTCGTCATGTCGCTCGTGCGCCGCCACGGCAGCCTCTCGAAAGCGGAAATCGCCAGACGCAGCGGCCTTTCCGCCCAGACTGTTTCGGTCATCATGCGCGCGCTGGAACAGGACGATCTTCTCATCCGCGGCGAACTCATGCGCGGCAAGGTGGGCCAGCCCTCGACGCCGATGCGGCTGAACCCCGACGCCGTCTATTCATTCGGCGTGAAGATCGGCCGGCGCAGCGCCGATCTTGTTCTCATGGATTTCGTCGGCGGAATCCGGCATGAGATCCGTCGGATATATCCCTATCCGATGCCCGGCGAAATCCTCGCATTCGTTACGCAAGGCATCCACGAACTCGAAGCGCGCCTGACACCGAGGGAGCGCGCGCGCATCGCCGGCATAGGCATCGCAGCGCCGTTCCTGCTGTGGAACTGGGCGCCCGAGGTCGGCGCGCCGCAGAGCGACATGGACCGCTGGCGCGATATCGATCTGCAGCGGGAGGTCTCGGAACGCGTTTCCCATCCCGTCTTTCTGCAGAACGACGCGACGAGCGCCTGCGCCGCAGAACTCATCTTCGGCGTCGGACCGAACTATCCCGATTTCATCTATTTCTTCATCGGCTCCTTCATCGGCGGAGGAGTGGTGCTCAATTCCGCCCTCTTTTCCGGCCGGACCGGAACGGCGGGAGCAATCGGACCGCTTCCCGTACAGGGTCCCGACGGCCGCACGGTCCAGCTCCTCAAGATCGCTTCGGTCTTCGTGCTCGAAAACCGGCTGCGTGCCCACGGCATCGATCCGAAGCCGCTCTGGTACTCGCCGGAAGGCTGGATCGACTTCGGCGAGCCGCTGGAGATATGGATCCAGGAAACGGCAGCCGCACTGGCGCAAGCGGTGATATCGGCGGCGTCCGTCATCGATTTCGCCGCGGCGATCATCGACGGAGGATTCCCGGAATGGGTGCGGGAGCGTATCGTCACAGCGACCCGCGCTGCGCTCGACAGTCATGACCTGCAGGGCGTGATCATGCCCGAAGTGATCGAGGGCGGCGTCGGCAGCCGTGCGCGCGCCATCGGCGGCGCCAGCCTGCCGCTCTTTTCCCGCTATCTCCTCGATCAGAACGTCCTCTTCAAGGAAATGGCCTGACCGGATGTCGACAGCGCGCCCGATCGGCCGATCCGGCGCGCTGGATCCTTGTTGCCGTGCTCAGGAGAAGGTCAGTGCACGATCGCCGTTTTCGTCCTTGATCCGCGTCGGCAATCCGATGCGGTTCAGGATATCGAGGAAGGGGCGCGGAGGCAGTTCCTCGACATTGGCCATCTGCTTCACGTCCCATTCTCCCGACGCGATCAGCATGGCTGCGGCGACAGGCGGAACGCCGGCGGTGTAGGAAATCCCCTGAGAGCCCACTTCCTCATAGGCCTGCCTATGGTCGGCCACGTTGTAGATGAAGACCTCGCGCTCCTTGCCATCCTTCACGCCCTTCACGAAATCGCCGATGCAGGTCTTGCCTTCGTAGTCGGGAGCGAGCGACGACGGATCGGGAAGGACCGCCTTCACGACCTTCAGCGGCACGACCTCGAGCCCTTCGGCCGTCTTGACGGGCTGTTCGGAAAGGAGCCCTAGGTTCTTCAGCACGGTGAAGACGTTGATATAGTGGTCGCCGAAGCCCATCCAGAAGCGGACATCCGCTCCATCCATATTCTTCGAAAGCGAATGGATCTCGTCGTGACCAGTCATGTAGGCCTTGCGCGGGCCCACGACCGGCAGATCGAATTCCTTGCCGATCTCGAACATCTTGTTCACCTGCCACTCGCCCTTCTGCCAGGAATAGACGACGCCGGTGAATTCGCGGAAGTTGATCTCCGGATCGAAATTGGTGGCGAAATATTTTCCGTGATTGCCGGCATTGATATCGACGATATCGACGTCGGTGACCTTGTCGAAATACTCGTCCTTGGCAAGCCTGGCATAGGCGTTGACGACGCCCGGATCGAAGCCGACGCCGAGGATGGCGGTAATGCCTTTTTCCCTGCATTCGGCCGCGCGCTTCCATTCGTAGTTCCCGTACCACGGCGGCGTTTCGCAGATCTTGTTCGGCTCCTCGTGGATCGCCGTGTCCATATAGGCCGCACCCGTATCCATGCAGGCGCGAAGCACCGACATATTGACGAAGGCCGAGCCCACATTGATGACGATCTCAGCACCGGTCTTCTCGATCAGCGCCTTCGTCGCTTCGACGTCGAGCGCATCCAAGGCATGCGCTTCGACGACGCCCGGCTTCATCAACGCCTTTTTCTCGTGCACGCTTGCAACGATCGCGTCGCATTTCGACTTGGTGCGCGAGGCGATGTGGATGTCGCCGAGGATATCGTTGTTCTGCGCGCATTTATGCGCCACCACCTGGGCGACGCCGCCGGCGCCGATGATGAGGACATTTTTCTTCATGTTGAGGGATATCTCCTTCTATCCAGTGCTAACGCCTCAGGAGAGGCTCTGTTCATAGTCCGCGTAGGTGAATTCGCGGACCGTTCGAATGCTGCCATCGATCTCCCTGATGGCGATCGCCGGCATCTTCACGCCATTGAACCAGTTTTTCTTGACCATGGTATAACCGGCTGCATCCTGGAACGAGATGCGGTCGCCGACCTTCAGCTCCCGCTCGAAATCGAATTCGCCGAAGATATCGCCGGCAAGGCAGGACTTGCCGCAGATCATATAGCGGTGCGGCCCGGTGTTCGGCGACACCTTGGCGCTTTCCCGGTAAATCAGCAGATCGAGCATATGGGCCTCGATGGAACTGTCTACGATCGCAAGATGCTTGCCGTTGTAGAGCGTATCGAGCACGGTGGTTTCGAGCGTGGCGGACCTGGTGATCGAGGCCTCGCCGGGCTCCAGATAGACCTGTACGCCGTATTTCTCCGAAAAAGCTTTCAATCGGTCGCAGAACGCATCGACAGGATAATCTTCGCCGGTGAAATGGATGCCTCCGCCAAGGCTTACCCAGTCAGCTCGCGCAAGGAGAGAAGCGAATTTCTCCTCGATCTGGCCAAGCATGCGATCGAACAGGCAGAAATCGTTGTTCTCGCAGTTGTTGTGGATCATGAAGCCGCTGATGCGGTCCATCACCTTCTCGACTTCCGCCACATCCCATTCGCCGAGGCGGGAGAAGGGGCGGGCCGGATCGGCGAGATCGAAGCTGGACGAACTCACCTGCGGGTTGAGGCGCAGCCCCCGGACGATGCCGGAAGCCTTGTCGGCGAAGCGATGGAGCTGGGCGATCGAGTTGAAGATGATCTTGTCTGCGTGGCCGACGACCTCGTCGATCTCGTAATCCGCATAGGCGACGCTGTAGGCGTGGGTCTCCTTGCCGAAGCGTTCATGGCCGAGGCGCACCTCGTTGAGCGAGGAGGATGTGGTGCCGTCCATATAGTCGCGCATCAGATCGAAGACCGACCACGTCGCAAAGCATTTGAGGGCCAGCAGGGCCTTCGCTCCGGACTTTTGCCGGACATAGGCGACCTTCTCCATGTTCCGGAGCAGTTTCGCCTTATCTATCAAATAGTACGGTGTCTCGATCATGACATTGCCCTGTCGATGCTTTTGAAAATCTGGCGCGGAGACCTGGGGCACTCCGTTCCCGGCCGAATTCACGGCCGGCGTCGGTGCGACTTCGTATGCGCTAGCGCGCCGAATGCCAACCTCGGATTTGCAGAAATTTCCATTCCGCTTCCGGGGCAGAAGCGGATCGCTCAACGCGCCTCGTGATCCGCAGCTGCTAGTTGACGCTCACCGGCTTCGACCGCATCCGGGATACCGTCTCGCGTTCGGCGCGCTTGCAGCGCATCGGCGGAAGGCCACGATCCATCAGAGCCATATCCTCCAGCACCATCTCGCCCATCTTCTTGAATGCACTGTCGAGCGCCCCGGCGCGGTGGGCGGAGCGGACGAAACCCTTCAGCCTGCGCACCGGATGCTCCGCCGACAGCGGCTCCTGCGGATAGACATCGCTTGCGGCGAGGATATGGCCGGATTCCACGGCCGCCATCAGCGCGTCGAAATCCACGACGTCGGCCCGGCTGAGCAGGATGAAAGCTGCGCCCGGCCGCATCGCGGCGAAGGCCTCCGCACCGAGAAAGCCCTTGTTTTCGCTCGTGACCGCTGCGACCACAAAGACGAAATCGCTTTCCGCAAGCACGGTCTCGAGGGAGGCAGGCTCGACCCCGTTCTCCTTCAGGATAGATGGCGGCAGCCATGGATCGAATACCCGGATGCGGGCCCGGAAACCGGAAAGCACCCGGTTCAGCGCCCTTCCGAGATCGCCGAAACCGACAATGCCGATGTCGGAGCCGGAAATCAGGCGCGCGTTCCTGTTGCCCTCCCCTCCCCAGAGTTCCTTCCCTTCGCGGAAGTCCAGATCGGCATCAATTGTCCCGCGCGCGAGATTGAGCGCCATAGCAAGGCCGAGTTCGGCCACCGGTTCGGCGAAGACCTGCCCGGTGGTCACCACATGGATGCCCCGTTCGAAAAGCACCTCGTAGGGCATGTTGTTGATGAGATTGCTCTCGACGTTCAGAATGCATTTGAGCTGCGGCATGCGCGCCAATGTCGCGGCGGAAAGCGGCGGCTGGCCGATGATGTAACGCACTTGCGACAGTACCGCGTCTCCCAATCCGGCAATGTTCTCCGGATCAGCTTCGATGATCCTATAATCGGCACGAAGGCGGGCAAGAGCCTCTTCGGTGAAGATAAGATCGAGCGTCCTCGGTTCCGGCGCGCTTATGACCAGCGGCAAGCTCGTTTCCGTCATGTTTCCTCCCGGCACCGCGCAAGCGGCTCCTTCTTCTTCGTTACGAATCCTGAAAGTGGTTCAATCAGCCGCTCACCAGCCGTAGCCGCGCAAGTCCCGCTCGCGCGAGATGGGTGCGCGGTCGCTTTCATACGTCACGCCGTCCTTTGTGCAGAAATAGTAGAGCTCGCGGCGGATGCGCCAGCTCGCCCCGAAGCGCGGCTCGATATGGCGCGTGACGCAGACGACATCGCTGCCCGACTTCTTTTCGTCGCGCAGCTGAACTCCCGGCAGTTCGTCGAACGTCTTCTTGTCTCGGCCAAAATTCTTGAAGTCGAGCGCAGTTTCAGCGGTGGCCCCGGCCGGAACGGCGAAAGGTGCGGCGAAAACAATCGCAGATATGAGCACCACCAGCATTCTTCTTACAGTCATAAAACAATTCCGCTGCCGACCTGCGGCGCACATATCTTTTGTCCGGAGAGTACCCGCAGCGGCAAACATGCGCTATAGCCCTCTCACATTTGTGATGTTTGATATGAGGTGTTTCATGGCGAGTGCAATACGCTATCACGAGGGCGATATTTCGGCTGCGGATGCGGCGCGCTATACGGATGCGATCGCCATCGACACCGAAACGCTCGGACTGATCCCACGTCGCGACCGGCTCTGCGTGGTGCAGCTCTCGCCAGGCGATGGTACGGCGGACGTCATAAGAATTGCCGCGGGCCAGAAGGACGCGCCGAACCTGGTGGCCATGCTGGCCGATCCGCAGCGCCAGAAAATATTCCACTACGGCCGCTTCGACATTGCCGTTCTCTTCCACACTTTCGGGGTTACGACGACGCCTGTCTTCTGCACCAAGATCGCATCCAGGCTGACGCGGACCTATACGGACCGGCACGGGCTGAAGGACAATCTCAAGGAAATGCTCGACATCGACATTTCCAAGCAGCAGCAGTCCTCGGACTGGGCGGCCGAAACGCTTTCTCCAGCCCAGCTGGAATATGCCGCTTCCGACGTCCTGCATCTCCACGCGCTTCGCGACAAGCTGACGGCACGGCTGCTGCGCGACGGGCGGATGGATCACGCACAGGCCTGCTTCGCCTTCCTGCCGACGCGCGCGAAGCTCGATCTGCTCGGCTGGGAAGAAGCGGACATTTTCGCGCACAGCTGACTTCGCCGCGCGCCTTCCCACCGCAGCCGATGCTTAACGACGCGTTAAAGGTTGCACCTTATCCTGCCGGCAATCCAGGAGGTTGCCATGCTGACACCGGTGCAGAGCGGTCAGTCGATGATCGCTACAGGCCTTATGCAATCCATCATCGATGGAGTGGAAGAGCGTCAGCGGGAAGAGGCCGAAAAGCGGAGCGGCCGGCAGCAGAGCGCCCCTGAGAAGACCGCCCTTCAGGCCGACGAGGCGACACGCCAGTCCAACACCAAGATCAACGAGTTCTTCTTCGGTGACCGTGCGCGCAACTCCGAAAACCTTGCGAAGCTGATCTCCCGTTTTGCCGATGCGCTCGGCGTATCTCAGAGGCCGGACGAAACGAGCAGGGCCTTCGCACAGCGCCTTACCGACGCGCTGGCGATGATCGAAGAGGTTAGCAAGACCAATTCGCTCGGCAAGGCGACGAAGGTTACCCTCATCGGCCTCGGAACGACGCTCGAGAATGTTCAGGCGGCCATGGAGGGCGGAAGCACCGACGACGCGGTCGCAGATCGTGTGGCCCGTTATGCGATCTCCAACGGCATCGTCCAGAACGAGGACGAATCCGACGCAGCATTCGAGGAAAGGCTGAACGCGGCGCTGACCGAGCAGCGTCAGAAATTGCCGAGCACGCGCGCCGATCTGGAGAAGCAGACAGGCCTTCGTGATCTCGGCATTTCCGCAAAGACCCTGATCGAGGCGATCAAGAACCCCTATGGTCCGGAGGCCCAACAGGTCAAGGATGCGCTTGCCGACAAAGCTGCCGATGAAAAGGCCCTGACGCCCGAGATGCGCAAGGTACTCGCCCGGCTGGAGGATACCGCCGATCCCAAAACCATCGAAGAGCTGAAGGCCGAGCGCACGCGGCGGGATCCGACGCGGGTGGAAGACGCCGAAACCCGGCAGGAGCGCGAGGAGGACATTCGCGCTCTTGAAGCCGGAGAAAAGCTGGAAGACGTCCGCGAGCTTCAGGAAGCCGTCGGCAAGGCCAATGATGCGGCGACCGGGAAACCGAAGACGGACAAGGACGACGAACCGCAGGACACGACAGAACTGGCCCTTTCGGCCATACAGGTTCTGGCATCCGGCGCCGAGGCGAACGAGCGAGCAGAAGCGGCCGAACCATCCGAGGAAACCGATACCGAGGCCAATCCGCCCGCTCCGCCGCAAACAACCGCCGAGAGCCTGAAGACGCTGCAGGAGCAGCAGGCCGACGAGACGAAGAAGCGCGAGGATGCGAAGGACGACATCTTCGTATTGCGCATCGACGACAACGGCATCTACGACCTGATTACGCAGCAGCTTATGGCAGCCTGACGGCGCATCGCTCAGCCCTTGCGGACGATGCCGAGCCTTGCAATGACTTCACGCGGAATGCCGTAGCGGTGGATGGCATCCTTCTGACTGCGCAGGCCGCAGATTTCGCGCTGGATGAAAAAGGCCCAGACCTTGTCGGCGGCATCGTTCAGTAGCGTCTCGCGTTCTTGCGGATCGCAACCCGCCCCAAGCCGCTCGTGCAGCAAGGCCAGCGCCCTTTCCACCTTGAGACCATGCCGTCCCAAGGCGTCCGCCCGCTCTGAAAGCAGCTCATATTCAAGCAGGTTCAATCCACTGGAGGCGGAGGACGGATTGGAAAGCGATTGCGGCGGTCGGACAGTCATTCACGGCTCCTTTCACCGGGAAGGATGAATCCATAGCGGCTTTCATGCAAGCATGTCGGCCGCAAAAGGGCGCGGATTCAATAAACAACCAGCTTCAGCAGCTTGCACCGGACCCGGAGAAAACGGCTTTCGCGATCGTCATGCCATCCGCCTTCATGCTGCACCTGCGAACCGCCGGCATGAAATTAACGATCCATTAATCAAAACATGGGATTTATTTTTATGAAGTTGCTTCGGAACCGCGGACTCCCATGCCCTTTCCGGCCGTTGCCTGCGTGCAGTGCTCGGCGGCATGTCCGCCCCTCCGCGTAAAAGCGCCAAGTCGGTTCAGGCGCGCATCAAGTCAATCACGTCGAAGCGCATGATGCGCCATCCGAATGAAGATGGACTATCCGCAAACGCAACGCGCTCCGCTCCGGAGCATAGCGAGGAACGAGGAGAGCGGTGATGCTGCCGCGCGTGGCAACCCCCAATGGAGCGCCGAGCCAAACTTCGCCGACCGTCGCTCCGTCGACGGGCACGCCCCTTGACGGCGGATCGAACGCTGCAACGCTCGCGAGCCTGCGAAACAGGATACTTGTCCATCTCATCGAGGTGCTTCTCAAGCAGATGCCTCGCGAGCAACATGAAGACGGATCGGTTCGGGGAGTGCTGGAAATCCTCCTCGAGGTCCTGAAAGCAACGCCACATCCGGACGGCCGCGGCGCGGACAGCATTCGCAAACTTGCGGATATCCTCAACAGAGTGCCCCCGGAGGCGCGGGCTGCAGTCGAAACGCTGATCAAGGCGGCGCTCACCGCGCTCCCGAGCAAGGTACTGGCGGAGATCATCCGCAATCCGGACGGGCCTGCAGCGCAGAAACTGGCGGCGTTCCTGCAGACCTTTCCCATGCAAGCCGGTGCCGATGCGCATCCTCCATCCAACATATCTCAGCCGCGTTTTCCGGCATACCAGACCCGGTGGATCGCGGAAGGAAATGCTGGCCGAGGCACGTCCAGCACGTCTTTCAATCCTCCAGCTCCGCCTGCGGACGCCCGGATCCTTCAGGCCGCGCTGAAACACCTGTTCGAAATCGAACCCGAGCTTGGAAGCAACGGCGATGTCGAAAGTCTTCCCCCATTGCGTAAAGCGGATGGGGAAGGCACGGGGCGACTGCAAACATCCGGAAATCTCCAGCCCTTGGCGACAGAAAGGGGCGGGAAAGCTGTTCCGGCTTCTTCCGCGCAGAAGGTCTCAGGCGAGGCAATCCCTGTAAGGAGCCCGGCTGCAAATTCCGGCGCCGAACCGCAACCGTCATCTGCCGCAATCGCCGAAAACGGGCAGGAAATACCGGACACTCGGCAACTCCTTCAGGCCCGCGCAGCGGATATGACAGGTGCGCTGGATTTCGACACCGGGTCCGATACGATCACCCGGCTGATCGGTGCCCTCCTGTCAAACCTGACGGAAGACGAGACCCGCCTGCTCAAATCGCTGCTTGGCGCTCCTTTGCCGGAGCAGCAACCCGGAGAATCCGACGAGCACCTCGAAATCCGGATCGCGCGCGCCCTCGAACAGGCCGGCCGCCAGACCGGAGAGATCATTTCTGCGGAGAGCCTGCGCACCATCCCCCGGCAGGCGGGCGAGGACAGTCCGCCGCGGCAAACGGCACCGTCGCTGCCGACCGGCGATACGATACCCAAGACGGCGGATATGCGGGAGGACAAGCCGGTCGCCGCGATCGCGCGCGAAACACGGGCGGCGGCAGCAGACGGCGGGCCCGACAATCCGCTTCAACAGCCACTTCTGCGCGACGGCACGCCTTCCTATGCTTTCGTGCCTTATCCCGGCGCGCCCGAAGAGTTCGATGAGCAAAAGCCCGCGCATGAGCGCGAGGAAGAGCAGCCGGCGGCGGAAGACGACGAACAGGCAGCCAGCGGCCAAGACGAAGAGAACGGAGCAGACGAGGACGCTTCGTCCGGACACGAAGACAAGGAGACCGAACGGAAGCGGGAAAAGATCGCGGATCTGGTCGGCCCGCCTGATCCCGGCTTCGTCTTCTATCAAAAGCTTGGCGACTACTGGACCTGACTTCGCCGAAGCCGGCATGGAAAAGCCCGCGAAGATCGCTCTTCGCGAGCTCGTTGTTCTTCAGGAACGAAGCAACGATTATTCGGCGTTGCCGCGGTTCTTCAGTGCGGCACCCAGAATGTCGCCCAGCGAAGCGCCGCTATCCGACGAACCGAACTGTGCGACGGCTTCCTTCTCCTCGGCGATTTCCAGCGCCTTAATCGAAAGCTGGATCTTGCGATCCTTCTTCGAGAAGTTGGTGACGCGGGCATCGACGACCTGGCCGACGGAGAACCGCTCCGGACGCTGCTCGTCGCGATCGCGGGAAAGGTCGGCGCGACGGATGAAGGAGGTGATGTCCTCGTGGTTCACGAGCTTCACCTCGATGCCGCCATCGTTGACCGCGATGACTTCGCACGAAACGACGGCGTTCTTGCGCAAGTCGCCGGAAGCGGCAGCGTCGCCGACGGAGTCGCGGCCGAGCTGCTTGATGCCGAGCGAGATGCGCTCCTTGTCGACGTCCACATCGAGAACGACAGCCTTGACGACGTCGCCCTTGTTGAACTCCTCGATAACCTGTTCGCCCGGACGGTTCCAGTCGAGGTCGGAGAGGTGGACCATGCCGTCGACATCGCCGTCGAGGCCGATGAACAGGCCGAATTCGGTCTTGTTCTTGACTTCGCCTTCGACTTCCGTGCCAGCCGGGTGGCTGTGCGCGAAGGCCTGCCACGGGTTCTCGAGGGTCTGCTTGAGACCGAGCGAGATGCGGCGCTTCGTCGGGTCGACTTCGAGAACGACCACGTCGACTTCCTGGCTCGTGGACAGGATCTTGCCGGGGTGAACGTTCTTCTTCGTCCAGGACATTTCGGAAATGTGAATCAGGCCTTCGATGCCCGGCTCCAGCTCGACGAACGCACCGTAGTCGGTGATGTTCGTGACCGTACCGGAGATCTTCTTGCCGGTCGGGTACTTCGTGCCGATGCCATCCCATGGATCCGACTCGAGCTGCTTCATGCCGAGCGAGATGCGGTGGGTTTCCTGGTTGATACGGATGATCTGAACCTTGACCTGCTGGCCGATGTTCAGGATTTCCGACGGATGGTTGACGCGGCGCCATGCCATGTCGGTGACGTGCAGCAGGCCGTCGATGCCGCCGAGGTCGACGAACGCACCGTAATCGGTGATGTTCTTGACGACGCCGTCGACAACCTGGCCTTCTTCCAGGTTCTGAACGATTTCAGAACGCTGCTCGGCGCGGGACTCTTCGAGAACCGTACGGCGCGAAACGACGATGTTGCCGCGGCGCTTGTCCATCTTGAGGATTTCGAAGGGCTGCGGATTGTGCATGAGCGGCGTGACGTCGCGGATCGGACGGATGTCGACCTGCGAACGCGGCAGGAAGGCGACCGCGCCGTCGAGATCGACGGTGAAGCCACCCTTGACCTGGTTGAAGATGACGCCTTCGACGCGCTCGCCGGCTTCGAACTTGACTTCGAGCTTGGCCCAGCTCTCTTCGCGGCGAGCCTTTTCGCGCGACAGAACGGCTTCGCCCAGCGCGTTTTCGATGCGCTCGACATAGACTTCGACTTCGTCGCCGACCTTCAGCGTGCCGTCCTTGGACTTGGCACCGAATTCCTTGAGCGCGATGCGGCCTTCAACCTTGAGGCCGACGTCGACGACGGCGACGTCCTTTTCGATCGCGGTAATGAGACCCTTGGTGACGTAGCCTTCGGCCAGGTCATGCGTTGCGAAGGATTCCTGCAGGAGGGCTGCGAAATCTTCGCGGGTGGGGTTTGCTTGAGACATGAAAACTCCTGATGTGCCTTGAAGGCACGCGCGCCGGGGTTAGCGTTGACAACGAACGAAACGCGTCCGCTCTTCAGCCTCGAAGAGCAATCCGGCGCGGGGACGGGATCCGTTCTAGTGCTTAAGCGCGGCGTCGATGATCGCTTTGGCCGCGGAAAACGCCGCTTCTATACTCATTTCGGACGTATCAAGCAAGTGCGCGTCTCGCGCCGGCTTCAACGGGCTGTCGGAGCGGCCGGAATCACGCTCGTCGCGGCGGACGATATCCGCCAGAATCGTCTCGAAATCGGCCTGCCCGCCCGCGCCGGCGATCTCGTCGCGGCGCCGCATCGCCCTGACCTCGGGGGAAGCGGTCACGTAGAGCTTCACCGGTGCGTCCGGGCAGACAACCGTGCCGATGTCGCGCCCATCGAGGACGGCGCCAGGCTCCTTCGCCGCGAAAGCGCGCTGCGCCTCGACCAGCGCGCGGCGGACGGACGGCATGACCGCGACTTTCGAGGCGGCCTCGCCGATCTCGTGCGCGGACAGGACGGATCGGTCGAGCCCCTCGAGATCGAGCTCACGGGCAGCGTCGGCTGCGACGGTCTCGTCATCGAGCGGCAGTCCCCGATCCAGGAGCGCCTTGGCGGTGGCACGATAGGTGAGGCCGGTGTCGAGATGATGGAAGCCGTATTCGGCGGCGAGGCGGCGTGAGAGCGTGCCCTTTCCGGCTGCGGCGGGGCCGTCGATGGCGATGATGAACGTCATCAGGCCGCCCTGCTCTCCGAAAGCTCGATCCTGGCGCCCAGCCCCTTCATCAAGTCCATGAATTCCGGGAAGCTGGTCGCGATCATCGCCGCGTCGTCCACCGTCACGGGATGCTCCGAAACGAGGCCCATCACCAGGAAGCTCATGGCTATGCGGTGGTCGAGATGGGTGGCGACGAGAGCGCCCGATGCGTTGCCCAGGCCTTTGCCGCCCGGACGCCCGCGTACGACCAGCGATGTCTCGCCCTCGTCGCAATCGACACCGTTCAGCTTGAGCCCGGCGGCCACGGCGGCCAGACGGTCGGATTCCTTTACCCGGAGTTCCTCGAGCCCGTTCATCACGGTCGCGCCCTCGGCAAAGGCGGCAGCGACGGCGAGCACCGGATATTCGTCGATCATCGACGGCGCACGCTCCTCCGGAACGCTCACCCCCTTGAGCTCGGAGTGGCGCACGCGCAGATCAGCCACATCCTCGCCGCCGGCAAGCCGCGGATTGAGGATTTCGATGTCGGCGCCCATTTCCTGCAAGGTCAGGATAAGACCGGTGCGCGTCGGGTTCATCAGCACGTTCAGGATCGTGACGTCCGAGCCCGGCACCAGAAGGGCGGCAACCAGCGGGAAGGCGGTCGAGGAAGGATCGCCGGGCACATCGATCACCTGGCCGGTCAACCGGCCGCGTCCTTCGAGACGTATGGTGCGCACGCCGTCAGCGTCCGTCTCCACCGTGAGATTGGCGCCGAAGCCGGCCAGCATCTTTTCAGTATGGTCGCGGGTCATCACCGGCTCGATGACGGTGGTGATCCCCGGCGTATTGAGGCCCGCGAGAAGCACTGCCGACTTCACCTGCGCCGAGGCCATCGGCACGCGATAGGTGATCGGGTTCGGCGTCTGCGGACCGCGCAAGGTCACCGGCAGCCGGTCACCTTCGGCGGATTTCACCTGCACGCCCATTTCGCGCAGCGGGTTCAGGACGCGGCCCATCGGCCGCTTGGTCAGCGACGCATCGCCGATAAAGGTCGAGTCGAAGTCGTAGACGCCGACGAGGCCCATGGTGAGACGGCAGCCCGTGCCGGCATTTCCGAAGTCGAGCGGCGCTTCCGGCGCAAGCAGGGCGCCGTTGCCGACGCCATTGATGATCCAGACGTCGCCTTCCTTGCGGATCTTCGCGCCCATGGCCTGCATGGCCTTGCCGGTATTGATGACGTCCTCGCCTTCGAGCAGGCCGGTGATCCGGGTCTCTCCGCCGGCAAGACCGCCGAACATGAAGGAGCGGTGCGAAATCGACTTGTCGCCGGGGATGCGGACGGTACCGGAAAGACCGGAGGATTGACGGGCGGTTGCGGGCTTTGCCTGTGCGCCATGCGACATGGAGGGTATTCCTTTGACATTCCATTTGCCGGCTTGGCGAGGCAACCCTTCGATCGGGACTGGCACATCCGCCGGAATTCCGGGGCTGCCTACCATAAAGCACTCGGACCGTCATCATCCTCATGTAAAAAAGCGATCCGCCGAGAAAGGCGGGCAACATGCCTTGCGCCGCGGAAAGTTAGGCTTTGACAGACGAAGCCAAGACGATTATGGGGACCGGCTAATTCATTTTACCGTCCAACCGCCGGTTTTCCGGCTGCGCCGGAGAAACCCGGCCACTCACGAGGCTTTGACTGTGGCAAAAGCGGAACTTGGAACCAAGCGCATAGACCCGGAAACGGGCCGTAAATTCTATGATCTGAACCGGGACCCGATCGTCTCCCCCTATACCGGCAAGTCCTATCCGCTTTCCTTCTTCGAAGAAAGCTCTGCGGCAGCCGTACTCGAGAAGGACGAGGAGGAAGAGGTCAACGAGGTCGATACCGAGAGCACCGAAGTCGAGCTCGTATCTCTGGAGGATGCCGACGAGGAAGCCGCGGGCGGAGACGATCTGCCGGATCTCGGCGATGACGATGTCGAAATCGGCGACGACGATGACGACACCTTCCTCGAGCAGGACGAAGACGATGACGACGACGACATGAGCGACATCATCGGCGTGGCCGGCGACGAAGACGACGCATAAGGTCCTTCTGTTTCCGGCCGGTTCAAAAAATCGGCCGGGTTTGATTTTTTTCGGCTTGCCATCTGCGAAAACCGGAAGTAATAAGCCGCCACTCCGCAGGTGCCGCCGACGGAGTATCCCAGGTCCGGCCAAAGCCGGCCTACCCTGATGGGGCTATAGCTCAGCTGGGAGAGCGCTTGCATGGCATGCAAGAGGTCAGCGGTTCGATCCCGCTTAGCTCCACCAAATTTCCATTAAGTTCGAAGCGTCGTGCAAAGCCGGATGGCTTGTTGCAAGGCACTTGGTGCCGGCGGCGGAACCTTCCCCGATACGCCATGTTTTCCTATGACATACGGAAGACAAGGAGAGCGGCGATGGCCGATCCACGGCATTCAAAAGCCGATGAGGACAGGAAAAAGGGCGGTCCAAAGCCGATCGACGAGCGCGATATCGACACGCAACTCGACCAGCATCCGGAAGATCATCGCCGGCAGGAAGGTCGCAAGTCCAAGGCCGACGACAAGAAACCGGAGAAGCGGGATGCCTGATCCATGTCTCAAGCGGCGTGGGAACGACTGAAGATTGGAAAACGCGAATGAACATCCGCGTGATCATGATCGGCATTATCGCGCTGCTTGTCGCTTCCGTCTTCAGCATCCTCGTCTTCCGCGAGCTCGACACCGGCCAAGACGCGAGGGATACGGCACCGCCCGATCCGCTGACTGCCACCCCGCAACAGCTTTCCCAATAGCTTACAGACTGCTGCCGGACGGGACAGGCGGCAGGGCTGAGATCCCGTCAAAAGGCGCGCAAGTGAATTTCCTTGCTGCGACAATCTCGACATAGGCATCGTCATGGCTCCGGGGTAAGACGGTTGCGCCTGGTCAAGCTTGCGAATCGCGGGGATTGTTTGAGCTATATCGTTTCCAAGATGTTCTGGCTGCTGGCGCAGCCGCTGTCGCTCAGCTTTTTTCTTCTCGTCGCCGCCTTGTTGGTCGGCCTGGCGGGGTGGAGCGGCCTTCGCACGCTCCTGTCGCTTCTTTCCGCCCTTATTCTGTTCGTCACGCTGTTCACGTCGAGCGGGACGGTGGCTCTGCAGGTGCTCGAAGACCGCTTTCCGCGCCCTGAACTTCCTGCCGGGGGCCGGGTTGCATCATCGTGCTTGGCGGAGCCATCGAAGCAGCCGTGATCGCCGGTCGCGGCGGATTCGAACTGAACCAGGCCGGCGACCGGTTCATCGAGACGCTTCGCCTTGCCCGGGACTATCCCGGCGCCCGCATCCTGGTCTCCGGCGGAGACGGTTCGCTCAGCGGCGACTATCCCGGAGACGCCGAAGTCTCCGCACGCTTTTTCGAAACCTTCGGGATTTCACCGGACCGGCTTCTGCAGGAGAGCTCCTCGCGCACGACCTTCGAAAATGTGAACTTCACCCGGGAGGTGCTTGCCGGGAACGGACTGGAAAATTGCCTGCTCATCACCTCCGCCTTCCATATGCCCCGCTCCATGGGGCTCTTCCAAAAAGCCGGGATAGAGGTTCTGCCGTGGCCCACCGACTACCGCACCAGCGGCAGGGCGGGACTCGGCCTCGACTTCACGCAGCCTTTGACGAACACGCAGATCGCAACGACGGCGATGCGCGAGTGGATCGGGCTCGCCTACTATTATCTGGCCGGCCGCACGTCGGCACTCCTGCCCGGCTGAGCTCATTTCTTCGATATCGTCTCGAAACGCGCGCCCCGAACGCGGATGGTCATGATGCAATAGTCCGGGCCTTCCCGGCCGCAAGACACGGCATCCGCCTTCAGCTCGAGAACCCTGTTGCCGTAGCGCGTCGCCAGGTCGTAACCGTAAAGATCCGCATTGGCCGCGAAGAAATACCCGCCTTCGCTCACCTGGATGTAGAAGTTGTGCGGGCAGCCGACATCCCTGCACAAGCCGGCCGGCTTGCCGTCGCAGCTGACGGCGCCGAGATTGGTGATGACGTCCTCCAGCCCGTCATTATTGAAATCGACATGAACGGCAAAGTCTTCCGCGAAGCTCGCAGCCTTGCACCGCGCTCCGACCGAAATCTTTTCCTCAGCGATTGGGTCCGCAATCAAATTTTCCGCCGTTGCCGGAAGCGCCGAAAGGCCAAGAAGCGCGGCAAGGGCCGCGAGAATTTTGATACGGACGGTCATCGCACCAACCCTTTCCATGGCGACAATTCAGGCGTCATGCTCGCACGGAACGGCGACCGATCCGCGCGGCAGCCGAGAATATCCCAGGCAAACTTTTGCGAGGCTGTGCTGGAGGAAGAGGCCCGATGACAATCGGATGCAGGCAGACATCAAGGTACCGGCAATCCGGTTCGAAGATATCCGAGCGGCGCGCAGGGCTCAGCGAGTTCTCTTCGGACGCAGGCGGATGATCACGTCCACATGCGCGATCTCCATACCTTCGGGCGGTTCGGGAAGGTTGCCGATCTCAAGATTGCTCACCGGTATATCGCGGACGTCGTTCTCGCCTTCGATGAAGAAGTGATGGTGATCGGAGACGTTGGTGTCGAAATAGGTTTTGGAGCTCTCGACCGCCAGAACCCGAACCAGGCCCGCTTCGGTGAATTGATGCAAGGTATTGTAGACTGTCGCCAGCGATACCGGCACCCCGGCCGCCACAGCCTCCTCATGCAACTCCTCGACGGTGAGATGTCGGTCGCCCTTGGCGAAGAGCAGAGCACCGAGAGCTACGCGCTGGCGCGTCGGACGCAGGCCGGAGTCGCGAAGGCGCTCTTCGATAGGCATCTCTTTTGCATGCGTCATGGGCGACGAATCCGCTCTTGCTGGACTTCACGAAACAATCTTGAAGTTTTGATATAACTTTTGAATTGCGCTGATTCAATAGTTTTAGCAGTCGCTGCAAGGCCGCAGCCTGCGGAAAACCGGACAGTTCCCCGCTTTGTGGCCACTTAGGGCTGGCTGTAGGGCCGGTCATCATGTATGCGGGTGCGGAAACGGACGAGGCCTTTCCGCGTTTGGAATGGCAAGGGTCATGCCGATGCTTCATTTCGGCTCGATCCTGTTCTAATCCTAGTCCGCAAGACATTACGATCGGGGATGAGACAGTTCAGATGACGACCAGGCAAACGAGCTTCAACTACGAGGAAATCCTGACCTGCGGCCGAGGTGAGATGTTCGGCCCCGGTAATGCGCAACTGCCGCTTCCTCCGATGCTGATGTTCAACCGGATCACTGACATCTCCGAAACCGGCGGTCCGCACGACAAGGGCTACATCCGTGCGGAGTTCGACATTACGCCGGACCTCTGGTTCTTTCCCTGCCATTTCCAGGGCGACCCCGTGATGCCGGGTTGTCTCGGTCTCGACGCCATGTGGCAGCTGACCGGCTTTTATCTCGGCTGGCTCGGAGAGCCCGGCAAGGGCCGCGCGATCTCGACGGGCGAGGTCAAGTTCACCGGTATGGTAACCCCCGAGACCAAGCTTGTGGAATACGGCATCGACTTCAAGCGCGTCATGCGCGGGCGCCTCGTGCTCGGTATTGCCGACGGCTGGATGAAGGCTGACGGCGAAGTGATCTACAAGGCGACCGATCTTCGCGTCGGCCTCTTCCAAGAAAAGGCAGGCTGAACCATATGCGCACTGGCCGGCCAGCCGATCCAAGGCATGCCGCATAGGCCGGAAATCAACATGGGGCGGGCGCCAGCCATTCTTTCCGGCTATGGAATCGCTTCGGAAAAAGGAAAAGGTCAGAACTATGAGACGGGTTGTTGTCACGGGTCTGGGGATCGTTTCTTCCATAGGAAACAATGCTGACGAAGTCACGGCATCGCTGCGGGAAGCGAAGTCGGGCATCAGCTTTTCACAGGATTTCGCCGACCACGGCTTCAAATGCCAGGTATGGGGCGCACCTCATCTGGATACGACGGACTTGGTCGATCGCCGTGCCGCGCGCTTCCTTTCGCAGGGCGGCACCTGGAATCACGTGGCGATGAAGCAGGCGATCGCCGATTCCGGGCTGGAAGAATTCGACATCAGCGGCAACGAGCGCACCGGCATCATCATGGGCTCGGGCGGCCCTTCCACCCGCACGCTGATCGAGGCCGCGGAGATCACGCTGAAGAACAACAGCCCCAAGCGGATCGGCCCCTTTGCCGTGCCGAAGGCGATGTCCTCCACGGCATCGGCGACACTTGCCACCTGGTTCAAGATCCACGGCGTCAATTATTCGATCTCGTCGGCCTGCTCCACTTCGGCTCACTGCATCGGCAATGCCGCCGAGATGATCCAGTGGGGCAAGCAGGACGTGATGTTCGCCGGCGGCCACGAGGATCTCGACTGGACCATGTCGAACCTTTTCGACGCAATGGGCGCCATGTCCTCCAAATTCAACGACACGCCCGCGACGGCTTCCCGCGCCTATGATGTCAGCCGCGACGGCTTCGTGATCGCAGGCGGCGCCGGCGTTCTCGTGCTCGAAGAGCTGGAACGGGCGAAGGCACGCGGGGCCAGGATCTACGCGGAGATCACCGGTTACGGCGCGACCTCCGACGGCTACGACATGGTCGCCCCTTCGGGCGAAGGTGCCGTGCGCTGCATGCGTCAGGCGCTTTCCACGGTGAAGGGCGGGGTCGACTACATCAATACCCACGGCACCTCGACGCCCGTCGGCGACTCCAAGGAGATCGGCGCCATCCGTGAGGTGTTCGGCGACGATATCCCGCATATCCAGTCGACAAAATCGCTGACCGGCCATTCGCTCGGTGCAGCCGGCGTGCAGGAATCCATCTACGGCCTCCTCATGATGCAGGCAGGCTTCATCGGCGAAAGCGCCCATATCACCGAACTCGACCCGGAATTCGAAGGCGTTCCGATCGTGCGCAAGCGCATCGACAACGCCAAGATCGATACCGTGCTGTCCAATTCCTTCGGTTTCGGCGGAACGAATGCGACGCTGGTCTTCCAGCGCTATAACGGGTGAGACAAATGACCGGGATCATGAACGGCAAACGCGGCCTCGTCATGGGGGTTGCGAACAATCACTCCATCGCTTGGGGAATTTCGAAGGCGCTCGCCGCGCAGGGGGCGGAACTCGCCTTTACCTTTCAGGGCGAAGCGCTCGGCAGGCGCGTCAAGCCGCTCGCAGCCGAGCTCGGTTCCGATTTCGTGCTGCCCTGCGACGTCGAGGACATCGCTTCCGTCGATGAGACGATCGCCGCCATCAAGGAGCGCTGGGGCAAGCTCGACTTCGTCGTTCACGCCATCGGTTTTTCGGACAAGAATGAGCTGAAGGGCCTTTATGCCGACACGACGCGTGAGAATTTCACACGCACAATGGTGATCTCCTGCTTCTCCTTCACCGAGATCGCAAGGCGTGCCGCCGACCTGATGGAGGAAGGCGGCACGATGCTGACGCTTACCTACAACGGTTCGCAGCGCGTCATCCCCAACTACAATGTCATGGGGGTCGCCAAGGCCGCGCTGGAGGCTTCCGTCCGCTATCTCGCTGCCGATTACGGGCCGCGCGGGATCCGCATCAACGCCATTTCGGCCGGGCCCGTAAGAACGCTCGCCGGAGCCGGAATATCCGATGCGCGGGCGATCTATTCCTGGAACCAGAAAAATGCGCCGCTGCGCCGCACTGCGACCATCGAAGACATCGGAGGATCGGCGCTCTATCTGCTCTCCGGCCTGTCGAACGGGGTGACCGGCGAGATACACTACGTGGATTCCGGCTTCAACATCACCTCCATGCCCGCCCTCGATTCGCTTCGCCGAGCCGACGCGGAATAGAAGGCGACAGCGAGCCTTCTCGACACCGCGGAGCCCGCACTATATTGCGGATGGCGTTTTCAGCCGTTTTACGCCACCCTTTGTTCGTTAGGAATGGAGGGTGGTGATGGCAGCTTCGCAAGGACCGACAAGTCCCGTTCTGGAAAACCAGCGTCCGATCGCAACCGGTGCGATGATCGTCGCACTGCGCGACGATGCCGATCCCGCCGATTGCATCCGCATCATGGAACGGCAGACCGCGTCCGAGGTGAGCGTCAGCGCATTCGGCAGGCAAGAAAACCCTGCCATCTCCGCGGGAAAGGTGACGTTCTTTCCCGAGCTGCAAATCGCCTTTATTCCGCGAGCGATTGCCGCGCGGCATGCATCCAAGATGACCCAGCTCGTCAACGAAGAAGCCGTCCTGGAAGCGCGCCCCGAATTCTTCGTCTTCGCCCAGCAGCAATTCGTGGATACGCAGGAGTCCACCTGGGGCGCCGCGGCCGTCGGCGCGCATAAGAGCCCCTTCACCGGGCAGGGCATAAAAATCGCCGTGCTGGACACCGGTATCGACCTGAAGCATCCGGACTATGTCGGGCGCGCCATCGTCGCGCAGAGCTTCGTCAAAGGCGAAACGGTGGACGACGTTCAGGGCCACGGCACCCATTGCGCCGGGACCGCCGCGGGCAAATCGGTCGATCCGATGGTTCCGCGCTACGGCATCGCGCCGGATGCAAGCCTCTTCGTCGGCAAGATCCTCAACAATCGCGGCTTCGGAACCGAACTCGACATCGTCAACGGAATGAACTGGGCGATCACCCAGCGCTGCGAGGTGATCTCGATGTCGGTCGGCGCCCCGGTACGGTCAGGGGAACGGCATAGCCTCCTCTACGAGCGCGTCGGAAAGCTCGCCCTGCAAAATGGTAGCCTCATCGTTGCAGCGGCCGGAAACGAAAGCAATCGCGGCCTCGGCTTCATCGCGCCCGTGAGCAGCCCGGCCAACGCTCCCAGCATTCTGGCCGTGGGGGCTTTGGACGGCTCGCTGAATGTCGCGACCTTTTCGGCCGGTGGCGTCAATCCGGAAGGAGGCGAGATCGATATCGCCGCGCCCGGAGTCGGTATCTTCTCGAGCGTTCCCCTTCCGCAAAAATACCGCACGATGATGGGCACCAGCATGGCCTGCCCGCATGTCGCCGGCGTCGCGGCGCTGTGGGCGCAATCCGATCCGGGGCTGCGCGGCAGCGCTCTCTGGTCCGCACTGCAGCAGAATGCCAAACCCCTGCCTCAGGAAGGCCGCGACGTCGGCTCCGGGCTGGTGCAGGCACCGGGGTCGTCCGCGGCCTGACAGGCCGTTTGAATTGCCTGCCACAGAGGACTATATTCGGGTGGGAAGGCAGACAGGCGTTTATCAGGCTCCGACCCACGGGGCCGCGGATCGCTGCAGAAATCCAGGTTTCCCGATCGCTCGGACGCCAGACGGAAAGCCTATTGCACAATGGACAGCTTATACTATTCGATCGTCGTGGACGAGATGCACCTCACGCAAACGAAGTCGATTGCCGAGGCTGCCAGCGCGCGCGGCTTCGAGGTCAAGAGCATCGTTCCGGAGATCGGCGCAATTTTCGGCTGCGCCGACCAGAAAACGCTGGACCAACTGCTTCAAATCGCCGGCGTTGAAGAAGTACGGCCCTGCGAGGACATCCAGCTGCCGACATTCGATCCCGCTGTGCCGCAGTAACGGGTCACTCAGCGCCTGCCCCAGAGCACTTTGAAGCGCGCGTTTCTGCAGATTTCTCCGCTCTCCTTCAGGACGTCGGCCAGGACCGGCTCATAAGGCAATCCGCGATTTGCGACCAGCATGATCCTGCCGCCGCTCTTCAGCGACTTTGCCGCCATGCGTATCATCGCAGCGCCCAGGCCGTGATCGGCGGCATGGCCCTCGTGGAAAGGCGGATTCATCATGATCAGGTCGTATTTGTCACGCGGTTCCTCGCTCGTCAGGTCCTGCCAGTAAAAGCGTGCCGGCAGGTTGGGAGCGTTTTCCGTAATGTTGCGTCTGGCGGCCTCCAGGGCATTGTAATCGGCTTCGAACAGATCGACGCCCTTGAGCCTCGGCGCCTTCTCGGCAAGCATCACCGAAAGATAACCCCAACCGGCACCGAAATCCGCCGCATGACCGTGGAAGTCGTCGGGCAGCCGGCTTGCAAGCAGCTCCGAGCCCTCGTCCACCCGATCATGGGAGAACATGCCAGGGGCCGCATCAAAACGGCCGTCGATGCGGACCGGACGTTTCTCCAGTTTGGCCACGGCCGCTTCAACGTCATCAGGACGGTCGAACCAGAAGGCGATGCCGTGATATTTCGGGGTATGATCGCCACCGAAGCCAAGCTGTCCGATGCGCTTGCGCAGCGACTGGATGCCGTCCTCCTTGCCACCGGCAACGACGACGAGACCGCCGGCTTTCACGCGTTTCAGCGCCTCCGCGATATTGCCTTCGTTCTCTCCTTTGTGTTTGCCGCAAAGAACGAGCGCTCCGTCATAGCCATCGCCGTCGAGCGTAGGCCTGACATCGATCCGCTGCGCCTCCAGCGCCCGATAGAGCGACCGCAGCGGCTGAACGGCGTCGATCTCAGCCTCGAAGCCTTCAGGCAGCCGATAGCCCGCTTCGGCA
Source organism: Shinella sp. (assembly GCA_033795365.1). Lineage (GTDB taxonomy): Bacteria > Pseudomonadota > Alphaproteobacteria > Rhizobiales > Rhizobiaceae > JARYGU01. The sequence goes on from JARYGU010000013.1 coordinate 116,949, forward strand.
CCGGTGAAGAGAAAACGCGTGCCCTTGGCGGGCAAATCGAGCAGTCCCGACGCGAAGGGGTGAAACAGGGTCTTCAGGGCATCTCGGCTCATTCTGGCGGTCCACATGATAGGGCGATTGCCCTTCGGTCAAAGAAAAGGGCGCGGAACATGCCGCTCCGCGCCCTGAGTTCCGCTAAGGAACGGATTACTCGGCGGCTTCGCCGTCGCTCTTCTTTTCAGCAGCGATTTCCTTGCCGGTCGCCTGATCGACGACCTTCATGGACAGGCGGACCTTGCCGCGCTCATCGAAGCCCATGAGCTTGACCCAGACCTTGTCGCCTTCCTTGACGACGTCGGAGGTCTTGGCGACGCGTTCTGAGGCCAGCTGCGAGATATGGACGAGACCGTCGCGCGGGCCGAAGAAGTTGACGAAGGCGCCGAAATCGGCGGTCTTGACGACCGTACCCTCGTAGATCTGACCGACTTCCGGCTCGGCGACGATCGAGTGGATCCACTTGCGGGCCGCTTCGATCTCCTTGGCCGAAGACGAGGCGATCTTGACGGTGCCGTCGTCCTCGATGTTGACCTTGGCGCCGGTCTTCTCGACGATTTCGCGGATGACCTTGCCGCCGGAGCCGATGACTTCGCGGATCTTGTCGACCGGAATGTTCATCACTTCGATGCGCGGCGCGAACTCGCCGAGTTCGGAGCGGCTCTCGGTGATGGCCTTGGCCATTTCGCCGAGGATATGCAGACGGCCGCCCTTCGCCTGGTTGAGCGCGATGCCCATGATCTCTTCGGTGATGCCCTCGATCTTGATGTCCATCTGGAGCGAGGTGATGCCTGCTTCCGTGCCTGCGACCTTGAAGTCCATGTCGCCGAGGTGGTCTTCATCGCCCAGGATGTCGGAGAGAACCGCGAAACGCTCCTCTTCCTTGATCAGGCCCATCGCAATACCGGCGACGGGCTTGGCGAGCGGAACGCCCGCATCCATCAGCGCCAGCGAGGTGCCGCAGACGGTGGCCATGGAAGACGAACCGTTGGATTCCGTGATCTCGGAGACGACACGCAGCGTATAGGGGAACTGCTCTGCACCCGGCAGCATCGGATGGATGGCGCGCCACGCCAGCTTTCCATGGCCGATTTCGCGGCGGCCCGGAGAGCCCATGCGGCCTGTTTCACCGACCGAGTAGGGCGGGAAGTTGTAATGCAGCATGAAGTTTTCCTTGTACATCCCAGTCAAGGAATCGACATACTGCTCGTCTTCGCCGGTGCCGAGCGTGGCGACCACGATCGCCTGCGTTTCGCCGCGGGTAAAGAGCGCCGAGCCGTGCGTGCGCGGCAGCAGGCCGACTTCGGCGACGATCGGACGGACGGTGACGAGGTCACGGCCATCGATGCGGCTCTTGGTGTCGAGAATGTTCCAGCGGACGATCTTGGCCTGCAGGTGCTTGAAGATCGCGCCGACTTCTTCAGCGGTGTACTTGGCTTCGCCTTCTTCCGGCAGGAAGTGCGCCTTCACCTTCGCCTTGACGGCGTCGACGGCGGCATAGCGGTCGGCCTTCTGAGTGACCTTGTAGGCCTCGCGCAGTTCCGCTTCGGCAAGGCCGAGCATTTCGGCCTCAAGCTCGGAATAATCTTCCGGCTCGAACTCGCGCGGCTCCTTGGCGGCAACTTCGGCGAGCTTGATGATCGCGTCGATGACCGGCTGAAAGCCCTTCTGACCGAAGACGACCGCGCCGAGCATGATGTCTTCGGGAAGCTCCTTGGCTTCGGACTCGACCATCAGGACAGCTTCCTGCGTGCCGGCGACGACGAGATCCAGCGAGGATTCGTCCATTTCGTCGAGATGCGGGTTCAGGACATATTCACCGTTGATGTAGCCGACGCGGGCGCCGCCGATCGGGCCCATGAAGGGAATGCCGGAAAGCGTCAGGGCAGCCGAGGCTGCGACCATCGACAGCACGTCCGGATTGTTCTCGAGGTCATGCTGCATGACCGTGACCACCACCTGGGTGTCGTTCTTGTAGCCTTCCGGGAAGAGCGGGCGGATCGGACGGTCGATCAGGCGGGAAACGAGTGTCTCGTTTTCGCTCGGACGGCCTTCACGCTTGAAGTAGCCGCCCGGGATCTTGCCGGCGGCATAGGTCTTTTCCTGGTAGTTGACCGTGAGCGGAAAGAAATCCTGGCCCGGCTTCGGCGCCTTGGCCGAAACGACGGTGGCGAGCACGACGGTTTCGCCGTAGCTGGCGAGAACCGCGCCGTCGGCCTGGCGGGCGATCTTGCCGGTTTCGAGCTTGAGCGGACGCCCAGCCCATTCGATTTCGACCGTATGGGTATCAAACATCATCTTGTCCTCATGTGCTGCCGGTCATTCCGCCGCCGGATGGGCGCAGATCATGATCGGCTGGCAATTCGTGACGTATCATGGGCAAGACAACGGGAGGCTTCCTATTCGAAATATGCCGCCGTCTTCTAGATCGGCGCTCGAAGCATCCTGCAATCCTGCCCCATGACAGGCCATCAGTTGATTCCGCAGGTCCGGCCCATCCGGTCTGCTGGACATTTTTCCGTTCCGGGCAGAGGCGCCAGAAGCGGCACGTACGGGTAACGGTTGACGCGGACTGGTCCGCAAAAAGACCGGCGGGCGCATCCCGAAGGAGCGCCCGCCGGAAAAACTCAGCGGCGAATGCCCAGGGAGGCAATCAGCTTGCTGTAACGAGCTTCGTCTTTCTTCTTGAGGTAATCAAGAAGCGAACGGCGGCTTGAAACCATCGTCAGCAGGCCACGGCGGGAATGGTTATCCTTCTTGTGGCCCTTGAAGTGTTCGGTCAGGTTGTTGATGCGCTCGGTCAGGATCGCAACCTGGACTTCCGGAGAACCGGTGTCGCCTTCTGCGACTGCATATTCCTTGATCAGCGCAGCCTTGCGCTCAGCAGTGATCGACATCGGATGATCCTTTCTTGAATGGAGGACTTGGGTCGCCAATAGCCGGGATGCCGTCCAGCAATGGCCGTGAATGCAAACGGGCAACACCCGATGCTGGCGGTGCCTATAAACTATTCAGCCGGGAAAGGAAAGGGGGCGCCCGGAGGTGCTGTTTCCGGCGCAACCCGCCTGCCTATTTGGCAGTATCTTCGTCCGGCGGATTGCCGGATCTCAGCTTTTCCTGGGGAATTCTCACGGTCCATTCTATGCCGTCCGGATGCATCGTCCGATCGAGCGAGGCGCTGAGAGCCATGCCGAGCATGCGCTCGAGCACCAGGCTTCCGAAGCCCTTCCGCTCGGAGGAAAGCGTCTCGGGGGTTATATCTGCACCGCGCTCGCGCCAGACCATCACGAGGTTTTCGCCTTCCCGCCACCAGTTCAGGTTCACCGTACCGATGCTGTTGGCAAAAGCACCGTATTTAGTGGCATTGGTCGACAGTTCGTGAAGCGCCATGCCGAGCGTCTGGGAAGTCTGGCTGTCCAGCAGGACAGGGGGCCCTTCTATGCGGACTCGATCCGGCTGGTCGGGGGTGAAGGGCTTGAGCTGGTTGCGCGCGAGCTCTGCCAGATCGACACCCTGCGCCGCGTTGGCGATCATGAGATCGGTAGAGCGCGCAAGCCCGGCTACCCGCTTGCGGAAGGCCTCGGCGAAATCGGCCGCGGAGTCCGCATTGCCTGCCGACTGGTTCAGCATCGCCTGGATGACCGTGAGCTGGTTCTTGGAGCGATGCGCCACCTCACGCATCAGAAACCGCACCTCGTTCTCCGCTTTCACCCGGGCGTCCGCCGCTTCCGACAGCGCCTTCGAAACCGTCTCCAGTTCCGAAATCACGTATTTTCGCGGCGCGATGCGCTCCCCCAGCCCCAGCAGGCGGGCATCGTAGGCAAGGAGACGAACGTCACGCGAAACGACGCGCGCTATGGCGAAAGCGCTCAATCCGACGAAAACGGCAAAGACCGAGCCGCCGACTACCAGCCAGATGAGGGACGATAAGGCCGGCGCCTGGACATCGGCCGCCTTGGCCCACGCGATCATCTTCCAGCCCGTGAGCGCCGAGAACTCGGTGACGACCTGATAACTAACGCCTTCATTGACGACGGCCCCGACGCCCAGTCGCAAGGACGGCACCACCTGCAGGAAGAATGGCTTTCCGGCTCCTTCCGCGACATCGCTGGAGACGATGATGTGCCCCTTCTGATCGAGAACGGCCGCGTTCCAGCCCGGCGAAAGGATATCTCTGTTGACGGCCTTGGTGAGGCTGTCGGCATTCTGCGTGAGCGTCAGCAAGACCTGCTTGCCGGAGTTCAGCCGCACCGGCATGTAGACGTTGAAAACCCATTTGTTCGCCGTTCGTCCGAAGAACAGATCGGAGACGAGGCGGTCGCCGCGCTGCAATGCGAGCCTAGCAGACTCCTTGTCCGACGTCGGGCCAAGGACGGTGCCATAGGGGACGCGGGTGTTCAGGAGCTGGTTGAGATCGCCGTCGATCACCAGAAAATGGGAATCCAGGCCTTGCAGCGCCTTTGCCGCCTGGGCATGGAGCGAAGCATAGTCTTCCGATTGAAGGCTTTCCGACGTCGAAAGGAAATTCAACGTCGTGTACATCCCGGAAATCTCCCGCTCTACCACACGGCTGACGGCGCCGGTCGAGGTTCTAAGCAGAGATTCGAAAATACGCTCCTGCGCCTGGTTGGTACGATGAAGAACGATGATCGCGAAAATGAAGGCCGGTATGACCGCGACGAGAATGAGGCATACCAAATAGAACGCAACAGGATGCCGAATCCGGCTTCGCCAGTTCGCCCCCCCGTTCTTGCCATCCGAGGCGGCTTTCCCGCCCGTCGTCGTGATCGTCAACCGGCCACCCTTTCCGCGTTGGCGTCATCCTTCCGGCCGATCAGCAAGATCGTCCGCCCCCCGATTTTCACCAAACCGATTGCGGCCATAAAGCCGCGACCGGGCGGTGAAATCAAGACACTACCGATTTCATTCGAATATCGCAGTCTCGATTTGCTAGCCGGCAAAGACACGCCGCGGCCTGAACTCCCCGCCACCGATATCGCCGATGGCGACGAGCTTGCCCCGCGCCGTCGCATAAGCTTCGTCCGCCGACACCGGTGCATCCCGCCCGCGCAGGATGATCGGGTTGCCCATGCGCAGTCGAAGGGCCTGATCATCGCTGACGGCGATCTGCGGCAAGCCGGACAACGCCTCTCCCGTATCGATCAGGAAGGCATCGAGAGCCGCCAGCCTGTCGGCCTCCTCCTCTATCGTCTCCAGCGCCACGAGATCGGCAAGCGGCACCATATCCTCTTCGGCAAAAGGCGCGACGAAGGTCCGGCGCAGCTCGGAAACATGCCCGAAGCAACCGAGATCCCGGCCGAAGTCCCGCGCGAGGGCGCGCACATAGGTACCCTTGCCGCACTCCACCTCGAACCGGGCGGAATTCTCATCCGGGCAGCCGATGAGGGTCAGCCTGTGGATCTCCACCTCGCGCGACGGGATCTCCACGACCTCTCCCTCGCGTGCCAGGTCGTAGGCACGCTCGCCGCTGATCTTGATTGCGGAGAATTGCGGGGGCACCTGAAGGATGATTCCGGTATAGCGGGGCAGGAGCTCTTGAATAGCTTCCGGCGACGGACGGACGACAGAGGAGCGGATGACTTCCCCTTCGAGATCGTCGGTGGAACGCTCTTCACCCCATGTCACGGTGAACTCGTAGATCTTGCGGCCATCCATCACATAGGGAACCGTCTTGGTCGCATCTCCAAGAGCGATCGGCAGCATGCCCGAAGCGAGCGGATCGAGCGTGCCGGCGTGGCCGGCCTTCTGCGCTTTGAACAGCCACTTGATCTTGGAAACGGCCTCGGTCGAACCGAAGTCGAACGGCTTGTCGAGGATAAGCCACCCGGAAATCGGACGGCCTTTGGGCTTGCGTGGTTTGGACATGGTGTTTTCGGTTACTCGTCGCTATCGCCGCCGTCGTCGAGATCGCGTGCGACTTCGGGCGACCGCAGGAGTTCGTCGATCTTCTTGTAATTGTCGAAGCTGGTATCGTCGCGGAAGCGCACATCCGGCATGTATTTCATCTGGCGCAGCTGCGGCCCGAGGCGACCGCGGATGAATTTCGCATTGCGATTCAGCGCTTCGATAACGGCGTCGTGGTCGGAGACCCCCAGCGGCGTCACATAGGCGGTCGCATGCTTCAGGTCGGGCGACATGCGCACCTCGGATATGGAAATCACCGTCTTCTCGAGCAATGGATCGCGGATCTCGCCGCGCTGAAGCACCTGCGTGATTGCCGCGCGCACCTGCTCGCCCACGCGCAGCATGCGCTGTGAGGGAGCGGAAGAAGTCGCCTTTGCCATATTCACTCACCTTAAAAAAATGCGAGCGCCGAAGCTCTCCGGCGCCCGCAGGATATGGAACCGTACCGGCCCTTACAGCGTACGCGTCACATGCTCCACGCGGAAGCATTCGATCGTGTCGCCGGCGCGGATGTCCTCGTAGTTCTCGAAGGCCATGCCGCATTCCTGGCCGGCATTGACTTCCGCGACCTCGTCCTTGAAGCGCTTGAGCGTCTTGAGCTTGCCTTCGTGGATGACGACGTTGTCGCGAACCAGGCGCACGCCCACCCCACGCTCGACCTTGCCCTCGGTGACACGGCAACCCGCGACCTTGCCGACCTTGGTGATGTTGAACACCTCCAGGATCTCGGCATTGCCGAGGAAGGTTTCGCGCCGCTCCGGCGAGAGCAGGCCCGACATCGCCGCCTTCACGTCATCCACGAGGTCGTAGATGATGTTGTAGTAGCGGATCTCGATGCCTTCGCGTTCGGCAAGTTGGCGGGCCTGCGCATTGGCACGGACGTTGAAGCCGATGATCGCGGCGTTCGATGCCTCGGCAAGCGAGATGTCGGACTCGGTGATGCCGCCTGCGCCCGAATGGACGATGCGGGCGCGAACCTCGTCGGTTCCGAGCTTTTCCAGCGCGCCGGCAATGGCTTCGATCGAGCCCTGCACATCGCCCTTGATGACCAGCGGGAACTCCTTCATGCCGGAGGTCTGAAGCTGGCTCATCATCTGCTCGAGCGAGCCGCGCGAACCGGACTGGCGGGCCACCTGCTTCTCGCGGGCGAGGCGCTGGCGATACTCGGAGATCTCGCGGGCACGGCTTTCGCTTTCGACGACGGCGAACTTGTCGCCGGCTGCCGGGGTTCCGGAAAGACCGAGAACCTCGACCGGCATGGACGGGCCTGCTTCCTTGACGTGCTCGCCCTTGTCGTTGACGAGCGCGCGCACGCGGCCCCACTGGTCGCCGGCAACAATGATCTGGCCGGGCGTCAGCGTGCCCTTCTGGACGAGCACCGTGGCGACGGCGCCACGGCCACGGTCGAGTTCGGCCTCGACCACGGTGCCTTCGGCGGTGCGGTTCGGATTGGCCTTGAGATCGAGGATTTCCGACTGCAGCAGGATCGCTTCGAGAAGCTTGTCCAGGTTGGCACCGGTTTTGGCCGAAACCTCGACGTCGAGCACTTCGCCGCCCATCGATTCCACGAAGACCTCATGCTGGAGGAGCTGCGTGCGGACCTTCTGCGGATCGGCTGTCGGCTTGTCGATCTTGTTGATCGCCACGATGATCGGAACGTTCGCCGCCTTGGCGTGGTTGATCGATTCGATCGTCTGCGGCATCACGCTGTCGTCGGCCGCGACCACGAGGATCGCGATATCGGTTGCCTGGGCGCCGCGGGCGCGCATCGCCGTGAAGGCGGCGTGGCCGGGCGTGTCGATGAAGGTGATCTTCTGACCGTTCTGCTCGACCTGATAGGCGCCGATATGCTGCGTGATGCCACCGGCTTCGCCGGCAACCACATTGGCGTGGCGGATGGCGTCGAGCAGCGAGGTCTTGCCGTGGTCGACATGGCCCATGATCGTGACGATCGGCGGACGCGGAAGCATTTCGGCATCGGCATCGGCGACGTTGAAGATGCCTTCCTCGACATCCGATTCCGAGACGCGCTTGACCGTATGGCCGAATTCGCCGGCAATAAGCTCGGCCAGATCGGCATCGATCAGGTCGCCGGGTTTCATCATCTGGCCTTCCTTCATCAGGAACTTGATGACGTCCACCGCACGTTCGGACATGCGCTGCGAGAGTTCCTGGATCGTGATGGTCTCGGGAAGGACGACTTCGCGGGAGATCTTCTCGCGGGTCTCCTGCATCATCGAGCGCTTGAACTTTTCCTGGCGGCGGCGCATTGCCGACAGCGAGCGGCCGCGCGGAGTTCCATCCTCGTCGACTGCTGCGGTTGTCAGTGTCAGCTTGCCCTGACGGCGGCCTTCGTCGCCCTTCGGGCGGGCAGGTGCCTTTGCCGGTTCCGGACGAACGACCTTTCCGCGCGACGGGCCTGCACCGCGGGCGCCGCGTTCCTCATCCTCTTCCAGTTCCGGACGCCGGCCGCGGCCTGGGACTGCCGCGGGCGCCGGAGCGGCGGCGCTTCCCGGACGGTCCGGCTGCGGACGCTGCTCGACCGGGCGGGCGACTGCGGGTGCCGCAGGCGCTTCCACAACCGGCGCTTCCTGTTCGACGATACCGGCGGCGCGGCGTTCGGCCTCTTCCTTCTCGCGAAGGAGGCGGGCTTCCTCTTCGGCCTTGCGGCGCGCTTCTTCCTCAACCTTGCGGCGTGCCTCTTCCTCGGCGCGCTGGCGCGCTTCCTCGGCGTCACGCACCTGAGCTTCGGCAAGCGCCCTGCGGCGTGCCTCGATCTCGTCGGCGGAAAGCTGGTTCAGCACCACGCCGACACGCGGGCGGTTCTGCTCCTGCGGGCGCGGCGGCGGAGAAGGCTGGCGCGCAGCCACGGGCTCCGGCGCACGCGCAACCGGCGTCACCGGCGCGGCCTGCGGCCGTTCGTCCTCGGGGCGGGAAATGCGGCGTTTGCGGGTCTCGACCACGACAGCCTTCGTGCGGCCACGGCCCATGTCCTGACGCACCGTTCCCTGCTGAACCCCGGAGGGCTTCAGGGTCAGCGTCTTCTTGCCTGCCACGCTGATCGTCTTGTCGTCGTTGTTATCGGTCATTCCGTTCCGTTCCTAATCAGGGCCGGATAACGTATCACCGACCCCGTCGTTCAATTTCTGTCGTCCAATACAATTCCGGCCGGCGCAAAGCCGGTGACGGTGTCATTGGTCTCGCCGGCCAGCGCCGCCGTGCGCCCGACCCTGGCCTTCGCCTCGGTACTTTTCGAGCATGATTGCGCGCTTCACTACACCCTCACCCGCCTGCCCTGCAAGCGCTGCGGCATGGATAAAAGCATTCTGACCCAAAAGGCCCTCCATTTCGGCCTCCGTGAAAAAGCGGAAGGCCGGAATTTCTTCCTCGTCCTCAGTCTGAAAGCCCGCAACCTTGCGGGCCTGATCGATCTTTCTTACACCGTCGGCCGCCGCATCCGCCGCATGAAACACGGCAAGCGCGGCAAGGCTTCTGACTGCCTGGTCCACCTTTGTGGCACCGGTGACGAACTGCCCGGCCTTGCGCGCCATGTTCATCATGCCGGCAAGCTGCAGGACGAGAAGCCGATCGACCTCGGCACCAAGGTCCGGGCTTGCCTTGGCATCGGCCTTCAAAGCCTTGGCGAAGAGCTTCTTCGCCGCGGCCTTGTCGACCAATGCCCGCTCCGCCTTGACCCAGCAACCCCGTCCCGGAAGCTGGCGCTTCAGATCGGGAACGACGGTCCCGTCGGGTCCGGCAACGAAGCGGATCAACTCATCGGGAGAACCGCTTTCGCGCGTAACGATGCACATGCGCTCGGTTTCACCGTCGTCCTTCTTCCTGCTCTCAGCCAACGCGATCTCCGGTGCTCGGCCTTTTCGCGTCAAGCGTCCTGTTCGGCACCTTCGACGACCTCGGCTTCTTCTTCACGGGCGAGATCTTCCTCGGTGATCCAGCCGGCAGCCAGACGCGCCTGGACGATCATCGCCTCGGCTTCGGCACGGGATACTTCGAATTTCGAGAAGAGACCTTCGAATTTCTTGGTTTCACCGTCCTTGCGTTCGGACCAGCCGACGAGGTCGTCGGCGGCGCAGCCGGCGAAGTCTTCCATCGTCTTGATGCCGTCTTCGCCGAGCGCGACCAGCATCTGTCCGGTCATACCGTCGATCTGGCGCAGTTCGTCGGAAACGCCGAGTTCCTTGCGCTTTGCATCCATCTCGGCTTCGATGCGCTCGAGATATTCGCGGGCGCGGGTCTGGATCTCGTTCGCCGTCTCCTCGTCGAAGCCTTCGATCGAGGCGATTTCGTCGAGTTCGACATAGGCAAGCTCCTCGACGGCCGCGAAGCCTTCGGATGCCAATACCTGGCCGACCATCTCATCGACGTCGAGCGCGTCCATGAAGAGAGCCGTGCGCTCGTTGAATTCCTTCTGACGGCGCTCGCTTTCTTCCTGCTCGGTTAGGATGTCGATATCCCAGCCGGTAAGCTGCGAAGCGAGGCGAACGTTCTGGCCGCGCCGGCCGATGGCGAGCGAAAGCTGCTCGTCGGGGACGACCACCTCGATGCGCTCGGCGTCCTCGTCGAGAACGACTTTCGCGACCTCTGCAGGTTGCAGCGCATTGACGATGAACGACGCCGGATCCTGGCTCCATGGAATGATGTCGATCTTCTCGCCCTGAAGCTCGCCGACGACCGCCTGGACGCGGGATCCACGCATACCGACGCAGGCACCGACCGGATCGATAGAGCTATCGTTCGAGATCACCGCGATCTTGGCGCGCGAGCCCGGATCGCGGGCGACCGACTTGATCTGGATGATGCCGTCATAGATTTCCGGCACTTCCATGGTGAAGAGCTTCACCATGAACTGCGGATGCGTGCGCGACAGGAAGATCTGCGGTCCGCGTTGTTCGCGGCGCACGTCATAGACGAAGGCGCGAACGCGATCGCCATAGCGCATGTTTTCGCGCGGGATCATCTCGTCGCGACGGATGATGCCTTCGCCACGGCCGAGGTCGACGATGACGTTGCCGTATTCGACGCGCTTGACGGTGCCGTTGACGATTTCGCCGACACGGTCCTTGTATTCCTCGTACTGCCGGTCACGCTCGGCCTCGCGCACCTTCTGCACGATGACCTGCTTGGCCGACTGTGCGGCGATGCGGCCGAAATCCATCGGCGGCAGCGGATCGGCGATAAAGTCGCCCAGCTTGGCGTCCGGATTGCGGTCGCGGGCAAGCTCCAGCGGAATCTGGGTCGAATAGTCTTCCGCCTGTTCGACCACTTCGAGCAGGCGCTGCAGCCGGATCTCCCCGGTCTTGGAATTGATGTCGGCGCGGATGTTGGATTCCGAGCCGTAGCGCGAGCGGGCCGCCTTCTGGATCGCATCGGCCATCGCGGCCAGCACGATCTCGCGGTCGATCACCTTTTCGCGCGCGACGGCATCCGCGATCTGCAGAAGTTCGAGCCTGTTAGCACTGACTGCCATTGTCCCAAGTCTCCGTTTTGGCGCCGGTCCGTTTTCCGGCTGTTCGAGCGGCCTGCCGCTTCGGTTCGTTCCTGGCGGTCCGTCAAGCAGGTGCTTCCACGGAACCGCAATTCGTCAAAATTCCTGTTCGGTGTCTTCGTCGTTCTGGTTCGCGACCTGCCGGGCCTTGGCTTCCTTGTCCGCGCGCAACGCATCCCGGATGAGATCGTCCGTCAGGATCAGCTTCGCCTCGGCAAGCGCCGTGAACGGGATCGTCACGACAGGTTCCTCGCCATAGGCCGGCTGATCGCGCTCAAGCGAAAACCCTTCCGCATCTGCAGCAACGATCTTGCCGCGGAACCGCTTTCGCCCGTCGACAAGGATCGACGTCTCGCATTTGACCAGATGACCGCTCCAGCGCGCGAAATCGGACTTGCGAACCATCGGTCGGTCGATACCCGGCGACGACACCTCCAGATGATACGCTTTGTCGATCGGATCCTCAACATCGAGAACCGGCGACACGGCCATCGAAACGGTCTCGCAATCCTCCACGCTCATCGTGCCATCGCTCCGCTCGCACATGATCTGCAGCGTCAGCCCGTTCTGGGACGAAAGGCGCACGCGCACCAGACGATAACCGATCTGAAGGAGAACCGGTTCGATGATGTCGGCGACGCGGCGATCGAGGCCGGTCTCGGTGATCAGCCGCGGTTCGTTGTGTTCTTCGTTTGACGTGTCAGGCAAGTCATGCCCTCCCCGGAGCATTGATCTCATGCGCTCGATCGATCAACAAAAAAGAGCGGGTCCTTGCGGCCCCACTCTTCATCTGACGATCAAGAATTTGAGTGGTATATACGCGCTCCCCGGCGCGATTGCAAGGTCGGGCAAAGACAAGGGGCATGCACCCTGCTCCGCCAGGCGGAAAAACGGCGGATTGTGAAAGCCGGCCAATGGTTTCGCTTGCCGTCGCCGGGACAGGCACTAAGTTAACGGCGATCAAGCCGAAGAACACCGAACGAGACATCAAGGTGCCGAACCGTACATCGCCTCTGGCTCCTTTCAAGCATGGAACCTTCCGCACGATCTGGATCGCGAGCCTCGCGTCGAATTTCGGCGCGCTGATCCAGGCCGTCGGCGCCGCCTGGATGATGGCCTCCATCTCGAGCTCGGCCGACATGGTAGCGCTGGTGCAGGCCTCCACGTCCCTGCCGATCATGCTCTTCTCGGTAATTTCAGGAGCCCTTGCAGACGGTTTCGACCGGCGGCGGATCATGCTGACGGCGCAATGTTTCATGCTGTTCATCTCCCTGCTTTTGACCGCATGCGCATGGTTCGGCCTCATCACGCCGTGGCTGCTTCTCCTCTTCACCTTCCTGCTCGGCTGCGGCACGGCGCTCAACAATCCTTCCTGGCAGGCCTCCGTTGGCGACATGGTCCCGCGTGACGACCTACCGGCCGCCGTGGCGCTGAACAGCATGGGCTTCAACATCACGCGCAGCGTCGGCCCCGCGATCGGCGGCGTGATCGTCGCGGCGGCGGGCGCGGCGGCCGCCTTCGCGGTCAATGCGTTCAGCTATTTCGCGCTGATCTTCGCTCTCGTGCGCTGGCGGCCCGCGGTCGCCACCAGCGGGCTTCCGCGCGAACCATTCCTGCGCGCGGTCTCGGCTGGACTTCGCTATGTCAGCATGTCGCCCAACATCGGCAAAGTGCTGCTGCGCGGCTTCTCCTTCGGCCTTTCCGCCAGCGCCATCCTCGCCCTTCTGCCGCTGATCGCGCGCGATCTGGTGGGCGGCGGACCGCTCACCTACGGCGTGATGCTCGGCTGCTTCGGCATCGGCGCGATCGGCGGAGCCCTCCTCAGCGCGCGTCTGCGCGAAATGCTTTCCAGCGAGGCGATCGTACGGTGCGCCTTTGCCGGTTTCGCTTTGAGCGCCGCGATCTGCGCGATGAGCACCCAGGCCTGGATGACGAGTGCCGGCCTTCTGATTTCAGGCGCATGCTGGGTGCTGGCGCTTTCGCTGTTCAACACGACGGTGCAGCTTTCCACGCCGCGATGGGTGGTCGGCCGAGCCCTCTCGCTGTATCAGACCACCACCTTCGGCGGAATCGCGGCCGGAAGCTGGATATGGGGTACGGCCGCGGACGAGTTCGGCGCAGTCTCTTCGCTGCTCGGCTCGGCCGCCGTCATGTTGCTCGGTGCGGCGATCGGTTTGAGGCTGCCGCTGCCGGAATTCAGGACTCTCAATCTCGATCCGCTGAACCGGTTCAGCGAACCGCTCCTGCAGCTCGACCTGAAGCCGCGCAGCGGGCCGATCGTCGTTCTCATCGATTACGAAATCGACGAAGCCGATATTCCCGAATTCCTGACTGCCATGACGGAACGCAGGCGCATCCGCATCCGCGACGGCGCCGGACAATGGGCGCTGATGCGCGACCTGGAAAATCCGCAGATCTGGACGGAGACCTACCACGTGCCGACATGGGTTGAGTATGTGCGGCACAACCAGCGACGGACCCTTGCGGATGCGGAAAACGGCGAGAAGCTGAGAATGCTTCACAAAGGCAGCGAGGCCCCGCGTGTGCACCGGATGATCGAGCGCCAGACGATCCTGCCGCACGACTACGAGCGCTACAAGCAGCAGATGGACATGCATTGAAGCCGGCGCCGGCGCGGCCTGCTCATCGAAGTTTTGTCTTTAGGGATGCGTCCGGGAAACAGGTCGCCTCCAGGCCCGACTTTGCCTGCCAGTCACCGAGCGAGCGCCGGGTCTTGAAGCCCGGAAGCCCGTCGACCTTGCCGACATCATAGCCCTTGGCGACGAGCGCCTTTTGCATGGCGAGCACGTCGGAACGCAACATCTTGCCGACATCGCCCCATTCCGTCCGGAAGGATCCGCTGCCATAGGCGATACGGTCGGCGAGATTGCCGATGAAGAGCGCGTAGAGATCGGAATTGTTGTATTCCTTGAGAACGTAGAAGTTCGGCGTAACGATGAACTCCGGCCCGTGCGTTCCGGCCGGCACGAGCATCATGCCCTCGGCAGCCGATTCCGCACGGGAGAAGGCCTTGCCCGAAATCCGCGTGATGCCCGTAGCCGCCCATTCGGAAATCGGCCTTGCACGGTCAGGTCCTTCCTGCGCGCAGGAGACCCCCTTCGGGATCGATACCTCGTACCCCCATTCCCGGCCCGCCTGCCAGCCTTTCTGCTTCAGGTAATTGGCGATCGAGGCGAGGCTGTCCGGCACCGAATTCCAGATGTCCCGACGCCCGTCGCCATCGAAGTCGACCGCGTATTTCAGATAGCTGGTGGGCATGAACTGCGGCTGGCCCATGGCGCCTGCCCAAGAGCCCTTGAGCTCGTCGGCGGTGCGGTCTCCCCCGTCGACGATGTGCAACGCGGCGATCAGTTCGGAACGGAAGAGCGCCTTGCGGGTCGACATGAACGCTTTCGTCGCAAGGACCTCTACCGCCGAATGCGGGATCGCTGCGCGGCCGAAGCCGGATTCCCGGCCCCATACCGCAAGAATGATCGCAGCCGGAACGCCGTAGGCCTGCTCGACCCTGCGCAAGGTGGAAGCATGGGTGCGGGCGAGCGTGCGCCCGGTTGCTGCCAACCCCTGCAGCCGCTTCTCTGAAAAATAGGCGCCCGGAGAGGAGAATTCGGCCTGACTCTGCTGCTGATCCTTCCGCGGCTTCGAACCGGGAGGAACGAGGTCGGGCAAATCCCAGTTGAGCGAGACACCCTGGAAGACCGCCTTGAAGGTTTTCTCGGATACACCCGTCCTGGCGGCCTCGGGCCAGAGATCGCCGGACAGCCACGAGCGGAACTGACTTTCCACCTCGGCTTTCGATGCGGCGTGGGCGGAGAGCGGCACGAGCGCGAGTGCCACCAGCGCGGATACGATCCGAATGTGCCGGGCAAAACCCCTCTTGTGGAGGAGATGCCCGGCAGGGCGGAAGCGGGCGGCCTTCGCCCGCCGGAATATATCCATCATCCGCATCCGCCTCCTCAAATCGCCGTCCGGGCTCTGAGCGCCGCCGTCAGGGTGCCTTCATCGAGATAATCCAGTTCCCCGCCCACCGGGACACCATGGGCAAGGCGGGTGATCTTCACCTCGAGGCCCTGGAGCTGGTCCGTGATGTAATGCGCCGTCGTCTGCCCCTCGACAGTCGCATTCACCGCAATGATGATCTCCCGTACGCCGCCTTCGGCGACGCGATCTATCAGACCTCGTATGTTGAGATCGTCCGGGCCGATGCCGTCGAGCGGCGAAAGCGTGCCGCCCAGCACGTGATAGGCCGCATTCATCGCACCGGCCCGCTCCAGCGCCCAGAGATCCGATACGTCTTCGACGACGATGATGACGGACTGGTCGCGGCGCTCGTCGGTGCAGACCGTGCAGGGGTCGATCGTATCGACATTGCCGCAGCGCGAGCAGATGCATACTTTGCGGTGCGCCTCGCCCATCGCATCGGCAAGGGGACCGAGAAGCTGGTCCTTCTTCTTCACGAGATGCAGTGCGGCGCGGCGCGCGGAACGGGGCCCAAGCCCCGGCACTTTCGCCAGAAGCTGGATGAGTTTTTCGATTTCGGGGCCGGTGACTCGCTTTGCCATCGCCGGTTTTTAGCCCATATCCTTTAAGAACGGAATCGCTGAAGGTTGGCCGGCCCAATGAAAATTCTCGCCGTCTGCACCGGAACCGCCGAGAGGCTTCCGGGAAGAAGCTACAAGACCGGGATCTTCAAGTTTCCGATCAACACGCCCGTCACGGTGGACCGGGAAGGATTGATCGGAGATGCGATCTGCAACCGGAAACATCACGGCGGGCCGGAACAGGCGGTCTATGTGCTCGGCTCCATCGATCTCGAATGGTGGTCGAGGGAGCTCGGACGGGTGCTTGAACCCGGCAGCTTCGGAGAAAACCTCGTCATCGAGGACATCGACAGCCGTAAAGTCTCGGTCGGCGATCAGTTCCGCACGCCGAGCGTCCTCCTCGAAGTCACCTCCGCCCGCATTCCCTGCGCGACGCTCGCCGCACGTTTCGAAGATCCGGGCTTTGCGAGGCGCTTCATGCAGGCTGGCAGGCCCGGCTTCTACTGCCGGGTACTGCAGGACGGCGTCGTCGCCGGAGATCCGGTCGAATACGAGCGCTTCGCCGGCGAACCGATCACCATGCCGGAACTGCTGCGGACCTATGGAAAGAACATTCCGGACGAGGATCGCGCACGCTATCTCGCAGCCCCCATCAACGACAAGCTCAGGGCCGCACTCACCGGCTGATCAGCGCATCGCGATGGCGACCGCAGCACCGGCCATCGTGCCCGCGCTTGCCCGGTTGGCGATCTTCACCGCACGCCGGCTTTTGAGAAACAGGCGCGCCCTGGCGGCAAGCAGGACCCAGATGAAGTCGATCGCGACCAGAACGACGAACATGGTGGCAACGAGTTCCGCCCAACCGACGAAGGTGACGCCGCCGATATCGATGATCGAGGGCAGCAGCGCCACATAGAACATCATGATCTTCGGATTACCGAGCGTTACCGTCAGGCCCGCGAAGAACAGCCTTGCCGAGGATTGCGCCTCGGGCAGCCTGCCCTCCGACGTATCTGGCGAGGCGGTCCACATTTTCCACGCGAGATAGAGAAGATAGCAGACGCCGAGCCATTTGATGACGAGGAAAGCCCAATGGAAGGTCTCGGCGATAGCGGCAAGGCCGGCGACGGCGAAGGTCAGCCAGATCGCCTCGCCGATCCACATGGCCGCAAGAAACGGCAGGACGTCGCGTGCGCCCCGTGAAAGCACGCGCGCCACCAGCGCCGCGATGCTCGGTCCCGGTGAGCCGGCCGCCATGAAAAGCGCACCGGCGAAAACAAGCAGCGTCGTCAGGCTCATCGGTCTCCTCCCATCGGCCCGCTTCTACGGCATACTACGGGTTAAAACGGCAGTTTGAAACCCGGCGGGATCGGCAGGCCTGCCGTCAGCGCCTTGGTCTTTTCGGTGGCGAGCGCCTCAGCCTTGTCCTTGGCGTCCTTATGGGCGGCAACGATCAGATCCTCGAGGATCTCGGCATCGTCCTCCTTGAAGAGCGATGGGTCGATTTTCAGGCTCTTCATGTTGCCCTTGCCGTCGAGCGTGACGGTGATGAGACCGCCGCCCGATTTGCCTTCGACTTCGAGTGCAGCGATCTCCTCCTGCATTTTCTCCATCTTGGCCTGCATTTCCTTGACCTTGCCCATCATGCCCATGATGTCGCGCATCGGTCTCTCCTTCCTGTGATTTCGAATATTTCAGGGTTCTATGTCGTCGCCCGGCAGGATGTCGCCATCCGCCGATTCGGCGGCAGCAGGCGCGGCAGCGCTTTCCACTTCGGCTTCCTGCACCTTTATGCGCACGTCGGTGATCTTCGCTCCGGGAAAGCGTTGCAGGATCGCAGCTACGTCCGGATCCTGGCGCGCGTCGGCGACGCGGTCCTCCTGAGCCTTCGCCTCGGCCTCGGCAAGGGTCGGTCCGCCTTCCTCGCGGGAGAGGATGACCATCCAGCGGATACCGGTCCATTCCTCCAGGCGCCGCTGGAGATCCGCCACAAGCGATTTCGGCGCGTCCGGGCCGAGATTGATCTCCAGACGCCCCGGCTCCAGCCGGACAGGACGAACGAAGCCGCGGAACAGGGTGCGCAGGCGGATATCCCGGTTTTTCGTGCAGAGATCCGCGATGTCTTCCAGAGAGTTGACCGGAACCTTCGGGACGGGCTTTTCCAGTGGTGCTTTGGCGGCGGCGGGCTCTTCGGCCGGCGTCGCCACAGGCGCCAAGGGCCCGGTTTCGGGATGCGCATCCGGAACCGCCCGCAGCATGGCCGCCGTTGCGCCTTGAGGGCCGGCGGCAGGCGCATTCACGGTCCGCGAAACGGCCGCTGCAGGGGACTGCGCCGAAGAAGGCTGCGGGCCGCCGTTTGCGCTATAGGCGCCGGCGGACGGGGCGCGATATCCATTTGCGCCGTTATTCTCGCTGCCTGCAAGCTCGGAAAGACGCCGGGCGGCGTCTTCCGGAGAGGGCAGATGGGCGGCATGCGCAAGCCGGATGAGCACCATCTCGGCGGCACCCGCCGGATTCGACGATTCCGTCTCGGGAATGCCCTTGAGCAGCATCTGCCAGATACGCGAAAGCGTCGTGACCGCGACGGAATTCGCGAATTCGACGCCGCGTACCCGCTCGACTTCGCTCAGCGACTGGTCGCCCGCCGCATCGGGCACGTATTTCATGCGGGTCACGAGATGGGTGAAATCGGCGAGGTCGGTCAGCACGACCGGCGGGCTCGCGCCCGCTTCGTATTGCGCTGCGAATTCGGCGAGGGCTGCGGCCGCATCGCCTTTGATGACATGTTCGAAGAGATCGACGATGCGGGCCCGATCCGCAAGGCCGAGCATGGAACGTACCGCGCCGACCTCGACGATCCCTCCGCCGTGCGCGATCGCCTGGTCGAGCAGCGAGAGGCCGTCGCGCGCCGAGCCTTCCGCCGCGCGGGCGATCATGGACAACGCCTCCGGCTCGGCGGAGATGCTTTCCTTGCCGAGGATCGTGGTGAAAAGGCCGACGAGGTCTGAGGCGCTGATGCGGCGCAGGTCGAAACGCTGGCAGCGCGACAGAACGGTAATCGGAACCTTGCGGATCTCGGTCGTGGCGAAGATGAACTTCACATGCTCCGGCGGCTCTTCGAGCGTCTTCAGGAGACCGTTGAAGGCCTGCGTCGAAAGCATGTGCACTTCGTCGATGATATAGACTTTATAGCGCGCGGAAACCGGACGGTAGCGTACCTGCTCGATGATCTCGCGGATGTCGTCGATGCCGGTATGGGAGGCGGCGTCCATCTCGATAACGTCGACATGCCGGCCTTCCATGATCGCCTGGCAATGCTCGCCGGGGATGCGAAGATCGATGGTCGGCCTGTCGATATCCGCCGTCTTGTAGTTGAGCGCGCGGGCAAGGATGCGGGCCGTCGTCGTCTTTCCGACGCCGCGCACGCCCGTCAGCATATAAGCCTGGGCGATCCGGCCAGTCTCGAACGCGTTGGTCAGCGTCCGCACCATGGGCTCCTGCCCGACCATCAGGTCGGAGAAGTCCTTCGGGCGGTATTTGCGGGCCAGGACGCGATAGGCGCCCGGCTTTTCCTGTGCAGGATGTGAGGTTTCGTCGCTCATCGCCCGCCGTTCGGCTCGAAATCGTGTCCCGACAGGACGGAAGGTGGGAGGCTGGCACGATGACCCGTGCCTGGGCTCGTTAGGGCTGCTTCCTTCCGGACCTGACCCGGTTGGCGAGTGGCTCGTCCACCACCAACCTCCCAGCACCCATATCGGCAATATTCACCGCAAATGCAAGCCGCGCTTCCAAAAAACTGTTGGAGCAAAATCCGAAGCCGTGGCATGACTCTTCATAAGAACAGTATTGGGAGCACCCCTTGAGCGCATTTCAACCCGACGAACGGCTCGTTCGCGACAGCGATCTCCTGACGAAGATCGGGCTTTGCGAACTGCGGCTGATGAAGGACGGGCGGTGGCCGTGGCTGGTGCTCGTTCCTCAGCGCGACGCGGTCGCCGAGATCTTCGAGCTGACGCCGCTGGACCAGACCATGCTGACCTTCGAGACGAACCTCGTCGCCGAAGCGCTCAAGCGCGTGACGGGAGCCACCAAGATCAATGTGGGCGCCTTGGGCAATATCGTGCGGCAGCTTCATATCCATGTCGTCGCGCGCAGCGAAGGCGATCCCAGCTGGCCGGGCCCTATCTGGGGATTCGGCACGGCCGAAATCCGAGCGGAAAGCGAGAGAGACGCCTTTGCCGCAAAACTGCTGGAAGCACTGCAATCATGAAGCCGTCGCTCTTCGATAGCCGCCAGCCGCATGCCGAACCGAGCACGATGGTGGCGTTCGCGGAAAACAGCCTCGACCGCCAGTCGGAGCATCGTTCGCCGGACAGCCTGGAAAAAGCCTTCCGGACCGAAGGCGTCCACGCCTTCGCCTTCGCCGGCGGAAGGCTCGTCGTCAAGCATGACGAGCAGATCATCGACCCGCTCTTTGCCCCTTATGAGCTTGCCGCGCTGGATCCCATACCGGACGAGGCCGTGCTTCTCGGATATCTCAAGAACGGCGAGCCGCGCCTTGCCGTTCCGGTGCGGGCTGATCCCGACGCCCTGCATGAGCCCCTGAAGGCCGCCGACGGACGCACGCTCTATCGCCAGCAGATGCTGAGCGACGATCTTCTTGGCCAGTTCGCCCAGGCATCGGGCCTCCTGACATGGAACGGCAACAACCGCTTCTGCGGCAGATGCGGCGGGCGCAACCGGTCGGAAGCCGGCGGTTACCGTCTCGCCTGCGAGGCTTGCGGGCACACGATCTTCCCGCGCACCGATCCGGTCGCCATCATGCTGGTGATCGACATCGAGCGCGATCTATGCCTGCTCGGCCGCTCGCCGCATTTTCCCGAAGGCATGTATTCCTGCCTGGCGGGCTTCGTCGAGCCGGGCGAAACGATCGAGCATGCGGTGCGCCGCGAGACCTTCGAGGAATCCGGCATCAAGGTCGGCCGGGTGCGCTATCACGCGTCCCAGCCCTGGCCGATGCCGCATTCGCTGATGATCGGCTGTTACGGCGAGGCGAAATCCTTCGATATCCATCGCGACGAGCAGGAGCTCGAAGACTGCCGCTGGTTCACGCGGGCCGAAACCGCCGAAATGCTGGAGCGCAATGCCGCGACCGGGCTTCAGCCCGGAACCACGACGCCGCCGCCGAAGGGCGCGATCGCGCATCGGTTGATGCGCGACTGGCTGGAATGGGACGAATAAAGCGGAACGTTCCTGCTCCCCTCAAAGCTCGCCGCGCATAGGATGCCCTTTGTAGACGCCGAGGATGCGAACCTTCTCGGAAAAGAAACGCAGCTCCTCCAATGCCCGCCGCACCGGGGCGTCGGATGGGTGCCCCTCGATGTCGGCATAGAACTGGGTCGCGACGAACTTGCCTCCGAGCTGATAGCTCTCCAGCTTGGTCATGTTGATGCCGTTCGTGGCAAAGCCGCCCAGCGCCTTGTAGAGCGCCGCGGGAATGTTGCGCACGTTGAAGACAAAGGTGGTTACGATCTTTTCTTCGTCCGAGCCGCGCTCGGCCCATTCCTCCTCGCGCGAAAGCACGACGAAACGCGTCACGTTGTCTTCGGTGTCCTCGACGTTCTCCGCAACGATCTCAAGACCGTAGAGATCGGCAGCAAGCCTCGGTGCGAGTGCCGCCATGGAACGGTCGCCGCTTTCCTTGACGAGCTTCGCCGCGCCCGCCGTATCGCCGGCGATCACGGGCTTCCAGCCGTTGGCCCGCACGATCTTGCGGCATTGTCCGAGCGCATGGATATGACTGTGGACTGTCTGGATCTCGTCCTTGGCCACGCCGGGAAGCACCATCAGCTGGAACCGGATCGGCATAAAATATTCGCCGATGATGTGCAGCCGCGATTCCGGCAGAAGATGGTGGATGTCGGCGACGCGCCCGGCGATCGTATTCTCGATCGGGATCATCCCGATATCCGCATCACCGTTTTCGACCGCCGTGAAGGCGTCCTCGAAGGTCTGGCAGGGTAGCGGCTCCATGTCCGCAAACATGTCGCGGCACGCCATATCGGAATTCGCGCCGAATTCACCCTGAAAGGCGATTCTGTTGGTTTTCGTTATCATGACGGGATTCCGGTCAGACGGCCGCCGCGGACAATATCCGGCGTGCCTTTTCGAGGTCGGCGGCAGTATCGACACCAAGCGGCACTGTGTCAACGATCTCGGCATCGATGCGCATACCGGCCTCGAGCGCCCGCAATTGCTCCAGCGATTCCCGCATTTCGAGCGTGGACGGCGGCAGCGAGACGAAGCGCTCGAGGGCAGCCCTGCGATAGGCATAAAGGCCGATATGGTGATAGAGCGGCCCCTTTCCGTGCGGGGCGGTCGCCCGCGTGAAATAGAGCGCGCGCAGCCTGGTTTCTCCGAGCGGCGAGCCGACGATCTTGACGACGTTCGGGTTCGTCTTCTCTTCCTCGTCGGTGATCTCGGTCGTCAGGGTTGCGATATCGGCCGCCGGATCTTCGAGCGGACGCAGGGCGGCGCGAACCGTTTCGGGATCGATCGTTGGCAGGTCGCCCTGCACATTGATGACGACTTCCGCCTTCCCGTCCGGGTCCGCTTTCGACAGCGCCTCGTAGATCCGGTCGGAACCGGACTGATGATCGGTCCTGGTCATCACCGCCTCGAAGCCGGCACCTGTCACCGCGTCGAAGGTATCCTGATGATCGACCGCCACGACCACCCGTCCCGCGCGAGCCTCGAAGGCCCGCTTGGCTACCTGCACGATCATCGGCAATCCGCAGATATCAGCCAGCGGCTTGCCCGGCAGACGGGTGGAAGCCATGCGCGCCGGAATGAGCACGAGGGTTTGTCCAAAATTCGGTTGATTCATCGTCCACCCTTCAAAACCCCGGCGAAAAGTGTCAAAAAGTCTCAGCGCCGCGGCCACAATCTCTGTTGCAACGAAGCAGCAAAAGACATAGGTTCCGCGCGATTTCAAGACTGGCCGGCCTCTGGCCGGTTCCCAAGGGAGCGTTTGGCGGATGAATTCTTATGTGAACATGGGTGCAGGAGCCCTGCTTGGTACCGTTTTCGTCCTGATGTCCGTGTCCATCGCTTCGGAAGGCATTTTCCATTCCGAAGCTCCTGAAAAGGAAGGGTTTGCCATCATCGCGGAGGAACCGAGCGCCGAGGGCGGCGAAGGTGCCGCAGAAACCGCCGCCGTTCCGATCGCGACCCTTCTGGCAAGCGCCGATGCCGGCGCAGGCGAAGCCGCGTTCAAGAAGTGTCAGGCCTGTCATAGCGGAGAGAAGGGAGGACCGAACAAGGTCGGCCCCGATCTCTGGGACATCGTGAACCGCCCGATCGCCGTGCATGAGGGCTTCAGCTATTCGGCTGCGATGAAGACCTTCTCCGAAGGCGGCAAGCAGGTCTGGGACTTCGAGCACCTCAACCACTTCCTGACGGCTCCGAAGCAGTACATTCCCGGCACCGCCATGGGCTTCGCCGGCCTCAAGAAGGACGACGAGCGCGCCAACCTGATCGCCTATCTGCGCACGCTTTCCGACAATCCGGCTCCGCTGCCGGAGGCTTCGCCCGAAGGTGCTGCGGCAACGCCCGCCGCAGAAGGCGGCGCGGGCGAAGGTGCAGCCCCGGCGGAAGACGGCGCCGCCACCCAGGGCGGAACTGAAGGCAGTGCGCCGGCAGCCGAAACGCCTGCGGAAAACGGCGGCGGGGCAGCGGCACCCGCCGAGGACAACGGAGCAACAGGCACGGCACCGGCCGAAGGCGCTGCGCCGGAAGGCTCGGAAACCGCCCCTGCAGCCCAGTAAGGAATTATCCTCCTTCTTTCCCGTAAAGCCCGGCTTCGGCCGGGTTTTTCTTTCTTTGCCAGGCCAAAAGTTTGTTCGTCTGCTGGCCAAACCTTATCAGGTCAGCAGCCAGGCCCAGAAGGAAACGCTGAGTACTCCGAAGACCGTCGTCATGGTGATGGTGGAAGAGGCGAGTGCGTGGCCGACGCCGAAATGGTTTGCAAGCAACCAGGCATTGATTCCCGTCGGGACCGATGAGGTGAGCACCATGGCCGCCGTCCACTCGGGACCGAGGCCGAGAAGACGGCATGCGATGTAGACCGATCCGGGCAGGACGATCAGCTTCAGGATCGTCATTGCCAGCGACAGCCTGACATTGCCGGTCACGCCGTATTTGACCAGCGCCATCCCGATCGAAACGAGCGCGGCCGGTGCCGCCATGGCTGCCAGTTGGTCGACCACGATCTTGACCGGGCCTCCGAGCGGAACCTCCACGATATGGAACAGCGCTCCTGACACGAGGCCGATCACCAGCGGATTTCTGACCAGGTTTTTCCCTATTCCTGCAAGCAACAAAGGAATGCTCTGGGGCTCGCGCGCGCCCTCGCGGCGCTCCGCCCGCTCCATCAGCAGGCTGCCGGCGATCATCATGACCGGCAAGTGCACCGAAAGGAGAATGGAGAGGGCAACCACGCCCTCCTCCCCGACGATGCGCGAGACGAGCGGCAGGCCGATGAAGACGCTGTTGGCGAAAGCGGAGGATACGCCGGCGAGAACTCCGATCCGCCGGTCCCTCCCGAACGCCACCGTTGCCACGAGGTGGCCGATCGTCCAGGTCACCGCCACTCCCGCAAAATAGGCAAGCCAGATGCGCAGCGGCGATTCCCCGCCGAATTCCGCTTCCGCTATGGTGCGGAACAGCAGGACGGGCACGGCAACGCGGAAGACGAACTCACCGAGCGCCTCGCCGATGGCATCGCGCAGATAGCCACTTCGCACCAGAAGCCAGCCGAGCAGGATCAGGGCAAAAACCGGGATAACGTTCAGCGCGACATCAGACATCGGATATTCCGCGAGCCAGCCGCTAACTGCTCCTGAAGATCCGCTCCGGCTGCTGGAAAGGAATGAGGACTGGTTTCCTGCCTAGAGCATTTTGCAGCAGAGTGGAATCACCGGCGTCGCAGAAATACGGCTGAAACGAAAAGACAGAGCAATCCGCGCGCGGGTCCATCGCCCGTGCCGCTGCAGAAATGAAAAAAGCGGGGACCTAACCCCGCTTCCTCATCCCCAGACTTGCCGGGGAGGCGTTCCCGCATTGCCAGTACATCCGTGGTCAATGCGGGAACGCGTAACTTTTCGCAGCCGGGACCATGTGGAACATGGCGCCCGCTTGCTGTCGTTCTTTTTCTAAAGGCCGCTGGTAACAGCCATATGACAGCGGTTTCCCGTAGCATTGGAATGATGATGGGATCATATACTTAACAAAAAGTTAACCATGGGCAGGCGATCCCGAAGCGGCAGCGCTGGTTCTTGCAGACGCGCCGGCTATATTTCAGCCCTCGGTTGACAAGCTCTTTTGAAGTTTGAAGATTGGGTGGCAACGAGACTGGCTGCGTTGGGAGGACCTCATGTCTATGCGCGCGTTCATCGGATTCTCGGCTCTTGTGCTCTCAGCTCTTTTCGCATCGCCCCCCTCGCAGGCAGCCGAAGGCACGCGCGAGATCGTCACGACGGAAAACGGCGACTATTTCGGCTTCGACCTCAGGACAGTCCAGAACGTCACGCTCGATCAGTGCAAGGCCGATTGCGTCAACGACCAGTCGTGCCGCGCCTTCACCTATAATCCGAAGGTGAAATGGTGCTTCCTCAAATCCGATTTCAACCAACTCAACAGCTTTCCGGGCGCGGTTGCGGGCAGGATCGTGGAAGCGGAAAGCGAGGCCGACATCGGGGCCGCCCCCGCGCTTTCCTTCCTCTCTTCCTCGCTTGTCTCCGAAGCGCGCGATCTGCGGCGAGATTTGGCTCTTTCCGACGACCAGCAGGGTCAGGGAGCGGAGAGCCTTGCCGCTTTTGCCCGCTCCGAGACCGAATCCGGCCGGATCGACAATGCACTCAACGCCTATAAGGGAGCACTTTCGCTCGCCCCCGACAACCTCGGGCTGTGGCTGGAAATGGCGCGGGCTGCCGCGCAGGCGCAGGACAACTCCTATCTCGCCGGCCAGGGCGCACTCGCCGCTCTGAACGCCTACCAACTCACCCGCAGCGCCAGCGGCCGCGCCGAAGCGCTTGCCGTTCTCGCCGACACCCTGGATAAGTCGCAGAACTATCGGGCAGGCATCAATGCCTACAAGGCAAGCCTGGAATTGAAGGACGATGCGGCCGTGCGCGCGGCCTATCTCGATCTCAAGGCCCGCCAGGGTTTCCGCGTCGTCAACCACACGATCGATTCCGACAGCGTCAGCCCGCGGGCCTGCGCGCAATTTTCCGAAACGCTCCTCAAGAGAGGAACGGACTATGCCTCCTTCGTGATGCTCGACGGTGCCGCGCCAAAGGCGGTCGAGGCAAAGGACAACCAGATCTGCATCGAAGGCCTGAAACACGGCCAGCGCTACCGGGTCGGCTTTCGCAGCGGCCTTCCCTCTTCCGTCGACGAATCGCTGGAAGCGCCCGTCGAACTGGAAATCTATATGCAGGACCGCTCGCCTTCGGTACGCTTCACCGGGGAAAGCTTCGTGCTGCCCGGCACGGCGCGGCGCGGCATCCCGCTCGTCTCCGTCAACACCGAAAGCGCCGACCTGAAGCTCTATCGCATCGGCGAGCGGGCAATCGCGCCGCTGATGACCAATTCGCAGTTCCTCACCCAGCTCGACGGCTACAACGCCCAGCGCATCGAAAGCGAAAGCGGCGAACTCGTCTGGCAGGGCACGATCGAGATCAAGCAGGAGCTGAACAAGGATGTCGTCACCAGCTTTCCCGTGGACGAGGCCCTGCCCGAGCGCAAGCCTGGCGTCTATGTGCTGACGGCCGCCGCAACGGACGGCAAGGCGAACGACTGGGAAGCGAAAGCCACGCAATGGTTCGTCGTCTCGGACATCGGGCTTACCACCTATGCCGGCACGGACGGTCTCAATGTATTTGCCCGTTCGCTCGCCGATGCGAAGCCGATGGCCGGCGTCGAGCTGCAACTTCTCGCACGGAACAACGAAATCCTTGGCACCGCCAAGACGGATGCGGAGGGGCGCGCGACCTTTACCGCCGGATTGACGCGCGGCACGGCGGCGCTCGCACCCGCCGTCATCATGGCGAGCGGCGCTGACGGGGATTTCGTCTTCCTGGACATGACCCGCGCCGGCTTCGATCTCTCCGACCGCGGCGTGACCGGGCGAAACGCTCCCGGACCGATCGACGTCTTCGCCTGGACGGAACGGGGCATCTACCGTGCCGGGGAGACCGTGCATGCCGCGGCTCTTGCGCGCGACATCGAAGGTGAAGCCCTCGAAAACCTGCCGCTCACCTTTGTCTTCACCCGGCCGGACGGTGTCGAGGAGCGCAGGATAGTCAGCGCCGGGGCGGCGCTCGGCGGGCATGCCGTCGATCTGCCGCTGCAGGCCAACAGCATGCGCGGCACCTGGTCCATGCAGATCTTCGCAGATCCGAAGGGCTCGCCGATCGGCGAAAAGCAGTTCCTCGTCGACGATTTCGTGCCGGATCGTATCGAATTCGACATGACCAGCGCGGCGAAGGACATCGAAGCCGGCAAGCCGGTGACCGTCGCGGTCGACGGACGCTATCTCTACGGCGCGCCCGCTGCCGGCCTGTCCGTCGAGGGTGACGTCACGCTGAAGCCCACGCGGGAAGCCGCAGCGTTCCCCGGCTACAGATTCGGCCTCGCAGATGAGGAAGCGATCGAGGAAAGCCGCGTTCCACTGGAGGGCCTTTCGCCGCTCGACGCGGACGGCAAGGCGACATTCGATGTCGACATCGCGGATCTTCCGTCCACGACGCAACTCCTCAATGCCGATGTCACCCTGCGCATGACGGAAGCCGGCGGACGTGCCGTAGAACGCAGCCTGACCCTGCCCGTCAAGCCGGAAGGAACGATGATCGGCATCAAGCCGGAATTCTCGGGAGAACTCGCCGAGAATTCCCTCGGTCGGTTCCACGTCATCGCGGTCGGGCCGGACGGTAGGAAAACCGCGGCGCAGAACCTCTCCTGGAAGCTCGTCAGCGTCGAGCGCAATTATCAATGGTATCGCGACGGAAGCTCCTGGCGCTATGAGCCGGTGCTTTCGACCAAGCAGGTGGCGACCGGTTCGCTCGACCTCGGCGCCGATGGCGGGGAGATCTCCGTTCCGGTGACCTGGGGCCGCTACAGGCTCGAAGTGGAAAGCGCGGACGTGGCGGGACCTGCCAGCAGCGTGGAGTTCGATGCCGGCTGGTTCGTGGAAGCAACCTCCACCGAAACGCCGGACGCGCTTGAAATCGCCCTCGACAAGGAAAGCTATTCGATCGGCGAGACCGCGAAGCTGAAGGTTTCTTCGCGCTATGCCGGCGAGCTGCTCGTGACCTCCGGCACGGAAAGCCTGATCTCGGCCACGACAGCGAGCATCGGCGAAGAGGGCGGCGAGATCGATATTCCGGTCACCGCGGATTGGGGCGCCGGCGCCTATGTGACGGCGACGCTCTTCCGCCCCGGCGACGCGCAGGAAAGCCGCATGCCGATGCGCGCGATCGGCATCAAATGGCTGGCGGTCGATCCGGCGGAGAGAAAGCTCGACGTAAAGCTCGCCGCCCCGGAAAAGACGCTGCCGCGGCAGCCGCTCGACATAGGGATCGAGGTCGCCGGCGCAGGCGCGAACGAGGAGGCCTATGTGACGGTTGCGGCCGTCGACGTCGGCATCCTGAACCTGACGCGCTACGAAACGCCCGATCCGGACGGCTGGTATTTCGGCCAACGCCGGCTCGGCATCGAGATCCGCGACCTCTACGGCCGCCTCATCGACGGCTCTCTCGGCGCCACCGGGCGCCTGCGGACCGGCGGCGACGGCGGCCAGGTGGCGCTGCAGGGCAACCCGCCGACCGAAAAGCTCGTCGCCTTCTTCTCCGGTCCGGTAAAGCTCGATGGAGAGGGCAAGGCGAATGTCAACTTCGATATCCCGCAATTCAACGGCACCGCGCGCGTGATGGCGGTCGCCTGGTCGAAGAGCGGCGCCGGGCACGCCTCGAAGGACGTGATCATTCGCGATCCCGTCGTCGTGACGGCGAGCATGCCGAAATTCCTGGCGCCCGGCGACCGCGCGGAGCTTCGTCTCGATATCGCCAACACGGATGCACCGGCCGGCGACTATCAGGTCGAGATAACCCACAATACGGCGGTGATGATCGAGCAGACGGCGCCGGCACAGACGGTCGCTCTTTCCGGCGGCGGCAAGGCCGATCTCACGTTGCCGCTGATCGGCGCGGAGATTGGCAACGGCACGATCAATCTCAAGCTCTCCAATGCCTCCGGCCTGTCGCTGGAGCAGACGCTGGACATCCCCGTCCGGCCGGCGACGATGCCGGTCACCACGCGCCGCACCCTCGAAATAGCTGCCGATGGCAGCCTGACGATCGACGATCAGCTTCTGGCGGACAGCCTTCTGGAAGGCGCATCCGTCAGCCTCAACGTCTCGCGTTCCGCCGCCTTCGACATCCCGGCACTACTGATGTCGCTCGATCGCTATCCCTACGGCTGCACCGAGCAGACGACCAGCCGGGCGCTGCCGCTCCTCTATCTCAGCGAGCTGTCGCAACAGTCCGGCCTGCCGGAGGATCCCGAAACGCGCAAACGCGTGCAGGAGGCGATCTACCGCGTGCTTGCCTATCAATCCTCCTCCGGCAGCTTCGGCCTCTGGAGCCCCGGCTACGGCGACCTCTGGCTCGACGCCTTCGTGACGGATTTCCTGACCAGGGCGCGCGAACAGAAGTTCGAGGTACCGGAACAGGCCATGGTGCAGGCGCTCGAGAACCTGCAGAATGCGCTGGCCTATGACGTGAACATCCAGGACAAGGGCAACGAGATTGCCTATGCGCTCTACGTGCTCGCGCGCAACCGCAAGGCTTCGATAAGCGACCTGCGCTACTACGCCGATACGAAGATCTCAGAATTCCGCACACCGCTCGCCCGCGCCCATATTGCCGCCGCGCTCGGCCTTTACGGCGATGCGCAGCGCTCGATGAGCATCTTCGCCAATGCGCTCGGCCTTTCGCAGGACCAGGTGGTCAATGTCAGCCTTTCGCGTTCGGACTACGGCTCCTCGCTGCGCGACAGCGCCGCCGTCTTGACGCTTGCCGCCGAAAGCCGTCCCGAGCCCACGATCATCCCGGACCTGGCCAAGGTCGTCGCCCGTGAATGGGAGAGCAAGAGCCAAACCAGCACCCAGGAGCAGACCTGGATGCTGCTTGCAGCCCGCGCCATGAAGGACAGCGACAGGGACCTGAAGCTGGAGATCAACGGTGCGCCGCGCGACGGCGGCTACGCAGCGCAAATGACGGGCGAGAGCCTGCTGCGCAACCCGCTTACTGTCGCCAACCGGACGAACGAACCGATCTCGGCCGTGCTGACGACGGTCGCCGCCCCGGCCTGGCCGCTGCCGGCCGGCGGCGACGGCTTCTCGATCGAACGCAGCTATTACACGCTCGACGGCAAGGAAGCGAATGTGAGCGAAGCCCGGCAGAACGAACGCTACGTGGCCGTTCTGAAAGTGACCGAGAACAACGACTGGCCCTCGCGCGTGCTGATCACCGATCTGCTGCCGGCCGGATTCGAGATCGACAATCCGAGCCTCGTCAATAGCGCGCAGCTCTCCAATTTCGAATGGATCGGCGAGGTCGAGGCGGCGCATACCGAGTTCCGCAACGATCGCTTCGTCGCCGCGTTCGACCGGCAGCAGGGCGACAGCCGCGACATCACGCTCGCCTATGTCGTGCGGGCCGTGACGCCCGGCACTTACGACCACCCGGCGGCGAGCGTCGAGGACATGTATCGGCCGCAATTCTCCGCCCGCACGGCGACCGGCCGCATGCAGGTCCTCGCGCCCCGCTAGGGTCGGGCCGCCATGACCTCGTGGCGCATAGCCGGAATGACGCTCGCAGGCGGCGTCATTGCCGCCATCGCGATCGGCGTCGGCCTCGATGCCGCCGACCGGACCTTCCCGCCGCCGATCGAAGCCGCGCAGCAAGTCTCACGCGAGGTCGTGGACCGGGACGGGCGTCTGTTGCGCGCGTTTGCGACCTCCGAGGGGCTCTGGCGCCTGAAGACGTCCGCGAAGGATGTGGATCCGCAATTCCTGCGCATGCTCGTCGCCTACGAGGATCAGCGCTTCTACGATCATGACGGCGTGGATCCTTTGGCGCTGCTGCGCGCGACGGGCCAGTTTCTTTTCAACGGCCGCATCATCTCGGGTGCCTCCACGCTCTCCATGCAGGTGGCGCGCCTGATCGAACCGCGCGAAAGCCGTTCGCTGCTCGCCAAGCTGCGCCAGATGGCGCGCGCGGTCCAGATCGAGCGGCGGCTTTCCAAGGCGGAGATCCTCGACCTCTATCTCACCCTTGCGCCCTATGGCGGCAATCTCGAAGGCGTGCGCGCCGCCAGCCTCGCTTATTTCGGCAAGGAGCCGTCGCGGCTCTCCGTCGCCCAATCGGCCCTGCTCGTCGCTCTGCCGCAACTGCCCGAAAGACGCCGGCCGGATCGCAACCCGCGCGAAGCGGAAGCCGCGAGGAAGCGCGTGCTCGACCGTATGGCGGTCTCCGCGGTGATCGGCGAAGGCGAGGCCGGGCGTGCGGCCGCCGAAGGCGTGCCGCTGCAGCGGCTGCAATTGCCGGCACATGCGCCTCATCTCGCGGAGATCGCGCTGCGCAGGAAGCCGCAGGACCTTCTTCACCGCACGACACTCGACCGCGACGTCCAGCGGCGGCTGGAGGCGGTCGCCCGCGACGCGGCCCGGAAGCTCGGACCGAAGGTTTCGGTCGCCATGGTCATGGCCGATGCGAGGACCGGCGAGATCGTCGGTGAAGTCGGTTCTGCCGATTATTTCGATTCGAGCCGCGCCGGCTGGATCGACATGACGCGCAACCGCCGCTCTCCCGGCTCGACGCTGAAGCCGTTCATCTATGGGCTCGCTTTCGAAGAAGGCGTCGTCAGCCAGGAAACCATCATAGAGGACAGGCCTGGGGACTTCTCCGGCTACCGGCCGCGCAATTTCGATATGGGCTACCAGGGCGATGTCAGCGTCAGGCAGGCCTTGCAGCTTTCGCTCAACGTGCCAGCCGTGCGGCTCCTCGATGCCGTGGGGCCGACCGCGCTCATGGTACGTTTCCGCCGCGCCGATGTGCGGCCGGTGCTGCCGGCAAACGAAGCGCCGGGGCTTGCCATCGGGCTCGGCGGCGTCGGCATCACGCTGAAGGAGCTCGTCCAGCTCTATGCGCCGCTCGCCAACCGGGGCGGGCCGGTGCGTCTCGCCGACGGCATCGACGGCGAGACGGAGGTGCTCGACGGCGAACCGCTTCTCGACCCCGTGGCTGTCTGGCATGTCGCCGACATTCTTTCGGGCGTCGCTCCGCCGGCTTCGAGCCGGAGGCTCGGCATCGCCTACAAGACGGGAACGAGCTACGGTTACCGGGATGCCTGGTCCGTCGGCTATGACGGGCGCCATGTGCTCGGCGTTTGGGTAGGGCGCGCCGACAACGGAGCCGTCCCCGGCTTGACCGGCTATGGTTCGGCCGCGCCGATCCTTTTCGAGGCATTTGCCAAATCGGGAGTGGCCGTGACCCCGTTTCCGCCCGCCCCGTCAGGGGCGGTGCGGATCGCGCAATCGGAGCTGCCGCCGAGCCAGCGCCGCTTCGCGATGACGGCCAGCGGCCTGGTCTCCGCCTCCGCGCGGGAGCCCGCTCCGCAGATCGTCTATCCGCCGGACGGCGCCCATGTGGAACTCGGTGCGAAAGCCGGCAGCGAGCTCATGCCGCTTTCGCTGAAACTCCAGGGAGGACGCGCGCCCTTCCGCTGGCTCGCCAATGGCAGGCTTCTGCCGGACATGTCCCGCAAGCGCTCCACGCAATGGATGCCGGATGGCGGCGGCTATTCGACCTTGACCGTCATCGATGCCGCGGGACGGGCCGCGAGCGTGCGCGTCTTCATAGAATAACAGCCCGCCGATATCATTTCCCGTCGATCCAGCGAGGCCGGCGCTTTTCCAGAAACGCCGCCACGCCCTCGCTTGCCTCTTCGGTTTCCCACGTGTCGGCGAGACGCGTCAGCGTCATCTCGATCACGCGTTCGTCGATGGGGGCCGCGATGGCGCGCATGAGCGCCTTTGCGGAAGCGATCGCGCCGGGTGCGGCGGAAAAATAGGGTTTGACCTCCTGCTCGATGGCCTCGTCGAGGTCTTCGGCCGGGACCACCTTGTCGACGAGCCTCGCCTCACGCGCTTCGAGCGCATCGAAAATCCTTGCCGACGTACAGAACCGCAACGCGTTGGCGGTACCGATCCTCGCAACCACATAGGGGCTGATTGTTGCTGGAATGAGACCGAGCCGCGTTTCCGTAAGGCCGAAGCGGGCGCTGTCGACGGCGATTACCGCATCGCAGATGCTGATGAGCCCGACGCCGCCGCCATAGGCCTGGCCGTTCACGCGCGCCACCAGCGGCTTCGGCAGGTCTCGCAGCGCCTTCAGCATGGATGCGAGCTTGCGTGCCTCGGCGATCCGTTCCTCGCGCGAGGCGGCCATCTGCTCCTTCATCCAGTTGAGGTCCCCTCCGGCGCAAAAGCTTTCGCCTTCCCCCGTCAGCACCGCCACGCGTACGGCTTCGTCCTGGCCGAGAAGCCCTGCGACCGCGGCGAGCTCGCGGATCATCAGCCCGGAGAGCGCATTGTGCTGGGCATGACGGCGCAGCGTCAGCGCGGCCACACCGCGCCGGTCAACGGAAACCGATATCGTTTCGAAATTCATCGCGCTTCCTCCCGTTGCGACGTGGACACGAGTTCTCTCCCCAGCCTTGCTGCCTCATCCAGCATCTGCCGGTCCAGCCCGCTCGAAAATCCCAGCTCCTCCAGCATCGCGGCGACCGCGCATGTATCGACATTCCCCCTGGCGCCCGGCGCATAGGGGCAGCCGCCGAGGCCGCCGACGGAAGCGTCGAAGACGCGCAGCCCGTGGTCGAGGCTCGTGCGGATATTGGCAAGCGCATGACCGTCCGTATCGTGATAGTGGCCGGCGAGCTGCCGTGCCGGCACGACTGCACATACGGCTTTCAGCATCGCGGCAACCTCTTCCGGCCTGCCCCTGCCGAAGGTTTCGCCGAGAGCCACCTCACGGCAGCCGAGAACCAGCAGCTTTTCCGCGACATCCGCCGCGGCTTTCGGCGGGGTCGGGCCGTCATAGGGGCAGACAACGACGCAGTTCACATAGCCGCGAAGCGGGATGCCATCCGATCTGGCGGCTTGCGCGACCGGCTGCAAACGATCGAGGCTTTCGGCGATCGAGCAGTTGACGTTTGCGCGGGAGAAGCCTTCGGACGCAGAAACGAAAATAGCCACTTCGTCGACCCGGGCGGCACGCGCGGCTTCGTAGCCCTTCAGATTCGGAACCAATGCCGTATAGCGAGTACCCGGACGCCGGGCGATCCCAGCCATGACCTCCGCTCCATCGGCCAGTTGCGGCACCCATTTCGGACTGACGAAGCTCGCCGCCTCTATCCGGCGGAAACCGCAGGAGGAGAGCTTGTCGATGAGCGCGATCTTGCCTGAGGCCGGTATGATCCGTTTCTCGTTCTGCAACCCGTCGCGCGGCGACATTTCGACGATTTCGACGAATTCAGCCATCGGTCTCCTCCTCAAGGCGAAGCAACAGCGCGCCTTCTTCGACCTGGTCTCCGGAACGTATGAAGAGTTCGGCCACCTTGCCGTCACGGGGTGCGGCGAGCACCAGCTCCATCTTCATCGCCTCCATGGTAATGAGAGGATCGCCCTTTGCAACCTCGGTTCCGGGCTCGACCGAGACGAGCCGGACGAGCCCCGGCATCGGCGCTGTCAGCCGGTCGCCGCCCGCCCCGCTCTCCGCATGGCCGGCAAGCGCATCGGGGATTGAAAACTGATAGCCGGCACCGTCGAGGAACACCGCGAGATGCAATCCCTCGCGGACGACCTTTGCCCTGGCGGCCCTGTCTCCGAAGTCGAGGTGAAACCAATCGTCCTCGGCAGCACGGAGGCTGAAACTCAGCTCGCCCTCAGCGACGCGAACCGTAAAATGGCCAGCTTCCCCCGGATCGATGCGGATTTCATGCTCCTCGTCCTGATGCCGGACGCGGACCGACTGCCAGGCGTCTCCCCAGAGGCGAAAGCCGCGAAGCCGGATCCACGGGTCGCGATCTTCCGGTTCCCGCAGCATGCCGGCGGCCGCAAGGGCGGCGAGCGCCCAGGCTTCCTTCGTTGCGGGCTCCTCTGCCGTCAATGCCTCGCCCGCCCGGGCGATGAGGCCGGTATCGACGTCCCCGGCGGCCAATTCCGGCAGGCGGCAGAGACGGGACAGGAACGCCGTATTGGTCGTTACACCCGCGATCCGGCAATCCCGCAGCGCCGCCTCCAGACGCTTCAAGGCCTGGTCGCGGTCGCGGCCATGCGTGACCAGCTTGGCAATCATCGGATCGTAGAAGGGTGTGATCTCGTCGCCGGTACGAACTCCGGAATCCACCCGCGCCCCTTCCGGCGCTTCGAAAAGTGAAAGCCGGCCGGTGGCGGGCAGGAAGTCGCGCGCCGGATTTTCCGCATAGATGCGGGCTTCGAACGCCCATCCGCCGATGGCCAGTTCGTCCTGTTTCCTCGGCAGCGGTTCTCCGGCCGCCACCCTCAGCTGCCACTCGACGAGATCGAGCCCGGTGATCGCCTCCGTCACCGGATGCTCCACCTGCAGCCGCGTATTCATTTCCATGAAGAAGAAGCGATCCTCGCGAAGACCTTCGGAAACATCCGCGATGAACTCCACCGTCCCGGCGCCGATATAGCCGATCGCCTTTGCGGCGCGCACGGCAGCCTCTCCCATGACCCCGCGCATTTCCGGCGTCACCCCGGGTGCCGGAGCCTCCTCGATCACCTTCTGATGGCGGCGCTGGGCGGAGCAGTCGCGTTCGAAGAGATGGACGACGTTTCCATGGCTGTCGCCGAAAACCTGCACTTCGATGTGGCGCGGCTTCGCCATGTATTTCTCGATCAGCACGCGCCCGTCGCCAAAGGCCGCTTCAGCTTCGCGGCACGCGCCCTCCAGCGCGGCACGGAAATCCTCCGGCCCGCCGACCCGGCGCATGCCCTTGCCCCCTCCGCCGGCGCGCGCCTTGATCAGCACAGGATAGCCGATCGCAGCCGCATGGGCGGCAAGCCGTTCCGCGCTCTGCTCCGCGCCATGATATCCGGGAACAATCGGAACGCCCGCATCCTCCATCAATGTCTTGGCGGCATCCTTCAGACCCATCGCACGGATCGCGGCTGCGGACGGACCGATGAAGACGAGCCCGGCACGTTCGATCGCGTCTACGAAAAGCGGATTTTCCGAGAGGAAACCGTAACCCGGATGAACCGCCTCCGCGCTGCTTTTCCGGCAGGCATCGACGACGGCATCGATGTTCAGGTAGCTCTCAACCGCTGGCGGCGGGCCGATACAATGGGCCTCGTCGGCAAGAGCCACATGCAATGCGTTCCTGTCCGCCTCTGAATAGACGGCAATCGTGCGGATTCCCATCCGCCGCGCCGTACGGATGACCCTGCAGGCGATTTCGCCGCGATTGGCGATGAGAATTTTCCTGAACATCGCCGCTTCCGGTTATTGCGCCGCGACCGCCTCGACCTCGAAGAGCCATTTTTCGTCGAACATGCCGCTGACCACGACCGTCAATGCCGGGGCGAGCGCGCCCAGATACTCGTTCCTGATTTCGCGATTGGCCAAGGCATACTGGCGATCCGAAAGATAGGTCGTCACCTTCACGATGTCGGCCTTGGCCATTCCGGCAGCCTTCAGTTGGGCATCTATGTTCCGCCATACCTGCCTCGCCTGCGCTTCGAAGCCATCGGGCACCTCTTCGTTGGAGGTCATCGGAATCTGGCCGCTGATCAGCAACAGGCGCTGGAAATCCTCCAATTTTACCGCCTGCGAATAGTTGCCGTGCGGATCGGGGGCATTCTTGGCGTTGACGGATTCGCGTTTCATGATTTCCTCCCTACATTCTGAATAAGCCGAACTTCGTCGGCGTGACCGGGGCATTCAACGCCGCCGAAAGGGAAAGTGCCAGCACGTCGCGGGACTTGCGCGGATCGACGATACCGTCGTCCCAGAGCCTCGCCGATGCGTATAGCGGATCGCTTTGCCGGCTAAACATTTCCGTGACCGGCCGGCGGAACGCATCTTCCTCATCAGCCGACCATGTACCGCCCGCCCGCTCGATACCGTCTCGGCGCACGGTCGCCAGCACGCCGGCCGCCTGCTCGCCGCCCATGACGGCTATGCGGCTGTTGGGCCAGGTCCAGAGGAAGCGCGGCGAGAAGGCCCGCCCGCACATGCCGTAATTGCCTGCACCATAGGAGCCGCCGATCAGCATGGTGATCTTCGGCACGCCGGCCGTGGCGACAGCCGTCACCAGCTTGGCGCCGTGCTTGGCGATGCCTTCGGCCTCGTATCTGCGGCCGACCATGAAGCCGGTGATGTTCTGCAGGAAGACCAGTGGAATTCCACGCTGGGCGCACAGCTCGATGAAATGCGCCCCCTTCAGCGCCGCCTCGGAGAAAAGCACGCCGTTGTTCGCAAGGATCCCGACCGCAATTCCCTGGATGGCGGCAAAGCCGCAGACGAGCGTCGTACCGAAGCGCGCCTTGAATTCATCGAATCTGGAACCGTCGACGATACGGGCGATCACCTCGCGTACGTCATAGGAAACCTTCGGATCCGCAGGCACCAGGCCAAGGATCTCCTCGGGATCGTGGAGAGGCAGCTCGCCCTCGCCGATCGAGGAAAGGTCCGGTTTTCGCATATTCAGGTTTGCCGCAATCCTCCGGGCAAGCTCCAGTGCATGACGATCGTCGCGGGCCAGGTGATCCGCCACGCCCGAAAGACGCGTATGCACGTCGCCGCCGCCCAACTCCTCCGCCGAGACGATCTCGCCGGTCGCCGCCCGCACCAGCGGCGGTCCCGCAAGGAAAATCGTTCCCTGCTTCTCGACGATCACCGTCTCGTCGCTCATCGCCGGCACATAGGCGCCGCCCGCCGTGCAGCTTCCCATGACCACGGCGATCTGCGGAATGCCTGCCGCCGACATCTGAGCCTGATTGTAGAAGATGCGGCCGAAATGATCGCGGTCGGGGAAAACCTCGTCCTGATTGGGAAGGTTCGCTCCGCCCGAATCTACCAGATAGATGCAGGGCAGGCGGTTCTGTCCGGCGATCTCCTGCGCCCTCAGATGCTTCTTCACCGTAATCGGGTAGTAGGTGCCGCCTTTCACGGTGGCATCGTTGCACACGATCATGCATTCGCGGCCGGACACCCGCCCGATCCCGGTGATGATCCCCCCGCCCGGCGACGCGCCGTCGTAAAGACCGTATCCCGCCGTCAGCCCGACTTCCAGGAAGGGCGAGCCCAGATCGATCAGTTGCGCGACCCTCTCCCTCGGCAGGAGCTTGCCGCGTGCGACATGCCGCTCCCGCGCTTTCTCGCCGCCGCCTTCGAAGGAAAGTCGTGCCGCCGCCTCCACCCGCGCGATCATATCCAGCATTGCGCGCCGATTGGCCTCGTGAGCCTCCCCGCGGGAAGAGACGTTCGACCGGATCACCGCCATCACAGGCTCTCCTGAAAAATTTCGCGGCCGATAAGCATGCGGCGGATTTCAGACGTTCCGGCACCGATCTCGTAGAGCTTGGCATCGCGCAGCAGCCGTCCGGTGGTGGTATCGTTGATGTAGCCGTTGCCGCCAAGCGCCTGGATTGCCTGCAGGGCGAGCTGCGTGGCATTCTCCGCCGCATAGAGGATGCAGCCGGCCGCATCCTTGCGCGTCGTCTCGCCGCGGTCGCAGGCGGCAGCCACCGCATAGACATAGGCGCGGGCGGAATTCAGCGCCACATACATGTCGGCGACCTTTCCCTGCATCAGTTGGAACTCGCCGATCGGCCTGTCGAACTGCCGCCGTTCATGCAGATAGGGAACGACGACGTCGAGACAGGCGGCCATGATGCCGATCGGCCCGCCGGAGAGCACCACACGCTCATAGTCGAGGCCCGACATCAGCACGTTGACGCCGCGTCCCTCCTCGCCCATCACGTTCTCGGCCGGAACCTCGCAATCGGCGAACACCAGTTCGCAGGTATTGGAACCGCGCATGCCGAGTTTGTCGAGTTTCTGTGCGGTGGAAAACCCTTCGAAGCCTTTCTCGACCAGAAACGCGGTAATCCCGCGCGGACCTGCAGAAGGATCGGTCTTCGCATAGACGACGAGAACGTCCGCATCCGGACCGTTCGTGATCCACATCTTGTTGCCGTTGAGGACGTAGCGGTCGCCCTTCCTTTCCGCTCTCAGCCTCATCGAAACGACATCGGAGCCGGCACCCGGTTCGGACATGGCAAGTGCGCCGACATGCTCACCGGA
This sequence comes from Shinella sp., assembly GCA_033795365.1. Taxonomy (GTDB): domain Bacteria; phylum Pseudomonadota; class Alphaproteobacteria; order Rhizobiales; family Rhizobiaceae; genus JARYGU01. Next base: position 156,431 of record JARYGU010000013.1, read on the forward strand.
GATGAGCTTCGGCAGATATCTTCGGCGCTGTTCCGGCGAGCCGTTGCGCATGATCTGGTTGACGCAGAGATTGGAATGGGCGCCATAGCTCAAGCCCACGGAAGCCGATGCGCGGCTTATCTCCTCCATGGCCACGCAGTGGGCGACATACCCCATCGCGGCGCCGCCATAGTCCTCGGCGGCCGTGATCCCGAGAAGCCCGAGCTGGCCCATTTCCTGCCAAAGATGCACGGGAAAGGCATTGTCGCGATCGATATCGCCGGCGATCGGCGCGATCCGGTCTTCGGCAAAGCGCCGCACGCTTTCCCTCAGCGCGTCTATCTCCTCCCCGAGCCCGAAGCTCATTCCGGCTGCGTACATTCGTCCTCCCTCCCGCCGGCCCCGGTCGTTCAGGCGGCGGCCATTTCCCTTTTCGCGCCTGCCGCTTCGAAAGCAGCGAGCAATTCCCTTTCCCTTGCGTGCGCCTTTTCGGCCGCCGCCATCTTCACGGGTCCGAAACCACGAATGTCGCCGTAAAGCGCCAACAGTGCAACGGCGGCATCGGCATTGCGCGGCGAAAGCCTTTCCTGGACGGTTGCGACGAGATTTTCGTAGTCGGCGATCAGCCGGCGCTCCATGCGCCGTTCCGCCGTCTTTCCGAAGATGTCGAAGGCCGTGCCGCGAAGCCCTTTCATGGCGGCGAGCATCCGAAAGACCGGAAGCATCCAGCGTCCGAACCGGCGCTTGCGCGGACGGCCCGTCGCATCGGTTCCCGACAGGAACGGCGGCGCCAGATTGAAGGAGATGCGGTAGTCGCCCTGGAACTGCGCCTGCAGCTCGACCCTGAACGCCGGATCGCAGTAAAGCCGGGCGACTTCGTATTCGTCCTTATAGGCCAGCAGCTGCGCATAGACATGGGCGACGGTTCGGGCGAGCACGTCTCCGGCGCCCGCGGTCTGCGAGGCATTGCACACCTTTTCGACCAATGTGCGATAGCGGTCGGCAAGCGCCCGGTTCTGGTAGCGCGTCAGATGGGCACAGCGATGGGCGACGAGCGCATCCAGGCTCATGGCTTCCGGCGGTATCCGCTTCTCGCCGCCATTCACCAAGGCCAGGGCGCGCTCCGGCTCATGCGCGATCAGGCGGCCCCAGTCGAAGGCTGCCTGGCTCGCCTCCACCGCAACGCCGTTCAGCGCGATCGCCTGCTCGATCGACTGGCGGGAAAGCGGGATCAGTCCCCTTTGCCAGGCAAAACCCGTCATCAGGATGTTCGTCGCGATCGCATTGCCGGCCGCTGCCTCCGCAATCCGCGTGAAATCGAGAAAACAGGAACCTTCGCGCAGCATCCTGCGGATCGTCTCCTCGACGGCGCCGGTGCGGAAATCGAAGTCGCGGTTGCGCACGAAATCGGCAACGGGCGTCAGGCGCGTATTGACGACGCCGAAAGCCCGGCGGTTGTCGCAGAGCGTGATCGCATCCTTGGAGGCCCCCACGACGCTGTCGGCGGCAATCAGCAGATCGGCCCCGCCGGTGACGATCCGCGGCGAGGACACGTCCTGGCCATGCAACCCGATGCGCAGATGGCTCATCACCGCGCCGCCCTTTTGCGCAAGCCCGGCCATGTCGAGGATCATCGGCGCCTTGCCGTCGAGATGCGCAGCCATTCCGAGAACGGCGCTGATCGTGAGGATGCCCGTGCCGCCGATGCCGGCGATCGCGATGTTGTAGGACCGGTCGCCGATCTCGACGATGTCGGGTTCCGGCAAGGCCGATATGTCCGGCCGTCCGGCCGCGCGCTTGCGCAGCTTGCCGCCCTCGACGGTGACGAAGGACGGACAGAAGCCCTTGAGGCAGGAATAGTCCTTGTTGCAGGTCGACTGATTGATCCGGCGCTTCCGCCCCATTTCCGTGTCGAGCGGCTCGACGGAAACGCAATTGGACTGCGTGGAACAGTCGCCGCAACCCTCGCAAACGGCGGAATTGATCATCAGTCGTACCGGCGGATCCTCCATGAGCCCGCGGCTTCTGCGACGGCGTTTTTCCGCAGCGCATGTCTGCACATAGACGATGGCGGAACAGCCGGAGGCCTCCCTGAGCTCGAGCATCACATTTTCAAGCTCGTCGCGGTGAAGCACCCGGGTTCCCGGTGCGAGCGCTGCTGACGGATAGGCCTCCGGCCTGTCCGAAAGCAGGTAGATCGGTGCGACGCCCTCGTCATGAAGCTGCTTCGTTACCAGTTCCGGGCTCAGCGGCCCGTCCACAGCCTGCCCGCCGGTCATGGCGACCGCGTCGTTGTAAAGCAGCTTGTAGGTGATGTTGACGCCGGACGCGACCGACTGGCGGATCGCCAGGATACCCGAATGGTAATAGGTTCCATCGCCGAGATTGACGAAGAGGTGCTTCTCGTCGGTAAAGGGCGCGATACCGGTCCAGGGTACGCCTTCGGCGCCCATATGGGTGAAGGTCTGGGTGTTGCGGTCCATCCATTGGACCATGAAATGACAGCCTATTCCGGCCGCCGCCCGGCTTCCCTCTGGTACGCGGGTCGATGTGTTGTGCGGACAGCCGGAGCAGAAATAGGGGACGCGCGCCACCGGCGCGACGTGGCCCTTGCGAAGCTTTTCGCGCCCGAGCAGATAGTCCAGCTCTTCGGAGATGGTCTTCTTCAGCCCGGCATCGAAATCGAACTGGAGAAGCCGGTTTGCGATTGCGCGCGCCACCATGCCTACCGTCAGGGCTTCGGAAAGCGGCAGGAAGGGGTGGTCCCGGTGGTCGAACTTCCCGACGATACGCGGCCGTTCGCCGGGGTGCCAGTTGAAGAGCTGCTGCTTGATCTGGTTCTCGATGATCTCGCGGCGTTCTTCCACCACGAGCACTTCCTCCAGTCCCTGCGAGAACAGCCGAACCCCCTCCGGCTCGAGCGGCCAGGGCATGCGCACCTTATAGACCCGCATTCCGATTTCGGCCATCTCCTCCGGCCCGAGCGAAAGCTCGCGCAGGGCCTGAAGGACATCCTCATAGGCCTTGCCGGACGCGATGATCCCGAACCGCGCGCGCGGTGCGTCATGCGTCACCTCGTTCACCCTGTTCGCGCGGGCAAAGGCGATTGCGGCGTAGCCCTTGTAGGTCTGCAGCCGCTCGTCCTGCACCACCGGCGGATCGGGCCAGCGCAGGTTCAGCCCGTCGGGCGGGAGCTCGAAGTCCTGCGGCAGAACGAAGTGGCGATGCTCGCCGGCAAGATCGATCGTCGCCGTCGTCTCGACGGTATCCGAAATGAACTTCATGCCGACCCAGCAGCCGGAGTAACGCGACATGGCTATACCGAGGAGGCCGTATTCCACGAATTCCTGGATAGAGGAAGGATAGAGAACCGGCATCAGGGCCGACATGAAGGCGTGGTCGGACTGGTGCGGGATGGACGACGACTTGCAGGAATGATCGTCGCCGGCGAAACAGAGGACGCCGCCGTGTCTCGAAGTGCCTGCCGCATTCGCATGCTTGAAGACATCGCCGCAGCGGTCGACGCCGGGGCCTTTGCCGTACCAGAAGCCGACGACCCCGTCCTTGCGCGCACCCGGTGAAAGATGAAGTTGCTGCGTGCCCCAGATCGCGGTCGCCGCCAGGTCCTCGTTGACGCCTCCGCGGAAATGCACGTCATGCGCGGCAAGGTGCTTTTCCGCCTTTTCGAGCTGCTGGTCGTAGCCGCCGAGGGGCGAGCCGCGATATCCCGAAATGAAGGCGGCCGTGTTCAGGCCGGCCGCGTGGTCGCGGCGCATCTGGACGATCGGAAGGCGCACCAGCGCCTGAATGCCGGAAAGAAAGATCCTCCCGCTTTCCGCCGTATACTTGTCTTCGAGAGAAAACGTCTGCTTCAGCATAGATTCCTCCTCGATGGCCCTCCTCCAAGACGGCCATCCTCCCAAGATAGGTATTCTACGCCTGAAAAGGGAGGAGCAGGTCCTTATTTTCCCGTCGGAAACCTTCGATTTCGGGATGCGGTCCTCAGAATGAGGCCACAAACGCAAACTTGTCCTCGCAATCGCGGTACAACCAGCGAATCACTAGGACGGGGACCCGATCTTACAGCGGAAGCTCGTGCGTATTCTTCAGCTCGTCGAGCGCGAAGCTCGAATTGACGAAGCCGACGCCCGGCAGTTTGAGAAGCGCCTTCTTCAGAATTTCTTCATACTGACGCACGCTGCTCGTCAGCACTCGCAGCACGTAATCGTGGTCGCCGGTCATCGAATAGCATTGAACCACCTCCGGCATTTCGCGCACCGCCTTCTCGAACTCCAGCAGCGTTTCCTCGTCATGCTGCCGGAGCCGGACAAAGCAGAAGACGGAAACGTCGAAGCCCACCAGCTTCGGATCGATCTGCACCACGCGGCCACGGATGATGCCGAGCCGCTCCATCTCCTTGATGCGCCGCCAGCAGGGCGTATGGCTGAGACCGACCCTTTCGCCGATCTCGGCGACTGTAAGCTCCGGCTCGGTCTGCAGGAGCCTCAGGATCTTCCGGCTCGTTTCATCCATGCCGCCCGTAGCCTCCCAGGGGGTTTGTAAACGCTGCGGCGGAAAGCCGAAGCCCAGCGAAGCGACTATGAAAGGCGATCGCGATCCATGCAACGGCAGAACGTCGGCCGCCTTCGCCGATTGTCGAACGCCAGCCGGACTGATAAAGACCGTCGCCAGCTATTTAAGCAAGCCCGACCGGAGCCAATTCATGGGAAGCCAGAAGTCAGCAGACAAGTAAGCCGCAACAGCCTTTTCGTTGTTGCGGCCGTCTGTCCGGAAATCTCCATATCGTTGACGAGGCAGATCGCCGCCGAATGCAGATCATTTGAGCGGATGTTCAATCATGCCTTCTCCCAATCACCCGACGTGGACCTATTCCCTGCCGGCAGCCCTGTTGCTCATGGCGCCTTTCGATCTTCTGGCCTCGCTTGCGATGGACGTCTATCTTCCGGCCGTGCCGGTGATGCCCGACGCACTCGATACCAGCCCTGCCGTCGTGCAGCTTACACTCAGCCTCTATATGGTCACTCTCGGCGTCGGACAGATCGTTTTCGGCCCGATCTCGGACCGGATCGGCCGCCGCCCGGTGCTGCTCGCCGGCGCGATCACATTTGCCGCCGCATCGTTTCTCCTCGCAGGAGCGTCCTCGGCGGCCGCTTTCCTCGCCTTTCGTTTCCTTCAGGCGGCGGGCGCATCCGCCGCGCTGGTCGCCACCTTCGCGACCGTGCGGGACGTCTATGCCGAGCGGCCCGAAGGCGCCACGATCTACAGCGTCTTCAGCTCCATGCTCGCCTTCGTGCCGGCTCTCGGCCCGATCGCCGGTGCGCTGATTGCGGACCGGTGGGGATGGCGCGCGATCTTCGCAACGCTCGGGCTTCTGGCAGGCGCTGCGACGCTGAATGCTCTGGTGCGATGGCATGAGAGCCGACCTCCCGCCGGCGCCCCGTCACGCATCGCCTTCGCCCCGATCCTGCGCAGTCCGGCATTTCAGACCTATACGCTCGGCTTCAGCGCCGCGATGGGCTCGTTCTTCGTGTTCTTCTCGACGGCGCCGCGCGTGCTGATGGAGCGCGCCGGCTTCTCCGAACTCGAATTCAGCCTCGCCTTTGCAACCGCCGCCATCGCGATGATCGTCACCACGCGCTTCGCCAAACGGTTCGTCGAAACCTGGGGTATTGCCGGCAGCCTTGCGAACGGCATGGGAATGCTGCTTCTCGGCGCCGCGTTTCTCTCGGCCGGCGAGCTGACCGCAAGCCCGTCCTTCATGTCCTTCGTCATGCCGATGTGGATCGTTTCCGTCGGCATCGTCTTTGCGGCTTCCGTGACGGCAAACGGCGCCCTGCGGGAATTCGGCGAAACGGCCGGAACGGCCGTGGCGCTCTATTTCTGCGTCCAGAGCCTTATCGTCGGGATCGTCGGCACGGCGTTCGTCCTCTTGCTGCCCGGCGGCACCGCATGGCCGCTCGCCGGCTACAGCTCGATCATGGCGCTCGCCACATTGGCGGCGCTGAGGCGCCTGGAAGCGCAGTAGTTCGGCCCGGGCATTTCGCCTTCTCGCCGCAGTTTTCGGCGAAGCGGCCGGGCTGCAGGATGGCGGTTATTTGCCCTGCCTTTGGACAATTGCTCGACCCCGCGCTTGACATGAAGGCATCTTCTGTTCTCTTTCGCGCGGGGCCGGCGTCCGGCCCACGTTACGAAGCAACGGAATATTTCAAGATGCACCGACCAGCAGAGAATGGGAATAAGCCGATCGCAGTGATCGTCATGGGACCTTCCGGCGTCGGCAAGACGACCACGGCCGAACTTATTTCGCAAAGGCTCGGATGGGCTTTCGCGGAAGGAGACACGTTCCATCCGCCGGCGAATATCGAGAAGATGTCCGCGGGCATTCCTCTCGACGACGCCGACCGCGCGCCCTGGCTCGAAAAGATCCGCAACTGGATCAGCGAGGAGGCGGAGGCCGGCCGCAATGTCGTCATCACCTGCTCGGCGCTGAAGCGCAGCTATCGCGAGATACTCAGCAACGCGACGGCGGATGTTCGCTTCGTCGAGCTTGTTGCCGATCCGGACCTCGTTGCCGAACGCATGGCCCACCGCAAGGGCCATTTCATGCCGGCGTCTCTTCTTGCGTCGCAATATGCCACGCTCGAGGATCTCCACGAGGACGAGAACGGCGTGAAGGTCGCAGTCGACGCGCCTCCCGAAACGGTGGTCGATCGCGCCCTTTCCGCGCTCGGTCTCACCTCTCCCGCAAAGCGGTAAACGATAGCAGAGACCTGATCCGACATCAGGAGCGCGAGCCCGACGCGCGCACTTCAAGGAGCTGAAAACGTGCCAGAATTCGAACAGACGCTGGGTGCCGGTGCGCTCATTTCCATAGCGGTCGGAGCCATCGTCCTCCTGCTCGTCCTCATCATCCAGTTTCGCATCCACGCCTTCGTCGCGCTCGTTCTCGTCAGCCTCTTGACGGCGATCGTCGCAGGCATTCCGGCGGAGGCGCTGCTCTCCACGCTCACGTCCTCCTTCGGATCGACGCTCGGGGGCGTCGCGCTCCTCGTCGGTCTCGGCGCGATGCTCGGCCGCCTTCTTGAAGTGTCCGGGGGCGCGCAGGCGCTTGCCGACGATCTCGTTGCGCGCTTCGGCGAGAAACGGGCGCCGCTGGCGCTCGGCATCGCATCGCTCATCTTCGGCTTTCCCATCTTCTTCGATGCCGGCCTGGTGGTGATGCTGCCCGTCGTCTTCACCGTGGCGCGGCGCCTCGGCGGCGGCCTGCTGCTCTACGGCATCCCGGTGGCGGCGGCATTCTCGGTGATGCACGTCTTCGTTCCGCCCCACCCCGGCCCGGTCGCGGCGGCCGAGCTTCTCGGCGCGGATGTCGGCCTGCTGATCCTCGTCGGCCTTCTGGTCGCCGTTCCGACATGGATCATTGCCGGCCAGATCTTCGGCCAGTGGATCGGCAAGCGCATCGTCCTGCCCATACCCGACATTCTGTCGGGCGGCGAACGCGGCGAGGAGGTACTCACCCCGCCCAGCTCGCGCACCGTCGTCGGCCTTCTCCTCCTGCCGCTGCTGCTCATCTTCATCAACACGGGCCTCGATTTCGCCCGCGCGCAAGGGTGGGTCAGTGCCGATGCGACATGGTTCCAGCTTGCGCGGACCATCGGCGCCACACCTGTCGCTCTTCTGATCTCTGTGCTCGCCGCCGCCTACGTCCTCGGTCCCAAAAGCGGCCGGGACGGCGGCACGGTAGAGCGCATTCTCGATTCGGCGCTCGGGCCCGTCTGCTCCATCATCCTGATCACCGGTGCCGGCGGCATGTTCGGCGGCGTGCTGCGCGCGTCGGGCATTGGCGACGCCCTGTCCAACGCGCTCGCCGATATCGGCCTTCCGATCTTCGTGGCAGGCTTCCTCGTCGCAACCGCGCTGCGCGTCGCGCAAGGCTCGGCCACCGTCGCCCTCATTACCGCGGCCGGCCTGGTGCAGCCGGCAGTACAGGCGGCAGGCTATCAGGGAGCGGAGCTTGCAGCCGTCGTCATCGCGCTCGCAGCCGGTTCCGTCATGCTCTCCCATGTCAACGATTCCGGCTTCTGGCTGGTCGGCCGTTTCTTCAACATGGACGTCAAGACGACGTTCAAGACCTGGACCGTGATGCAGACCCTCGTCGGTCTCCTCGGCTTCGCGCTCTCAGGCCTCATCTTCTGGCTCGCCTAGGAGCCCGAAGGGTCTAACCGGCGGCCATCCGGAGCGAAGTGAAATGGCGGTTATTTCTCATGCAGCGGCCGGCGCAGCACCGGCCCCGATCGCTGCCGCCTGTCTATGTGCCGCTTATGGTCCGCTGAGCCGTGCGGGCGTCCCATCCCAGCATCGCGACCTGGGCTACGGCCTCCAGTTCGCTGCGGCTCGCTTCGTCGCGGGCGAGGATCGACATGCCGTTCTGAACGGTCTGCACGAAGCGGGCCAGCGCATGGACGTCGGTCGAGGCGGGAATCTCGCCTTCTGATATAGCTTGGTTTAGGCGTATCTTCAGGCGATCGAGCGTTACGGCGCGGGCAGCTTGCACAAGTTCGCCGAGTTCCGCATGGCCCTCGCCGCCGACCGACGAGAGCGCCACCATGCAGCCGCGGGGAATATCCGCGAGGCAGCCGGTTAGCGCAGCAGCCGAGTCCATGAGAAACGCCATGACCGCTTCGCGGGCCGTGGCTGCGGAAAAGAAACCCGCCCAGACGAGCGCCTCGTTGTTCTCGCGATAGTGGCGCAACGCCTCGGCATAGAGCGCCTCCTTGGAGCCGAAGGCCGCATACAGGCTGGGCGCTCCGATGCCCATCGCCTGGGTTAGGTCGGCGATCGATGTCGCCCCGAAACCTTTGATCCAGAACAGGCGGGTCGCCTGCGCCAAGGCCGCTTCCCGGTCGAACGCACGCGGCCGCCCGCGACCGCGCGCAGCGGTCCCATCGGCTTCCGGCGTCTGATCCGTTTTCTGCATCAATCGATATATAAATCCATTGACACTTCCAGGCAATGTTCTTAGCTATTTCTATATCGATCATTATAGAAAGGCAAAACCATGACAGAACTGACTGGCAAGCGTGCCCTCGTGACAGGCGCCTCGCGCGGTATCGGTGCCGCAATCGCATTGGCGCTTGCTGAAAAAGGCGCAGACGTCGCCATCACCTATGAACGTTCGGCCGATCGCGCCGCGGAGGTCGCCCGGGCGATCGAGGGCACGGGCCGCAAAGCTTCTGCCATCCAGGCTGACAGCGCCGATCCGGCGGCGGTCAAGCGCTCGGTCGACGAGGCCGCCCGAGCGCTTGGCGGTCTCGACATTCTCGTCAACAACGCCGCAATCGCGCTTTACGCCCCGATCGCCGACATCAGCGTCGAGCACATTGATGCGTTGCTGGACGTCAATGTGCGATCGCCCGTGCTCGCGACGCAGGCCGCCATTCCCTATCTTCAGGCGGGAGGCCGCATCATCACGATCGGCTCGGCCGGCGCCGAACGCATCGTCGGTGATACCGGTACGGTGTACTTCATGACAAAATCCGCGCTTCACTCGTTTACGCGGGGCCTCGCTCGCGAACTCGGATCTCGTGACGTCACCGTCAACCTGGTCCAGCCGGGTTCGACCGACACGGACATGAATCCGGCCAACGGCGATTTTGCCGACTTCCAGCGCGCCCTGATACCTCTTGGCCGCTATGGCGAACCGCAAGACGTGGCGGCGGCTGTGGCCTTCCTCGCGAGCCCTGCCGCAAGGCAGATTACCGGAGCCATCCTCACAGTGGACGGCGGCTTGAACACCTGAAGGGTTGGCCGTCCGGGAACCCTCTTGATACGAAGAGACCGGCCGAGCCGGTCTCTTCTGCCATCTGCTTACCTGAGACGGGAAAGTCCCATGGAAAGCCTTCTTCTTTATCACCCAGGCGATGGGAGCGCCTGCGTAAGTATCGCCAACATTCTGTGGCTTCACTGGTTATGCCGAGATCGCCAAGCCGCAAGTATAAGTATAGGGGTATGGCCGCCTCCGGCGGAGCGCGAGGGGCTTTTCTAATTCGAGTTGAATATGGGCGTTAGGAACTATTTGATCGAAGGCATTTCCGGGACCGGCAAAACCTCCGTCTGCAGCGAGCTGCGGCGGCGCGGTTACCACGCCATCAACGGTGACCGCGAGTTGTCCTATCGAGGCGATCCGGACACCGGTGAACCGCTGGATGGCTCCGGGCACGAGCACGACGCTTGGTTTGTGCACAAGCACCACATTTGGGATGTGGACAAAGTCAAATCCCTGGTCGCCGATCAACGCAACCCGATCTCCTTTTTCTGCGGCGGCTCCAGGAATTTCCTTAGCTTTATCGATCTGTTTGACGGCGTTTTCGTTCTCGACATCGATTTGGAGACGTTGAACGAACGGCTTGCCGGGAGACCGGAAGACGAGTGGGGCGGAAGAGCCGGCGAACGGGAACTGATCATGCGATTGCATGCAACGAAAGAGGATGTTCCGCAGAATGCGATGAGCATCGATGCCTCTGCACCTATCGCCTGCGTTGTCGACGATATTCTCTCGAAATGCAAAATGAGCGACCAAGGAGCCACCAGCAAGCTCCGTACCGTCCGCTGATGCACGTTCTTGGGGCTTGCGAGAAGCACGGCCCTGCAGCGCAGCCGCTTCAAAATGGCTGTTGAATTGATCCGTTTAGGGCGGCTCGCGAAAAAGTCAGGCCGGTCTACTTCTTCTGATTGCCCGCAAAAGCGGCCGTCAAGCCGAGGCCGATATAGACGAAACCACTGACCCAGCGCTCAGCCTTCAGATAGACGGGACTACGCTTTAGCCAATTGCCGGCCGTGCCGGCAGCAAGTGCATAGGCGCCATCCGTCAGAACGCCGATCGCTGTGTAGAGAATTCCGAGAAAAGCGATCTGCATTGCCACATGGCCACGGTCGACCTCGACGAACTGCGGCAGGAAAGCCAGAAAGAACAGTGCTGTCTTCGGATTGAGGAGGTTGACTATAAAGCCCTCGCGAAAGAGGCGCATACGGCTACGCGCTGGAAAACCGCTCTCGACGTCGGGAATGCCCGTCGGGCCGAAGAGCTTCTTGAGGCCAAGCCAGATCAGGTAGGCCGCGCCGGCATATTTCACGACGCTGAAGGCGAGCGCGGACGACGCCAGGAGCGCCGACAGCCCCACAGCAGCGGCAGCGACATGAACAAGCGTGGCCGTGTGGATGCCAAGGATCGAAACGAGGCCGGCAGAACGGCCCTGCTCGACCGAGCGCGCGAAGATGTAAAGGACTGCCGGTCCCGGCACGAGAAGCAGCACCAGCGTGGCGCTGACGAACAGGCTGAGATTGGTTGCGCTGGGAATTGCCAAATCCATGACTGTCTTGCCCCGTTTCCTATTACGGTAGCAATAGCATTGGACTGCGTCCAAGGCGAGGTAGACCTGCGGGGTCATCGCCGAAAGCTTGGCGACCGAATTGAGGTCATAAGCCGCCTTTGATCCTGACCAAGATATTTGGGTGCAGCATAGAATTAGGGGCGGTAAATGGCGGACAGAGAACGACGAAACGGAGAACTACGTCTACGCTATAGCCCTCTCATGATGGTCACGTCTGGATGAGGGCATGTCTATTGTGACACCGGCACGAAGTCCGGTGCAAGATGGCGATTGAACGACTTGGCGGGTGTGCTGCGCGCGTCTGTTTCTGACGACGATTGATCAAACTCTCATCCGCGGATTGGCTACCGCACGACCCTTTTCCGTCGTGGACATGTCCTCCAGCTCCAAACCGGGCGTCGTAGGATACTGCCCAAGGGCTATATCGAGGATTGTCCGCGTCAATCAGGGCGCGCAGCACGCCAGCCAGGTCGCGATGTCAACGATCCGATGTTCTCCTTTCCGTCGTCCGTGAGCGGTTGAAGTGCGTGTCAGGCCAGCCTTGAGACCGGCGTATGGCGGGCGATGTCCCAGATGAAGCCCGCCAGCTCGCGCGCGACCGCCGCCACGATC
>JARYGU010000014.1:0-165142 GCA_033795365.1 Shinella sp.
CTGGCGTCGTCCATCAGCTTTTCCAGGTTTTCCGGGCTGACGACGATGGGCAGGATGCCGTTCTTGAAACAGTTGTTGTAGAAAATGTCGGCAAACGACGTGGAGATCACGCAGCGGATGCCGAAGTCGAGCAGCGCCCAGGGGGCATGCTCGCGCGAGGAGCCGCAGCCGAAATTGTCGCCGGCGACGAGGATCTTGGCGTTCTGGTAGGCCGGCTTGTTGAGAACGAAATCCGGGTTCGGGGAGCCGTCGTCGAGATAGCGCGCTTCGGCGAAGAGACCGGTGCCGAGACCTGTGCGCTTGATGGTCTTCAGGTAGTCCTTCGGAATGATCATGTCCGTGTCGATATTGACGACGGGCAGCGGCGCGGCAACGCCGGTCAACTTGACGAACTTATCCATGACGTGAACCTCGAAATTCGATCACTATGTTCAAGCCATGCGTTTAGAGCAGTTTTTCCCGGAAATGAAGGAGAATCTTGCGGCACACGGCCGATTGCAGGCCAAAGCCGCCGGCGCGCTGCACCGGCGGAAATCATGATGCGTGCCGAAAGGCATCAGAGATCGATGATCGTGCCCTTGCCGTCGTTCCAGATCCGCGGCTCGCGCTGTCCTGCCTGGCGGCGGGTGCGAACCGTTGCGCGCACAGGCGCCGGCTGGAGTTTCGCGGCGATGGCGCTGCCGATGATCATCACGGCGGCGATGCCGGCAATGGCGAGGCCGACGGAAGCGGCAAAAAGAAGCGAGAAGCCGGCAATGACGATTGCGGCAGCGGTCAGGAGGATGGAGCGGATGCTTTGCATGGGAATATGCCCTTTCTCTGACAAGCAATGTGGTGGCCGATTTTGTCGATTACAAGGCCTTTGCCGGGCGCTTGCCCAAAGAGGCAAAGCCGGGCACAAAGGCGGCATGAACCGAATGCCGCATCACCATCCGCTTCGCCTCCGCCGCTCGGTGCTCAGCGTTCCGGCAGGCAATGCCAGGGCGCTCGCCAAATCGGCGTCGCTCGATTGCGACGTGATCATCTTCGATCTCGAGGATTCCGTGCTGCCGGAGAAGAAGGCGGAGGCGCGCTCGGATCTCCTGGCCCATTTCGCCTCGCTCGATCGGACCGGCCGCCAGGAGCACGTCATCCGCATCAATGCGCCGGCATCCGATTTCGGCTCTGCCGACCTGGAGGCGGCGATTGCCTGCGCACCGGACGCGGTGCTCCTGCCGAAGGTCCGCGAGCCGCAGGACATTCTCGATGTCTCCGACTGGTTTTCGGAGAAGGGGGCCGACGACGGGCCGCGCATCTGGGCGATGATCGAAACGGCGGCATCCATCCTCAACATCGCGGCGATCGCGGAGACGGGGCGCACGCGGGGAGGCCGGCTCGACTGTTTCGTTCTCGGCCTCAACGACCTGCGCAGCGAAACCGGCGTGGCCGATCTCGCCGGCCGGCCCTTCCTCGTGCCATGGCTGATGCAGGTGATCGCGGCGGCGCGCGCTTCCGGTCTCGATGCCATCGACAGCGTCCATAACGATTTCACCCATCTCGACGCCTTCTCCGCCGAATGCGAACAGGGCCGGCAGATGGGTTTCGACGGCAAGATGCTGATCCATCCGGCGCAGATCGGCCCCGCCAACCGCGCCTTCGGCATCGCCGGGGAGGACGCGGCGGACGCGCGCTCGATCGTTTCGGCCTTCGCCGCGCCCGAAAACGCCGGCAAGGGCGCAATCAACCTCAACGGCCGCATGGTCGAGAAGCTTCATGCCGATGCGGCCGAACGTCTTCTCGCAAAGGCGCGGCTCATCGAAGAAAGAGAGAAAAACAGATGAAACTGTACCGCTTCCTGACCGGAAAGGACGATTCGTCCTTCTGCCACAAGGTGACGGCCGCCTTGAACAAGGGTTGGGAGCTCCACGGCTCGCCGACCTATGCCTACAATGCCGAGACGCAGGGCATGCAGTGCGGCCAGGCGGTCGTGAAGGAGGTGGCTGGAGCGGAGTATCATCCCGAGATGAAGCTGTCGGAACAGTAGCGGGACCAGGTCCGCGGGCATTCGTTGGTTAAAGAGCCCTGCCTCCCGGTTCCGGCCCTAACCGCCCGCGGACATTTCCGCGCTCGCTTCGATCCGCTCCATGTCGTCGTCGCTGAGGCCGAAATGATGGCCGATCTCGTGGATCAGCACATGGGTGATGATATCGCCCAACGTCTCCTCGTTCTCGGCCCAGTAGTCGAGGATCGGCCGGCGGTAGAGCGTGATGCGGTTCGGCATTTCGCCGGTTTCGAGCGTAAAGCGCTCCCCGATGCCGCGCCCCTCGAAGAGGCCGAGCAGATCGAACGGCGTTTCCAGAGCCATGTCCTCGTAGATCTCGTCGCTCGGAAACTCGGCAATCTCGATGATCAGATTGTCGGTGAGCGAACGGAACTCCTCCGGCAGATGGCCGTAGGCCTCCAGCGCCAGCGATTCGAACGTGCTGATCGTCGGCGCATGGCGGTTTCGCCAATCCTCTGTCTGATCGATGCGGGCCATGAAATCTCCTTTTCCGTCATATAGACGATTTCGGCGGATTTTCGAGGGAGAAGTGGGGCTGCGGGCAAGCGGGGTGACGTTTTGCGCTCTCCGTTTTCGCCGCGGGCATCGCATCCGTTTCCGATGTCCGCGTGCGATGGCCCCCCAATGGCCTCGCCTGCCCGTTTCGGCCCGCGTAAAAGTGTCGCAACAAAAAGTGATCATATCAAAAAATCGTTAGAAAAGATACCTGTCGGAGGGCCTCCTGCAGGACCAAGCTTCTGAAAAGACGATATTTTTCGTCAAGATTAGAACGACTCTAAAGCAAAGCGTCAGCGTCCCTGCCCTGTTTTATCTTGACAGCAACTCTCTCCTTTTGCTTAATCGCGGAAACTCAGGGCATTGCGCATGACAGGCAAGACGAAATGCTGGTTTGCAGTTGCAATTTCATAAGCGAAAAAGAGATCGAGGACACGATCACAGGCCTTCTCGATGAGGACTGTTGGCAGTTGATCGTGCCCGCGAAAGTCTATCACGCGATGGAAAAACGCGGCCGTTGCTGCGGCTGTTTTCCCAATGTCGTCGACATCATCATCCGCACGACCGAGCGATACCACGCCGCCCGGCACTCGACGGATGCCGAGATATTTGATTTCATGACCCGCCTCAAACACTTCCATGAAGAAAACAGGAGAGCGGATCTTGAAAGGCGACATAAAGGTCATCGAGCGGCTTAACGAAGCGCTCTATCTCGAACTCGGTGCTGTCAACCAGTACTGGCTTCACTACCGCCTTCTCGAAGATTGGGGCTATACGCTGCTTGCCAAAAAGGAGCGCGCCGAATCCATCGAGGAAATGCACCACGCCGACAAGCTGGTCGCACGCATCATCTTCCTCGAAGGCCACCCCAATCTCCAGACCGTGGCACCGCTGCGCATCGGCCAGGACGTCAAGGAAGTGCTGGAAGCCGATCTTGCGGGCGAATACGACGCCCGCACGGCCTACAAGCAATCGCGCGACATCTGTCACGCCGCCGGCGACTATGTCTCCATGAAGCTTTTCGAGGAACTGCTGGCGGACGAGGAAGGCCATATCGACTTCCTCGAAACGCAACTCGATCTCCTGGAGAAGCTGGGCCCGGAAAAATACGGCCAGCTCAACGCGGCACCCGCCAACGAGGCGGAATAGCAGCCGCTGCTGTCTTGGGAAGCGAAGACGAAATCCCCGGCGATGCCGGGGATTTTTCGTTGCACGATTTTTCGCAGTTTCGGACGGAAAACCGCTACGCACTGGATTTCCTTAAAGCACATCGCAATCTTTCAGATTTGCTTCCCGCGCTTTAAGCCTTTGTTTTCATGCATGTCGTTATCGCAAGACAGCGGCACACTTTTGCGCGGCATACGTTAGCCGGCTGAGAACAGGATCTCCTGCACTCCTTCCCACAGGCACAACCGGCCGAGTTCGGCGAGATGCTCCTTGCCGGAGGTAATGGTGATGAAGTGGTTGCCGGCAAGCTGCCCCACTTTGGATGCGAAATGAACGCTGCCATAGGCGAGCAGGATTTCCGTCTCGCTGATGCCGCCCGGATGGAGTAGGATCTCTCCCGGCGCGGGAAAGCTCGTGTGGTTTTCGTAGCCGATGCCGAAATCGAGGTCGCCGAGAGGCAGCCAGACGCCCTCCCCGCTCCAGCGCACATGCACCGCCCTGCTGCGGAACGGCAGGTGGCGCAGGAAGGCCGCGCATGTCTTCGGAGCGCGCTCCGTCTCGAATTTCGCGCCGAAGCGGAACGGACCCGCGGTGATCGTCAAGTCGCCCATCATCGTCTGCCCGCGTCTACCGGCTGGCCGCCAGCGGCGTGAAGATCGAGACCACTTCCTCATAGACCTTGCGCTTGAACGGCACGATCAGGTCCGGCAGGTCCGCCATCGGCTTCCATTCCCAGGCGTCGAACTCCGCTTCGTGGCCGCCGGGAGGCGGATTGATGGCGATTTCGCTTTCCTCGCCCTCGAAGCGGAAGGCGAACCAGCGTTGCGTCTGGCCACGATATTTTCCCTTGAGGCCGATGCCGATGAGATGCGGCGGCAGGTCGTAATTGATCCAGCGGCCGGCATCGGCGACCAGCGAGACGCTGCGCATGCCGGTTTCCTCGTAGAGCTCGCGATAGGCCGCTCTCAGCGGATCTTCGTCCTTGTCGATCCCGCCCTGCGGCATCTGCCAGAGCTGCGGAGAGCCGTCATATTCGGAATTGCCGATGGCGATCCGCCGCCCCGCCCAGACGAGGCCGTCGTGGTTGAGAACCATGATGCCGACGCAGGGCCTGTAAGGCAGGTCTTCCGCCCGCACCATCCCGTTCTTTTCCTTGCCCATCGTTTTTCGCCTTGTCATCTCGCTGGAATATCTGCAAGCGCGGAAACGCCGACGATCTCAAGGCCGCGCTTGCCCGCTTCCTCGCACCATTCGGCGATCGCGTCCACACTTTCGTCGAAGGCGGAGGCGATGCCGATCGCGCTGCCGTTGCGCCGCGCCGTGCGCTCCAGCTCGTCCAGCCTTTTCAGTATAGCGTCTCTGGAAAGCTCCCCGTCGAGCTGGACATTCGCAAAGGCATGCGGCGCGTCGAGCGCCGCCGCGATCCTGCCGGACAGCGACTGGGCCGAAGAAGCGTCGTCGAGAAACAGCAATCCGCGAGCCGCAATGTCCCGCATCACGGGTTCGAGCGCATCCGCATCGGAAAGGAAGCGACCGCCCATGAAATTGGTAATGCCCGTATAATTGGTGATCTTGCCCATGGACCGATGCAACTGGTCGAGATTCTTCTTTGCGCCCATACCGACGCGCAGCGTATCCGGCCCGGGATCGTTCTGCGGGTAGTCGAACGGCTCGAACGGAACCTGGAGGAGGATTTCGTGTCCGCCGCGTCTTGCTTCCTGCATCCAGCGCTGCAGGCTGTTGCCGCTTGCCGCGAAGGCTAGCGTGACCTCCTCGGGAAGCGCCTTGATGGCGCGCTGCGTGCCGGTCTGGCTGAGGCCCAGCCCACCGACGACGATGGCGATGCGCGTCCCCCTGGCGCCCGACCAGGGACGGGCATACCGATCCAGCGGTCGGGTGCCGTCGGCGCCGACGACCGGAAGACGGCCGAAAGGGGTTTCCTCCAGCAGGTCCTCGTTCGGAAGGGCAGCGGTGCGCGGATCCTGTCCCCGGTTCGCCTCGATGATCAGCGGTCCCTTGCCGTCCCGCTGCGCTGGGGAATATTTCCGGATGACGTTTCCCTGCTCGTCCACGGTCCGGTCGATTCTGGCGCCGGACAATCCGCCGCTCCGCCGTACGCCCGAACCCTCGGCAGTGCCCGAAGCCGCTTGAAGAGAGGAAGCCTCACCCTGACCGGGTGTATTGCCGGCGGTCGTCAGGGAAACAGTCGGAGCATGTAGCCCGGAAGGAGAAAGCATGGCCCATGCGGAGAGGCCGAGGACGGCGATTGCCGCGATTGCCGGAAATATCCGGTCGGCGCGAAAATGCCGCCGTTCCGGCTTCCCGGGCCGGACCTTGCGCTTCTGCCCCAGCGGCGCGTTGATATCTGTCCCCAAAGCGGTCGTCCGTCATGGCCGGAGGGCCGCCGGGCCGCGTCGGCGGCCCGGCAAAGGCGGGTGTCAGTTCTTGAGCTCGGCCTTCTCGGGATTGGCGGGGAAGGACGGATCGGTCTTCTCGCCGCGCAGAAGCGAAAGCGCATACTGGAGCTGGATGTCGTCCTTGGCTTCCGGCGGAACGTAAGCCGTGGAACCGGAACCCTCTTCCGTTTCGCTCTGGCCCTGGATGTGGCCCCGCAGGCTGGATTCGCCGGCAGCTTCGACCTTGCCCTGCAGCTCGGGCGGAAGCGGCTGTTCGACCTTGATATCCGGCGTGATGCCGGTTCCCTGGATCGACTTGCCCGACGGCGTGTAATAGAGCGCCGTGGTAAGGCGCAGCGCGCCGGCCTCACCCATCGGAATGATGGTCTGGACCGAGCCCTTGCCGAAGGAGCGGGTGCCGACGACGGTCGCACGACGCAGGTCCTGCAACGCCCCCGCGACGATTTCCGAGGCGGAAGCCGAACCGCCGTTGATCAGCACGACGACGGGCTTGCCGTCGACGAGATCGCCCGGCGAAGCATTGAACCGGCGCGTCTCGTCCTCGTTGCGGCCGCGGGTGGAGACCACCTCGCCGCGCTCGAGGAACGCGTCGGAGACGTTGATCGCCTGGTCGAGAAGCCCGCCCGGATTGAGCCGGAGATCGAGCACATAGCCCTTCAGCTTGTCGGCCGGGACGTCTTCCTTGATTTTGGCGATCGCCGCTTCGAGGTCGTCATAGGTCTTCTCGGTGAAGGAGATGACGCGAAGATAGCCGACATCATTCTCGACGCGGGACTTGACGGCCTTCACGGCGATGACGTCGCGCGTGATCGACAGCTCGATCGGCTTGTCGGCACCCTTGCGCAGGATGGTCAGCTTGATCGCGGTGTTGACCGCGCCGCGCATCTTTTCGACGGCTTCCTCGAGCTTCAGGCCGCGGACGTCCTGCCCGTCGATCTTCGAAATGAAGTCGCCGGCAAGAACGCCGGCGCGGGCGGCGGGCGTATCGTCGATCGGCGCGATGACCTTGACGAGTTCGTCCTCCATCGTCACCTCGATGCCGAGCCCGCCGAATTCGCCGCGCGTCTGCGTGCGCATGTCCTCGGCGTCCTTGGCGTTCATGTAGGACGAATGCGGATCAAGCGAGGTCAGCATGCCGTTGATGGCATTTTCGATGAGCTGGTCCTCTTTCGGCGGCGTCACATATTGCGCGCGCACCCGTTCGAAGACGTCGCCGAAGATCGACAACTCGCGATAGGTCGATGCACCCGCGGCTTCCGCCGGCCGGGTCACGGAGTAGATGACGCTCATGGCGGTGGCACCCATCAGTGCACCCACGAGAACAAGTGAAGCCCTACGTATCATTGCGTGCCTTTCCAGAATCTGTAGCGGACCACCACGGTCGGGAATCAACGGGTTTTCCATTTTTTCGGAATTCAATGTAAAGCGTTGGCTTGTCCGTTTCCAGCGCCAATGCGTTCACGCTTGCCACTCTCTTTTCCCCCATCACCGCCAACGGCTCGCCGGCGACGACAAACTGGCCTTCCCGCACGTTCACCCTGTCCATGCCCGAGAGGACGATATGGAAACCCTCTCCGGCGTTCAGGATGATCATGCGGCCATAGCTGCGGAAAGTTCCGGCAAATACGATCCAGCCGTCTGCGGGGGCGGTCACCAGTGCACCGGGATTGGCGGCCAGGATCATGCCCTGCGAAGGATGGTCCGTTCCATCGGCATCGCCGAATTGCCGTAACGGATCCCCAGCCACGGGATAGTCGAGTGCGTTCTGCAACTCGGAGAATGCATATGCCGGAGCAATGCGGTTTTTGTCGGGCACGGCCTCTCTTGCGAGCTCCTTGGCGCGCTCGCGTTCGGCCTGGCTGAGACGGCGGCGCTCCTCTTCCTTCGAGCGCGCGAGCGCTGCGGCGTCGCGCACGGAGCCGATTTCCCGCTCCAGGCTTCCGATCAGGCCTTCAAGGCTCGTCGCCCGCCCCGCGAGCTCCTCGGCCCGGCGGCGCTCCGCCTCCAGCGTGCGGCCGTTTTCCGCCGACAGCGCCTCGTTCTGCGCGACCAGCAGCTCGGACCGCTTCTCCTCTTCGAGGCGCTGGTTCATCGCCGTCTTCAACTCGCCGCGTTCCCGATCTATGCCGGCGCGCAGGTCGGCGAGCGCCTGCAGGTCTGCGACGAGCCTGTCCGTCTCGGTCCGGATGCCGGGCACGACCGCGCCGAGAAGAATGGCGCTCCTGACGGAGGCGAGCGCGTCCTCGGGGGCGACGAGCAAGGCCGGCGGGGGATTGCGCCCCATCCGCTGCAGCGCGGCAAGCACTTCGGCGAGCACGCCGCGCCGTTCGCGCAGGGATTGGTGCACCGCCTGCTCGCGGCCGCGCATCTCCTCGAGCCGCTTTTCTCCGGCCAGGATCCTGCCCTCCATATCCTTGCGGATCTTGGCGGATTTCAGGATCGCCTCACGCAGGGATTCGCGCGTCTTTTCAAGCTCGGCAATGCCGCTTTCGAGCTCCGCGACCTTTTCGCGGGAAAGCGAGATCGACTGGGATAGGGTCTCCAGCTCCCGGCGCGTGCTGTCGCGCCTCATGATGACCGCGGCGGCGGGATCGGGAGCGGCTTCGGGCAGCGAACCGGTCTTTTCGGCAGACGTTCCTCCCGGCGGGCTCTGTGCCGAAACAGGAGCGCCCGCGAATGTCGCTGAAAAGGTGGCGAACAGGCAGAGCCATGCTGCACGGCATGCAGCCTGCGCCTGGTTTCTCTTTGCTCCCGCGACCGCGTTCATGAGATTTCCGAATTCCCGCCAGCTTCGCCAACAGAAGCCATAGCCCGATGGAGCTTGACCCTAAGCCGATTTGCCGATTTCGCCAAGGAACAATGCCTAAATTGGGGCCGGGATGAAAATCAATCCTGCATCGCGCGGTTGTGATCAGACGCGATGATAGGGGTGCCCCGAGAGAATGGTGACGGCGCGGTAGAGCTGTTCGGCGATCAGAATGCGCACGAGCTGGTGCGGCCAGGTGAGTTTTCCGAGGCAGATGACGGCGTCCGCGCGGGCATGCAATGCCGGATCCAGGCCATCCGCACCGCCGATCGCGATCATCAGGTCGCGTTTTCCGTTGTCTCGATAGTTGCCGATCATCCGGGCGAAGGCTTCCGAATCAAGCGCCTTGCCGCGTTCGTCGAGAAGGATGAGGACGCCTCCATCCGGCAGCGCCCTTTCGAGCTGGACCGCTTCCTCGCGCTTGCGCGTTTCGGCGTTTGAGGCCCGGCTTTCGCCGATTTCGGCAAGTCTTCCCATCTCGAGCCCGATCGCCGGACCCGATTTTGCAAACCGGTCGAGATAGCGCGCGGCAAGCTCCTTTTCCGGGCCGGCCTTCAGCCGTCCCACCGCAAAGAGACCGATCCGCATCCGCTCCCGCCTCCTATCGGCGCAAACGGCCGGTTCGCCCGCCGAAGGGACGTCGGATCATGTTCGCGCCCGCGCCGATGCAGCGCATCGGGCGTCACTTCAATGCAGCGTTCCGTCCTCGATTTCGGGAGCGGCCCACATCCTTTCGATGTTGTAGAACTCCCGCACTTCCGGCCGGAACACATGGATAATGATATCGCCCGTGTCGATCAGGACCCAATCGCCCGCATCGAGGCCTTCGATCCGGGCATTACCGAATCCTTCGTCCTTGAGATCGGTGATGAGGTGATCCGCGATCGCCATGACATGACGGTTCGAGCGTCCTGAAACGACCACCATGTAGTCGCCAAGCGCTGACTTTCCCGCGATGTCGATGCTGACGATATCTTCCGCTTTCGAGTCCTCGAGGCTTGAGAGGACCAGTTGAAGCGCACGGTCGGCGGCATCGTCGCCACGTTCCGGGCTGCTCGAGAAGACGCTCGGAGCGCTTCCCTTGGCGTGCACTGTTCTCAGTGTATTCCCTTTCCATCTAACAGGACAAGCACGTTGCGACTCGCGGATATATTTCGAGCCACAAACGAAATGTAGGCACCATTATGTGCAGGTTTCAAGACATCATATGGGATGGATGCCTATCTTTGTCCATTATTACGCGCCGGAGCGCGTATCTTGCTGGAGATTCTTCACGCGCAGCGCCGTCGAACTCAGCGGAGAACGCGGCCCGTGGATGAAAGTCCAGGCCGGCGCCGCCCGCCATGTCAGCGTGCGCGCGTCGTCCTCGTCGACGCGGGCATAGGCGAAGGTCTTTGCCATTTTGGACGACAGGTAGGAAAGCGTCGAGCCCGGCCGGTCGATCACGGCGATCGGAAAGGTGCAGGCGATCCTCTGCCATTTCTGCCATCGGTGGAAGCTCTTGAGGTTGTCGGCACCCATCACCCAGATGAACCGCACCCCCCTGTTCCTTGCCCGCACGATCTCCAGCGTCCTTGCCGTATAGCTCTGGCCGAGCGTCTTTTCGAAGGCGGTGACCTTGATGCGCGGATCGGGCGTGATCGCCTCGCTCCGGGCGATCCGTTCGGAAAGCGGAGCAAGCTGGCGGTGGTCCTTGAGCGGATTGCCCGGCGTAACCATCCACCAGAGCTGGTCCAGCCCCAGCCGCCTTATCGCGATATCGGCCACGAGCACATGGCCGTCATGCGGCGGATTGAACGACCCGCCGAACAGACCGACCACCATGCCCTTTTCGACATGCGGCATCCTGAGATAACGCGCCTCGACCTCCCCCATCCTCACGTCAGGGCCGGACCTGTCCGGCGCCGCGCACCCTGTATTTGAACGAAGTGAGCTGTTCGACGCCGACCGGGCCGCGGGCATGCATCTTGCCGGTCGCGATGCCGATCTCGCCGCCCATGCCGAATTCGCCGCCGTCGGCGAACTGGGTCGAGGCGTTGTGCAACAGGATCGCGGAGTCGATTTCCGCAAAGAAGCGGTCGACGACGGCCTGATCCTGCGCGATGACGGCTTCGGTATGCGCCGAGGACCAGCGGTTTATATGTTCGATGGCACCGGAAATCCCGTCCACCAGCGCGACCGAGATGATCGCATCGAGATATTCGGTCGACCAATCGGCATCGGTAGCCGGCTTCAGGCCGGGAATGCGCTTACGGATTTCATCCGTCGCGCGGATCTCGCAGCCGGCGGCCAGCAGGTCCTGCAGGACAGGTTCGAGATGGATGTCCGCCGCGGCGCGGTCGACGAGCAGTGTCTCGACGGCCCCGCAGATGCCGGTCCGGCGCATTTTCGCATTGACGACGATGGAGCGGGCCATGCCGAGCTCGGCCGAGCGATCGACATAGATGTGGCAGAGCCCTTCGAGATGGGCGAAGACCGGTACCCGCGCTTCGTTCTGGACGCGGGCGACGAGGCTCTTGCCGCCGCGCGGGACGATAACGTCGATCGCGCCGTCAAGCCCGGACAGCATCGCGCCGACGGCGGCGCGGTCGGCAACCGGCACCATCTGGATCGCATGTTCGGGGAGGCCGGCCTCCTTCAGGCCGCGCACGAGGCAGGCATGAATGGCCCGCGACGAATTGAGGCTGTCGGAGCCGCCCCGCAGGATAACGGCATTGCCGGCTTTCAGGCACAGCGCACCGGCGTCTGCCGTCACGTTCGGCCGGCTTTCATAGATGACGCCGACGACGCCGAGCGGCGTGCGCACGCGCTCGATATGCAGGCCGTTCGGCCTGTCCCATTCGGCGATCACATCGCCAACGGGATCATCGAGCGCCGCGATCTCGCGGATGGCCGAAGCGATGGCCTCGATCCGCTCCGGCGCCAATGTCAGCCGATCTATGAAAGCGACTGCGACGCCGCTTTCGCGGGCGTTGTCGAGATCGCGGGCATTGGCGGCAAGAATGGTGTCGCGATCGGAGAGGATCGCCGCCGCCATGGCTTCGAGCGCGGCATTCTTCCGTTCCGGCGAAGCGGTCGCCAGCGGCCGAGCGGCCGCGCGGGCGAAGCGCCCGATTTCGTGCATCAGAGCGGCGACATCCGTTGCGTTGGAAACCTGGTCAAGCATGGGCGGCATCCTTTCCTTCTTCCGCCGTGGTATCAGGGCGATTGCCGGCGCGGGCGGAGGTCATGACGAGGTCGTCCCGGTGCACCATCGCGGCGCGGCCGGCATAGCCGAGGATCGCGGCGATCTCGCCCGATTTCTTTCCAGCGATCTGCCGGGCCTCGTCGGCATCGTAGCCTGCAAGGCCGCGGGCGATCTCGCGGCCTTCCGTCCCGGTGATGGCGACGGTATCGCCGCGCGAAAAGCTGCCCGAAACACTGCGCACGCCCGCCGGGAGCAGGCTTTTGCCCGAGCGCAGCGCATTTTCGGCCCCGGCGTCGACGGCAAGAATGCCGGCCGGCTGCAACTGCCCGGCGATCCAGGTCTTGCGTGCTGTGACCGGCGAGCCGGAGGGGGCGAACCAGGACGAGCGCGCTCCCTCCTCTATCGCACGCAAGGGGTGCTCCGGCTTGCCCGACGCGATGATCATGGCGCAGCCCGCACCCGTCGCGATCTTGCCCGCATCGATCTTGGTTCGCATGCCGCCGCGGGAAAGCTCGGAAGCCGCCCCGCCCGCCATCGCCTCGATCGCCGGCGTGATCTCGTCGACGACGTCGAGGAAGCGCGCCTCCGGATCGAGGTGCGGCGGCGCCGTGTAGAGCCCGTCGATATCGGACAACAGGATCAGGAGATCGGCGCCCGTCATCGTGGCGACCCGCGCCGCCAGCCGGTCGTTGTCGCCATAGCGGATCTCCGTCGTCGCGACAGTGTCGTTCTCGTTTATGATCGGCACCGCGCCGAGCTTCAGGAGCTGATTGATCGTCGCACGCGCATTGAGGTAGCGGCGGCGCTCCTCCGTATCGCCGAGCGTCAGGAGGATCTGGCCGGCGACGATGCCGTCGGCGGACAGGCTCTGCGACCAGGCGCGGGCAAGCGCGATCTGTCCGACGGCCGCTGCCGCCTGGCTTTCTTCCAGCTTCAAAGCTCCGGCCGGGACGCTCAGAACCGTGCGGCCGAGCGCGATCGCGCCGGATGAGACCACCAGGACCTCCGTGC
Source organism: Shinella sp. (assembly GCA_033795365.1). Taxonomy (GTDB): domain Bacteria; phylum Pseudomonadota; class Alphaproteobacteria; order Rhizobiales; family Rhizobiaceae; genus JARYGU01. The sequence goes on from JARYGU010000014.1 coordinate 13,125, forward strand.
CGCCGGCGCGCAATGCCGCGATGTCGGCACAGAGCGCATCGAGCCAGGCTTTCTTCAACCCGCTCGCCCGGTCGACGAGCAGCGCCGAGCCGATCTTGATAACGATCCGCCTGTATTTCGCAAGCGGTTTGCGGCCCTTCAGCATCTCACGCCTCGTCTTCCTCCCTGCCGAAGGCGTCGATTTCCGCCCGCAGCGCCCGCAGGGCTTCGGTCATGCCGGCACCGGTCGCCGCGGAGAGGAGAAGCGGCGTCCGGCCTGACGCTTTCGCCAGGGCCTTGGCCTTCTTCTTCAGTTCGGCCTCGTCCAGCACGTCGATCTGCGAGAGCGCGACGATCTCCGGCTTGTCGGTCAGCCCGCCGCCATAGGCTTCGAGCTCGTGCTTGACCGTCTTGTAGGCCTTGGCCGAATCCTCTTCCTGCGCGGAGACGAGGTGAAGCAGCACGCGGGTGCGCTCGACATGACCGAGGAAACGGTCGCCGATGCCGGTACCCTCGTGGGCGCCCTCGATCAGTCCCGGAATATCGGCAAGGATGAATTCGCGGCCGTCGATGGTGGCGACGCCGAGATTGGGATGCAGCGTGGTGAAGGGGTAGTTGGCGATCTTCGGCCGAGCCCGGGTGCAGGCGGCAAGAAAGGTCGATTTCCCGGCATTGGGCAGGCCGACGAGGCCGGCATCGGCGATCAGCTTCAGCCGCAGCCAGATGGTCTTTTCCTCGCCCTCGAGCCCGGGATTGGCCCAGTTCGGCGCCTGATTGGTGGAGGACTTAAAATGCGCGTTACCGAAGCCGCCATTGCCGCCGGTAGCCAGCCGGAAGCGCTGTCCCTCGGCGGTCAGGTCCACGATCAGCGTCTCGTTGTCTTCCTCGAAGATCTGCGTGCCGACCGGAACCTTGAGCGTGACGGAGGCACCGTTGGCGCCGGTACGGTTGCGGCCCATGCCGTGGACGCCGGTCGCGCCCTTGAAATGCTGCTGGTAGCGAAAATCGATCAACGTGTTCAGACCGTTGACCGCTTCGACCCAGACGTCTCCTCCCCGCCCGCCGTCGCCGCCGTCGGGCCCGCCGAATTCGATGAATTTTTCACGACGAAAGGAGACGGCCCCTGCCCCGCCGTCGCCGGAACGGATATAGACTTTCGCTTCGTCAAGAAACTTCATCGGCTCGCTGCCTGCTTTCGTCGCATCGCTGTCATTTTTGCCGCCATCGATATAGCCGGTTCCCGCGGAGGTCAAAGATTATCGTGAAATTCGTGAGTTATAACATCCAGTACGGCATCGGCCTCGACGGGCGCTACGACCTCGAGCGCATCGCCGCCAGTATCGAAGGCGCCGACATTATCGCGCTGCAGGAGGTCACCCGCAATTTCGACCGGAACGATCGCGCCGACATGGTTGCCGGGCTCGAGGCGCTCCTGCCCTCGCATTATTGCGCCTACTGGCCGGCCTGCGACACCGATGCCGGCTCGGCCATTGAGAACGGCCGTGCCGTCAATCGCCGCTTCCAGTTCGGCAACATGGTTCTGTCGCGCTGGCCCATTCTCGCGACCCGGCTGATATCGCTGCCAAGGACGCGCACCCTCGACAAGCTCAACCTGCAGAGGGGCGCGACGGAAGCGCTGATCGACGCGCCGGGCGGCGCGCTTCGCGTCTATTCCGTCCATCTCGATCATGTCTATCGCAACGAACGCATCGCCCAGATCGAATTTTTGAAGCAGCGCGTCCAGGCCTATCCGACCGAAGGCGGCGCAATCACGGGAGCCGGCGAATTCGGCATCGCCGAACTGCCCTGCCCCGAGGACTACGTGCTGATGGGAGACTTCAACATGGTGCCGGAATCGCCCGAATACTGCGCGCTTGCGGGCGACGTCGACGGCTATTACGGCCGGCAGATCCGCGCCACCAATCCAATCGACGTGCTCGCCGGCCTCGGGAAGCGCACTGCCGAAAGCTATAGCTGGATCGATCCGAAGGACCATGGCCATCGCATGTTTCTCGATTATTGCTTCGTGAGCTTCGGCCTGGTGGAACGTCTTCAGGACGCCTGGGTGGACGAGCGCGCGGCCGGCTCGGATCATCTGCCGGTCTGGTTCGAACTCGCCTGAGCGGCGATGCCCGCACCGGGAATGCGGGCATCCTTTCCGTCAGCGCCTTGGCGCCGCCGGGCGGAAATCGCCTGGTGCCAGCCGTGTTTCGATATGCGCCACCATAGCGTTTCGCGCCACGGAGAACATTTCGCTGCAGCCGGTGACGCGGAATCCGACCTTCTCCTGAACCTTCAGGGACGCCGGATTGTCGGCAAAGACCCCCGAGCGGATTTCCAGTCCCGGCATGCGCATCAGGAAACGGCCGGTCGCTGCATGCACCGCCTCGCTCATATAGCCGCGGCCCCAGAAGAACCGGTTCAGCCAATAGCCGAGATGCCACTCGCCGCCACGCTCCTCGATGGCCACGCAACCGATATGCACATCGTCGCCGGTGGTGATCGCGAAGGCCCAGCCCGGCAGCAGGCCGGAACTGACCACGGTCAGCCATTCAAGCGCATCCTGCCGATCGTAAGGCACCGGCACGCGGGCAAGCATGCGAGAAACCTGATAGTCGGCGAGCGACTGCGCGATGCTTTCGGCATCGGACAGCCGGTGCGGACGCAAGGTCAGACGAGCGGTCGCGAGCACTGGGCAAGGGCCGGGCTCGCGAACGGCGGATGCATCGGGCTTCGGATTCATCGCGTTCATCGCATGCCTCCCCAGCTCTTCAGCGAAACCCAGGTCCTGCGGTCCAGCCTGTACCACTCGACCGGCACCATGCCGCCTACCGAAAGGCTCTGGATCATGCCGGTCGCCTGGAACTGGAAGCCGCATTTCTGGATCACCCGCCTGGACGGGATGTTCATGACCCTGCAGCGCGCGTCGATCTGCTCGACGTCGCGGGTGCGGAAGACCATGTCGATCAACGCATGGGCGGCTTCCGTGGCATAACCCTTGTTCCAGTAAGGCTCGCCGAGCCAGTAGCCGATCTCGACGGTTCGCGCATCCTCGGTCGGCTCGATGCCGCAGCAGCCGAGGAAAGCGCCGTTGTCGGCTTTGGTAATGGCATAGACGCACTTGCCAATCCCGCCGGCAATTGTGCGTCGCACGAAGTCCCAGGCATCCGCGACCGTGTAGGGGTGCGGCATGCGGGCGACCATGTTAGCGATGTTCGCATTGTTGGCGAGATGGGCAAGGGCGTCGATGTCGTCTTCATGCGGGGTCCTGAGGACCAGCCGTGGAGACAGTAATATCGGGCAATCGGTCCTTGACCGTTCAGGCCCTGGCCTTTGTTCGGGAGACCGGGATTGGCCTTCCCTTATGAGTTCGCTTTGCATGGTTCAGTCCTCCAGAAACGAGAAAGGGAGATGGGTCTTGCCCCATCTCCCCTGTTTTCTGGTCTGAACCTGCGCTCAGCCGGGTCGATGGGACGCCGGCTGTTTTAGAGCGCTACCGGCTTATTCCGCTGCTTCCGCTTTCGGCATTACAGACACGTAGACGCGGCCGTTCGCCTTCGTACGGAAATTCACGTTGCCCGCCGTGAGCGCAAAGATCGTGTGATCCTTGCCGAGGCCAACGTTCTGACCCGGGTGCCACTGCGTGCCGCGCTGACGCACGATAATGTTGCCTGCGATGACGGCTTCGCCGCCAAACTTCTTCACGCCAAGGCGCTTGGACTCGGAATCGCGACCGTTGCGCGAGGAACCGCCAGCTTTCTTGTGTGCCATTGGAGTTCTCCTTTACCTGTCCGTTGTCTTAGTTGGCTGCTTCGGCAGCGGCTTCTTCGGTCTTCTTTGCAGAAGACTTCTTCGCCTTGCCGCCGGCTGCCGCGATGTCGACGATGCGGACGGTCGTCTGGTGCTGGCGATGGCCGCGGATGCGCTTGGAGTTCTGGCGGCGACGCTTCTTGAAGGAGAGAACCTTCTTGGCGCGGCCCTGCTCGACGACTTCCGCGGTCACGACCGCGCCTTCGACGAAGGGAGCGCCGATCGTAGCGTCGGCGCCGACGCCGATCATCAGCACTTCGGTGAATTCGATCTTTTCGCCAGCGTCGCCCATGAGCTTCTCAACGGTCACGACGTCGTTGGCTGCCACGCGGTACTGCTTACCGCCGGTCTTTATGACTGCGAACATTTTTTATCCTTTCATGTTCGGTCCGGCTCTTCGCCATTCAGGCAAGGCCGTCTTTTTATCAGTCGTTCGGTGTAGCGGCGCCCGCAACGGACCGCCGCCGGTGGAACCGGTCGGAAACAATTCGTTTGAATTGAAACAAAAAACCGGCGTTGCGGCAAGGCTCTAAACCTATGCCACGGCACAATGCGCATTACGCGAGCCGCTGAAAACTGTCAAGGCAAATTCGCGACCGTTGAACGAGGGCGCGGAAATTAGATCGACATTCCTGCCGTCGGCCCTTGCAAGCCCGGGAAACTGCCGCTATGTAGCCACCGCGCTCGATGAGCGTCAACCGGTTTTGCGGAGAGGTGGCAGAGCGGTTGAATGCACCGCACTCGAAATGCGGCATGGGTGCAAGCCCATCGGGGGTTCGAATCCCCCCCTCTCCGCCAGCTGCTCGAAATGTGATGTCATTTCAACGACATGCTTTGGATTCCAAGCCATCCGATTACAAACGGTGAGACACCGCCGGCTCGTGTTGCTTGGGCGTAAGCTGTTTTCCGGCATTTTGCTGCGGTCGGCCGATCAGCGATAGGCGATCTCCGAGAGTGCGCCGAGGCCGGTGTGCTTGGCGGCTTCATAGAACAGGCGCCGCAAGAGCGGATCGTGAAGCCGGGTGGCGTCGGCTCCGAGGAACCTGACTTCGCTCTGCGCGAATACCTTCAGCTGCGGTGCTTGCGCGATAGCGGTTCGATAGAGATCGTGAAACTGGCTTTTGCAGATATAGGTCTTGTATTTCGTTACGCAGAAGACGGTGTACATCGGAGTGCGGTCGCGCAGGAAATCGGCGACGCCTACCGTCACCTCCGGCCAGGCCGGATTGAACGTGTCGTCGAAAGCGATGATGCCGTGATCGGCAAGGGTCGATTGCGCGAGCAGGCTGTCCGATGCCACGGTCGACAAGGCGTGCCCGCCATCGATGCTGAAGAAGCGGATCCTGCCGATCTTGTCGACGATCGTTTTCGCAGCCAGTTTCGTACTGTCGCCGATGATGACGCGGCTCTCGTCGACGGGCAGGCCGAGCCGTCTGCCGTTTTCGAGGAAGCGCCTGTATTGATCCGACACGCCGTTGCGGTTTTTTCCGAGATCGAAAAGATCGATCGCAAGTACATCCTTCTCGGGCTCGACGATCTTGCGCAAGAGGAAATAGGACCGGCCGTAAAAGACGCCGATTTCCGCTATGCCTCCAATCAGGTCATTTGCTTTCTGGCATTCCAGGAGCGCTAGAAATACGAGTGCATCCGGGGGATCTATATAACCCTCGATCTTCTGCACGTCGTGAAATATGAATTTTCGAAGATTGGATGGCATGATCTGCCCACCGGGATTTTACATGTCTTTATATTATATTCTCCTTCTATTCTATATAGCTTAATTTTTTTAATATACTTATGAAGTATAATCGGGGAAGTTCTGCACCTTGCTGGCACTCTCCCTTCGTGATTTCGCGAGCCGCCGAAAATGGTGAGAATATCCCCTGATATCTTCCTATTTGCTATGCGCGGATGAGCACCCGACGGTCATGCTGCAAATGTCCAGGCAGGAATAAATTCATAAATTTTACGATTGACTCTTTCTTCCGGCTCTGGAATCCATAGGAACATAACAGGAACATATATGGAGTTGACCGCATGGCACAGGCTGCTTTTGCGGACGAGCGGCTTGTTGCCTTGCGCCAAGCCATTGCCCGCCTGGAAGCGCAGAAAAGTCAGTCCAGGTTCTTTTCGGGGAAGCTGGCTTCCGGTGAAAAGGCGGCGGGCGTTCGTGGAGAGCCGCATCCTGCACTACTGTCTCTTGGCGTTCCTTCCTTCGACCGCTTGCTCGGCGGCGGCCTTCCCCTTGCCGGCCTGACGGAAATCCGCAACGGCGAAACCCGGGATATCGGTGCGGCGACGGGATTTACGGCTGCGCTTGCAGTGCTCTGTCAGGCCGAAAGCAAAGATCGCCGGCATTCCGTCATCTTCTGGATAGCCGAAAGGCAGGCAACACGGGAGGCGGGATTGCCCGACGGGGTGGGCCTGCAGGCCTACGGTCTTGATACGAGCCGCTTCCTGCTCGGGCACCCGCACAGAATAACGGACGCTCTGTGGATGGCGGAAGCCGCCCTTTCCTCTTGCCGCTTTGCAGCGGTCGTCCTTGAGATCCGGAGCAATCCGGCCTGCTTCGGCCTGCGCGAAAGCCGCCGCCTTCATCTGAGGGCTCAAGCCTCCAGGATACCGCTTCTGCTCCTGCGGCAAAGCGGTGAGGAGGAGGCGAGCAGCGCCCTTCTGCGTCTTCATGTCTGCCCGGCGCCGGCCAGGGCACGGATATTTCCCGAAGGCCAGGCGCTTCCCGGCAGCATCGGCAATCCCGTTTTTCACGTCACCGCCGAAAAGAGCAGGGCGATCGCTCCTGCCGGCTTTCTCATGGAATGGAACAGCAATGACCGACGCTTCTACGAATGCGATGCCGCTCTTGCCCCTGTCGGACCAGCGTATTCTCTCGCTGAACTTTCCGCATCTGTCGGCCGACCGCGTATCGAGGACGAGATGGGGAAGGTCATGGCTTTCAACCGGGCGTCCTGAACGGTCGCCGCTGGTTTTCGCCGGGCAAGTGAGAAATGCGATGCAAATCGCAAGGCTCGATTCGACCGCTGAAAAGGCCAGTCTCAGGCGCGGTCTCGCAATAGCCGAAGCCCGGGCGATATGCCCCGGTGTCGACGTCCTGCCGCTGGACAATGGAGCGGACCGGGTTTTTCTCGGGGCGATTGCCGACTGGTGCGGGCGCTATACGCCATTGGTGGCGCTAGACAGGCATGACGACGGGCTGCTGCTGGATATTACCGGCTGCGCTCATCTTCACGGTGGGGAGAGGGCGATGCTGGATGATCTCCTTTCACGCCTGTTTCACATGGGCGTCGAGGCGCGCGGGGCCATTTCATCCACTGTCGGACTTGCCTGGGCGGCGGCGCGTTTCAGCCGCCCTGACATCGTCATCGCGCAAGGGGAGGAGGCGCGTGTCCTTGCCCCGATGCCTGTGGCGGCGCTCAGGATCGATATCGAAGCAAACCAGGCATTGAACCGTGTCGGCCTCAAGCGGATCGGCGATCTGCTTTCCGCTCCGCGCGCGCCGATAACGCAGCGTTTCGGTCCCGAGCCGCTCTTGAGGCTCGATCAGGCCTTGGGATTCGAGAAGGAAGCCTTGTCGCCGCGCCTGCCTGTTCCCGGTATTTCTTCCGAACGCCGCCTTGCCGAACCCGTCGTCACGCATGAGGACATTCTCGCGCTTGCCGCGCAACTCGCCCGCGGTGTGAAGACCGGCCTCGAGAAGCGTGGCGAGGGCGGCCGGCTTTTCCAGCTGCTGCTCTTCCGGGTGGACGGCCGGGTGTTCTCCGTCGAAGCCGGCACCTCCGCTCCCCTGCGTAATCCCGAGCGGGTGGCAGAGCTCTTCCGGGAGCGCATGGAATCGTTCCACGACGACCTCGACGCCGGTTTCGGTTTCGAGACCATTCGGCTTTGCGTCCTGAAGGCGGAGCGGATGCACGACGAGCAGGCGGATTTTGCCGGCGATCCGGATGCCGAAAGGCCGCTTTCCGCCTTTCTCGACCGCGTCACTGCCCGGCTTGGTCCCGGAAGCCTGCTGATGCCGGTTTTCGCTGAAAGCCATATGCCGGAACGTGCCGCCGTGTTCCGGCCCGTCGACAATCTCGCACAATTGGCGCCGGAACCTGTGGCACCGGCAATGGCCCCATCTGCCGAATTCCTGCCCGGCGCGCGGCCGTTGCGGCTGCTTAGCCCTCCGGAACCGATCGAAGCCACGGCCGAAGTGCCGGAAGGCGCGCCCAAAAGCTTTCACTGGCGCCGCGCGTTTCACCGCACCAAAAAGGCGGAAGGGCCTGAACGGATCGCCGCTGAATGGTGGATCGATGGCGAAGATGCGCCGACCAGGGATTATTACAGGCTCGAGGACGAGATGGGCCGCCGTTACTGGCTCTTCAGGGAGGGGCTTTACGGGAGGGAGCAAGGCCACCCGCGATGGTTCCTGCATGGGATTTTCGCATGACTGGGGCTCCTGTCTTTTTCGAGCTCGGTGCCCGGACCAACTTCTCCTTCCTCGAAGGCGCGTCCAGGGCCGAGGAAATGGTCAAGGCAGCAAAGATGCTCGGCATCTCCGGCATCGGCGTCGCCGATCGGAACTCGGTCGCCGGAGTCGTGCGCGCCTTTGCCCAGGCAAGAGAGGACGATTACCCTTTCCGCCCAGGCGCCCGCCTCGTCTTTGCCGACGGAACGCCGGATATCCTTGCCTATCCGCAAAACCGGAAGGGATGGGGGCATCTCTGCCGGCTTCTGAGCACGGGCAATCTGCGGGCGGAAAAGGGCAAATGCACGCTCTACGAGGCGGACCTTCTGGAATGGAGCGACGACCTGATGCTGGCCGTCGTGCCGGGCAGGCGCGATAAGGCGCAAATGGAAGCATTGCCCGGCCTGCTGAAGCGGTTGAGGCATCGTGTCGGAAAACGGCTCTATCTTGCCCTCGTTCATCATTATGACGGATTTGACGAATCGATCCTGGCGGCGCTCGCCTCGATTGCCCGTTCGGCCTGGGTGCCGCTGCTGGCGACGAACGATGCCCTTTATCACGAGCCCGGCCGCCGCCCTCTTGCCGATGTGGTGACGGCGATCCGCGAGCATGTGACGATCGCCTCGGCCGGCTTCAGGCTCCGCGCCAATGCGGAGCGTCATTTGAAGACCCCCGCCGAAATAACGCGGATCTATAAGGACTACCCGGAAGCAGTTGAAAATACCGCGCGCTTCTTTCGCCGGCTTTCCTTTTCGCTCAAGGAATTGAGCCACCTCTATCCGGACGAAAGCATCGAAGGGGAAACGCCGGCGGAAAGCCTTCGGCGGCTTACCCTCGAAGGAGCGGCATGGCGCTACCCTGGAGAAGTTCCGGCAAAGGTATCGGAGCAGATCGAATACGAGCTCGATCTGATCAGGAGCAAGCAGTATGAGCCGTATTTCCTGACGGTCCGTAACATCATCCATTATGCGAGAAGCCAGAAGATCCTGTGCCAGGGGCGGGGGTCCGCCGCCAATTCCGTGGTCTGCTTCTGCCTCGGCATAACCGAGGTGGATCCGATGACCACCACGCTGCTTTTCGACCGTTTCATTTCCACCGAACGGGACGAGCCTCCGGATATCGACGTGGACTTCGAGCATGAGAAGCGCGAGATCGTGATCCAGCATATCTATGATCACTACGGACATGAGCATGCCGGGCTCGCGGCGGCGGTCACGAGTTACAGGGCCCGTTCCGCCGGGCGCGAGGTGGCGAAGGTCTTCGGCCTGTCGGAGGATGTGCAGTCGGCGCTTTCAGGCACGGTCTGGGGATGGTCGAACGAAGGTCTTTCCGAACAGGAAGCCAAGGCGGCGGGGCTCGATATAAAGGATCGCACGACGCGCCGCGTTCTCGATTATGCGAGCGCTCTCATGGAGTTCCCCCGTCACCTGACCCAGCATGTCGGCGGTTTCGTGATCACCCGCGACCGGCTGGACGAGGTGGTGCCGATCATGCATACGGCGATGGAGGATCGCCGCATGGTGGAGTGGGACAAGGACGACCTCGACACGGTCGGGCTTTTGAAGGTCGACATACTTGCCCTCGGCATGCTTTCCTGCCTCGACAAGGCATTCAAGCTTCTGACCGAACACTATGGTGAGACGACAACGCTGGCGGAACTCTGCCGTGAGCAGAAGCGGGATGTCTATGACATGATCTGCCGGGCCGACACGATCGGCGTCTTCCAGGTCGAAAGCCGCGCGCAGATGAGCATGCTTCCCCGTCTGCGGCCCCAAGAATTCTACGATCTCGTCATCGAAGTGGCGATCGTGCGGCCGGGACCCATCCAGGGCAACATGGTCCATCCCTATCTGAAGCGCCGAAAAGAACGCGACCTTAACCTGCCCATCGAATATCCGAGCGAAGAGCTCAAGCAGGTATTGCAGCGAACGCTGGGCGTTCCGCTCTTTCAGGAGCAGGCGATGCAGATCGCGATTACCGCCGCCGGCTTCTCGCCCGCCGAGGCGGACAGGCTGCGCCGCTCCATGGCGACCTTCAAGCGGACCGGAACCGTCAAGGAATTCCAGGAGAAGATGATCGCCGGAATGATCCGCAACGGCTACCCGAAGGAATTCGCCGAACGATGTTTCAGTCAGATCGAAGGTTTCGGCGAATACGGTTTTCCGGAAAGCCACGCGGCCTCCTTCGCCCTTCTCGTCTATGCCTCGGCCTGGTTCAAGGCCTATTATCCCGATGTCTTCTGCGCGGCGATCCTCAATGCCCAGCCGATGGGGTTCTATGCGCCGGCTCAGCTCGTGCGCGATGCGCGTGAGCATGGCGTGCGTGTCCTTCCGGTCGACATCAACCATTCCTTCAATGACGCCGTTCTTGAAGAAGGCCGGCACGACAAGGAGGCGATCGAAGCAAGGCACCGCGAGATGCGCGACGTCATCAAGACGAAGAGGGCGGTACGGCTCGGTTTCCGGCTCATCAAGGGATTTGGAGCGGAGGATGCGCAAAAGCTCGTTTCGAACCGCGGCGGCGGCTACATCTCGGTGCGCGATCTCTGGCTGCGTTCGGGACTGAAGCGGTCGGCGATCGAACGGCTCGCCGATGCGGATGCCTTTCGGTCGATGGGGCTCGACCGGCGTGCCGCCTTGTGGGCGGCCAAGGCGCTGGATGCCGAAAACGCCGTCGAGAATCTTCCGCTTTTTGCCGAAGCGGACGATGTCGGCAAGCTGCAGATGGAGCCTGTCGTCCATCTTCCGCCGATGCCGCCGGGAGAGCAGGTGGTGAACGACTACCGCTATCTTTCCCTCTCCCTGAAGGCGCATCCGATGTCGTTTCTGAGGGAGAGGTTCCGCAGGCTGGGTGTCGTTGAGACCCGTGTGCTCGAAACCGCGCCGGTCGGCCGCAAGGTATCGGTGGCCGGGCTCGTCCTGATCCGCCAGCGGCCGGGCTCGGCGAAAGGGGTGATCTTCATGACGATCGAGGACGAGACGGGCGTCGCCAATGCCATCGTCTGGCAAAAGGTGTTCAAGGCATTCCGACCGGTCGTCATGGGCGCGCGGCTGGTGAAGGTCACGGGAAAGCTGCAACGCGAACAGGGCGTCATCCATATCGTGGCCGATCGCATCGAAGACATGACGCCGTTTCTGGCGGCCCTTCAGTGCGAGAGCCCGGCCGCTGCGGAAAGCGGCAAGGCCTCGATCATGCGCGTGCCGCCACATGATTCCACAATCGGAACCGACGCCGTTCGCAGCGATAGGATCGGCGAGGCCAATCGGGAGATTGCAAAACATGCCGCCGAGGTCATGCCGAAAGGGCGCAATTTCCATTGAGGCGGAAATCTTCCTTGCCTCTCCCGGCAAACGAATCAGAGCGTGGGTGCTTCCGGCATAGGTTCGGCGGCTTTGGCTTTGTACCGGGAATGTAGAGCGTCGCGATAGCGGTCAGGTCAGGAGTGCATACCGGGACGGTGGCTTCAGGCAGGCTCGCAGTGTCTGGCCCGCAATGTCTATTTCCGTACCGACCGCAGATCGGCACCGGAACTCGGCCGGCGACGATTTTCTGCAAAACGGTATCGCTGCCGGCTATCCGTCTGTCTCGTCCCGGCAAGCGGCATGATCGCCGGCTCCGCCGCGGACCATTGAACGGCCTTGTCTTCAAACCGCCCGTCCATACGGCGCGGGTTTCGGAGGGCGAAAAATCGTCCGGCGCAGCGGCTCTTGGCTCTTTCGTTCAATTTGATGTCGCTAACCGGATCGCCAGGAAAAATGCCGGCGCGTAGCTTCGGGCACGTGGAGAGGGTTGCAAAGTCTGAAAACGCCTGAAATATCGGCCCTGCCGTCAGGAGGGATCGGCATAGAAGCATCCCTTGCGCATCCGATTTCAGGCGGTGCGTTTTTTTAGAGCGAGAGTGGAACCGATGAAGAGCTATGTTCTGACGATCACCTGCAAATCGACCCGCGGCATCGTGGCGGCGGTCACCGGTTACCTCGCTGAGAAGGATTGCAACATCATCGACAGCTCGCAGTTCGACGACCTGGCCACCGGGCTTTTCTTCATGCGTTTGACCTTCATCAGCGAAGAGGGCGTGAAGCAGGCCGAGCTCGAAGACGGATTCCAAGCCGTCGCGAAACCTTTTGCGATGATGTGGCAGATCCATGATTCCGAAGCGCGGATGAAGGTGATGCTGATGGTTTCGCGTTTCGGGCACTGCCTCAACGACCTTCTCTATCGCTGGAAGATCGGCGCGCTGCCGATCGATATCGTCGGCGTCATCTCGAACCATTTCGATTACCAGAAGGTCGTCGTAAATCACGACATTCCTTTCCATCACGTCAAGGTGACGAAGGAGAACAAGGCCGCCGCCGAGGCGAGGCTGATGGAGATCGTCGAGCAGACCGAGACGGATCTGATCGTACTTGCCCGCTACATGCAGGTGCTGTCGGATGCCGTCTGCAAGAAGATGTCCGGCCGCATCATCAACATTCATCATTCCTTCCTGCCATCCTTCAAGGGTGCGAACCCTTACAAGCAGGCATACGAGCGCGGCGTGAAGCTGATCGGCGCGACGGCGCATTATGTGACGGAGGACCTCGACGAAGGTCCGATCATCGAGCAGGACGTCGCGCGCGTCACCCATGCGCAAAGCCCGGAAGACTATATTTCGATCGGCCGCGACGTCGAAAGCCAGGTGCTCGCCCGCGCCGTCCATGCCCATATCCACCACCGTGTCTTCATGAATGGCAACAAGACGATCGTCTTCCCGCCGAGCCCCGGCAGCTACGCTTCCGAACGCATGGGCTGAGGCTGCCGCTCAACAGCGAAAGGCCGGCGGAGAAAGCGCTCCGCCGGCCTTTCCAGTTCGCTGCATTGCTTTACAGGCCGAACGCATCCTTGAACTGGTACCACCAGGAGCCGATGGTCGAATACTGCGCGCGGAACATGCGCCCCCCCGGGAACGGAATCCACGGCAGTTTCTCGAACTGGTCGAACCGGCTGACGTCGCCGTCGATCGCCTCACTGAGGATCTTGCCGAAGAGATGGGAGCCGGTGACGCCATGGCCGCTGTAGCCATGGGCAAAGTAGGTGTTCTTGCCGATCCGGCCCATCTGCGGCACGCGCGAGAAAGAAAGCGCGAAATTGCCGCTCCAGGCATAGTCGATCTTAACGCCTTTCAGCGAAGGGAAGACCTTTTCCAGGTTCGGACGCAGCTTTGCGCGAACATCGGCCGGATCGGTCCCGCCATAGACGGTGCCGCCGCCGAAGATCATCCGCTTGTCGGCGGAAAGCCGGAAATAGTCGAGGATGTAGCGAACGTCCTCCACGCACATGTCGCTCGGGATCAGCGCATGTGCGCGTTCCGCGCCGAGCGGTTCGGTGGCGATCATCTGCGTCGAAACCGGCATGACGCGCGAAACGAGCTTCGGGACCACACGGCCGAGATAGGCGTTGCCGCAGAGGACGGCGACATTGGCCGTCACTCTTCCTTTGGCGGTGTGGATGACGGGTTTTTCCGCCTCGTGCTCGACACGGATCACCGGCGATTGCTCGTAGACCGTTCCGCCCAGCTCTTCCAGCGCGCGCGCCTCGCCGAGCGTCAGGTTCAGCGGATGCATATGGCCGCCGGTGGTGTCCAGCATGCCGCCGACATAGACGTCGGTGTTGACCAGCTTGCGCATGGCGTTTGCGTCGAGAAGCCGATGGTCGTCCATGCCGTAGCTTTTCCAGAGCGCTTTCTTGTGCTCCAGTTCGCGCATATGCGCGTCCGTGTAGGCGGCATAGATGTTGCCGTCCTTGAGGTCGCAGTCGATGCCGTACTGGTCGACAAGCCGACGAATGATTTTTCCGCCTTCCTGAACGAGACCGCCGACGAAGGCACCTGCGGCGTCGCCATAACGACGTTTGATCGTGTCGAGGCTGGCGTTCAAGCCGTTCACGATCTGTCCGCCGTTGCGGCCGGATGCACCCCAGCCCACGCCGGCTCCTTCGATGACGACGACTCTATAGCCCTTTTCAGCGAGATGGATGGCGGTCGAAAGGCCGGAATAGCCGGCGCCGAGGATCGCGACATCGGCGGTCACGTCCCCTTCCAGGATCTTCGGCGTGCGGATGATGTTGCGCGAGGCGGCATAGTAGCTGTCGGGGTAGCTTCCGCTCCCGGCATAGGATTTATTGTCGCTTGTCATCAGACGATTTCCAGATAGGCACTGAATTCGAAGTCGGTTACCTGCTCGGCGAAGCCGGCTATCTCCTGGCGCTTGCAGGCGATCAGCATGGAGCGCAGGTCCGGATCGAATATTTCCGAAACGATCGCACCGTTCTCGAAGGCGGTGACGGCCGAGCCCCATTCGCTCGGGATGCGGGGCAGTTTCGACAGGTAGGCCCGGCCGGAGGTCGGCGCCGGCGGCTCCCATTTGTTGCGGATGCCGACAAGGGCCGCGCCCAAGACGCCGGCCATGACCAGGTAGGGATTGGCATCGGCGCCGGCGACGCGGTGCTCTATGCGGCGCGCCGTATTCTTGCCGCCGGGAATGCGGATCGCCGCGGTGCGGTTTTCATAGCCCCAGGAGATCGAGGTCGGAGCATGCGTGTCGGGCCGCAGGCGCCGATAGGAGTTGAAATGCGGGGCGAAGAGCAGGGTGGTTTCCGCCATGCCGCGCATGAGCCCCGCGACGGCGTGGCGCATGATGTCCGAACCTTCCGGCGTGCCGTCGTCGAAGACATTGACGCCATTCTCGTCGGTGAGGCTGAAGTGAAGATGCATGCCGCTGCCGGAGCGCATGCCGTAGGGCTTCGCCATGAACGTGGCGGCGAAGCCATGTTTGCGCGCCACCCCTTTGACGATCCTCTTGAAGAAAAGCGCATCGTCGGCGGCCTTCAGCGGATCGTCGCTGTGCAGGAGATTGATCTCGAACTGGCCGATGCCGTTTTCCGCCACCGCCGAATCCGCCGGAACGTCCTGGCGTTTGCATTCGGCATATACGTCGGAAAAGAACTGGCCGAAATCGTCCAGTTCGTCGATGGAGAGAATGGCATCCGAATCGAGCCGTTTGCCGGTATAGGGCGAGATCGGCGGCTCAGCGTGGTCTGGTTCGGCATCGACGAGATAAAACTCCATCTCGGAGGCGACGACCGGCCGGAAGCCGAGCTCGTGATACTGCCGGACGACGGCGGCGAGCGCCTGACGCGGATCGGCCAGGAAGGGTTCTCCGGTCTCCTTGAAAAGCCACAGCGGCACGACCGCGCTCGGCTTCAGCGTCCAGCTGACCGGGAGCGCGCCCCGTCCCGTCGGGCTGCAGATGCCGTCCATGTCGCCGCTGGCGAAGACATGGGAGCTGCCGACGATGTCCTCTCCCCAGACATCGACCCCGACGATCGAGAGTGGCATGCGGATGCCGCCTTCCAGCACCTTCTCCGCCTGGCTGACGGGAACGCGCTTACCCCGCAAAATACCGTTCAGATCGCAGACGACCGCCTGGATGCTCTCCACGGAATCGGCGTTTGCGAGCCAGTGATTCCCATCGAAGTCCGACATCCGCCCTCCATATCACATAACTATCTTTGTGATCACATTTTGTAAATGTGCACACTTTCTTGTTTCGGGTCAAGCTGGTAAAACCGCTTCCAGGCGGAGGCCCTGGAGCATTCCGCACGGCAGGAGAGACGATTGGGCAATTTGGCGCTGGAGCCGCTGGAGCGGCCGGAGGGAATGACGACCCATGAATATGCGCATCGCCGCCTGCGCCAGGCGATCATGGTCGGATCCATAAGACCCGGCGAATCGGTCACCATCCGGGGCATTGCGGAAGCGATGGAAAGCAGTCCGACGCCTGTGCGCGAGGCACTACGGCGGCTGAGTTCGGAGGGGGCCCTCCAGGTTCTCGACAATCGCCGTATCATGGTGCCCCGGATGACGGCCGACCGCTTCGGCGAGCTGATCGCCTTGCGCTCCGTGCTGGAGCAGCACGCGGCCCGGCGTGCCGTTGCCCATATCACCGAACGCAAGATCGACCGGCTCGTGGAAATAGACAATGCCCAGGACGAGGCGATCAAGCGCAAGGACAATGCGACCGCGCTATTGCTCAATCAGGAATTCCATCGCACCATATATACGGCCAATCCCGAGCAGATCATCATGCCCATGGTCGAAAGCGTCTGGCTTCAGCTCGGTCCGTTCCTGGGGATCGCCATGGAGCATGTGGCCCAGCTTTATTTCGTGGACCGGCATCAGGAAGCGATAGAGGCCCTGCGCAAGCGCGACGAGACCGCGGTCGCCGCGGCGATCGATGCCGATATCCGCGAAGGAATCGGAGGCTTCGAGCGCAGGGCCATCGAGAATCTGCTCCGTCTTGCCGGACAGTAGCGATCAGCCGATTGGAGAAAATCCATGTCATTTCCGCTATTCGATCTCAGCGGCCGCCGCGCGCTCATTACCGGTTCGGGGCAGGGGATAGGGCTTGCGCTTGCCGAGGGGCTTGCCGCGCACGGCGCGGCGGTTGTCCTGAACGGGCGTTCGCAAGATAAGCTGGCGGAGGCGGTGCGCCTACTGGCAGACAAGGGCATCAAGGCGGATATCTCCGCATTCGACGTGACCGATCCGGATGCCGTGCGCACCGAGGTGGACCGCATCGAGGCGGAGATCGGCCCGATCGACATTCTCGTCAACAATGCCGGCATGCAGTTTCGTACGCCGCTGGAGGAGTTTCCGGCGCAAAAGTGGGAGGAGCTCCTGCGCACGAATGTTTCGAGCGTGTTCCATGTGGGACAGGCGGTCGCCCGGCACATGATCCGGCGCGGGCGCGGCAAGATCGTCAACATCGCCTCGGTGCAGAGCGAACTCGCCCGCCCGGGCATCGCTCCCTATACCGCGACAAAGGGTGCCGTGCGCAACCTGACGCGCGGCATGTGCGCCGATTGGGCGAGACATGGCCTGCAGATCAATGCGATCGCCCCCGGATATTTCAAGACGCCTCTCAACCAGGCCCTGGTGGCAGACAGCAAATTTTCCGGCTGGCTCGAAGCGCGCACGCCCGCGGGCCGATGGGGCGACGTTTCGGAACTCGTCGGTGCGGCGGTTTTCCTTGCAGGTGACGCCTCGTCATTCGTCAACGGCCACACGCTCTATGTCGATGGCGGGATCACCACCTCGCTCTGACAGGCATGCGACAGGATGGTGCTTGCTTCGTCATCCGCCGGCATGCCATTGATCTCCCAACTCGACAAGAACATGAGGGGCAGGATGAAGACGGATGTCATCGTTCTCGGAGCCGGAGTCGTCGGCATCTCCACCGCAATCCATCTGGCACGGCGCGGCAAATCGGTCGTGCTCGTCGACCGGCGGGGTCCTGCCGAGGAGACCTCCTACGGCAATGCCGGGCTGATCCAGCGCGAGGGCGTCTTCCCCTACGGATTCCCGCATGATTTCGGAGCGCTGTTCCGCTATGCGCTGAACAACACGATCGATGCGCACTACCATCTCTCGGCACTGCCGGGGCTGGTGCCGTTCCTGGCTCGCTACTGGTGGCATTCCGGCTTCCGCCAGCATCAGAGCATCGCCCATCTCTATGCGCCGCTGATCGAAAATTCGATCAGCGAGCATGCCGACCTCATCAAGGCGGCCGGCGCGGAGGATCTCATCCGCAAGGATGGCTGGATGAAGGTCTTCCGCACGGAGAAGGAGCGGGATGCCGCCTATGCGGAAGCCGAGACGCTTTCGGCCAATTTCGGCGTCAGTCACCAGAAGCTGACCACAGCGGAGCTGAAGGTCGCCGAGCCGCATATCCGCGCCGATCTCACGGGCGGCCTGCGCTGGACGGATCCCTGGTCGATCAACGATCCGCAAAGCCTGCTGAAGACCTATCTCGCCTATTTCCAATCGCTCGGCGGAACGATAAAGGCGGGCGATGCGGCGACGATCGAGCATGTGCTGGAAGGCGAGGGCTGGCGGATAGCGACCCCGGAAGGGCCGCTCGAGGCCCGCGACGTCGTCGTGGCGCTCGGCCCCTGGGCCGATACCGTGACACGCAAGCTCGGCTACCATTTCCCCCTTGCGGTAAAGCGCGGCTACCACATGCATTACGGCGCCGAGGAGGGGGCGGTGCTGAACAATTGGGTGCTCGACGCCGAGCGGGGCTATTTTCTTGCGCCGATGCTCAGGGGCATCCGGTTGACGACGGGCGCGGAATTCGCCAAGCGTGACACGCGCAAGACGCCGGTGCAGCTGCGCCGCGCCGAAAAGGTGGCGCGTGAGTTCTTCCCGCTGGCCGAACGCCGCGACGAGGAGCCGTGGATGGGCGCGCGCCCCTGCACGCCCGACATGATGCCGGTCATCGGCAAGGCGCCGCGCCATGCCGGCCTCTGGTTCGCCTTCGGCCATGCCCATCATGGCATGACGCTCGGGCCGGTGACGGGCCGGATTCTCGCCGAGAAGATGCTCGGAGAGCGGACTCTGATCAATCTCGGCCCTTATCGGCCGGAGCGTTTTCTCGCCTGATCCTTCGCCGGCTCAGGGTCAGGATCCTAAAAGCGCGTCGCGATCTTTCAGATCGCTTTCTGCGCTTTAGTCTTTGTCTTGATGCATGTCGTTATCGCAAAACCGCAGCACACTTTTGCGCGACATGCATTAACGGTTGATGCGCGTCGAGAGGATGATCGAGGAGAGCGTTCGTTCTACGCCTTCTATCTCGCCTATGCGGTCGATCAGATGATCGAGTTCTGCGATCGAGGCGGCTGCCACGATCGCGATCAGGTCGAAGCTGCCGCTGACCGAATGCAGCACCTTGACCTCGGAGATCGCGTGAAGCTCGGTGGTGATGCGCGCCAGCGTCTTCGGCGCGATCGTCACCAGCACATGCGCCTTCACCGTTCCGCTTTCATAGACGTCCGAAAGTCGTGCGCCATAGCCGGTGACGATACCCTCCCGCTCCAGCCTTTCGATTTTCGCCTGGACGGTGGTGCGCGAAAGGCCGAGCTTCCGGGCAATGGTCGCCGTCGATTCCCTGGCATTTTCGCTCAGGATGGCCAGCAGCTCGCGATCCTTCGCGTTTAACGTCTTATTGTTCATTTTCTTCGTCACTTTGCCGATTTATGACCTACATTATGCCAAATCCGAAGCTTTAAATCGACCGGAAATCGCCTGACAATTCCCCTCACGTTCTTGTTCATGCAGGGGGACTTTCGTTCATGAGGGATATCGTTGTCGTCGGTGCGGGAAAAATCGGCTCGACCATTGCACGGATGCTCGCCCACAGCGGTGACTATCGGGTCGTGGTCGCCGACCGCTCGGCCGAGCAGCTTGCGGCGATCGAAGCGCACAAGGCCGTTTCCACGGCAGCGATCGACATAGACGCCCGGGCCGCGCTGGAGGCCTTGCTCAGGGGCAAGTTCGCGGTGCTCAGCGCTGCGCCCTTCCATCTGACAGTGACGATCGCGGAAGCTGCGGCCGCCGCCGGCGTGCACTATCTCGATCTGACGGAAGATGTCGAATCGACGCGCCGCGTCAAGCAGATAGCTGCGAAGGCCCGCACGGCGTTCATCCCCCAATGCGGCCTGGCGCCGGGCTTCATTTCCATGGTGGCCAACGATCTCGCCAACCGTTTCGACACGCTCGAGAGCGTGCGCATGCGCGTCGGCGCCCTGCCGCAATATCCTTCCAACGCACTCAATTACAATCTCACCTGGAGCACCGACGGGGTCATCAACGAATATATCGAGCCCTGCGAAGCGATCGTCGAAGGTGCGCTCATCGAGGTTCCGGCCCTGGAGGAGCGCGAAGAATTCTCCCTCGATGGCGTCACCTACGAAGCGTTCAACACCTCGGGCGGCCTCGGCACGCTTTGCGAGACGCTTCAGGGCAGGGTGCGCACGCTGAATTATAAGACGATCCGTTATCCGGGCCACGCCGCCATCATGAAGGCGCTTCTAAACGATCTCGGTCTGCGCCATCGCCGCGAGATCCTGAAGGACATCTTCGAGAACGCGCTGCCGTCGACCACGCAAGACGTGGTGATCGTCTTCGTCACGGTCTCCGGCCGCAAGGACGGCCGGCTAGTGCAGGAAACCTACGCGCACAAGGTCTATAGCGGGGTTGTCGCGGGGCGGATGCACAGCGCCATCCAGATCACGACGGCCGGTTCGATCTGCGCCGTGCTCGATATGCTGGCCGACGGTTCGCTGCGGGCCGAAGGCTTCGTGAAGCAGGAGGAGATCGGTCTCGACGCTTTTCTCGCCAACCGCTTCGGCCGCTACTATGCCGAGGAGAGCCACGGCTCGCGCGTGGCCGGCTGACCGCCTGGCTTCGATCAAGCGCTCCGGAGCGGGCCGCTGCGCTTTCGCATCTACCGGTTTAACCCCGCGGGGAAGAGAGAACGTCCGGCAAGGACGCGGTCGATAAAAATAGGGTCCGCAAGGGCCCTTTCTTTTTGCGATCGGGATGCGCTTCGGAGAGGCGGGTGCAGGCGCCGGCTATGCGGATCAGCGCCTTCTCGAATTCGGCCTTCAGGCGCCTATAGAGGCGGACCTAAAGTCCGCCTCTTCGATCCTGCTTGCGATGATCATGGCCGTTTACTCGATGTCGAAGGAGACACCCTGCGCGAGCGGGAGGGCCTTTGAATAATTCACGGTATTGGTGGCGCGGCGCATATAAGCCTTCCACGCATCGGAGCCGGATTCGCGGCCGCCGCCCGTCTCCTTCTCGCCGCCGAACGCGCCGCCAATCTCCGCGCCCGACGTGCCTATATTCACATTCGCGATACCGCAGTCGGAGCCGTCGGCAGCAAGGAAGCGTTCCGCTTCCTGCATGTTCAGCGTGAAAATCGAGGACGAAAGACCGGCTGCAACAGCATTGTGTTCCGCAAGCGCCTGATCGAAATCGCTGTATTTCATGACATAGAGGATCGGGGCGAAGGTCTCTTCAAGCACGGGGCCTGTCTGTCTCGGCATCTCCACGAGTGCCGGCTTCGCATAGTAGGAGGTCTCCTTGCCGGCCTGCAAAACGCGCTCGCCGCCCGTCACCACGCCGCCTTCGGCCCTTGCCGCATCGAGCGCCTTCTGCATGTTTTCGAAGGCGGCCTTGTCGATCAGCGGGCCGACAAGGGCGGAAGTTTCGAGCGGATTGCCGACGGAGACGCTTTGATAGGCCTTCTTCAGCCGCGGCACGAGCTGGTCGTAGACGCTTTCGTGTACGAAGAGGCGGCGCAGCGTCGTGCAGCGCTGTCCGGCCGTACCCATTGCACCGAAGGCGATGGCGCGCAGCGCCATGTCGAGATCGGCCGAGGGGCAGACGATGCCGGCATTGTTGCCGCCGAGCTCCAGGATGGAGCGGGCGAAGCGTTTCGCAAGCCGCGGGCCGACTTCGCGACCCATCCGGGTCGAGCCGGTTGCCGATACAAGCGCCACCTTCGGGTGATCGACGAGAGCCTCGCCGGCAGCGCGATCACCGACGAGAACCTGGCTGAGATTCTTCGGAGCATCGCCGAAACGGGCGATGGCGCGATCGAGGACCGCCTGGCAGGCAAGCGCGGTCAGCGGCGTCTTTTCGGAGGGCTTCCATACGATGGCATTGCCGCAGACGAGGGCCAGCGCCGCGTTCCAGGACCAGACCGCCACGGGGAAGTTGAAGGCCGAGATGATGCCGATGACGCCGAGGGGATGCCAGGTCTCCATCATGCGGTGGCCGGGACGCTCGGTGGCGATCGTCAGGCCGTAGAGCTGGCGGGAGAGGCCGACGGCGAAATCGCAGATGTCGATCATCTCCTGCACTTCGCCGAGACCTTCGGACGTGATCTTTCCGGCTTCGATCGAGACGAGCCGGCCGAGATCGGCCTTGGCCGCACGCAGCTCCTCCCCGAGCAGGCGAACGAGCTCGCCGCGCTTTGGCGCAGGCACGAGCCTCCACTCTCGGAAAGCCTCGTGGGCCGCTTCGATCGTTCCGGCCGCTTCGCGCGCGGAGACCGACTTCAGCCTTGCGATTTCCTCGCCGCTCACCGGACTATAGGAGGCCATGTCGCCTTCCGTCCATGCGGCGCGGGAAACGCCGAGCTTGTCGAGGAGAGCCGCGGCTTCCTGCTTCACGTCGACGGTCTTGTTCATTCCTGTCTTCTCCATTGCTTCTTGCTTCCGGGCGACCGCGAGGTTCTGGCCGTCGGTGTCAGGGGACATTGCGCCGAGCGGTCCGGCGAGGTCAACAGTGGCGGTTGCCCCGCAGCCATTCGCGTCCATGCTCAAGATGCGGGGACCGTTTTCAAGGGATGCCGCCGCAAGGATAGCAGCACCGTGATCGCGCAAGTTTTCCCTTTCCTGGCGTCCGCTCCGGTCTTACAAGGTTGTTTCGGTGTGAGTCATTCTGAAAACGGATCATAGACGATCGCTACGGGATGAGATCTCCACGGTTTTGACTATGTTGATGCGAGAGGCGAATGAAGTTAAGCCGCAGGCTGATCCCGGACGTGACGACGCTGCAGGCTTTCGAATGCGCGGCACGGCACGGAAGCTTTACCCAGGCGGCGCATGAGCTGAACCTCACGCAGAGTGCCGTCAGCCGCCAGATCAAGGATCTGGAGGAACAGCTCGGCGTTCTGCTTTTCGAGCGGATCCGCCAGAGGGTGGTGCTCTCCGAAGGCGGGAGGCGTTTTCTGCCGGAGGTGCGTAAGCTGCTCCATCAGACCGAGGAAACGATGCTGCGCGCCATGTCGGCGGCGCGTTCCGACCACAGCCTCAGCATCGCGACCCTGCCGACCTTCGGCAGTCGATGGCTGACCCCGCGATTGCCGGATTTCCTCGTGCAGCGTCCTGGTACGATCCTCAACATCGCGTCGCGCTCGGCGCCGTTCGATTTCGACGAGGAGAATTTCGACCTCGCGATTCACTACGGCCAGCCCGTCTGGGCTCGGGCGGCCTGTTCCTATCTCTGCAGCGAAATCATCCTGCCGGCGGCAAGCCCGGATCTCATTCGCAACAGCGCAATTGTCGAACCGGCCGACCTGCAAGGCGCTCCCCTTCTGCATCTGGCGACGCGCGCAAAGCTCTGGGCCGAATGGTTCGACATGAACGGGGTGGCCTCCGAGACCTCCTATCGCGGTCACCGCTTCGACCAGTTTTCGACTGTGATCGAAGCGGCGGTCGCAGGCCTCGGCTTCGCGCTGCTGCCGCTCTACCTGATCGAGCAGGAGCTTTCTTCCGGCCGGCTTGCCGTGGTGTTCGAGAGGCCGATGAAAACCGAGAACAGCTATTATCTCGTCGTTCCGGAAGGCAAGCTCGAAAATCCGCTGAGCCAGGCTTTCCGCGCCTGGATCAGTGCGCAGGTGAGCTGAGCGCATATCCATTCCCATTGCGAATGATCCGGTGCCGAAATATCGTTTCCCTCGCCAGGGCAGATTGCCGAATGTGGCGCACCGACATTCCTGCTCAAGAAGAACCCCGATGCTGAACGATCCGCGCTCCCACGGCCTGTGGGAAATCACCGCCCGCCCCGCACCGGCAACGTCGAGCTTTTCCGGTGTGGCGGAGGCGGATGTGGTGATCGTCGGGGGCGGCTATACCGGCTTTTCCGCAGCGCTTCATCTTGCGGAGCGCGGTGCTCGCGTGGTTGTCCTGGAAGGTGCGGAGATCGGTTTCGGGGGTTCCGGCCGCAATGTCGGCCTCGTCAATGCGGGCATGTGGGTCATGCCGGACGACCTGCCCGGCGTGCTCGGATCCGATTACGGCGGCCGGCTCCTGACCCTGCTCGGCAATGCGCCGCGCGCCGTGTTCGATCTCGCCGAAAAGCACGCGATGGATTGCGAGGCGATGCCGGTCGGCACATTGCATTGCGCCGTCGGGACATCGGGCCTCGACGAGCTCCGGCAGCGTGCGGAACAATGGTCGCGTCGCGGAGCGCCGGTCCGACTGCTGGATGCGGCGGAGACGGCGCTGAAGGTGGGAACGACGGCCTATTCGGGCTCCCTTCTCGATCTGCGCGCCGGCACGATCCAGCCGCTTTCCTATGTGCGCGGCCTGGCCGACGCGGCGATTGCCGCCGGCGCAAGGGTCTATACCCGCAGTCCCGTGACGGGAGCGGAGCGAAAGGCGGGCCGCTGGTCGGTGAGCACTGCCACGGGCTCGGTGACGGCCGATTGGGTCGTGGTCGCCACGAACGCCTATACCATCTCGCCATGGAACGAGGTGCGCGCGGAACTCGTGCACCTTCCCTATTTCAACTTCGCGACCGTGCCGCTTTCCGGCAAGCTGCAGGAGAGCATTCTGCCGGAGCGGCAGGGCGCTTGGGATACTCGGGAGATACTCTCCTCCTTCCGCTTCGACAAGCGCGGGCGGCTGGTGTTCGGCAGCGTGGGGGCGCTGCGCGGTCCAGGGATTTCCATCCACCGCAATTGGGCGCGGCGCGCCTTGAGGAGGCTTTTTCCCGAGATTGGCGAGATCTCCTTCGAGGCGGAGTGGTACGGCAAGATCGGCATGACCGCCGACAACCTGCCGCGCTTCCATCGGCTGGCGCAGAACGTGGTGGGGTTCAGCGGCTACAATGGCCGCGGTATCGCGCCGGGAACCGTGTTCGGCCAGGTGCTCGCGGCGCATGTGTCCGGCGAGATCGCAGAGAAGGATCTGCCGCTCCCGGTCACGGATCCGATCGCGCAATCGTTCCGCCCGATCCGGGAGGGCTACTACGAGCTGGGTGCCCAGCTCGCACATTTCGTGCAGGACCGCGCCTGAGGCTTCCTTCAGCGGCTGTGGGCAAGCCTGGGAAGGAAGACTGTGAGGACGCCGAGCAGCGGCATGTAGGAGCAGACGGAATAGACAAAGTCGATGCCGTGGGTATCGGCGAAGACCCCGAGAACGGCGGCACCCAGTCCGCCCGCTCCGAAGGCGAAGCCGAAGAACACGCCCGCGATCAGCCCGACCCGCCCGGGAACGAGCTCCTGCGCGAAGACCACGATCGCCGAGAAGGCGGACGAGAAGATCAACCCGATCACCACAGTGAGCACCGCGGTCCAGAAGAGATCGGCATAGGGCAGGATCAGCGCGAAGGGTATGACGCCGAGGATCGAGAACCAGATGACGAAGCGGGTTCCGAAGCGGTCGCCGATTGGCCCGCCGAGGAAGACGCCGAGAGCCGATGCGCCGAGGAACAGGAAAAGCATCAGCTGCGCCTCCTGCACCGACAGGCCGAACCGCCCGATCGTGTAGAAGGTGAAATAGCTCGAAAGGCTCGAAAGATAGACATTCTTCGTCGTCGTCAGCAGGACGAGCACCGCAAGCGCCCAGGCGACGCGGCCGCGCGGCAGGGGAAGTTCGCGGCTAACGGCCGGACGCCCTGCGGCAAGCCGACGCTCGCCGGCATACCAGCGGCCGACCCAGGTCAGGATCACCATGCCGAGAAGGGCGACGACAGAGAACCAGGCCACGCTCGTCTGGCCGAAGGGGAGGACAATGAAGGCTGCAAGCAGCGGGCCGATCGCGGTGCCGGCATTGCCGCCGACCTGGAACAGCGACTGGGCCAGCCCGTGACGGCCACCGGAGGCAAGACGGGCGACGCGCGAGGATTCCGGATGGAACACCGCGGAACCGAAGCCGATCAGGCACGCGCCAAGCACGAGCACCGGAAAGCTGTGCGCATAGGCAAGGAGGAAGAGGCCGAAGAAGGTGGAGGCCATGCCCGCCGGAAGCGAGAACGGCATCGGCCAGCGGTCCGTCACCAGACCGACCGCTGGCTGAAGCAGCGAGGCCGT
The DNA here is from genome assembly GCA_033795365.1 of Shinella sp. GTDB lineage: Bacteria > Pseudomonadota > Alphaproteobacteria > Rhizobiales > Rhizobiaceae > JARYGU01. The sequence goes on from JARYGU010000014.1 coordinate 39,084, forward strand.
GACCTGGAACGCCATGGTCAGCAGACCGATCTGGACGAAATCCAGCGCATAGTTTTCCTTCAGGAGCGGATAAAGCGACGTCAGCAGCGACTGCATGATGTCGTTCAGCATGTGGCAGATGCTGACGGCGACGATGATTGAGAAGCTGGTGCGCGCAGCGCCGGACGGCGCGACGGAAACTGCCGTCGACATGGGAACCTCGAATGTTTCCTTGAGAGGGTATCGTTTTTTGCCGTAATACAGCGATTGCATTCGGCCTGCTTATGTGGTGAGGTCCATTTCTTTCGTGAATGGGCCAAAAATGGACCGACTGCCTTTCAAACTGCGTCTGGCATTGGACGACGACCATCTGCGCAACCTCGCCTGGATGGAACAGTCCAATGCGGACGTTCTGGTGCACAGTTCGGAAATTCCGCACGGCTATGTCGTGCCGACGCACAGCCACAGACGAACCCAGTTTCTCTGCGTCTTCTCCGGCGTCGTCCTCGTCTCGACCGCGCGTGGGCGCTGGATGATACCGCCCGGTCATGCCCTGCTCATTCCCCGCGGGCTGGAGCATTCGGTCGAGATGTTCAGCGATGTCAGCATGCGCTCGATCTATATCTTCTCGCCGGAGGGGCGCGCCGCCGCCTCGGAACCGGCCGTCCTGGAGGTCACGGATCTCGCGCGCCACCTGCTTGCCGAAGCCATCCGCCTGAAGAACGAGGGCGAGGCGGAACGCCGGTCCGAACTTGTCATCGCGCTGCTGATCGACGAAATCGGCATGCTTCGGGAGCGCCCGCTCGGCCTGCCGTTTCCGACGAATGGCCGGCTTGCGGCGCTTTGCCGCGAATTCCTGGCGAACCCGGTTCCCGGTGCCAGGATCGACGACTGGGCGGGCAGGCTGAACATGAGCCGCCGCTCCTTCACGCGCTTCTTCCGCGAGGAGACGGGGGTTAGCCTCGCCACATGGCGCCAGCAGGCCTGCATCTTCGCCTGCCTGCCGCGCCTTGCCGACGGCGTTCCCGTCACGCGCATAGCGCTGGACGCCGGTTACGAAAGCGTGCCGGCCTTCACGACCATGTTCAAGCGGATGCTCGGCACGTCGCCGAAACTCTATTTCCGAAATCGCAGCGGGGCGCTTCCGGCTCCCATGGCCGAACAACTGGCGATTCGATAGGGTGCGAAGGCTAATTGCGGCCTCACGTCTCAAAAAGACAGGCCGAAGGCGCTATTCGGGGGCTGTTTTCCGCCGTGCTTTGGGATTAGGAAGGGCAGGCGGGACCCAAATCGGGCCGCATATCCGGGAGCGATCTTCGCACGGGGGAGCAGAGGCCTTGAGAAAATTACTGGTCGTCGGTATCGGCGCGGGCAATCCCGAGCACGTTACGGTTCAGGCCGTCAACGCGCTGAACAAGGCCGACGTGCTGCTGATCCCGCTCAAGGGCGAGGAGAAGGCTTTCCTCGCCGACATGCGCCGCGAGATCTGCGAGCGCTTCGTGACGAACCCCTCCTGCCGCATTGTCGAATATGCCGTCCCCAGGCGCAGCACCGACGGCCGCTATGATGACGGGGTGCAGGACTGGCATCAGGCAATCGCCCGGATCTATGAGGATATCCTCCTTCACAAGGTTGCGGAGAACGAAACCGTGGGGCTGCTCGTCTGGGGTGACCCCAGCCTCTATGACAGCACGATCCGCATTATCGAGCATGTCCGGGCGAACGGCCGCGTTGCGCTGGATTTCGAGGTCATTCCGGGGATTACGAGCATCCAGGCGCTTTGCGCCAGCCAGCGCATCCCGCTGAACCGGATCGGCCTGCCCGTCAAGATCACCACGGGCCGGAGGCTGGCAGAGAGCTGGCCGGAAGGCGCCGGCGATGTCGTCGTCATGCTCGACGGCATCGAGGCCTATCGCACGGTGGACGATCCTGACGCCGAGATCTTCTGGGGAGCCTATCTCGGCACCGAGCTTGAAATCACGCTATCGGGGCGCCTCAGCGACATGGTCGAGACGATCGGCGAAACGCGTCGGCGGGCACGGGAAAAGAACGGCTGGATCATGGACACCTATCTCATCCGCCGCGGGAACGGCCGTGACGACGCGGAGGAACCGGCGTGATGGCGGCGACGCTCTTCTGCGAGGCCGGGCCGGATGCGATGCAGACCGCTTCGTTGCGGCGCGGCGCCTGTCCTTCGCTCTCGCGTCCGATGAAGACCGGCGACGGGCTTCTAGTGCGGCTGCGCCCGCTGGAGGCAGGCCTTGCGCCTTCCGCCTTCAGGACAATCGCGCGGCTTTCGGCCGGGTACGGCAACGGCCTGATGGACGTCACAGCCCGGGGAAACCTGCAGATCAGGGGGCTTCGGGAAGAGACGGTCCCGCTCCTTTCGGCCGCGCTGGAAGATGCGGGCCTTTTCTTCCAGAGCGGCATCGCCATCGAGGTTCCGCCGCTGGCAGGACTCGATCCCGCAGAATTTGCAGATCCGAACGGGCTTGCGGACGATATCCGCAAGCATCTCCGGCAGCGCGGCGATCTTGCGCTCGCACCGAAGCTGTCGATCGTCGTCGACGGCGGCGGCGCGCTCGGCCTCGGACATCTGAATGCCGATATCCGCCTCGATGCCGTGGCCGGCGCCGGCGGCGCGCGCTGGCGGCTTTCGCTTGGCGGCGACCGGCGGTCCGCCCGCTTCGCCTCCTACCTCTCGCACAATGTTGCGGTGGAGGCGGTCATCGCTCTCCTCGAAAAGCTCGCTGCACAAGGCCCAACGGCGCGGGGGCGGGACCTCGATCTGGGCGGGGTTCGCGCTCTCCTGGGCGGTGAATCAGTTGCGGCGGAAAGGGACGACGCAAGCCCGGTTCCACGCCCGTCTCCTATCGGCCTCCACGCGATCGGAAGCGAGGTGGTGCTCGGCATCGGCCTTGCTTATGGTCAGGCGACCGCCGGAGGCTTCGAAGCCTTGATGGCGGGAATCGAGGCGCTCGGGGCAAGGGAAATCCGCCTGTCGGCAGGCCGCGCGTTTCTGGTGCGCGGTCTTGAAGGCAAGGCGCTTGCGGAGACGCAGCAACTTGCCCGGGCGGAGGGTTTCTGGACCGATGCCGCTACGCCGGGGAGCTTCGTTTCCGTCTGCGCCGGTTCGGCCGGCTGCATCTCCGGCCATTTCGATACACGGCTTGCCGCAGATGCCCTCGTGGCCGAAGCACCCGAACTTCTGGACGGAACCACAGCGGTCCATCTTTCCGCCTGCCCGAAAGGCTGCGCCCATCCGGGCGGCGCGGATCTGGTGGTCGTCGGGTCGGACGAGGGCGCGCGCCTTGTGATGGACGGCCGGGCCGGCGATCCGCCGCAAGCAGTCGTGCCGCTAGCGGCATTGCCACGCTCGCTCGCCTCGCTCGGCGCCTCCGCGAGGCGAGCACGCAGGTCCGGCGAGAACGCAGGATCATTTCTTCGGCGGGCGCGCGAAACGCTCGTCACCGCTTTCCGACAGGGTTCTGAATGACAGAGTATGACTATATCAGGGATGGGACCGCCATCTACGAACGTTCCTTCGCGATCATCCGGGCGGAAGCCGACCTTGCGCGCTTTTCCGAAGACGAGGCCGATGTTGCGATCCGCATGATTCATGCCTGCGGAATGGTGGAAGCGGCTTCGCACTTCGTGTTCTCCTCGGACTTCGTCCAGGCTGCGCGCGCTGCGCTGCGCCGGGGTGCGCCTATCTTCTGCGATGCGGAAATGGTGGCCCGCGGCATCACGACGGCTCGCTTGCCGGCGGAAAACGAGGTGATCTGCACCTTGCGCGACCCGCACACCTCGAAGCTTGCGCAGGAGATCGGCAATACGCGCTCCGCTGCGGCCATCGGGCTCTGGCTCGATCGTCTGGAAGGGGCGGTCGTGGCGATCGGCAACGCGCCGACGGCGCTCTTTTATCTTCTCGAGCTCCTGCGCGACGGCGCGCCGAAGCCGGCCGCGATCCTCGGAATGCCTGTGGGCTTCGTCGGTGCGGCTGAATCGAAGGAAGCGCTCGCGGAAAATTCCTACGGCGTCCCGCATGCGATCGTGCGCGGCCGCCTGGGTGGAAGTGCGATGACGGCCGCCGCGCTCAATTCGCTGGCGAGGGCAGGACTATGAGCGCGCCTTCGGGACGGCTCTACGGCGTCGGCACCGGGCCCGGCGATCCGGAGCTTTTGACGTTGAAGGCCGTACGGGCAATCGGCGAAGCGGACGTTCTTGCCTATTTCGCCAAGGCCGGACGCTCGGGAAACGGCCGTGCCATCGTCAAAGGGCTTCTCAAGCCCGGCATGACGGAACTGGCGCTCTACTATCCCGTGACGACGGAAATCGACAAGGACCACGAGGACTACAGGACGCAGATCGCCCATTTCTACGATGTCTCGGCGCAGGCCGTCGCGGAGCATCTCGAAGCCGGGCGCACCGTGGCGGTGCTGTCGGAGGGCGATCCGATGTTTTACGGCTCCTATATGCACCTGCATGTCCGGCTGGCGCACCGGTTTCCGACGGAAGTCATTCCGGGGATCACCGCCATGTCCGGCTGCTGGTCGCTCTCCGGCCTTCCCATCGTGCAGGGCGACGACGTACTCTCCGTCCTGCCGGGAACGATGATAGAGAACGAACTGATGCGTCGCCTTGCCGATACGCAGGCCGCCGTCATCATGAAGGTCGGGCGGAATCTTCCTAAGATCCGCCGCGCGCTTTCGGCCTCGGGGCGGCTCGCGGAAGCGATCTATGTCGAGCGCGGCACCATGCCGCAAAGCAGGGCGATAAGGCTTTCCGAAAAGCTCGACGACACGGCACCCTATTTCTCGCTCGTGCTGGTGCCCGGCTGGAGCGCCCGCCCATGACCGGGACCCTTTATGTGATCGGCACCGGGCCGGGCAATCCCGACCAGATGACGCCGGAGGCCCGCAACGCCGTGGAAGCGGCACGCGAGTTCTTCGGCTATTTTCCGTATATCGATCGCTTGTCGCTGAGGCCTGATCAGATCAAGGTCGCCTCGGACAATCGCGAGGAGCTTAACCGTGCCCAGGCAGCGCTGAAACGCGCTTCGCAAGGCGTGAACGTCTGCGTCGTCTCAGGCGGCGATCCCGGCGTCTTCGCGATGGCGGCGGCAGTCTGCGAGGCGATCGACACCGGTCCTGCGGAATGGCGGGCTGTGGACCTCGTCGTCGTTCCGGGCGTCACGGCCATGCTCGCCGCCGCCGCCCGCATCGGCGCACCGCTCGGCCACGATTTCTGCGCGATCTCGCTCTCGGACAACCTGAAGCCCTGGGAGGTGATCGAAATGCGCCTGCGGGTGGTTTCGCAGGCAGGATTGGTCGTCGCGCTCTACAATCCAATCAGCAAGGCAAGGCCCTGGCAGCTCGGCAAGGCATTCGAGATCCTGCGTGCGACGCTTCCGGGGAAAACGCCGGTCGTCTTCGCCCGGGCCGCCGGACGAGCGGACGAGCGCATGCTGGTCGTGCCGCTCTGCGAAGCCGATCCCGAGCAGGCGGACATGGCGACCTGCGTCATCGTCGGCTCGCCCGAGACCCGCGTGATCAGGCGAGAGACGAAACCCGACCTCGTCTATACGCCTCGTTTTCTTTCGCCGGAGAGCAGATGATCGATCATCCGCAAAGCATCCTCGACATTTTCGGCGAGCGCCGTATCCGACGGGGCCGCGCGCTCGATCATGACGACCTCGATGCCAAGAACGCGGGCCGCCTCGATCTTGGCATAGGTTGCGCGTCCCCCGCTGTTCTTGGAGACGACCGCTTCTATACGGTGCGCCTTCAGAAGCGCGATTTCGTCTTCGGTCGAGAAAGGCCCGCGGGCAAGGACGTAGTCGGCCGAAGGAACGGCGAGCGCCGGCTCTACCGGATCGACGCTTCGGACGAGATAATGGTGCTGGGGCGCGGCATCGGCATGGAAGGCTTCCTGTCGTCCGATCGCCAGGAAGACACGGCGAGGGGCGTCGCCGAGCGCGGCGATCGCCTTTTCGACCGAGGCGACGCGGGTCCAGCGGTCGCCGTCGACCGGCTGCCAGCCCGCACGCTCGAGCCGGAGCAGAGACACGGCGCAATCCTTTGCCGCTATCCGGGCGTTTGCGGAAATGCGGCTGGCAAAGGGATGGGTCGCATCCACGAGAAGGTCGATTTTCTTACCCGAAAGCCAGGCTGCAAGACCGCCCGGGCCGCCGAAGCCTCCAGATCGGACAGGCACGGGCTGCGGCGCAGGCTCGACCGTGCGCCCGGCCAGGGAGAGCGTGACATCGAGATCGGCGCGCGCGGCCAGGCGGCCTGCGAGATCGCGGGCCTCGGCCGTTCCGCCCAGTATGAGGATGTGTCTCTTGTCCAAACCTGAAGCATCCGATAGCAGCGCCAAGCGACGATGGCTTTCCATCGTCGGAATCGGCGAGGATGGTTTAGCCGGTCTCGGCGATGCGGCCAAGGCGGCGATCGCCGGTGCCGAGATCGTGTTCGGCGGCGTACGCCATCTGGAGCTCGCAGACGCCGCCATCATGGGCGAACGCAGGGCTTGGCTGAGCCCCTTCGAGCGGTCGGTGGAGGCCGTGCTCGCAGCCCGGGGCCGGCCCGTCGCCGTGCTCGCCTCGGGCGACCCGTTCTTCCATGGCGCCGGCGTGACTCTGTCGCGCAGCATCGGCCGGGAGGAAATGACGGTCTATCCCGCGCCTTCCTCCTTCAGTCTCGCGGCGTCGCGCATGGGCTGGGCATTGCAGGATACGGTCTGCATTTCCCTGCACGGCCGCCCGCTTGAGCTCATCCTGCCGCATCTTCATCCCGGCAGCCGGATTCTAGCGTTGACCTCCGACAGCGACGGGCCTCGCTCTCTTGCGGCACTTCTTTCCGAATTCGGATTCGGCGGTTCCGCGCTGACCGTCCTCGAAGCGCTCGGCGGGCCGCGGGAGCGGGTGGGCACGCATATGGCGGGCGCCTTTTCCCTGGAGAGCGTCGACATGCTGAATGTCTGCGCGGTAGAGGTCGCAGCATCCGAAGAGGCCCGCATCCTCGCCTTCGCATCCGGCCTGGACGATTCGCTTTTCGAGCATGACGGCCAGATCACCAAGCGGGAGGTTCGGGCAATCACGCTTTCGTCGCTTTCGCCGCGTCGCGGCGAACTCCTCTGGGATATCGGAGCCGGATCGGGTTCCATCGGCATCGAATGGATGCTCGCCGACCCGTCGCTTCGGGCGATCGCCGTGGAAGGCGTTCCCGCGCGCGCCGCCCGCATTCGCCGCAATGCGATGCGTTTTGGCGTGCCCGGCATGGCGGTCGTCGAAGGATATGCGCCGGATGCGCTGCGCGGGCTTGCCGCACCGGACGCGATCTTCATCGGCGGCGGCGGCAGTGATGGCGGAGTGGCCGATGCGGCGATAGCCGCGCTGAAGCCCGGCGGAAGGATCGTCGCCAATGCCGTGACGACCGAAATGGAAGCGATGCTCCTGTCGCTGCATGACCGTCTCGGAGGAGCATTGACGCGCATCGAGATCACGCGCGCGTCGCCTGTCGGTACGATGACCGGCTGGCGCCCGGCTATGCCCGTGATGCAGTGGTCCTGGGTGAAGCCGGCAGTAAGCAGTTCCGGCAGAAGTGTGTAGCTATTTTGCGTCCGGAAGACGAAGAGAAACAAAGGGAAGATCAATGACTGTCCATTTCATCGGCGCCGGACCGGGTGCGGCAGATCTCATCACCGTGCGCGGCCGCGATCTCATCGGCAAATGCCCCGTCTGCCTCTATGCCGGCTCGATCGTCTCGCCGGAACTCCTGCAATATAGCCCGCCGGGCGCACGCATCGTCGACACGGCGCCGATGTCGCTGGACGAGATCGAGGCGGAATATGTCCGGGCGGCGGAGGCCGGCGAGGACGTGGCACGGCTTCATTCCGGCGATCTTTCGGTCTGGAGCGCGGTCGCCGAGCAGATCAGACGGCTGGAAAAGCACGGCATTGCCTATACGATGACGCCGGGCGTTCCCTCCTTCGCCGCCGCAGCAGCAGCGCTTGGGCGCGAGCTCACCATTCCCGCCGTCGCGCAAAGCCTGGTACTGACCCGGGTCTCCGGCCGCGCCTCGCCGATGCCCAACCGGGAGACGCTCGAAGGCTTCGGCGCGACGGGGGCGACGCTGGCGATCCACCTTGCCATTCATGCATTGGACAAGGTCGTCGCGGAACTGACGCCGCTCTACGGTGCAGACTGCCCCGTCGCGATCGTGGTCAAGGCTTCTTGGCCTGACGAGCGCGTTCTTCGCGGCACGCTCGCCGATATCGCCGCCAAGGTCGCCGAAGAGCCGATCGAGCGCACGGCCCTGATCTTCGTCGGCCGCTCGCTGGCTGCGGAGGATTTCCGCGAGAGCTCGCTCTACGATCCGGCCTATCAGCGCCGGTTCCGTGGACGCGACGCTTAAGGGCAGATCCGGTTATTCCGCGGCTTCGGCAACCTTGCCGGGGACGTAGTTCAGCACGGGACCGAGCCAGCGCTCCACCTCGGGCACCGCCATGCCCTTGCGGCGCGCGTAGTCCTCGACCTGATCGCGCTCCACCTTTGCGACGCCGAAATAGTAGCTTTCGGGCTGCGCGATATAGAGGCCGGAAACGGAGGAGCCAGGCCACATGGCGAAGCTTTCGGTCAGGCTCACGCCGATCTCCTTCTCTGCGTCGAGCAGGCGGAAGAGCGTCGCCTTCTCCGTGTGGTCGGGCTGGGCAGGATAGCCGGGTGCGGGACGAATTCCCTTGTAGGGCTCGGCAATGAGCTCCTGAGGCGAGAAGGCTTCCTCCGGCACATAGCCCCAGAGCTCCTTGCGCACATATTCGTGCATGCGTTCCGCGAAGGCCTCGGCGAAGCGATCGGCAAGCGCCTTCACCAGGATCGAGGAATAGTCGTCGTTGGCCCGCTCGAAACGTTCGGCGATGGCGATTTCGCCGATGCCGGCCGTCACCACGAAGCCGCCGACATAATCGCCGATGCCGGTTTGCACGGGCGCGACGTAATCGGAAAGAGCGACGTTCGGGCGCCCGTCTCGCTTGGAAAGCTGCTGGCGCAGCGTGAAGAAGGCCGCCAGTTCCGCCTTGCGGCTGTCGTCCGCAAAGAGCCGGATGTCGTCGCCCGCGGCATTGGCCGGCCAGAAGCCGATAACCGCCTTCGGCGTGAACCACTTTTCCGCGATGATCTTTTGCAGCATCGCCTGCGCATCCTCGAAGAGCTGACGCGCGGCCGGACCCTGTTTCTCATCGTCGAGAATTTTCGGATAGACGCCCTTCATCTCCCATGTCTGGAAGAATGGCGTCCAATCGATATAGCGTGCCAGCTCGGCAAGATCCCAATCGTGCCAGACGCGCGTGCCCAGGAAGGACGGTTTTTTCGCCTGGTAAGCGCTCCAGTCGGGCCGAAAGGCGTTCTCCCGCGCTTTTGCGAGCGGCAGGCGCTGCTTTTCCGCTTCGCTGCGAGCATGCGCATCGGCAACCTTGCGGTATTCCGCCTTCAGCGTTTCGACATAGCCGGGCTTCATTTCGGACGAGAGCAGACTGGAAACAACGCCGACGGCGCGGCTCGCATCGGTGACGTAGACGGTCTGGCCACGATCGTAGCGCGGGTGGATCTTCACCGCGGTGTGCACGCGGCTTGTAGTCGCCCCGCCAATCAGGAGCGGAATATCGAATCCTTCCCGTTCCATCTCGGAGGCGACGTGCACCATCTCGTCGAGGGAGGGCGTGATCAGGCCGGAAAGGCCGATGATGTCGACCTTCTCGTCCTTCGCCACCTGCAGGATCTTCGTCGCCGGCACCATGACGCCGAGATCGATGATCTCGTAATTGTTGCAGGCGAGCACGACGCCGACAATGTTCTTGCCGATGTCGTGCACGTCGCCCTTGACGGTCGCCATCAGGATCTTTCCGGCGCTCTCACGCTCGCCGCTTCCACCATTGGCGAGTTTCTCCGCTTCCATATAGGGCAGCAGCACGGCGACGGCCTGCTTCATCACGCGGGCGGATTTCACCACCTGCGGCAGGAACATCTTGCCCGCGCCGAAGAGATCGCCGACCACGTTCATCCCGGCCATCAGCGGTCCTTCGATCACGTGGAGTGGCCGCTCCGCCTCCCGGCGGGCTTCCTCGGTATCGGCTTCGACGAATTCGGTGATGCCGTTGACGAGTGCATGTTCCAGCCGCTTCTCCACCGGCCAGTCCCGCCATTTCAGGTCGCGTTCCTTGGCTTCCTTGCCGGCCGTGCCCTTGAACCGCTCGGCGAGTTCCAGCATGCGCTCGGTCGCGGTGCCGCCGCCTTTCGGCTGACGGTTGAGTACGACATCCTCGCAGGCCTCACGAAGTTCCGGCTCGATCGTATCGTAGACCGCAAGCTGACCGGCATTGACGATGCCCATATCCATGCCCGCCTGGATGGCGTGATAGAGGAACACCGCGTGCATCGCCTCGCGCACCGGCTCGTTGCCGCGGAAGGAGAAGGAGAGGTTGGAGACGCCGCCGGAAATATGCACATGCGGAAGGGTTTCGACGATCTCGCGGGTCGCCTCGATGAAATCGACGCCGTAATTGTTGTGCTCGTCGATGCCGGTCGCGACCGCGAAGATGTTCGGATCGAAGATGATGTCCTCGGGTGCAAGCCCGGCCTTTTCGGTAAGCAGCTTGTAGGCGCGCGTGCAGATTTCCACCTTGCGCTTGCGCGTATCGGCCTGGCCCGCCTCGTCGAAGGCCATGACGACCACGGCCGCACCATAGGCGCGCACGAGACCCGCATATTTCAGGAAGGCTTCCTCGCCTTCCTTCAGCGAGATCGAATTGACCAGCGGTTTGCCCTGAACGCATTTCAGGCCCGCCTCGATCACCTCCCATTTGGAGCTGTCGATCATCACCGGCACGCGGGCAATGTCCGGTTCGGCTGCGATGAGGTTCAGATACTCGCTCATCGCCTTGGCGGAATCGATCAGACCCTCGTCCATGTTGACGTCGATGATCTGGGCACCGTTCGCCACCTGATCTCGCGCGACGTCGAGGGCGCTCGCATAATCGCCTGCGGTGATCAGCTTGCGGAATTTTGCCGAGCCGGTGACGTTGGTGCGCTCGCCGACATTCACGAAAGGTATGTCCTTGGTAAGCGTGAACGGCTCCAGGCCGGAAAGTTTCATCAGGCGGGGAACCTCGGGAACCCGGCGTGGCGCGTGGCGTGCGGCGGCAGCGGCAATCGCGCGGATATGATCCGGCGTCGAGCCGCAGCATCCGCCGACGATGTTGACGAGGCCGTCGCGCATGAAGTCCTCGATCTGCGCGGCCATCTCGTCCGGCGTCTCGTCATATTTGCCGAAGGCATTGGGCAGGCCGGCATTGGGATAGGCGCAGACGAAGGTGTCGGCGGCCGAGGAGATCTCGGCAAGGTGCGCGCGCATCGCATTGGCGCCGAGCGCACAGTTCAATCCTATGGAGAAGGGCGCGGCATGTCGCACCGAGTGCCAGAAGGCGGTCGGCGTCTGGCCGGAAAGCGTGCGGCCGGAAAGATCGGTGATCGTGCCGGAGATCATCACCGGAAGGACGATGCCTTTCTCGGTGAAGATTTCCTGCGCCGCGAAGATCGCAGCCTTGGCGTTCAGCGTATCGAAGATGGTCTCGATAAGGATGATGTCCGCGCCGCCGTCGATAAGCCCGCGCAACTGCTCGCCATACGCGATGCGCAGGTCGTCGAAGGTGACGGCGCGGTAACCCGGATTGTTGACATCGGGCGATATCGAGGCGGTCCGGTTCGTCGGACCGAGCGCGCCGGCGACGAAGCGCCGCCGCCCGTCCTTTTCCTCAGCCCTCCGCCCGGCGCGCCGGGCAAGGCGCGCGCCGTCGCGGTTGAGTTCATAAACCATGTCCTCCATGCCGTAGTCGGCCTGCGCGATGGTGGTGGAGGAAAAGGTATTGGTTTCGAGGATATCCGCCCCGGCAAGCGCGTAGCGATAATGGATGTCTTCGATGGCACCAGGCTGCGTCAGCGTTAGGAGATCGTTGTTGCCCTGCTGGTGGCAGGCGCAATCGCCGAACCGGCTGCCGCGGAAATCCTCCTCGACCAGCCCGAGCGTCTGGATCTCTGTGCCCATGGCGCCGTCGAGCACGAGAATGCCGTCCTTCGCGGCGGCAATCAGCGCCGCGCGAATCTCCGCTCCGCTCCGAGAAGGCAGTTCGGGGCCGAACAGGTTTTCCAGGTCGGTTGAAGCCATGACAAAACACTCCGGTTCGGACGATACCATACCGGAGATCACATAAAGATATGTTTATGTCAACATACGTTTATGTCATTTAATGCGGCGGACCCGGTTGACCCGCAAGCGAAGCGAAGAGCGACCGCAGGCGTGCTATATCGGGATCACGATCCTGATAGCGGGAAAGTTTCTGCACTTCCTTCAGCGCCTCGACCGCCAGATCCGCGCCGCGAGGCTGCCAGAGAAGCCAGGAAATGAAGACGGCTTCCGGTCGTCCGGAATCTTGTGAGACATTATCGATACTCGCAAACATGTTTCCCCAATCGTGAATTGGGGGATGACCGGATGCACGCAAGCAGGAATTCCACCGAAGCGGAAAGGCCAGCGCACCAGTGGGACACCCCGCCCATGGACGTTACAGTTTCATCAGGGCAGGTCTCCTGGCTTACGGGTCGTCGCGGCTGTCTCGCCTTCCCGGAGCCTTTCGGCGCCAGTGGCATTTGGGCGACAGCAACTCGCCGTTCACAGTTGCGGGGGCAGCTCCGGCCTTGATCCCGCTGGGGAGATCTCACCGGCTTCCCTCTTAGCTTCCGAAGCGTGAATCATCGGAAGAACCCTGATCTCTCTATCTAGAACCCGGTCGCCGGCGGCTGTCAATGAAGCAGCGGGAATTTTCATTTTATGTCCGGATGGAACCGGAACGATGCTGGGGCGTTTCCAGTCTGGACGTGCTCCGTTCAGGCGGTCGCACAGTTTACCAAATCGTGAAGCGGGGCTTCCTCTTGATCTTCATCTTATTGCAACTCTCATTCAATGCGGCTAAAAAATGCCGCTTTCATGCACCACGCGGCAATGATGCCAATTTACGTGTCGCCTGAACCATTTGCGATCCGAATGCAGGATCGTGCCCTTTCGCTCTCATGCCTCCGAAGGAAACGGCAGCGCGAAGGACATGACCTCACGGACGTGGTGGCTCACCGCGAAACATCGGCAATGTTTGCCTGACAGAGGCTGCCACGGCCTTACGGCCGCCGGATCCCTTTAACACCCGTCGGATTTAGAACCAGCACATGCTTCACAACAGACCGCAAGCTTCCTCGCGGGACGCAGATTCCAAGCAGATCGACTACAACGATTCGATCAGGTCCACCTATCTGACGCTGGAGGAGCTGAGCAATCGGGGCGAGGAGCTTGCCCGTAACGGTGCCTCCGAACTGCCGGGCTTCATGTCGTTCGACTTCCGGGCCCGTCACCGGGAGAACGAAAAGGAGATCTTCCGGGTCTATCAGACGACCGCCCGCGACGTCGAAGCCGGCGCGACGATCACGCCGGCTGCAGAGTGGCTTCTCGACAACTATTATATCGTCGAAGAAGCGATCCAGGAGGTCCGGCGGGATTTCCCGCGCCGGTTCTATCGCCAGCTCCCCACCATGTTCGTCGGCGAGATCGTCGTTCCGCGCACGCTTGCGCTCGCCTGGCTTTACGCCGCCCATACCCATAGCAGCGTCTCCCGGGAGAGCCTGACGGCGATCGTCGAGGGTTACCAGACGATCGAGCCTTTGAAGATCGGTGAGTTGTGGGCCTTGCCTTCCCTTACCCGCTTCGTGCTGATCGAAAATCTGCGCCGGATCGCGATCCGCGTCGATCGCTCCCGCAATATGCGCCGCAAGGCGAACGAAGTTGCCGACGAACTGATCCGGCTCAATGATCCGGAGAAATGCGTCGGGCTGCTGCGTGAAATCGAGCCGCTGGTCAGCGACAACACCTTCGTCACCCAGCTTCTCTACCGTCTGCGCGACGGTCTCCAGACATCGGGCGCCGCCATCAACTGGCTGGAAAAGCAGATCGAAAGCCGCGGCAGCGATCTGGAAGAGCTTTTGGTCGCAGAGAACAACCGGCTCGCTTCCGGCAATGCCACGATGAGCAACATCATTCGCGGTCTGCGGGCGATCGACGATACGGAGTGGCCGGTCTGGGTGGAGAGCGTCAGCCGCCTCGACGCGGCGCTGCGCGAAGGCTCGGACTATACGGAACTGGATTTCAGCTCGCGCAACCAGTACCGCGACACGATCGAAAAGCTTGCGCGCCGCTCCGGCGCAAGCGAGCTCGAGGTAACCGAACTGGCGATAGCCATGACGGCCGAAGATGCCAGGGCCGGCAATGTTTCCGGCGCGCACGAGGCGAATGTCGGCGCTTTCCTGGTCGGCAAGAAGCGCAGGGAGCTGGAGGAGCGGATAGGATACCGGCCTTCGGTTGCGCAGCACATCGTCCGCTTCTGCGAACGGCTCGGCTGGCTGGCGGTCGCGGGTCCCGTGGTCCTGCTGACATTGATGGCAATGATCGCCGTCTACCTGTTCCTGGGCGCCCTCGACATACCGAACGGCGCGCGGATCATCATGCTCGTACTCTTCGCCCTGCCTGCATCAGAGGGCGCCGTTGGCCTTTTCAACACGCTCGTCACCTTCTTCGTCACGCCGACGAGCCTGGTCGGATACGAATTCCGCAACGGCATTCCCAAGGAAGCCCGCACGCTCGTCGTGGTGCCGTGTCTTATCGGCAATCGGGATCATGTCGACGAGCTCGTCCGCAATCTCGAAGTCCACTATCTCGCCAATCCGCGCGGCGCGATCTCTTTCGCCCTGCTCAGCGACTGGCAGGACAGCAAGGTCGAGGAAACCCATGAGGACCTGGAAGTCCTGGAATATGCGAAACGCGAGATTGCCACGCTCAATGCCCGCTACGCTCACGACGGAGGCACGCGCTTCTACCTCCTGCACCGCCGGCGCCTGTTCAATCCTTCCGAAGGCGCCTGGATGGGCTGGGAGCGAAAGCGCGGCAAACTGCACGAGCTGAACCTTCTCCTGCGCGGCGACGGCGACACGAGCTTCCTTCCGGGTGCCAATATCGTTCCGCAAGGCGTGCAGTATGTCATGACGCTCGATTCCGATACGCGCCTGATGCGCGACGCGGTGACGAAGCTCGTCGGCAAGCTCTACCACCCGATCAACCGGCCCCTGGTCGATGCGGAGACGCAGCAGGTTGTCGCCGGATACAGCATTCTCCAGCCCCGCGTGACGCCGTCGCTTACGACTGGCAGCGAAGCGTCGACATTCCAGCGGATATTCTCCGCAAACCGGGGCATCGACCCTTACGTCTTCACCGTCTCGGACGTCTACCAGGATCTCGTGGGCGACGGCACCTTTACCGGCAAGGGGCTTTACCATGTCGACGCATTCGAATCGGCGCTGAAAGGCCGCGTCGAGGAGAATGCCGTTCTCAGTCACGATTTGCTCGAAGGTTCCATGGCGCGCTGCGCGCTGGTGACCGACATCGAGCTGGTCGAGGATTTTCCGACCCGCTACGAAGTTGAGACCTCGCGCCAGCATCGCTGGGCGCGAGGCGACTGGCAGCTCCTTCCCTATATCTTCGGGCCCTCGAGCGGAGTTTCCATGCTCGGCCGATGGAAGATGTACGACAATCTCCGCCGCACGCTTATCCCTGTCGGCTGGCTCGTCGCGTCGGTCATGGGCTGGTACTATATGGAGCCCTGGCAGGCGCTGATCTGGCAGATCGTGCTGATCTTCCTGCTCTTCGTGGCGCCCACGCTTTCGCTCGTTTCCAGCCTGATGCCGAGAAGAAGCGACATCGTCGCCCGCGCCCATGTTCATTCGGTACTTTCCGAGATCCGCGCCGCCAATGCCCAGGTCGCCCTGCGCATCGTCTTCATCGCGCACTCCGCGGCATTGATGGCCGACGCCATCATCCGCTCGCTCTACCGGCTGCTCGTCAGCCGCAAGCACATGCTCGAATGGCGCACCGCCGCACAGGTGCACAGCTCGGCCGGGGGCGACATCCGGAGCTATTACCGTTCCATGTGGCAGGCGCCGGCGCTTGCCGCGGTTTCCGTCGCGCTAGCGGCCGTCTCGAAGACCGGCCTGCCCTTCATCGGCGTTCCGTTTGCGCTCGTATGGGCGCTCTCGCCCGCCATCGCCTGGTATGTCAGCCAGTCCGCCGAGACGGAAGACAAGCTCTTCGTCCCCGAAGACGTGGTCGCGGACCTGCGCAAGATCGCGCGGCGGACATGGCGCTATTTCGAGGAATTCGTCAACGCCGAACAGCATTACCTGCCGCCGGACAATTTCCAGGAAACCCCGCATCCCGTGCTTGCCGAGCGCACCTCGCCGACGAATATCGGCGTCTACCTGCTTTCGGTCATCTCGGCGCGCGATTTCGGCTGGATCGGTTTCGAAGAAACGATCCGCAGGCTGGAACAGACGATCGATACCGTGGACGGTATGCCGAAATATCGCGGCCACCTCTACAACTGGTATCGCACCAATACGCTTGAAACGCTCGGGCCGCGGTACGTTTCGGCGGTCGACAGCGGCAATCTGGCCGGTCACTTGATCGCCGTCTCGTCCATGTGCCGGGAATGGGCTGAAGCGCCGTCAGCGCATTTGCAGGGAAGCCTCGACGGCATCGGCGACGTCGTCTCCATCCTCGCCGAAACGCTGGCCGAGCTTCCGGACGACCGCAAGACGGTGCGGCCGCTCCGCCGCCTTATCGAGGAGCGGATAGCCGGCTTCCAAAATGCCCTTGCCGCCGTCAAGCGTGAGCAGGAATTCGCGTCTATCCGGGTCATCAACCTTGCGGTGCTCGCCCGTGATGCGAGCAAGCTCATCACCAATCTCGATCATGAGCTGAAGAGCTCCGAAAGCGCTGAGCTTGCGAAATGGGCGGCCGCGCTGGTCGCGACCTGCGAGGCGCATATCGCCGACAGCGTGTTCGATCTCAGTAGCATCGAGCCGCTTCGCGAGCGCCTCGTCAAGCTGCGCGATCGTACGCGCAACATCGCCTTCTCCATGGATTTCGGCTTCCTCTTCCGTCCGGAGCGACGCCTGCTTTCCATCGGCTATCGCGTGGAAAGCGGCGAGCTGGACGAATCCTGCTACGACCTGCTGGCGTCCGAAGCTCGGCTGACCAGCCTCTTTGCGATCGCCAAAGGCGATCTGCCGACCGAGCACTGGTACAAGCTCGGCCGGCCGATCGTGCCGATCGGCTCGATTGGTGCGCTCGTCTCCTGGTCGGGCTCGATGTTCGAATATCTGATGCCGCCGCTCGTCATGCAGGAACGGCAGGGAGGCATCCTGAACCAGACCAACAATCTGGTGGTCAAGGAACAGATGAACCATGGCCGCCGGCTGGGCACGCCTTGGGGCATCTCGGAGGCTGCGTTCAATGCGCGCGACCACGAGCTGACCTATCAGTATACGAATTTCGGCGTGCCGACGCTCGGTTTGAAGCGCGGCCTCGGGCAGAATGCCGTCATCGCGCCCTACGCATCGCTGCTTGCGACGCAATATGCGCCGAAGGCGGCGCTCGAAAACCTCAACCACCTGCGCAAACTCGGCGCACTTGGCGTCTACGGCTTCCACGACGCTGTCGATTTCACGCCGACGCGCGTTCCCGAAGGCAAGACCTGCGCCGTGGTGCGCAACTACATGGCGCACCACCATGGCATGTCGATCGCCGCCGTGGCCAACGTGGCTTTCGACGGCCGACTGCGCGAACTCTTCCACGCCGATCCGGTGATCGAGGCCGCCGAGCTTCTGCTGCAGGAAAAGGCGCCGCGCGACATTCCGATCATCAACGCGAAACGCGAGCCGGAGACGGTCGGCAGCACGCAGGCGGACCTGCTTCGTCCCGAGGTCCGCAAGATCAAGGATCCGGCAAACAAGGACCGCCAGACGGTCTTCCTGTCCAACGGCCATTATTCGGTCATGCTGACCGCGACCGGTTCGGGCTATTCGCGCTGGAACGGCCAGTCCGTTTCGCGTTGGAAACCGGACCCGACGGAGGACCGCTGGGGCACCTTCATCTTCCTGCGCGACACGGCAACGGGCGAATGGTGGTCGGCGACCGCCGAGCCGAAGCGCGCCGAAGGCGAGGAGACAAGGACCGAATTCGGCGACGACCGTGCGGAATTCGCCAAGACGGTGGGCACCCTGACCAGCGAGGTCGAATGCATCGTTACCACGGAACACGATGCGGAGGGGCGCCGCGTGACGCTTCTCAACACCGGGTCAGAGGACCGCTTCATCGAGGTGACCTCCTATATGGAGCCGGTGATCACCACGGATGACACCGACAGTGCCCATCCGCTTTTCTCCAAGATGTTCATCCGCACGGAGATCGACGAGCGCGGCGATGCGATCCGGGCCGAGCGCACCAAGCGCAGCCCGAACGAGCCGGATATGTGCATCGCGCATCTGATCGTGGATAATTCCGGCACTGCGCGCCGCACCGAGGTGGAGACGGATCGCCGCAACTTCATCGGCCGCGGCCGCACGATTTCGACCGCCGCGGCTTTCGATCCGGGCGCGCAGCTTTCCGGCAAGGACGGCTTCACGCTGGATCCGGTCATGTCGCTGAGGCGTGTGGTTCGGGTTCCCGCCGGCAAGAAGGTCAAGATCATCTTCTGGACGATCGCCGCCCCGAACCGGGCGGAGGTCGACCGCGCCATCGACCGGTATCGCCACCCCGACAGCTTCCACCAGGAACTGATCCAGGCCTGGGCCCGTTCCCAGGTCCACCTGCGCCATATCGGCGTCAACTCCCAGGAGGCCGCAGCCTTCCAGACGCTCGGGCGCTACCTGATCTATCCCGACATGCATCTGCGCGCCGAGGCAGGTACGGTCCAGTCTGGCCTTGCCTCGCAGGCGGCGCTCTGGCCGCTGTCGATCTCCGGCGATTTCCCGATCTTCGTCCTGCGAATCAATGACGAAATCGATCTCGAGATCGCCCGCCAGGCGCTTCGCGCGCAGGAGTATCTGCGCCATCGAGGCGTGGCCGCGGATCTCGTTATTCTCAACGAGCGGGCTTCTTCCTACGCGCAGGACATGCAGCACACGCTGGATCAGATGTGCGAGAACCTGCGCATGCGCGGGCAGTCCGACGGTTTGCGCCAGCATATCTTCGCAGTCCGGCGCGACCTGATGGAGCCCTCGACCTGGCATGCGCTCCTGGCGACCGCGCGCGCAGTCTTCCATGCACGCAACGGCGCGATTTCCGACCAGATCGCGCGTGCCGTCTCGCTGTTTGCCACACCTCGCCCGGGCGAAGAGAGCGGTCTCGTGCAGATCGCGCCGCTGCCGGCCGTTCGGTCCGGCTCCGAACCTGCCGAGATCGACGGAGGCGACCTCGCCTTCTGGAACGGCTATGGCGGCTTCAACGCCGAGCGGCGCGAATACGCGGTCAAGCTGCGCGGCGGCGAGGCCACCCCGCAGCCGTGGATCAACGTCATCTCGAACTCGAACTTCGGCTTCCATATCTCGGCTGAAGGCGGCGCCTATACCTGGAGCCGCAATTCGCGGGATTATCAGCTCACGCTCTGGACGAACGATCCGGTCATCAACCGGCCCGGCGAAGCGTTCTACGTCAAGGACCTGGAAAGCGGAGCGGTGCTGACGCCGTTCGCGGCGCTGTCGCGCGACCGTTCCGTTCTCTTCGAAACCTGGCACGGTCTCGGCTATTCCGCCTTCCGCAGCTCCGCCGGCGGGATCGAGCTCGATCTCGTTCAGACGGTGGATCGGGAACATCCCGTCAAATATTCCCGCCTCTTCGTAACGAATACCGGGCAGAGCCGGCGCAAGCTTTCCGTCTATGGTTACGTGGAATGGCTGCTCGGCAACAATCCGGCGAAAACCGCGCCCTTCGTTCTGACGAGCATGGACGAGGAAAGCGGTGCGATCTTCGCCACCAATCCCTACAGCATCGACTATTCGGGACGGACGGCTTTCTTCGCATCGAGCGTGACGGCGTCCGGCTTCACGACCAACCGTCGGGAATTCATCGGCAGGGATGGCGATATCGTCACGCCCGCAGCGGTCGCCGATGGCCGGAAACTTTCGGGAACGACGGAGAGCGGGCTCGGCGATCCCTGTGCGGCGCTCGCCGCCGACATCGAGCTCGAACCGGGCGAGAAGCGGGAAATTCTGTTCGTGCTCGGTGACACCGAAAGCGCGGAAGCATCGCGCATGCTTGCGGCGAAGGCAAAAGCCGCCGTCTTCGACACGGTCCTTGATGAGGTCCGCACCTTCTGGACGGACTTCACGAGCACGCTGCAGGTCGAGACGCCCGATCCGGCGCTCAACCAGATGGTCAATACGTGGCTTCCCTACCAGAGCCTCGGCTGCCGCATCATGGCGCGCTCGGCCTTCTATCAGGCGAGCGGAGCCTTTGGTTTCCGCGATCAGCTGCAGGATACGCTGGCCTTCCTGATTCACAGTCCGGACCTCGCCCGCCGGCAGATTCTCAATGCCGCCTCCCGCCAGTTCAACGACGGAGACGTGCAGCATTGGTGGTTGCCGGGAACGGGCGCGGGCGTCCGCACGATGATTTCCGACGACGTGGTGTGGCTTGCCTATGCGGTCGAGCAATATTGCCGCTCGACCGGAACGAAGGACATTCTCGACGAGCAGCTTGCCTTCATCGAAGGGCCGGCGCTTGCAGAGGGGCAGCACGATTCCTTCTTCACCCCCGACCGCGGCGACGACGCAACGCTTTACGAACATTGCGCGCGCGCCCTCGACCTTGCCGTCCGAAGATCCGGCGAAAACGGCCTGCCGCTCATTCTCGGCGGTGACTGGAATGACGGCATGAACCGCGTCGGCGAACAGGGAAGGGGCACGAGCGTCTGGCTCGGCTGGTTCCTGGCCGGAACGCTCAGGGACTTCATCCCCATCGCGCGCGAGCGCGGGGACGGCAAGCGCGCGGCTGCCTGGGAGCGGCATCTCGCCCGGCTGAAGACGGCGCTTGAAACGGCCGGCTGGGACGGCAGCTACTACCGCCGCGGCTATTTCGACGACGGCACGCCGCTCGGCTCCTCGCAAGGCGAGGAGTGCCGCATCGATTCCATTGCCCAGTCCTGGAGCGTGCTCTCGGGCGAGGGAGATGCGGAGCGCTCGCGTCTGGCGATGGATGCGGTGCTCACCGAGCTTGTCGACCGCGATGCAGGGATCATCCGCCTGTTCACGCCACCGCTTGCCTCGACGCCGCAGGACCCGGGCTATATCAAGGCCTATCCGCCGGGCGTGCGAGAGAATGGCGGCCAGTATACGCATGCCGCGACATGGGTCGTGCTGGCGCTCGCGGAGCAGGGAAGGGCGGACGATGCATGGAACTGCTTCTCCATGCTGAACCCGGTCAACCATGCGCTAGATCGCGAAAGCGCGGACCATTACCGCGTCGAACCCTATGTGGTCGCCGCCGACATCTACGGCGAGGGCGCCCTCAAGGGCCGCGGCGGCTGGACCTGGTACACGGGCTCGGCAGGCTGGCTCTATCGCGTCGCGGTCGAGGGCATTCTCGGCCTCAGGAAGGAAGGCAACCGCCTTGTCGTCAAGCCGGCACTTCCGTCGTCGTGGCAGGGCTTCTCGGCCTCGCTCAAGATCGACGGCAGGGACTACAGGATTTCCGTCGAAGGAAACCGGCAGCAGGGTACGCAGGTCGTCCGGATCAACGACACGGTGCTGGAACAACCCGAGGACGGCTATCCGATCTGACGCGGCAGGCTTTCCCGCAAGAACCATGCTTCGGCCCGGACCACGCGTCCGGGCCTTTTTGTACCGGCCACGGCCATACACCAGGTTTCGCATCCCACCCTCGGCGCCTCTCCCGCCGAGCCCTTCTGCCCTCCCGCGCGCATAATTCTTTCGCGGAAATGATTTTCCTTGCAGGTAAGTTGCGCTATGAAGCCCGCGAAACTCTTCCCACCTTCCGCGACAAGGAATTTTCCATGACAGCGCGCAATCTCTTTCTTCTGCCGGGCGACGGCATCGGTCCCGAAGCCATGGCGGAAGTCCGCAAGATCATCGCCTTTATGAATGCCGAGATGGCTGCCGGTTTCGTGACGGACGAAGGCCTCGTCGGCGGCTCGGCCTACGATGCCCACGGCGCCGCGATTTCGGCAGGGGACATGGAGAAGGCGCTTGCGGCCGATGCCGTGCTGTTCGGCGCCGTCGGCGGGCCGAAATGGGACGCCGTTGCCTATGAGGTGCGGCCGGAAGCCGGGCTGTTGCGCCTGCGCAAGGACCTGCAGCTCTTCGCAAACCTGCGCCCGGCGATCTGCTATCCGGCGCTGGCCAGCGCCTCCTCCCTGAAACCCGAGCTCGTCGAAGGCCTCGATATCCTCATCGTGCGCGAGCTGACGGGCGGCGTCTATTTCGGCGAGCCGAAGGAGATCATCGACCTCGGCAACGGACAGAAGCGCGGCATCGATACGCAGGTCTACGACACCTACGAGATCGAGCGCATCGCCGGCGTTGCCTTCGAGCTGGCCCGCACGCGTACAAACCGCGTCTGCTCGATGGAAAAGCGCAATGTGATGAAGTCCGGCGTACTCTGGAACCAGGTCGTGACCGAAACCCACAAGCGCGCCTATTCCGACGTTCAGCTCGAGCACATGCTGGCCGATGCCGGGGGCATGCAGCTCGTGCGCCAGCCGAAGCAGTTCGATGTCATCGTTACCGACAACCTTTTCGGCGACATGCTTTCCGACGTGGCTGCCATGCTGACCGGCTCGCTCGGCATG
This sequence comes from Shinella sp., assembly GCA_033795365.1. Taxonomy (GTDB): domain Bacteria; phylum Pseudomonadota; class Alphaproteobacteria; order Rhizobiales; family Rhizobiaceae; genus JARYGU01. Next base: position 61,857 of record JARYGU010000014.1, read on the forward strand.
TTGCCGTCGGCCTCGCTCGGCGCGCCGGATGTGAAGACCGGCAAGCGCAAGGCGCTTTACGAGCCCGTGCACGGTTCGGCGCCGGACATCGCCGGCAAGGGCATCGCCAATCCGATCGCCATGATCGCCTCCTTTGCCATGTGCCTGCGCTACTCCTTCAACATGGTCAAGGAAGCCGACAGTCTGGAGAAGGCCATTTCCGTTGTGCTCGACAAGGGCATCCGCACTGGCGACATCATGGCCGAGGGCTGCAGGCAGGTCGGCACCGCCGAGATGGGCGATGCGATCCTCGCCGAGTTCAAAGCGCTTTCCGCCTGAACCTTCGCGGAGTTGATACTTTTTGCACGCCTCCGGATGTCTTCCGGGGGCGTTTTTGTTCCGCTCCCTTGAAAATCACGCAGCTGCGAACACATGGTCAGGGCCTTCGCATGAAAGAGGACCCAATGAACCGACCGCTTGTCTCCACCAGCTGGATACTGATCGCGACCTTCGTGCTGGTTGCAGCCCTCATCCCGTTCGATCCGCGCATTTCCGAACGCGCGCAGGGTCTGCCGGAGGCGATCGTCGTCTTCAACCGGCGCATCACCGATTTCGGCAAATTCGGCTGGATGATCTACGGATCGGGCTTTCTGGTGATCGTCGCCTATATAGTCCACCGCGTCAGCCAGAACGAAACCCTGGCAGGGCGGGCAAGGACCGCGAGGCGGCTCTTCCTCTATTTCTTCCTGACGATCGGCGCGGCGAGCGCGCTGGTGCATCTCCTGAAATTCCTAATCGGCCGGGCGCGCCCGGAACTGCTGGTCGATCTCGGAGCCTACAGCCTGACGCCCTTCACCGGCGATACTCTCTATGAGAGCTTTCCCTCGGGCCATTCGGCAGCCGTCGGCTCGCTCTTCGGAGCCTTTTCGATGCTGGTGCCGCGCTTGAGGCTCCTATTCCTGGCCTTTGCGCTGACGATCGGCATCTCGCGGGTGATCGTCGGTGCGCATTATCCGAGCGACGTCGCCGCCGGCCTGCTGCTCGGCCTCTGGACCGCCCTGATGATGGCTTTCATCTTCGCGCGGCAGAACTGGCTCTTCCGGCTCGACGAACGCGGCTGGCCGCGGCCGAAGACTATGCTGGAGAGAAAGGCGACGGACCGCGAGACATGAAAAACCCGGCGCATGTAGTATGCGCCGGGCCACTTCGAACGCTCGCAGGAGCGATCATTCCATGGTGTGGATGTCGCGGTCCTTGGTCTCCGGCAGGAAGAGCAGGCCGATGACCAGCGTGATGCCCGCAAAGACGATCGGATACCAGAGGCCGTAATAGATGTCGCCCTGGGCCGCGCTCATCGCGAAGGCCGTTGCCGGCAGCAGGCCGCCGAACCAGCCGTTGCCGATATGATAGGGCAGCGACATGCCGGTGTAGCGGATGCGGGTCGGGAAGAGCTCAACCAGCAGGGCCGCGATCGGGCCGTAGACCATCGTCACATAGATGACGAGGACGGTCAGCACGGCGATGATCGTGATCCATTTGACGGCAGCGGGATCCGCGACCATGGCAAAGGCGCCGCCGCCTGCGATCGTATAGACCGGCACTCCGGTGGCACCGGCAGCCTCCTCCTGCGTCAGGAGCTTCGCCGCGACGAGCTGGTCGGCCGACATGGTCTCGCTTTCGCCGGCACGGATCGCGGCGGCGTCGAGGCCCAGCTCCGGATTGGCGGCGACGAAGGCGTCGAGCTTGGAATCCGGCACCTTGGCCGGACGGCGCATCAGCGGATAGCCGGCATCGTGAAGCGCTATGTTCGCCTGCTTTTCGAAGGCTGCGTTCTGAGCCGTCGCCTGTGCGCCTGCGGCGACCGCATCATAGCTGCTGATCGTCGTTTCGCCGATCTGCACCGTCGCGGGGCTGCCTGCGGCGCCTGTCGTCACGACGTCGTAGGGCACCGAATTTTTCGTCAGGAAGGCGGTGGCTATGTCGCAGGACGTGGTGAACTTCGCTGTGCCCGTCGGGTTGAACTGGAACTTGCAGTCGCCCGGAGCGGCAGTGACCGTGGCACGGACGGTATCCTGCGCCTGTGCGAGCGCCGGATTGCCGGCCCAGGTCAGCGCCTTGAACAGCGGGAAGTAGGTGAGCATGGCGAGAAGCAGCCCGGCCATGATGATCGGCTTGCGGCCGATCTTGTCGGAAAGCCAGCCGAAGAAGACGAAGAAGCCGGTGCCGATGAGCAGCGAAGCCGCGACCATCATGTTGGCCGACTGGTTGTCGACCTTCAGCACGCCGGTCAGGAAGAACAGCGCGTAGAACTGGCCGGAATACCAGACGACGGCCTGGCCGACGACCGCGCCAAAGAGCGCGAGAAGCGCGATCTTGGCATTGCGCCACTGTCCGAAGGCCTCCGTCAACGGTGCCTTGGAGCCCTTGCCCTCCTCCTTCATCTTCTGGAAGGCCGGCGATTCGTTCATCTTCAACCGGATCCACACCGAGACCCCGAGGAGCACGACCGACAGGAGGAAGGGAATGCGCCATCCCCAGGCCGCGAAAGCCTCGGTGCCGACGATGAACTGCACGGCGAGGATGACGACGAGCGACAGGAACAGGCCGAGCGTCGCCGTCGTCTGGATCCATGACGTGAAATAGCCGCGCCTGCCCTGCGGCGCATGCTCGGCGACATAGGTGGCTGCACCGCCATATTCACCGCCAAGCGCCAGACCCTGGAGCATGCGCAGGATGATGAGGATGATCGGGGCGGCGATGCCGATGCTGGCTGCGCCGGGCAAGAGGCCGACCACGAAGGTCGAAACGCCCATAATCATGATCGTGATGAGAAACGTGTATTTGCGTCCGACCAGGTCACCGAGCCGGCCGAAAACGAGCGCGCCGAACGGGCGCACCAGGAAGCCGGCCGCAAAGGCCAGCAATGCGAAGATGTTGCGGGTCGTCTCCGGATACTGGCTGAAGAAGGTCGCGCCGATATAGATCGCCAGCGAACCATAGAGATAGAAGTCGTACCATTCAAAGACGGTGCCGAGCGACGAGGCGAAAATCACCTTCTTCTGCTCGCCCGTCATGGGGGCGGCCTTGCCGTCGCCCACTGTCGAGACGTTTGCCATTCGATTGTCCTCCACAAAACGGCATAGGAAAGCACCTTCTTCGCCCGTCCCTCCCTGATTGATTCGGACGAGGTGCGCCTTGTGAAAGGATGGCAGAAAAGAGGCAGTTAAGGCAGCGATGCTTTGGGCTTATGACTTTAGTCTAAGTCCGCGGCCTTCCCGGTTCAGGTGCGGAGGGCGCCAGCCGGCGGTTGACGATAGACGAGAACCGCGGGAATGGCTGAAAGAAGCGCGGTGAAGGCGAGGAAGACCAGCGCCATGACGCCGTCGCCCGAAGCGAACTCCACCGGCAGCGCGACGCCGGTCTGGCCGGCGAAATATCGCGAGATCGACATCGATGCTGCAAAGCCTTTACCGGCTTGCCGGTCCCGGTCCTTTCGATCGGCCGGCTGGAGCGCGCGACGACGCTTGGAGTCGCGGTTATCCTGCAGGAGCGGGCCCTGCGCCTCGGCAGCACACGGGCAGCCGACCGCTTCGATCTCATCGTCGGTGCTCCCGGCAGCGAGACCCAGCTTGTGCTATCCTCCGTGTTCCTGCAGCCTTCGCCGCTGCCACTGGTGGCAGGCTCCGTCCTGCCGGCATTCCAACTTGACTCTTCGGCAAAACGGCGTATGAGCAGCAGCGAAACAGGAACCCCCATGTATCGCTCTGGTCATGCCATTGCCGCCATGTTTGCCCCGGCCTACGCGTCCGGGCGGGTTCGCCATGCTTCATCGAATACCAAAATCACGGCCAAAACGACGACGAAAACCGTCTGACGTCTCTGGCCCGCCGCTCTCTCCCCGGTATGGCCGGGGACACGGAACCTGCGCCATGGCGACGGCTCCACCTCCAGACCGCGGAGAGACAGAGAAAGAGAGCATATCATGGGTTTCAAGATCGCAGTCGCAGGCGCAACCGGCAATGTCGGGCGGGAAATGCTTAACATTCTGTCGGAGCGCGGCTTTCCGGCCGACGAGGTGGTGGCGCTCGCTTCCGCGCGCTCGCAGGGCACCGAGGTTTCCTTCGGCGACAAGACTCTCAAGGTGAGGAACCTGGAGAATTACGATTTTTCCGACACGGATATTTGCCTGATGTCGGCTGGCGGCTCGGTTTCGCAGAAGTATTCTCCGAAGATCGGCCAGCAGGGCTGCGTGGTGATCGACAATTCGTCCGCCTGGCGCTACGACCGGGATGTGCCGCTGATCGTTCCGGAGGTCAATCCGGATGCAATCTCGCTTTTCACCCGCAAGAACATCATCGCCAATCCGAATTGCTCGACCGCCCAGCTCGTCGTCGCGCTAAAGCCGCTACATGACCGCGCGGTGATCAAGCGTGTCGTCGTCTCGACCTACCAGTCGGTCTCCGGCGCCGGCAAGGACGGCATGGACGAGCTTTTCAACCAGACCCGCGCCGTCTTCGTCGCCGATCCGATCGAGAACAAGAAGTTCACCAAGCGCATCGCCTTCAACGTCATTCCGCATATCGACGTCTTCATGGAGGACGGCTACACGAAGGAAGAGTGGAAGGTTCTTGCCGAAACCAAGAAGATGCTCGACCCGAAGATCAAGGTGACCTGCACGGCCGTGCGAGTTCCCGTCTTTATCGGCCATTCGGAATCGGTCAACATCGAGTTCGAAAAGGAAATCACCGCCGAAGAGGCGCGCGAAATCCTGCGCGAGGCGCCGGGCTGCCTGGTAATCGACAAGCACGAAAACGGCGGTTACATTACACCTTACGAATCCGCAGGCGAGGATGCCACCTACATTTCGCGCATCCGGGAGGACGCGACCGTCGAGAACGGTCTGAACATGTGGGTGGTCTCCGACAACCTGCGCAAGGGCGCAGCACTCAATGCCGTCCAGATCGCGGAGCTCCTGATCAACCGCGGTCTGATCAAGGCAAAGAAGCAGGCGGCCTGATCACGGTTTTGTAAGTATTTACGAATAGAAGTCCCGTTTGTTTGTTAATGCGAACTGCGGGGCTTTTACTTTGAGCCCGCAGCCGGGACATCGGCACGGCTTCACGCGGAGCGGCGGGAAAGCCGCAGAGATTCCGCGGGAATGGCAGTTTCGCACAGCGAGAATCGAGAGAACGGGGTTTTTCATGGGCATAACGAAGAGCGCGATCCGGCTGTTTGCAGCATGTGCGGCAGTTGTCGCATTGCCGGCCATGGCCGAAGCCGCACGGTGCGGGAACGACGCAGGCGGCTTTCCGGCCTGGGTCGAGGAGTTCAAGCAGGAAGCCGCCGTAAACGGCATCAGCCGCTCGACGCTCGACCGGGCGTTTGCCAATGTGAACTACAGCCGCGCAACGATCCGCGCCGACCGCGGCCAGAGAAGCTTCAAGCTTTCGCTGGACCAGTTCATGCAGAAACGCGGCGGCCAGGCGATCATCCGGCGCGGAAAGAGCCTGAAGAAACAGAACGCTGCGCTTTTCGCCCGTATCGAAAGCCGCTACGGCGTTCCGGCCGGCCCGCTGCTCGCCATATGGGGCATGGAAACCGGCTTTGGCGGCTTTCTCGGCAAGGAGCATACGATTTCCGCCGTCGCGACGCTCGCCTATGACTGCCGCCGGTCCGACTATTTCACCAACCAGCTCTATGCGACCCTGAGGCTCGTGGAGAATGGAACGCTGAGCCCGACGGCCCGCGGTGCCGCGCATGGCGAGATCGGCCAGACGCAGTTCCTGCCGGCAAACGTCCTGAAATACGGCGTCGATGGCGACGGCAACGGCCGTGTCGATCTCGTCGGTTCCAAGGCGGACGCGCTCGCCTCGACCGCGAATTTCCTGCGCGGCCATGGCTGGCAGCCGGGTGCGGGCTACCAGCCGGGGCAGGCGAATTTCGGTGCGCTGCAGGGCTGGAACGCCGCAAGCGTCTACCAGCAGGCGATCGCCATCATCGGCGCGGAAATCGACGGCGATTGATCGTCTTGCCGCGTGAACTGAAAGGAGCTCGGCCGGAAACGAGCCGGGCTTTTTTACGTTGCGGTGACTACATGCCCGGACGGTGGAAATCGCCGGTCGCGGGATCCATGACCCAGAGTTCCCCGGTGGAGATGTCGAACCAGGCGCCGTGGAGGCTGATCTTGCCGCGTCCTTCCTGGATGCTGATGCAGGGAAACGTGCGCAGATTGGCGATGGAATTGCGGATAGACACCCGCTCCAGGGCGCGCTGCCGCTCCGCCGCGGTCAAAACCTCGTTCATCTGGATCTGCGCCGCGCTGGGCTTCAGAAGACCCATCCACTTGCCGATGAAATCTCCAGGCGACAAGGGTTCCGCATCCGGAGCGAGAGCCGCCTTGATGCCACCGCAACGGCCGTGGCCCATGACGACGATGTCGCTCACCTTGAGCGACTGCACTGCGAATTCCAGCGCGGCGGACGTCGAATGATAGTTCCCGTCCGGCTCGTAGGGCGGCACCAGATTGGCGACATTGCGTACGACGAAAAGTTCGCCCGGACCGCTGTCGAAGATGGTCTCCGGCGCCGCACGCGAATCGCAACAGGCGATGACGAGCGTTTTCGGTTTTTGGCCCGTCTCCGCCAGGGCCTTGTAGCGCTGTTGCTGCTCGCTGAAGCGCCCGTTCATGAAGTTGCGGTATCCGTTCAACAGACGATCCGGAAAGTGGTGCATGGATAACCCCCGGTGACGCCGAAACATGTCGCGCAGGAATGGATTTGCGCGATACGCCTTGGCTGTTGCTTTCGTGCGTGCCGTGTCTCGAAACTGCTGCATATCTTCGGCCGACACGCATTAGAGATATGAGCCCGCCGCTTAAATCACTGCGCCGCCGCCTGCGCAAGGCTCCTGCGCGCAGAAGTCAGCGGCGGCGCGTCTGTCCCGGATGCATCAGGCGCCGGATCTGCACCATCGCCATGGGCGTCGAGAGGCTGGAAGCGTCCTGCTCCAGCGTCAGTTCGTCGGCGCCGCGCTTGGTGGAGCGCGCAACGATCTCGAAGACGCTGGCGGTGGCGAGCAGCAGTGCCTTCTCCTCGGGTAGCCCGTCCATCAGCCGTGACAGGAAAACGGCAGAAAGCAGGTCGCCGGTGCCGTTCGGCGGATTGTCGACCCGGCGGTGCTCGGCGAGCAGCGCATTCTTTCCGGAGAGATAGAGATTGCCGATGCTGCCAGCCATCATCGGTACGGTCGAGGTCACCAGCATGCGTGGCGGGCCGAGCGCGAGCGCGGCATCCATCACGGCAGCATTGGTTTCGAGCGGTGCGCCTGAGAACCAGGCGAGTTCGAACCGGTTGGGCGTGGCGAGCGAGGCAAGTGGCAGCAGCCGGTCGCGGATCGCAGCTGCCGTATCCTCCGGAACATAGAGCCCCCCTTCGTCGCCGCAGACAGGATCGCAAAGATAGAAGAGGTCCGGGTTCTCCTCCTTCAGCGCCGTCACGAGGCGCGCCACCGATGCCGCCTGGTCCGCATTGCCCAGGTAGCCGGAGACCACCGCCTTCACCTCGCCGACCCACGGCGCGCGTATGATGTCCGATATCATTGCGTCGAAATCGGCCGAAGGGATCGCGATGCGGGTTGCCGGGCCATGGCCGGGGTGCCATGGAAGCACGACGGTCGGCACTGCCCAGACGGCATGGCCGAGCGTCTCGAGCGCGAAGACCATCGCGCGGTTGCCAACCGTACCGCGCACGACATGGCTCGATATGACGATGACTGCGCCTTTTCCGTCTTCGCTCATCAGAAACATCTCTCCGTTCGCCGAGTGATGGCAAGCGCCCCGTGCCCTGTCAACAGCAGGCGGCCGGATTTGGACGCGCGGAAAAGGACGGTGGCCAGGAACGACGATTTTCCCGAGAAAAATCGCAAAATCCCTCCAAAATTGGCCGCAAAGGGCCTCTCATCTGCTCCTTCAGGCGAAAATTGAACGATTTCCCACCGGTTTTCAGAATTTCATCGCCTTGCATTTTTCTTCTGCTAGGTTTCGATCAACGGATTCGGGAGATATCCATGGGCACACGCAGCAATGTCAGGCGCGAGAAGTATATCGAAGCAGCAACCACAACCGCAAAGGCGCTCAGGACAGACTGCATAAGGCCCGAAATTCTCTTCGGTCGCGCAAGCAATGACGACTTGGAGCTCTACTCGGCCGATATGCTGGCCACCGTCGCTGCGCATGCCTACAGCGAGATAAAAGCCTGGGACGGCAGCACGCCGCGTGTCACCGTGACCTCTCTCGAGGGTGTCGCACCGCAGGGCATTTCCGTTTCCGTTCTGGCAGTCACCGACCGGAACATGCCGTTTCTCTACGATTCGGTAATGGGCGAGGTGACGAGCACGCATCGGGACATCCACCTGGCCGTCCATCCGATCCTCGTCATCGAGCCGGGCAAGGATCCTGTCCTGTTTTCACCGGAGGAGGAAAGCAACCCTTTACACAGGGTCAGCCATATAGAGATCCATCTTTCCGAGCTCTCCGCCTCCGAAGCCGCCGCACTGATCGAGCGGGTTCGCCATGTGCTGGCACAAGTCCATCTCGCGGTGAGCGACTGGAAACCGATGATGGCAACGCTCGATGCGGCGGTGGCGGAAATGGAGCGCCACGCCCCCGCAAGGCGCAAGGCGGACAAGGACGAAGCGCTCGCCTTCCTGACCTGGCTTCGCGACAACAATTTCACCTTCCTCGGAATGCGGGAATATACTTATTCCGGCAAGGGCAGGAACGCCACTCTGGAGCGCGGCACGGGCGAGGGCCTCGGCATCCTTTCCGATCCGGAGGTGCGCGTCCTGCGGCTCGGAAAAGACGCAGTGACGACGACGCCGGAGATCTTGGAGTTCCTCGACGGGCCGGACCTGCTGATCGTCACCAAGGCCAATGTGAAATCGGTGGTCCATCGCCGCGCCTACATGGACTATGTCGGGGTCAAGCGTTTCGACGAGAAAGGCAACGTGGTCGGCGAACTGCGCATCGTCGGCCTCTTTACCTCCACCGCCTATACGCATGCGGCGTCCGAGATCCCGCTCCTGCAGTCCAAGATAGAGCGGGTCATCGACCATTTCGATTTCGACCCCGAAAGCCATTCGGGCAAGATGCTGCTGAACACACTGGAATCCTACCCGCGCGACGATCTCTTCCAGATCGACGCGGGGCTCCTCGCCACCTTTTGCGAACAGATCAACGAGCTCGCCGACCGGCCGCGTGTGCGCGTGCTGCCCCGCATCGACCGTTTCGACCGCTTCGTCTCGGTCATCGTCTACGTGCCGCGCGAGCAATATGATTCCGACGTGCGCGAGCGGATCGGCAATCATCTGAAGACGGTCTATGACGGTCATGTCTCGGCTTATTATCCGGCTTTCCCGGGTGGCGGGCTCGCACGGGTGCATTTCATCATCGGTCGCTCGGGCGGCAAGACGCCCCGCGTGCCGCAGAACAAGCTCGAACAGGCGATCCGGGAGATCGTGACGCGATGGAGCGACCGGTTTTCGGCGCTTGCCGGACCGGACTCGGTGAGCCTGATCACCGACCAGGGCTATCAGGGGGATTTCACACCGGCCGAAGCCTTCGCCGATCTCAAGTTCATCGAGGCCGTGACGCCGGAACATCCGATCCAGATCTCCTTCTACCGCAAGCGCAACGCCGACGATCCCAGCAGGCTGGAGCTGAAGATCTTCCATGCCGACGGTGCCGTTTCGCTCTCGCGGCGGGTTCCGCTGCTCGAAAATCTCGGCTTCGGGGTCGTCAGCGAGCAGACCCATGAAATCGTCATCCGCCAGCCGAACGCGTCGGAGCGACTTGTCGTGCTTCATGACATGGAGCTTCAGCGCCGCGACGGGCGTGATTTCACGCCGAACCTGGTTCAGATGCTGGAAGAGGCTTTCCTGTTCGCCTGGCACGGACTGACCGACGACGACAGCTTCAACCGGCTCATCCTCACGGCAGGTCTCAGCGCGCGCGAAATCATGGTGCTGCGAGCCATCGCACGCTATCTGCGCCAGACCGGCATCACCTATTCGCAGGACTATATTGCGGAAACCCTGAACAAATACCCGGCGATCGCCGGCGATATTTTCCGGCTGTTTGCAGGCAGGTTCGACTCGAAGACGAGCGAGCGCAACCGGGCCAGGCGTGCAGCCGAGCTCGAACAATCGATCGAGGATGGGCTCTCCGCGGTTCCGAGCCTCGACGAGGACCGCATCCTGCGCCGCTATGTCAACGCGATCGGCGCCATGCTGAGGACGAACTACTTCCAGCGCGATCCGGACGGGCAGGCGCGCGCGACCCTTGCCTTCAAATTCGACCCTGCAAAGTTGGATGGCCTGCCGGAACCGCGGCCCTTCCGCGAGATCTTCGTGTATGGCGCGGAAGTCGAAGGCGTGCATCTGCGCTTCGGCAAGGTGGCGCGCGGCGGCATCCGCTGGTCGGACCGGGCGCAGGATTACCGCACGGAAGTTCTGGGCCTCGTCAAGGCGCAGCAAGTCAAGAATGCAGTCATCGTTCCCGTCGGCGCGAAGGGCGGTTTCTACCCGAAGCGGCTGCCGGTGGGCGGAAATCGCGACGCCGTCTTCAAGGCCGGCACCGAAGCCTACAAGACCTATATCCGCAGCCTGCTTTCGATTACCGACAATATCGAGGGGCAGGAGGTGGTTGCGCCGAAGGAGACCATCCGCCTTGACGGCGACGACCCTTATTTCGTCGTGGCGGCGGACAAGGGGACGGCAACTTTTTCCGACACGGCGAACGGGCTCGCGCAGGAAGCGGGATTCTGGCTCGACGATGCTTTCGCATCGGGCGGTTCGGCGGGTTACGACCACAAGAAGATGGGGATCACCGCCCGGGGCGCCTGGGAGGCGGTCAAACGGCATTTTCGGGAAATGGACACCGACATCCAGACGACGCCCTTTTCGGTGGCGGGCGTCGGCGACATGTCCGGCGACGTCTTCGGCAACGGCATGCTGCTGTCGCGCAAGATCAGGCTGATTGCAGCCTTCGATCACCGCGACATCTTCATCGACCCGGATCCGGACACCGACGTTTCCTTCGCCGAGAGACGGCGCATGTTCAGCCTGCCGCGCTCGAGCTGGCAGGATTACAACCGCGGCGCCCTTTCGAAGGGCGGCATGATCATCTCGCGGACGGAAAAATCCGTTTCGCTGACGCCCGAAGCCCAGGCCGCGATCGGCATCGACCGGCAGAAAGCGACCCCTTTCGAGATCATGACCGCGATCCTCAAGGCACCGGTCGATCTTCTCTGGTTCGGCGGCATCGGCACCTATATCCGCGCGCAGACGGAGACGGACGCGGATGTCGGCGACCGCGCCAACGATCCCATCCGCATCGTGGCGGAGGACGTCCGCGCCAAGGTGATCGGCGAGGGCGCCAATCTGGGCGTGACGCAGCGGGGACGAATCGCATTCGGGCTGAAGGGCGGGCGCTGCAATTCCGATGCGATCGACAATTCCGCCGGCGTGAATTCCTCCGACGTCGAGGTCAACATCAAGATCGCGCTTGCCTCCGCCATGCGCGAGGATCGACTGACACGCGCCAAACGAAACACCTTGCTCGCCTCCATGACCGACGACGTGGCCGGGCTGGTTCTGCGCAACAACTACCTGCAATCACTGGCGATCTCGCTGACGGAACGTCAGGGCGTCGCCAACCGGGCAGGACTGATGCGGCTGATGGGCAAGCTGGAATCGGCCGGCCAGCTCAACCGCAAGGTCGAGACGCTGCCCGACGACCAGACGATGAGCGAGCGCTACCAGGCCGGAAAACCGCTGACGCGAGCGGAGATCGGCGTGCTGCTCTCTTACGCCAAGCTCGTCCTCTTCGACGAAGTGGTTCACAGCGGCCTGCCCGACGATCCCTATTTCGAGCCGACGCTCATGGGCTATTTTCCGATGAGGATGCAGCGGGCATTTGCCGGAGACATCCGCTCCCACCGGCTGCGGCGCGAGATCATCGCCACGCTGCTGGCCAATGAGACCATCAACAGGGGAGGACCCGCCTTCGTCACCACCCTGACCGACGGCACCGGCTTCGTGACGGCCGATGCGGTAAAGGCGGCGGTCGCGGCGGATGACGGCTTCGGTCTGCAAAAGCTCTATGAAGCAACGGATGCGCTCGACACCATCGTGAGCGGCTCGGTGCAGAACGAGCTCTACGAAGAGATCGGCCGCGTTTTCGCAGCGGCGGCAAGCCTGCTGCTGTCGACGGGCGGTATTGCCGGCCCGATGGACGGGGTCGTGCATCGTCTGAAGCAGGCGATCAGACAGCTACGCCCGCACATGGCCTCGTTGATGCCGGAACAGGCGGGCGACGACGCGCGGCGCAAGGCGCATTATTTCGAGGACAAGGGCGTGCCGCCGGAGCTCGCCGGAGAAATCGCCGCACTTTCCGCAATGACGTTCGTTCCGGAGATCATGCTCATCTCCGCTTCCACCGGCGACAGCCTGCTGAAGACCGCACAAGTCTATGCGGGCGTGAGCGGTGAGCTGAACATAGGCCGGCTGTTGACTGCGGCGGCGCGCGTTCAGCCCGGCGACCTCTACGAATCGCTGGCATTGCAGAGAAACCTGAACGACATCGCCAATGCGCGGCGCGATCTGGCGGCATCCGTTCTGACGCGCCACAAGGGGGAAAAGAATCCGGTCGCCGCCTGGCAGGCGGCCGATCGCGAGCGCCTGGTGAAGCTCGGCGGACGGCTTTTCGCCCTTACGGAAACCGGCGAAGCGACGCTCGCCAAGATTTCCGTCGCAGCCGGCGTGTTGAGCGACCTTGCACAGGGCAAGGCGAGATGAGACAGTCGCGCCCATGACGCAGGTATCAGCAAGCGATCCCGTTCCAAAAGATCGTTAGCCGGCAACCGCGGATGAAGCGGCGATCCGCCACGGAGGGACGATGAGCGTGACGACGGAAGCGACCGGGCGGCCGGCAAGCCGTCTCGGCATTGGCGGCTGGATGCTGTTCGACTGGGCGGCGCAGCCCTTCTTCACCGTCGTGACCACCTTCGTCTTCGGGCCCTATCTCGTCTCGCGCATGACTGCCGATCCGGTTGCCGGGCAGGCAGCCTGGAGCTATACGCTGACCGTTGCCGGCATCATCATCGCGATCCTTTCCCCGGTACTTGGCTCGATCGCGGACGCCACAGGCCCCAGAAAGCCTTGGATCGGCTTTTTCGCCATCATCAAGATCGCCTCGCTGGCAGCGCTCTGGTATGCCGCGCCCGGCAGCAGCCTGCTCTTCGTCATGACGATGGTCGTTTTCGCCACGGTGGCGGCGGAATTCTCGATCGTCTTCAACGATTCGATGATGCCTCGGCTGGTGAGCGCTGACCAGACCGGGCGGATTTCCAATATCGCCTGGGGACTTGGCTATCTCGGTGGGATGATCGTGCTGATCGCCATGGTCACGCTTCTGGCCGGCAGTCCGGAATCCGGCAAAACAATCATCGGGATCGATCCGCTGTTCGGCCTCGACCCGGCCGAGGGCGAGGACGCGCGCATCGCCGGCCCGATCTCCGCACTCTGGTATCTGGTTTTCGTCCTGCCGATGTTCCTGTTCACACCCGACCAGGGACGGGGAATGCCGCTGGGCAATGCCATTCGAACCGGACTTGCGGAGCTCAAGGGCACCATCGGGGAACTGCGCGAGCGGCGCGGCGTCCTGCGCTTTCTCATCGCCCGGATGATCTACCAGGATGGCGTCAACGGACTGCTCGCGCTCGGAGGCGCGTTTGCCGCCGGGATGTTTTCCTGGCAGACGATGGAGCTCGGCATTTACGGCATCATCCTCAATGTCGTGGCGATCGGCGGCTGCCTCTATGCGAGCCGGCTCGACATGCGGCTCGGCTCGAAGAAGGTGGTCGTCGCCAGCCTCGCCTGCCTGACGGCCGCAACATTCGGAATCATCTCCACCGGGCCCGGCTTCACGTTTTTCGGGGCCGTTCCGCTTCCGCTGGAGGATTCGGGCGGGCTCTTCGGCACCGCGGCGGAAAAGGCCTACATCCTGTACGGCCTGCTTGTCGGCGTAGCTTTCGGCCCGGTACAGGCGTCCGCTCGCTCCTATCTGGCGCGCAGCCTCCATCCGGACGAAGCGGGCCGCTATTTCGGGCTCTACGCGCTTTCGGGCCGCGCGACGTCCTTCCTCGCGCCGCTTTCCGTGGCGGTCATCACGAGCGCGACCGGCTCGGCACGGCTCGGAATGGCCGCCCTCATCGTCTTTCTTGTCATCGGTCTGCTTCTGCTCCTGAAGACACCCTATCCGGCCAACCAGCCCAAACTCTGACGCGGTAGAAGGCGCCGCGCATCCAATGGTTACGCGGCGCGGAGTTGTTGCTTGCTAACGGCTTTCCGCGCTCCGCTTCAGTGGCGGAAATGGCGCATGCCGGTGAAAACCATGGCGACGCCCGCTTCGTCAGCGGCGGCGATGACCTCCGCATCCCGCATCGATCCTCCCGGCTGGATGACCGCGGTGGCACCGGCAGCGATGGCCGAAAGCAGACCGTCGGCAAAAGGCAGGAAAGCTTCCGAAGCCACGGCCGAACCGCGCGTCAACGGCTCGGCGAGACCCATAGCCTTGGCTGCCTCCTCCGCCTTGAGGCCGGCGATGCGAGCCGAATCGACCCGGCTCATCTGACCCGCGCCGATGCCGGCGGTCTGGCCGTCTTTCGCATAGACAACCGCATTCGACTTCACATGCTTCGCCACCTTGAAGGCGAACTTCATGTCCTCGAGCTCCCGTGCCGTCGGCGCACGCTTGGTCACCACTTTCAGCTCGAGATCCTCGACCATGCCGTTATCGCGCGTCTGCACCAGTAAGCCGCCGGAAACGGTCTTTGCAGAAAGTCCGGGTAAGCGCGGATCGGGAAGGGCGCCGGTGACGAGGAGGCGCAGATTGGGCTTGGTAGCGATGACCGCACGCGCTGCCTCGTCGGCCTCAGGGGCGATGATCACCTCGGTGAAGAGCTTGACGATCTCTTCCGCCGTCTCTCCGTCGAGAACCGTGTTGAGCGCGATGATGCCGCCGAAGGCAGAGACGGGATCGCAGGCGAGCGCACGCCTATAGGCATCCTTCAGCGTTGCGCCGGTTGCAACGCCGCAGGGATTGGCATGCTTGATGATCGCGCAGGCCGGGCCGTTTTCCGGCAGGAACTCGGCAACGAGTTCGAAGGCGGCATCCGTGTCGTTGATATTGTTGTAGGAAAGCTGCTTTCCCTGCACCAGGGTGGCGGTGGCGACGCCGGGGCGGTTTTCGCCGGTCACGTAGAAGCCTGCCTTCTGGTGCGGGTTTTCGCCATAGCGCATCTCTTCCTTCAATACGCCGCGGAGAACCCTGTGGTGCGGCATGGAAATATCGAGCGCTTCGGCAAACCAGTTGGAGATCGCCGCGTCGTAAGCTGCCGTGCGGGCATAGGCTTTTGCCGCCATGCGCTGGCGGAAGGCGTAGGAAGTCGTGCCGTCTTTCAGCTCCGAAAGAAGCCCCGAATAATCGGCCGGATCGGTGACGACGGTGACATAGGCGTGGTTTTTCGCCGAAGCGCGGATCATCGCCGGTCCGCCGATGTCGATATTCTCGACGGTGGTCGGGTAATCGCCGCCTTTGGCGCGGACGTCCTCGAACGGATAGAGATTTATGACGGCAAGGTCGATCGCGCCGATATTGTGTGCCTTCATCGCCGCAACATGCTCCTCGTCGTCGCGGATCGCGAGCAGACCGCCGTGAACGGACGGATGCAGCGTCTTGACGCGCCCGTCCATGATTTCGGGAAAACCGGTGACCTCCGAGACATCGACGACATCGAGTCCCGCATCGCGCAGCGCCTTGTGCGTGCCGCCGGTCGAAAGCAGCCTGACGCCTTTTGCCGCCAATGCGCGGGCAAGATCGACGACGCCGGCCTTGTCGGAAACGGAGAGAAGGGCGGTGCGGACCTGGACCCGGTCGGGTGCGGGAATTTTCTTGGAGATGACGGCCATGGGGTGCTCCGGTTGATGGCCGGCCTCGGGCCGGCGGAGGACATGCGCCCCGTTAGCACAGCCATCCGGCGGAGAAAACCGGAAACCGCGCCAGTCAGCCCTGCCGCGTCATCAGCCACTGGATTTCCGGAACTTCGCCGACCGGCATGGTCAGCGTGATCTGACGCGAGCTCCTGACGCCGGAAGGATCCGCAAAGAACACGTCCTCCTCTTCGACGACCGGAACGTCGAGGCAGGAGAAGACCCAGGTGTCGCCATCGGGAGCGACCAGCCAAATCTCCTGTTCGCCGGCTATGTGGATCTGTATCGCCGGATGGATGTGAAAACGGATCACCGCGCTGCCCCTGTCGGACGAAAGCGGAGCTTCGCCGCCGCGGCGAAAAAACCGCTCCCGGCCTCGTATCGTCCTGCCATCGGCGGTCAGATGGATGTCGCGCTCGTAAAGGAGGTTAAAATTGTCGAGATAACCGTCATGGCTCGCCGTGAGGCCGCAGGCGCCGTCCGGCCTGTCGTAGCGGCTCGCATCCACCTTGGAAACGCCGCCGACGACGATCGGCCCGAGGAACTGGGAGGACGACAGGCGCAGCGACGACGTGTCGTTGAGGGTGGCCACGGAATGCGCCGCCGTGGTCCGCGACATCTGGCGCATCCGCTCGCCGGCAAAGCGCGGCAAGCCGGAATTGACGATGAAGCGGTGCCTTCCGGAGGACATTTCCAGCGACAGGGTGCCTGCGGCGGCCGTTGCCGAGAGCTCGACCGAAAGCGGCTTTCCGGTATCGAGGAGAAGGACCGTGTCGCTGGCGGCAAGCCGCTCGTAGCGGATGGACGGCAGCGCGCGGAAGGGCGCTCCGCCGGTTTCGTCATAGCGCAGCACCGAGATCAGCTCATTGGCCAAAGTGTAGGTGGCGCCGTTGAAGAGAGCGAGTTCGCCGCTCTGGTGGCGAAAGAAGCGCAATGCCGGAAAGATCCGGTCGATACAGGGAATGAGCTGTGTCGGGACATCATGCCCAAGATTGACATAGGTCTGGCGCAGAGGCAGCAAATCCAAGAGCAGATCGAGCGCAACACGCGGATTGCGCGAACAATGGCCGCCGTCCGGCAGAATCTGGCGCTGGAGCTCGAAATCCAGATTGCGCGCAGCCTTGCGGATGCTCGATCCGGAAGCGGGCATCGCGATCGAGGCCATAGCGAGCGCGACCCGCACACGCAGGCGCACTTCACCGTCGCGGGTGGTATCGGCGATGTGCTTCAGATAACGCACCTGAAACGCAAGGCTGCGCAGAAAGCGCCGGTAAAAAGGATACTCGGCCTCCCTGAGCACGACCGGCGAATGGGAAAGCCAGGCGATGATGCGCTGCGAGATGACATCGGGGCGCCAGGCTATGCCGCCGATCACCCGGCCATGGCTTTGGATCCAGTCGTCGAGGATGACCCGTGCGGTCATCGACGCCGTTTCCTCCTGCGCCGCCCGCATATGGCGAAGCCAGCCGAAACTGTGCAGCTTTACCGCGAATTCCTCCGAGGGCAGTTCCAGCGCAAAGGGCGATTCACCCTCGCAGTCGAGAATGCGGCCGGCAAGCGGAAAGCGGCCAGCGATGATTTCCTCGGCAGCGAATGTATCGGACGCATGCAGGTCCGTGGGAGCGACGACGAGGCGGTCCGGAGCACTGCCGGCAAAGCGCAATGCCGAAATCCGACCGATTGCAAGTCTTCGCGCGAAGCGGCGCCACCCCTCACGCAAATACAGATAGAGAATACGCTGCCTGTCGGAAAGCCGCATGGTTAATGACTGCCTTCTGAAACGGCTATGTCCAAGTGAAGTCAATTCGGTGGATCAAATCGGATCAATGCCGCTCCCGTGCTATTGGTAGGCCCATGAAGCGACCGGCGTCAATTCATCCGCAAACGCTAAATTGTTGATGAAGGAGAGAAAAAACGTCGGGTTGGAGCGGCTGTCATGCCTTCCGACGCAGGCGGACGGCATAAAAACCATCGATACCACCGGCTTTTCCTTGCGAAGCCGGCAACATCGCCGGCGTCGTCCGTATCTCGCCGAGGGGCGTTATCGCCTCCTCGAGGCCCGGCCACTCCGAAGCTTCGACCGGTTCCCGCACCCACCCGGCCTGATCCGCGAGCACGCGGGCGATCATCTCTTCGCCCTCCAGGGGATCGAGGGAGCAGTTGGAGAAGACCAGCAAACCGCCTGGTCGCACAAGCGTCAGCGCATGACGGAGCAGACGCTCCTGCAGGCGTGCCAGCTTTTCGATGTCCGCCGGTCCCTTGGTCCACAAGACGTCCGGGTGGCGCCGGATCGTTCCGGTGGAAGAGCAGGGCGCGTCGAGCAATGCGGCGTCGAAAAGTTCGTCGCTCCGGAAATCCGCCATGTTGATTTCCCGCGTCTGCGCCTTAAGCCCAAGGCGCTCGAGATTGGCGTGAAGACGGTGCAGTCGGTTGGAGGACTGGTCGAGCGCAAGCACTTCGGCCCCGGCAAACGCAAGCTGTGCCGTCTTGCCTCCGGGCGCTGCACAGAGGTCGACGATGCGGCTGCCTGCGACATCGCCGAAAAGCTTCGCCGGGATGCTCGCTGCCGCGTCCTGAACCCACCATTCGCCCTCGGAAAAGCCCTCCAGGGCCGAAACCGCACCGGAAAAGGCAGACAGGCGGACGGAACCAGTGGGGAGAAGCGTGCCGCCGAGCCGCTCCGCCCAAGTGTCCGGGTCGGATTTGACGGTGATGTCGATCGCAGCCGGTTGAAGCTGCACCTGCGCGATCTTTTCGGCGTGAGGGCGGCCGTAGACGGCAACCAGTCTCTCGAAGAACCAGCCCGGAATTGCCGGAATCCTCTCCGCCGCGGCCAGTTGCACCGATTTTTCCCGGCCGAGGCGGCGGAGAACCGCGTTGACGAGATTGGCGAAACGTCGGCTTCGCGGATCAGCTTGCGCCTGCTCGACGGCAAGATCGACGGCGGAGTGATCCGGAACGTCGAGATAGAGAAGCTGAGCCGCCGCGACGACAAGGACATGGTGCAGGGCCCGGGCACCTTCAGGCAGCGGCGTCTTTACCAGCGAGGAAAGAATCGCTTCGATGCGCGGAAGGTGGCGCAATGCCGTGTTGAGTATCGCGCGGACAAGCGCCCGGTCCGCTTCATTCAGCTCCCGATAGACCGGGTTTCCATGCTCGGCATCGAGCATTCCGTCCAGCGACGTGCGACGGTCGATCACCGCAGCGAGGATCTTCGTCGCGGCCTGCCGCGCCTTAAGGCCGGGCTTCGCCGGGCTTTCGACGCGCGGCGAGGGGGGAGAATTTCTCTTCCGATTATTTCGTTTCGCAAGCGTTTCAGATGATTTCGTGTCTGACGTCAAGACCAGGGACCTTTCGGCGGTTCCGAACCACCGCGTCCCCAACCCGTCGTCGGCACGGAGCGCGATTTGCGCACCGCATTATCAGTCCGCGCCGGCCCGGTCGAGCCTTGTTGCATGTCGCGGGCCATTCCCTCCAGGGCGGCGATACGGTTTTCCGTGTTCGGATGCGTGGAGAAAAGATTGTCCATGCGCTCGCCCGAAAGCGGGTTGATGATGAACATATGCGCTGTCGCGGGATTGCGTTCGGCCTGATTGTTCGGAACACGGCCGGCGGCGATCGCGATCTTCTTCAGCGCGGAGGAAAGCCACAGAGGATTGCCGCAAATCTCTGCGCCGCGCCGGTCGGCCGAATATTCGCGCGTCCGGCTGATCGCCATCTGCACCAGCATTGCGGCGAAAGGCGCGACGATCATCGCGACGAGAATGCCGATGAAACCGAGCGGATTGTTGTTTTCCCTGTTGCCACCAAAGAACATCGCAAAATTGGCGAGCATGGAGATCGCACCGGCGATCGTTGCCGTGAGCGTCATCGTCAGAGTGTCACGGTTCTGGATATGCGCCAGCTCATGGGCCATCACGCCCGCAACCTCCTCATAAGAAAGAGCGCGCAGAAGGCCGGTCGAGGCGGCGACGGCCGCATTCTGCGGGTTGCGCCCGGTGGCGAAAGCGTTCGGCTGGTCGCTGTTGATGACATAGACCCGCGGCATCGGCAGGCCGGCGCGCGCGGCAAGGTCCCGCACGATACCGTAATATTCCGGTGCGGTGCGCTCATCGACCTCCTGCGCGCCATACATGGAAAGGACCATGCGGTCGGAATTCCAGTAGGAGAAGAAGTTCATCGCGGCCGCGACCACGAGGGCGATCATCATGCCGCCCCTGCCGCCGATGAGGAACCCGACCGCCATGAACAGCGCGGTCATGAATGCAAGCAGCATGGCCGTACGAATCATATTCATTTCTGTCTCCGCTCCATCAAGCGTTCCGGGGTCGGTGTTTCACGTGAATCAGCGTTTTGCCTTGCGCATTTTCACCCTATATGATGGGAAACACACATGCTTTCTTCAATATCCGAGGAAACGGAACCTCATGCAAGGTGACAACGACAACGCGCCGGGAAAGGGCAGGTTTCTCCCGTCGGCAGCGCTACGCGCACTGAAAGAAGCGGAAGAGCGGCGTTCGAAGGCGAAACCGGAAACGCCGGCACCGGAGTTCGGCGGGCGCGGTGGTCCCGATCCGGCCCGCTTCGGTGACTGGGAGATCAAAGGCCGCGCCATCGACTTTTAGGTTTAATTTCCTGTTGCCATCACCGAAATAGCGGAATATATTCCTCTAATGGAATCAACCGCTCGCTTTCTCTTGTTTCCGGCTCTCTTTTTCTTTCCCGCTTGTGCGCCCGTGGAAGGAGCCGAGCGTATTGCAGGGCCTGTCGAGGCAGAGATCGTCCGGATTGTCGACGGCGACACCTTGCTGGTTTCCGCAAGGCCGTGGCCGCAGCAAAGCGTCGAGGTCTATGTCCGGTTGCGGGGCATCGATACGCCGGAGTTGCGCGCACAATGCCCGGCGACGCGACAACAGGCAAAGAGAGCCAAGGCGATGCTTGCCGAACTTCTGGAAAATCAGACGCGAATCCTGTTGACCGACATCGAAGGCGACAAGTTCTTCGGGCGGGTGGTCGCCGATGTGCAGCTTTCCACGGGCGGGAATCCGGCTTACGATCTGATCGCGACGGGACTTGCCGTTCCTTATGAGGGCGGCGCCAGAGTGGCGCCGATCTGTGCCTTTTCCGGCTGAGGAGCGGCACAGATCGCACTATCTTGGCGCCGCCTCTCCTTGATCAGCCGCCGGCTTTGTTCTGCCGGTTGGCGATGAGATCGTCGACGACGGCAGGGTCGGCGAGGGTGGAAGTATCGCCGAGCGAACCATAATCATCCTCGGCGATCTTGCGCAGGATGCGGCGCATGATCTTGCCTGACCGGGTCTTCGGCAGGCCCGGCGAGAACTGGATCTTGTCCGGCGTGGCAATCGGACCGATCTCCTTGCGCACATGCTTGATCAGGTCCTGGCGGAGCGCGTCGTTGCCTTCCTCGCCCGCCATCAGCGACACGTAGCAATAGATGCCCTGCCCCTTGAGACTGTGCGGGTAGCCGACAACGGCGGCTTCCGACACGAGGTGGTGCGAGACGAGCGCCGATTCGACCTCTGCAGTTCCGAGCCGGTGACCCGAGACATTGAGCACGTCATCGACACGGCCTGTGATCCAGTAATAGCCGTCCTCGTCGCGGCGGCAGCCGTCGCCGGTGAAATACTTGCCCTTGTATGTGGAGAAATAGGTCTGGATGAAACGCTGATGATCGCCATAGACCGTGCGCATCTGTCCGGGCCAGCTATCGGTAATGCAGAGATTGCCGTCGGCGGCTCCCTCCAGCACGTTCCCTTCATTGTCGACCAGCTGCGGCTTCACGCCGAAGAACGGCCGCGTCGCCGAGCCGGGCTTGAGGTCGGTCGCCCCCGGCAGCGGCGTGATCAGGATGCCTCCGGTTTCCGTCTGCCACCAGGTATCCACGATCGGGCAGCGCTCGTCGCCGACGACGTGATAGTACCATTCCCAGGCTTCCGGATTGATCGGCTCGCCCACCGAGCCGAGCAGGCGAAGCGAGGAGCGTGAGGAGCGCTTGACGAAGGCGTCGCCGGCGCCCATCAGCGCGCGGATCGCTGTCGGCGCGGTATAGAATGTATTGACCTTGTGCTTGTCGACCACTTCCCAAAAGCGGCCGGCATCCGGGAAGTTCGGCACGCCCTCGAACATCAGCGTGGTGGCGCGGTTCGCGAGCGGCCCGTAGACGATATAGGAGTGACCCGTCACCCATCCGACATCGGCCGTACACCAGTAGATGTCTCCGTCCTGATAATCGAAGACATATTTGTGCGTCATCGAGGCGAAGACGAGATAACCACCGGTCGTGTGCAGGACGCCCTTCGGCTTGCCGGTCGAGCCCGACGTATAGAGGATGAAGAGTGGATCCTCCGCCTTCATCCTGGCCGGCGGACAATCGCGCGGCACGCTGGCGATCTCCTGATGGTACCAGAGATCGCGTCCGGGCGCCCAGCCGGTCTTGCCGCCGGTGCGGCGAACCACGAGCACCTTGTTGACGATAACATGATGCTTGGCCGCGATATCGATCGCCGTATCGGTATTCTCCTTGAGCGGGATAGGCTTGCCGCCGCGAACCCCTTCGTCGCAGGTGATCACGAAAGTCGATTGGCAATCGATGATGCGGCCGGCCAGCGCATCGGGAGAAAAACCGCCGAAGACGACCGAGTGGATGGCGCCGATGCGAGCGCAGGCCAGCATCGCATAGGCAGCCTCGGGGATCATCGGCATGTAGATCGTGACGCGGTCGCCTTTCTTGACGCCGTGCTTCTTCATAACATTGGCGAGGCGGCAGACATGCTCGTAGAGTTCGTTATAGGTGATCTTCTTGTCGATATAGGGATTGTCGCCTTCCCAGATGATCGCGACCTGGTCGCCATGCGCCTTCAGATGCCGGTCGATGCAATTGTAGGAGACGTTCGTTATCCCGTCCTCGAACCACTTGATCGAGACACGGCCGGTGAAGGAGGTGTTCTTCACCTTGGTATAAGGCTTGAACCAGTCGATACGCATGCCGTGCTTGTCCCAGAACCGCTCCGGGTTCTCCACGCTCTCGCGATACCATTTCTGATAGGTATCGTTGTCGATCAGCGCACGGCTCTTGGCGGATTTGAGAACCGGGTAAGTTTTGACAGACATGAACTCCTCCTCATGCGATGCAGGCGGAAATGCAGGTCCCTCCCGCATATTTCCAGAATACGGGTGCCATACATATCAGGTCAAAGTCTTCCGGCAATTAGACAAAGGTCATTTGCCGCGGAAGAATTGCATTTCTGCGAGAGCGGCGTTATAGAGGGGCGAATTCCCGGAAATTAGTGGTTTGATACCCACGGCCCGCGACACCGGCGCGGACGGACAGAAGGACTATACCCATGGCTCAACAACTGCTCATGCCAAAGGCGACGGCCGTGTGGCTCGTTGACAACACGGCACTGTCGTTCGACCAAATCGCACAATTCTGCAAGCTTCACCCGCTCGAGGTGAAGGCGATCGCGGATGGCGAATCGGCGCAGGGAATCAAGGGCCTCGACCCCATCGCGACAGGGCAGCTTTCCCGCGAGGAGATCGCCCGCGCCGAGGCCAATCCGGCCCACAAGCTGAAGCTCTCCGAGCCGAAGGTGCGCGTGCCTGAATCCAAGCGCAAGGGCCCGCGCTACACGCCCGTCTCCAAGCGCCAGGACCGGCCGAACGCCATTCTCTGGCTCGTGCGCAATCATCCCGAACTGAAGGACGCGCAGATCTCCCGGCTTGTTGGCACCACCAAGTCGACGATCGAGCAGATCCGCGACCGCACTCATTGGAACTCGGCGAACCTTACGCCGATGGACCCGGTGACGCTGGGCCTCTGCTCCCAGATCGATCTCGATCTGGAAGTCGAAAGGGCCTCCAAGGGCCGCCCGCTGCCGAGCGCCGCAGATCTCGGCGCGACGCTGGAACCGGCACGCGAAACGGAGAAGCTGCCCTACAGCGACCGCGAGGAGGACCAGGAAATCGACGCCGATGCCGTCTTCGCCAAACTGAAGTCGCTGAAGTCGTCCAGCAAGGACGAAGACGAGGACGAGGATCGCTTCTGATCCTCACGCTTTCCATTTCGCATGAACAAACCCGGCTTCATCGGCCGGGTTTTTTGTTGCCGTCAGATTCCGATGCCTCGCGCGGAAAGCGCCTTTGCGATCTCCTCCAAGACAACCGGATCATCGATCGTCGCCGGCATCTTCCATTCCTCGCCGTCCGCGATCTTCTGCATGGTGCCGCGCAGGATCTTGCCGGATCTGGTCTTCGGCAGCCGCTTGACGCAGATCGCCGTCTTGAAAGCCGCGACGGGTCCGATCCGCTCGCGGACCAGCGCAATCACCTCGCGTTCGATTTCCGATGATTCACGTGAAACACCATTGTTGAGTACAAGAAAGCCGGCCGGCACCTGCCCTTTGACCGGATCGGCGATGCCGACGACCGCACATTCGGCGACATCGGAATGGGTGGCGCAGACCTCCTCCATCGCGCCCGTCGAGAGACGATGGCCCGCGACGTTGATGATGTCGTCGGTGCGCGACATGATGAAGACATAGCCGTCCTCGTCGACATAGCCCGCATCCGCCGTCTTGTAGTAGCCCGGAAATTCCGCAAGGCAGGCGCTGCGGAAACGCGCATCGGCATTCCAGAAGGTCGGAAGGCAACCGGGCGGAAGCGGAAGCTTGACGGCAATATTGCCGAGCGTGCCCGGCACGACGGGGCTGCCTGCATCGTCAAACACATGAATGTCGTATCCCGGCATCGGCACCGTCGGCGAACCATGCTTGACCGGGAGAGCGCCGAGACCGAGGGGATTGCCGGCGATCGCCCAGCCCGTCTCGGTCTGCCACCAGTGATCGATGATCGGAATACCGAGCTTCTTTTCGGCCCAGTGCAGCGTATCCGGGTCGGCGCGTTCCCCGGCAAGGAAGAGCGCACGGAGGGTCGAGAGATCGTAGCGGCGTATCTGCTCGCCCTCCGGATCCTCCTTGCGGATCGCGCGAAACGCCGTCGGAGCTGTGAAGAAGACGGAGACGCCATAATCGGCGATGACCCGCCAGAAGGCACCGGCATCGGGCGTGCCGACAGGCTTGCCCTCGTAGAGAACGGTCGTCGCACCGATCAGCAGCGGCCCATAGACGATATAGGAATGGCCGACCACCCAGCCGATATCGGACGCTGTCCAGAACACTTCGCCCGGCGCCACGCCGTAGAGCGCACGCATCGACCACGCCAGCGCAACCATGTAGCCGCCATTGTCGCGTATGACGCCCTTAGGCTGGCCGGTCGTGCCGGAAGTATAGAGAATATAAAGCGGATCGATCGCAAGCACGGGCACGCAGTCCGCTTCGCGTCCCTCAGCCTTCGCCTGCGCGAGCGCTTCGGCGAAATCTATGTCGCGTCCTTCCGTCATGGAGGCCCTGAGCTCCGGGCGTTGCAGGATGAGGCAGTGGCGCGGCTTGTGCTTCGCCATACCGATCGCCGCATCCAGGAGCGGCTTGTAGGCGACCACCCGTCCGGGCTCTATGCCGCAGCTCGCCGTCACGATCAGGCTTGCGGTCGAATCGTCGATCCGCGCGGCAAGCTCGCTTGCCGCAAAGCCGCCGAAAACGACGGAATGGATGGCACCGAGACGCGCGCAGGCGAGCATCGTGAAAACCGCTTGCGGCACCATCGGCATGTAGATGATGACCCGGTCTCCCTTGCCGATGCCGAGGCCGGCGAGCACGCCCGCGAGCGACCTCACTTCCGCAAGCATTTCCGCGTAAGTGAAGCGTTGCCGGCTATCGGTGACGGGACTGTCGTGGATCAGCGCCGTCTGCCCGCCGCGACCGGAAAGGACGTGCCGATCCAGACAGTTGTGACAGGTGTTCGTTTCACCATCGGGAAACCAGCGCCCGTAAACCCCAAGGGAAGGATCAAGAACCGTCTTAGGCGGCCGGAACCAATCTATCGCCGCGCCTGCCTGGCTCCAGAAGGTGAGGGGATCCGATTTCCAGGCTTGATAGACCTGCCCGTAGCTGCTGTTCATTTTTTTCCTCCCGCATGAGCGGCGGTGGGCAGAGCCGCCGCCTCGACAGAAGGATAGGATGAGCAGGTGAAGGAGGGAAGGGCGACGAAAGTCAGGTCGAGGCGCGATATTCCCTCCCGCCGCGTCAGCGCGCGCCGAAAATGGCCGACCCCACGCGAACGCTCGTTGCGCCAAAAGCGACCGCCGTCTCATAATCACCCGACATACCCATCGAGAGCTTCTCGGCGCCGCACCTTCTTGCTAGCTTCGCAAGCAAGGCGAAATGCGGACCGGGATTCTCGTCCGCCGGCGGAATGCACATCAGCCCCTCGATCGATAGACCGAGCTCATCGCGGCAGAAGGCAACGAAGTCCGCGGAATCGTCGGGCGCGATGCCCGCCTTCTGCGGCTCCAGTCCGGTATTGACCTGTACAAAGAGGCGGGGGGTAAGTCCCTGACGGGTGATTTCCGCGGCGATGGCACGCGCAATCTTCTCGCGGTCGACGGTTTCGATGACATCGAAAAGGGCAACGGCGTCGGCAGCCTTGTTCGATTGCAACGGACCAATGAGATGCAGCTCGATGTCCGAAAACTCGTCCTTGAGCGCAGGCCACTTTCCCTGCGCCTCCTGAACGCGGTTCTCGCCGAAGACGCGCTGGCCTGCCGCCAGAGCCGGGCGCACTGCCTCGGCTTCGAATGTCTTGGAGACGGCAACCAGCGTGACCGCATCGGGCTTGCGGCCCGCGGACAAGCTCGCCTTGCGGATTCTCTCCCGGACCTCCTGCAGGCGATCTTGCGTTTTCATGACGTTCCCCTTTCGCGGCAGACGGATTCGAGAGGCAACTAACCAAATCCCCGCCGCTTGCCAAGCGCGCCGGGCCGGATCCGCCGCATTTCGCGCCAGACGGCGAGCCTTGCAAACTTGACGCTACGGCGGTTTCATGGTGAAGGTCACCGCACATATTCGCATGGGCTGCACGCCCCAGACTTCCGGAACATCAACAACATGGCAACCGAACGCTACAATCCGCGCGATGCCGAGCCCCGCTGGCAGGCTAAATGGAACGAAGAAAACGTCTTCCTGACCAAGAATGACGATCCGCGCGAGAAATATTACGTGCTCGAGATGTTCCCTTACCCCTCGGGCCGCATCCACATGGGCCATGTGCGCAACTATGCCATGGGCGACGTGGTCGCCCGTTACAAGCGCGCCCGCGGCTACAATGTGCTCCACCCAATGGGCTGGGACGCCTTCGGCATGCCGGCGGAAAACGCCGCCATGGAGCGCGGCGTGCATCCCGCAAGCTGGACCTACCAGAACATCGCATCGATGAAAGCGCAATTGAAGGCGATGGGCCTTTCGCTCGACTGGTCGCGCGAATTCGCCACCTGCGATGTCGACTATTATCATCGTCAGCAGCACCTGTTTCTGGACTTCCTGGAAAAAGGCCTGGTCTATCGCAAGCAATCCAAGGTCAATTGGGATCCGGTGGACAACACCGTCCTTGCAAACGAGCAGGTCATCGACGGTCGTGGCTGGCGCTCGGGCGCACCGGTGGAGCAGCGCGAGCTGACGCAGTGGTTCTTC
This sequence comes from Shinella sp., assembly GCA_033795365.1. Lineage (GTDB taxonomy): Bacteria > Pseudomonadota > Alphaproteobacteria > Rhizobiales > Rhizobiaceae > JARYGU01. The sequence goes on from JARYGU010000014.1 coordinate 89,486, forward strand.
AAGATCACCGATTTCAGCCAGGATCTGCTGGACGCGCTCGAAACGCTCGATCAGTGGCCGGAAAAAGTCAGGCTGATGCAGAAGAACTGGATCGGCCGCTCGGAAGGCCTGCTGATCCGCTGGGAGATTTCCGACGGTGCCGGACTCACCGGCGAAAAGGAAGTGACCGTTTATACGACACGGCCGGACACGCTCTTCGGCGCCTCATTCATAGCGATCTCCGCCGACCATCCGCTTGCGCGGGAGGCTGCCGGAAAGAACGCGGAGATCGAGACCTTCTGCGAGGAATGCCGCCGTGCCGGAACGTCTCTTGCCGCACTCGAGACGGCCGAGAAGAAGGGCATGGACACGGGCATCCGCGTTCGTCATCCCTTCGACGATGCATGGGAACTGCCCGTCTATGTGGCGAACTTCGTGCTGATGGATTACGGCACCGGGGCGATCTTCGGCTGCCCTTCCGGCGACCAGCGCGACCTCGATTTTGCCCGCAAATATAATCTCCCGGTCGTACCCGTCGTCATGCCGAAGGATGCGGATGCTGCAAGCTTTGCGGTCGACGACCAAGCCTACGACGGCGACGGCGTGATGATTAACTCGCGCTTTCTCGACGGACTTTCGACCGAAGATGCTTTCGAACAAGTGGTGCAGCGCCTGTCCGCCAAGACGGTCGGCAACGCTCCGCAAGGCGAGCGCAAGGTGAATTTCCGCCTGCGCGACTGGGGCATATCGCGCCAGCGTTACTGGGGCTGCCCGATTCCGGTCATCCACTGTGACGATTGCGGTGTGGTTCCCGTGCCGAAATCCGATCTTCCGGTCAAGCTTCCCGACGACGTCACTTTCGACAAGCCGGGCAACCCGCTCGATCGTCATCCGACATGGCGGCACGTCGCCTGCCCGAATTGCGGCAAGGACGCGCGCCGCGAAACGGACACGATGGACACGTTCGTCGATTCGTCCTGGTATTTTACCCGCTTCACCGCCCCTTGGGAGAGCGACCCGACGGACCCGTCTGCGGCGAACCATTGGCTGCCGGTCGACCAATATATCGGCGGAATAGAGCATGCGATCCTGCACCTGCTCTATTCCCGCTTCTTCACGCGCGCGATGCAGGCAACCGGCCATCTCGATCTGAAGGAGCCGTTCAAAGGACTTTTCACGCAGGGCATGGTCGTTCACGAGACCTATAGCCGTGGGGAAGGCGCGCAGCGGGAATGGCTAACGCCTGCAGAAATCCGGATAGAGGAAGCAGACGGCAGACGCCACGCCGTCCACATTCAGACCGGTGAAGAGATCGCCATCGGCTCGATCGAGAAGATGTCGAAGTCCAAGAAGAACGTTGTCGATCCCGACGACATCATCGCTTCCTATGGAGCCGATACGGCACGTTTCTTCGTTCTGTCCGACTCGCCGCCGGATCGCGACGTGATCTGGTCCGAGGCCGGCGTCGAAGGCGCACACCGCTTCGTTCAGCGCATCTGGCGTCTTGTCAGCGAAGCCGCGCCGGTATTGAGCCGGACGGTTGCGGAACCGGGGCGGCAAGGCGACGCGCTTGCAGTGTCGCAGATCGCGCACAAGACCCTGAAAGCCGTGCAGGCGGACTACGACAAGCTCGCTTTCAACAAGGCCGTCGCACGCATCTATGAACTCGTCAATGCTCTTGCCGCACCCCTGACGGCGGCAGCGGAAGGAAAAGCACCTGCGGATCTTGCCTCCGCATTGCGCGAGGCTGTGGACGTGCTGCTGTCGATCATCGCGCCGATGACACCGCATCTCGCCGAGGAATGCTGGCGCGCGCTCGGCGGGACGGAGCTGATCGCCGTGCGGCCGTGGCCGGCCTATGACGAAGCACTGGTTGCAGAGAATGAAATCACCATTCCGGTGCAGATAAACGGCAAGAAACGCAGCGATTTGACAATTGCACGGGATGCGGACCAGATTGCCGTCGAAAATGCCGTGCTGGCGCTGGAAGCGGTTCAGGCCGCCCTCGACGGGCAGCGACCGAAGAAGATCATTGTCGTCCCTCAGAGGATCGTGAATGTTGTTGTCTGATCGAAATGGAATGAAAAGAGCCGCCAGGCTTCTGATTTCTGTCGGCATTCTCACGCTGGCTGGCTGCCAGGTGCGTCCCCTCTATTCCACGGGGTCGGGAATGGAGCAAACGCTCGCATCCATTTCGATTTCCGAAGCGAAGGACCGCATCGAACAGAAGGTGCGAAATTCGCTGATATTTCTCCTGGGCGGCGGCTCCGGAGAACCGGCCAACCCGCAATACCGCATGGAGCTGAACGTCACCTCGACCAGCACCGGCGTTCTGATCGACACCGTTGACGACGACGATGCGGCGCGTGCCGGCCGAATCACCGTATCGGCGGATTATAATCTTGCAAGAACCGACACAGGCGAAACCATCCGGTCGGGCAAGCGCTCTGTCGTTGCTCTCGCCGATTTTCCGATCCAGGAATTCGCGAAGGTCCGCGCCATCCGGGATGCGGAAAACCGCGCTGCGCGGGAGCTCGCCGAAGTCATTCGCGCCGATATAGCAGCGTCGCTGTCGCGACGGTGAGCTAGCCATGGGTGAGATCAAGTCGCATGAATTCGAGCCCTTCCTGAAAAGGATAGGCTCTATGCGGCTTTTCCTGATCTACGGGCCGGATCGTGGGCTGGTTTCCGAGAGAGCCGCAGCGTTGGCTACCGCGAGCGGCATTTCGCTTACCGATCCTTTTTCCCTGATAAAGCTGGATGTCGCCGAGGTAACGCAGCAGCCGGGTCGTCTGCTCGACGAGGCGAACTCCATCGGACTGTTCGGCGGCGACAGGCTGGTCTGGATCCGCGGAGCGGCAAACGAGAAGCCGCTTTGTGACGCTTTCGAACTTCTGACGCGCGATCCTCCCCCCGGATGCATGGTGATCGTCGAAGCGGGTGACCTTAAAAAGGGCTCCGGCATGCGGAAGATCGCGGAAAGTTCGAAGAATGCCATGGCGATTCCCTGTTATGCCGACGACAGCAGAGCGCTGAATGCGCTCATAGATCAGGAACTTGCAGCCGAAGATCTTCGCATGACGCCGACAGCCCGGCAGAGACTGATCGAGACGATCGGTGGCGATCGCTTGGCTTCGCGCAACGAGATCCGCAAGCTTGTCCTTTACTGCCGCGGCAAGCAGATGGTCGAAGAAGAGGATGTGGCCGATATCGTCGGTGATGCGAGCGCGATTTCCACCGACGATGCCGTCGATGCCGTGCTGAAGGGGGATCGCGACGGCTTCATGCACGCGATACAAAAAATCACGGCGTCAAAAACGCCGATATTCCTCGTACTACAGGGTTGCCTGAGGCAGTTTCAGCTCTTGGACCTGATGAAAGCCGAAATGGAGGAGAAACGCCTGCCGGCCGCGCAAGTCATCGCCGCTCTTGGCCGGCATTTGCATTTCCGGCGCAAGCCTGTAGTCGAAAACGCGCTGAAGAACTGGAGCGCGCCTGCGATACAGCGCGAAATGCAGCGGTTGCAGGCCGCTATCCTGCAAAGCCGGCAACGCCAGAGCCTGGAAGATACCATTGCCATGCATACTATGCTGGCGACGGTTCTTCAGTCGGCGAGACGATAGAAGAATCCGGCTAAGGAACTATTTATGTTCCAGCAGCCGGCAGATTTCCTCCAGCTGTTCCAGGGTTTTGTAGGCAATCCGGATATGACCGCCACCGGCTTTGTGGTTGACCGTTACATCCAGGCCAAGGCTGTCGGATAACGTGCGCTCGAGAGCGAGCGTGTCGGCATCCTTTTCCTCCTTGCGCGCTCCGCCGGCGGCGTAATTCGGATCGGACTGCGCCCGTATGTCGTTTTGGGCCAGTCGTTCGGCGTCGCGCACCGACATACCCTTGGCCACGATCGCCCGCGCAAGCGACACCGGATCGGATGTCGGGATCAGAGCACGGGCATGGCCCGCAGACAGCGTGCCGGAGGCGAGCATGTCGCGCACCGGATCGGGAAGCTTCAAAAGCCTGAGGCTATTTGCGACATGGCTGCGGCTTTTACCAATGATCTCACCGAGATCGTTCTGTGTATAGCCGTGCTCGGCGATTAGCTGGTCATATCCCATCGCCTCTTCGAGGGGATTGAGGTCCGAACGCTGAACGTTCTCGACGATCGCGATTTCCAGCGCGGTTCGGTCGTCAACGTCGCGCACGATGACCGGGATTTCCACGAAGCCGGCAAGTTGCGCAGCCCGCCAGCGCCGTTCGCCGGCGATGATCTCGTAGCGATCCGGCGCAACCGTCCGGACCACGACAGGCTGCACGATACCATGCTGCCGAATGGAGGACGCCAGATCCTGAAGTTCGGATTCATCGAAGTGGCGGCGCGGGTTTCTCGGATTGCGCCCGACGAACTCGATCGGCACCTGCCTGTCAGGATTGACCGATGCGGCAGATGCCTGTTGGAATGGCTGATCCATCTCTCCGATGAGAGCTGCCAATCCACGCCCCAGGCGCCGCTTTGAGTTGTCTTCATTCATATCCGCTACTCACGATATAGTTTCAGGCGGCCTTGCGCTGCCGCTCGCGCTGAATGACTTCGGAGGCAAGCTGAAGATAAGCCTGGCTCCCCGCGCATTTCAGATCGTACAGAATGGCTGGCTTGCCGTAAGACGGCGCCTCGGAGACGCGCACATTGCGCGGAATGAGCGTATGGTAAACCTTCTCACCCAAATGCGTGCGCACGTCATTGACCACCTGCTGCGCCAGATTGTTGCGCGAATCGAACATCGTGAGAACGATTCCTTGAATATCGAGGGTCGGGTTGACGGTGCGCCTGACCTGGTCAACCGTTTCGAGCAACTGACTGAGGCCTTCCAACGCAAAAAATTCGCATTGTAACGGTACCAGAACGGAATGCGCCGCCGCCATTGCATTCATCGTCAAGAGATTGAACGACGGCGGGCAATCCACAAGCACATATGAGTAAGAAAGAGCGTCTATCGAGGAAAGCGCCCGCTTCAGGCGGAAAACGCGGTCGCCCTCACGCGCAATCTCCATCTCCACGCCGAGAAGATCCATTGTCGACGGAATGATCGAAAGATGCGGAACTGCGGTTTCCAGTGCGATTTCGCCGACATTGTGGGCTCCCATGAGCAATTCATAGGATGAGAGGCGGCGGTCACGGCGATCGATGCCGAGGCCGGTACTCGCGTTTCCCTGGGGATCGAGGTCGACGATGAGCACGCGTTCGCCGATCGCCGCGAGAGCCGTTGCCAGATTGATGGCAGTCGTCGTCTTGCCGACCCCACCCTTCTGATTGGCTATGGTGATAATCCGGTTCTTTTCCACCATGGGCCTCTGCCGCTTAACGAGGTTTGCGCGAAAGATCTGATATCTCGAGTACGACCGAATCTGGCTCGACAATACTGGCGTGTTTTACCAGATCGAACTCCCAGCGACCAACAGCTTTATCGACTTCCGACTGATAATCCCGGCCTTTATGGAAAAAAGCGCGAAGATCTCGCTGCTTTTCCGCCCATGGAGCCACATAATCGAACAGTAAGGACAAGTCCGCCAATGCGCGCGCCGAAACTGCATCGCATATGGGGATCACATCCGGCGCGTCTTCGATCCGAATCGCATGAACTTCAGCTCTTGCGCCAGTTTCGGCGATCGCCGCCCGCAGAAACGCTGCCTTCTTGTTGTTGCTTTCCACAAGGTGGACCACGCCCCCGCCGGCCTCGGCAAGGAGAATACCGGTGATTATACCCGGAAACCCGCCACCGCTTCCCAGGTCGATCCATTGCTTCCTGCCTGGGAAAAGTTGGTAGATCTGGGCACTATCCGCAATATGCCGTTGCCAGAGATCCGAGATCGTTGACGGAGCTACCAAGTTGATCGATTTCGCCCACTTCTGAAAAAGCGCAGTGAACAACCGCAAACGCTCTTCTGTTTCACGTGAAACACGCAAGCCGTTCACTGACGACGAAAGACTCTCATTCATTGCAGCGCCCGCATCTTCTCACCTTCTGCCACCTGCAATTTCCGTAGCGAGGCCAGCAAAAGGGAAATCGCGGCCGGTGTCATTCCATCAACTTTGGCTGCCTGGGCGATGTTGACGGGCATCGCTTTTGTCAGTTTCTGCTTCAACTCATTGGACAAGCCCGGCAGCCCTGAGAAATCGAACCCGTCTGGAATCGTTTTTTCTTCCTCTCTGCGAACTTCCGCAATATCCGAAGCTTGGCGTTCCATATAGACAGCATAGGCGGCTTCGATCTCGAGCGCCTCGACAGTGCGCTTCGGGAGAGAGCCTAGCTCAGGCCAGATAAGGGAAAGACGATCGACGGACATATCAGGGTAGGACAAGAGCTCGTAAGCAGACCGCCGCTGCCCGTCTTGATTCAACTTCAGGTCGAACCGCGCGGCCTCCGACGGAGTTATCTTAAGGAAGCGCAGTAGCTCCCGAGAGCGATTCATTTCAGCCGTCCATTCCGTAAATCGGCCAAGGCGTTCCTGCCCGACGATGCCAAGCATCTCTGCAACTGGCGTAAGCCGTAGGTCTGCATTGTCGGCGCGCAATGACAACCGATATTCCGCACGCGAGGTGAACATCCGATAAGGCTCCGTCACGCCACGGGATGTCAGATCATCGATCATGACGCCGATATAGCTTTGCGTGCGGCTGAAGATATAAGCCTGCATACCGCCGACTTCCCGCGCTGCATTCAATCCCGCGACAAGTCCCTGCGCGCCCGCTTCCTCGTAGCCAGTCGTTCCGTTGATCTGACCCGCGAGGAAAAGCCCACTGATTTTCTTCAGCTCCAAGGCCTGAGTGAGTTCTCGCGGATCGACGTGATCATACTCGATGGCATAACCGGGTTGAAGGATTTCGACATTCTTCAGGCCGGGAATTGTCCGGATGAACTGAGTTTGCACATCGGCGGGAAGCGACGTCGAAATGCCATTCGGGTAAACCGTATCGTCGTCAAGTCCTTCTGGCTCAAGAAAGACCTGATGGCCGTCCCGCTCGCCGAACTTGACGATCTTGTCCTCGATAGAGGGGCAATAGCGTGGTCCCACGCCTTTGATCTGGCCCGAATACATTGCCGATCGCGCGAGATTCTCTTCGATGATGCGGTGGGTTTCGGAAATCGTCCTTGTCACACCACAATCGATCTGCGGCGTGGCAATTCGGTCCGTCATAAAGGAAAACGGCACCGGATCCTCATCAGCGCTCTGACGGCCGATCGAACCCCAATCGATCGTTCTGCCATTCAAGCGAGCAGGTGTCCCGGTCTTCAACCGCGACAGAGCGATTCCGAAGCGTTCCAAAGTCTGTGATAATCCAAGCGACGGTTCTTCGCCGACGCGCCCAGCCGGAATCTTTTGGTCGCCGATATGGATGAGGCCTCGCAGAAACGTACCCGTTGTCAGAACAGCGGCGCGGCAACTTATATGCCGCCCGTCTTTTAACACAACCGATGACACTGACCCCTTAATTGCCTCGATGTCGAAAGCTTCGCCTTCGATAACATCGAGATTCGGGATTGCCGCAATTTCCGCCTGCATCGCTTCGCGGTAAAGCTTCCGATCGGCTTGCGTGCGCGGGCCGCGAACCGCCGGTCCTTTCCGGCGATTGAGAAGCCGAAACTGGATACCGGCACGATCCGCCACCCGGCCCATGAGGCCGTCGAGAGCATCGATCTCGCGAACGAGATGGCCCTTTCCGAGACCGCCGATCGCCGGGTTGCACGACATGACACCAATCGTGGCTCGCTTGTGCGTAATCAGAGCAGTCCTCGCCCCGAAACGAGCGGCCGCGGATGCAGCTTCGCATCCCGCATGTCCTCCGCCAATCACAACCACATCATACTTCATAACGTTCATCCGCTGCAGTCTTCGCATGTTTCACGTGAAACCTGCGATCAGACTCGTTTCCGTTGTAAAAGCGTGTTTCACGTGAATCACTTTCCGATGCAAAATTCGGAAAAGATTACATCCAGCAAATTCTCTACATCCACCTTCCCGGTAATTCGCTCCAACGACCGAGAGGCGGCTCTCAAATGCTCCGCTTGAATGTCCAAGCCGATATGTCCGGCGGCCAGCGCTCGGCTTATGGCATCAGCGGCTGAAAGCAGGCACTCCTTATGCCGAATCCGACTGGGAAATGAAAGAGCCTGATGGCTGCCGATAACGGGTAGGTGGGCCTTTATGCGATCAAGCAGTTCCCCGATACCTTCCCCCGTCCGTGTCGAGACGACGGTATCGACTTCGCCATCGCGCCACGCGGCGCCGAGATCTCCCTTGGTTCCCACTCTGATGACCGGCCCTTCATAACCGGCGACAAAATCGCTGGAGCAACGGGTTGACGCTTCCGTCAGAAGCAGAACCAGATCGGCCTCGGCGATGGCCAGGCGGGCGCGACTGATCCCCTCGCGCTCCACAGGCTCCTCAGTCTGCCGGAGGCCGGCCGTATCGAAAAGCCTTACCGCATATCCGTCAAGGTTGAGATCCACTGTCAAGACATCCCTGGTCGTTCCCGGGATATCGGTCACGATGGCAATATCTCTTTTGGTTAAAAAATTTATAAGGCTCGATTTTCCTGCATTGGGCGGACCAGCAATCACGATCTTCAATCCGTCGCGAATGATTTCGCCGGTTCTGGCGGTCTCGACATGCGCTAGGATTTCGGCCTGCAGCCGGCGCATATCGTTCCAAATCATGCTCGCTACCGAGTCCGGAACATCATCTTCGTCGGCGAAATCCAACTCGGCCTCGATCATCGCCCTCGCATGGGTAAGACGATCGGACCAGGCGTTATAGATCCTCGATTGTCCGCCAACTGCCTGTTCCGCTGCAAGGCGCCTCTGCATTTCCGTTTCGGCAGCAATGAGATCGGCAAGGCCCTCGAGCTCGACGAGGTCAAGCTTGCTGTTGTGAAAGGCGCGACGTGAAAACTCCCCGGCATCGGCCGAACGAAGCTCCGGTATTTGCGAAAGTGCCTCAAGAACCGCCCTAACAACGGCAGGTCCGCCGTGAACATGCAATTCCGCGCAATCTTCTCCGGTAAACGAGTACGGCCCCGGGAAGAACAGAATCAAACCCCGATCGAGGATGTCACCATTTCGGGAACGAATCGTTTCAAGCGCCGCATATCGCGGCTCAGGTATCGAACCGGTAAGTTGTTTCAACGCATGACCGGCATGCGGCCCGCTCAGCCGAACGACGGCCACACCGGACGGCAAGCCTCCGCTCGAAAGAGCAAATATCGTGTCGTCGTGACGCATGGAGGAATCTCGATATCAAGCGGAAAAGCCGCTCGTGTTCGTTTCACAGCGACTTACAGCAGGAATGGCGCTTCGTCCAGCGCTTCACGAGGGGGCCGACAGCGCATCCGCTGATATCCCCGAAACTACAAAGCCAGGCTCGAATGAGCCCGGCTTGCAATTCCGGCCAAAGAATCCGGCTAAGTATTATGTGTTCATCGAGTCGAAGAAATCGCCGTTGTTCTTCGTCTGTTTAAGCTTGTCGATGAGGAACTCGATCGCGTCGGTCGTTCCCATGGGCGCGAGGATGCGGCGAAGGACGAAGATCTTTTGAAGGTCCTGACGCGGAACCAACAGGTCTTCCTTGCGGGTGCCGGACTTGAGGATATCCATGGCCGGGAAAATCCGCTTGTCGGCGACTTTCCGGTCGAGAACGATTTCGGAGTTGCCGGTGCCTTTGAACTCTTCGAAGATGACTTCGTCCATCCGGCTGCCGGTGTCGATCAGAGCCGTTGCGATGATCGTCAGCGAACCGCCTTCCTCGATATTGCGTGCGGCGCCGAAGAAGCGCTTGGGCCGCTGAAGCGCATTGGCGTCCACACCGCCGGTCAGAACCTTGCCGGAGGAGGGCACAACCGTGTTGTAGGCCCGGCCCAGGCGGGTGATCGAATCGAGCAGGATCACGACGTCGCGGCCGTGCTCGACCAATCGTTTGGCCTTTTCTATGACCATCTCGGCAACCTGAACGTGACGCGTCGCGGGCTCGTCGAAGGTCGATGAAACGACCTCGCCTTTTACCGAGCGCTGCATGTCGGTCACTTCTTCCGGACGTTCATCGATCAGGAGAACGATGAGATAGCATTCCGGGTGGTTCGCAGTGATGGAGTGAGCGATGTTCTGAAGAAGGACGGTCTTACCGGTGCGTGGCGGCGCCACGATCAATGCACGCTGGCCTTTCCCAAGGGGGGCGACGAGATCGATGACGCGGGGCGAGAGATCCTTGGTGGTCGGAACGTCTAGTTCCATCTTGAAGCGCTCGTTCGGATAGAGCGGCGTCAGATTGTCGAAATGCACCTTGTGACGAATCTTCTCGGGATCGTCGAAATTGATCGTGTTGACTTTCAGAAGCGCGAAGTAGCGCTCGCCTTCCTTGGGTCCACGGATCGGGCCCTCGACCGTGTCGCCAGTTTTCAGTGAAAAGCGCCGGATCTGCGAGGGCGAAATGTAGATATCGTCCGGACCGGGCAGATAGTTCGCATTGGCGGAACGAAGGAAACCGAATCCGTCCTGCAGAACCTCGACGACGCCCTCACCGATGATCTCGATATCCTGGCTGGCAAGCATCTTCAGGATCGCAAACATCAATTCCTGCTTGCGCATCGTGCTCGCATTTTCGACTTCGAGCGATTCGGCAAAAGCAAGAAGATCGGTCGGAGTCTTGTTCTTTAATTCTTGTAGCTTCATTTCAGCCATGAAGGGTCCGTGATTGTCGTATGGGGATGGAAATCAGGCGTGCGGGTCGAGACCGAACTGCGAGGGGGAAGAAGCAGTTCACTGAACGGAAACACATGCCACGAAAGATGAGATGCGCGGAAAATAGCGATTCATGCCGGAGGCTGCAAGGGGCAAGAGGGATTTCCTCCAATTAATCACGGCATGCCTCCAATTCGCTCAGAACGGCTTCACCACGGCCATGATGACGATCAGGATCATCAGCAACGCCGGGGCTTCATTGAGAAAACGCCATTGGCGACCGCTCAGCCGGTTGGCGTCGCGCGCAAAGGCCGCGACCGCCCGTCCGTAGAAGACATGAACACCGGTAAGGACCACCACGAAAGCGAGTTTCGCGTGAAGCCATCCTCCCTGGAAACCATAAATCGTCCAGGCGAGATAGAGGCCCAGAAGCCAGGACAGCATCATGGCCGGGTTCATGATGACCCGGTAAAGCCGCCGTTCCATCGTCTTGAAGGTCTCCGACTGATCGGAGCCCGGCGGCGCATCGGTGTGGTAGACGAAAAGGCGAGGAAGGTAGAGAAGGCCGGACATCCAAGAGATCACGGCAATGATATGCAACGCCTTGATCCAGAGATAGAGATCGCCCGGTGGAAAAAGCAGAAGCAATACGGCCGCCGCGACGAAAAGACAGAGCGCAACTGCAGCTCTGAGCCGAGCCCGGCGTCCGACCTGCATGTCGGTCTGCTTCCCGCTCATATACTGGCGCTCCGGATACGCTTCACCAATCGATCGACATTGGCGGGATCGGCCTGCGGCGTGATCCCGTGGCCGAGATTGAAGATCAGTGGACCGTGGCCGAGATGCTCCAGAATCCTGTCGATGCCTTCGTCCAGCGCCCGCCCGCCTGCCACGACGCGCATCGGATCAAGGTTGCCCTGGATCGGACCCTCCTTTTGAAGATCGGCCGCGATAGAAAGCGGCACAGTCCAATCGAGGCCGATCGCGTCGGCATCGGTGCCGCGGCGATAATCCTTGAGCAGAAGTCCCGCACCTTTGGCAAACGCGATGATCTTCGCACCCGGACGCCTGGCTCTGACGGAATCGATGATCCGGCGAACCGGCGCCACCGCATAGCGGGCGAACTCTTCCTCTCCAAGCACTCCGGCCCAGGAATCGAAAATCTGTACGGCATCCGCGCCCGCGTCGAGCTGTGCCACGAGATAATCGGCGGAAAGGTCGGCGAGCACATCGAGCAGTCGAAGGAAGGCTTCCGGCTCGCGATAAGCGAAGAGCCGGGCCGGAGCCTGATCCGGCGTCCCATGACCGGCGATCATATAGGTCGCCACCGTCCACGGGGCACCGCAGAAACCAAGAAGCGTCGTTTCCTTCGGCAGTTGCACCCGCAGCCTTCCGACGGTTTCGATCACCGGCTTCAGATGATCGGCAACACTCTTGGTGTCCAGCGACGCGATCCCATCGGCATCGATCGGATCGAGGCGAGGTCCATGACCTTCTTCAAAACGAACATTACGCTTCAGCGCATCGGGAATGACGAGGATGTCAGAAAAGAGAATGGCTGCGTCAAAGCCGTATCTGCGGATGGGCTGCAGCGTCACTTCCACGGCCTGCTCGGGCGAATAGCAGAGATCGAGGAAACCTCCGACCTTCCGGCGCGTTTCACGATATTCCGGAAGATAACGTCCGGCTTGGCGCATCAGCCAGACGGGAGGTGGAAAGATCGTCTTCCCGTTCAAAACCTCGACGACCTTTCGATATTCGTGCGTCACCGGCAGCGATCTCCAATAAAGAAATAATCTCTTAATAGAGGGTTCTATTTCTTAGAGTCTGTGAGTTTCAAGGATTAAATCCTGTCCACAATCCGCCCAGAGAAGGCGCCAGCCGCATTCGTGAGGGGAAAAATTTCGGCCTCTCAGCTCTAAAAACGCTGACAATCCCATAAATGCATATAAATCATTAGCTTGAGCTTTGCCGTTCTCCTTGCCCGGTTGTGGAAAGGCTGTGGATCAGCGCGACACTTTGCCGTGCCGTGAGTCTTTTCCACACGCGCCGCGGCGGCGCGGATTCCCCATTGCCGATTGTGGAAAAAAAGGCCTTTATCCACTCGGCCCTTCCGGGATCAGGAATTCCTTTCAAGTCATCCCGGACTATCAACAGGGGGCGGAGGATATTGTGGAGAGTTCAAAAAACTATTTCCACCTGCACCTTATCTCCGATTCGACAGGGGAAACGCTGATTGCCGCCGGCCGCGCAGCCGCCGCCCAGTTCCAGTCCTCGCAGGCGCTGGAGCATGTCTATCCGCTGATCCGCAACCGCAAGCAGCTTATGCCGGTGCTCGACGCGATCGACGCGGCCCCGGGTATCGTCCTTTATACGGTGGTCGACCGCGAGCTTTCCGCCGTGATCGATCTCCGCTGCCGTGAAATGGGTGTTCCTTGCGTGTCGGTGCTCGAACCCGTGATGGACCTTTTCCAGTCCTATCTCGGTGCACCATCTCGCCGGCGTGTTGGCGCGCAGCATATTATGAACGCGGAATATTTCGCCCGCATAGAGGCGCTCAATTTCACCATGGACCATGACGATGGCCAGCTTCCCGCCGACCCTGACGAGGCGGATGTCATTCTGGTCGGCATCAGCCGCACGTCCAAAACGCCCACAAGCATCTATCTGGCCAATCGCGGCATCAAAACGGCCAATGTCCCGATCGTTCTCGGCGTGCCGCTTCCCGAACGTCTGGCAAGCGCGACAAAGCCCCTGATCGTCGGGTTAATCGCGACGACAGACCGCATATCCCAGGTTCGCCAGAACCGCGTGCTCGGTGCGACGCAAAGCTTTCAATCGGAAGATTACACCGATCGTGCTCAGATCGCGGAGGAGCTGAAATATGCAAGAGCGATCTGCGCACGAAACAATTGGCCGGTGATTGACGTGACGAGGCGGTCAATAGAAGAAACCGCAGCCGCGATAGTTGCCCTTCGCCCTAAGCTCCGTTAACCCTCGGCGGATCTTATGGAGACATTCGTCGTGGGAAAACCGCTTATCCTGGCTTCTCGAAGCCCTTTCCGGCAAATGCTGATGAGGAATGCGGGCCTCGTATTTGAGGCGATTGCAGCCGAGATCGATGAGCGCGCCATCGAAAACGATAGGACTGAGGATGCGCTTCCTCCGGAAGAGATCGCGCTCGTTCTTGCCGAGGCTAAGGCAAGGGAGGTGGGCGCACGCTTTCAGGATGCCCTCGTCATCGGTTCGGACCAGACGCTTTCCCTTGGCGATTGCGTCTTCCATAAGCCGTTCGACTTGGCGGAAGCGAAAGCACATCTTCAGGCGATGTCCGGAAAGACGCATGTGCTGAACAGTGCGGTTGTCCTATTTGGCGGCGGTCAGCTTCTCTGGCGGCATGTCTCGAAAGCCCGGCTCACGATGCGGCCTTTGTCGGAAGCTTTCATCGAGCGGCATTTGGAGCGGGTCGGAGGCCGGGCACTTGCAAGCGTCGGAGCCTACCAGCTCGAGGGCGAAGGCATTCAGCTTTTCGAACGAATCGAGGGCGATTACTTCACGATCCTCGGCCTGCCGATGCTGCCGCTTCTCCGGGAACTGAGGGAGATAGGTGCGATCGATGCGTGATTCACGTGAAACATTGGTTAACCGTGCCTTTGTCACCGGCTATCCGGTGAAGCATTCGCGATCACCGCTCATCCACGGCTACTGGCTCGAAAAGTTTGGCATTTCAGGAAGTTACGTCCGGCAGGAAGTGCACCCCGCAGACTTTCCGGCCTTCCTCGCAGCGCTCAAGGACGGTTCGTCGGGCTTTTGCGGAGGCAATGTCACGATACCGCACAAGGAGACGGCATACCGGCTGGCCGACCGCCCGGACGAGCTGAGCGCGGAACTGGGCGCGGCCAATACGCTCTGGCTGGAGAAAGGCCGCCTCCACGCGACGAACACGGATGGCATTGGCTTCACGGCCAATCTCGATGATCGGGCGTGCGGCTGGGACAAGGCGGAAAAAGCCGTGATTCTCGGCGCCGGCGGAGCGAGCCGTGCCATTGTCCAGGCGGTGCGGGATCGTGGTTTTCGGGAGGTGCACGTCGTCAACCGCACGCTTGCAAGGGCGAGGGAACTCGCCGACCGGTTCGGTCCGAAAATCCATGCCCATCCGATGGAGGCGCTTCGGGACGTACAGCAGGGCGCGGGACTTTTCGTCAACACGACATCACTCGGCATGGATGGCGAGCCTGTACAAAAGCTCGATTTCTCTCCCCTGGCGGAAGGGGCCATCGTAACCGACATTGTCTATGTTCCACTCAGAACGCCTTTTCTTGTTCAGGCGGAGGATCAGGGTTTCACCACTGTAGACGGGCTCGGCATGCTGCTGCATCAGGCTGTGCCGGGATTTGAGAAATGGTTCGGAAGACGGCCGGTGGTCGACGACGACCTTCGACGGATCATCGTCGACGACAAGGAAGTGCACCGATGATCATCGTCGGACTGACCGGCTCGATCGGTACCGGCAAGTCGACCACGGCCGGGATGTTCCGCGATATGGGAATCCCCGTTCACGATGCCGATGCCGTGGTCCATGATCTTTACCGCGGCGAAGCGGCGCTAGCCGTCGCCGCAGCTTTCCCGGGCGTTCTGCATGACGGAGCCATCGACCGCAAGCTCCTTTCCGCCACACTTGCCGACGATCCGGCGGGCTTCAAGAGACTTGAAGCAATCATCCACCCGCTGGTGCGCAGGAAGGAACAGGAGTTCCTGTCCCGTCAAAGGGCCGCGGGTGTGCCGATCGTGGTGCTCGACATACCGCTTCTCTTCGAAACGGGTGGCGAAAAACGCGTCGACACGATTGTCGTCGTTTCCTGTGATCCCGAGATCCAGCGCCAGCGCGTCCTCTCGCGGCCGGAAATGACGGAGGAAAAGTTCCAGCTCCTCCTTTCACGCCAGATACCGGACCGGGAGAAGCGCGATCGTGCGGATTTTGTGGTCGACAGCGGCAAGGGTCTTGAAGACGCGCGCGAACAGGTGAAAGAGATAGTAAGGACGATTGCCAAGGCGAAAGGCTGACGGTCATGCGGGAAATCATCTTCGATACGGAAACGACCGGCCTCGACAATAGGGCCGATCGCGTGATCGAAATCGGCGGCGTCGAGCTCGACAACCATTTTCCGACCGGCAGAACCTTTCACGTCTATATCAATCCGGGCGACCGCAAGGTCCATCCGGATGCGTTGGCCATTCACGGGATTACCGACGAGTTTCTTGCGGACAAGCCGAAATTCGCAGACGTCGTCGAGAAACTGCTCGACTTCTTCGGCGATGCGCGCTGGGTTGCTCATAATGCAACCTTCGATATGGGGTTCATGAATGCCGAGTTCGAGCGGCTGGGAATCCCGCCCGTCGCTTCCGACCGCGTGACGGACACGCTGGCGCTGGCAAGGCGCAAGCACCCGATGGGTCCGAATTCACTCGATGCGCTCTGCCGCCGTTACGGCATCGACAATTCGCATCGTACGAAACACGGCGCGCTTCTCGACTCCGAGCTTCTTGCGGAAGTCTATATAGAGATGATCGGCGGCCGCCAGGCCGCGCTCGGCCTCGGCGTGGCCGAAGCCGGCCGTCAGACGCTGGTGCAGGAAGAGGAAATCGTGCTTCCGATCGGAGAACGTCCAAGGCCTTTGCCGGGCCGCCTTTCCGAGGAGGAGATCGCCGCGCATGCGGCAATGGTGGAAAAGATCGGTGCGAAGGCGATCTGGACCAAATACGGCGAGTGAGCCGTTCAAAAGAAAACGCCCGGCTGAGGGCCGGGCGCAAAATTCGAAGACTTGCCATTGTGCTTGATCAGTTGGTGGTGCCTGCCACCTTGTTCTTAAGCTGCTCCTCTGCCATGCGCTGGGTGAACATTTGCGCGAAGTCGATCGGGTCGATCATCAGCGGCGGGAAGCCGCCATTGCGGGTTGCATCGGCGATGATCTGGCGTGCGAAGGGAAAGAGCAGCCGCGGGCATTCGATGAAAAGGACAGGGAGCATGTGCTCCTGGGGGAAGCCGGAGATGCGGAACACGCCGCCATAGGTCAGCTCGGCGTTGAAAAGCACCTTGTCGCCGTCCTTGGCTTCGGCATTCAGCGACAGCACGACGTCGAACTCGGTTTCCGACATAGGGTTGGCATTGACGTTGACGCCGATATTGATCGACGGAGCCTTGTCGCGGGCCTGAAGGGACCGCGGCGCCCCGGGATTCTCAAAGGAAAGATCCTTCACATACTGGGCCAGGATGTTGAGCGACGGGCTGGCCGCGCCGTTGCCGGATGCTGCATCGGTTGACATTGGATTTTCCTCGGACATCAAACAGGTTTGGGGCCATCTAGCACTTCGGTTCCGGCCTTACAACCCTGCGAAAGCCGAGCAATATCCGCAAATCCGGCTCTTCCGGGCAGTCGCGTTCGCCTCAATCCTTGCGCTCGCGTCGATACTCATCGGCATCGAGCTCGATCGTGCGGTCCTTGTCTTTCGGCCACGGGCGCGGATTGGTATTGATATCCACCACCACGAAGTTACTGATCAGGCGGTTCCAGACCCACTGGCGCACAGGCGGCAGAAAAAGAAAAAGACCTAATATATCGGTCAGAAACCCGGGGACGAGCAGCAGGAAACCCGCAACGACGATCATCGCGGCATCGAGGATTTCCCGCCCCGGCGGTTTTCCTTCCCGACCACTCTGGCGCAGACGCATGAGCGCGCCGAATCCCTGAATCCGAACCAGGAATACGCCAAGGATCGCGGAAAGAATGACCAGCGACAGAGTCGGCCAAAGTCCAATGCTGCGCCCGACCATGATGAAGCAGGCTATCTCAGCCAGCGGAAGCAGCAGAAAAAGGATCGGCAGGATGATTCTCAGCATATGTCCCGTCTCTATGGGGTCTATTGTGTCAAAGACATGACTTCATTTTACTCCATCACATCTTCGCCATTTGAATGATGCGCAGTTGCGGACTATATGGGATTGGATCAGAAAAAACGAATGGCGGTTCCGGACCGGATATGGGCTCTTTCGACTTTGTTACGATTTTCTTTCTCGTCGCTGCGGTGGTTATCTTCCTGCAACTGCGCAATGTCCTCGGCCGCCGCACCGGCAGCGAACGCCCGCCATTCGATCCCTATTCGAAACGGGAAGCCAGCGAGCCGGCAGACGCCGGCGACCGCGGCAAGGTAGTCACGCTGCCGCGGCGCGAGGGCGCCGAGGAGGTGGAAAACCCCTATGCGTCGGTGGACGCATTCACGCCCGCCGGATCGGCGCTCAACGATTCGCTTCGCGCGGTCGTCAAGGCCGATCCCTCTTTCGAGCCGAAGGAGTTCCTGAACGGCGCTCGCATGGCCTATGAGATGATCGTCGTCGCCTTCGCGGACGGCGATCGCAAGACGCTGAAGAATCTCCTGTCGCGGGAAGTCTACGAAGGCTTCGATGCGGCGATATCCGAGCGTGAAGGCCGTGGCGAGGTGGTGAAGTCGAGTTTCGTCGGAATCGAGAAGGCGGATATCGTTTCCGCTGAGGTCAAGGACAACGAAGTCAACGTCACCCTTCGAATCGTCAGCCAGTTGATCTCCGCAACCTATGACAAGGCCGGTGAACTCATCGACGGCGATGCGGAAACGGTTGCCGAAGTCAACGACCTGTGGACCTTCGCCCGCGACATCCGCTCCCGTGATCCGAACTGGAAGCTGATCGCCACCGAATCCGAAGGCTGACCGGTTTCTCCATGGATTTCCGCCTGCAACCGGCCAGTTTTGCAGAGTTGCCCGGCTGGCGGGATGACGATCCTTCGCCGCTTTTTGCGGCCGTTGCAAGAAGTCGCGACCATATCCTTGGTGTCAAACCCTACCGTACGGGATCTCTCGGGATAACGGCCGAGGATCTCCTGCCGGCCTTCGAAGCGGCATCTCTCTGTCAGGCCGACGCGAAAAGCAGCCGGGCCTTCTTCGAAAGCTGGTTCACGCCGTTCCGTATCGAAAAGAAAGATGGCTCTGCAGGCTTCGTGACAGCCTATTACGAGCCGGAGATTGAAGTCAGGACGGAGCGCGACGACGAATACCGCTTCCCCTTCTATCGTCGTCCGGAAGATCTGGTCGATCTCGATGATTCCAACCGGCCGGAGGGAATCGATCCGTATTTCGCATTTGCACGCCGGGAAGGCGGCCGGATAATGGAATATCCGGATCGCGCGGCGATCGAACAGGGCTTTCTAAGCGGCCGAAACCTGGAGATCGCCTATGCGCGATCGAAGGTGGATGTCTTCTTCGCGCATATTCAGGGTGCGGCGAGATTGCTTTATCCGGACGGTTCGGTTCGCCGCATTACCTATGCGTCAAAAACCGGGCACCGCTTTTTTCCCATAGGAAAGCTTCTGATCGAGCGCGGCGAGATCGAAGCCGCGACGGTATCGATGGCGTCGATCCGTGATTGGCTGGCGTGCCACTCAGCGGCGGTCGACGAGGTGCTGTGGCATAATCGCTCCTTTATCTTCTTCCGCGAGGCGCCGGTGGAGGATATTGGCTTGGGACCGGTCGCCGCCGCGAAGGTACCGCTTGTGGCAGGGCGATCGCTGGCGGTCGACCGTCAGATTCACACGTTCGGCGTGCCCTTCTTCATCGACAGCCCGACGCTGACCCATATAGATGGCGGGCGGCCCTTTCGCCGCCTGATGCTTGCGCTCGATACCGGTTCGGCGATCGTGGGCCCTGCGCGCGGTGATATCTTCACTGGATCGGGCGATGCTGCGGGCGATCTGGCGGGGCATGTGCGAAACGAAGCCGATTTCTATATATTCGTCCCGAAGACGGCTGTCGCAAGGCTTACGCATGGCCAAGGATAAACCGCTCAGCAACGAGGACAGGATCCTGTGGGGCAAGGTTGCGCGAACCGCAAGGCCGATGCCCGGACGCCTGGAGGAGCTTGCCGAATTCGAAGAAGCGCTCCGTTCGCAGAAGGAAGCAAAGGACGCTTCGCCCTCGCCCAAGCTGCAGGAAGGTGCCGACCGGCAGGGAATACCGCTGACGGCGGGAAAGAGATCCGAGGAACGGCGCCATCATCCGCTGGAGCGGCCCGTCAAGCGCAAGATCGCCAAGGGACGCCTGCCCCTCGAAGCTCGCATAGACTTGCATGGAATGATACAAAGTGAAGCCCATGGCCTTCTGCTGGGCTTCCTCATACGGGCGCACGAGAGAGGCCTCAGGCATGTCCTGGTGATCACCGGAAAGGGCGCGTCGATCGGTAGCGACGGGGCGTTGAAAAGAGCGGTGCCCTTGTGGTTTTCGCTGCCCGAATTCCGGTCGCTCATCTCATCCTACGAGCCGGCCGCGCGCAATCACGGAGGCGAAGGCGCCCTCTATGTGCGCCTCAGCCGGCCGCCGGGAGAGCGGCGATGACGACGCCCTTCGGTGTTGCGGTACGCCACCTGCGCGCCAGGAAGGGCGTCTCGCAAAAAGAGATGGCCAAGGCGCTGGGGGTGAGCCCCGCCTATCTTTCCGCTCTTGAGCATGGCCGCCGCGGCACGCCGAGCTTCGATTTCCTGCAACGGGTGGCGGGTTATTTCAACATCATATGGGACGAAGCCGAGGAACTCTTCCGCATCGCGCAGATTTCGGACCCTCGCGTCACCATCGACACCGCCGGGCTTCCACCCGAATATACCGCCTTTGCGAACCGGCTTTCGGCCGAAATTCGGCATCTTTCGCCCGAGACCGTTCGCCGTCTGGCCGGCATTCTGGAAAAAGAATGCAATTTGGCCGCAAAAGCCCGTTGATCCCCTGATTTCTGCCGCGATTCAGAGCGACAGGATTTGGAACTTGGGCCAAAAACCCTATATTCCTCTTGGCCGGAAAACCGGTGATTCGCCGCGCGTTCCGCCTCTCCCGAGAACTCTGGAAAGACTGTTGAATGACTGACATATCCGAGACCGAAAACGGCGGCCCGGCCGAATATGGCGCAGACTCCATCAAGGTTCTGAAAGGCCTTGATGCGGTGCGCAAGCGGCCAGGCATGTATATCGGCGATACGGACGATGGCTCGGGCCTGCATCACATGGTCTATGAGGTCGTGGACAACGCGATCGACGAAGCGCTTGCCGGACACGCCGATATCGTAACGGTCACGCTCAATCCGGATGGCTCCGTCACCGTGACCGACAACGGTCGCGGCATCCCGACGGATATCCACAAGGAAGAGGGCGTCTCGGCGGCGGAGGTCATCATGACCCAGCTCCACGCGGGCGGCAAGTTCGACCAGAATTCCTACAAGGTTTCCGGCGGCCTTCATGGCGTCGGCGTTTCGGTCGTCAATGCGCTTTCGGTCATGCTGAAGCTGAAGATCCGCCGCGCCGGCAAGATCCATGAAATGAGTTTCACCCACGGCGTGGCCGACGGTCCGCTGACGGTAACGGGCGATTGCGGGGACGAAACCGGGACCGAGGTCACCTTCCTCCCCAGCAGCGAAACCTTTTCGAAGATAGAATTCGACTATGCCACGCTCGAGCATCGCCTGCGCGAGCTCGCCTTCCTCAATTCGGGCGTGCGCATCCTTCTGACCGATCGCCGGCATTCGGATATCAAGCAGGACGAGATGATCTATGACGGCGGCCTGGAGGCTTTCGTCGCCTATCTCGATCGGGCGAAGAAGCCGCTCGTCGCCCAGCCTGTTTCCATCCGCAGCGAGAAGGACGGCATCACCGTCGAGGTCGCGATGTGGTGGAACGACAGCTACCATGAAAACGTGTTGTGCTTCACCAACAACATTCCGCAACGCGATGGCGGCACGCATCTCGCCGGATTCCGTGGTGCGCTGACACGTCAGCTCGTCTCGTATGCCGACACCTCGGGCATCATGAAGAAGGAGAAGGTGACGCTCACCGGCGACGATTGCCGGGAAGGGCTGACGGCCGTGCTTTCGGTCAAGGTGCCCGATCCGAAATTCTCTTCGCAGACGAAGGACAAGCTCGTCTCCTCCGAGGTGCGGCCGGTCGTGGAAAGCCTCGTCAACGAGGCGCTGAACCAGTGGCTCGAGGAACATCCGAGCGATGCGAAGATCCTCGTCGGCAAGGTTGTGGAGGCGGCTGCGGCCCGTGAAGCGGCGCGCAAGGCGCGCGAGCTTACCCGGCGCAAAGGCGCTCTCGACATTTCCTCGCTGCCGGGAAAGCTTGCGGACTGTTCGGAACGCGATCCGACAAAATCGGAACTCTTTCTCGTGGAGGGCGATTCGGCCGGCGGCTCGGCCAAGCAGGGCCGTTCGCGAGAGAATCAGGCAATCCTGCCGCTGCGCGGAAAGATCCTGAATGTCGAGCGTGCCCGCTTCGACAAGATGCTGTCGAGCCAGGAAATCGGGACACTGATCACCGCGCTCGGCACGTCCATCGGTAAGGACGAGTTCAATCCGGACAAGCTGCGTTATCACAAGATCATCATCATGACGGATGCCGACGTCGACGGCGCCCACATCCGTACGCTGCTCCTCACCTTCTTCTTCCGCCAGATGCCGGAGCTGATCGAGCGGGGGCACCTCTATATCGCCCAGCCGCCGCTCTATAAGGTGGCGCGCGGCAAGTCTGCCCAGTATCTCAAGGACGAGAAGGCTTTCGAGGATTATCTCGTCACCACCGGACTCGACGAAGCAGCGCTGGAGCTTGGGACGGGCGAGGTCCGGGTAGGCGAGGACATGCGCGAGGTGGTCCTGGACGCGCTGAGGCTGAGATCGCTGGTCGACGGTCTGCATTCACGCTATAGCCGCTCGATCGTCGAACAGGCCGCAATCGCCGGCGCTCTCAACCTGGAACTCAGTCATAACCGGGAGCAATTCGAGGAGAAGGCGCAGGAAGTGGCGCGTCGCCTCGATCTCATCGCCGAGGAAACCGAACGCGGCTGGTCCGGCTCCGTCGCTGCGGATGGCGGGTTGACGTTCGAGCGGATGGTGCGCGGCGTCAAGGAGTTCGCGCATCTCGACATGGCGCTCATCGGTTCTTCGGATGCCCGGCATATCGATCAGATGACGCCGCGCCTCAAGGAAATCTATGAGACATCTCCACAGCTTCGCCGCAAGGACGGCTTGACGGAGATCAGCGGCCCCAGGGCGCTTCTGGACGCCATTTTCGCCATAGGCCGCAAGGGTCTTTCGATGCAGCGCTACAAGGGGCTCGGCGAGATGAATGCCGAACAGCTCTGGGAAACGACGCTCGATCCGAACGTGCGTTCGCTGCTGCAGGTCAAGGTGACGGATGCGACGGATGCGGACGGCCTGTTCTCCCGCCTGATGGGAGACGAGGTGGAGCCGCGGCGTGATTTCATTCAGGAAAATGCGCTGAGCGTCGCCAATCTCGACATCTGACCAATTTGCCCGCACGCAAGCATCCTGCGGCGCAAAGGTGCAGGGTGCCTTTCAAATCCCATTCCGATCGATGCTATCGCATCAGTGCGGCTGCCAGCTTACGACAAGCTCTTCGCGGAAGGCGAAGCGCTTGAGATGATCGGCAACGACGTCCTGAAGCCTTGTAAGACCCTCTTCGGAGTCGAGGGTCATGGTAAGCCCTGCCTTGTCCGCTGCAAGCGAGAGAGTGGAGCCGGGGCTGAATGGAACGAAGCCTTTCGCCGCATCGAAGCTGACTTCGAATTTGTGGCTCCAGTGCTTGCAGAGCTGCTGCAGGTAGCGGCTGGCATTGGCTGTTTCGACGCGCGCGACGGATGAGGGCATGAAGCTGTTCCGTTCGGTTTTGGGCGATTGTTCGGGACGAAGTTGCCGACGGATGTGGTGCCGGAAATAAAATCATACCGGCCGGATATTCTCAACTGCGGCTCATGAAGCCGTATCGTCTCTGCGGGCGCTAAGGATGAAGCGGCGATAGACGAAGGTCCTGAGCTTGTTTCGCAGGTCGGCACTTCGGCGTTGGGCGGTCGCGATCGGTGCATGCGAATGTAATGCGATATCGCCGAAACCGGCTGCGGAAATCAGGGGAAGCAGTCTTTCCGCCGTCAGCCCGTCGCCGAAAGGCAGACGCGACATGATCCGGCCATGCCGTTCACCAAGTGCGCCGTCATAGTGCATATCCGGTCCGAGGATCCTGTCGATCCGTCTGATGAGCCATGCGGCGAGCCTCCCGGCAGGCCGGGGCTGTGCCCAGTTGCCGTCGAAGACGAGGAGCGTGCCGCCGGGCTTCAGGATACGGTGCCATTCGCGGAAGGCCGCCTCCGGCTCCGTCAGAGTCCAGACGAGGTGACGGCAGATGATGGCGTCGTAGCTCTCGTCGGGCTCCATCGTATTCTCCGCGTCGGCGAGAAGAAATCGCAACCGGCTTTTGCCGGCGTGCTTGCGCCGGGCGACCTGCAGCATGGCATCGGAGAAATCGAGTGCGGTGACATCATGCCCGAGATCGTGGACGAGCCGGGTGACCTCACCTGTCCCGCAGGCAAGTTCCAGGACGCGTATCGGTGCCGTTCCAAGGCATTGCCGTATAGGCTCCTGCCACGCGGCAAATTCCGGTCCGGGCGGAATACGATGCCCGAATGCGAGATCGAACGTCTCCGATCGCTTCGACCAGTAGTCGCGGATCTCTTCCTTGAGATTGAAGTTCTGCTGCATTTTCATCCTTCAGCCGGCGATATAGTGGATATGATGCCGTCCGTGATGCGGCGACCGTTCGACATGCGCGCGTACGCCGAACACGCGGGAGATAAGCTCTTCCGTCAGAACCTCCTCGGGCGTCCCGGCGGCAACGACGCGTCCGCGATGGAGAACGGCCAGCCGATCGCAGAACATCGCCGCCAGATTGAGGTCGTGGAGCGCGATGATGCTGGTGAGGGGAAGTCTCGCGACGAGCGCGAGGATCTCGAGCTGGTGCTGGATATCGAGATGGTTCGTCGGCTCGTCGAGCAGGAGCTCGTTCGGAGCCTGAGCCAGAGCGCGGGCAATGTGCACGCGCTGGCGTTCGCCGCCCGAGAGCGTATGCCAGAACTGATGAGCCTTGGCCTCCATATCGACATGGCGAAGCGCGCTTGCGACCGCCTCGTCGTCTTTCGCCGACCAGGGAGCCAGCGGCCCGCGGTGAGGCGTCCGGCCCAGCCGGACCACTTCGAGAACGGTGATTTGCGCGTCTGTCGTCGCCTGCTGTTCGACGAAAGCGATACGTCGCGCCACATCGAGTCGGCCCATCGAGGCGATATCGCTTCCGCCCAGTGCGATCATGCCGCTTTCGGCCTTTCTCAGCCGGCATATCAACCTCAGCAGGCTGGACTTGCCGGATCCGTTCGGACCGAGAAGCCCGAGCGTTCGCCCGGCCGGAACATCGATGCTGACGCCATCGACGATCATCGTCCCGCCGGTACCCCAGCGGACCGCATGCGTGGAAATGCTCAATTTGGCCTCCTCGCCTTGTAGAGGATGAGAGCGAAAGCCGGTGCGCCGAAGAGCGCCGTGACCACGCCGATCGGCAGGATCTGCTGCGGAATGATGACCCGGGAAATGATGTCCGCCACAACCATGAAGATCGCGCCGATCAGAACGCTCGCCGGAAGCAGCCGGAGATGGCCGGGGCCGACAAGAAAACGAGCCGCATGGGGAATGACCAGCCCGACGAAGCCGATCGATCCGACGATGCTGACCATGGTCGCCGTCATCAGTGCGGTCATGCCGAGAAGAATGATGCGTATGCGAAGCACCCGGACGCCGAGCGCCGCCGCCGCGTCGGCGCCGAAGGTGAAGGCATCGAGCGCGCGCGCATGGAGCAGACAGACCGCGAACCCGCCGAGGGCGACCGGAGCGGCAAGATAGACGTCCGGCCAGCGCACGCCGCCGAGACTGCCGAGCAGCCAGAACATCACACCGCGCGCCTGCTCCGCATTGGCGGAGGTGGTGACGATATAGGAGGTCAGCGCATTGAAGAGCTGCGAGCCGGCGACACCGGCCAGAATGATGCGATCCGGGCCGCCGCCGGCACCGGCCGCAAGCAGGGACACGAGCGCAAAGGCGATGACAGCTCCGAAGAAGGCGCCGGCCGAAAGCGTGAGCACCCCGGATCCGAAGCCGAGGATCATGACCGCGACCGCGCCCGTCGAAGCGCCGGCCGAGACGCCGAGCACATAAGGCTCGGCAAGCGGATTGCGCAGCAGAGCCTGCAGGATCGCGCCGGAAAGCGCGAGTGCGGCGCCGGCGCTGGCAGCAACCAGGGCGCGGCTGAGCCGGTAATCCCAGATGACGCCCTCGTGAATCCGGCTAAGCTCGTAGGTCGTACCCAGAAGCCGGTTGGTGATCGCCTTGCCCACCGCATCGAGCGGGATGGATATTTCCCCGATCGAGACGGCGAGGCTTATGGCAAAGCCGAGAAGAAGAAGCGCAAGGAAGGCAAGCGGCACCAGCGCCTGCCACTCCTGTCTGATGAAGGCCCGATTCACTTCGCCAGACCGAAGGTCTTGATGCCGGCGGCGAGACCTTCGATACCGTCGATGGTACGGATGGTCGGGTTCATCGATTGCGCATCCATCAATACGAAACGCTTGTTGCGCACGGCGTCGAGCTCCCTGGTTACCGGGTCGTTTTCCAAGAAATCGATCTTTACTGCCGGATCGTCCGCCGAATAGCGGCGGCGATCCATCGTGGCGATCACGATGACGGCGGGATCGGCCTCGGCTATCGTTTCCCAGCCGACCAGCGGCCATTCCTCTTCCGTCGTCACGACGTTCTTCGCGCCGAGGGTCTTCAGGATATAGGCCGGGGCGCTGTTCTTGCCGGCGATGAATGCCTCTCCCGCAACCTCCTTGCTGGAGAACCAGAAAACGATGGGAAGGTCCTTGCCCGATCCGCCGAGCGACGCCACTGCGTCCGCCTCGCGCCTTTTCAGCTTCTCTATCAGTGCCTCGCCGCGGTCCTGAACATCGAAGATCTGCGCCAGCTCCCCGATCTCCCGATAGATCAGATCCATGGTGAAGAGCTCCTTGCGCACCCCGTCGCCGCCCGCGGAATTGATCTTGGCGACGCAGTCGGCCGGCGAGACATAGGTCTCGATGTCGAGTTCGGAAAACTGCTCACGCTTCCCGACCGAACCCTCGGAACCGACATGCCATTCGTATTCGGCGGCGACGAGATCCGGCTCCTGCCCGACGACGGCCTCGAAGCTGGGGTCGTTGTCCGCAAGCCTTTTGATCCTCGCATTCGTTTCCGCGTATTCGAGAAGAACGGGGCCGAGCCAGACGGCCGTTCCGGCAATTCTGTCGGCCAGGCCGAGAGAGAACAGGATCTCGGTCATTCCCTGTCCGATGGAGACAACGCGTTCCGGCGTCTTGGTGAAGGTAACGGGCCTGCCGCAGTTCTCGAGTGTCAGCGGATAGGCGGTGGGGGCGGAGAATGCAGGAGCGGCGAAGCCGGCCCCGGCAAGCAGGGCAATGGCGGCGATGCGGCTCAATCCGCGTAATGTGGAAAAATATCTCATCATGACCTCATGGAAAATGCTTGTGCGTTGGGGGAATGAAGGCAAAGGAGTGCCGCTCCGGACCTGCAAGGACCGGTGATCGGCGATGCGCGCTATCCGTCAATGCGGGAAAAGCGACAGGTTCCGTTCGGCAATCATCATGAGGCTCATGCGCATGATGCGGGAATCAATATCTGTCATGTCGGCTCCTGACTCGGGCAACCCCGCCCGTGACGTTGGATTTATGGTTATGACGGCAGGTCTCCTGGCTCGCGTCATCGCCTTCCATCTGCCTTCCCGTGCGCTTGCTGGCTGCACAGTGGCATGACGCCGAATGTTTTCGGCGTCCGAGGATGATCGGCATCCGCTTACAGTTGCGGGGGCAGCCACGGTCTTGGTCCCTTTTGGGTCGTCCGCACCGTGTTCCCTATTAATCCCCTGGAAGTCATTCCTCGGGGAACCGTCGCGTCCTTGATAGGACTGCGCGCGGCAAGGCGTCAAGGCCTCGAACGGGGACTTTTCATAGGAGCGGATCGGGAGCATTGTCGAGCTTGTGTTTATGTTATAACGTTACGATTATAGAAGAGCGACGCCGAGTGCAATCGTTCAGTTCGAGTTCGTCGAAAGGAGATGTCAATGAAAACGCCCAAGCTCCCGGTCACGGTTCTGTCGGGATTTCTGGGGGCGGGGAAAACCACCGTTCTCAACCATATCCTCAACAATCGCGACGCCTTGCGCGTCGCCGTCATCGTCAACGACATGAGCGAGGTCAATATCGATGCGGCCCTGGTGCGCGATGGCGGGGCCGATCTTTCGAGGACGCAAGAGCAGCTTGTGGAGATGACGAATGGCTGCATCTGCTGCACCCTGCGCGATGATCTGCTGCGGGAAGTGCGCAGCCTCGCCGAGCAGGGCAGGTTCGACTATCTGCTGATCGAATCGACCGGCATTTCGGAACCTCTGCCGGTAGCGACCACCTTCGATTTCCGCGACGAAAGCGGCAAGAGCCTTGCCGATGTCGCTGTGCTCGATACGATGGTGACGGTCGTGGATGCAGCGAACCTGCTTGCGGACTACAGCTCGACCGATTTCCTAGCTGATCGCGGCGAGACTGCAGGGGAAGGCGACAGCCGCACGCTGGTCGATCTTCTGGTCGATCAGATTGAGTTTGCCGACGTCGTCATCCTCAACAAGGCAAGCTCCGCAAGTCCGGACGAGCTCGATGCCGCCCGCAAGATCATCGTCGGTCTCAATCCGGATGCCCGGCTGCTGGAGGCGGATTTCGGAAGGGTCGAATTGAAGGAAGTGTTGGGAACCGGCCGTTTCGACCTGGCGAAAGCCGAACAGCATCCGCTCTGGTACAAGGAACTTCACGGTTTTTCGGATCACGTCCCCGAAACGGAGGAATATGGCATCCGCTCGTTCGTTTATCGCGCGCGCCAGCCCTTCGATCCCATGAAGTTCCAGGCATTCCTCGATAGATCATGGCCTGGCGTCGTCAGGGCGAAGGGTTTCTTCTGGCTGGCCACCCGTCCCTATCATGTGGGTGAGATCAGCCAGGCTGGCCCCCTCGTGCGCACCGGCAGGGCCGGTCTCTGGTGGTGCGCCGTTCCGAAAGAACGCTGGCCGCACGACTCGGAATTCGTTCGCGCCATTGAAGCCGGCATGGATCCCGTATGGGGCGACCGGCGCCAGGAAATCGTCTTCATCGGTTGCGATCCGATGGACGAAGGCGGCATCCGCGCCGAACTCGACGCTTGTCTCGTCAAAAGCCCGGTGTTTCAGCCCGACCTCTGGCGAGACATGGCGGATCCGTTCGCGAACTGGAGCTACCGGGCGGCTTGAATTCCGTCTCGGCGACTGGACCGGCTCCGCCGCAATTAAAACCTGAATCCGGCGAAATAAGCCGCGCGGTCGGACCGGTCGCCTAACCAGCGCCCGGTTCGAGCCGCCGCCCGTTTCAGCCTCCGACGAACCGGCCTTCGAACGCGAATTCCGCGACGGGCTTGCGCTGGCTCGGATTTTCGCGGGCGCGCAGATCCTCCGGCAGGATTTCCCTGTCTGCTATCTTTCCGATCGCAACCGCGGCCTCGACACGGAAACCATCCGGTATTTCGAGCACCTGCATGGCCTTGTCCCGATCGATGCCGCCCATCGCATGCGCGTGAAGTCCGCAGAGCGTCGCCTGCAGGGCAAGCGCATACCAGGCAGCGCCGGCATCGAAGGCGTGCGTATAGGATGCGCGCAGTTCTCCCGTCGCCTCGGAGCGGTTGTGGGTTTTCGAAATGATGATTGCCAGCACGGCGGCATTCTTCGCCCAGCGTTGATTGCCCTCGTTCAGGATTCCGAGAAGTGTTTCCCAATGCCCGGTTTCCCGATGGGCGTAGACGAAGCGCCATGGCTGCAGGTTGCTGGCGGAAGGCGCCCATCGGGCAGCCTCGAAGAGAGAAAGGAGCGCCTCCTCGGACATGCTTTCCCCGGTGAAGGCCCGGGGCGACCACCGGTCGAGGAAAAGCGTTGAGACCGGATGTTCGGAGGTGCGGGAATTGCTCGTCGTCATCATCTTTCCTTATGCGAATTGAAGGCGGGTGCACGGGTCGAGTTTAGACCTTAATCCGCGTCTCGGTGCCGCGGAAGTGATGTTTCGGCATGGGAGATCATCGTTTGACGACCGTCCTCCACGCGGCAGTCCAGGTTTGCGCAGGATCAAAAGCCGCATCCCCGTCATTGTCGAAAGGGAAGAAAAGCGCCTATAAACCTTTCAACTGCGAAGAACGAGGTAAAGACCGATGAGCCTGAAAGACCCTTCCCTGCTACGCCAGGCCGCACGTGTGGGCACCCGCTGGATCGAAGCCGAAGCGTCTTCGGCGATCGCCGTCACCAATCCGGCGACCGGAGAAACGATCGGCCTTGTGCCGAAGCTTGGCGCGGCGGAGACCAGAGAGGCGATCGACGCCGCCCGCAAGGCGCAGAAGGAATGGGCGGCCCGCACGGCGAAGGAGCGCTCGGTCATTCTTCGCAGATGGTTCGAGCTGATGATGGCCAACCAGGACGATCTCGGCCGTATCCTGACCATGGAACAGGGCAAGCCGCTCGCCGAGGCCAAGGGTGAGATTGCCTACGGCGCGAGTTTCATCGAGTGGTTTGCGGAAGAAGCGCGCCGTGTCTATGGCGACATCGTTCTCGGCCACCAGAAGGACAAGCGCATCTTCGTCATGAAGCAGCCGATAGGCGTCGTCGCGGCTATCACCCCATGGAATTTCCCCAATGCGATGATCACGCGCAAGGCGGGCCCGGCCTTTGCGGCCGGCTGCGCCATGGTCCTGAAGCCTGCGTCGCAAACCCCCTTCTCGGCCATCGCGCTGGCGGTCCTGGGCGAGCGTGCAGGCCTTCCGGCCGGCCTCTTCAGTGTCATTACCGGTTCGGCGCGCGAGATCGGCGGCGAAATGACCGCCAATCCCGTCATACGCAAGCTCACCTTCACCGGCTCGACGGAGATCGGCGCCGAGCTCTACAAGCAAAGCGCGCCGACCATCAAGAAGCTCGGTCTCGAGCTTGGCGGAAACGCGCCCTTCATCGTTTTCGACGACGCCGATCTCGATGCCGCGGTCGAGGGTGCGCTGATTGCCAAGTTCCGCAACAACGGTCAGACCTGTGTCTGCGCCAACCGCATCTACGTGCAGGACGCGGTCTACGACGCGTTTTCCGAAAAGCTTGCCGCGGCGGTCGGCAGCCTCAAGACCGGCAACGGCTTCGACGAAGGCGTGATCCTCGGCCCGCTGATCGACACGGCCGCGCTCGAAAAGGTGGAAGAGCATGTCGCCGATGCGCTCGCCAAGGGTGGCCGTATCGTGAAGGGCGGCCGGCGGCATGCGCTTGGCGGCACCTTCTATGAGGCGACGGTGATCGCCGACGTCACTCCGGCAATGGCAGTTGCACGCGAGGAGACTTTTGGCCCTGTCGCACCGCTTTTCCGGTTCAAGGACGAGGCGGATGTGATCGCACAGGCGAACGATACCGAGTTCGGTCTTGCCTCCTATTTCTACGCAAAGGACCTTGCCCGCGTCTTCCGGGTCGCCGAGGCGCTGGAATATGGCATGGTCGGCGTCAATACGGGTCTGATCTCGACGGCGGAGGCGCCCTTCGGCGGCGTCAAGCTTTCCGGGCTCGGACGCGAGGGTTCGAAATACGGAATCGAGGAATTTACCGAGATGAAGTATGTGTGCCTCGGTGGCATAGCCTGACGCGTTCACCGACGTCGGATCCGGCCGACCGTTCTTCTTTTTCGCCGTGGAGATTTCGTCATGCCCGCTCCGAAAAACCCGTTCAAGGCCGCATTGCGGGAAGGTCGGTTCCAGCTTGGCCTCTGGCTTGCGCTCGGCAGCCCCTATGTGGCGGAGATCGCGTCGGGGAGCGGTTACGATTGGCTTCTTCTCGACGGCGAGCATGGGCCGAACGACGTCCGATCCATCAGCGCGCAGATAGGGGCGCTTCGGCATAGCACGAGCCATGCGATCGTGCGGCCGCCCATGGGCGAGGCCTGGATGCTGAAGCAGCTCCTGGATCAGGGTGCGCAGAGCTTTCTCGTTCCGATGGTCGAGACGGCCGAGCAGGCCGAAGCACTTGTGCGCGCGGTTCGTTATCCGCCGAAAGGTATTCGCGGCGTGGGAGCCGGATTGGGGCGCTCCAGCGCCTTCAACCGCATCCCCGATTATTTGCGCACCGCCGACGATGAAATCTGCCTGGTGGTGCAGATAGAAAGCCGCAATGCCCTGGAAAACCTGGACGAGATCGCCTTCGTCGAAGGTGTCGACGGCCTTTTCGTTGGTCCGTCCGATCTCGCCGCCGACATGGGATATCTCGGACAACCCGGCGCCGCGCCGGTGCAGGAGGCCATCCGCGATGCTTTCGAACGCATCCATCGCCATGGCAAAGCGCGGGGCATCATGACGATCGACCCCGTCCAGGCGCAGCAATATCGCACGCTCGGCGCCGATTTCATGGCGATCGGAACGGACGTCTCGGCTTTCGTACGCGCGATTGACGGTCTGCGGCGCGAATTTCTCGGGGAGGAGGCGCAGCCCCCTTCCAGGAGCGGCTACTGAATTCCTGCTATCGCCGACAGTTCCGGCATCGAAACAGTCGGCGTCCATTCCTTGAAATCGACAATGCGGCGGATGACCTTCTCTGCGTGGTGGTTGGCGATATCGCTGATTTTGTGATCGAGGAAGGGATTGTTGAACCGCTCCATCGTCGCAGCCACATAGGCTTCCGCCTGCTCGCCGAGGTCTTTCGCGGCAAAGCCCGGAACGACCTCTTCGAGATAGATCTGCGTCAGCCGCTCCGCGACGAAGGTGTCAGCAAGGATCTCGCGTACGGTTTCATCGCTTCTCCGGCCTTCCTTCATCCAGAAGTCTGCGAGGACCGTATGGCCGAGATTCAGGATATGGAGCTTGAGCTTCTCGTAAGGGGTGAGATCGTCGACGGCCAGAACGGACGCGTGGGTACAGGGGAGCACGAGTCCGGGCTGCTTCTCGATCGCCCAGAGTGCATAGGGTTCTGCTATGGCTCCTGCCGGCTCGATCGGTTCGGAGACGATACGGTCGACAAGCGTATTGGCCCATATCACGTTCTCTTCCAGCCAGGGCCGAAACGATGAATTCGGATAACGGTCTGCCTGCAGTTTCAGGGTGATGCGCTTCAGAACCTCGCCGTTGCGCGACACGAGCTCGCAGGGAAGAATGGTCAGCGGCCCTCCGCCGCGCTGGAAACGAGCATAAAGCAGCGCGAGAAGCTTTCCGGGAAAAGACGTCGGGACCGATCCGGAAACGTCGTCCGCGTCGACATGGTAGCCGGTATCTCCAGTGTTGGAGATGACGACGAGTGCCTGGTCGAAGACCTGCTCGACCTCGCTCCAGTCGGTCCCCGTGGAAAGCGTTTTTGCAACGCTCGTCACCCGTTGCTCGCGATTGATCTCCGTGCCGTCCTTCAGCCCCCTTATGACGACAGGAAAGCCGTCCGGTGCGGCGAGCGCCTTCAGCCGCCGGGCGCGCTCCGCCGACCCCGTGGTCTGGACTACGGTCACCTTGCCGAGCGCCTCCCCCCGCTCCAGCGCCTCGCTGATGAAAAGGTCGGCATGGGCCTGAAGGAACCGGCTCGTTCCGAACTGCAGGATAGGTGTCGGCATGGCTCGCTCCCGGTGGCGTACGATCTGCGTCAGTTGATGGATTGCAAAAGAGTTTCGCGCGCGGATTTGAGATGCCGCCGGCAGGCTTCCTCGACGCGGACGGGATCGCGCGAGCGCAGTGCGGCGATATAGGCAAGGTGCTCTTCCAGCGCGCGGGCGTTGCGCTGACGGGCGTTCGTCTTGTTCCATTGGTAGTGATAGTGGAAGACGATGGCGATGACGTCGTAGAAATCGATGATGAAGCGGTTTCTGGAGGCCTTGTGCACCAGGAGATGGAAGCGCTCGTCGAGTTCGGAGAAGTCCCGGTAGCGGTTTTCGATATCGGCCAGGATGTCGTGATGCACCGCCTCGATGGCATCGAGTTCGCCCCATGCCGTATGTTCGTCGGGCAGATGGAGGAAAGCGGCCGCGGAGCGAAGCTCGAACATCTCCCGCACCTCCGTCAGTTCCAGCGCAAATTCCCGTGTGAACCCCTTCAATATCCAGTGGCTGTTCGGCCGTTTCTCGATCAGCCCGAAGCGGCTGAACCGAATCAGGAATTCGCGCACGCTGGTCGTGCCGGTTCCGATCTCGCGTGCAAGCTCCAGTTCGTTGATCTGCATGCCGGGTGCGGCCCCGCCGGCAAGAATGCGGCGCATGAAGCTGCGCTCGATGATCTCCGAAAGCGAATCGGTCTCCTCCGTCGGATAATAATCCGCCGAGGCGGGCTTTCGCAGCACGATTTTCTGCCGCTTTTCCCAGGCAAGCAGCCCGATTTCCTCCAGTCGGGTAAGGATTGCTCGAACCGTGGTCCGGCTGACGCCGAGCGACGCGCCGAGCTCCGGCTCGGACGGCAAGGTCGAGCCTTGCTCGAGAAGCTTCAGACAGCGGTTGAAGGCATCCTTGAAGACTGTATTCTGCTTGGCCATGGTGTTGCGAGGGCCGTGGCTAGTTGCCGGCGGGGCGGGGCCTGGCGGACGGGCCTCGATGTTGCGTCTGGTACGGCATGATGTCCTCCCTCGACTGTGTCGCGGCGATGCCGCTGCATGGTTTGAGCGACATAATAGTCATTGACCGGGAACTGTCTATTGCCGATAAAAGACAATCGTGTCCATGAAGAAAATGCATGGTCCCGCGATACCGGGGAGGAGACATGAGGACGAGAACCATCGGCGCGACGGGGTTGGCCGTAAGCGAGTTCAGCTTCGGCACGGCAGCGCTCGGCGGACTTTATCGTGCCTGCCCGCGTGACGTGGCGATGGCAACGCTTGCTGCGGCCTGGGATGAGGATCTGCGCTATTTCGATACCGCGCCCTGGTACGGTTTCGGCCTGGCGGAGCGCCATACCGGCGATTTCCTGCGAGACAAGCCTCGGGACAGCTATGTCCTGTCGACCAAGGTCGGCCGTCTGATGTTCCCCGTTCCGGACGACAAGGTGCCCAGCTACGGTTATGTCGATCCGCTGCCGTTCGATGTGCGCTATGATTACAGCTATGACGGCATCATGCGATCGGTGGAGATGAGCTATGCGCGACTGGGTCTCAATCGGATCGATATTCTCTATGTGCATGACATAGGCGCTTACACGCACGGCGCGGAGAAGAACCGGTTCCATCTCGGACAGCTGCTCGATTCCGGTCTCAAGGCGCTGGAAGAACTCAAGTCGTCCGGCACGATCAAGGCTTATGGTCTCGGCGTGAACGAGGTGCCCGTCTGCCTCGACGTAATGCGCCGCGCCGACATCGACTGCATTCTTCTGGCCGGACGGTATACGTTGCTCGACCGTTCCGCAGTCGCCGAATTGCTGCCTCTTTGCGAGAAGAAGAGGACTTCCCTGGTGGTTGGCGGCGTTTTCAATTCGGGTATTCTGGCGACAGGTCCGGTGGAGGGCGCCCATTTCGACTATATGCCCGCGACGAAAGACGTTCTTCGAAAGGTTGGCGCCATGGAAGAGATTGCCGGATCGAAGGGCCTGCCGCTGGCTGCTCCGGCGATCCAGTTCCCCTTGCGCCATCCCGCGGTCGCATCCGTTCTTCTCGGCACGGCGAAGCCCCGGAGCCTGGTCCGCAACATGGAGCTTGCGCGCCGCTCGCTGCCGGACGACATTTATGAGGCTTTCGAAGAACACACGCTCGTAGCGCCGGAACTTGGGCCCGAAGCGGTGCGGCAGTAAAAACGGTGAGGAGAGACGAAGCGATATGTTGAAAGGTATTCATCCGCTGCTTGGCCCGGATCTGCTTCATGCGATCAGGACCATGGGGCATGGCGACGACATCGTGATCGCGGATGCGAACTTCCCGTCGAGCTTTCTCGGTCCGAAGGTGATCAGGGCCGACGGCGTCGATGCGCTCGCCGTCACGGAAGCGATCCTGGCGCATATGCCGCTGGACACCTTCGTGCCGCAGGCGGCATGGCGGATGCAGGTCGTTGGAGATCCGGATGCGGTACCGGAGGTCTGCGTCGAGTTCCAGAAGCTGGTGCATCGTCTCGCCGGTGATTTCACCGTGCATTCCGTCGAGCGCTTCGCCTTCTATGAAATGGCGAGAAAGGCGGCTTATATCGTCGCGACTACGGAATTCAGGCTCTACGGCAACATCATCCTGAAAAAAGGCGTGGTGCAGCCGCACGAAATCTACAGGGTGTGAATCGGCAACCACCGGCAAGGGAGGGCAGGTGGAAATGATTCTGAAAGCTTGGAAATCAAGAGAAGAATGGCGTGGACAGCGCCCGTGCCGGCATGCTTGCTTTTCGCCGGATGCTGTAATAGCTTGCCGATAGTAAATGTTTTTTATCGATAAAAAGTCGAGCTGGCGCACCCTGCGGCACGATTTTCCAAGGAGGACAGGGGCACACCGAGAGGAGAACAACATGAGCATTTTCAGGTCGCTTCTGTCACGCCGCGCCTTTACGGCTCTGGCTGGCGCAGCCGTTTTGGCAACAATGAACCCCGCCACGTCCCTCGCGCAGGACGTGACGATACCGATTATCGTGAAGGACACGACGTCCTTCTATTGGCAGATCGTGTTGGCCGGCGCCCGGCAGGCCGGCAAGGACCTCGGCGTGAACGTTCCGGAACTCGGCGCCCAGTCCGAGGCCGATATCAACGGCCAGATCAGCATCCTCGAGAATGCCGTCGCCGGAAGCCCGGCGGCCGTCGTGATTTCGCCGACGGAATTCAAGGCGCTCGGCAAACCCGTCGACGAGGCGGCGAAGTCCGTCCCGATCATCGGCATCGACTCGGCCGCCGATTCCAAGTCCTTCGTTTCGTTTCTGACGACCGACAACGTCCAGGGCGGCCGGATCGCGGCGGACGGTCTCGCCGCTGCCATCAAGGAGATGACGGGCAAAGAGGAAGGCGATATCGCGATCATCACCAGCCTTCCGGGTGTCGGCTCGCTCGATCAGCGTCGCGAAGGCTTCCTCGATCAGGTGAAAACCAAGTATCCGGGCCTCAAGGTGGTTGCCGACAGATATGCCGATGGTCAGGCGACGACCGGTCTCAACATGATGACCGATCTCATCACCGCCAACCCGAACCTCGTCGGCGTTTTTGCCTCGAACCTCATCATGGCGCAGGGCGTGGGACAGGCGATTGCCGAAAACAAGCTCGGCGACAAGATCAAGGTGATCGGCTTCGACAGCGACGACAAGACGGTCGGCTTCCTCAAGGAGGGTGCCATCGCCGGCCTCGTCGTTCAGGACCCCTATCGCATGGGCTATGACGGGGTGAAGACCGCGCTTGCCGCCTCCAAGGGCGAAAAGGTGGAAACCAATGTCGATACCGGCGCCAATCTGGTGACCAAGGCCAATATGTCGGACCCGAAGATCGACGCGCTTCTGAATCCGAAGATCTGAGGATTGCGGAAGGCTTCCATCCTGTTCGTCCGCCCGGCCGTCTGCGCCGGGCGGACCTTCCCGCAAGCAGAGGAGGACCGTTGTCATGAGCAGCTTCGAAGAGCTCGCCCATAGGCACGACGACGAGGCGAAACTGGCGGAATCCGACGCTGTGCCGCGAAGTGCGCCCATCCTCGAATTGCGGGGTCTGCAGAAGAAATACGGATTGGTCGAGGCGTTGAAGCCGACAACGGTCGCCTTTCTCTCGGGCGAGATCCATGCGATCGTCGGCGAGAACGGCGCGGGAAAATCGACCCTCATCAAGCTTCTGACCGGCGTCATCCGCCGTACAGCGGGCGAAATCTACTGGTGCGGACGTCCGGTCCAGCTTTCGACGCCGACCGAGGCGATTTCGCGAGGCATCAATGCGGTCCACCAGGAGGTGGTGCTCTGCCCGCATCTGAGTGTTGCCGCGAACATGTTCCTCGGCGACGAGATGGACCGTTACGGCCTGATGCGGCAGCGCTCCATGGTCAATGCGGCTCAGGCGGTTCTGGACGATCTCGGCTTTCACCTGCCGGCGGGGGCGCTCCTTTCCAGCCTGACGATCGGCCAGCAGCAGCTCGTCGCGACGGCACGGGCGGCGATGCGCGGTATCCGCTTCCTTATCTTCGACGAGCCGACGGCCTATCTCACCCGACAGGAATCGGCTCAGCTTTTCCGCCTGATCCGGCGCCTGAAGGAGCAGGGCGTCACGATCGTCTATATCAGCCACCGCATGGAGGAGGTCTTCGAGCTCGCCGATCGCGTCTCGGTGCTGCGCGACGGCACGCATGTCGGGACGCGGCTGATCGGCGAAACCGACGAAACGGAACTGATCGCCATGATGATCAACCGCTCGATCGAACAGATCTATCACAAGGAAGAAATCCCTCTCGGCGAAACCATTCTGGAGACTCGGGGGCTGTCGGGTCCCGGCTTCGAAGATGTTTCGCTCTCGGTGCGCGCCGGGGAGATAGTCGGTCTCTACGGATTGATCGGTGCCGGACGCAGCGAATTCGCGCTTGGCCTTTATGGACGTCAGCCGGTATCGGCCGGCGAAATCTACTGGAACGGCCGCAAGGTCGAGATCGGCAGCGAGCGGGCGGCAATGGACCTCGGCATCGCGCTCGCTCCGGAAAGCCGCCGGGATCAGGGCCTTTGCCTCAACCTGCCGATCGGGCTCAACATCAACCTTCCGGTGTTCAAGCGTCTGAGCAGCGGCCCGGTGATCGGCCGCCGGGAAGAGGCGGCCAATGCGGACCGCCAAATCCGCGATCTCAGCATCAAGACGCCGTCACGCCGGGTCCTTGCCTCCGCCATGTCGGGCGGAAACCAGCAGAAGATCGTCATCGGGAAATGGCTGAGCCATGGCGCGCGGCTCTTTATCTTCGACGAGCCGACGGTCGGCGTCGATGTCGGCACCAAGGCGGAGATCTACCGGCTCTTCGCCAAGCTGCTCAGGGAAGGGGCAGGCATCATCCTGATCTCATCCTATCTTCCGGAAGTCTATGAGCTTGCCGACCGGCTGCATGTCTTTCGCGCAGGCCGCCTGGTTGCCAGCCATGGCTTTCACGAGGCCACGCACGAGGTCGTGCTGGGCGAGGCGATCGCGTCCGAGAAAATTTAAGGGAGAGGAAGAAGCATATGACCGCGACCCCCAGCGAAAGCGCCGCACCGGCCCCGCGCCGCGGAATGAACATCCTCTTCAGCCTGACGCTGATAGGGCTTCTTCTTTTCCTCTGGATCCTGCTCGGTTTCTGGACGGCCAGTTTCTGGACGCCGCTCAACATCAGCAATCTGCTGCGCCAGGGAGCGATGACCGCGATCCTCGCCGTGGGCCAGACATTCGTGATCATCACGGCCGGCATCGACCTTTCGGTCGGGGCGATCGTCGGTTTCACGACGGTGATCATCGCCTGGCTGCTGCAGGCCGGCGTGCCGCTTTGGGCGGCCATTCTCATCACGCTCCTGATCGGCGTCGCCATCGGCCTGTTCCACGGCTTCGGCATCGTACGCATGGGGCTGCCGCCATTCATCATCACGCTCGCCACCTTGACGGCGTTGCGCGGTGTCGGATTGCTGATAACCAACGGTTCGACGATCTCGATCACCAATGAAGGATTCACCAATTTCGCGCGTGCCAATTTCCTCGGTATTCCGAGCCTTTTCTGGATGGTGATCGTCGTCGCCGTGCCGGCCTATGTCTTCCTTCATCTCAGCCGCTGGGGGCGCTATCTCTTCGCGGTCGGCTCCAATGCGGAAGCGGCGCGTCTCTCGGGCGTCAACGTCAACCGCACGATCTACATGGCCTATGTGCTTTCCTCCACCTGCGCCGCCTTCGTCGGCATCCTGCTTGCTTCCCGTATTGGCATCGGAAACGCGACGCAGGCGGAAGGCTGGGAGTTGCAGGCGATCGCCTCCACTGTCATTGGCGGCACCAGCCTCTTCGGCGCTGTCGGGTCGGTCCATGGCCCCCTGATCGGCGCCTTCATTCTGGCGACGATCAACAACGGCGCTAATCTTCTGAACGTCAATTCGTTTTGGCAGCGCATCATTACCGGCCTGCTCATCATCGTCATCGTCTATTTCGACCAGCTTCGCCGGCGCGGCAGTCGGTAAGCACCGAGCGCCCGGTCAACGAGAAGCGCGAGGCAGCCTCGCGAAATGAAAGTGCACAGTCATGAAAGCGGTTATCTGTACCGAACCCGGGCGGCTCCAACTGGCGGAAAAGGCCGCACCGGCGTCCACGCCGGAAGGCTGGGTAAGGCTCGCGGTAAGCCATGTCGGCATCTGCGGCACCGATTATCATATCTTCGAGGGCAAGCATCCCTACCTCGAATATCCCCGGATCATGGGTCATGAAATCTCCGCGACGGTGCTCGAGGCGCCTGCCGGAAGCGGCTTCGCCGCCGGCGCTCCGGTCATCGTCAACCCCTATATTTCCTGCGGCACCTGCATTGCCTGCCGGCAGGGAAAGCCGAACTGCTGCACCGCGATTCGCGTTCTCGGCGTTCATACGGACGGTGCATTCTGCGAGGAGATCGCGATGCCTGCCGGCAATCTCTATTCCGCCGAAGGCCTTTCCCTCGAGGCGGCGGCGACCGTCGAATTTCTGGCGATCGGCGCCCATGCGGTGCGCCGCTCGCTCGCCGGTCGGGGTGCGCGGGCGCTGGTGATCGGCGCAGGCCCCATAGGGCTCGGCACGGCGATCTTTTCCCGGATCGCCGGGCACGAGGTGACCTTGCTCGACAGCTCCGAAGAGCGGCTGGCGATGGCCCGCGACCGCCTCGGCTTCGACAGGGGCATCGTCGCGGATTCGGATACGGCGGCGGCGGTCGCGGCCGCAACCGCCGGCGACGGCTTTGATGCCGTCTTCGATGCGACGGGGTATGCCAAATCGATGGAGACGGCTTTTTCCTACGTCGCCCATGGCGGCACTTTGGTTCTGGTCAGTGTGGTGAAGGAGGAGATCCGCTTCTCCGATCCGGAATTCCACAAGCGCGAGATGATGCTGGTCGGCAGCCGGAATGCGACACGGCCGGATTTCGAGCATGTCGCGAGATCGATACGGGATGGTCTGGTTCCGGTGGAAGCGCTCGTCACGCACCGCACCGTGCTGGAGCAGGTCCCGGCTGATCTCGCCCGCTGGGCGACGCAAAAATCGGGTCTGATCAAGGCGATCGTAAAGATCGGAGCGTAGTTGGCCTCTCAAATTCGGCGGGTTGGAACCGAATGGCATGCCGCTTCGTTGTTGCTCTGCAGCGAAAAGGTGGTAGTCTCTTCGCAATTGCGTAAAGCAAGTCATAAAGCACAAGCGCGGCCGATGACGTTGCCGGTCGCAGCGGGAAGCTTCGGATGTATTATCAACTTTATGAACTGAACCATGCCATGATGGCGCCCTGGCGCGCCGTTGCGGATCAGATGCGGCTGTCCTTCCGCAACCCCCTCAACCCGATTTCGCACACTTATTTCGGGCGCGCGATGGCCGCGGGTCTCGAGGTGCTGGAACGCACGACGCGACGCTATGCCAAACCGGAGTTCGGGCTTTCCGAAACGCTGGTCGACGGCAGGACCGTGTCGGTCCACGAAAAGATCGTCTGGAAGCAGCCGTTCTGCAATCTCATTCATTTCCAGCGTGTTCTGCCGCCGGGCCACAGGCCGGACCCGAAGATTCTCCTCGTCGCTCCGATGTCGGGGCACTATGCGACGCTGTTGCGCGGAACCGTCGAGACCCTTCTGCCGAAGGCGGAGGTCTATATCACCGACTGGGTTGATGCCCGCATGGTTCCGCTTTCGGACGGCGGCTTCGATCTAGATGATTTCATCGACTATGTCATCCAGATGCTGCATGAGCTTGGCCCCGACACCCACGTCGTCGCCGTCTGTCAGCCCTCCGTTCCGGTGCTTGCCGCCGTGGCGCTGATGGAAGAGGACGGCGATCCGCTCGCGCCCTCGTCGATGACGCTGATGGGCGGACCGATCGATACCCGCGCCAACCCCACCGCCGTGAACAAGCTTGCCGAGGACCGGCCGATCGAGTGGTTCCGCGACAATGTCATCATGCCGGTGCCGTGGC
This sequence comes from Shinella sp., assembly GCA_033795365.1. Taxonomy (GTDB): domain Bacteria; phylum Pseudomonadota; class Alphaproteobacteria; order Rhizobiales; family Rhizobiaceae; genus JARYGU01. The sequence continues at coordinate 131,249 of JARYGU010000014.1, forward strand.
CGCAGCCGGGCTTCATGCGCATGGTCTATCCGGGCTTCCTGCAGTTGTCCGGGTTCATGTCGATGAATCTCGACCGCCACCTGATCGCGCACAGGGAGTTCTTCGAACATCTCGTGAAGAACGATGGCGATGCCGCGGAGAAGCACCGCGACTTCTACGACGAATATCTCGCGGTCATGGACATGACCGCCGAATTCTATCTCCAGACCGTGGAGACCGTCTTCATGCGCCACGATCTGCCGAAGGGCGAGATGATGCATCGCGGACGCCCCGTCGACACGAGCGCCATCCGCAACGTGGCGCTCTTGACGGTGGAGGGCGAGAACGACGACATCTCCGGCGTCGGGCAGACCAAGGCCGCACAGACGATCTGTTCGAACATACCCGACGGCATGCGCATGCATTACATGCAGCCGGATGTCGGGCATTACGGCGTTTTCAACGGCTCGCGCTTCCGCAAGGAGATTGCGCCGCGCATCCTTGGCTTCATCGAAAAGCACGGAAAGGCGGCAAGACCCATCCCGCGCGTCATCAAAGGCGGCAAATCGGCGGGAAATGGCTGATTTTAGGGTCTCATTTCAGGCGCTTGTCCGATTTTCCCGGAGATTCTCTTGAAGCATGATGCAGGCCTGCCCACATCGAAAACAAGGGCGCCACTGTGGTTGCCCGACGAATGTGAGGAAGGTTGCAATGAATCAATCAGCCCTGATACGTCCGGACTGGACTCCGGCGACCATTGCCTTGATGGTGCTCGGCTTCGTGGTTTTCTGGCCGCTCGGTCTCGCCATGTTGGCCTACATTATGTTTGGCGATCGCCTGAAATCCTTCAAGAAGGACGTCAATGAAGCGACGGACGGCTTCTTCGCCTCCTGCCGTCGCGGCGGCAGATCCTATCGCCGTCCCGGTTTCGGCACCGGAAACACCGCTTTCGATGAATGGCGCGATGCGGAACTGTCACGGCTTGAGGAAGAGCGCCGCAAGCTCGACGAGATGCGTGCCGAGTTCGATTCCTATGTCCGCGAGCTGCGCAAGGCGAAGGACCAGGAAGAATTCGACCGCTTCATGCGCGAGCGCAAATCCGGCGGCGGCTCCGGCTCGGTTCCCGGTTACCCGGCTGCCTGACAGGCCTTACGGATGGATTTCGTGGACCGGCGCCTTTTCGGGCGCCGGTTTTGTTTGTTCCAGTCCGCATCGAATCGGATAGAAAGGCATCATGTTTTCCTCTTTCAGGAAGCCGCGCCGTGCCCTGAAGGCGCCTCCGCCGCCCGAAACGCGGTATCTGGAGGTGAACGGTCGTACTTTGCCTTTGACGATCCGCCGCCATGCGCAGGCGACGCGGTTGACGCTCCGCATAGAGCCGGGCGGCCGTGCCCTGAAGATGACTGTGCCGGCCGGTCTGCACGAGCGGGAGATTCGCGACTTTCTCGATCGGCATCAGGGCTGGCTCATGACCAGGCTGGCGCGCTTTTCCTCCGACGGCGCGCTTTCGGACGGCAATCATATTTTCCTGCGCGGCGTCGCTCATCGCATCCAGGCGACGGGCAGATTGCGCGGGCTCACCGAAGCGGCCGTCGAGGATGGCGAGGCGATCCTGCGTGTCAGCGGGCTCGACGAACACCTGCCGCGCCGCATTTCGGACTTCCTGAAGAAGGAGGCGCGGCGCGATCTGGAAGCCCTGGTCCATTCGCATGCGGGAAAAATCGGGAAAAAGGTCAAGTCACTGACGCTGCGCGACACCCGCAGCCGCTGGGGCTCCTGCTCGTCGGACGGAGCGCTGAGCTTCTCCTGGCGCATCGCCATGGCCCCGCCCCACGTGATAGATTATCTTGCCGCCCATGAGGTCGCGCATCTGCGGGAAATGAACCACAGCCCGGCTTTCTGGGCGTTATGCGCAGAACTCTGTCCGCGCACGGACGAGGCGAAGCGCTGGCTGAAGCGCAACGGGACCATGCTTCATGCGATCGATTTCGAATGACCGTCAGAGACGCCGATCGCCGAGAGCATCGCGGATTTTCTGGTCGGTCTTGTATTGGCTGAGCGCATAGACCGCCCAGATCGCGGCCGGAAGCCAGCCGATCAGCGTTATCTGCAGGATCAGGCATATGATCCCGGCAATCGGTCTTCCGATCGTGAAGAACAGCAGGAACGGCAGAACGATGGCTATGATGAGACGCATATGTTGCTCCGGATAAGGGGATTGCGTTTCATATGGCGTCCATGCGCCGGACTGCAAGGGATGCCGGACAGCGGGATCGCCGAAGGGTCGGAATAGGGAAGCTGCGTGGCGTCTTTCGGCTCGACTCGCGCGCCGATTCATGCGAGGTCCGTGACATGAAAACCGATATCAAGATCTGCGGGTTGAAGACCGAGGAAGCGGCTCTCGGCGCGGTCGCGCTGGGGGCGACGCATACGGGCTTCATCTTCTTTGCGAAAAGTCCGCGCAATATAGAGCCCGCCGATGCAGGTGCGCTCGCCGATCTTGTCCGCGGCCGTGCGAAGATCGTCGCCGTGACCGTCGATGCACATAACGATGACCTCGATGAGATCGTCGAGCTGCTTTCCCCCGACATCCTGCAGCTTCATGGCAGCGAAAGCCCGGAGCGGGTGCTGAATGTCAAGGCGGTCTACGGATTGCCGGTCATGAAGGCGCTCCCGATCCGGGAGGCGGGAGATATCGAGAAGATCGGACCCTATATCGGAATAGCCGACCGGTTCCTCTTCGATGCCAAGCCGCCGGCGGGATCGGATCTGCCCGGGGGCAACGGGGTTTCTTTCGACTGGCGGCTCATGCATCTGCTTGACGACGGAGTCGATTACATGCTTTCCGGTGGCCTGAACAAGGACAATATCGGCGAGGCATTGCGGATCACGCAGGCGCCGGGGATCGATGTCTCCTCCGGCGTGGAAAGCGCACCCGGCGTCAAGGACATCGCCCGAATGGAAGCGTTTTTCGACGCGGTGCGGCAGGCGATCGCCGAACCGGCGGTCTCAAGGAGTTAGAAGTGAACCAGTCAACCAACTTGAATTCGTTCCGCGCGGGGCCGGACGAGGATGGCCGTTTCGGCACTTACGGCGGCCGTTTCGTCGCCGAAACGCTGATGCCGCTTATTCTCGACCTCCAGGACAAGTGGAACGAAGCCAAGACGGATCCCGAATTCAAGAAGGAACTGGCCCATCTCGGAGCCCACTATATCGGCCGGCCGAGCCCGCTCTATTTCGCAGAGCGTCTTACCGCCGAGCTCGGCGGCGCGAAAATCTACTTCAAGCGGGAAGAGTTGAACCACACCGGCTCGCACAAGATCAACAACTGCATCGGACAGATCCTGCTTGCCCGGCGCATGGGCAAGACGCGCATCATCGCCGAAACCGGTGCCGGTCAGCACGGCGTCGCGACGGCAACGGTCGCGGCGCGCTTCGGTTTTCCCTGCGTCGTCTATATGGGCGCGACGGATGTCGAGCGTCAGGCGCCGAACGTCTTCCGCATGAAGCTCCTGGGCGCCGAAGTGCGGCCCGTAACGGCAGGACACGGCACGCTGAAGGATGCCATGAACGAGGCGCTGCGCGATTGGGTGACCAATGTCGAGGACACCTATTATCTGATCGGAACCGCCGCCGGGCCGCATCCCTATCCGGAAATGGTGCGCGATTTCCAGGCTGTCATAGGACAGGAGGCGAAGGAGCAGATCCTCGCCGCCGAGGGACGTCTTCCAGACGTGGTCATAGCCGCCGTCGGCGGCGGGTCCAACGCGATCGGCATCTTCCATCCGTTCCTCGACGACAAGGACGTGAAGATCGTCGGCGTCGAAGCCGGCGGCAAGGGGCTTTCCGGTGACGAGCACTGCGCTTCGATCACGGCCGGCTCGCCGGGCGTACTGCATGGCAACCGCACCTATCTGCTGCAGGATGCCGATGGCCAGATCAAGGAGGGTCATTCGATTTCGGCCGGTCTCGACTACCCGGGCATCGGTCCGGAGCACTCCTGGCTCAACGATACCGGCCGGGCGGAATATGTGCCGATCATGGATGACGAGGCGCTTGCGGCCTTCCAGCTTCTGACGCGGGTCGAAGGCATCATTCCGGCGCTCGAGCCGAGCCATGCACTGGCCGAAGTCATCAAGCGCGCGCCGAGGATGGGCAAGGACGAGATCATCCTGATGAACCTCTCGGGACGGGGCGACAAGGATATCTTCACCGTCGGCAAGTTACTCGGCATGGAGCTCTAAGATGACCGCACGAATGGACAAGCGTTTCGCGGATCTCGCTGCCGAAGGCCGGCCGGCACTGGTGACCTATTTCATGGGCGGCGACCCGGACTACGCAAGCTCGCTGGAAATCATGAAGGTGTTGCCGAGGGCCGGTTCCGACGTGATCGAGCTCGGCATGCCGTTTTCCGATCCGATGGCCGACGGTCCGGCGATTCAGGTGGCCGGACAGCGTGCGCTCAAGGGCGGACAGACGCTTGCCAAGACCCTGCAGATGGCCCGCGACTTTCGTAAAGAAGACGACGAGACGCCCATCGTTCTCATGGGCTATTACAATCCGATCTATATCTACGGCGTCGACCGCTTTCTCAACGACGCGCTCGATGCGGGCATCGACGGCCTGATCGTCGTGGACCTGCCGCCCGAGATGGATGACGAGCTCTGCATTCCGGCGATTGCCAAGGGCATAAATTTCATTCGTCTGGCGACGCCGACCACCGACGACAAGCGTCTTCCGAAGGTTCTGGAGAATACCTCGGGCTTCGTCTATTACGTCTCGATGAACGGCATTACCGGCTCCGCCCTGCCGGACCCGTCGCTGATTTCGGGAGCGGTACAGCGCATCAAGAGCCATACGAGCCTGCCGGTCTGTGTTGGTTTCGGCGTCAAGACCGCGGATCATGCCCGCGCGATCGGTGCCTCGGCGGATGGCGTGGTCGTCGGCACGGCGATCGTCAACCAGATCGCCTCCAGCCTGACGGTCGACGGGCAGGCGACCGGTGCGACGGTCGCCGGCGTGGAGACGCTGGTGCGCAGCCTTGCCTCGGGCGTACGCAGCGCCCGCCTTGCGGCGGCGGAGTGAAATCCCCACATGGGGACGAAGTAATTCGGGAGTTTTGAAGTGAACTGGATCACAAACTACGTTCGGCCGAAAATCAATTCGATGCTGGGCCGCAGGGAAGTTCCTGAAAATCTCTGGATAAAATGCCCTGAAACCGGCGAGATGGTGTTTCACCGCGATCTCGAGGAAAACAAGTGGGTTATTCCGGCATCCGGCTATCACATGAAGATGCCGGCCAAGGCTCGGCTCAAGGACCTGTTTGACGACGGCGTCTATGAATCCCTGCCGCAGCCGAAGGTGGCGCAGGATCCGCTGAAGTTCAGAGACTCCAAGAAATATACGGACCGCCTGAAGGACAGTCGCGCCAAGACCGAGCTGGAAGATACGATCGTCGCCGGCGTCGGTCTGGTGAAGGGTCTGAAGCTCGTCGCCGTCGTGCACGAGTTCAATTTCATGGGCGGCTCGCTGGGAATTGCCGCCGGCGAGGCGATCGTGAAGGCCTTCGAACGCGCGATTGCCGAAAAATGCCCGCTGGTGATGTTTCCAGCATCCGGCGGCGCGCGCATGCAGGAGGGCATTCTTTCCCTGATGCAGCTTCCGCGTACGACCGTTGCCGTCGAAATGCTGAAGGAAGCCGGTCTGCCTTACATCGTCGTTCTGACCAATCCGACGACGGGCGGGGTTACCGCTTCCTATGCCATGCTCGGCGACATCCATCTTGCTGAACCCGGTGCGGAGATATGTTTTGCCGGCAAGCGGGTGATCGAGCAGACGATCCGCGAAAAATTGCCTGAGGGATTCCAGACGTCGGAATACCTGCTGGCACATGGAATGGTCGACATGGTGGTGAAGCGCCACGATATCCCCGATACCCTGGCGCGTCTCCTGAAGATATTGACGAAGACGCCGTCCGCCGCGTCCAAGCCGAAGGCGGTGCCTGGCGGCGGGATCGCGGCGATTGCCGCACAAGCCTGATCCGTTCGGTGGATGGGGCGAGGGCATGACAGCGGCGGAAACGACTGAGGCAGGCAGGGAAATAGAGAAGCTGCTGACGCTTCATCCTAAGGGTTTCGATCTTTCGCTCGACCGCATTTCACGGCTTCTCTCCGCGCTCGGCGAGCCGCAAAAGCGGCTGCCGCCGGTAATCCACGTGGCAGGCACGAATGGCAAGGGCTCGCTCACGGCGTTCTGCCGCTCGATCCTGGAGGCGGCAGGCCTCAGTGTCCATGTCCACACGTCTCCGCATCTGGTGAACTGGCACGAGCGCTATCGTCTCGGCAGAACGGGCGGTCATGGTGAATATGTGGCGGACGATATGCTCGCCGATGCGGTGCGCCGGGTGGCGGAGGCCAATGGCGGCGAAAAGATCACCGTCTTCGAAATCCTGACGGCCGTCACCTTCCTGCTTTTTTCGGAACATCCGGCGGATGTCGCGATCATAGAGGTCGGCCTCGGTGGCCGCTTCGACGCGACGAATGTCATCGAAAAACCCGCCGTCTCCGTGATCATGCCGATCTCGCTCGACCATCAGTCCTATCTCGGCGACCGGGTGGAGCTGATCGCCGCGGAAAAGGCGGGCATCATGAAGTGCGGCATACCCGTCGTGATCGGGCAGCAGGACGAGGAGGCCGCCCGCAATGTGCTGGTCGCTACCGCCGAGCGGCTTTCCTGCCCGCATACGGTCTATGGGCAGGACTATTTTGCGCATGAGGAATTCGGGCGCCTCGTCTATCAGGATGAGTTCGGCCTCTATGATCTGCCGCTGCCACGGCTTCCCGGCCGTCATCAGCATGCCAATGCCGCGGCTGCCATACGGGCGGTGAAGGCGGCAGGCTTTTCGCTGAACGAGTCCGCATTCGAAAAGGGTCTTGCGACCGTCGAGTGGCCCGGGCGGCTGCAGAGGCTCGCAGGCGGCGCGCTGTCGAAGCTGGCGCCGCGCGGGGCGGAGATCTGGATAGACGGCGGCCATAATCCGGGCGCCGGTCAGGTCATTGCGGAGACCATGGCGAATTTCGAGGAGCGCGACCCTCGGCCTCTCTTTCTGATCACGGGCATGATCAACACCAAGGATCCGGTCGGCTATTTCGACGCCTTCCGCGGCATTGCCGAGCGGGTTTTCACCGTGCCGATAAGGGGGTCAGACGCAGGAATCGATCCCGTCGTTCTGGCGGGCGACGCCGCGGAGGCCGGGCTCGAGGCGGAGCCGATGGCTTCGGTTGCCGACGCGCTCGGAATCATCGCGGAAATCGTGCAGGAAGACGATGTCGCCCCACGCGTGCTGATCGGGGGATCGCTCTATCTCGTGGGCGATGTGCTCGCCGATAACGGCACGCCGCCGACGTGAAAAAAGCCCGGCGATGGCCGGGCTTTAAGATGGCTCACTTTAAAAATCGCGTTCAGGCGGCAGCCGTGGAAATCCACGAGGAGAGCGCAGTCTTCGGAGCCGCGCCAACCTTGATGTCGGCTACTTGGCCATCCTTGAAGACGGCAAGCGTCGGGATCGAACGCACGCCGAACTGGGCGGCAAGCTCCGGGTTCTCGTCGATATTGAGCTTTGCGACCTTCACGCGGCCGGCGAGTTCCGTGGAGATTTCCTCAAGCGCAGGAGCGATCATCTTGCACGGGCCGCACCATTCGGCCCAGAAATCGACCACGACCGGCTCGGCGGAATTCAGCACTTCTGCCTGGAAATTGGAATTATCGACTTTTACGGTAGCCATAGAGGGCTCTCCTTGGTGAGATAGCGTTGCGCTTCATGTGATGCTGCGCGGCGGTCATTTCAATGACCGGTATCTCACTTTGTTGCGAGCTCGGCAAGGCTTGCCTCGAGCATCGACCGATCGAGCCAGAAGGTCGCCGGCGCCTCGGTATAGATCAGCGCTGAGCGGATATCCTTGCCCGGATAGAGCGGCTGGAGGATCGCCCGGTAGATCGCGAGCTGTGCCCGGTGGTCGAACGGAATCTCGCCGGCAAGGGTTGGCGGTGTGCGGTTCGTCTTGAAGTCCACGATCTCGACGGCGTCCTGTGAAACGATCATCCGGTCCACCCGGCCGGAAACCGCATAGTCCGTCCGGCCAAGGCGCAAGGTCCCCATGATCGAGACTTCGGCCCTGGCTTCCTCGGAGAAGACTCCTGCGAGCGCGGGATCGTCCATGACCGAAAGGGCGGAACGGATGAGAGATTCCCGCTCGGCCTGCGGCCAGTATGCCGCGGCCCGTTCGAGATAGCGCCGTGCTGCGCCATGCCTGTCTTCGGCTGCGAAACCGGGTAGGACCTGCAGAAAGCGGTGCAGGATCCGTCCGCGTTCCAGCGATCGCCCGGAACCCTTCGTCCGGGTGCCGAAGAGCGGTGAGGTGACGATCAGGTCCGCATCTGCGGTGTCGATTACGGCAGCCGCTCCCGACGGGCTCAACGGTCGCGGCAGGTTGCGTTGGGGCGGAAGCGCCTTTCCGAGCGCCTCCGGAAGACCGGCTTTTACCTTCTCGACCGCCTTTCCGGCCGCTGCCGCTGCGACGTCTGACGCCCCATCCTCGCGCCATGCCAGTCCCTGCCATTCTTCCGTCGGAGTGGAGAAAGTGATTTTTCGTGCACGCGCCGGATCCGCCGAAAGGCTCGCAGTCACCATCTGATGCCACGTCTCCTTGTTTTCCTGGCGCCCGCGGTAGCCGCAGACGATGAGCCGGTCGGCCGCCCGTGTCATCGCCACATAAAGAAGGCGGCGATATTCTTCTTCGGCAGCGGCGCGCACGCTGAGCGCGTCGGCTTCCGTCAAGGCGTTCGAAAGCGCCTTGGCAGGCATCCAGGCGGGCAGGCGGTCCGCGCTTCCGGATATCTCCAGGAAGCGCAGTTGCGGCATGTGGCTATGACTGAAAGGCTTGCCGCCGCCGTCGACAAGGAAAACGATCGGCGCTTCCAGGCCCTTCGCCGCATGTACGGTCATGATCCGCACCTCGTTGCGGCCCTGGTCCTGCTCGCGCTTGACGGTCGGTGCCTCCAGTTCCAGCGTGGAGACGAAAGCCTGAAGGCCCGGAAGACCGTTTTCCTCCTGATCGAGCGCGAAGGTCAGGAATTCGTCGATGATCTCGCCGGCCTCGCTTCCAAGCCGCGCAAGAAAGGCTTTCCGGCCGCCGTCGGCGCCGAGCACGCGGGCATAGAAGTCGTGAACCGACTGGGAACCGGACGACAGCAGGATTTTGGAAAGCCGGGTAACGATCCCTTCGAGTTGCGTATCGCCCGAGGAGACGGACTGGAGATGCCGCCACAGGCTCGCTCCTTCCGGCCGCTTTGCTGCGAGCTCGAAAAGCGCGTCCTCGTCAAGGTTGAAGAGCGGACTTTTCAGGAGAGCTGCAAGCGAAAGGTCGTCTTCCGGCAGGACGGTGAAGCGACCGAGCGCGGCCAGATCCTGGATGGCGATGTGATGCGTCAGCATCAGGCGGTCGGCGCCCGCGACGGGGATGTTATGCCGTTGCTTCAGCGCACGGGTAAGCGCGTTGACGAAAGCGTCGCGCTTGCGCACCAGCACGATGATATCGCCGGGTTCCATCGGCCGCGCGGTCCCTTTCACCGTGACGGTTTCACGGCCGATCCAGCCGGCAAGCGTGTCGGCGATCCGGCGCGCAAGCACGTTGATGGGGGCTGCCTCCGGAACGGCGTCGAAAGGTGCCGTCCAGTCATCCTCATCGACGTTTTCGGCCGGCGCGATGACATCCCAGACGTCGACCGCTCCGGGTTCGCGGCCCCGGTTCGAGGCGTGGACGATGCCGTTTCCGGCAGGGTCGAGCCCGCGGGCATTCAGCGCATCCTCGAACACGCGGTCGACGGCGGAGAGCACGTCCCGGGTCGAACGGAAGGAAAGGAGCAGGCGGATCGGGCTGAAGGCCGCATCTGCGTGCAGCGCCCGCCTCTCCACGAGCTTGCCTTCTTCGGCGAAACGCTCCGGCCTGGCGCCCTGGAAGGAATAGATCGACTGCTTCTCGTCGCCGACGGCGAAAACGGTCCGCCGTGCCGCACGCGCCGTCTCCCCGGAAAAGAAATCGCCGGTAAGCGACGTGATGATCTCCCATTGTCGCGGGCTGGTATCCTGCGCTTCGTCCACAAGGATGTGGTCGATCCCCTGGTCCAGCTTGTAATGGACCCAGGCGCTCACGCCCTCGCGCGTCAGGAGCGTCGCCGTGCGGTCGATGAGGTCGTCGAAGTCGAGAAGGCTGCGGCTTTTCTTGAGGTCCTCATAGTCGCCGTTCAGCCGTTCGGCGATGATCAGGGCGGCGCGCGTCGCCTCGAACATCCGCCAGCGCCGCAGCCGGTCGTCCATCGAGACGATGTGATTCTGCGCGACGATCAGCGCGTCTTCCGCCTCGGGGAGGCTCTCTTTCACCTTCTTCGACAGGAAGGAACGGTCGAGACTGGCGGGCTTTCCGGCACCGGTAAAGAAGATCGCGCAGAGCGCCTCCCGCCGCGCGGCTGCGTCTTCCAGCATGGCGGCCGCATGCAGGCGGGCGGCCGTCAGCTTCACCGTCTCGCTGCCCAGTGCTTCGGCGGAAGCGAGATAGCGTTCGAGCATTCCGCCATCCAAACCCGGAAGCGGCCAGAAGGCTTCGAGGATGGATCGCTCCGTCTCATCTTCTCCAAGGCCGATTTCCCGGCGCAGTGTGGCCGGGACGCCGCCTGATGCATAGGCTCGCGTCAGGAAGTCGTTGATCTCTCCCCGTCTTGCGATCACATCGGAAATCAGCCGCTCGAGCCCGGTATCGTCGGCGATGTCGAGCACCGTGGCAAAAGCCCCGGCCAGCTCCTCGTCGTCTTCTGCAGCTGTTGCGGTGAGAAGCGTCCTGCGGGCGTCGGCCAGAAGCACCGCTGCCGCCCTCTCGTCGAGGACGGAAAAGTGGCCTGCGACATTCGCCTCCAGCGGAAACTGGTGCAAAAGCGCCTCGCAGAAGGCATGGATCGTCTGGATCTTCAGGCCGCCCGGCGTCTCCAGTGCCTTTGCGAAGAGCCGCCGCGCCTCCTGCAGTTTGATGGAATCCGGATAACGACCTTCGATGGCGGCAACCCGTTCCGCAAGCGCTTCGTCGGCGAGCGTGGCCCATTGCGAAAGACGCTCGAACACCCGGTTCGACATTTCCGAGGCCGCGGCCTTGGTATAGGTGAGGCAGAGGATGGCGGAGGGTCGGCACCCGGAGAGCAGCAATCGGATGACACGCTGGGTGAGCACATGGGTCTTGCCGGAGCCGGCATTGGCCGAAACCCAGGCCGAGCGCGCCGGATCCGAAGCCGTTGCCTGCCGTGCGGCGGTCCAGCTCAGCCATGCGCCGGGATCGTCGGATGCGGGGCGGTCATGCTCAGCCATCGTCTTCCTCCCCGCCGGCTTCGGCCGATGACCACTCGGCGACGCGGGCCAGATGGTCGTACTCGCCTCCGTAGCTCCTCTCCTGCTCCGGTATCAGCCGCGAGGCGAATCCGAAGCGGCCTTCGAGCAGCCCTTTCAGCAGCTTCTCGAGCTCGGCCCTCGCATCGCAGGCAAGCTCGCTTGCGGATTTCGAGATCGTATTTGCCGTGGTCTTGCGGCCTTCGTTGTTGACCTCTTCCGCCTTGAAGCGTTCGCCGGGCTTCAGCCTCACATAGAGGAGCGAGGCGGGTTCGCGCCGGCCGGCGGGGCGAAACGCTCCCTCGCGCAGCGCGGCCGCCTCCAGCGCAAGCTGCGGATCCAGAAGCGCGCGCGCCACCTTCAGCGAAGGCAAACTGCCGGTCTTGTAGTCGATGATGTCGGCCCGGCCGTCGGGCAGAAGATCGATCCGGTCCGCGGTTCCGGTCAGCCGCATGCCGGAAAAGCCGAGATCGAGCGAGGCCGGCACTTCGGTCAGGCTTTCCTCGACGCTGCCGCTCCGTCTCGCATGCCAATCGACGAAGGCGCGCGAAACGGCGGCAAAGCGCGGCCGCCAGACGGCGTCTATATGGAGCGGAAGCCCTGTGGCGTCGAATTCCTCCGCCAGGATCCGGTTCATCAGGGAAAGGTCGTCGACGCGTTCGTCCCGTTCCCGCACGAAACGATCCGCGATGCGGTGGTAGAGCGAGCCGCGCTCCGCCGGTCCGGGGTCCAGGTTGAAGGGGTCGATCGGGTGCAGCTTCAGGATATGCCGCGCGTAGATCGCATAAGGATCGCGGCGAAGCCGGCCGATTTCGCTGAACGAGTATTTTCGCGGCTGCATTTCGGCCGGCGGCTTCGGCTCCGGTTTTCGCGACACCGGCTGCGATGGTCCCGTGTCGAGGAGGGCCGCCCAGCTAAGTAGGTTTCGCCCGCGTTCGCGGATAGCATCGCCGAGCGCATTGCCGCCGACTGCCAGCAGCCGCTGGAGCCAGCGTGAGGCGACGGTCGGCGCGGCTCCGCTTCGAAGCGAGCGGGTCAGCACGAGCTTCGGGGCTGCTGCGGCCATTTGAAAGTCGTGACCCAGCTGCCCGATCCGTCTTTCGGGCGGCTCCAGGCCGATATCGACCTTCATCATCCGGGAGAGGAAGGCGTCGTTTGCGGTCTGGCTCGGCCAGGTTCCTTCGTTGAGACCGCCGATGACCACGGTGTCGACATGCTGCAGGCGTGATTCCAACGCACCGAAGATGAAGACGCGCGGATGCCGCATGGAGCGCGGCTTGACGGTCTCGCCGGCGCCGAGCGCCTCGATGATGTCGCACCATTGAGGTCCGTCCGCCGTTATCTCGCCGTCGGTCTCGATGACACTCTTCAAAAGCGAGGCAAGTCCGTCGCCCGCTTCGCCGGACCAGAGCGCTGCAAGGTCGCCGCGCTCGTCGACTGCGACGGCCTCCAATGCGCGCCCCGTCCGCTCCGCCCAGTCGGAAAGCGGCAGGCTGGCGCTGAAACGTCGAGCGCCCGGCTCCCGCCGAACGAGCACGCTTGTCAAGGGCTCGACGGCGGCCTGGACGCGAAGCGCGAGATCGCGTGCCGCCTGCACCGCCCCGTCGGGCAGCTCTTTCCGCCAGGCCGGCGGCTTGCGGTCGGTTGCATGCCTTTCGAGCGCGGCGTCGAGAAGAGATTCGAGCGAGGAAATGTCGAGTTCGGCCGTTCCTCCGCGAAGGGCGAGAAGCTCGAGTGCCGTTGCCGCTGCTCTCGTGGCCTTCGCCGTCTGGCCGAACCGGGCCAGGGGATGCTTCAGCAGCGAAACGAGGGGAACGGGATCGCCCGGCCGCAATGCCGTCTCGGTCAGCAGCCGCAGGAGACCGCCTTGCAGCGTGGAAAGAAGCGGCGTGCCGGCCGAATCGTCCGCCTCGATCCCGAACCGCGCGAGTTCTGCCGCCACACGCCGGGCAAGCTTCCGGTCGGGCGTGATCAGTGCGGCCTGGCAGTCCTCGCCGTCCTCCAGCGCAAGCCGGAGGGCGATTGCTATGGCGGTTGCCTCCTCGCGCTCGTTTGCGGCTTCGACCAGCGAGACCTCTGCAAAGGCGGAAAGAATCCGCCCTTCGTCATGGCCTTCACGCACGCGTCCCCAGCCGGATGTCGCCTGGACGGGCAGGAGGGCATCGGAGAAAACGGATGAGCGCAGCGCGGCATCCTCCGGCGGCTCCGCGAGCAGGACCACCGACTCTCGATCCGTGCCGAGCTGCTCCAGCAGGCGGAAGAGGCCATATTGCGGATGGCTTCGGGCGGCCGCGTCGCTGGTCGCGAGCCCGCTGATCGGGTCGCGCCCTACGAGCCGCCAATCTTCCGCCGACATGGACATATCCAGCCCCGGCAGGACGACGGCGCCCTTTTCGAGCCCGGCGATGGCGGCGATCAGCCGCGCGGTTGCCGGAATGGAGCCGGTGGAGCCTGCCACGATGACCGGACCGGATGGGCGCGAAAGCCGGTAGCGTTCCGCTTCCGCGTGGAGCGTCGCATTGCGGCGCATGGCCGGTGACGACCGCTTCAGTTCGGCAAGCCGCGCGGGCCAGTATTCGCTGGCGATCTTCAGGAATTCGAGCGTCAGCTGCCACCAGAGCGCGTGGTTGGACGCATCCAGGCCCTCCAGCGCGCTCCAGTCGCGCTCTTCGGTTTCCATGGCGTCGATGATGTCGGCGAGGTTTCGCGCCAGCCAGATCGCGTCGGCGGGACTTGCCGGCGCCACCAGCGGGCTTTCCGCGTGAACGGCGGTGATCGCGGCAGGGAGCCGGTTCCTCCAGGCAAGGACCAATCTCGCGAGCTCGATCAGCCGGACCGGGCCGGAAAGCGGCTCGGCCATGTCGAGAAGGGCCGGCGCGGCTTCGTTGAAGAAGCCGCTGTCGTCGTCCGTCTCGCCAAGCGGGCGGATAAGGGGAAGGATTGCCGATCGGCCGCCGAGAACGTCCACGAATTCGGATCTGAGCACCCGGGCCGATCGCCGGGTCGGCACGTAGATCGTCACGTCGGCAAGCGATAACGGATTGCCGGGGTCGTATCGAAAGCTCGTCGCAAGCCGGCCGTCAAGCAGGCTTTCGGCAAGGGTCCTGAGAAAGGGCAGGCCGGCTGGAATCGCGAAGATGTTCGGCCCGAAGGTGCTCATCACGCCGCTCCGGTGGACCTGCCGAGGGCCGCCTCCGCCTCCGCGATCGCATCCGGCGTGCCGACGGTGATCCAGTGACCTTGGAGCATGAGACCGTGGAGACGGCCTGCCGCAATAGCGCGATCGAAATAGATGTTTAGGTTGAAGGCATCCTCCGGCGCGTCGTCCAGAAGGGACGGCATCATGGCGATCGCCCCCGCATAGACGACCGGCGTTCCCGATCCTTCGCGGTAGCGGGAAAGCCGCCCCCGCGCATCCATGGAGAAATCGTTGCGTCCGTTATGCCCCGTCGTATCCTCAAGCGCCACGCAGAGCAGGACCATGTCCATTGTCGCAGGATCGAAGTAGTCGGCCAGACGACGCAGATTGGAGTTGCCTCCTGGCGCCTCGCCGATCCAGAAGAGATCGGCATTCATGACGAAAACGGGATCGCGGCCGAGGAGCTTCAGGCCCTTCGCCAGGCCGCCGCCCGAATTCATCAGCCGCGCGGTCTCGTCCGAGATGATCACCTTGGGGCTGGCCCGGTGCGACAGATGATCGATCACCCGGTCGGCGAAATGGTGCACGTTGACGACCGCGCGGTCGACGCCTGCCTCCTCGAGCGTATCGAGAGCATAGTCGATCATGGCCTTGCCGGCGATTTTCACCAGAGGTTTCGGCATGGTATCGGTGATCGGCCGCAAACGGGTTCCAAGCCCCGCGGCAAGCACCATGGCATTTTCGATCTTCATCTGTCCGCCCGGCTATGATTCGGTCGGCAGGAAGCCTACAGGATTTCTGTCCCTATGCACCATTCCCGCAGGTCCGAAAGGGCAGGATGGGCAAGCGCCGCCTGCAGGTTGCGGAAGGTGCGGGGCATGTGTTTCATATAGCCGGGCTTGCCGTCGCGGCGCATCAGGCGCACCCAGATGCCGGCGAGCTTGCAGTTGCGCTGTGCGGCCATGATATGCCAGTCCCGCAGAAAGGCGTTCCGATCGAAGCGTCCGCTTTCGGCACGCAGCGTGAGATAATGCTGCATCATCCGGTCCGCGAGGGGCTCGGAAATATCGGTCCGCGCATCCTGCACGAGCGATGCCAGGTCATAGGCGGTGGGACCGATCATCGCATCCTGGAAATCGATGATCCCGACCCTGTCCGTTCCGCTCCTGTCGTCCCTCCAGATGATGTTGGGCGAATGGAAATCGCGCAGCAGCAGGTTGCGTTCGGCCGATCGGAGCTCGCCTATGAGCGCGTCCCATATAGCCTGGTATTCGTCGCGCTCCTCTTCGCTCGCCGCCGAGCCGCGTTTCCACGGCAGGTACCAGTCGATGAGAAGGCTCGCTTCGATCTGCATGGCATCCCGATCGAAGTCGGGAATGCGGTAGGTCTCGCCGTTTCCGACCGGTAGCTCGGCATGAACCGGCTGGCCATGCAGCCGGGCAAGGCATGCGGCGCTCTCGAGGTAACGCTCGGGGACCGGCATGCCTGCGGCATCGAGGACGCCGCCGCTTCCAAGATCCTCGATCAGCAGGATGCCCTGACCGAGATCCTCGCGATAAATTGCGGGAGCCGCAAAGCCCCGTGCCTTGAGATGTCGCCCGACCGCCACGAAGGCGGTGACGTCTTCGGCGATATGCGCGATCTGCTGGTAATATTTCCCGTCTCTCAGGATCGGTCCCGGCTTGTGCCGTGGGGAATCCATCAGGATATAGCGCACCTGGCCTGCGGTGATCCGCTCATAGGCCCGCACGGAGGCGTCGCCGGTCAGGTGGCGGCGGCGCGCTTTGGCATAGCCGGCTACCGAAAGAAACGCGCGGATGGAGAGAGTGCGTCCGATCCTCTCGATCAGATCGGCCCCACCGGAGATCTCGACTGTTCTGCCTTCGCCCTCGTGCTGGAAACAAAGCGTGACGGCCGTGTCCGGCAAGACATCTCCCGCCCGCTCCGGCCATTCGACAAGACAGGCGCCGTCCGCAAGGGCTTCGTCGAAACCGAGCTCGTCGATTTCGGAAGGGTCGGCGATCCGGTAGAGGTCGAAATGCGCGATCGGCAGTCGCAGCGGATAGGTCTGGACGAGGGTGAAGGTCGGGCTCGGCACCTCCAACCCGTCGTCGTCCGCGACGGCGCGTATCACAGCCCTTGCGAAGGTCGATTTGCCGGCGCCGAGATCGCCGGAGAGCGCGAGGCAATCGCCGGGTTTTAGTGCGAGCGCGATGTCTTCGCCAAGGCGGATCGTCTCCGCTTCGCTCTCCAGAGAGATCCGGCGGCTGTCCATGGCGCTATTCCGCCGCGACGATCGCCGGCAGGGGAGCCGACGGGATGCGGCAGGTTACGGTCGTGCCTTCACCCTCACGGCTATCGATCGTTACGGTCCCGTTATGAAGGCTGACGAAACTTTCGACGATCGAGAGACCGAGGCCGGCGCCGCCATGACGCCCGTGGCTCTCGAACCGGTCGAAAACGGTCTGCAGCACCTCTTGCGGTATGCCGGGGCCGTTGTCGGAGACGGTGAAGACGAGATCGGTCGCCTCGCGCCAGCATTCGAGGCGGATCGTGCCACCTTCGGGCGCGAAATTCGCGGCGTTGGCAAGAAGTTTGATGATGATCTGCTTCAATCGCTGCTGATCGGCGATGATCGTGCCGAGGATGTCGGGCTTGGCGATGGCAAGCGTGACATGGCTTTCCTGCAGGCGGTCGGAAAATTGCGTGGTGACCTCGTCGAGCAGATCGGGAATGTCGATCTCGCCGTAGTCGAGCTGCATGATCCCGGCGTCTACCGTGGCGAGGTCGAGAATATCGTTGACGATGGTGAGCAATACGGCCGACGATGTCGCGATATGGTCGACATATTCGGCCTGGCGTTCGCTCAGTTCCCCGATGGTCGGGGTCTTCAGAAGCTCGGCAAAGCCGATGATGTTGGTCAATGGCGAGCGCAGCTCGTAGGAGACGTGCTGCACGAAATCGTTCTTCAGCGCGTCCGCCTTGCGCAGGGCCTCGTTCTTCTCGGTCAGCGCGCGCTCCACCCGGACGCTGTCGGTGATGTTGACGAAGGTCAGCATCGTCTGGGCGTTCGAAAGCGGAATGACGGCGAAGTCGAGCACCAGTCCGGTCCTCAGCTCCAGAACGCCCTGGCAGGAAGGGCGCTCGTCGTCGAAGCTGGTGATCATCCGCCCGAAACGTTTCCAGCCGTCCGGCTTGTCGTAGGAGACGGAGCAGATCTGCTCGATCGCCCGGATATGCGTGCCTTCCTTGACGTCCGCTTCGCTGACGCCCCAGAGCGCGCGGAAGGCCGGATTGGAAAACTTGATCCGCCCGTCCGGGCTGAAAACCGCCACCCCTTCGGAAAGGTGGTCGATCGTCTCGTCCTGTACCTGGACCAGCGTGTTGTAGCGGGTTTCCAGATCGACCTTTTCGGTCAGGTTCTCGAAGGCCCATGTGGCGCCGCCTTGCGGCCGGGCGGTGGCGACGACGCGCAGCGTCTGCCCGTTCGGCAGATGCCAGAGATCGGATCGCGTATCGATCGCCCGATAGACGGCAAGCGCATTTTCCTTCCACTGCTTCCAGTTCGGCGGCTCGGGCAGCTTGCCGGCGGTGCGCAGCTTGTCGAGCAGCTCCGCATTGTCCGGCTTGCGCTCCAGGAATGCCGTGTCGAGGCCCCAAAGGTGCTGGAAGCCCTGATTGTAGAATTGAAGCCGCTGTTCGCCGTCGAAGATCGCAACGGGTGTCGTCAGGTGCTCCAATGTCTCGGCATGGCTCTTCAGCGTCCGCACCAGCTCTTCGCGCACCGCCTCGATATCGGAGATGTTGACGGCCATGCCGGCCGAGCCGGCCGTGCCGCGGGCATCGACAACGTCGAAGAACGTGCGGTTGCCGCGCACCACGGTGGAGACCTTGTCGCGGAACGGCGTGTCATGGGCGCTTGCGGCGCGGATCTTCTCCCGCGCGGCGGTCGGCAGCAGCTCGCGCGTTTCCTTGACCGCGTTTTCAGGCCCTTTCGCTTCCACGGCGTCGCTATAGGCCCGATTGACCCAGCTAAGCGTTCCATCGGCAGACCTCTGCCACACGGGCATGTCGAGCTCGTCGAGCAGGCCGTGCAAGGTCGATATCGAGGCGGCCAGCTGGTCCCGCTCCAGGCGGAGCTGGGCGGCTTCTGCGCGAATATTGTTCAATGCGACGAAGCGGACGAATGCCTGGCCGCCGGAAACCCGGCCCTGCGCTTCCAGAACTTCGTCGCGCGCCGTTTCGATCACGATGTCGAAGCTTTGCGCCTGCGAACGGAGTTTTTCGATCGCGTGCTCGACCTCGCCAGCCGAAGTCGGCTTCAGCCAGCGGCCGAAGGCGAGAAAATCCCGCTCGGCTTGCGGCGCCCCGGTCTCCGGCGGCAGTTGCCCGAGGATTTCCGGCCGCTGGGAAAGCCCGTCCCAGACGACGATCCGCCGGTTCTTGTCGCCGATCAGTGCCTGCAGCCGCGACAGGCCATGCCTTGCATCGGACAAGCCTGCACGCAGTTCGCCATTCTCGCTTTCCAATCGGGCGCGCTGCCGGATCATCCAGATCGCCGAGAACATCGCCGCCGACATAACGCCCACGAAGGCCGAAAAGGTCACGATTTCGGAAGAGGCCAGAAAGGGAGCGCGCGCACCGATCTCGCCGAAGGCATAGGCAGGGGCGGAGATTGAAGAAAGCGCCGATCCGCATGCAAGGAAACGCAGAAGCCTTCCCGCTCTTCGTTCCGCCGGCGTCTTCGCCGGCCGCTCCGCATCGGAATGTTCCGAAAACAGTCTGCAGTCTTCTTCCATTCCAGGCATGCTGGAACCCCGCCTGAGCAGGCCTCGTTTCATTCCCGACATCATCCCCGGTATGTCTCCGTCCAATTTGCCGCTAGATCGACAAGACATCCCATTCGCCGCGAACGTCCGCATCCTGCCGCCGCGAATCAAGTCTGAAAACAATACTTGCTTCGAGAATCGCCGGGAAGTGCAGAGGCCAAAAATAGAGGCCGCGAACTTGTCAAGCGCGCGGCCTCTACATGTTGTGAATAAGTCAGGTAACGATTAATACCTGTAGTGGTCGGCCTTGAAAGGACCCTGCGGCGTCACGCCGATATAGGCGGCCTGCTCCCCGGAAAGCTCCGTAAGCTTGGCGCCGAGCTTGGCAAGGTGGAGCCGCGCGACCTTCTCATCGAGGTGCTTCGGCAGGACGAAGACCTCGTTCTCGTACTTGCCCTGGTTGGCGAAAAGTTCGATCTGCGCCAGAACCTGGTTCGAGAACGATGCCGACATCACGAAGGACGGATGGCCCGTCGCATTGCCGAGATTGAGCAGCCGGCCCTCGGAAAGAAGAATCATCCGATTGCCTGCGGGGAACTCGATAAGGTCGACCTGCGGCTTGATGTTGGTCCATTTGAGGTTCTTCAGGGCGGCAACCTGGATCTCGTTATCGAAATGGCCGATATTCCCGACGATCGCCATATCCTTCATCTCGCGCATATGCTCGAGACGGATGACGTCCTTGTTGCCCGTCGTGGTGATGAAGATGTCGGCGGTGGAGACCACGTCCTCCAGCTGGACGACCTCGAAGCCGTCCATGGCGGCCTGAAGCGCGCAGATCGGGTCGATCTCGGTGACCTTGACGCGGGCTCCGGCGCCGCGCAGCGAGGCAGCCGATCCCTTGCCGACGTCGCCGTAGCCGCAGACGACGGCGACCTTGCCGGCCATCATCACGTCGGTGCCGCGGCGGATGCCGTCCACCAGCGATTCCTTGCAGCCGTATTTGTTGTCGAATTTCGACTTGGTGACCGAGTCGTTGACGTTGATCGCCGGGAAGGGCAGCAGGCCCTTCTGCTGAAGCTGGTAAAGCCGGTTGACGCCGGTGGTCGTCTCCTCGGTCACGCCCTTGATGGCGTCGCGCTGCTTGGTGAACCAGCCGGGCGAGGCGGCGAGGCGCTTCTTGATCTGCGCGAAGAGGATTTCCTCTTCTTCCGAGCCGGGCGTGGACAGAACGTCTTCGCCGGCTTCCGCGCGCGCGCCGAGAAGGATGTACATCGTGGCGTCGCCGCCGTCGTCCAGGATCATGTTGGAGAGGCCGCCATCGGCCCACTGGAAGATCCTGTCGGTATATTCCCAATATTCGGTCAGCGTTTCACCCTTGACGGCAAAAACCGGAATGCCGGCCGCGGCGATTGCGGCTGCGGCGTGATCCTGCGTGGAGAAGATGTTGCAGGAAGCCCAGCGGACGTCCGCGCCCAGCGCCACGAGGGTTTCGATGAGAACCGCGGTCTGGATCGTCATGTGCAGCGAGCCGGTGATGCGCGCGCCCTTGAGCGGCTTCGACGCGCCGAACTCCTCGCGGCAGGCCATCAGGCCTGGCATTTCCGTTTCGGCAATCTCGATTTCCTTGCGTCCGAAATCGGCGAGGCCGATATCCGCGACATGATAATCCTTGGTGCTCATGCGTTTCTCCAGGTGATTTGCGATCTTGTCCGCTGGGTATCGGCGGAACATCGGAAACCGATCCCGAGGGCCGCTTTCCGATGAGAATTGGATCCCGCCCGAAGGCGGCTGGCCATGGTCTATCAGGAAACGGAAAGCGGGGCAACAGCGATATAAAGAAGTCTTTATGTCTTTATATAACCCGTTCGGCGTTATATTTCCTCGCCGAAACGGTCGGCCACGAGCCGGTCGAGCGCGTCGAGCGCTTCGGCGGCCTGGGCGCCGCTCGCGGTGACGAGGACGGTGCAGCCGGGGCTTGCCGCCAGCATCATCAATCCCATGATCGAGGTGCCGCCGACGGTCATCCCGTCTTTGGATACCGTTACCTGCGCGTCGAACCCGTCGACCGTCTGCACGAATTTCGCCGAGGCGCGGGCATGAAGGCCGCGCTTGTTGATGATCAGGAGTTCCCGGGAAAGTGACATGAAGTAGAGAGCCGCCCGGTCCTATTTGCCACTGAGAACGCGGCTTGCCACGTTGATGTATTTTCGCCCGGCCTCGGAAGCGTCGACGAGGACTTTCTCCATGTCGTTCTCACCGCGGATTCCGGCGAGCTTGATGAGCATCGGCAGGTTCACGCCGGCGATCACCTCGACGCTGCCGCTCGTCATCACGGATATCGCCAGGTTGGAGGGTGTGCCGCCGAACATGTCGGTGAGGATGATGACGCCATTGCCCTGGTCGGCAAGCGAGACCGCCTGAAGGATATCCTGCCGCCGCTGGTCCATGTCGTCTTCGGGGCCGATACAAACCGTCTCGATCGCCTTTTGCGGACCGACCACATGTTCGAGAGCGTGACGGAACTCTTCCGCCAGCCTGCCATGGGTGACAAGCACCAGTCCGATCATATGCACCTGCTCCAATTGCCCCGAGACGAGCGGCGGCTGATACCGCAATGCGGCAAAGACGTCCACCGTTGGGGTGGCCATCTTGTCGATGAAAAAGCCAAGTGCAAGTTAAAAATGCCGCATTTCGACTTTTTCGCGGGCTTTTCGCCTCAGATTTACGTGATTTCCGGGGCAATTGTTGCAAGTGCGGCGAAAGGATCGCAGCCCGGATGCACGGGAAGCCGGCTGAGCGGCAGGGAAAAACCCGATAGAACTTCGAAATCCTCGTTTTCCGGGGCGATCCGCTCGGAAAAGGGCGGGACGACGGGCATGATTGCGCGCTGCAGCACGGCGCGGGGTATCGCGTTGACGGGATAGACGCCTGCTCCCCGTATTTCCGCCAATCCGGCGATCGAGGGTGGGGTGCGTGCGACGATATGGCCGTTTGCCTCGTGCACGAGAACCTGATCGTCGCCGACAAGCGCGGAGAACAGGCCATGCATATGCGCCCGATGCAGGCAATGCAGCGCGATCGAGGATTTTCCGGAACCGGAAGGACCGACGAATATCAGGCCGGTCGTGCCTATGACGATTGCCGTACCGTGCACATTGACCGGCCGGATCATTGGGCCTTGCCGGCAGGAAGGGAAAGGATGAAGCGGGCACCGAGAATATTGCCGGTGTCCTTCTCCAGGATGTTTTCGGCTTTCAGCGTGCCGCCATGCGCCTCGGCGATCTGCCGGGAGATCGACAGGCCGAGGCCGGAATTCTGGCCGAATCCCTCGCTATCGGGCCGGTCCGTGTAGAAGCGCTCGAAGATCCGGTCGATATTCTCCGCCTGAATGCCCGGGCCGTTGTCCTCCACATGGATCAGGCAGCGATTGTTTCGCCCGCGCGACAGGCGCACGACGATCCGCCCGCCTTGTTCGGGCACGAAGGAGCGGGCGTTCTCGATCAGATTGGTCACGATCTGACCGATCCGCAGCTCGTATCCGTTGATCTCGAAACGGGCTTTCGGGTTGTCCTTGCGATCGACGACGAAATCGAGGATGACGGGCTTCTTGCGCCCGCGGATCTGCCGCGAGATGTCGACGAGATCGCCGAGCAGCTTTTCCAGGTCCACGGTCTTGGCATCGCTGCGCGCGAGCTCGGCGTCGAGGCGCGAGGCGTCGGAGATGTCGCTGATCAGCCGGTCCAGCCTGCGCACGTCGTGCTGGATGACGTCCATCAGCCGTGTCTTCGATTCGTCCGTGCGGGCAAGCGGCAATGTTTCGACCGCGCTGCGCAGCGATGTCAGCGGGTTCTTCAGTTCGTGGCTGACATCGGCCGCAAAGCTTTCGATCGCGTCCATCCGGTTGTAGAGCGCGGTGGTCATTTCGCGCAGCGCCACGGAAAGGTTGCCGATCTCGTCCTGGCGCGAGGAGAAATCGGGAATTTCCTCCCGTTCCTTGGCGCCGCCGCGCCGCACCCGGATGGCCGCTGCCGCCAGGCGCCGCAACGGATTTGCGATCGTGCTGGAGAGGAGCAGGGAGAGCGCGATATTGACGAGGCCGGCCGCTCCCGCCACCCGCATGATCGCGAAGCGCTCGGCATGGACGATCTTGTCGATGTCGCCGGCGCGCGTGGACAAGAGCAGGACGCCGAGAACGGCCCTGAACCGCTGCACGGGCACCGCCACGGAAACGATCAGCTCGCCCTTGTCGGTTACCCGCACGACTGCGCCGCGCACGCCGGTCAGCGCATTCATGACCTCCGGATAGATCGATCCGTCGCCACCCGGCGCCTCCTTGTAGAGCGGCAGGTTGCCGGGCTGCAGCATCCGGTTGAACCAGGCATTCAGTTTGTCGACCATGCTCGCGGGCTCCGCCTCCACCGGAGGCAGGTCGAAGCGAAGGACCTGGCCCTGGGTATAGAGATGGCGTGAATCGAGCAGCAGGTTCGCGTCCGTGTCGTAGATGCGCGCGCGGGTGCGCGTCGGCGAAATGAGCCGCCGCAGCACCGGTGCGACGCGTTCGGGATTGATCGGAAACTCGAGATCCTCGTCGTTGGGAAGCGGCGTGATGCTTTGGCCGGCCTGAAGCTCGAGTAGCTTTTCCGGATCGATGGTGATCGAGTTGGTGTCGACGGAGGCCGACGCCGAGATCGCTCCGGCGATGATCTCTCCCTGGGTTAGCAGGCTTTCGACGCGAGCGTCGATCAGCCCTTCGCGGAACTGGTTGAGATAGAGGATGCCGGCGACGAGGACCACCAGCGCGACGAGGTTGAAGAACAGGATGCGCCGCGTCAGGCTGGAGAAAACGGCGTTGCCGAAGATCCGCCGGATGAGGACGAACGGATAGGTCCAGTACCAGCGCGGAGACCGCGAGGCCCTTCTGCCTTCCGGCTCGTCCAGATCTTTTTCCAGTACAGTCTGCAACAACCGATTTCACCTTATGCGGCGGTGCCGTCGGTCCGCCCGCGCCGCCGCTTGCCACCGGAGCGGCCGGTCATGCAAGCAAAATCGCACAATCCGGCCCTTTCCGCAAAATTTCGTGGGTCGGCAATGTTCAGGCAGTCTCGCGGAAGCGATAGCCGACGCCGTAAAGGGTTTCGATCATGTCGAAATCCGTGTCCACCATCTTGAACTTCTTGCGCAGCCGCTTGATGTGGCTGTCGATCGTGCGGTCGTCGACATAGACCTGCTCGTCATAGGCCGCGTCCATGAGGGAGTCGCGGCTTTTCACGACGCCGGGGCGTTGCGCCAGGGAGTAGAGGATGAGGAATTCGGTGACGGTCAGCGTCACCGGCTCGCCCTTCCAGGTGCAGGTGTGGCGTTCCTGGTCCATGACCAGTTGGCCGCGTTCCAGCGAACGCGAGGGCGTATCGCTCGTCTTGGCAGGCGGAGCGGTACCGGAAGCTGCCGCTTCCCGGCTCGATGCGCGCCGCAGGATGGCCTTGACCCGTTCCACGAGGAGGCGCTGAGAGAACGGCTTTGTGATGAAGTCGTCGGCGCCCATCTTGAGCCCGAAAAGCTCATCGATCTCCTCGTCCTTTGATGTCAGGAAGATGACGGGGAGATCGGACTTCTGCCTGAGCCGGCGCAGCAGTTCCATTCCGTCCATACGGGGCATCTTGATGTCGAAGATCGCAAGCTGAGGGGGGCGTGCGAGCAGCCCGTCGAGCGCCGACGCACCATCGGTATAGGTCTCGACCTTATATCCCTCCGCCTCCAGGGCGATCGATACCGATGTCAGAATGTTCCTGTCGTCGTCGACGAGTGCTATCGTCTGCATTCTGCTTGTCTCCATCGTCATAAAGCGCCTTTCCCCGACTGAGCACGGTCTGGATTGATGCGCTTCCTTGGGGGTAAAGGTGGAACAAATTGTGGCAAAGATAAAGGACCGCATTTTCCGCTGCGGCGGATGGCGTGTTTTAAATCGATTTTTTAAACGATTTAAAAAACAGAGAAGTTATTTAAATCGATTAATTATTTGATATTGCTAGATAATTTCCTTTGTCTATCTTGTTTTCCGCTTCTTTGAAGGTTAGTCTCAGCTTCATCCCGTGCTTCTCCCCAACATGAAGGAAAACTGCACCATGAAGGAACTTGGAGCC
Source organism: Shinella sp. (assembly GCA_033795365.1). Classification (GTDB taxonomy): domain Bacteria; phylum Pseudomonadota; class Alphaproteobacteria; order Rhizobiales; family Rhizobiaceae; genus JARYGU01. The sequence continues at coordinate 156,707 of JARYGU010000014.1, forward strand.
CGCAACCCGTCTCTGGGGCTGGAATCGATCGGTTTTCGCAATGTGGAAACAGCCCGGTACAATCTGACGGAGACCGAGCTCTATGATGAAGCTCTTCGCCGGGGAGAGGCCGTCAAGACCGCTCACGGCGCCTTGCGTGCGCTGACCGGTCAGCACACCGGGCGGTCTGCCAAGGACAAGTTCGTGGTGCGCGATGTCCATACTGCCGGCCGGATCTGGTGGGACAACAATCGCGCGATGTCGCCCGAGCATTTCGGCGTCCTGCACAAGGACATGCTCGCCCATGCGGCGGGATTGGACCTCTATGTGCAGGATCTGATCGGCGGCGCCGACGTGGAAAACGCGCTGCCGACCCGCGTCGTTACCGAACTCGCCTGGCATTCGCTCTTCATCCGCAATCTTCTCATTCGCCCGCCGCGCGAGGCTCTCGAAAGCTTTTCGCCGAAGCTGACGATCATCGACCTCCCGAGCTTCAAGGCCGATCCGGCCCGCCACGGCTGCCGCACCGAAACGGTGATCGCTTGCGATCTGACCAACGGCCTCGTGCTGATCGGCGGCACCTCCTATGCGGGGGAGATGAAGAAATCGGTTTTCACCGTGCTCAACTACCTCCTGCCCGAAAAGGGCGTGATGCCGATGCATTGCTCCGCGAATGTCGGGCCGCAGGGGGATGCGGCAGTGTTCTTCGGCCTTTCCGGCACCGGAAAGACGACCCTTTCGGCCGATCCCAACCGGACGCTGATCGGCGACGACGAGCATGGCTGGGGCGACAGCGGCATCTTCAATTTCGAAGGCGGATGCTACGCTAAGACGATCCGTCTTTCCGCCGAGGCGGAGCCGGAAATCTTCGCGACGACGCAGCGCTTCGGCACCGTCCTGGAAAATGTGGTGCTCGACGCGAACGGCATCCCCAATTTCGACGACGCGTCTCTGACCGAGAACACGCGCTGCGCCTACCCGCTTCACTTCATTCCGAATGCCAGCGAGAGCGGAACGGCCGGTCACCCGAAAACCATCATCATGCTGACCGCCGACGCATTCGGCGTGATGCCGCCGATCGCGCGGCTGACGCCCGACCAGGCGATGTATCATTTCCTTTCGGGCTATACCGCGAAGGTTGCCGGAACGGAAAAGGGCGTCACCGAACCGGAGGCAACCTTCTCGACATGCTTCGGCGCCCCCTTCATGCCTCGCCATCCGGCCGAGTACGGCAATCTTCTGAAGGACCTGATCGCTCGTCACGGAGTGGCCTGCTGGCTGGTGAATACCGGCTGGACGGGCGGTGCCTACGGGCAAGGCCGGCGCATGCCGATCAGGGCCACCCGTGCCTTGTTGTCGGCTGCGCTTGATGGCTCGCTCAGCAACGCGTTGTTCCGGACCGATGACAATTTCGGCTTCGAGGTTCCGATCTCCGTTCCGGGTGTCGACACGAAGATCCTGGACCCGCGCTCCACCTGGGCGAACGGACCGGCCTATGACCGGCAGGCACGCCGGCTCGTCGATATGTTCATCGACAATTTCGTCAAGTTCGAAGGGCATGTGGACGGCAGCGTGCGCGAGGCGGCGCCTGCAACGCGCCTCGTCGCCGCCGAATGATCGGTGCGCACTCCAAGCGGTGATTCACGTGAAACCCGGCAATACCGGGTTTCATTCTTTTTGTACCGTCGCCTTTTGACTTTCTGACGCCCGAGGATATGGAATAACCTCTTCAGAGGACGATTCCATGGCCAGCGAGCCGCTTCATATCAAGAATTCCATCACGATCGCAGGCTGGGAGCTGACGGAGCAGTTCGTGCTGGCCGGCGGGCCGGGCGGGCAGAACGTCAACAAGGTCTCGACCGCCGTACAGCTCTTCTTCGACCTTCGCAATTCTCCCTCGCTGGACGAGCGCATCAAGGCGAACGCGGCGAAGCTGGCCGGCCGGAGGCTTTCCAAAGACGGCGTGCTGCTGATCGAGGCCAACCGCTTCCGCAGCCAGGAGCGCAACCGCGAGGATGCCCGCGAGCGGCTGAAGGAGCTGATCCTGAAGGCCGCGGAACCTCCGCCGCCGCCCCGCAGAAAGACGAGGCCGACCAAGGGTTCGGTGGAGCGCCGGCTGAAGGAAAAGGCCGGGCGCTCCGACGTCAAGCGCATGCGAGGCAAGCCTCGGGGCGAGTGAAGAAACCGGGCCGAGGCAAGGCAGCAGACGGTAACGTCTTGATATGGCGAACCATCCCGGCGGAAAATGCTTTCCGTTTCCCGGCTTATGGGTTAGCTTGCCTTGGCGAACCATGGAGGGAGCGATGGGCCTTTTCAGCTTTATCAAGAATGCAGGAAAGAAGCTTGGGATCGGCGACGATGAGACCCCGGATGCCGAAACGGTCAAGAAGGAACTGGAATCGCACGGCCTGGGCACGGAAAAAGTGCAGGTCGAGGTTGTCAACGACAGGGTGATCCTGAAGGGCAATGTCGCCGACCAGTCGGCTTTCGAAAAGGCGGTCGTCGCCGTCGGCAACACGCTCGGCGTTTCCAAGGTGGAAGCCGACGATCTGAAGGTGGCCGCCGCTCCCGCCAAGGAGCCCGTCTTCTACACGGTGAAAAAGGGCGACAATCTCTGGAAGATCGCCGAGGCGCAGTACGGCAAGGGCAAGGGCGCGAAGCACACCGTCATCTTCGAGGCCAACAGGCCGATGCTCACCCATCCCGACAAGATTTATCCCGGCCAGGTCCTGCGCATTCCCGATCTCAGCGAAGCCTGACGGTTGCGCTGGCCGTAAAGCGGAGCCGGCGGAACGGTGGCCGTGAGAGAACCGGACTATCCGCCGGGTTTCCGGTATTTGCCGGATTTCCTGTCGCTGAGCGACCAGAGCGCGCTTGTCGCGGAAATCCGGGAAGTCGTCGCCGGAGCGCCGCTGTTCGTGCCGGAAATGCCGCGCAGCGGAAAGCCCATGTCCGTCCGCATGACCAATTGCGGTGCGCTCGGCTGGGTGACGGACCGGCAGGACGGATATCGTTACCAGGCTAAGCACCCCGTGACAGGTGACCCGTGGCCGCCTATCCCCGCATCTCTTCTGCGGATCTGGGAAGCGGTGGCTTCCTACCCGAAGCCGCCGGAAGCCTGCCTGGTGAATTTCTACGATGCCGACGCGAAGATGGGCCTGCATCAGGACCGCGACGAGCGGGAATTCGCCGCTCCCGTCCTCTCGATTTCGCTCGGCGACCAGTGTCTCTTCCGGCTGGGCGGGCGGAAGCGCAGCGATCCGACGCGATCCTTCAGGTTGTCGAGCGGCGATCTGGTCCTGCTCGGCGGCGAAAGCCGGCTCTGCTTCCACGGCGTCGACCGGATCTACGGCGGCACCTCGACGCTGCTGAAGAACGGCGGCCGCATCAACCTGACACTGCGCCGCGTCAATCCGTAAAGCTCAGAGCTTGCGCAGCGCCACCGTCTCGACCAGATGGTTCTCGCCCTTCTGCAGGATGAGGTCGGCGCGCGGGCGGGTAGGAAGGATGTTCTGCCGCAGGTTTTTCAGGTTGGTGTTGTGCCAGAGTCCCTCGGCGATCGACAGGGCTTCCTTTTCGCTGATCGTCGCGTAGCGGTGAAAATAGGAGTCGGGGTTGCGGAAGGCTGTGTCCCTGAGCCGCATGAAACGTTCGACATACCAGTTGTGGATCAGCGCTTCCTCGGCATGGATATAGATCGAGAAGTCGAAGAAATCCGAGACCATCGGCACGATCTTGCCGTCCGCCGGAAGATTGCGGGACTGAAGCACGTTGATGCCCTCGAAGATGAGGATGTCCGGCCGGTCTATGATGCGGAACTCGTTCGGCAGCACGTCGTAGGTCAGGTGCGAATAGGTCGGTGCCTGCACGTTCGGCTGCCCGGCCTTGATCGCGGAGAGGAAACGCAGGAGTGCGGCCGTGTCGTAGCTTTCCGGAAAGCCTTTGCGCTCCATCATGTTCTCGCGCTTCAGAACGGCGTTCGGATAGAGAAAGCCGTCCGTCGTCACGAGATCGACCTTCGGGCTTGAAGGCCAGCGCGAAAGAAGTTCCGAAAGGATGCGGGCGGTGGTCGATTTCCCGACCGCCACCGAACCGGCGATGCCGATGACGAAGGGCGTCTTCGCCTCGTCCGACATGCTGAGGAAGCGCTTGCGCTGCTCGAAAAGGATCTGCGAGGCTTCCACATGCGCAGACAGCAGCCGCGAAAGCGAGAGATAGATGCGCCGCACTTCGTCGAGATCGATCGGGTCGTTCAGCGAGCGCAGACGATGCACTTCGTCCGCCGTCAGCGTCAGGGGCGTGTCCGCCCGGAAGCGCGACCATTCCTCGGCCGAGAAGAACCGGTAGGGAGAAAAGCTGCGATTTTCAAAATCGTCGGGAATGTCGGCCTCTTCCCTGTCACGCACGGCCTGGATCATGACGTATGCCGGTTCGCCTTTTCCGATATTCCGGACTGTCCCGTACGCCGTTCCAGCTCCGCCATTACATCATTTAAAGATATGCCGCCGATTTTCAATACGACCATCAGGTGATAGAGGAGGTCGGCGCTCTCGCCGACGAGCGCGGGCCGGTCGGCCTCGATCGCTGCGATCACGGTCTCGACCGCCTCCTCGCCGAGCTTCTTGGCGGCCTTCCCCTGTCCGCCGGCGACAAGCCGGGCGGTCCAGGATTCCTCCGGCGAAGCGTCCGCGCGCTCTGCGACGATCCGTTCGAGATCGCTCAAGGTGAAATCCGCCATGATCAGTCCTCCGTCCGGTCGAGCCGCATGGCGATACCGTGGCTTGCCATGTAGCGCTTGGCCTCGCCGACCGTATGCGTGCCGAAATGGAAGATGGAAGCGGCGAGAACGGCCGTCGCATGCCCCTCGCGGATCCCCTCGACCAGATGGTCGAGATTTCCGACGCCGCCGGAGGCTATCACCGGAACCGATACCCTGTCGGCGATCGTCCGCGTCAGCGCGATATCATAGCCGTTTTTCTGGCCGTCCCGGTCCATCGAGGTGAGGAGAAGCTCGCCAGCGCCCCGCTCGACCATCTTCTCGGCGAAGCCGACAGCGTCGATTCCGGTCGCCTGACGGCCGCCATGGGTGAAGATTTCCCATCGGTCCTCTTCGCCTTCCTTCGATACCTTCTTCGAATCGATCGAGACGACGATGCACTGATTGCCGAACTTGTCGGCGGCTTCCGCCACGAAATCGGGGTTCTTCACCGCAGCGGAGTTGATCGACACCTTGTCCGCTCCTGCGAGCAGCAGCTTGCGGATATCGGCAACCGTGCGCACGCCGCCGCCGACCGTCAGCGGCATGAAGCAGTGATCGGCGGTGCGAGCCACGACGTCGAAGATCGTGTCGCGGTTTTCCGAGGAGGCGGTGATATCGAGGAAGCAGAGCTCGTCGGCTCCCGCGGCATCGTAGGCCTTCGCCGATTCGACCGGATCGCCGGCATCGACGAGGTCGACAAAGCTGACGCCCTTGACGACGCGGCCGTCCTTCACATCGAGGCAGGGAATGACGCGGGCTTTGAGGGTCAAAGGACGGCCTCCATCTCTTTGTTTCGCGCGTCCTCGCCGCTCGTCGGCTGCGGGCGTCGCGGGCTGTCCTTCACATCGAGGCAGGGGATGACGCGGGCTTTGAGGGTCATGCGGCCTGTCCTCTTGCGGTTTTGAGGAGCGCCAGCGCTTCCTTCGGGTCGACCCGGCCATCATAGAGCGCGCGGCCGGAAATGGCACCTTCCAGCTTGCGTGCGTCCGGGGCGGTCATGCGGCGGATGTCGTCCATCGAGGCAAGCCCGCCCGAGGCGATGACGGGGATGGAGACGGCGTCTGCGAGCTCCAGCGTCGAGGGCCAGTTGATCCCGGTCAGGATGCCGTCGCGGTCGATGTCCGTATAGATGATGGCGGCAACTCCGGCGCCCTCGAATTTCCTCGCAAGCTCGATGACGCCGAGCTCGGAGGCTTCCGCCCAGCCTTCGACGGCGACCTTGCCGCCCTTGGCGTCGATGCCGACGGCGACCTTGCCGGGGAACTGTTTGCACGCCTCGATGACGAGCGCCGGATCGCGCACGGCGATGGTGCCGAGGATGACGCGGGCAAGCCCGCGCGCGAGCCATTTCTCGATATGGTCGAGCGTGCGGATGCCGCCGCCGAGCTGCACCGGGTTTCTTGTCGCCCTGAGGATCGCATCCACGGCCGCGCCGTTGACGGTTTCGCCCGCGAAGGCGCCGTTGAGATCGACCACATGCAGCCACTCGAAACCCTGTTCCTCGAAGGCTTTCGCCTGCGCGGCCGGATCGGGATTGTAGACCGTCGCCTGCTCCATGTCGCCGAGCTTGAGGCGAACGCACTGGCCGTCCTTAAGGTCGATCGCGGGGAAGAGGATCATCGTTTCGCGTCCGTTGGCTTCGCGCGGGCTCAAGGCTTCCAGCGCAGGAAATTGGTGATGAGGGCGAGGCCGAGCGTCTGGCTCTTCTCCGGATGGAACTGCGAGCCGGCCTTGTTGCCGTTCGCGACGAAGGCGGTCACCGCTCCGCCGTAGTCGGTCGTGGCGACGACATCGTCCGGCTTTTCGGCCGCGAGATGATAAGAGTGCACGAAATAGGCGTGCAGGCCGTCCTTGCCGGTCGGGATGCCCGAGAAGAGCGGGTGATCACGCCTGAGGTCGAGCGTGTTCCAGCCGATCTGCGGGATCTTCAGGTGCGGATCGTCGGGCGTCATCAGGGTCACGTCGCCCCCGATCCAGCCGAAGCCCTCCGTCACGGTCTTTTCAAGGCCGCGCGAGGACATGAGCTGCATGCCGACGCAGATCCCGAAGAAGGGGCGCCCCTTGGTCTCGACGGCTTCCGTCAGCGCTTCCGTCATGCCGGGGACGGCATCGAGGCCGCTGCGGCAATCCGCATAGGCGCCGACGCCCGGAAGCACGATCCGGTCGGCCGAAGCGACGCGTTCCGCCTTGTCGGTCAGGTCGATTTCGGCGGCGATGCCGGCTTCGCGCGCCGCCCGCTCGAAGGCCTTGGTGGCCGAGCGCAGGTTTCCCGAGCCGTAGTCGATGATGGCGACGCGCATCTCAGCGGCCTCCGTCATAGCCGAGGAGGCCGAGCGCCGGTCCGTGGTCGCTTGCTTTCCCGGAAGCCGAAGGCGGAAGGGCTATCGGCTTGGAATTGGCAGGGGCAGCGGGATTCTCCTGCTGCGAATAATAGATCTCTTCGGCTTCGGAAAGATTGCGCGCCGAGGTCACGCCCTGCCAGGTCCACTGCCGCCGCGCGAGGCCGTTGGCGGCAAGCATCGGCCCTTCGAGGGCGACGATGATGGAGAGACTGAGATTGATGGCGAAGGCCAGGAACCCGAGACCCCTGCCGTCGAGAAACGTCGCCGTGGCTATCTGGGCGGCAAGCACCAACGCGCCGGCGAGCCATAGCCGGTGCACCAGCAGCCAGATGGCCGGAAAGAAGAAGGCGCTCCAGCGAAAGCTGTCGCGGATGAAGCGGGCCTTTTCGTCGTCGGCGCCGGCTCCGGGCGGTGTCAGGATCAGATAGCTTGTCATGGCCGTTTTTACGAGTCCTGCCGGTCGGCCGGTCAGGCCAGCGATCCCTTGGTAGAGGGGACCCGGCCCGCCTGGCGGGGATCGATCTCGGTTGCCGTGCGCAGTACCCGCGCGACGGATTTGAAGCACGTCTCGGCGATATGGTGGTTGTTGGCGCCGTAGATGTTCTGGATATGGAGCGTGATGCCGGCATGCTGGGCAAGTGCCTGGAAGAATTCCCGCACCAGTTCCGTATCGAAGGTGCCGATCTTCGGCGACGTGAAGGCGACGTTCCAGACGAGGAAGGGTCTGCCGGAGACGTCGACGGCGGCGCGCGTCATCGTCTCGTCCATGGCAAGATCGAGCGAGGCGTAGCGCGTGATGCCGCGCCGGTCGCCGAGCGCCTTGGCAAGCGCCTGGCCGATGGCGATGCCGGTGTCTTCCACCGTGTGATGGTCGTCCACATGCAGGTCGCCTTCGGTCGCGATCTTCATGTCGATCAGCGAATGGCGCGAAAGCTGGTCCAGCATATGATCGAAGAAGCCGACGCCCGTCGAAATGGTCGACGTGCCGGTGCCGTCGATATCGACGGTCACCGAAACGGAGGTTTCGTTCGTCTTGCGCGAAACGCTGGCTGTGCGGCTCATCGGCTTCTCCGGTCTCTTTCCGCCGCTCCTTAACAGGGCTCTTCGAAAAAGGCCAGCGGATAGGCCTTTCGCTCCCTCTTCTCCCGCGGGGCACATCCCCTCTCCCCGCAGGCGGGAAGAAGGGGTTCGCGGCTTCGTGGTCGCTCGTTCGAGGCCTTGGCATGGCTTTGCGCATGGCAAAATGCCCGCTCGGGGCCGCCGCCGGGTTGCTGAAAAATTCATTCCGGAGAACCGCGCGAGAGCGTCGCCTCTGGAAAGGTTTAATACATGGCTTCGCTCTCGCGCGGCCCTTCA
>JARYGU010000015.1:0-146288 GCA_033795365.1 Shinella sp.
ACCAGTGTCTGGCAATTGGCGCGTTTGCCAAGCATCGACGCGTATTGCGGCGCGACCCCAACGGAATGGTCGCCCTTCTTCGGCAGGCCTGTGTCGTCGATCACCAGAAAGGCATCCGAAGCCCCGACGGTCCTGTCGGCCTGCACGGCCAATTCCGTCTCAAGGGGACCGGCATCCCAAATTCCATCCGAGATGAAATGATGCAGACGGTCGTAGTGATCGGGCGCAAGGCGTTCCGCCATCGGCTCAATACTCTTGCGATCACCCGGTCCGATCAGGCCCGAAATATACACCGGGCACATCTGCCGCCGCTTCTTGTGACCAAGCTTCTCAACGAACGGCTTCAGCCAATCCGTCAGTGCAATATCCTGCTCTGCCATCCTTCGCACCCCTGTTGAAGTGCCAAAGATGGCCGATCATCGTTAACCGTCGGTTAATCTGCCAAAGTAGTGCTAGATGAATCAGGTCGTCCGTAAGCCAAATCTCCACGCCACCGTTCATCTGCGCTCCGAGAGTATCAGTGTACAGCCGCGTACATTACTGTTTCCTCATCGGCCCGATCCGCATCGAATTCTTCGACGATGCGCCCTTGCCGGCAAACCAGGATACGGTCTGAAATTTGCAGAATTTCGGGCAGGTAGGACGAGATAACCATTACTGCAATACCTTGATCCGCCAGTTGATCGATCACCTGATGGATTTCTGTGATCGCACCCACATCGACGCCGCGAGTCGGCTCGTCGAACATGATAAGCCTCGGTTTCTGGACCACTGCCTTGGAAATGACGACTTTCTGCTGGTTGCCGCCAGACAACTCTATCACGCGCGCATCGGCATTGATCGCTTTGATATTGACCGTGGAAATCCATTCTTTGGCGATAGCGCGCATCTCGCTCATGTTCACGGTGGTGCACTTGAGCTGCTCGGCAGCCATCGCGCCGAGATAGATGTTCTCCGCGATCGACATGGTCTCAAAGAAGCCTTCCAGTTTCCGATCTTCTGTCACGTAAACAATGCCGTCTCGGACTGCGGGACGCGGAACGCGATAGCGGACCGAGCGCCCATCGAGCCGCACTTGTCCTCCGTGAAAAAAATCCCTCTTGAGGACGCCGGCAATCACTTTGGCGGTCTCCGTGCGTCCGGAGCCAATCAGTCCGAAAACGCCGGTTACCTGGCCGGAGAACACGGAAAAAGAGGTGTTGCGCACCAAATTTCCCATCGAAAGGTTTTGGACGCTGAGAACCTTGCTGCCTGCGGGTCTGATGCGACGAGCTTCCCTGGAACCGTATAGCTCGTTGGTGAGCGTGCGGCCCACCATTGCCCGCACAATACTGTCACGATCGAATGCCGATGCGACGTCGGTGACGACATGTTGCCCGTCGCGCAATACGGTAATACGATCTGCGACGGTCAGCGCCTCCTCCAAAGCGTGGCTAATGAAGATGATCGAAACACCGCGTTGCTTCAGCCTCGCGACAAGGGAAAAAAACTGGTGTTTCTCTTCGGGCGTAAGTGTCGCCGTGGGTTCGTCGAAGATGATCACCTGGGCGTTATGGTGAACAGCGCGGGCGATCTCCACCATCTGCTTCTGGCCAGCACCCAGCGAAGACACCAGCGCAGTCGGATCTACGTGAAAGTTGAGCGACTGAAGAAATTGCTGTCCCGCGATATAAATGCCCCGCAGCCGGTGAAAGCGCTTGTCGTCGATCAGATAGATGTTCTGGGCAACAGTGAGCGACGGCACCAGGCTGGTCTCCTGATACACCATCGCTATTCCGAGATTTAAGGCTTGAGAAGGTGAAGTCATTTCCGCCTTCACCCCGTCGATCCAAACCTCTCCCGAGGTCGCCTGTACAACGCCGGCGATCATCTTGGTCAAAGTCGACTTGCCGGCTCCGTTTTCTCCCAAAAGCGCATGGATCTCGCCGCGATAAAGAGTGAACGAAACGTTCTTCACGGCTGGTATGCCGTGGTACTCCTTGGTAACGTTGCGAACCTCGACAATCGCGTTCATGCTGAACTCCCCAATCCAAGCGCTGGCGACCGCAGGCCCACGACCACGTTGTCGCCGCGGGATACCGCGATCGTCTCACCGGCATGATCGATGATGCTGGTGATCCCATGAGTGTTGCCGTCGGCACGACTCTGCAGGCTGGAACGCGGCTGAAACGATGCGTCGAGCCACACGCACATTCCTCGAGACATGGCCGGCGCCCATGGCTTGAGGAGGCCGAGATGCTTCACGGCGCCCCCCTGAAGCGGTTCGTAATAGCTGCGACCTGATCTCAGTTTTGGGGCAACCCAGAAGGGCTGTGGCACTTCTGCCATCATCCGCTCACGATAAGCCGGCTCTCGCAGTATGAACTCAACAAGCTGGCTGCGCGGAGCAAAGACAGCCAGCCACCATCCGTCTCCAAATGACGAGAGACGGCCCGGGTAGCCAGGCAGATCTGCATACAAAACCTCAGTCTCGCGAGGGCCGCCGGACACGACCCTTACTATCCTATGACGCCAGCTTTCGGAAAACACGACGTCCGATCCGGCGATCGCAATGCCAGCAGGCCATGCAAGCCCGTCCGCGAGTCGCGTTTCGACGCCAGTCTCGAGATTGAGCCGCCAGATGCTTCCGCTCGCGTTGCATTGCATCAAGTCCGTCTGCCACTCATCCGGACCGTTACTGGCAGAACCATTGGCGACATAGAGTTCCTCTCCCGACGCCGCCATCGCCGTGATGCATTTTGCCGAGCCAATTTTATAGCGCCGACCGTCAAAGCGACCACCTTGGATCAGAATTGCCCCTTCGTGGAGCGCCACTGCAAGGCTGTCCGCGTCAACGGGCGCAATGCATGAAACGGACGCCTCATACGATCCGATGCTTTCCCAGGCGCCGCCAGCGGCGAGTCGGTACACAGTTTGGCCTGCCGAGACGACCAGCGAACCTTTGTGAACGGCGATGCAATCCACGCCCGGCAAGGGCCGGCGCCAGTCGGCTTCATCCAGGGCCCGGTTCGGCCTGAGTGCCCCGTCCAGCGCCGGCAAGGTGACAGCCGCTTCGCCGCGCCCCAAAATTCTGTCGATTGCACGCGATATCGAAGCAATCATGACTTGGCCCAATAGGAGCTGGGACCAGTCCAACTGACGTCTCGGCCTTCAAGCTTGAGCCGGCCAACACGATTGTTGAAAATCCCGCCGATAAAGAGAGCGCCCTTATGTTCGCGCATGGAGGTAATCATCGGATGGTTGTCACCGCCTGCATCCCAAAGGGTCTCAAGTATGCGGCCGGACTCGTCGAACCTGACTATGCAGCCTGTGTTGATGTTCGGATACATCCACTCATCAGGGGCAATGCGCCTGGCCATCCGGCGCCGGAAGCCGGGCATTTTGAGTGCGAGATCAAGCGATGGCGTTCGGATGCCCACGAGGGCCATCCAATAGGTGCCGTCCGACGCGCGATTGATATTATCAGGATAGCCAGGCAGGTCGGGAATGACCGGCTCCACCCTACCCTTTTTCGGTCCGTCGAACCAAAAACGGCTGACGCGGCAGGCCCAGGTCTCGGCGAAAAGGAATGACTCCCCATCATGCGTCATGCAGATGCCGTTCGGAAATACGAGGTTCTTAAGCACCGTTCGGGTTAGGCCGGTATTGGGATCGTAACACACGATCCGACCGTTCCCACGCGACTCCAGGCAGTCCACCGCCCATTCGTGCGTTTCATAGCGAACCGTCGCTTCGCTGAAGAACACCCGACCATCTGCCGCGATGTCGAGATCATCCGCCAGCCGCAAGCGTGAATCGTCAACCACCGAAAACCAGGAGCGGTTGGTCTCGTCCGTCAGCTTCTCGACGATGCGGTCCGGCCGGACTTGGTAGAGACCCATTCCACCGATGCAGACGACCAGAGACCCGTCTCTCGCAAAAGCCATGCCCAGCGGACGACCGCCTGTGTGAGCAAAAACTTCCTGCTGCGAATAGTCGGGGGCGAGAAATCTGATAATGTCACCTGTTCTGTTTCCGACATAGAGATTGTCTTCGGAATCAAGAATCACATCCTCCGGCCCATCGATGCTGCCAAGTCCGATGACGCCGACGTCGCGCAGCCGGTCATTCAGAGCGTAGGGGGAGTCGCCGTCCGTGGACGGCGCGGTCGGCAACGCCGCATAGGTTGGCGATACATAGACTTTTGACGTGATCTTGTGACGGTTCTTCAGCCAGCGCACGTCGATGGCAACGGCAGCCAAGAGCACCGAACCCAGCAGCAGCGAATTCGCCCCACTGCTGACGCCGATGCGAACGAGGCTATTGATCAGAATGATGACGGTAATCGATCCGATAATGGCCTTTGCCGCGGAGCCGCGTCCGCCGCCCAGGCTGTTGCCGCCCAGAACCGCGGCGGTAAGCGCGGCAACTTCCAGCCCGACGCCGGTGTCAGCGCCACCCCCGCCCAACCTCGAAGCGAAAAGCAGACCGGCCAGTGCTGATAGCGTGCCCGAAATGATGTAGGTTGCGCATATGACTCTTGGTACCGCTATACCCACGTTGTGTGCCGAGCGGCGCGAGCCGCCTACTGCAAGCACATGCCAACCAACACGGCTGCGGCTGAGAAAGAGGTGGAGAGCAAGCGCAATCGTTACGGTGACGACGAGGCTGAACGGAAACGTTAGTACGTTGCCTTCGCCGAAAAAGTACCAAATATCGGAGTCAGGCAGTGTGGCGGCAATCGCTACAGAGTAGTTCAGCAAGAGCATATCGACGATTGCGCGTACGATGATGAGCGTGACCAATGTGGTCAGGAATGCTCGAAGACGCAGGTATCCGACCAGCAGCCCGTTGACGAGGCCGACGGCGGCGCCGCAGCCCAGGGTCGCAGCAACAACCGCTGGAACCGGCCAGCCGGCGACCGTCAGCAAGCCAAGCGCTACAATATTGCCCAGTGCAAACACCGAACCGACGCTGAGGTCGATGCCGCCTGCTACCATCACGATAGTCAGCGCGACGACAACCAGGCCGAACTCACCCCATTGTCGCATTAGGTTCGAGATCGTGGCCGCTCCAAAAAAATCTGGTATCAGCGACGCGAATACGCAAGCCACCACTGCCATGATGGCTAGGGGTATGGCGTTGTCCATCCATCGCTTTGTCAGAATCTCGCCCACCAGATGGTCCGGTATGAGGCGATAGCGCCAGCGCGTTATCAGGTCTGATGCGGACATCTGTAATCTCGCATTGATGGGAAGTCGCGGGCGCTTGGCCCGCGAACCGAGAGGATGAGCACTACGGTCAGGGCAGGTCCCAACAGGAGGCCGCTGTCATGTTTTCCTTGGTCAGGAAGGTCAGTGGCGTGAACAGCGTAGTCTTGGTTGTGCCGGGCGCCTGCTTGAGTTGCAGAAGCTGCTTGATCATCGCCACCATGTCGCTCGTCTGGTAAGGCACCGAGTAGACGGCGACTTCCGAAAAGTCCCCATTGCTGATGCCGTCGCAGTCCTTGCGATGTCCGCCCCCTTCCGTGACGAGATAGATGTCCTTTCCGGATTCCTTGATGGCCGCAGCAGTGCCGACGTCCATTACATCCCAGAAGCCGTAAATCGCGCACAGGTCCGGATGCTGCTGGATAACTGTCGCTGCGATGTTCTTGGCTTTCGTGGCATCCCAATCCGCCGACTGGTTGGAAACGACGGTGATTTCGGGATGGTTGGCCAGAACATTGCTAATGCCCTGCATCTGGTAGGCACTCGCCGCAGCCGTCAGCACGCCTTGGGTAATCGCAATCTTGCCGCTGCCGCCATTCGCGGGCGAGCACCGGCTAACGAGCCGCTTTGTGATCTCCTCGCCCATGTTGACGTAGTCGATACCCACGAATGCGTCGGTGGAATAGCTCGAACGCATATTGATCTGCACCACGTAGATCCCCGCCTCCTCAGCCTTCTTCAGGAGGCGGGCGTAGGATTGTACATCGGGATTATGAGCGACAATCAGGTCAGGCTTTTCGGTGATCAGCGAGGTTATGGCCTGCGCGCCAGCGTCGGTGCTCCAGTTCGGATCACGGATTTCGAACGTGACGCCAAGCGGTTCAAGCGCTCTTCTAAGGCCCGCAGCCCAGCCTTCGGTGAGGTCGAAGCCCATGGCAAGCGGCACGAACACGACCCGCTTGCCTTTGAGAGATTCATAATATGGCTCGCGCGCCGGATCGTCGAAGCTCTGGGTCATAGCTGAACCGGAAGCCAAAGCGAACATTGCCGCGAGAAGGCACGACTTCAAAAGTCTCATGTGGTTCTCCCATTGTTTTTGGTTTAAATGTCGCCCTGTTGGGCGGTCTGCTCGTCACGAGGATTGATGATCGTGTCGACAACAATCGCCGTGAGAAGGATGACGCCTTTTATGACGTTCTGAACGGTATATTGGACGTTCATGATCGTCATGCCGTTGATGAGCACCCCGATCAAAAGCGTCCCGACGACAACGTTGCGGATGCCGCCCTTGCCGCCCGACAGGCCGATGCCGCCCAGCACCACAACGAGGATGACGTCATATACATAGGTGGACAGCGCCACGCGGGTGTTCATGCTGGCAACCGACGCTGCGGTCACGAGACCGGCCAGATGACCGATGGAAGCCGACAACACGTATTGAAACATGATGATCGGACGCGCCGGGACGCCGGTGATCCGGGCCGCGAGAAGATTGTCGCCGACAGCGCGCATGTATCGACCGGATTTCGTGTAACGCAGAAACAAATAGGCCAGGAGACAAACGCCCGCGAAGGCGAAGATCGGGACCGGCACACCTAAAAGCGTACCCTGCCCCAGCCACAGGAGCGGCCTGCCGGCGTCGGGCATGTTGATCACATCAAGGCCGAACAGGAAGTAGCGCCCAAAGCCGTAGATGAGAGTGCCCATGGCGAGCGTGGCGAAGATTGCGGGGATTTCGACATATGCAACAAGCCATCCGGTGAACGCCCCCATGCACAGACTGAAAGCAAGGCCCAACACGATCGCCAGCGGCAGCGGCGTGCCAGCAGTGATGAGTTGGAGCGTCCAGGCAACCGAGACAGCCATCAATGCGACAATCGACAGGTCGATACCACGGCCGATAACGACTAGTCCCATCGCGACGCCGAGTATGCCCAGAATCGAAACGCTGCGGACCAGATTGAGAATGTTGCTGGTCGTCAGAAATCCGGGCAGCCCGACTGCGAAGACCAGTCCCAGCAGCAGCGCTAGGACGAGAACAATCTGCTCCTGAGTCGCTCCCCCGAACATTCGCATTTCCGCCCTCCGTTCAACACGGGTCATCAATAGAATATGTGATCACACATATCAATAGACGACATTGCTTTTGCGCGTCAACGGGCCGCGCGGCTGTGATCAGGGTGGACGCTGGCATTGACGGTGGATGGATGTCGCGCGCTATCGCGGGCGCAGGCCGGTCGGCCAGCTTTCAGCGTCGCCACCGTATCGATAGCCGCGAAGGGCGGGGCTTTTCAGTCCAGACGGAAAGTCATGAAATTATGGCAATCCGTCAACCGCATGACGCACCCTCCGAGGATCAGCGGATGATGGAGCGAGCGGCAAGCCCGCCGCGCTTCGCAAACCACGCCAGCGCACCGATCGTCACCGCGCTTGCGACGATAAGCAGGGTGGCGATCGCGGTGATGGTGGGATTCACCTGAAGCGTCAGTTCGTTGAACATTCGCTTGGGGGTCGTCTCGTTGACCCCCGACAGGAAGATCGTCAGGATCACCTCATCGAAGCTGATAACGAAGGCAAACAGCCAAGCAGCCGCGAGACTTGGCGCCAAGTTCGGTAGCGCGATCGTCACAAACATGCGCGGCCACGATGACCCCAACGATAAGGCGATCTGCTCGATCCTCACGTCAAACGATCGTATAGCGACGGACATAATCAGCACCACATAGGGGAGCGCAAGCACGGTATGGGCCAATATCAGGCCGCCGAGCGTCCCGAGGATGCCGACCCGTGCGAAAACCATGTAGAGCGCAAGCGCGAAGATGACTTGCGGGACCACTAGCGGCAGAAGCAGATTCGCCTCGACCAGGTTGCGGCCGGGCCAGCTTCCCCGGACAAGGCTGTAAGACGCCGCACTGCCAAGCACGACAGCAAGCGAGCTTGACGCGACGGCCACCAAGATTGACGTGCGCGCGGCCGCTAGCCAGCGAGAGTCGCCGAAGAACGCTTCGTACCATCTCAAGGATAACCCCGGCGGCGGAAAAGTAAGCGCCTCCGCACTCGAGAATGACATTGGGATGACAATCAAAATCGGAAGGGTCAGAAAGAGCAGGACAACAAGCGCAACGACCGCGATCAGTCCCGAAGCCAATTTGTCGACAACGGAACCGACACTCGATCGCGCTGGCTCGGCTGATCTGGAAGACGCGACGCTGTTGTCCAACTTTGCCAATCCTCTCTAAAGCCGGCTATTCAGCCGCTGGTAAAGGAAGAAGCAGCACATTGTGATCGCCAGGAGGACCGAGGCAATCGCCGCAGCAAGCTCCCATTTGGGCAAGCGATTGATGAGGAGATCCATCATATTGGCGACCATCGGCACGCGTCCGCCCCCAAGGATCGCAGGGGTAATGAAAAAGCCCAGCGTCAGAATGAATATCAGTATTCCGCCCGCCAGAAGCGCAGGCATCGTAAGCGGGAAGAAAATCTTCCAGAAAATCTCATTCTTGGAGGCTCCAAGGGATTCGGCAGCAAGCAGAAGCCTTTTGTCGAGCCGCATCATCGCGGCAAAGAGCGGAAGAATTAAGAAGGGAAGTAGAACGTTTGTTGTACCGATAACGACGCCCAACCTGTTATACATAAATGGCACCGGTACAGTCGTCAGGCCAACCGCCAAGATTAGTTGATTTACGATTCCATCGTTCCCCAGGATGACTATCCAGGCATAAGCCCTAACAAGGATGGAGACCCAGAAGGTCAGCGCGACCAACGCGACCACGATCAGGCGCCAGCGGCCGGATAGCTTCCACATCCAGTAGCACAGAGGGTAGCCAAGAAGGCAGCATATAATTGTAGTGACGATTGCAATAAAGAATGTGTTCCAGATGACTTTTAAATACACCGTTCGCGAGAACAGTTCCTGATAGTTCGCGAACGGTTCATCCAGCGGAAGAAGCGATCTCCCGAGCATGCTCGCAATTGGGATGTTGAACACTAGGAAGATGACGATGAACGCCGGTAGAATTTGCGGAACTCCGCCACTCATCGCGGGTAGCCGCCGCCATAATGAAGCCGCTTGGCGCGAATCCGGCGCCTCGATATTTGCGTTCATAGCGGCCTCACTATCTTGATTGGCGCGACGGCGCTTCGTATCTCAGAGACCCAGCTTGAATTCCTGCCAGCGCAGTTCGACTTCCTCCGCGTGTTCGTGCCACCACTTGGCGTTGTTCAGGAAGCCGACGTCCCGGTTCTGTTTGACGGTCGGGAACTTATCGAGTTTGTCCTGCGGAAGCAGGGCGTCGAGATTCTTGCTCGGGCCTGTGTAGGAGATGATCTTCGCTGCAGCGCCCTGGTTCTCTGCGATCGTTACCTCATGCATGAGCCGATATAC
Source organism: Shinella sp. (assembly GCA_033795365.1). GTDB lineage: Bacteria > Pseudomonadota > Alphaproteobacteria > Rhizobiales > Rhizobiaceae > JARYGU01. Next base: position 9,574 of record JARYGU010000015.1, read on the forward strand.
AGCTTGCTTGACGTCATCGGGCGTACCCTTGGGGATGCCGAAATAGGTTAGGCCAAGTTGGCCCTGGTCGTAGGTATACTTAACCCCCTCCGCGTCGGTGACGCGGCCAGACCATGAAACCGCATACTGCACCTCATTGTCGAGAAGAAGCTGCGGGGGCTGTGCGCCCGCGTCCCACCAAACCGCCACATGCTCCTTGATCTTGTCGAGTTTGGCAAATGCACGGTCGAGGTCCAGAGGATACAGTTTGTCCAGGGGAACGCCGTCGGCGATCAGGGCCATGGGTACGATGTAATTCGGGTAGTTTGGAAACGTTCTCTTGCCAGGAAAATTATCGACATCCCACAGGTCGGCCCACTTTTCAGGCGCCTTTGCATCCGGCCGCCAAGCCATGATCGTCGCATAGTACTGCCAGCCAATCCCGTATCGGTCCTGGGCTTCTTCGAAGATCGGCGCCGGATCGATCGACTTCCAGTCGAGCGGCTCCAGCAGGTTCAACGCCTTCGCCTGCTCGAACTCGCCGTCGCTTAGTTCTACGATTGGCGCGTTTATCTTTCCGGATTCCACCATTGCGCGCAGCTTGCCGAGCCCAGCGGGGCTCTCGCGGACAACCGAAATTCCCGTCTTCTTTGTGAACGGTGCGATGTAGCCAACCTCAACGGATTCGCCGGAAGGTCCGCCAGCTTCGAGCATCCTTATTTCTTTCACCTCGGCATGCGCGGGTCCAACTGCGGCCATTGCAGCCACCAACCCAATTGCTTTCAATAGGTGCGTTCCCACTTTTTTCTCCCATGATTGCAAGATGTAGCCATGCTTGACAATTGCACGTATCATATGTGATCACATAGCACAAGTGCACTCTGAACTACGCCGCCCAGGCAGGGCCCGAGACTGAGGCCATGTCTGCAAGCTTGGGGAGGTATTGAGGTTGAGCGAAATCGTGCTTAAACAACTGTCCAAGTTTTATGGCGCATACTGCGCTGTTCGGGATGTGAGTCTTGAAGTGCGTCAGGGTGAATTGTTCACGATCCTCGGCCCAAGCGGATCGGGGAAGAGCACTCTCCTTGGCTTAATTGCGGGGCTGACGATGCCCACGAGCGGCAGCGTCCTTTTTGGGACCCGGGATGTTACCTATTCCTCAAGCGCAGCGCGCAATGTTGGCTTGGTGTTTCAGAGCTACGCGCTGTTCCCCCACATGTCGGTCTTCGACAACGTTGCCTTTCCGCTCAGAGTAAGGAAGGTTTTCAAGTCCGATGTCGAAGAAGCTGTCAACGGCGCATTGGAGACCGTCAGACTTAAGCATCTTGCAAGCCGGAGGCCATCGGAGCTTTCCGGCGGACAACAGCAACGGGTAGCGCTGGCGCGGGCCTTTGTGTTCAAGCCGGACATCCTGCTTCTGGATGAGCCGCTCGGAGCGCTCGATCGAAAACTGCGGGAAGAGGTGCAGGTTGAGTTGCGAGACTTGCAGCGGCGGCTCGGCATCACGACCGTGTTGGTAACACATGACCAGGAAGAGGCGCTTTCCCTCTCAGATCGCGTGATGGTCCTGGATCAAGGGCAGATAAGGCAAGTCGGCACCCCCGAAGAAGTCTACACCAATCCGGCTGATCGCTTCGTAGCCAATTTCCTGGGAACTGCAAACGTCTTTTCCGGTGAGGTACGCGACTCTGCTGCCGGTTGGGTCATGACCTTGAAAAGCGGTCATAGCGTTCCATGTAGAGCGCCACTTCGTACGTCGCTATCGAACTCCGAGATGATCGTGAGGCCGGAGAACATACGGCTGACCACCGTGAATGAGACGGCGCCTAGTGCGCGCATACGGGACGTCATCTATCTGGGCCAGACGGTGAAATATGTGCTCGACGGCGAGCTTGGCGAGATCGTGGCGAGTTCCAACTCGCTGGACCGCTTTCGTGTGGGGGATGACGTGACTGTAACGTGGGATCGAACCGGCACCTGGCACCTGGCGGCGTGAATCGATTCGGTTCTGCAGGGGCGGCGCGCGGACAATGGCTGGGCGCGTCCTGATTGCGCAGGCGTACAGGCTACAGAGCTTCCGTAAGCTTACCCATACCGCTAGCGAGGGGGGAGCGCTGGCACCAGCGCCGCCTGCCTTTTCGGGAAATACTCCCCCGAAAGCCCTATCCACTCGGCCGCACGTCAGCAACCGAACCATATTGTCCGCGGCCGGAACCGCGAACCTTGTAAAGGTGGACTTGACGGGCGGTCGTCAGCAGCGTTCCTCCAGAACCCAGCCATCGATGCGCTTTTCCATGATGTTCAGTGCAACATCGAGGCGGCGTAGCAACTCCTTCACCTCCTCCTGTGAGATGGTCAGCGGCGGAGAGATGAGCACCGCATTGTTAAGGGGAGCAACGCCGGCGGGATAGACGATCAATCCGTTCTGGAAGCAATCCGCGACGAAAAGAAGGGAAGTGTTCCTCTTCTCCCCAGGAGCCTGTCGAGAGGCCCGATCCATGACAAACTCAAAACCCCACAGCAATCCCCGGCCGCGAACGTCAACCATATGGCTGTATCGTTGCGCAAGCGCTTCAAGTCCAGTCTTGATCTCCTGCCCTCGCGCCTTCGCATTATCGATGAGATTCTCCCGCTCGACATAGTTCAGAACCGCCAGCGAAACCGCAGCCCCCACGGGATTACCCGAGAATGTATGACCGTAAGGGGGCGCAACGGACGCGGCCTGCAAAGCCTCGACCACCGGCTGGCGCACGATCACGGCAGCCATCGGCGCATAGCCTGCGCTGGTGCCCTTTCCGGTTGTGATCACGTCTGGGACGATGCCTTCGTCCGCCGACGCGAACCATGCTCCGGTTCTACCAAGTCCGGTTATGACTTCGTCCATGATGAGAAGCACATCCAGACGGTCACAGACGTCGCGAAGCAGTTTAAAGTAACCTTCGGGAGGCACCAGGACGCCTCCCGCCGCGCCGACGATCGGCTCGGCAATAACGGCCGCGACCGTTTCGGGTCCCTCTCGGATAATCGCCGCCTCCCATTCGCGGGCGCATTGGAGAGCGTACTCCGCCTCGCTGAGATCGCCTGCATGTCGATAGGCATAAGCGGGCGCGACAACGAGGAAGGGATGGAGAAGCGGCCCATAGTCCGCGCGCCGCGCAGGATGACCGGACATCGAAATCGCCCCCATGGTCACGCCATGATAACTGGTATGCCTGCCAAGGATCTTGACCTTCTCCGGCCTGCCTTTGGCACGCCAGTACGTCAACACCAATCGTATTGCGTACTCGGCAGCTTCAGAGCCACTGTTGACGAACGACACCCAGTTGAGGTCACCCGGAGCCAGGGACGCGAGCTTCCGGGCAAGTTCCTCCGCCGGAAAATTGGAAAACTGGTTGAAGAAGGCGAAGGCGACCTCTTTGGCTTGCCGATGCATCACATCAGCGATCTCTTCCACTCCATGCCCGATATTGGCTGTCATCGCGCCGCTTGAGCCGTCGATATAGTCGCGACCCTCAGTGTCAAAAAGGAAAATGCCCTTTCCGTGCGAAACGGTGGGCGGCGTCTTTCCGATCGGATGCTTCAAGAATGCGGTCGTCATTGCGGTCCTCCTTCAGAGGGATAAGTACAACGTGAATCTATATTGCTTTCAGTCGGGCACTGTCGTGCACTACGATTCGAGAAACACCAATCTGACTTTACCGACCCCGATGCCGAGCCGCCTTGTTAATCAGAATTCCACCCTGTCTGGGCCTTTGAGCCCGAGCATTGTTCGGGCTTCTGCCGGTGTCGCGATCTCAAGGCCCAGTCCTTCGATTATTTTCCTGACCTGAACCACTTGTTCGGCGTTCCGCGTGGCAAGCTTTCCCGGTCCAGCCCACAGCGAATCCTCGAGACCGACCCGAACGTTTCCGCCCATGGCGGCTGCCTGCGCTGCTATCCGCATCTGGCTGGCCCCCGCACCCAGCACCGACCAAGCGTACTGATCGCCAAAGAGCCTGTCGGCGGTGCGTTTCATATGCACAACGTCCTCGAAATGCGACCCGATGCCCCCAAGCAGGCCAAAGACGCTCTGAACGAAGAATGGCGGCTTCACAAGACCGCGATCAGCGAAATGGGAGAGCGTGTATAGATGCCCTATGTCATAGCATTCAATCTCGAACCGTGTGCCATTATCGGCGCACGTTGTCAGGATGTACTCGATGTCCGCGAAGGTGTTCTTGAAGACGCGATCCCGGGAGCCTTCCAGATAGGGCCGCTCCCAATCATGCTTGAACTCTTTGAACCGGCTGAGCATCGGATAGAGACCGAAGTTCATCGAGCCCATGTTGAGCGATGCAACTTCAGGCTTGAAAACCGCGACCGGCTTCAGCCGCTCTTCGACATCCATCGTCGGAGCACCACCTGTCGTTATATTAACGACGCAATCAGACTGCTGCTTGATAACCTTGAGGAACGGCTCGAACGCTTGCGGCGATTGATCCGGTTCACCCGTTAACGGATCTCGAGCGTGCAGGTGGACAATTGCCGCTCCGGCTTCTGCTGCCCCTACGGCTGAATCGATGATCTCCCCTGGCGTTATGGGCAAATGCGGAGACATGGACGGCGTGTGGATAGATCCGGTCACAGCACAGGTTATGATCACTTTTTTTGCAGGCATTCGAAGTCTCAATTTCTGACCGAACTGAACGCTCGGTCCTCTGGCAGAAACACAGGAGGGCGGGTACGTGGGTTAGTGTACGCTCGATATCGGTCGATCCCCGGCTCACAATCTTATGCACGGTTTCGGGTTTGCACTCTCGATAGGAATATCTTATGTGTGATCACATTGCAACTTCGGTTAGGCGGCATTGCGTTCTTCGTTTGACCGTCAGTGCTTCACGGCACTGGTAGTAATAGCGTTCGCGTAGAGGCTGGCTCGACGCGCCGCATGGTGGAAAGTCGTGCGAATTGTGCGATATAAGTGACAGAGAACAGCGGTGTCGGATCGGTAGATTCGCTCCATGCAAGAAGGTTGAGAAGCAGATGAATGGGCTACCCCCGCTAGCCTTCCAGCGCGTAGCGCATGAAACCATGAGCAATCAGGTCTACGAGGAGATCCGACGCGTCATCATGGGTGGGGTTCTTCAACCCGGATCAAATGTCAGTATTCGTGCGCTGGCCGATCAACTTGGGACAAGCATGATGCCTGTCCGAGATGCGTTGAAACGGCTCATATCCGAGCGAATTTTGGAGATGGATGGACCGCGTAGATTGCGTCTGAGAACCCTCTCGCAAAGCGAATTCAAAGAGATCCTCGCTTTGCGTGAAAATCTGGAGGCTTCCTTAGTCGGACGGGCTGCCTCGATTGTATCTCAAGCTGATATAGATCGTCTTGCGGCCATCCAGGATCGCATCGAACAAAGCATCAAGAACTCCGAGAATTTTCTCGACTTGAATTATGAGTTCCATTTCACGCTCTACGGCTTCGCTAACCGGCCTGTAACAGTAATTTTGGTTGAAGCCCTTTGGCTTCAAGTCGGGCCGTTTCTGAATTATTACCGACTGCGCAACGGTGGACCGATCGCCGTTAACCATCATCGCTCGCTGATAGAAGCGCTGAGAGGCCGGAATTCTCGTGATGCGAAGGCGGCAATATTGGCGGATATTCGAGATGCCGCAAAGGTTATTTTCGACGAGGTATCGACTTGGCGTGAAACAAAATAAGGCAACCGGCTGGTCTAGGGTAAAGACCCATTAATTTAGCTTTTCCTCTGAACTCACTTTATCGAGCCATTGACCGGCCGCAGTGAAGCGAGCCACTTTGTTATCGCCATAAGGATCGTGGAACTTGCCCTCTTGGCTGATCTGGCCGGAAAACAGCCCTATAGCCAAACCCTATTGCTGATTCATCAGCTTGAAGGCGGCAGCCTGCTCCTCTTTTGTGAACAGGCCTCCCACGTTCTCGCGAACGGCGAGCAGCGAGCGTCGATTGAGATCGCCAAAGAGAGCATTTCTGTCCCGGCCTTCAGCACTCTGCCAGCTGAACGGCTCGCCGCTTTCCTTCATGGTGGCATATTTCGTATCCATTCGGACACACGCGTCCGCGGCCGCCTGTTCAATCGACAACCCTGCGGAACTGCTGAACGTCCCCGGATTAGCCGAGGCTGCACCAAGACCATTGGTCTCGTAGCCATCTCGCGATGAGAAAAACTGGGTAAAATAGGCTGCGTGCGCATCAAGGGCTGTAGATGCCTTCATCTGCGACAGGTGAAGGACTGCGGCGGCCGACAGCGAGATCGACACGGTTGGCGGTGGAATGTCCGAAGTCTGAGGCTTAGACAAGCTGCTCGCTCTGCGTTGATCGTCACCTTCTTGTGATCGACGAGCAGTCACACTAGGGCCAGGCGATGTGGGCTGCTTGATCGTGGCGCTTGTTACCTGCATTTTGACGCTCAGAAAAGTAAACACTAATGGTCATCACAAATCTCCTCGCGACTATATTCTATGCTTGCCATACAAGCCTAGCGCCAACTTAGCCTAATATGCCTCCGCCCGCGGAATGTGGCAAAAACAACGGAATGGATAGAAATCTACAGGGAAGAATCTACCTAAGAGAGCGCAAATATTGCCAATCAATGCCTTGCTTCAAAGGCGGACAAGCCCGTCCTGCAAATTTTACCTTCCTGCCGCAGTTTCACTGATATGGGCGAGGCTTTTTGCTGGCGAGGATATGAAAAATGGGATATTATAATATCCTTGAAAGGATATACTGCCATGCCGCTTTATATTAAGGACCCTGAGGTGGATAGGCTCACCGACGAGCTTATTCATCTGACGAAATCCAGCAAGGTTGATGCGGTAAAAACCGCGCTCAAGCATGAGATCGCCAACCAGAAGTCGAGTCTACCGATCCGTGATCGGCTCGCCAAATCCCTCGCCATGGCGCGAGAGCTTGGCCCCCTCGCTCCCGGCGATCACAAGCGGGAAACCGACGAAATGTGGGGCGAGGAAGACTGATGCTGTTTGTTGATGCCTCTGTCGTTGTCGGCATTCTCGCCCAGGAGGAAGATGCCACCATTCTGCTGGACCGGCTGGATAGTAACGAAGGTCCATTCTATGTCTCGCCCATCGTCCGCATGGAAGCCACGCTTTCGCTTACGCGCCGAATGGCCGAAGCGGCCGGCAAGAATAAACCTTCCACACCCGAAATGATGGACAAGGCCCGCCGTGCGGTAGATCAATTCGTAGCCGACGTGGGAGCCAAAGAGGCCATGATAACCGGCGACGTGGGCAACAAGGCGCTTGATGCCGCTCACCAGTTCGGCAAAATGATAAATCACCCGGCCAAACTCAATATGGGCGATTGTTTCACCTATGCTTGCGCGCGGGCGTACCGGACCAAGATCGCCTACAAGGGTGAGGATTTCGCCCATACCGATCTAGGTTGGTAGAAGCCGAAAATCCCGCTGCTGGCGGATTTTTTCGTCCAAGCCATTTCGCGTTTCCAATCTTCGAGCATTCATAATAGTTTGGTTGAAACTTTACTGTATAATGCCGAGTATCGACAAGACACGGAGAGTGTTCGCGCCAGATTGAAGAGGATGCATCGTGGCCGAGCTATTCTGGAAAATCGCGATAGGTTCAGGAGCGATCGTTCTTATCGTCGCGGCGTTCGGCGCGCTTCATTGTCGAGACGAGGACGGGTTATAAGCCGTTCACCCGGCAAAAGCTCACCTTGTTGAGCTTCACGGCCGCACTCTATCACGGTGCATTCTATTTGCAGGATCACACCGCCCACCTGGCCGGAAAGGAGTGAGCTTTCCCGGCTATGGCGGCCAGTGTTGCCATCCTTGCGGTATTTATCACAGTCCAGAACTTCCGGGCAGGACTGCTTTGGGGGCGGTTGTCACCGCCCCCAATCGCTCATCCTTGTTGCCGTCGGGCCGATGTTCGCGGCCATGCTGGTGCTATTCTTGTTTTGGGGGCTTACGAAAAAACTGGTGGGGCGGATATTCGCCCGCCTCCCCGGCCGAATTTCCTCTACCCGGCAAATCCACCTTACTGATTTCGCCTCATAGTAGCGAGAAGTCGCGGCCTTGCCGTACAACTAGGAAAATTCCTTTTCCGTATGGTCACGGATCAGAAAGCGCTCGCCAAGATCGAGAAGGCGATCGCCGGCATCATCGCCGCCATAGAGGACGGCATGTATCAGCCGTCGATGAAGGTCCGTATGGACGATCTTGAGCGGCAGAAGACCGAGATCGTCGCTCGCATGGCGCAAGCCACCGCTGACATTCCCGACATTCACCGGAACATCGCCAATCTCTACCGCCTGCGCGTCGCGCGGTTCACCGAAGCCCTCAGCGACCCAAACGGTGGCAGGCAGGCGGCGGAAGCGCTGCGCTCCCTCATCGGGAACGATCCGAACCGGCGCGGGGCGCTCAAGGGGCGGCGCAGGTCCTAAGATTGATCGCATGGATTATGAATTCGGTGTGCTGCTCCATTCGGCGATGAAGGCGATCATGGTCTTCGTGTAGTCAACGAGTTGCCAGATCGAGACCTGTTCGTCGATACTGTGCGCATGCCTGAGCTTGCCCGGCCCGAAGATAGCGGCGGGAATGCCTTGATGGCCGAACCAGCCTCCGTCCGTGACCGTCGGCGACACCCCGAACACTGCCGGCGTGCCGGTAACGGCTTCGTACTGCGCTGCCAGGAGCCTCACCCCCGGGTGTTCGGGATCCAGCTCCAGAGACGGAAAAATTTCGCCGCGATCCTCGATCATCGACTTTCCGCCCCAACGGAAGCGCGGGTGGTTGTCGCGAAGCCAGGGATCCGCGTCTGCGACCTTGCGGATATGCGTTTCGATTTCCTCGACGATCGCCTCGTGATCCTCGTTCGGGTAGTAGTGGACGGTGATCCACAGCCGGCACTCGTCCGCAACGAAGGCCGCGTGGCGGCCGCCCTCGATGACGGCCGGATTGATGGTGGTGGAACCGAGGGGGCAGCCGGGATAGGATTTCGTGACGGCCCAGTGCCGTTCGAGGTCCTGAAGGCCCTCGATGATCTTCATCATCTTCTCGATCGCGCTTGCCGCGACAAGACCGCCGCCCGCATGGATCATCTGGCGGCGCATGCCGTCATGGTGGCTTTGCGGGCTCTTGACGGTGATCCAGCCGGTGATGACGCCGCCCTGTCCCTGGATATGCAGGTCGGACGTATCGACGACCACCGCGAGGTCTGCGGTATAGCCTCGCCGGCAGCAATCGAGCGTTCCCGCCTCGCCCACCTCCTCGCCGATGACCGACTGGAACGTGATGTCGCCCGGCGGAGAATACCCGGCTTCACGCAGGAGTTTCAGGGCGAACAGCGCACCCGCCAGTCCCCCTTTCATGTCGGCCGCGCCGCGTCCGATGACGAGCCCATCGCGCACGATCGGCTCGAAAGGGCCTGTTTGCCAGACCTCGTCCGCGCTGACTTCGGCGACGTCGACATGGCCGTTGACGATTAGGCTCCTGTAGCCGGCGCTATCCATGCCCTTCAGGACGCCGACGACATTGAAATCGCCCGGATACATTTCCCATTTGTCGATCGAGAAGCCGAGGTTCTCGAGATATGCGGCGATGAAGGCCTGAGCCTGCGCCGTGTTGCGGGCGGGCGGCGCAGGCGTCCTGAACGTGATCAGCTTGCAAAGCAGGTCCGTCAGTTCGCTTTGGCGGCTGTCGACCTGATCGATCAGGGACTGGATGTCGGCGGTCATGTGGAATGCTTTCGTGGATGGAGAAGACGCTTTGTCGGCCGCCTGCTATTCACTTGAGTTCCGTCGCATAGTCGGCGATCGGCAGCTCCGCCTTGATCAGCTTGTTTTCAAGCAGGAACTTGCCGTAACCCTCATAACGCGCGACGTCGAGCGCCAGAGGATCCTTCGCGAACATCGGCAGGGTGTCTTTCCAGGCCTGCCTGTTCAGGTTGTTGTCCAATTCGGGATTGGCCTTGGCGAAAGCCTCCCAGGATTCCTGCGGGTGGGCGAGAAGGTACTCCGTGCCTTTCTTCATCGCCTCCATGAATTTCTTGATCTTCGGGTCGTTCACGTTGTCCTTGTTGGCGAGAACGATCAGTTCGTCATAGGCGGGCACGCCAAAATCCTCGACATTGAACAAAACCGGCTCGGCCCCGAGATCGCGGATCTCGGTGGCCTCGAAGTTGCGGTAGCCGCCGATGACGGCATCCACCTGTCCCGACATCAGCGAGCTGACGAGCTGGAAGTTCACGTTGATCATGGTGATGTCGTCGAGTTTCAGGCCGCCCTGCCGCAGCATCATGCCGAGGGTCGCTTCCTCGACGCCGCTCACCGAGTAGCCGACCTTTTTGCCCTTCAGGTCGGCCATGGACGTGATGCCTGACGAGCCGAGCACGGCAAGCGTGTTCAGCGGCGAATTGACGATGGTGCCGACGCGCACGAGCGGAAGGCCCTCCTGCGCATACATGTAGAGCTGCGGCTGATAGCTGATGGCGAGATCGCCCTGCTTTGCAGCGACAAGGCGTGGCGGCATGCTGGGATCGGCCGGCGGCACGATTTGCACCTCGAGGCCCGCCTCCTTGAATGCGCCGATCTGTTCGGCCACCAGGATCGGCGCGTGATCGGGATTGATGAACCAATCCAGGAGCACCGTTACCTTTTCGGCGGCCTGGGCAGAGCTGATCATCATGGCGGATGCCAAAACCAAAGTCAGTTTCTTGAGCACGATCGTTCCTTTCCGGGGTTCGTTCTTATTCTGGTGTTTTCGGATCAATCGGCGCGGTTGGCATCCGGGACCCAATAGAGGATGCGCTTCAGCAGGACGTCGACCAGCTGCCAAAGTCCGACGGCCATGAGCGAGAGCACGAAGAGGGCCGCAAAGCAGACCGCCGTCTGCATGCGGGCATTTGCGTTGAGCATCACGTAGCCGAGCCCGCCGGCCGAACCGACCCACTCGCCGATGACGGCGCCGATCGGCGCCACCGCAGCCGCCACGCGCAGCCCGGAGCCGAAGGCCGGCAGGGCGGCGATCAGCCGCACGTGGCGCAGCTGGGCATAGGGCGAGGCGCCCATGGTCCGCGCGAGCTCCATCCAGCCGGTTTCCGTGCGGCGCAAGCCGTCGTAGAAGGAGGCTGCCACCGGAAAGAAGATGACGAGGGATGCCGCAACGACCTTCGAGGAAAGGCCGAAGCCGAACCACAGCACCAGCAGCGGTGCAAGCGCGAAGATCGGTATGGCCTGGCTGATCACCAGCACGGGCATCAGCCAGCGCTGCAGCATGGGCGAATAGACCATCGTCAAGGCGAGCAATGCCCCGCATGACAGGCCGAAGAAGAGGCCGAGCGCGATCTCGGAGGCCGTGATCAGCGTATGTTCGAAAAGATAGCCCCGACCGTTCCACAGGGCCTCCGCCACGAGCGGCGGCGTCGGCAGCATGTAGGGCGGCAGGCGGAAGACGACGGCCGCCGCCCACCAGATGGAGACCAGGCCGAAGAAGATGACGAGGCCGCGGCCGCCCGCTCCCAGACGGGAAAAAAGTGCGCCGCTCATCGAGCATTCTCCACGAACAGGCGCAACAGTTCGCCCTGGCTCTTCTGCAGCTCGGGATCGTCGGGCGAACGGGGAGGCTTGCCGGCGACCGTGATGGGCGTGCCGAGCCTGGCCGGATGGCCGGAAAGCACGATCAGGTGATGGCCGAGACGGCATGCTTCCATCGGATCGTGCGTGATGAGCAGCACGGTGCGTCCCTCCAGCATTTCGGCGGCAAGGTCCTGCACCATGGCGCGGGTAATGGCATCGAGAGCCGAAAAAGGCTCGTCCATCAGGACGATCGGGCGTCGTTCGTAGAGCGTGCGGGCGATTGCCGCGCGCTGGCGCATGCCGCCTGAAAGCTGGGACGGCAGGACCTTGTGCCGGTCGGCGAGACCGACGCGTTCGAGCAGATGCCCGGCCCAGTTCCTGTCGATCTTCTCGCGGCGGAGCCGGGCGCCGAGCGTGACGTTCTCGAACACGTTCAGCCAGGGGAAAAGCAGATCCTGCTGCCCCATATAGGCGATGCGGTCGGCCACCGGCAGGCCGTCCGTGCCGGTGACGGTTCCGGCGGTGGCCTTGGCGAGACCGCCGATGATCTTCAGCAGACTGCTCTTGCCGACGCCGCTCGATCCCAAGAGGACGACGAACTCGCCCCCCTTGATCTCGAAATTCAGGTTCTCGAAGATCGTCTGCTCGCCGAAACGCAGCTTCAGGTTCTCGACGCGAATGCCGGGGATGGCCTTTTCCACGGGCGGCGCGCCGGAGGCCGGGCATATGATTTGGTGTGCGTTCAAGGCAGCCTCTTTTCCTTCAGGGGTTTCGGATAAGGTGACAGTCACGCTATTCAGCCGCGTCGCGCAGAGCAACCGGTGCGGCATTCAGGCCCATCTGCCAGAAGTTCGCCTCTAGACGCGTGGCGGTCCTGAAAATGGTGAGAAGCTGCTCGAAACGCACCTCGGCCCCGCGGCGTCTGCCGATCGCATCCAGGGCGTCGATGGCGTCCTGAACGCTCTGGAGATAGTGCTCGCCCTCGTAATTGCGCAGCCAGTCGGCATAGGGACTGCCCTCCAGCACCGTCGTTTCCTTCGACATCAGGATCTGTCCGATCTCGCCATAGCCGGCGACGCACGGGATGAGAGCCACCATCAGATCGAGGATGTCGCCGGAAAGTCCGACGTCCAGCACGAAGCGGGTATAGGTCATCGTCTCCGGCGCTTCCGGCTCCGCCGCCATCATTTCCTCGGTCAGTCCCCAGGACGCGCAGTAGCCGACATGCACCGGCAGTTCGTCGATGATGGCATTCAACGACCTGGTGGCCGAACGGACTTCCTCGATCGAGGTCCCTTTGTAGGCAAGCAGCGCATAGGCGCGTGCGAAATGGATGAGGAACAGATAGTCCTGCGTCAGGAAACGCCTGAAGCAGGGCTGCGGCAGTTCGCCCGTGCCCAATTGCCTGACGAAGGGGTGATTGACGTATTGGTCCCACTCTTCCGAGGCGGCCGCGCGCAGCTTGCCGAACAGGCCGTATTCGAAATCGATCTTCTTCATGTCATGTATCCTGTCTGGCGCGGCGACCGCTTGCGGCCGGCCGCTGGATTGATCGGTTGCCTGCATCAGGCCTTGCTGCGCTTGACGACCATCTTGTCCTTGATGCGCCTGAAGGCGGCGTTGGCCTCGCGCACGATCTTCTTCTCGTCGACGCGCGTGAGCTCGCGGCCACGCATGACGACCTTGCCGTCGATGATCGAGGTGTCGACCACGCTGCCGTTCGAGGCAAAGACGAGGTGACTGGTCATGTGGACCGGCGTGTCTCGCAGAAGCGGGGTGAAGATCGCGCTGTTGGTCTCGACCAGGATGATGTCCGCCTTTCTGCCGACCGAAAGCTGGCCCGTTTCGTGGCCCAGGGCCCTGGCGCCGTTGTTGGTCGCCATGCGCAGCACGTCTCCGGCCGGCATCAGGCTGGCGTCGACGCGGCTCGCGCGTTGCAGCAGCGAGGCGTATTTCATCACCTCGAACATGTCGGCGCTGTTGTTGCACTCCACGGCGTCATGGCCGAGGCCGACATTGATGCCGGCCGCCAGCATTTCCGGCACCCGGGCAATGCCGTTGCCGAGCTTGGCGTTGGAATTCGGGTTGTGGGAGATGTGCGTGCCGGTCTCGGCCATCATCTCGATTTCCCGGTCGCTCAGCCAAACGCAGTGGGCGGCAATGGTGTCCGGGCCGAGCAGGCCCGTGTCGTAGGCCAGTTCAGTCGGACGCCGGCCGAACTTCTCCAGGCAGAAATCCACTTCGGTCTTCGATTCGTTGAGATGGACATGAATGCCGCACTTCAGGTCGTTCGCCATGGCCCGCGCCTCCCGCAGAAGGTCCGGCGACGCCAGCGGCAGCCATTCGATGCCGACCCGCACCTCGACGCGGCCGTTGGCCTTGCCGTGATTGCGCTGGTAGGCATCGTAGTTGTCCTGCAAGCTGTCGAGATCGTGTTCCTCAAGCGCGACGTCGTTGGACAGCACGGCGCGAATGCCGATGTCCTCGGCCGCCTGCGCGAGCGCGTCGAGCTGACGATACATGTCGTTGACCGTGGTCGCACCCGATTTCACCGATTCGGTGTAGCTTGCGAGCGCGGCCCAGTAGGCCGCCTCCGGGTCGAGAGCCCGGATCAGCGGATACCAGCATTCGTCGAGATATTCCCAGAGCGGCATGTGGTCGTTGAAGCCCTTGCCGATGGCGGTGTGATAGTGAAGATCGATCAGACCCGGCATGACGATCTTGTCGGTGGCGTCGACGATCTCGGCGGCGGCATTCTCGTCCACCGCCTGTCCCGCAGGCACGATCGCCGTGATGCGGTCGTCGTCGACGACGATGCTTGCCGTCTCATGATAGGTGCCCGCTTCGTCGAGCGTGAGGACCATGCCGTTCTTGATGATAAGCCGCGCCATTTCTATACTCCCCAATGCCATGAAACAGGGGACGCCGCAGCCTGGCGCCGAACCATCCCCGACTGCACGCTAGCAGCGCCCGGATCACGATCCTAATCGAGAGTGGTGCGGGGCGCGTTGCCGAAATTGGAACGCCCGAGCCGATCCGCGAGGCAACTGCGACGCGGCTGCGCAAACTATCGGCAAGGGCGTTGTTGAATTTATCCAAACCATTGAGAAACATTGCTTTTCGTGATGCCTTAAGCGCAGCAGATGCTTAAGGAATGATCAGGTGCCCACAGGTGTTTCCGAACATGCCAGCTGTTGCCACAAAGGCAATTGACGGCTGCCGGAAAAATCTTCCGCCAGCCTTGCCGGCACGCCCTGGAAAATGATTTCGGAACGGCGAGCCAAGGCCGGTCCGGTTGACGCCGGCGTCAGAGACGGTGGTAGGCCCTGGCGAAATAGATGAGCGGCCGGCCGGCCTCCTCGCCCGCCATCTTCACGACTTCGCATATCAGGATATCGTGCGTGCCGCCGTCATGGATAGTGACGATACGGCAATCGAAGGAGACGAGTGCGCCCTGAAGGACGGGTGCGCCGGTTTCGAGCGTCCTCCAGGTGGCGGCGGCGAAGCGCTGTTCGACCGGTGTCTTGCCGCCGAAGAGACCGCACAGTTCCTGATGTTCGTGGCTGGCGACATTGATGCACAGGACCTTGTTGGCCCTAACCGCCGGATGGGCCGAACTGCCCTTGTTCAGGCAGACCAGCAAGGTCGGCGGAGTGTCGGACAAGCTGCACACCGCCGTTGCGGCGAAACCGGCCCGGCCGCCGGGGCCGTCGGTCGTCGCGATGGTCACGGCTGCCCCGAGACGGGCCATGGCGTTGCGGTAGTCCGCACCCGGGATATCCTGAAGCGAAGGCGTCACCTGTCGATCCAGTGTTTCCGTTTGAACTTGCGATGCCTGCATGGCACTGTCCTCTTCCGCGTTCAGCCGATGACGGCCTGCTGCTCCCGGAGCTCCTCGCGGATGCCCTTGTTCAGCAGGAACGACAGGACGGCGTGATTGAAAGCCTCCGGTTCGCAGACGGAGGCCGCGTGAGCGCCGTAGGGCAGAACCTGCAGGGTCGCCCCCGGAATGCCGCGTGCCAGTTCCTCGGATGCGTTGAGAGGCGTCAGAATATCGTCGCGCGCGACCAGGACCAGCGTGGGTGCGGAAATCCCGGGAAGATAAGGCGTTCCGTCATGGCGGATGACGGCCTGAGCCCGCGCGGAAAGAATGGAAGCGGTGGTCGAACCCGCTACCGCCAGATCTATCCCCCTTGCAAGGATATCCCACTGCTCGCAGACGAAGCGGGGCGGATACAGAAACAGCGGCGAAGCCTTGTGATAGGCCTCGATTCCATAGGCATTGAGCAGGTCCAGCCGCATTTCCATGCAGATGCGCATCTGCTGGCAGAGCGTCGACCAGGAACCGTAGAGCACCATGCGGTCGACGCGTTCGGGATGTTTCGCAGCCATGACCTGCCCGACAGCCCCGCCCGTCGAATGGCCGATGAGGGACGCGCATTCGATGCCGAGCTTGTCCATCAGGCCGACGAGATCGTGCGTCAGAAGCTCGACGGAATAGGCCCCTTCGGATCGCACGCTTCGGCCCGTTCCCCGGTGATCGTAACGAATGACGGTGAAATGCTTGCTCAATCCGGGAATATTGGGTTCCCAGTAGGACGCGACGCCGGCAAGGCCGGTCACCAATATCAGTGGCGGTCCGTTTCCGGCCATATCGTAGTAGAACTGCGAGCCGTCGACCGTCGCGAAGGGCATCTTTCCAACTCTCCTTGTGATCCCTCCGCCAGTCCGGTGCAGGAGAATCCGGACGAAGGGAAAATACATTCCGGGCGTCCGGCACCTGGGGAAGAACGACATCGGTCGATACATACACCGCGACCGGCAGGTGACGGCAGCTCGATGATCCACAAGGCGCGACCTCGATCGCAGGATCGGCGGACGACGCCCGATGCATAGCAACTCCATCCGTGCCGGAAGTAGATCAAATTGATCTGCGCGGCGTTGCTCATTTTAGAACGCAACCCGCAACGATTGGCATATCGCTTGCTTGGTCTCCGGGAGAATCCGAGGGAGACCGACGTGAATCTGAATACCTACAAATACTTCAACGAAGTCGCCGAAACCCGGTCGATAAGACGGGCGGCAGACCGGCTGCACGTCGCGCCCTCCGCCATCAGCCGCCAGATCGCCATTCTGGAGCAGTCGCTTGGCACGCTGCTTCTCGAGCGGACCAACACGGGCATCCAGCTCACCTCAGCGGGCCTCGTGCTGGAACGCTTCACCCGTCACATGTTCCGCGACATGGAACGCGTGCAGGAAAGCATTCGCAACCTGAAAGGCCTGCGGCTCGGCGAAGTTAAGATCTGGGTCATCGAGGGTCTGATCATGGATTTCCTGCCGCGCACGATCGCCGATTTCAACGAGCAGTTTCCGGCAATCAAGTTCTCCGTCTATTCGGAATCGTCGGACCGTATCGCCGAAGCCCTGTCGCGCAACGAGGCAGATATCGGTATCGTCTATAATCCCAAGGGCCGGCCGGGTATCGAGATCGTTGCGCAATATTCCGAGCCGGTGATGTGCATGGTCAATCCCACGCATGATTTCGCCAGCCGCGAGAGCCTCGGCCTGGCGGAAATCTGCAGCCAGCAGATCGCGCTGCCGATCACCAGCTTCGGCCTGCGTCAGCTTTTCGACCAGGCGATCACGCGCAACAAGCTCAGCCCCGATATCCTCGTTTCCACGAACAATCTGGAACTGACCAAGGCGATGGCCATCACCGGCAGGACGATCGCCATCGCGCCCGCCATGGCGGCCAGAAAGGAACTGAGCGACGGAAGACTGCGGGCGATTCCCATCCAGGAAGGCGATTTCGCCGACGCCACGTCGGCCGTCTGCGTGCATCGCGACCGGCAGTTGTCCTACGCCGCCAACGAATTCCTGAAGCGCCTGGTGAAGGCTTTCCAGACCGCCACCAGGGCGTCGAGACATCTGTCATGAGGCCAATCCTGGATATGGGCCGTTGCCAAAAAGGCAACATGACATGGACCACATTCGATTACTTGTCGGAAATTTTTGCTGTTAGCGTCATAGGCGATGGATGCAGCCGGGGCTGCCGGACCGAGAGAGAGATCGAAGAATGAGCGAGGCGAAAAGATCCGTCGAACTGGGCGTTTTCCTGCCGGTGGGCAACGGCGGCTGGATCACGTCGACCACGAGCCCCCAGTTGCCGGCGACCTACGAATACAACAAGGACGTCACGCTGCTCGCCGAGGAGCTGGGCTTCGACTTCGCGCTGAGCATGGCCAAGTGGCGCGGCTACGGCGGGCCGAGCAAGCATTGGGACATCACGCTGGAATCACTGACCACGATGTCCGGTCTTGCGGAAGCCACCAGCCGGATCGGCATCTGGGGCACGGTCCACACGATGATCTTCCACCCGGCCGTCGTCGCCAAGATGGTTGCCGTGATCGACCAGATCTCGAACGGCCGCTTCGGGCTCAATCTCGTCGCGGGTTCCAACCCAGTCGACCAGGGGCAGATGGGCCTGTGGCGCGACCTCGACCACGCCGGTCGCTACGCGCTTGCGGAAGAATGGATCACCGTCGCCAAGCGGCTCTGGAGCGAGGACCGGGTCGATCACGAGGGCCGGTTCTACAAGCTCGAGGACTGCATGTCGAACCCCAAGCCGCGCAGGCATCCGCCGATCATCTGCGCGGGCACGTCGGACAGCGGCTTCCGCTTCACCATCCAAAACTGCACGGGCAGCTTCATGCTCGGCAGCAACCGGGACGACTTTGTGAAGACCGGTTTGCGCGCGAAGGAATTGGCGGCCGAGGCCGGGCGGACCGATTTCAAGACCTACGGCCTTTTCACGATCATCCCGGGCGCTACCGACAAGCAGGCGCAGGAGCGCGTCGACCACTACAATTCCGGCGTGGACGTCGAAGCGCTGGACAACCAGACACGCGAATATTCCTCCGATCCGAGCGTGAAGCAGAACACCATGGCCAAACGCTTCATCTCGCAGGGCGAGACGCGCAACTCCATGTCGCCGGCTGCCGTCGTCGGATCGCCGGAAACCATCGCCGACAAGCTTGCCGACATCGCCATCAATGCGCAGCTCGACGGCATCACCGTTATCGTCCCGGACTTCATCGACGACCTCAGATCCGTCGGCACGACCGTGGTGGAAGGATTGTACGAAGCTGGCGTCGCCACCAACGCCTACACGCATCAGCATGGGTAAACGGTCATGACCATCGTCAATCCAGCGGGGCTGAAGCAACAGGTCTACTACAATCATGCGAAGATCAGGCCCGGTACACCGGTCTTCGCGACGGGCCAGGTGGCCTGGGACGAGAACGGCGACGTGGTCGGCGAAGGCGACATCGACGCCCAGGTGGCGCAGACCTACGGGAATATCGGCCTGCTGCTGGCCGGGCTCGGAGCCGCGGCCGACGATATCGTCAAGACCGTGACCTATGTGACCGATCCCGGCTTCGCGCCCGCCATCCACCGGGGTCGGCAAGCCTTCTTCGCCGGATGCGAATTGCCGGCGAGCACCTTCATTCACGTCGCCGGTCTCGCCGATCCGCGACTGCTTATCGAGATCGACATCGTCGTGATGGTGAAAACCTGAACCCGCCGCACGGCCGGACAATGACAAGCTGTGACCAGACAAAGGGGAATGATCATGGGAATGACGGACTTCATGCTCCGCCGGCGCATCCTTTTCGGCCTTGCCGCAGCCGGCATATTCGCTTCAACGGCGTTCGCTCCCACTGCGCCGCGCGCGGCGGACGGAGACGAGGTGGCCGCGCTCTTCACGGGGGCGGTAACGCAGGGCAACTGGGATCCGCCGGGCTACGCCGCCTTCGACAAGATGGTGAAGACGTACGGTTTCAAATCGTCCTACATCGAACACGCAACCTACGAGAAGGCGCCCGCGCTCCTGCGCCAGCTCGCCTCGCGCGGCGTCAAGATGATCATCTGCCACAGTTCCGGTTATTCCGCCGCCATACAGGAAGTCGCCGGGGAATTCCCGGACGTGCAGTTCGTGCTCTACAGCTACGCTTCCTCGACGGGTGACCTGAAGAACTACACCGCCTGGTCGGTCAACTGGGATGAGTACGGCTTCGTCCAGGGCGCCGTCGCCGCTGCCGCCAGTGACAACAAGCACATCGCCATCATCTCCGGCGAGGAAATCCCGTCGGCAAAGCGCACGCAGGAATACACGCTGCGCGGCGCCAAGGCACTCGTGCCGGACATCCAGATGGATGCCGTCTTCACAGGTTCCTTCACCGACGTCGCCAAGGCGAAGGAGGTCGCAACCGGCGTGATCCTGCGCGGCGCGGACGTGCTTCTGCCGTCGTCGGACCTCGCCGACGCGGGCATCCAGCAGGCAGCCGACGAAGAAGGAGCACATACGATCGGTGCCTATATGGACCAGAGCGCGAGCTATCCGAACGCCATCATCACAAGCACGGTGCTGAACTTCGACAAGGCCTACGACCAGATGGGCAGGTTGATGAGCGAAGGCAAGCTCGGCGGCACGGTCTACCAGATGGATCTCGCAAACGACGGCTGGACGCTGACCAGACCGTTCAAGTTCGTGGACGCCAAGGTGGAAACCGACGTGTTCACCCTCATGGACCGGCTTGCCAAGGGCGAAGTCAAGCCGGACTGATCGCCATGAAAACCCGCCCCTATGTCGAGCTGACCGGTGTTTCGAAGAGCTTCTCACCTGGCCATCCGGTGCTGGAAAACATCTCCCTGGCATTCCGCCGGGGAGAGATCCACGCGGTTGTCGGCGAGAACGGCGCGGGAAAGAGTACGCTTCTCAACATCCTTTTCGGCATGCACCAGCCCGACACCGGCGGCATCCTGCTCGAAGGCAGGCAGGTCATTCACAAGTCGCCTGCCGATGCGATCGCCAACCGCATCGGCATGGTCCACCAGCATTTCAAGCTGGTTGCGAGCTTCACGGTCGCCGAGAACCTGAGGCTTTGCGCGCCGCCGCCGATCCGCAAGATGCTCAGGCGCGACGCCGACATCGCCCGGATCGCGGAAAGCTACGGCCTGCCCGTCGATCCGTCCGCCGTCGTTTCGACCCTGCCGCTATCCCTTCAGCAGCGCGTGGAAATTCTCAAAGCGTTGATCAACAAGGCCGAGCTTATTCTCTTCGACGAGCCGACGACGATCCTCAACCCCGCGGAAATTGGCTCCTTCTACGCCGTCTGCCGGCAGATCGCCGCGCAGGGGCGCGCCGTCGTGGTCGTCACGCATCATCTCGAGGAAGTGCTGGCAAACGCCACGCAGGTGTCCGTCATCCGCCGGGGAAGGCTGATCGGCAGCACTCCCGTCGGCAAAAGGACCCGCAGCGATCTCGTGCGCGACATCGTCGGCAGGGATATCGACCTGACGAGCCCGATCGCGCGTGCAGCCGGGCATTCCGGCCAGATCGAATTGCGGATGGACTGTGTCGACGTGGCCCCGACGGAGTCCTCCTCGGGCCTGCGCGACGCCTCGCTCATCCTGCATGCGGGCGAAATCGTCGGCGTTGCCGGTGTCGAGGGCAACGGTCAGCGCGAGCTGTTCGAGGTCCTCGCGGGGCTGCGCAAACCCAACAGCGGCACGCTTGAGGCAAGAATGGTGCATCCGGACGGACGCGTTGCAGCCGGCCTCGTGCCCGAAGACCGGCACCACGAGGGGCTCGTTCTCGATCTCCCGATTTCCCTGAACCTGCTTCTGAACCGCTTCGGCAAGCCTCCTTTCACCCGGCACGGCCGACTGATCCACTCCGAAATCGCCGTCGCGGCGGAAGACTTGCGCGCCCGGGCGGATGTGCGCACCCGCTCCGTCAACATCACGCCGCGCACGCTCTCGGGCGGAAACCAACAGAAGATCGTGCTTGCGCGCGCGCTGAACGACGAAGCGCCGGTCGTGATCGCGTATCAACCGACACGCGGTCTCGACGTTGCCGCAAGCCAAGAGGTCCTGACCAGGCTGCGGCACGCCGCAAACCGGGGCAAGGCGGTCGTGATCATCTCCAGCAATCTGGACGAGATCATGCGCATCAGCGACCGGATCGTCGTACTCTTTTCGGGGCAGATTGCGGGCGACGTGCCGGCATCCACATCCCGCGAGGTCATCGGCGAACTGATGACCCTCGGCGCTCGAACCGGAACGGATCGGCCATGACCTCCATCTCCACCCGCCAGGAAACATCCGCATCGCATACTTCGGGCTTTCGATCCGCCCTCGGCGCCGTCGCCGGCAGCAACGCAGTCCTCGTGCTGACGGCGTTCGGCTCCAGCATCGCGATCGGCCTTGCGATCCTGCTCTTCCTCGGCGTCGATCCGCTCGGCGCGCTTTCCGTCATGTTCGACGGCGCATTCGGTTCGAAACGGGCGATCGCCGACACGCTCGTCTTCATGACGCCCCGCCTGCTGACGGCGCTCGCAGCCCTGGTCGCGCTGCGCTGCGGGTTCTTCAATCTGGGGGCAGAGGGCCAGTTGCAGCTGGGGGCCATAGGCGCCATCCTGCCGGCGACCCTGCTGCCGCCCTCCCTCGGCTATCTCCTGCTTCCGCTCTCGATTCTTTGCGGCGCCCTGTTCGGCGCGATATGGGGCCTGATCCCGGCTGTGCTCAAGCTGTGGCGGGGGGCCGACGAGATCATCGTCACCCTGATGATGAACTTCATCGGTATCTATCTCGTGAAGCATCTGGTTCAGGGGCCATTGCAGCCGCCGGACTCCGACTTCAACATGTCGGCGAAGATCCCGGACGGTGCGGCGCTGCCGATCCTGCTTTCGGGCACCCGCCTGCATGCCGGCGTCGTCCTCGCGCTGGTCCTCGCCGCGGCGGTCTGGTTCGTGCTCTATCATACGCCCTACGGCGTGCGTCTTCGCGCGGTCGGCCTGAGCCCGCGCGCCGCGCGCCTCCAGGGCATGCCGCTCGCACGGCTCACCGTCGGCGCCATGCTGATTTCGGGCGGCATCGCGGGCATCGGCGGCGCGGTCGAGGTACTGGGCGTCCAGTACCGCCTGATCGACGGCTTCAGCTCCCACTTCGGTTTCGACGGTCTCGCGATCGCATTGCTGGGCAGTCTCGAACCTTTCGGCGCCGTCGTCGTGGCGATCTATTTCGGAGCGATCAACAGCGGCACGCTGGCGCTCCAGAGCACGCTCAGCATTCCCGCCGCACTGGCGCAGATCATGGCGAGCTTGCCCATCATCTTCCTTGCCTGCGCGCATGGATACCGTTTCCTGAAAGGACGTCCGCTATGGTCTTCGACGCGGTGACCCTCGGCCTCTTCGTGGCTTCGGCCGTGCGGCTTGCGGCACCCATCCTGCTGGCGTCGCTCGGCGAGCTCGTCTCCGAGCGTGCGGGCGTTCTGAACATCGGGCTGGAAGGCATCATGCTGCTTGGCGCGTTCGGCGCGGTGCTTGGCCTGCAATGGAGCGCCATCCCTCTTGTCGGCGTGTTGGCCGGAGCGGTCTGGGGCGTCGCGGCGGCCGGCGTGCTGGCCGCAGCCGTGGCGATCCTGCGCGCCGATCAGATCGTGACGGGCATCGGCTTCAACATCCTGGCCCTCGGCACGACGTCGCTGCTGCGGGAGCTCCTGCTCGATCCGGCTTTCCAGCTGCCGTCGCTGCGCGGCATCTCGATGCTGCGCGTTCCCTACCTTTCCGAAATACCCGTCCTCGGGCGCGCGCTTTTCTCGCAAAGTCCTATCCTCTATGCCGGTGCAGCGGTCGCCGTGCTGCTGTGGCTTGCGATACGCTATACGCGTGCCGGCCTCGTCATCCGCGCCGTGGGCGAAGGAGCGGGTGCGGCCGATGCGGCGGGGCTTTCGGTCGTGGCGGTCCGCTTCGCCGCGATGCTGTTCACCGGCCTTTTGGCAGGGGTTGCCGGCGCCTACCTGACACTGGTCGCATCCGGCGGCATTTTCGTCGACAGCATCACGGCCGGTCGCGGCTATCTCGCCATCGCCGTCGTCATCTTCGCCCGGTGGAACCCGCTCCTCGTCCTCATCGCCTCCGTCTTGTTCGGCTGTGCCGATGCCCTGCAATACCAGGGACAGGCGATCGGCCTTGCGGTTTCGCCGCCCCTCCTCCTGATGTCGCCCTTCGTGATGGCACTCCTCGCCTGGGTCCTGCTCGGCAAGAGCAATGCCGCTCCGGGCGAGATCGGCGTGCCGTTCCTGCGCGGCCGGAAATAGGACGCGGCGACATGCTGAAGGTCACCGGTTTTTCAACCGAATCCCTGCCGGAGGACCAGCGCGTCGGCGCATGGTCGTCCCATATGGCCGCGCTCAATTGCAAGGTCGTGGCGGATGCCGACGGCGGTAACTTCGTCGCCAGGCTGGGTGCCGCCGTCACGGCCTGGGGCTTTGCGATCGCGCGCCTGGAAATGTCCGCGCAACGCCTGCTTTTCGACACCCGCACGCTCGCGAACGGCCTGTGGCTGATGCAGGTGGCCGAGGGCAGGGGCACGCTGAAAACCGAACGCGGCTCCCAGGCCTTCGAGAAAGGCGACATCCTTTACGGTAAGGCTGCGCGGGAAATGTCGGTGAACGCGCCGGCGCGCGTCCGCATCAACTGCGCCTACTTCCCCAGAAGCGGCGCGGGGGCCCGGCTCGCCTCGATACCGATCGCGTTGGTCGCCAGCCGGCTCCTCGCCGGACACGGCTCGACAGAGTTCCTTTCCGGCTTGCTAAACGGCGCGGCGGACAAGCTGCCCAGGATCACCGGCGATGAGATACGCCCGCTCGAAACGGCGATCACGGAATTCCTCTTCGCCGCCGTCATGACGGCAAGTGCCGCCAACAACCTCATCGACGGTTCGCGCACGCGAAACGCACTCGTCCTGCGCGCCACGCAGCTCCTGGAAGCGCAGCTTTGCGACCCCGACCTTTCGCCCGCCGACGCGGCACGGCATCTCGGCATCTCGGTCCGCTACCTCCAGAAGCTCTTCGAAGAGGTCGGAGAAAACGTCAACCAGTATATCCGCAGGCGGCGGCTGGAACGATCCTATCAGGAATTGATGGACCCGCTCTATCACCAGCAGTCGATCTCTGAGATCAGCTTCCGCTGGGGCTTCAACGATTCGGCCTATTTCAGCCGCTCCTTCAAGGACCTTTTCGGCCTTTCGCCGTCGCAGCACCGGGAACGCTGGCGATGGCGCGACGCCGGCCGCATGACCGCCGGCAGCGTCAAACCGTTGCGGGGCCTTGCCGAACGGACCAACCGCAGCGCTTGAACATCCCCCCGGGCGGCAGGACCCCTTTTCATGGAAGCCAGACAAGAAGCGGCAGAGACGCGCCGCGGCATTATCATCATGCTGAGCGCGGTGATGTTCATCGCCCTGATCGATCCCTCGGCGAAATATGCGGCACAGGAACTGCCGGTTCTTCAGGTGGTCTGGGGCCGCTACGCCTTCGCGCTGCTGGCGGCGATCATCCTTTTCCGCCCTCCACTCAGCCCGGCTCGATGGGGCGTCGCGCGGCTTGCCTTACAGCTCGTGCGCGCCCTTCTCCTGTTGAGCGCCACAGCTTTCAATTTTCTCGCCCTGCGCAGCCTCGGCCTGGTCGAGAACCAGGCCATCGTCATGTTCGGCCCCGTGGTCATCACTGCCCTGTCGATCCTCGTCTTTCGGGAGAAGGCCACGCCTGCGGTGATTGCCGGACTGCTGGCCGGGCTTGCCGGAGCGCTGCTCGTGATCCGTCCGGGTGGAGACATATTCAAGGTCGGCTCGCTCTTCGCCATCGGTCACGTCATGAGCTACGCCTTCTACGTTCTCCTGTCCCGCCGGCTGCTGGAGACGGATTCCGCGCTCAGCCTCAACATGCTCGCCGTGTTCCTCCCCGCCGCCATCCTCAGCATCTTCATGCCGTCGATCTGGGTCTGGCCCGATACGGCCGGGAGCTGGTTTGCCTTCGCCTCGGTCGGCGTGGCCGGCGGCATCGGCCATTTCCTGCTCGTGCTTGCGCATCGCCATGCGTCGGCCAGCATGCTTGCCCCGCTCGCCTACACGCAGCTGTGCTGGGCGCTGGCCGGCGGCATTCTCGTTTTCCGGGAGATTCCGGATCTTTCCACGATGATCGGAGCGGCGGTGATCGTCAGCTCCGGCCTTCTCGTCCTCATGGCCGGAAAACGCTGAGGGCAGGAAAAAGGGCGCACCACGGGACTGTCCCGCAACGCGCCCCGATACTCCCGGCCGCGGGCAATCAGGAGATGACCGCCGTGGTCGCGATCTCGATGAGGAATTCAGGCTTCACCATGTCCAGCTTCACGCAGAAGCGGGCCGGGAGGATTTCGGGGAAGTACTCGACATAGACGGCATTCATCCTGTCGTAATCCGCAAGGTCGCGCAGGAAGATCTGGTTGAACGTCACGTCCGCCATCGTGGCGCCAGCGGTCTCGACGACTTCCCTGATGCTGTCGAGGACCCTGCGGGTCTGCACTTCGATGTCGCCGACGCCGACGATACTGCCGTCATAGGGATCGGTCGAAAGCATGCCCGCTACATAGACGTGGTTGCCTGCCTTGATTCCCCAGTTCAGATGGCGCGTCCCGTTCGATGTCTTGCCCTCGACCCAACCCCTTGGATGAATGGGAGTATTCATGGTCCTACCTCGTTTCGCAATGAGGCCGCAGGATCACCGACCCCGGCCCATCATCGACATTAGGGGGGCGGGACACGCCGCGCATGGACATATGCGCACGACTTCTTGACTGGCGTCCATCCGTTGTTCTCCGGGCCGGCGGCACCTGTTAGGAACGGTCTGCCGGAAACCGGCGACCGTTCCATGCAGACAGGAGGCCCCGATGAAATACAACTACCTGGGAAAAAGCGGGGTCCGCGTTTCCGAGCTCTGCCTCGGAGGCATGATGTTCGGCGGCGCCACCGACGAGGCGGCGTCGGCGAGCATCATCGATTCGGCGCGCGATACGGGCGTCAATTTCATCGACACCGCCGACATGTACAATGGCGGCGAATCCGAGCGCGTCATAGGACGGGCGATCGCCCGCGACCGGGACCACTGGGTGCTCGCGACCAAGGTCGGCAACCCGATGGGATCGGGGCCGAACGAAAAGGGCATGTCGCGCAAATGGATCATGCAGGCGGTCGACGCTAGCCTCGAACGGCTCGGCACCGACTATATCGACATTCTCTACATCCACAAGGCAGACTTCGAGGCGCCGCTTTCCGAGATGGTCATCGCCTTCGCCGACCTGATCCGCATGGGCAAGATCACCTATTTCGGCATCTCCAACTTCAAATCCTGGCGGATGGCGGAGACGGTCCACCTGTCGCAGCAGGCCGGAATCCAGGGACCGGTCGCCACCCAGCCGCTCTACAATCTCGTCAACCGCGAGGCCGAGCTGGAGCACCTGCCCGCAGCCGCCCACTTCGGCCTCGGCGTCGTCTCCTACAGCCCGCTGGCGCGCGGCATCCTGACGGGAAAGTACAAGCCGAACGCCACGCCGGACGCGGGCTCCCGCGCCGGGCGCGGCGATGTGCGCATGATGGAGGCCGAATGGCGGCCGGAATCGCTGCTCGTCGCCGAAAGGCTGAAGCAATATGCCGCCGACAAGGGCGCCAGGCCCGCGCATATCGCGCAGCAATGGGTCATGCGCAACCGGCTCGTCACCTCGACCATTGTCGGCCCGCGCACCTTCGAGCAATGGCAGGATTATCTCGATGCGCTCGAATACGCCTACGATATCGAGGACGAACGCTTTATCGACCTTCTGGTTTCTCCCGGCAAGACATCCACGCTCGCCCCTTTCGATCCGCATCATCCGGTCGAAGGGCGTCTCGTGTTCTGAGCCGCATTCAAGAGGATACTATGGCCAACGCTTTCATGGACGTGCTGGAAAAACGTCGCTCGCAATATTCGCTGGGAAGGAACCTGCCGATTCCGGCCGTCGAGGCCGAAGCGCTCATTCGCAAGGCCGTGCGCCTCGCACCTTCTTCCTACAATTCCCAGAGCTCGCGCGTTCTCGTCCTGTTCGGGAAGCATAGCGAGAGGTTCTGGAGCATCACGACCGAATGCCTGCGCGAGATCGTTCCGTCCGGCTCCTTCGCCTCGACGGAGGCGCGAATGAAGGCTTTCGCGGCAGGCGCCGGCACGGTCTTGTTCTACGAGGACCAGAACGCCGTGCAGGAGCTGCAGAAGAAATACCCGCTTTATGCCGATAATTTTCCCGCCTTTTCCGAACAGTCCGGCGGAATGGCCCAGTTCGCCGTCTGGTCGGCTCTGGCGAGCGTGGATATCGGCGCAAGCCTGCAACATTACAATCCGCTCATCGACGATCAAGTTGCCGCGACCTGGAACATTCCGTCGAACTGGAAGCTGCGCGCCCAGATGCCGTTCGGTTCGAACGAAAAGATGCTGTCGCCGAAATCCTTCGTCGATGACGGCGTCCGTATACGCGTCCTGCACGCCGAAGCGGACTGATCCTTGGCGTCGTGATCGCATTACTGCCGGCACTTTCTGATGGCGTCGCTGCGCTATAAGGAGCCCAATGTTGTGTAAGGGTGTGTAGTCACGAAGTTCCAGAACGGGGCGGAATTTTCAACATTTGCCGATCGACGATAGGGACAAGGCGTCAACGCGAGGCGTGGAAAAGTCAGGCGGCATAGGGCAGGCTGGTTTTCCAGTTCGTGCCTCGGTCGTCCTGTCCTTGAACTCTTCGACCGTGTCATCCCTGCCGGTTTTGGTCCGGGTCTTGGCCAGGTTGGTATGGGCCGAGTAACCGCCAACTGCAGGATGCCGCTGAATCCGGTGAGATGCCACGCCACGCAATCGGCGCCTCTGCTGTTATCAAAGCGATAGGCAACCATCGGCGGGCTGGTTTCGCCGTATGCGGAAGTCGACCGGCTGGCACGACAGGTAGACCATCACGCCGGAAGCTATCATGCCCTACGGACCAGACGGAACGGCCTCATGATCCCAGGGTTCCTGACCCTAGACTTTGCCTCGCCACGGGACCAATTTCTTCTCCAGCCAGCGCATTGCGAATTCGAAGGCGATCGCGAAGAAACCAATGACGAAAATGCCCATTAACACGATGTCCGTGCGCAGAAAATTCGAGGCGTTCAGGACCATCTGCCCTACACCGGTCGAGGCTGCGACCATCTCGGCGGCAACCAGCGTCGTCCAGCCGACGCCCATTCCGATCCTCAAGCCAACGAGAATATCGGGGAGTGCGGCCGGGAGAACGACGAAGCAAAGAAGTTGCAGGCGACTGGCACCGAGCGCACGTGCAGCGTTGATCTGGTCAGACGAGGCGGCCAGAACCCCGGCACGGGCGGCCAGCGCCACGGGTGCGAAACAGGCGAGAAAGATCAGCAGAACCTTGGACGTCTCTCCAATCCCAAACCAGATGATGACCAGCGGCAGGTAGGCGAGCGGCGGCAGCGGACGATAGAACTCGATGAACGGGTCGAGCATGGCGCGGATTGCCGGACTGATGCCCATCGCGAGACCGACAGGAATTCCTATCAGCGCAGCCAGGAGGAAGGCAAAGATCACGCGGAAAAGGCTCATCGCGACGTGCTCTGTCAGAGGAGCTCCGTCGATCTTGCCGTAAATCGCGTCTGAAAACGCTTGCAGAACCGTCTCGGGCTTCGGTAGGAACAGCGGCTTCACCAAGCCGAGATGCGTGACAACCATCCAGACGGCAAGCATGGACAACACCATCAGCAAGCTGATCAGCCCAATCTGCACACCGCTCAGCGTGCCTGTTTTGGCGCGGGCTGTCTCGGGGCGCTGTCCGGTCGCGGCTGTAGGCACCTGCTCGCTGGAGGATGCGTCGCTCATGCTGCATCCCGTGACAGGTCGTTTCCCTTATGGATGGCAGCAAGCACCTCCTCGCGAACAGCAATAAAGTCCGGCGAAGACTTGACCGCTCGAGCATTTTTGGTTTCGAGAAAGCGTCTGCTGAAGTCCAGCGGCATCACCCTTGCGATTCGGCCCGGTCTCGGCGTCATGATGATCAGTTTCGTAGCCAGAAAAATTGCTTCCTCGACATCATGCGTGATGAAGAAGGCCATCTTGCTGGTCTTGGCCCACACGGCCAGGATCAGTTCCTGCACTTGCTCGCGGGTGAAGGCGTCAAGTGCTCCGAGCGGCTCATCCATCAGCAGCATTCGAGGATCTGCGGCGAGCGCCCTGGCGATGCCAACTCGCTGCTGCATGCCACCTGAAAGCTCATAGATCTTCTTGTCGGCGAAGCCATCGAGGCTGACCAGATCCAGCATGTGACGCGCACGCTCAAGCCGATCCGTTTTTGGCATCCCCTGCATTCTCAGTCCAAACGCAACGTTCTCAACGACCGACAGCCAGGGCATCAATGCGTGGCGCTGAAAAACGACGCCGCGATCGGCGCCGGGTTTCGTGATGTGTTTACCGTCAATGAGGATCGTTCCATCCGTCACCGGCTGGAAGCCAGCGATGCAGGAAAGAAGCGTCGTCTTGCCGCAGCCGGAAGCACCGAGCGCCACTACAAATTCGCCGGGCTCGATATCGAGATCGATCCGCGACAGTGCGACGGTCCCGCTCTCGCCTTCTCCGTAGTGGACGCTCACATTGCGTATCTGAAGCATCAGGCATCGCTCCGTCAAAGGCTGCACCGGACCGAAACGTTCGGTCCGGTCTGGAAGGACTCGACTTACTTGGCTGCCTTCACATATTGGTCGGTGACAAACGCTGCGTAATCGGGAGCGAGATCGGTTACGCGTCCCTGTTCCTTCAGGAACTCCGAGGTCGATTGAAGCGCTTTGGCTGCGCCGCCGCCAAGCCAAGCCGCAGACGCCTGTTCGTCGAGCGTGAGAAACTTGTAGGCAGCCATGCCGGCGAGAACATCCGCAGCATTCGCGCCGGTCCATTTAACAATGGCGCGAACTTCCGGCGAATCCGGCGTCCAGGAGGCGTGGTTCTTGGCATAGTCTGCATCGGATGCGGCAAGCAGCTTGACGAATTTCGTCATGAAGTCAGCGTTGGCGCCGGCGAATTCGTCCGTCACAACGATCCCATCAAAGGTCGCCTTTCCTTTCTCCGCGAAATCGCCCGCACTTGCGATAACGGTGCCGCTTTTTTTAGCGACATCGAGAACCGGTGCCCAGATAAACGTCGCATCTATGTCACCGCGCTCCCAGGCGGCAGCAATTTCCGGCGGCCGCATGTTGAGCAGCTTCACGTCGCTGGAAGAAAGACCGACTTCGGACAGAGCGTACATCAGCTGATAGTGAGAGGTGGAAACGAACGGGACGGCAATGGTCTTTCCCTTCAGATCGGCGATCGTCTTGATGCCGCTTCCGTTGCGGGCAACGAGCTGCTCGGCATTCGCGATATCATCGAGAATCCAGAATAGCTTGATGGGAAGCCCCTGGGATGCTGCGGCCGCGATCGGCGAGGAGCCGGCTTCTCCGATGTTAACGTCGCCAGAAGACATGGCGCGGATGACATCGCCGCCACCCCCGAATTTGACCCATTTGATCTGGTAGCCGGTCTCCTGCTCCAGCTTTCCTGATTCCATAAGGATGCGGATGGGCGTCATCATGTCCTGATAGGCGAATGTCACGCTCTTGTCCTCGGCGGTTGCGGTGAAAGAAACACCGAAAACAACGCTGCACGTTACAGCCATGGACGCAAATGCATTGCTCAGGCGGTTCATGAACTTCACTCCTTGAAGGGGACCGGAAAGACACCCGTATTAAGCGTGAAGCAATTGCCGTGCCGAAAGAGCCAGTTGCAGCGATTTTGCCGGCCATCTGGCCCAGTGGCGATGCACTGGTCCCATTATTGATCGCTTCTGGCTCTGACCCCTATCGCTTCGCTTCCATAAACCGATCCGCAGATGCTGTTTTGGAGCCACCCTTGGCTCTGGAGGTTTGGATGGATACGCTGGCTATTGCGATGGTCACGATCGGCGCGGGTGCGTTCCGGGGCGTGACGGGATTTGGCTACGCGATGGTGGCCTCGCTCGGCATCTCCGGGGCATTGATGCTTCCCGCCCTCAGCGTCCCTTTCATCCTGTTCAACGACCTGCTGCTCACGGCCTTCACCTTACTCGATCGCAAGCATGGCCCGGTCGATTGGGTCGCGGGGCGCATACTGCTTCTGTCCGGCCTTTGCGGGGCATTGTGCGGAGGGTTGCTTGCGGCCCGCCTCGATGAGAACATCGCCCGGGTGATGGTCGCTTGCTTCGTCGCCCTCGCAGCCTGCGTCGCATTGATCCGAAACCCGCCTGGTTGGCTGGCCAGTCGGCCCTTTGGCATGCTGTTCGGTTTTGCTGTGGGGCTTCTCCTTTCGGCTTTTGCGGTCGGCGGACCGTTGGCTGCCGCTTGGTTGCTGGCGGGTGGAACGCAGCGGACCCATGTCCGGGGCACGTTGGCGGTATTCTTCGGCGCGATCGATCTGGCCAGTCTGGTCAGCCGGCTTTTCATCGGTACGATCGATCTGCGGCTTATGGGACTGCTCGCCTTCTACTGCCCGTTGACGCTCGCCGGCTTCGGTGTCGGCTACCTCATATCGCGCCATGTGACGCCGGACGTCTGGCATAGAATATCCTCCGGCGGCCTGGTCCTGATTGCCGCTATCGGCCTTATCCAAGCAATAGGCGCATTGGCTGCCGTTTGATCCCTCGAAAGGAACGCATCATGTCCAAAATCGCTTTCATCACCGGCGCGACCTCCGGCTTTGGCCAGGCCATAGCCCGCCGCTTCGTAGCCGAAGGCTGGAGCGTCATTGTTACAGGACGAAGAAAAGATCGCCTCGATCAATTGGTCAACGAACTGGGAGGCACCAGGCGTGCTTTTGGTCTTTGCTTCGACATCAGAGATGAAACGGCGATGCGCGATGCACTCCAGTCGCTTCCGCCGGAGCTTCATGCGATCGACGCGTTGGTCAACAATGCGGGTCTCGCGCTCGGCACGGGGCCGGCCAACATATGTGACCTTGCCGAATGGAAGACGATGATCGACACCAACGTAACGGGTCTCGTCACCATCACCCGGCTTCTTCTTGAAACGCTGATTGCGCGTCGCGGGCTCGTGGTCAATCTCGCGTCGATCGCCGCGAGCTGGCCCTATCCGGGCGGCAATGTCTATGGTGGCACCAAGGCCTTCGTCCGTCAGTTCTCGCTGGGTCTGCGCAGCGACCTGTCGAGCCAGGGCGTACGCGTGACATCGATCGAGCCGGGGCTCTCGGAGAGCGAATTCACCCTCGTGCGCACCGGGGGCGATCAAGCCTCGCATGACAGATTGTACCAAGGCGCCAATCCGCTGCAGCCGGAGGATATCGCGGAGACTGTCTACTGGGTCTCCTGCCAGCCATCACATGTCAACATCAACAGCGTCGAGATCATGCCTGTCAGTCAATCCTGGGCGCCGTTCCAGGTTCATCGGGAAAAGCGCGTCTGATCGACGGACGGAACAAAGGCTCGGCAGCCATTTCCGAGCCTTTGAACTGGATCAGAGCCGTAATCCTCAGCCGAACACCTTCGTCAAAGCCCGATCGACGGCCGACGTGATCGTGTCGATGTCCGACGACGACGCGATTAGCGCGGGACTGAAGCAAAGGGTATTGTTCAACCCCGGCAGCGAGCGGTTCGTCGCGCCGATGATGACGCCTTCGCTCATGCAGGCGCCGACCACCGCCTGAACCTGCTTTTCCTCCACGGGCGTCTTCGACTGCCGGTCGCTGACCAGTTCCGCGCCGCAGAAAAGACCCAGACCGCGGACGTCGCCGATTACGGAGTGGCGATCTTGCATTTCCCGCAGGTTGGTGAGCATCCGCTCGCCCATGCGGGTGGTGTTTTCCAGCAATTGCTCGTCCTCGATGATCCGCATATTCTCGAGAGCGGCGACAGGCCCCGCCACACAGCCGCCGAACGTCGATATGTCCCTGAAAAACGACATCGGATCTGACGGGTCATCCTTGAAGAGGTCGAAGACCTTTTCATTGGTGACGGTGCAGGAAATGGCCGCGTAGCCAGAGGCCACACCCTTTGCCATGGTCACGAAATCAGGCTCGACGCCGAAATGCTGATAGCCGAACCATTTGCCCGTGCGCCCGACACCGCAGACGACCTCGTCGATGTGAAGGAGAATGTCGTAGCGTCGGCAGATGGCCTGCACTTTCTCCCAATAGCCTTCCGGTGGAACAATGACACCGCCACCTGCAGTCACGGGTTCGAGGCAGAGTGCACCGATGGTCTCCGGACCTTCCCGCAGAATGACCTCTTCGATCGCCTCCGCGGCACGCTCGCCATAATTGGCAATCTCGCCATACTGACCGCGGTATTCGAGGCAGTGAGGCACCTCGACGAAACCGGGCGGCAGCGGCCCATACTGCTCGCGCCGCTCCGGCTGGCCGGCGGCCGCAAGGGTGCCGAGGGTCGTCCCATGGTAGTCTCGTTCGCGGTAAAGGATCTTGTACTTTCGTCCCCCATGATGGCGATGCGAAATCTGCCGCACCATCTTGAAGACCTTTTCATTCGCCTCGGATCCCGAATTGGAGTAGTAGACGCGGCTCATGCCCGGCATCTTCCCGATAAGTTTTTGCGCGAAAAGCGCGCCAGGGATCGAGCCGGCCGAATTCGCAAAGTAGTTCAGCTTGACCAACTGATCGCGTACGGCATCTGCGATGCTTTCCCGGCCAAACCCGACGTTGACGGTCCACACGCCGCCCGAGACCGCATCCAGATATTCGCGACCCGTCGCGTCCCAGAGCCGCATGCCGCGGCCTTCGACGAAAATGCGCGGATCGACGGTTTCGAACGTTTTGTGCTGTGCCAGGTGATGCCAGACGTGAGCGCGATCTGCCTCGATCACGGCCCGGATGTCATTGGGTTGTATGGCCGAATTCACAGGGTGCCTCCTTGAACGTGGAGCTACCGCATAACACAGGCTTTGGGGCTTGTGGCCGCTCAATCCTCTCTGGTTCCATGGATTGTCCGTTCTGGACCTACTTGCTCAAAGGCCGGCCAACGTCGGATGAACTGCCTCTCCGGATAGGTGACGCGCCGCCGGAGCGGCCGGCTGCCTGGAGGGCTCGACAAATGGCGCCAGACGCAACAGTCCCGCTTCTATGCGGTGCGCGGCAATGGAACCGAAGCCGAGCCTGAAAAAGCGGCGGCCTTGTGCTGGATCGGCGAAAAAGATGTCGCCTGCCTCAACGAGGATACCCGCCTCCCGCGCAGCGTCTGCCATGCGCCGGGCGTCAAACTCCGTCGGCCCTTCAACCCAGAAGCTGGTCGCGCCCTCACCGCGCGTCAGCTTGCACGAGGGCATCAGTTGCGGCAAGCATTCCGCGATGAGGCGGGCTCTCTCCAACATCACCGTGCCTGTGCGGTTCAGATGTTGGCGGTAGTGCCCGAGCGCTATGAAGTTCGCCAATGCGCGCTGATTGTTCGTTGGCGGATGACGCAGCATGAGCCGGCGCAGGACGCGCAGCTCGTCTATGACCGGTCGCGGCGCAACAAGATAGCCTACCCTCAGGCCTGGTGCGAGCACCTTCGAAAAGCTCCCGACGTAGATCACGCGGCCGTCGGTATCGAGGCTTTTCAGGGAAGGAATATCACCATCGCTTTCAATCGAAAGATCGGCCTCATAGTCGTCTTCGACAATAAGGACATCGTCCCTGCTTGCGGCTTGCAACAACATGCGCCGGCGCTCAATCGGCATGACAGCAGTCGTCGGGCATTGATGGCTGACCGTCAGAAAAGCGACGCTGCAACTTGCGAAATGTGCATCGGGGACCACGCCATGCCGGTCCAGGTTCAGGCAAAGCATGTTTGGTGTCGCAAGGCTGACCATATTGCGCACATCAGGGTAACCGGGGTCTTCGACGCCGGCAGTTGTCCTGCGACCAACCAGCAACTGCACGAGCATCGACAACGCCTGCTGGGAGCCGATCGTCACGATGATCTCGCCCGCACCGGCGAAGATACCGCGACGTGGCAGCACTTGTGTCCTCAACTGCTCGACGAGATCCGGATCGTCATCGTCGATCATATCGCCCGCCCAGCCTTGGATCTCCTTCACACTGGAAGCGGCTCGCACAGCTTCGCGCCAGTTGTTGGTCGGAAACAGCGCGGGATCATACTGGCCGAACAGGAATGGATAGGGGTATTCCAGCCAATCGCGTGGCTTGCATATCTGCGGCAGGCTCGAAGGCCGAATGGCAAACCGTGCTTGCCAATCGCCGAATGTTTCTGATTGCTGCCTGTTGACAACGGGAGCGGCGCCACTGGCGGCCACGAAGATGCCGCTGCGCTCCTTCGAAACTAGAAACCCTTCGTCGGTGAGCAATTGATAGGCAGTGGTCACGGTATTGCGTGCAATTCCCAGAAGACCCGCGAGCTGTCGCGTCGACGGCAACCTGGTATTTTGGCTCAGAACACCGGTTTCGATTGCATTGACGATCATACGGCGAATTTGCAGGTTAAGTGCCTGCCCATCCTTGTTTAGCGCGCCAAACAGGCGCCGCCATGTGACATCGGTCACGGATTGCAAACGTTGGGGCTTTGAAGATTTCATTGCATCTGCAAAGCAAGTAACGGGCCAGTTTCTTCCAGGTGGTTCGTCATTGGTCGTCGAGCGAAGCCCTGCGCTTTAACGCGCCAATCCGCCAACAGAATCGACACGGACCTTGGCTTTCGCAGGTTGTGTCACCAATTGACAGCGCGCCATCCGCCGCGCTGCTTCCTTACCTGAAAGTACATACACAGCGGTTGGGTTGAGCGCGGCGTCTTCCGTCGTCCGGCGCCGCCGCGTCTTGTTGCGGACATAGACCTGCGAGGCCGGGTCCGTCCCCACCAGAACGGTCGCCAGGCCGGGCGTTGATCTCGGCGACCTGATCCCGTACGAAGTCGCGCAGGCGTTGCGCAAACGCCTTGCCATCGATGCTATCGGCCGTCAGAGTACCTTGGACAGGAATTCCTTGGTGCGGGGATCGCTGGCCTTGGTGAAGAAATCGGCGGGCGGTGCGTGTTCGACGATGACGCCCTTGTCGGTGAAGTAGACGTGGTCGGCGGCCTCGCGGGCGAAGCCCATCTCGTGCGTGACGAGGATGCAGGTCATGCCGTCCTCGGCGACCTTGCGCACGGCCGACAGCACCTCCTTGACCATTTCCGGATCCAGCGCGGCGGTCACCTCGTCGAATAGGATCACCTCCGGCTCCATGCACAGCGCCCGGGCGATGGCCACGCGCTGCTGCTGGCCGCCGGAGAGTTCGCCCGGATAGGAGGAGGCCTTGTCGGGAAGGCGCATGTCGGCGAGCAGCTTGCGGGCACGCTCCTCCACCAGCCTGCGCGGCTGCCTCAGCACCTGGATGGGCGCCATGGCGACGTTTTCCAGCACGGTCTTGTGCGGGAAGAGATTGTATTGCTGGAACACCATGCCGACGCGGTGACGCAGCTTGACCTGGTCCAGCTTCGGATCGCTGACCTCGATATCGCCGACCTGGATCGTGCCCTCGTTGATCGGCGTCAGGCCGTTGATGGTCCTGAGGATCGTCGATTTTCCCGAGCCCGAGGGGCCGACGATCGCAACGACCTCGCCCTTGCGGATATCCATGTCGATACCGCGAAGAACTTCGAAGGTGCCGAAGGACTTGCGAACGCCGCGCAGGCAGATCAGCGGCGCTGCGTTTAGAGTGATGGTCATGTCAGCACCTCATTTCGTGCGAAATCGGCGTTCAAGCATCAGCGACAGCCGGTTGATCGGCCAGGTGTAGAGGAAGAACATCGCGAGAAGGGCGAGATACATCGGGATGAGCACGCGGCTGTCGCTCTGCGCCTGAACGGCGGCTTGGGTCCTGCCGAGCGCTTCCTCCACACCCACGATCATCGAGAGCGGCGTAGCGGTGAGCAGCAGGGCATATAGGTTCATCCAGGGCGGCACCATCCGGGTGACGCATTGCGGCAGGATGATACGGAACAGCGTCGCGCGTCGGCTATAGCCCAGTGCCTCGGCCGCTTCCCACTGGCCTCTGGGGACCGAATTGACGGAACCGCGAACGATCTCGGAGAAGTTGGCCGCGACGGGGAACGAAAAGCCGATCGTCGCCCGCAGCCAGCTCGGCAACTGGATCATGACGCCGCCGATATTCACCTGGTATGGCATCAGGAAGATGCAGTAGAACAGCAGCACCAGCCAGGGCGCGTTGCGGAATAGTTGGGTCGCCAGCTTCGCCGGCGCGCCGATCAGGATGTTGGGCGAGATCTGCCCGAAACCAAGAAAGGTGCCGACCGTCGTGCCGATGGCGATCGCCAGGACGCTCATCAGGATGTTCAGGACGAAACCCTGGAGCACGAATGGCATCCACTCGAGGATCTGCGCGAGAAGATTGGACTGGTTCATTGCCCGTCTCCCAGACCGAAGCCCGGCAGGCGCATGGCCGCCTCGACCCTGTTGATGATAAAGACGACGGCCCCTGTCAGAACCAGATAGATCACCAGCATCACGTTCATCATCTCGATCGTGTTGAGCGAGTCCGACCAGATCTGGTTGGAGACGTAGAGAAGCTCGGCGACCCCCACGGCATAGGCGACCGTCGTCGCCTTGGTGAGGTCCACGAGATTGTTGGCGAGGGAGGCGAAGGAGAAGCGCAGCGCCAGCGGTGCGGTAACCGAGAAGAAGGCCTGCCGCTTGCCGTAACCCAGCGCGAGCGCGGCCTCCTCGTAGGAATTGTGGACCGCGCCGATGCCCGCTCGAAATGTTTCGGTATTGAACGCGCCGGAATAGAGCGACAGGGACAGCACCGCCCAGCTGAAGCTGCTGATCAGCGGCTGGGGCAGGCCCAGCTCGTTGCGTCCGACCGGCATGATGCTGCCGATCGCGAAGTAGAAGAAATACATCTGCACGATCAGCGGCGTGTTGCGAAACAGTGCGATGTAGCCGCGCACGATGGCGGCGGCGAAGCCGTTCGACAGCGTGAGGATCGCCGCGCAGCCTGCGCCGATGACGATGGAAAGGAATGCGCTGACCAGGATGAGAAGCAGCGTGTTGCCCAGGCCGGTGATGAACCGGTCGAAATCGAAGGCATCGTAGAAGATCGTCAGGTTGATGCCGGACGACGCCAGGTCCTGGAAGAATGTTTGGATATTGGTGATCACAGC
Organism: Shinella sp.; assembly: GCA_033795365.1. Classification (GTDB taxonomy): domain Bacteria; phylum Pseudomonadota; class Alphaproteobacteria; order Rhizobiales; family Rhizobiaceae; genus JARYGU01. The sequence continues at coordinate 48,205 of JARYGU010000015.1, forward strand.
CCAATCCCTCGTTCGGTCCGGAGCATTGGCGCTCCGGACTGCCTGGATCGCAGGAATCAGTTGATGTGATCTTTCAGGGCCTCATGCATCTTGATGAGGAAGGCCGAGTTGGCGATGCCGTGGGCCTTTTCCATTTCGAGCAGCGAGCCGTCGCGATGCATCTCGGCGATCATGCCGGCGATTGCGAGGCCGAATGGCGCGGCGTGATCGCTCTGGCGCACGGCCATGCCCCAGGGTGTGTCGGCCTGGCTTGGCAGCGGCTTGTGATAATCCGCCCACTTGGGATTGGAGAGGCGGACGTTGATCTGGTTGTCGTCCTCGAGCAGGGCGATGCAGCGGCCCTGGGTCATGGCCGCCTCGGTCTCGGCGGTACCGGCAAAGGCCTGGACCTTGAGGCCGAGCTCTTCCTGGGCAGGCTTGTTGTACCAGGCACCCTGTACCGCGCAGACGGTCTGGCCGGAAAGCTGCGACCACTCGGTCGCGGTGACGGCCTTGGGCAGGAGCAGGGTGTAGCCCGAGGAGTAGTAATTCGGGTGAACGAAGGACACGACCTTGCGGCGCTCGGCGGTGTCGGACGCCGAGGCGATCATCAGGTCGATCTGGCCCTGGGCGAGAAACTCGAAGCGGTTGGCCGAGGTCACCTTGACGAACTCCGCCTTCACGCCCAGCGTTTCGGCGATCTTGGTGCCGATGTCGACTTCCATGCCCTTGAAGCCGCCGTCCGGCGCGCGGTAGGACCAAGGGACATAGTCGTCCTTGGTGCCGATCTTGAGGACGCCCGCCGCCTTGACCTTGCACAGCGTGTCGTCGCCGCAGGACTGCGCCTGGGCCGAGGCCGAGAAGCCGATCGCCGCCAGCGCAGCGGTCAGTACCAGTGCTTTCAAACTCATCATTCCGTTCCCCTTTTTAGTTTGTGGGTGGCATCGTCATCAACCGCCGTGAGCTGCTTGGCAATTCTTCTTGTTGCGGTGCGGAAAGTCGATGAGAATGGAATGTCACCAATTGCGGCGATTGCTTCAATGAGGATTTGTCAATAGTAATCAAATTACTGAAAAAGATTAATCCAGTTGAATTCAATCGATGCCGCTACCGGATCTCCACGCCCTTGAAATCGCCGCGACTGTCATCGAGCAGGGCAGCATGAGTGCGGCCGCCGCGCAACTCGGCATGACGCAATCCGCCGTGTCCCAGGCGATGAAGCGGGCTGAGGCTCAGGTCGAGGTGACACTGGTTCACCGCGACCGGCGACCACTGGTCGCCACCGAAGCCGGCCGCGTCCTGGTCGCCCATATCCGGGAGATCGCCAATCGGGCGGAGCGCGCCATCGAGGAGGTCAGGGCGACCGCGCGCCGGCCGTCGCGTCAGGACCTGCGCCTCGGCATGGTCGACACCTTCGCTTCCTCGGTGGGGCCGGTGCTGATCCGCGACCTGATGGAAGGGTCCATCGCGCTCAGGGTCACCGCGTTCTCGGGTCTGGCTCATTCCCACACGGACGCATTGATGCGCCATGAGATCGACGCGGCGATCACCTCCGATCCCATGGATGAACTGGACGAGATGATGCGCTTCACGCTGTATCGGGAGCCCTTCGTGCTCGTGGCGCCGGTCGCCTGGGGCGATACGCTGCGCGACACACCCTTGCGCGACATCCTGTTCGAGCATCGCCTGATCCGTTACAGCGCCCGTTCGCACATGGGCATGCAGGTCGAGCGGCACCTGCGGCGGCTGCGCATCGAGCACCCTCAGATCCTGTCCTTCGATACCTCGGATTCCCTGTTGGCGATGGTTGCCGGCGGCGTTGGCGTCGCGATCACCACGCCGCTCTGCCTGGTGCAGGGCGCCATCCACATGCCGGCGCTGTCGGTACTGCCTCTGCCCAGCCCCGGCTTCTCCCGGGAACTGACGCTGGTCACCCGCCGCGGCGAATTCGATACGCTGGGGCCGCGGGTGGCGGAAGCGGCGCGCGACATGCTTGTCAAGCATACCCTGCCGCTCATCGTGGGGCATATCCCCTGGTTGAGGGAGACCGCGGACGAGATGATCTGGCGGCCATCGGTTGCTGACGCCGATCAGGGCGCCTGAAAGATCCGCTCGATCTCGTCGCGGCTGTCGCCTCTGGCGAGGCAGAGCGACAGCAGGATCCTGGCCTTCTGCGGATTGAGGTCGCCGCCGGCGATGATGCCAAGGCTTCGATGGCGGGCGCTGTCGACCACCAGTCCCGCACCGGTTCGCGCGGATTGGACGACGGTTATGCCGGCTTCGACCGCGGCTCCGAGCGCCGCGATCTCGGCCGGCGTCGCCATCCCCGGTCCGAAACCGGACGACACGATGCCTCGCGCTCCCGCGGCGACGAAGGCGTTGATGGCGCAGCCGTCGGCCCCGACATGGCTATAGGCGATGTCGACCCGCGGCAGGTCGCGCAGAAGCGACCGCGGGAACAGCGGCGGCCGGCTTTGCTCCGCCCTTGTCAGCCTCACGTGAGGGCCATCCACGACGCCAAGCGGCCCCGTCCACGGCGACTGGAAGGCGCCAAGCCGCAAGGTATGGGTCTTGGTAACCGATCGCGGCGCGTGGATCTCGTCATTGACGACGACGAAGACGCCGGGCGGCAGGTTGGGTGCGGCCGCGACGCGGATGGCCGCGGCGAGATTGGCGTTGGCATCGGTGGAAATCCCCGTGAGCGGCCTCATCGACCCCGTCAGCGTGACCGGAATATCGAGATCCAGCACCAGCGACAGCGCCCAGGCGGTCTCCTCGATGCTGGCTGTGCCGTGACCTATGACGATGCCCTTTAGCTCGGGATCCTCCGCGAGCCCGTGGCATGTGTCCGCGAGGTCGGCCCAGTCGCCCGGTGTCATGGCGGTGCTGTCGATCCGCCGGAAATTGACCGGCACGATGTCGGCGATCGTCGCCTGAAGGCCGACCCGCTCGATCAGCGATGCCGCGTCGAGCCGCTTCTCGCCGGCATTGTAATCGAGCAGATCGAACTGGTCGCTGCCTAGGGAGGCAATGGTTCCGCCGGTGCCGATGAAGGCGATCTTGGGCAGCATCAGGTGTTCCATGTCGTTGCGAGGACTACCCCGCGCTTAAAGGATTTTTGCGCCGGCCGGGCAAGGCCCGTCCGCACTATTAATTGAAATAATGGAAATTAGTGAATTGTTTTAAGTCTTGCTTATTCGATTCAAATGCCTCGTCGAGTTTGTCATGGTCGTCGCGACACTCGAACGGACTCGGGGACGCCTCGCATGAGCCATTATTCCGCCCTATCGATCTTGCGCCACGGCCTCAGTGGCAACAGGCACTGGACGCGTGCATGGCGCGATCCCGCGCCTAAGCCGAGCTACGATGTCATCGTCGTCGGAGGTGGCGGCCACGGGCTTGCGACGGCTTACTACCTTGCCAAGGAACATGGCATCCGCGATGTCGCCGTGCTTGAGAAGGGTTGGCTCGGCGGCGGCAATACGGGCCGCAACACCACCATCGTGCGCTCAAACTATATGATGCCCGGCAACACGATGTTCTACGAGCGCTCGATGCGGCTTTGGGAGAATCTGAGCCAGGACCTGAACTACAATGTGATGATCTCCCAGCGCGGCCAGTACAATCTCTGCCACTCGCCGGCGCAGATGGACGCCGCTCGCCGCCGCGGCAACATCATGCGCGCCAACGGCATCGATGCCGAGTTGTTGGACCGTGCCGAGATGATGCGCCGCGTTCCCTATCTCGACTACTCGCCGAAGGCACGTTTCCCGATCCATGGGGCGATCTACCAGTCGCGCGCCGGCACCGCACGCCATGACGCGGTCGCCTGGGGTTATGCCCGCGGTGCCGACAAGCATGGCATCGACCTGATCCAGCAATGCGAGGTCACCGGCTACATCTGGGACAAGGGCGCGATCGTCGGCGTGGAGACCACGCGCGGCCCGATCCGGGCCAGGAAAGTGGCCCTTGCGGTCGCCGGTCATACCGGGCACCTGGCCGAGAAGGCCGGTCTTCGGCTGCCGATCGAGACCCATGTGCTGCAGGCCTTCGTGACCGAGCCGCTGAAGCCGCTGGTCGACAGCGTCATCTCCTTCGGTGCGGCGCATTTCTACATCAGCCAGTCGGACAAGGGAGGTTTGGTGCTGGGCGGGGACCTCGATGGCTTCAATTCCTACGCCCAGCGCGGCGGCTTGCCGATCGTCGAGCATACGTTGCACAGCGCCAAGGCACTGATGCCCTCGTTGTCGCGCCTGCGCCTGCTTCGCCACTGGGCGGGTGTCATGGACATGTCGATGGATGGATCGCCGATCATCGGCAAGATGCCGGTCGAAGGGCTCTGGCTCAACGGCGGCTGGTGTTACGGAGGTTTCAAGGCCACTCCGGCTTCCGGCTATTGCTTTGCCTGGACCATCGCCAAGGGCGAGCCGCATCCCGACAACGCCGAATTCACGCTGGAACGCTTCGCGCGCGGCTACCAGATCGACGAGAAGGGCGCCGGCCCGCAACCCAACGCCCACTGAGGTCCCCATCATGTTGAGAATTCATTGCCCGGTCTGCGGACCGCGGGACGAGACGGAGTTCACTTACGGTTCGGACGCGACGATCCGCCGGCCCGAGATGGCAGAGAACGATCCGAAGGCCTGGCTCGACTACGTCTTCATGCGTGACAATCCACGTGGACCGCACAGGGAGTACTGGCATCACGTCACCGGTTGCCGCCAGTGGCTGGTCGTGGAACGCGATACGCTGACCCACGAGATGTCGGGCACGTATCTCGCCCGCGAGGTGGTGGCATGACGGCGCGAAGGCTTCCCTCCGGCGGCCGTATCGACCGCGGTCGCACCGTGACCGTCAGCTTCGACGGACGCACGTTCCCGGCTCATCCCGGCGATACGCTGGCATCGGCATTGCTGGCCGGCGGCCAGCAGATTTTCGCACGCAGCTTCAAGTACCATCGCCCGCGTGGCCTGATGGCGGCAGGCGTGGAAGAGCCGAACGCGCTGGTGCATCTGCGTGATGGCGCCCGCCATGAACCGAACGCCCAGGCGACGATGGTGGAAGTGTTCGACGGTCTCGTCGCGACATCGCAGAATGCGTGGCCGAGCCTTCAGTTCGACATCGGCTCCGTCAACGGCGCCCTGTCGCGCTTCTTCGGCGCCGGCTTCTACTACAAGACCTTCATCGGCCCCTTCCGGGGAACAGGCTTCTGGATGGCATGCGAGAAGATCATCCGCAACGCCGCCGGCATGGGCCGGGCGACGACGCTGGATGATCCCGACCACTACGAGAAGATCAACGCCTTCTGCGACGTGCTGATCGTCGGCGCCGGTCCCGCCGGTATCTCGGCGGCGCTGGCGGCCGGGCGGAAGGGCGAAAACGTCATTCTCGTCGAGCAGGACCATGAACTCGGCGGCTCGCTTCTTGGCGAGGCCACCGGTGGCGCATCGGATGCGTGGCTCGGCGAAGCACTGGCCGAGCTCAGGGACCTGCCGAGTGTCCGCGTCCTCAGTCGCACCACCGCCTTCGGCGCCTATGACAGCGAGGTCTTCGGTCTTGTCGAACGCTTCCAGGATCACCTGCTTGTCCCGGAAGCCGGCAAGCCGCGCCAGCGCTACTGGCTGGTCCGCACCGGGAGGGCGATCCTTGCCACCGGCGCGATCGAGCGGCCGTTGGTTTTCGCCGGCAACGACGTGCCCGGCGTCATGCTCGCATCCGCCGCGCGCGCGTATCTCAATCGTCATGCGGTCCTGGCCGGCGAAAGGGTCGTCGTCGCGACCAACAACGATAGCGCCTACACCGCCGCCGTCGATCTGGCCAAGGCTGGCGCCAAGGTCACGCTCTGCGATCTGCGTCCCTATATTCCCGGCGATCTCTCGCTGCGCGCGCTGGGTGCCGGGATCGACCTGCGCCTCGGCCATTCGGTCCTCAAGGCCGAGGGTGGCAAGCAGGTCCGTGGCGCCCGCGTCGCCGCGGTGGATGCGAACGGCAGGGTGTCCGGTACCGCGTCCGTTGTCGCCTGTGACCTGATCGTCACCTCGGGCGGTTGGGCGCCGGCGCTGCATCTGTGGAGCCAGCGTTTCGGAAAGCCGCGATATGATGCCGAGCTGGACGCGTTCCTGCCTCCGGTCGAGAAGGGCGTCTTCACCTGCGTCGGTTCGCTTGTGGGCGCGAGATCCGCCACCGAGGCGCTGGACCAGGGGCATGCTGCCGGCGGAGGCGCGGGAACACGGGGCAACCTGCGCGATCACGGCGACTTCTGGGGCCGCGGCCTCATGCCCACGACCGTGATCACCAACGCGAACGGCTCGACCCCCGGCAAGGCCTTCGTCGATTTCCAGCATGACGTGAAGCTCGCCGATATCGATCAGGCCCATCTCGAAGGCTACGTCTCGGTCGAGCACCTCAAGCGCTACACCACGTCCGGCATGGCTGCCGATCAGGGCAAGACATCCAATCTCAATGCGCTTGCCCGGATGGCCGCCCTTCGGGGCATGGAGATCCCGCAGATCGGTACGACCACGTTCCGGCCGCCATACACCCCTGTCGCCATCGGCGCGATCGTTGCCCACGATCACGGCCTTCACTTCCGTCCAACACGCCTGTCGACGATCCATGATTGGCATGTGGAAAACGGCGCGCAGACGATCGAGGCGGGTGCGTGGCTGCGTCCCTGGTATTATCCCAGCCGGGGCGAGAGCCTGCGCGATGCCTACATCCGCGAGGCGGCCCATGTCCGCGAGCATGCGGGCATCGTCGATGTATCGACGCTCGGCAAGATCGCCGTGCAGGGGCCTGACGCGGCGGAGTTCCTGAATCGCATCTATGCCAACGGTTTCAAGACCCTGGCGGTCGGTCGCCTGCGCTACGGCGTCATGCTGCGCGAGGACGGCTTCGTCCTCGACGATGGCGCGACGGCCCGCCTTGGCGAGAACGACTACTTCATGTCGACCACGACGGCCAACGCGGCGAAGGTCCTGGCGCAGGCCGAATTCCTTCTGCAGACCGCCTGGCGCGATCTCAAGGTGCATGTGACGACGGTGACCGACCAGTGGGCGGCGGTCGCGATCGCCGGCCCGAAGTCGCGCACCGTTCTCGTCGAGCTTACCGGGGCCGATCTGGGCAAGGAAGCGCTTCCCAACAATCACCTGACGTATGTCGCGATAGCGGGCGTTCCCTGCCGCCTGCACCGGATGAGCTATTCGGGCGAGCTCGCCTACGAGATCTACATTCCGGCGAAGTCGGGGCGAAAGGTCTGGGAGGCGCTTGTCGAGGCGGGCAAGCCCCATGACCTCAAGCCCTACGGCACCGAGGCCATGGGTACGCTGCGCATCGAGAAGGGCCATGTCGCCGGCGCGGAGATCGAAGGCCGCACGACGATGAAGGATCTCGGCCTTGAAGGCTTGGCTTCAGCCAAGAAGCCGTTCATCGGCTCGGTGCTGCGCCGGCGCGAGCTGCTGGACGACCCGAAGCGTCCGTCGCTGATCGGTCTTGAAATCGTCGGTGATGCCGGTGCCAAGGCGGGCTCGCTGCTGTTCGCCCGCGATGTTCCCGCCAGGGGCCATGGCGAGGGTTGGGTGTCCTCTACCACCTACTCCCCGGCGTTGAAGAAGAACATCGCTCTCGCCTTGCTGTCGCGTGGCCCCGAGAGGATCGGCGAAACGATCCAGGTCGTCGATTTCGTCGGCGGTCAGACACTGCAGGCGAAGGTCGTCTCGCATCATTTCTTCGATCCGGAAGGACATCGTCAGAATGGCTAGGAAACACAATCTTCCGCTCACCGGAGTGAACAGCGATGGCGCTTCCGTCACCGTGGGCGAGGTCGGGCTCGGTCATCTTACCCAACTGGCGGGCTGGGGAACCTTCACCGACGCTACGGGCAAGGCGCTGCAGGCCCATTCGCTGTCGCTGCCTTCGGATTATCGGACGCCGGCTCGCAACGGGACGACCACGGTGTGGCGCATCGCGCCCGATCGTGTCCTGGTCCGTTCGTCAACGCCGCTCGGCATGCAGGGCACGGATGAGCTTGTCACGCTCGATCTTTCCGATGCGCGTACCTGCATGACAGTCGCCGGAGACGGCGCGGCGGGACTGCTCAGCCGCGTGATCGCGCTGGACTTTTCCGAAAAGGCCTTCCCCACAGGAACCTTCGTGCAGACATCATTGCATCATGTCGGCGTGCTGATCGAGCGCCAGGACCGGGACAGGTTCCTCGTCCTGCTGCCGACCACCTGGGCGCGGTCCCTCACGGACCTGGTCGTCACCCATCTCTCGATCGCTGCCGGACATCAGGTCGAACCGGTCGCAGGTTCCCGGAGTGCTCCGTGAAAGATTTCGTGCTCACCGTTCAATGCCCGTCCCGCCGCGGCATCGTCGCCGCGATCGCCGGCTTCCTGGCCGAGCAGGGATGCAACATCACGGACTCCGCGCAGTTCGACGACCCCCAGACCGAAAATTTCTTCATGCGCATCACCTTCCGCTCGGAAACGGGGACGGATCTGGAAAGTCTGCGCCGGGGTTTCGAACCGGTGTCGCGGCCCTTCGACATGGACCATGCGTTCCATGACGCGGCTCACCGCACCAGGGTGCTGCTGATGGTCTCCAATTTCGGCCATTGCCTGAACGACCTGTTGTACCGCTGGAAGATCGGCGCCCTGCCGATCGATATCGTCGGCGTCGTGTCGAACCATCTCACCTACCAGAAGCTGATCGTGAACAACGACATCCCCTTCCACCACATCAAGGTGACGAAGGAAAACAAGCCGGAGGCCGAGGCCAGGCTGATGTCGATCGTCGAGGACACCGGCGCGGAACTGGTGGTGCTCGCCCGCTACATGCAGATCCTCTCCGATGCCGTCTGCCGCCGGATGTCGGGCCGCGTCATCAACATCCATCACTCCTTCCTGCCGTCTTTCAAGGGAGCAAACCCCTACAAGCAGGCCTTCGAGCGCGGGGTGAAGCTGATCGGCGCCACGGCCCATTACGTTACGGCCGATCTTGACGAAGGGCCGATCATCGAGCAGGACATCGTGCGGATAACCCACGCGCAATCGCCGGAGGACTACGTCTCGCTCGGCCGCGATGTGGAAGCGCAGGTGCTCGCCAAGGCCGTTCACGCGCACATCCATCATCGGGTATTCGTCAACGGCAACAAGACGGTCGTCTTTCCGGCAAGTCCGGGAAGCTACGCTTCTGAACGGATGGGATAGGATCCTGACTTGGCCGCGCAGCTTCGACGGCAACGTGCCCGCAGGCGTGAGCGCCAAAGGGCTCCGGGGAAACCGGAGTCTGCGACGTCTGACGACGCATTCTGGCGCTGATCTTGAAGCGGGTCGAGTTCAGCGAGGGGGTGGTTCGCGCCGATTAAGATGGCGCTGCCGAATAAAACATGATAACAACTCATGTTTGTTCTGGGCTGCAGCCGTATTCATGTTGGAAAACATAGACGACCGGCTCTTCGCCGATATAGCAAGCAGATGGGGTTACAGCGGGTCAGTCTCTTCGGGCGAAGAGGATAGAGAGGACGTTGCTGCTTTCCAGGGCGTCGTCCGGGACAGACGTCTGTCGAGCGGCCTGCAAATTTGCACGTCCGATATGCTTTCTTTGCGGGAGAGCAGGCGCACAGGCACTCTCGGGCGCTCCCTCATGCTCATTTTCTCGGTGTTCGGCGATCGGATGAGGTATGTCCTCGACAATGGCCACGAGGTCGGGCTCGAGCCTGGAACAGTCGCATTGCTTTCCGCCGGTGAAGCCCTGACAATGGTGACCGAGGCACATGGCGGAGAGCGGAACGGTTTGCTTGTCATCCAGGCTCAAGCTTCCGCGCTCGAGGGCTCGATTTTCTACAACGACGTGAAGAACGGGCACGTCAACGCCTTTGGCCTGACGGCCAGCCAGTTCACGATCGCAGCGCTCGATTACCGCACATGGGGCTTCGAGGCCGGCGCGCGCGAAAGTAGGGATAGTCCGAGACGCACGTTACCTACCTCTTCGATCCGTTGTGCGGCTGGTGCTATGGCGCAGCGCCGGCACTCGACAAGTTGGCCGGACTTGATGGCATAACGATCGAGCTCGTCCCCACCGGCCTCTTCGCGGGCGAGGGCGCGCGACCGATGGATGAAAGGTTCGCTGCCTATGCCTGGCAAAACGACCAGCGCATCGGCCATCTCACGGGACAGATATTCAGTCAGCTTTATCATGATCGGGTTCTCGGAAGCGCGCTGGCAGCATGTTCGACTCCGCTCCCGCAACGCTCGCCTTCCGGCCGATCATTTAAATTCCGCCCGTTGCGCAGACAACGGACGAGGACAGCAGCCGGAAACCATCGGAGACGACAATGCATTCAAGGAGACACGTAATGAAAACCACGCTGGCAGCCAGCCTTAGCGCTGTCTTCGCTCCCGCCGATCTGGGAAATGCCGCCGGGCCGAAGCTCATCTGGAAGCACTTTCCCGCTGGCCAGAATGGCTTCTTCCGCGCCCCCGTGCTGCTTTCCGGTCCGAGCGAAACGCTGCTCATTGACGGCGGCTTCACCTATCCCGACGGCCGTGCGCTGGCCGACGCCATCAAAGCGACAGGAAAGAAGCTGACCGCCATTTATGTTAGCCAGTCCGATCCGGACTACTATTTCAGCCTGAAGCCTGTCCTCGAAGCCTTCCCCGGCACCAAGGTGCTGGCGGCCTCCGACACGATTGCCGCGATCAAGGGCAACGTCGAGAAGAAGCTGGCGGTCTGGGGACCGCAACTCAAGGAGAATGGCCCCCAAACTCTCTCCGACATCGTCATACCGGAAGCCTTCGAGGGACCGAGCCTCACGGTCCATGGCGAGACGGTTGAGATCGTCGCTGCCGAGCCGAGGCTGACCAACCGCCGTTACCTGTTCGTGCCGTCACTGAATGCCGTCTTCGGTGGCGTCATGATCTTCTCCGGCGTCCACGTATGGACCGCCGACACGCAGACGAAGGAACAACGGGCCGCTTGGGTGGCAACCCTTGACATGATCAGTGCCCGCAAACCCTCTGTGGTCGTTTCGGGTCATATGACGCAGGAAGCGGCGACCGATATTTCCAGCATCGAACACACGAAGATATATCTGCTCGCCTTCGAGGAAGAACTTGCCAAGGCCGCTGACGCCGCAGCCCTCAAGGCCGGCATGGAGGCTCGCTTCCCTGGTCTCGGCATGGGCGTGGCGGTCGATATCGGCTCAAAGGTGGCCAAGGGCGAAATGAAATGGGGTTGAAATGAGTTGGAAACAGCATCCGGTCGGGATCAGTGTGAAGGCGTGAGCAGGCCGTCCAGGATCGTCCGCGTGATCGTGTCGGCGGCCTCTTCGAAGTCTTCCGCCTTCAGCTTCTTGCGCCCGAGCGCGTCCGCCGCCAGCAGTTCGAAATCGGCGTAGAACTGCGTCATTGACCAGAGCATGATGAAAAGGTGATGCGGCGAGACGGCCTGCACCCGTCCGTCGCGGATCCATCCGTCCACGATGGGCACGTATTTCTCGGTGGTTGAGCGCATATGGGCGCGATCCCTGCGGGTGAGAAAGCGGGCGCCCTGGATGATCTCGCCGGCGAAGAGACGCGATTCTTCCGGATGCCTGCGCGAATAATCAAGCTTCGCACGGATATAGGCCGAAAGCGCCTCCTCGGGTTCGCGGTCCGGCCGGATGTGCGAAAGCGCGTCGTCCCACCCCGCGATCAGTTGCGTGATGATGGCGGAGTAAATTTCTTCCTTCGAAGAGAAGTAGTAGTAGATGTTCGCTTTCGGCAGGCCGGCTGTTGCGGCGATTTCGGCAATGCGGGTCCCGTCGAAGCCCTTTCGCGAAAACACCGCGATCGCCGCCTTGACGATGCGCCGGACGTTGCGGGCCCGGACTTTCTCTTCGGTCTTTTCGTCCATCGCGGTCATCCTGCCGGATTATGATGCATGAATGCTGCAGACGGCATTTCTGCTTTTCTTCTCGGGACATAAATTGACCTTTTGGTCAGAAAAGGTCTAGCGTGCTTTCCATAAGAATAACGCTGGCGGCGCTCGATCCGAAAAGAAGATCGACAGTCTGGACAGGCGAAGAGGGAACATCGAGGAGAAATGTGCTGCAATCCGGGAGCTAGTTCATGACCTTCGATCTTCTCGTAAAAAATGCAAACCTGGCCGATGACCGCACCGGCATCGACATCGCCGTCAGGGGCGGCCGCATCGTCGCCGTCGAGGCCGGCATTTCCGGCGAAGCCGGTCGCATCGTCGATGCGGGCGGCAAGCTCGTCACCGCCCCCTTTATCGACATCCATTTCCATATGGACGCGACGCTTTCGCTCGGCACGCCGCGGTTCAACCGTTCCGGCACGCTGCTCGAGGGCATTCAGCTCTGGGGCGAGCTGAAGCCGCTCCTCACCAGGGAAGCGGTGATCGGGCGGGCGCTGCGCTATTGCGACCTTGCCGTTTCCCAGGGGCTCCTTGCCGTGCGCTCCCATGTCGACGTCTGCGACGATCGGCTGGTCGGCGTGGAGGCGCTGCTGGAAGTCCGCGATCTCGTGAAGGACTATCTCGACCTGCAACTGGTCGCCTTTCCGCAGGACGGGTTCTACCGTTCGCCGGCCGCCGACCGGAACCTTCTGCGCGCGCTCGACATGGGCGTCGACGTCGTCGGAGGCATCCCGCATTTCGAGCGTACGATGGAGGATGGCCGCCTGTCGGTGAAGGCGCTGTGCGAGATCGCCGCAGACCGCGGCCTGATGGTCGATCTGCACTGCGACGAGACGGACGATCCGATGTCCCGTCATATCGAGACACTCGCCCATGAGACGCAGCGTCTCGGATTGCAGGGTCGCGTGGCCGGCTCGCATCTCACCTCCATGCATTCCATGGACAATTATTATGCCTCGAAGCTGCTGCCGCTGATCGCCGAGGCCGATATCCACTGCGTGCCGAACCCGCTTGCCAACATCGTTCTGCAGGGCCGTCACGACACCTATCCGAAACGCCGGGGCATGATGCGCGTGCCGGAACTGATGACGCTCGGCGTCAATGTCGCGTTCGGGCAGGATAGCTGCATGGACCCCTGGTATTCTTTCGGCGGCGCCGACATGCTGGACGTGGCGCACATGGCGGTCCACACCGGTCACATGACGAGCCGCGATGCGGTAAAGGCCTGCTTCCGCGCGATCACCGACAATCCGGCACGAACCTTCGGCCTCGAAGGCTACGGTATCGCACCCGGCTGCAATGCCGACTTCGTGCTGCTCGAAGCGCGCGACGCGATCGAGGCCGTCCGGATGAAGGCGAACCGGCTCGCGGTCGTTCGCCGCGGCAAGGTGATTGCCGAAACGGCGCCCCGTACGGCGACGCTCTCGATCGGGGGCAGGCCGTCCACGGTCGAGCCGTGGCGCTACGCGCCCGTGGAAGCCTCCACGTCGTGACGGCACAGGCGACGGCTCAGAAGTTACCCTTCGAGCCGCCGTCCTTCCAGGCATAGATTTCCCACAATTCGTCGTCGGGCCCGGTGAAATAGGCGCAGCGCGCATTCCAGCCGTAGTCATCCGGCGCATCGTAGAATGGCACGCCCTTGGCGGTCAGCTCGGCATAGGCCTCATCCACCGCTTGCGGTGAGGGCAGGCGCACGGCGATGCAGGCCTTGTGCGGTCCTTCGGCGCGTGCGCTTGAGACGCCGGTGTGCTCGGAAAGATGAGCGATCTCCCAGCAGGCGAGCGTGAGACCCGCGCCGTTGAACTCTGCGAAGCCTGCCGCCCGGCGATTGAGCTCGAAGCCGAGCTTGCCGACATAGAAGTCGATCGAACGCTGGGCATCCTTCACAAGGATGCAGATATCGGTGATGGGATAGGTCTGGGCGAAGGACATGGTCACCGCTCGGCATCGAAGTTGGAAAAGCGGCCGCTGATGACAGGCCGTCTTGCCGGCTCATCCGGGCCGACGGCAACGGCCGCGCATATGGCCGCTGCGGCCGCATCATACTGTTCGAGCGTGCGAAGATGGAGCGTGCAGAGCGCATCGCCGGCGCGCACACGGTCGCCGACATGCACCATGCCGGTAAGGCCGACGCCGTGGTCGATCATGTCGGTCGGACGCTTCCGGCCGGTGCCAAGCCCCACCATGGCAAGGCCGACCGCATAGGCATCGACCCGCTGGACGAAGCCGTTCGTCGATGCGGCAACGGGCATTTCCATCGGCGCGGTTTCGAGATGGTCCGCCGTCCGCTGGACGATGTCCGCCGGCCCGCCGAGTGCACGGATCATGCGGCCGAAGCGGTCGAGGGCCGATCCGTCTGCCAGACGGGCCTCGAGTGCGGCAACGGCTTCGCCGGGGGAGGCGGCAAGACCCGCCATCAGCAGGACTTCCGTCGAAAGTGCGATGACCAGCGCGCGCATCTGCTCGTTCTGATGGCGGCCGGCGAGGAAATCGATCGCTTCCTTCACCTGCAGGCGGCTGCCGATGGCGTCACCCATTACCTCATCCATGTCGGCGATGAGGGCCACCATGGGAAGCTTGGCTCGGCCTGCGACGGAGACGAGGCTCGCCGCCAGTGCCTCGGCGTCGGCCGCGGCCGGCATGAAGGCGCCGGAACCGTGGTTGACGCTCATCACGAGGCCGGAAATCCCGGCGGCGAGCTTCTTCGAAAGGATCGAGGAGGTGATGAGCGGAACGGATTCCACCGTGGCCGTCACGTCGCGGACGTAGTAGATCGCCGCATCCGCCGGTGCGAGCCCCGGCGTCGGGCCGATGATGGCGGCACCCGCGTCGACCACCGCGCGGCGAAATGCATCGGCCGCCGGGGCGATATCGCAGCCGGGGATCGCCTCCATCAGATCGACCTCGCCGCCGGTATGGCCGAGCCCGCGCGCCGATATCATCGGCATGTGGATGCCGCAGGCGGCGACCAGCGGCGCGAGGATCAGGCTCACCTTCTCGTCGCCGGTGCCGCCGCTCGAGTGCTTGTCGATGATGGTAGCCGGCTCGATGCCCGTGCCCTCCCAGCCGATCACCTCGCCGGAGTCGCGCATGGCAAGTGTCAGCGCCGCAGTCTCCTCCGGTTCCATGCCGTTGAGGAAGGCGCTCATGGCAAAGGCCGCGATCTGGCCCTCCGACACTTCTCCACGGCCGATGCCTTCGATGAAGCGTCGGATGTCGGCTGCATCGAGCGTCCTGCGGTCGCGCTTGGCGCGGATCACCTGGGCGGGCAGGAACGGCGCCATTCCTCAGCCTCCGGCCCGGTTTGCGCCGGGCCACAGCGGCAGGTCGCCCTGATAGCGGTTGATGCCGGTATCCTGGATCGTCGCGCGGCGATACATTTCGCGCAGATACGGGTCGAAACGGGCGTTCAGCTTTTCGAGTTCGGCATGTTCGGCCATGTACGCCGGCAGAAGCTCGCGCAATTCGGCGAAGACCGCGGTCTCGTCAACTGTCAGCAACGCGCCGTTCTCGACGACCACGGCACCGTTGGCGACGACCATGCGGATGCCGCCGCCGTTTTCGCAATAGACGAGGTGGTGGTCGATGCGGTTCATCGGCATGTAGTCGTAGCCGCCGAGGTCGATCATCAGGAGATCGGCACGCTTGCCCGTTTCGAGCGAGCCGGTCGTCGTGTCCAGCATGGCGGTGCGCGCGCCTTCGATCGTTGCGGATCGAAGCACTTCGGCGGCCGTCATCCAGCGATCCGTGTCGGGGCCGGCGATGTCGTGCACGAGACCGGCGAAACGCATCACGTCGAAGATGCGTGCCGTGTCGTTGCTCGACAGCCCGTCGGTGCCGAGCCCGACATGGACGCCCGCGTCGAGCAGCCGCCGGATCGGCGCGATGCCGGAGCCGAGCTTCAGGTTGGAGATGACGTTGTGGGCGATGGAGCAATCGGCCTCGCCCATCAGCGCCATGTCCTCGTCCGTTACCCAGATCGAATGGGCGATCGTCGTGTTCGCCGTCAGGATGCCGAGATCCCGCATGTAGCGGATGAGGCTCGTGCCGTAGAATTCCGGACCGGTCACGGCCTGCGTCTTCGTCTCCAGCACATGCGTATGGTAGGGCACGCCTTTCTCCTGCGCCAGCGCTACGCAGGCCTGCATCATCGCCACGGAGCAGCGCTGCGGGGCGGATGCCGAGACCATGAAGCCGAGGCGGCCGGAGCGGCCGTGCTGGGAGGCAAAGATGTCGCGGCAATAGGCGATGTATTCGTCCGGCGTGATCTCCGGTCCTGCGACTTCGGTCTGCAGGCCGGCCGGGATCAGCTCTCTCAGATAGGGCATGGTGTCGAAGACATGCTTGTCGATCACGCAATGGGAAACATTCGCGCGGATGCCGGAATCGTCATAGGCGTCGAAAACACGCTTGAGCCGGCCGGACTCGAAGCCGGGCGGATCGAAGAAGTCGTCGATCATCGTCGTGACGCCCGCCTTCAGGGATTCCATCGCCGTCAGCAGGCTGCGCAGATAGAGGAGACGCTCCGCTATCGGCGACTTCATCAGGAGCGGATAGGAATAGAGCATCCACACTTCAAGCGGCATGTTCTGATAGCGGCCCTTGAAGAAGGTCTCGGAGGAGTGCATGTGCGCATTGACGAGGCCGGGCATGATCAGCTTGCCGCCGGCATCGACGATCCGCGCACCCTCCGGCGGCCTCAAGCTCGGGCCGATCGCGGCAATGCGGTCGCCTTCCACGAGGAGGTCTCCGGAAAAGGGAGTAGCGCCGTTTGCCGCATCCATGGCGAGGATCGTGGCGTTGCGGAAGAAAAGTGTCATGAAAGATCTCTCAATATCACGATTGTTCGTCCCGCTTGCTGAGGAGAAGCGGCAGCAGAACCAGTTCGAGACACACCAGCACGAGGCAGGAAATGGCGAAGACGATCGTGCCGATCGCATTCAGCGACGGGTCGATGGCCGCGACCAGCACCGAATAGATCGCGACAGGCAGCGTCGGCTGGAAGCCCGAGACGAACCAGGCGATGATGAATTCGTCGAAGGAGAAGGTGAAAGCGAGAAGCCACGCGCCGAGGATGCCCGGCAGCGCGAAGGGCAGCACGACACGTGTCACCGCCTGCCACTCGGTCGCGCCGAGGTCCCATGCGGCCTCTTCCAGCGCCGCCGGCATCTGCGCGAGGCGAAGCTGGATGATGGCAAGCGCCGGCGCCGTGATCAGCACGACATGGGTGAGGAACACGGAAAATAGCGTGCCCGAAAGGTGCATGCGCGCGAGCAGGCCGAGGAAGCCGACGCCGAGGATCAGCGGCGGGATCAGGATCGGCAACGTCACCAGCGCGAGGAAGGCGGTCTTGCCGCGGAAGGCGAAGCGGTTGAACGCATAGGCCGCGAAGAAAGCGATGAAGGTCGCCACCGTCGCTGCCGCCGGCGAGACGATCAGCGTGTTGCCGAGTGCCGCCGTCAGCGTGCCGTCGCTGAAGAGCTTTTCGTACCACTCAAGCGTCCAGCCCTGCAGCGGGAAGCCGGGAAAGCGGTTCTTCTGGAAGGAGAAGAGCACCAGCACGATCAGCGGCAGGAACATGAAGGCGTAAGCAATGGCGAGCCAGAGGCGGCCGGCGAGGATCCAGGGATTGCCGCGCATCAGCTTGTCCTCCTGCGAGCCCGGTCGGCCGCGACGAAGCCGACCGCCAGGGCCAGCACCATCACGAGAATGAGGATCGTCGCGAGCGCCGATGTTCGCGGCAGGTTGGTCGAGGACGAGTAGTCGGACATGATCATGCTGGCATAGGTCGGCAACTTGCCGAGGATGGAGCGTCCCGCACCGCCGCCAAGCAGGTTGCCGGAAAGCGCGTCGCCGAGGCTGACGATGACGGCGAAGCTTCCGGCCGTCATGAGGCCGAAGCGCGAGAGCGGCAGGATGACCCGCGTGAAGGCCTGCCAGCGCGTGGCGCCGAGTTCGCGGGCGGCCTCGATCAGCACCCGGTCAATGGCAAGGATGCTGACATAGAGGATGACGATGAGGATCGGCGCCAGATAGTGTATGAGGCCGATGCGCGTGGCGATCTGCGTGTAGATGATGTCGATGCGCCAGTCGGCAAGGCCGATCTCCTTCAGCACCGAATTGATGACGCCGTTGCGCGACAGGATCGTCTGCCAGGAATAGAGCCGCAGCACATAGCTCGACCAGAAGGGAGCGATCGCAAGCAGCAGCGCCAGGCGCTGCCAGCGCGCCGGCACGGCGAAGGCGAGGGCCAGCGCCACCATGTAGGAAAGCGCGACGGCGAAGATCGCGGCGGTGATCGCCACCCAGAGCGACTGGACGAGCGCCAGCCCGTAGCGCGAGCGCGAGAAGAAGCTCGCGAAAATTTCGCGGTAGTTATCGAACGAGAAACCGGGAACGGCCTGGAAATTTTCGACGCGCCAGAAGCCGATCCACAGCAGGAAGAGAAGCGGTAGCAGGAACAGCACCGCAAGCCACAGGGCAAGCGGTGTGAGGAACAGAATCTTGAGCGGACTGTCGTTCGGCGTCTTCATGCGTCTCGGGGGCGCTGCGGCGATTTCCGTCATGCCGGGCCTCCGATCAGCGAGGCATCCTTGGGCGCAAACCACGCGGAGATCGGCTGGTTGATCTCGGTCGCAAGCGTCTGCGGCACGTTCATCTTGACCTCCGTGCCGTCGACGAGGTCCATCAGATAGATGTTGTGGGAGCCTGCATATTCGCGCCCGCGCATGGTGGCGTCGATGCGGTTTTCTCCGGCGATGCCCGTCGGTGCGCTTGTCAGCTTGTCCGCCTGAACGACGACGAAGACGGTCGCTCCGACCGGCGGCGGCGTCTGCGTCGCGACCGTCACCTGCCCGTGGGGACAATGCACGAGCACCTTCCCGTCGCCGATTGCCTGGATGCGGCCGGAAAAGAGATTGTTGGCGCCGACGAAGCGGGCGACG
Organism: Shinella sp.; assembly: GCA_033795365.1. Taxonomy (GTDB): domain Bacteria; phylum Pseudomonadota; class Alphaproteobacteria; order Rhizobiales; family Rhizobiaceae; genus JARYGU01. Next base: position 67,047 of record JARYGU010000015.1, read on the forward strand.
AACTCGGTTTTCGGTCGGGCGTACATTTCTTCCGGCGTATCCACCTGCTCGATCCGGCCCCTGTTCATCACCACGACGCGGTCGGCCATCGAGAAGGCCTCGACCTGATTGTGCGTGACATAGATGAAGGCCATTCCGAGCTGCTTCTGGATACGGCGAAGCTCGCCCTGCATGCGGATGCGCAGATGGGCGTCGAGCGCGGAGAGCGGCTCGTCGAGCAGCAGGATATCCGGTTCCGTAACGAGCGCACGGGCGAGCGCCACGCGCTGCTTCTGTCCGCCGGAAAGCTGGCTGATCCTGCGGCCGAGGAAATCGGAAAGGCCGACGAGTTCGGCCATCGCCTTCACCCTGCCGGCGACGATCGCCTTGTCGTGCGGCTTCAGTGTCAGGCCGAAGGCGATGTTGCCGGCGACGTCGAGGTGGGGAAAGAGCGCGTAGTTCTGCCAGACGAGCCGCGTGGAGCGCAGGTTCACCGGGACGTCGGACACGTCCCTGCCGCGCACGTGGAGTTGGCCGGACGTCGCGGTCTCGAGGCCTGCGAGGATGCGCAGGAGGGTTGTCTTGCCGCAGCCGGACGGTCCCATGATGGCAACGAACTCGCCGCGCCCGACCTTCAGGTTGATCTGGTCGACGGCGGTAAAGTCATTGAAGTTCTTGGTGATCGACAGGAGTTCTAGATCGGGGACGGCAGCGTTCATAATATTTCCTGAGAGGAGAGTGCCGCGCCCGGATCGGCGGGCGCAGCAGAGGAGGCGGAAGCGACTCAGGCGGTCTTGAACTCGTTGAAGATGTCGATCCAGGCCTGTTCCGGCTGATTGGCGGGCAGGCCGCGCGGCATGGAGCGGTCGATGAGCGTCTCGACGAGCATTTGGCCGGGGTTTTCCGGATCCGGAACATATGAGAGCAGCGCCTTCTGGTCGTCGTCCCAGTAGTCGACGATCTTCATGTTCGGGCCGCGCGCCTTGAAGGCCTTTGTGTAGACGAGCTTCGACTGCACCTTCGGCGAGGTCATGTACTTCACCCATTCCATCGCCAGATCCTTGTTCTTGGAGGCGGAGCAGACACAGGCCACCTCCTGCCAGCGGATGCCGCCCTGCTTCGGGATCGTCGAGGAGAAGTTGTCGTAGCCGGCAAGTTTCAGGTCGATATCAAGGTCGCCGGTGGGGGAGGCGACGATGTCGCCGGCAAGCATCGCCTGGGCGATCGGCTGGTTGGACGAGCCGAACATGCCGACCTGCGGGCGAAGCTTCAGCAGGAACTCCTTCACCTGCGCGAGCTGATCGTCGGTGATCGCATAGGGCGCCTGGTTACCGGGGCCGACGGCAAGGCTCGCATTGCCGAGGTTCGGCAGATACCAGTCGAAGATGCCGATCTTGCCTTCGTATTTCGGGTTCAGGAGCGAGGCCCAGTCGGTCGCCTCCTCCGCCGACATCTCGTCTGTGTTGTAGGAGATGCCGTAGAAGGAGAAGCGCGTCGGGATGCCGTAGACCGTGCCTTCGGTCTCGCCCCTGGTCGGAGCGAAGTCGCGGAACTTGGGGTGATAGTTGGCAAGCTCGTCGAAGCCTTGCGTCTTGTAGGCCTCGATGGCGCTCTGCGCCTTGAGCTTCTGCACGTATTCGGCATCCGAGATGATGGCGTCGAAGGTGCCGGGCGGCGTCTGGGCGAAGAACTGGAGCATCTGCTCGCCGCCGATGTAGATCTTGAACTCGACCTTGGTCTTGTGCAGCTCCTCGAACTCGGCGACGACGTCGCGTTCCTCGTAGCCCGGCCAGCAGAGCACGCGCAGCGGCTCGTTCGCCCGCGCCTCGCGCGAGAAGATGGTGAAATTGCCGAAGGCGGCACCCGCGGTAGCCGCGGCGGCTGTGCCGAGAAGCCTGCGCCGGCTGATGTCGGGCAGGCTCGAAACCGGGCTCTTGTCCTCTGCTTGCTTTTCGCTCGTCATGTCGTTCCCCTGATGGCTTGGTAACCTTGCGGGGAAGGAAGAAGCACGTTCCGTGCCATCTCTCATGCGGTTGAAAAGACTTGAGAACTTTTCGACGTCGACGAATCCGTCCGTTGTCGGAGTTTAAAAATTGACCAAATGGTCAGTTTTTTGGCGACCTGGACGCTTGCGGAAAAACGCTGGCGAACGATGCGCCTCTCCGGCGGACGAGCGACGGTTCACCCGAGCCTCCGGCTCATGAATTTCATGGAGTCCCTCGATGAAACGGGGTATCGGCTCGGATCATTGGTCCAAGCGTCCGGAAAATAGGTGGCGGGTCCATCGCTAAAGGTCAGCCCGGATGCTTGTGGATCGGATCGACCCAATAGACCTCTTCCGGCTTCTCGACCGGATCGACATCGGTGATGTTGACCACCACCGCCTCGTTGTCGGACCGCACCAGCACGCATTCGAGCGGATTTTCAGGATCCGCATTGATTTCCTGATGCGGCACGTATGGCGGCACGTAGATGAAGTCTCCAGGTCCGGCTTCCGCCACATATTCAAGCTTGTCGCCCCAGCGCATGCGCGCCTTGCCGCGGACGACGAAGATCACGCTTTCGAGCGGACCGTGGTGATGCACGCCGGTCTTGGCGTTGGGTTCGATTGCCACGGTGCCCGCCCATATCTTCTGCGCGCCGACACGGGCGTGGTTGATCGCCGCCTGGCGGTACATGCCGGGAGTCTGGGCGGTGTTGTCGTCCAGCTGATCGCCCTTGATGACGCGAACGCCGTTGTGCTTCCACCGGTCCTCGCCGTGCTCGTGGCCATGATCGTGATTGTGGTGGTGGTCCGACATTCTGCGTCTCCATTCTTCCGCTATGCTGCCGCCTCCACGGGCGACAAAGGATGGTATTGAAATAAGGCGGGATCCCGCTTCGGCCAGATGCGGCCGACCCGAAGCCGTCGGTCCGATCGGACTTCTACGGCATGGTCCTGAGCGCGGCAGCGTCTTGTGTCGGAAAGCCAATCGGCGGCGAACCGGACGCGCTTCATTCCCGTTCCTGCCGGTCATAGTTTTTTCATGCGGATTGCCGCTGCCGGCCGTGGCCGACGCCGAGCCAGCCGAGCAGACGGCCGCGCAAAGTGGCGAACTGCGGGTCGGCGACGTCGCGCGGCCGCTCGAGCGTTATCTTCTCTTCATGCGCGATGATCCCGTCCTTCATGACGAGCACGCGGTCGGCAAGCAGGATCGCCTCTTCGACATCGTGGGTGACGAGCAGGACCGCACAGCCGTGACGCTGCCAAAGTTCGCCGACGAGTTCCTGCGCCTTGATACGCGTCAGCGCGTCGAGCGCGGCGAAGGGTTCGTCGAGAAGCAGGAGATCGGGTTCGCGCACCAGCGCCCGGGCAAGCGACACGCGCTGCGCTTCGCCGCCGGAAAGCACCTTCGGCCATTGGTCCGCCCGGTGCCCGATGCCGACTTCCTCGAGGGCTTCCACTGCCCTTGCCCGACTCGGTCCTCCGGGAAGGCCGAGCACGACATTGCGCCAGACCCGTTTCCACGGCATCAGCCGTGGTGCCTGGAATGCCACGGAGCGGCGGACCGGCACCGCGACATCGCCGGCGATCTCGCGGTCGAGATCGGCAAGAATGCGCAGCAGCGTGCTCTTGCCGCAACCGCTGGCGCCGAGCAGCGCGACGAATTCGCCGGACGCGATGTCGAGATCCAGATCCTTCAGCACGGCGCGTTCCGCGAAACGGCGCGTCAGGCCCCTGACACGAACCGCGGATGCGGAACGCAGGGACGGCGGGGCATGGACGAGGGTCACGTTCCGTTGAATGCCGGTCGCCATGACAGGAAGATCCTTTCGAGCGTTCTGACGATGAAATCGACGGCAAGGCCGAGGAAGGCATAGACGACGAGGCAGACGACGATCACGTCCGTCTGGAAGAACTCGCGGGCATTCGCCATCAGATAGCCGATGCCGGCGGTCGCATTGATCTGCTCGCCGAAGACCAGCGCCAGCCAGGCGATGCCGAGCGAATAGCGAAGCCCCACCAGCGCGGAAGGCAGCGCGCCTGGCAGGATGATGTGCCGGATCATCGCCGCCCGCGACAGACCGAGCGTCCGGCCGGCCTCGATGAGCGAGGCATCGACATTGCGGATGCCGGCATAGACGTTGAGATAGAGCGGGAAAGCCGTACCGAGCGCGATCAGCGCGACCTTCGGCGCTTCGCCGATGCCGAACCAGATGATCAGGAGCGGGATGAGCGCGACGTTGGGTATCGTGCGCAGCATCTGGATCGTAGCGTCGATCAGATTCTCGCCGGTGCGGAACAACCCGGAGAGAACGGCGAGCGCGACGCCGATGGTGCCACCGATCGCAAGTCCGGAAATTGCACGGCCGAGCGAGACCAGCATAGCCTGCTGCAGCTCGCCGGTCTGCAGGAGCTTCGCCGCGCTCGACAAGACGACGGAGGGGCCTGCGAGCACCTCCTGCGGGAGAACTCCGGAAACGGAAGCCAGGTGCCAGAGGAGAACGAGGAGCACCGGGCCAAAGGTACGCCGCAGCCAGCGCGGCAGACCGCGCCGTGCGTCTGAAGCCGGATCGATCCGCTGCATCGCGATCTGGCGCATAGGGGAGGCCGGTGCGGGATCGATCCGTTCGTTGGTGCGTTCGGCCTGCGCTTTGCGGCCGAGCACTGCGATGGTGTTCATCGATAATTCCCGTCAGTTGGTCGGCAAGTCGCGATAGATGTAGTCGGCAAGCTTCAGGTCGCCGGAAAGCACGCCCGCTTCCTTCCACGTATCGAAGACGTTCTGCAGGGAGGCGGCGAAGGTGTCGTCGAGCGGGATGCGCTTGAACGCGGCCTCGTCGTCATAGGTGTCGGCGATGACCGAGGGCTCCTGCTTCGTAAAGGCGGAGTAGAAGTCGATATAGGCCTGCTTGTTTGCCAGTGACCACGCATAGCCGCGCTCGCCGCGGGCGGCGAAATCGGCGATGGCCGCTATCTTTCCGGGATCGGAGAGAGCCGAATCCGTCGCACTGATAACGTTGTTGCCGGTGTTGATGCCCTGTCCGTCGATCAATATCCGGGCTTTCAGCGCTCCGACCGTACGGGCGGCATAGACGCTCCACGTCGTCCAGGCATCGATGCTTCCGGCCTGGAATGCAGCGCTGGCATCCGTCGGGGCGAGGAAGGCGAGCTTTACGTCGCCCGCCTGAAGGCCAGCGTTCTTCAAGGCTCCGATCGTAAGGTAATGCGCAACGCTTCCGCGTGTCGTCGGAGAGATCGTTTTGCCCTTGAGATCTTCGACGGACCGGATAGGGCTGTTCTTGGGAAGCAGGATATAGGTGCCGCGCCCGCCGTTGGAGAAGGCAGCGACGACCTTGATCCTGGAGCCGCCGGCGATCGCGCTGACCGTCGGGCTGTCGGCCGCGGAGCCGATATCGACGGCATCGGCCTTCAAGGCCTCATGCAGATTGACGGCCGCCGCATAGACGGACCATTCGATCTTGTACGGCACATCGCTCAGCAGGCCTGCCGCCTCCAGCTTGGCACGCACGGCGCCCGTCTGGTCGCCGATGCGAAGCGTCACGCCGGAGAGGTCTTCGGCTGCAAGTGCCGGCAGCTGCGCTGCAGAGAAAACGGCGACGAGGCCGCCGAGGAGAAGGTTGAAGCTGCGCCTGGAGAAAATGTTCATGAATGGAGCCTCGGGTGAAATCATGATGCCTTTGACGATCACTCGGCAGCGGTGGGACGTTCGGTTGGTGTTCCCTCCCGGCAATCCCGATCGAAGGACAGGTTATAGTCTGTAAAATCTACTAAATAGGTATATTATTGCGTAAGCCTGCCCGACGCAGGAAAAGAATTTTCTGCCGGTGCGACCGGCTGGACGTCGAATATGTCGGTGAGGGTGACGGACCGGAAGTCGTCGACGAGCACGGTGACGCGCACCACCCAATATCCGTCGATCGGCAGCACGAAGCCGTCTGCGGCATATCGTTCGCCAGTTTTCGATGCCTCGCGCACAAAGGGACCGATGCCGTAGAAGGCTTCGAGAGTTCGACGGTTACCGAGAGCGGTGCAAGATCCTTGCCGTCGAGGCGAAAGCTATCCGCCGAAACTATCGCTCGCCCGACTTGCGCAGGTGACAGCGTCAGCCGCGCTTCGAGCCCTTCGCTGCGCGAAATGACCGTTATCGCAGACGGCGCTGCCGCTGCGAGCGCGCGTGGCGGCGGCGTGAACCGCCACAGTCCCAGGATTGCGACGACCGCAACCGAGAGCGCGATCTCGGCCTGGATGCTGCGCCGCAACCGTCTGCGCGCCGGTACCCTGCCCGTAAGAACGGGGGATGTCAGGAAGAACCGGTTGACTGCAGCAAGCAGGAAGAGAAGGGTCACAAGGCCGAGCTTGGCGAGCAGCGTATAGCCGTAATCCGTCGTCCAGAGCGCCGAGGTGCGCTCGAGCTGTATTGCCGCCAGGAAGAAGCCGCTTGCCGAAAGGCAGAGGATCGCCGGCGGGATCATCTTCGAAAAGCGCCCGAGCACCTGCCGCGCGACATCGTCATCCTTGCGCGCCAGCACATCCGCCAGGGGAATGAAGGCACCGAGCCAGGCGATGAGGCTGAGCGCGTGGAGGAAAACCGCCGGCGTGGTGAGAAAACGGGGCGGAGCGGTCGCCGCGTGGCCGGCCGCGGCAAAGGACGATGCGGCGATAAGGAAAGCGATGAGGGCCCAGCCCTTGTGCGACGCCGTTCCGGCCGCAAGCGCGATGGCTGCGCAAACCACGGCGAGCGCCGCGAGAAGCGTGGCCCGGCCGTAGGCGGTGGCGAACAGACCGGCCGTCCAGACATCTGCCCTGCCGGCCGCCGAGACCGGTTCGCCGAGCGCATCCAATCCCTGGAACGCCAGAACAGCCGGCGTTGCCGCCAGTCCGAGGAACAGCAGGAGGACGAGTACCTTTCCGGCGCGGCGGTCCGGCGCAATCCCTGAAAGCGCGTAGAACACGGTGCTGCCCAATCCGAACACGATCGAAAGCATCAGCGCGAAGCGCGATGCCCAGAGCCCGTATCGAACGGTGCCGTCCGGAGCCGCATCCGCATCCGCGTCCGGCACCGTCGAACTGACGGCGCCGACCGAGAATGTCTGACCGCCGCCGACCGGATGACCGTCGGACGAGGTCACGCGCCAGGAGAGCACATAGGTTCCGCGGGAAAGCCGGGGAGCGAGCGCATAGGTAAGCGACGAGCCTTCGAGCGTCGGTGCCGCCAGGATTTCCGTCCGGCCGTCGGGGTGGATCAGCCGGGCGACGAGCGGCGCGACCGCTTCGGAAAAGCGCAGGACGATCCGCGCCGGCGGCTCGGCCAATATCGCCGCATCGTAGGGATCGGCGGAGATCAGGTTCGCATGCGCATTGGCTTGGTCGGCGAAGAGCCCGGTTGCGGCAAGAAGGATAAGCGCCGCGACGAGGAGGCGCGCTGCTTCTGCGAGGAATGGCCTCACGGCTCGACGCTGACGGAGGGCGCCGGATATCTCAGGCCGTCGGAAGAGGCGCCTGTTGCGGGAATCTCGATCCAGCGCTCGACGCCGCTCTCGCATTGCTGCACGACCGGTACGAAGATATGTCCGGTAGCCGTCTTGGCGACGGATGCCCGGAAGACGAATTCGTCATAGAAGGCGTCCTCGAGCCGCCCGCCGGACCAGACGAGCTCCTTCACATCGGCCGCATCGCCATGGGAATGGGAGGCAGCGGCGCCCGCCTGATGAAGGTCATTGGCGACGATCGAGAGCTTCCAGCCGGGCTTGGGCTGTGGCTTGATGCCTTCCAATTCCTTCGGTACCGCGATCCGCACCGCGACCGTCGGCGATCCGTCGCAGCCGTGCGGTACGCGCAGCACGAACTTTGCCGTCTTGCCCGCCGCAACCGCTGCGTTCTCGAAGGTGAGATGCGCCATGGCCGGCGCGGCGAAGAGGCCTGCGGCAAGCGCTGCCGTGCCGAAAGCCGTTATCCGAGGTATCATGATCGGTTCCTTGTCGTTACCAGGTCGCGGCGAGGCCAAGATGCTGCAGCGCCTTCTGCCGGAGCTCCGCAAGCTTTGGATCTCCGCGATGGCGCGGATAAGGAAGATCGACGGCGATGTCGGCAACGATGCGGGCCGGACGCGGGCCGAAGATGATGACGCGCTCGGCCAGGAAGATCGCTTCTTCGACATCGTTACCAGAAGCGCCGTCAGGCCGGCGCGCTGCCACAGCGAGACGATCTCGGCCTGCATCGCCAGCCGCGTGAGCGAGTCGAGTTTGCCGAGCGGCTCGTCGAGCAGCAGCAGCCGCGGTTCGTTGACGAGTGCCCTCGCCAGAGCGACCCGCTGCGCCATCCCGCCCGAAAGCTGATGCGGATAGGCCTTGTCGAAACCCTTCAGGCCGACGAGCTCGAGGGCGTTGTCCACACGGGAGCGATTGCTCTTGAGGACGCCCTGCGCTTCCAGCCCGAGCGCGACGTTGTCCCAGACGGTGCGCCAGGGAAAGAGGGTGGGATCCTGGAAAACGAGGATGCGGGAAGGATCGGGATCGCCGACCGGTGCCCCGCCGACTTCGACGGCGCCCGACATCGGATGATCGAGACCGGCAAGCAGGCGCAACAGCGTCGACTTCCCGCAGCCGGAAGGCCCGAGCAGCGCCACGAAGGAGCCGGGCTCGGCCGCGAAACTCACCCGGTCCAGCACCGGCAGGGGCGCGCCTTCCAGCTCGAAGCGGTGGGAGACGTCGCGTATCTCGACCTTCACTCCCGTGGGTTCCGCCTCGCCGGTGACGGCGGAATCCGTCGATCTCAAAGCCGCAGTTACCATCTGACAAGTCCCCTCTGCCATGAAAGCGTCCAGTCGCGGATGCGGAAGAGCACCGTGATGAGGGTCGAGCACATCAGCGCCATCACCAGGAGTGCGGCATACATGTTGTTGTAGGCCGCCCATCCCTGCGCCCATTGGAGATACCAGCCGAGCCCTGCCTTGACGCCCAGCATTTCCGCGACGACCAGCACCGCAAAGGAGGTCCCGAGGCCCATGAACAAGCCGACGAAGACGTGTGGCAACGCTGCGGGAATCGCGACCTTCAGGATCAGGAACAAGGGCTTGGCACCCAGCGTGCGTGCGATGTCGTAGTAGTCGCGGTTGACGCTTGCGATGCCGGACCAGGTGAGGATCGTCACGGGAAAGGCGGTGGCGAGCGCGATGAGGAAGACGCTGGCCGACCCGGAGGTCGGAAAGATGAAGAAGGCGAGCGGCAGCCAGGCCGTCGCCGGCAGGGGGCCGATCAGGCGCAGGAGCGGATGCACCCAATAGCTCGCCGCACGCGACCAGCCGATGGTGACGCCGGTGAGGAACCCGGCCAGCGCGCCGAAGACGTAACCCTTGGCAAGCAGGAGCACGGAATAGCCGACGCTGATGCCGAGCCGCTCCCAATCGTCGAAGAACACCTCCAGCATGCTCTGCGGCGAAGAGAAAAAGGGCACGGGAAGCAGGCCGGTTTTCGCCGTCGCGATCTCCCAGGCGGCCAGGATCGCCGCCGCCGCGATGAGCCAGGGGCCATAATAGTGCACCGCCGATGCGACGCGGCCGAAGAGGGTGCCCGTCAATCCGGCAAGCGCGGCGATGAGCGCGACGCCGAAAGAAATCGCGGCCAATTCGCGGCCATAGGGCTGCGGAATGATTTCCGGCCAATATTCGATAAGCCCCGCCGTTCCCGTCCAAGCCAGCGCCGCGACCAGTAGGATGGGAGAGACGTTTCGGCCAAAGGAAGCGGCGGGAGCGGCATCCCGCTCCTCCATCACCGTCGGATCGATCGTGCTCATGACATCACCTTCATGCGGTCAGGACGTCAGCGAAGACGCGATCGGCGAAATCCTTCGGATCGGTCGACTGCTTGAAGACCTGCACGTCCCGCAGTTCCTGGGCGTAGAGCGCGATCTCCGCCTTGAGGTCGGTTCCGACCGGGTTGTGGTTGTGGGTCTGGTCCCGCAGGACGCCGACCAGATCTTCGACGGTCTTGTCCTTCGGCGCATTCGGGAGAAAGGCCCTTGCGGCGTCCTCCGGTTTGGCGACAGTCCAGTCCTGGGCCTCCAGAAGCGCGCGCGTCAGCGCTGCTGCGGTCGGCTGGTCCTCCCGGATCAGGCTGCCGCGCAGGCCGACGATGCAGCAGACCCGGTTTTCGAAACCATGGTCGAGGTTCGATGCGATCTGGATGTATTTCGGATCCTGCAGCCAGAAATAAGCCTTCGGATCGCCGTCGGCGATGGCGTGGATCTCGCCCTTGTCTGCAGCAATCTGCAGAAGTTCGCCCGGATATTGGCGCCATTCGACATCGGCGACCGGGTCGATGCCTTCCTTGTGCAGGAGGATCGAGAAGAAGTTCTTGCCGGGGCTGGCGAGGTCCGAAATCCCGATAGTTTTCCCTTTAAGCTCCGTGAGCTTGGTGATCCCGGCGGACTTCAACGCGACGAGCCGCGAGCAGCCGCCATGGGTGCCTGCGGTGATCTTGACGTCGAAACCCTGCTCCAGTGCCTTCAGCCAGCGCAGCGCCATGCCGACGCCGCCATCGGCCTTTCCCGTCGCGATCGCTTCCAGAAGCGCCTCGGTCGACGCGCCGAAGTTCACCAGCTCCACGTCGAGGCCGTATTTCCGGAAGATGCCGTGCTCCTGAGCGACGAAGACCGGCGCAAGGCAGATGGCACTGGCATTGGTGGCGAACTTGATCTTCTTGAGATCTCCCGTCGCGGCGGACGAGGCGGCACGCGCGGCGAAGCTGCCGAGGGAAAAGGCGCCGAGCGGTGCTGCGACGCCGACCAGCCCCGCCGTTTTCAGGAGAGCCCGGCGGTCGAGGCCCGGCGGGAGATCACCGTCTGCTCCAAAGAGCGTTTTCGCATTCCATGCCATCGTCCGTCTCCTGATCATTCTGAGATTGTCGTGTTGAAAGGAAGCGGATCGCCCAAAGCGGTCCGCGGCGCATCAGAGGTTTATTCCGCGGCTTCGATACGGCCGCCGCGACCACGCTCGGCGACGAGCGCGCGCACCCGCGGGATGAGGTCGCGGCCATAGTGGAACGCGTCCTCGATCGGGTCGAAGCCGCGGATGAGGAAGGTGGTGATGCCGAGATCGTAATAGTCGAGCAGGGCTTCCGCGACCTGCTCGGGCGTGCCGACGAGCGAGGTGGAATTGCCGCTTGCGCCGGTCAGCGCCGCCATTTCCGTCCAGAGGCGCTTGTCGAGCCGCGCGCCGCGGGAAGCGGCGGCAAGCAGCCGCTTCGAACCTTCGTTCTGTGGCTTGCCACCGATGGAATTGACCTCGATCAGCCGTTCGGTGGCCGGCGCGCCGCGAAGCGCCTTGGCGCGGGAAAGCAGACCGGCTGCCTTCTCCCAGGCTGCGTCCTCCGTTTCCGCAAGGATCGGGCGCAGCGACAGGCTGAAGCGCGGCTTGCGCCCATGCGCTGCGGCTGCCGCGCGCACGTTGCGCAGGGTCTCGCCCACCTGCTCGAGCGTCTCGCCCCAGAGTGCGTAGACATCCGCATGTTTGCCGGCAACGTCGATCGCGGCGGCGGAGGAGCCACCGAAATAGATTGGGATGCCTTCCGGGCCCTCCGGCTTCACCGCGGCGAATGCCTGCTCGACCCTGTAGTATTTACCGGCATAGTCGAAGGGCGTCTCGCTCGTCCATTCCTTTCGCACGATGTCGAGATACTCGCTGGTGCGGGCATAGCGCTCGTCCTTGGTCAGGTGGTCGCCGTCCTGCGCCAGCTCCTTGTCGTTGCCGCCGGTGATGATGTGGACCGCGACGCGACCGCCCGTCAGGTTGTCGAGCGTCGCAAGCTGCCTAGCCGCCAGCGTCGGGGCGGTGAAACCCGGCCGGTGCGCAATCATCAGTTTGAGCTTGCGGGTGCGATCGGCGACATGCTGAGCGATCAGGATGCTTTCCGGCGAGGTCGAGTGAAAGGCGAAGAGAACGCGGTCGAAACCGGCGTTCTCATGGATCGCCGCGGCGGCTGCGATATGGTCCCGGTCGATGATGGCCCCCTTGCGGGCAATCGTCTCGGACGCATTGTGATTGCCGATATAACCGATGAATTCGACAGGCATGACACCCTCCGTTCCTTGTGTTCGATATCAGACGCCGAGCGCGATCCGGCCCGCTTCCACCCGCACCGTGTCTTCCTGCGGACTATGGATGCGACCGCAGAGGACATCGCGGTGATGGCGCTCCAGGGGATTGTTGCGGGAAATGCCGTGATTGCCGCTCAGCTTGAGCGCCTTTTCGACGGCAGCGATGGCATTTTCCGTCGTGACGGACTTGATGAGATTGGCTTCCGTTGTGGGAAGCGGGAATCCTCTGTCGATCTCGCCCGCCGCCGAAGCGATCAGCCGGCGGTTTACGGCGAGCAACTCCTCGATCTCGCCGACCGCGTGCTGGATGCGAGGGACCGTCGAAAGCGGCTGGCCGAGATTGCTCGGCACCCGGTTCCTGAGAAAGGAGACCAGCCAGTCGCGCGCCGCTTCCGCGACCCCGGTGTAAAGCGCGCCCGGCAGCAGGCCGAACCAGGCAGCCTGGCCTTCGCCTCGCCCGCCCCATTCCGACGGCAGCCGGATATCCGCCGCATGGTCCGGCGGCACCCGCACATCCTCGAAAATCACGTCATGGCTGCCCGTCGCGCGCATGCCGAGCGGGTTCCACGTCTTCTCGACCGCGATGCCCGGCGTATCGAGCGGAACGAGGAAGCCGCCGACCCTGGGCTCCGCCTCGTCGGTCCGTGCCCAGACGACCGCGTAGGTCAGCCCTTCCACGCCCGTCGAGTAGATCTTCCTGCCGCTGATCGACCAGCCGTCCTCAGTCCGCCGGGCCGTGGTCTTGGGCAATCCGCCGCGGATCGGCGTGCCGAGTTCCGGCTCGACGCGGAAGGCGTTGATCAGCGCACCCTTCCCGGCCGCATCCCGCAGCACGCGCTGCACGAGATTTTCCGGCCAGCGCGAGTTCGGGATCGTGGCGAGATTGATATATTGCATGATCAGGATCAGCGCCGTCGACGGTTCGCCGCGAGCGATCAGGCGGATGACTTCGGTCGTCTCGGCGAGTCCCGCGCCCGCACCGCCATATTCCACCGGTGCCGTCAGTGCAGAGAGCCCCGCCTCATGGGAAAGCCGGATATTCTCGGATGGAAAGGATGCGCTTTCGTCATATGCCGCCGCCGTTTGCGCAAACCGAACCGAGAGCTCGGCGGCGATCCTGACCGGATCGAAAGGCGAAACTGTTTTTTGCTGGATGCCGAGTACCATCTTCATCGCCCTTCCTGCTCATTCCGCCGCAATGGCGGTCCGGGCAGCGAGCCGGTTAATGGTTCCGGCAGGTCCGACGAGCTTGGAGGACGACATCGATTTTCCTTTCGGCGAACGGATTTTGCGTACGGTCTCGATCTGGCGTGACAATTAATGCATATTATCTACAGTTTTTATGTATTAAAGGAAAAATGGGAGTGCCATGCGGCCGGAAACGGGAAAATTCTCTCGCATTGCCGGACATATCCGCAAAGCCTTCGCTCCCGAAGGCGGTATAAGCCTGTCATTTTGCGGATTTCACGCTTGCGGCAGCAGGAGTCCCGCAAGCGAACGAACCTGCCGTTGGCGGATCTTCAAAAGCATCCGCATCCCGTTTCGAGCCTAAAGGCCACCAATTCTATAGACTATTGACATTCGCCACCTTTTCGCCATGATCCCGTTAATCGCCGTTAAGGAATGGCAACGGAGACACGCCAGACATGTTCTATATGGGCGGAATGACGTTCGGTTATCTCACTCCCGGGCCCGCCGGCAAGAAGACGGTCTGGAGGCTGCCGAAATCATGGCTGACGGGCTGGAAAAGCCAGAAGCGGCGGAGCGGCGACGCTTCGGTCAAACCCGTCCTTCTCTGGCCGCAGCACGTCTTCTTCTAGAAGCGATTCCGGGAAAGCTGCATACGTTTTCGCCGGAAACGGGCTGATCACGCGGCTGTGGAAGCCTCCCAGCCGCTGCGGATATGCCTGTAGCCGTCGCGATAGACGGCCTGCGGAGTCTCGGCGAAGTCCCGCCAGACTTTCGTCGCGGCCGCCAGATCTTTGAGCGAGCGTCCGAAGGCCTCGATCGTCAGCCAGTCGTCATAGCCGCTCTGCCGGATCGCGGCGAACGTTTCGGTCCATGGGATATTGCCGCGTCCCGGCACGCCTCGATCGTTCTCCGAAATGTGGATGTGGACGATGTTGCGCCTGTTGCGGAGATAGGCACCGATGGGATCGGTCTCCTCTATATTGGCGTGGAACGTGTCGTACATCGCCCGGATATGCGGATGGCCGATTTCGTCCACGTGTCCGGAAAGATCGTCCATCGTGTTGACCAGGTAGCATTCGAAGCGGTTGAGCGCTTCAAGGCCGATCGTGACGCCGCTTTTGGCGGCGTGGTCGCCGATGGCGCGCTGCGAGGAGATCGAACGCTTGCGTTCGGCGGCCGTGGGGCCGCTGCCGGAAAACCGGCCGAGCGTGGAATGCAAGGGGCCGCTCAAGGTTCTCGCCCCGAGCGCCTGCGCGCAGTCGATCGCCCATTTCATATAGGCCACACCTCTTTTCCGCGTGGCCGCGTCGGGGGAGATCAGGTTGGTTTCCGGATCTCCCATGGCGGAAACGGCGGTTCTTTGAAGGCCGATCCCGTCCAGCATCTCGCCCAGCCTGCGGTAGTCGTCCGGCTGTCCCTCGAAGATCGGAATCTCGACGCCGTCGAAGCCCGTCTCGCGAATATCCCTCAGGAGTCCTTCGTGTTTCCTCGTGACATTCGTCGTCCACAGAAACATGCACATTCCGATTTTCATGATCGCCTCCCGTTCCCATTCTGGTATTACCAAATGCAAAAATCCGGTCAAGCCGAATTGCTGGTGGGATACGCCTGCGAATTGCAGCAATTTCTCTCTTAAATCGCCATAATAAAAGGGTTTTTATCCACTGTTGCCGGGATATTGCGCGACGGTGAAAATTCTTGTACATCTCGTTCTCTGACAAACTGGCTATACCAGATTAATCCGATCTGGCAGTCATGGAGGAAATACGCGTCGGCTTTTCAGAAACGGCGCGGACATGCGAGGGAGGAGAGACAATGCATCTGTCGACGCACAACTGGATGCGCGCCGAGCCTTTGGCGACGACGCTGAGGCGGATCAAGAAATACGGTTACGAGAGCATCGAAATCTCCGGCGAGCCGGCCCAGTATGACGTCAGGGAGACCCGGGCACTCCTCAAAGAGTACGGAATCCGCTGCTGGGGCGCAGTGACGCTCACCCTTGGCGAGCGCAATCTCGCGGCGAAGGACGAGGGCCAGCGTGCGAAGTCGGTGGACTACGTCAAGAGCGTCATCACCATGGTCAGCGAGCTGGAGGGCGAGATCATCACGCTCGTGCCGGCGACCGTGGGAAAGGTTGTGCCGGATGCGACGGAGGAGGAGGAATGGAAGTGGGTGGTGGATGCCACCCGCGAATGCTTCGCCCACGCCAGGGCCAGGGGCGTGCGCATCGCCATCGAACCGTTGAACCGCTTCGAGACCTATTTCTTCAACCGCGCCGCCCAGGCGCTGGCGCTCGCCGAAGCCGTCGGGCCGGAATGCGGCGTCTGCCTCGATGCGTTCCATCTCAATATCGAGGAGGAGAATATCTATGACGCAATCCGGCTCGCCGGAAAGCGGCTCTTCGATTTCCACATCGCCGACAACAACCGTTTCGCCGCCGGCCTTGGCCATCTCGATTGGCCGAGAATCGTCGGCACGCTGAAGGAGATCGGTTACGACGGTGCGCTCACCAACGAATTCGTGGCGCCCGTGGACCGCACGCCCGCGGCGAAATATCCGGACATGGTGGAGCGCAGCCCGGTCGACATCCCGCCGGAGCAGCTGAAATTCATCCAGGATCACGGATCGAGCCTGCTCACGGAGGCGTTCTACGACGAGCAGATGCGGATAACGGCGGAAACCATCCTGCCGTTGATCAGGTAGGGAAGCGGCCGCGAGGGAGCTGCGTTCACGAGCGCTCGGAACGGATCGGTGCGGTGGGGGAAGGGCGCGGAGCGGAGCTTTCCGCTCTGCGCCTGCGCTCGCCGGATTGAAGACTGCTCTTTCGACAGAACCGCAGCGAGAGGGCGAAGGAGCCGCAATGCGTATCAGGAAAGTCCAGGCCTGGTGGGTCCGCATACCCATCGAAACCAGCCGGCAGCATCGCAGCGACTTCGGTCGGCTGACGACGTTCGACGCGGCGATCCTGCGCATCGAGACGGACGACGGTATCGTCGGCTGGGGGGAAGGCAAGAATGCCGCCGGCAGCGCCGGCACCTATGGAACCCTCGTCCACATGCTCAATCACGAGATCGGCCCGAGATTGATCGGCCGGGATCCTGCCGATATCGCGATCATCTGGGAGATGCTCTATAACGGCGTGCGCCACGAGGCCGCGGCTGCGGCCGGCCATGCCATGCCGGAGCTGGCGCGGCGCGGCCTTTCCGTCGCGGCGATCAGCGCGGTCGACATCGCCCTCTGGGACATTCTAGGCAAATCGCTCGGGGTACCGGTGTGGCGCCTCCTCGGCGGGCGCAAGGCCGACCGGTTGCCGGCCTATGCCTCGGGCGGCTGGGAAAATGCGGAAGGGATCGGGGATCAGCTCAACGCATACGTCGCTTCGGGAGGTTTCCGGGCGGTCAAGATGCGCGTCGGCGCCATGGACGGCCCGCCGCATGTCTCGGCGGCGCGCGTTCACGCCGCAAGGGCGGCTCTCGGGCCGGATGTGGAGCTGATGGTCGATGCGCACGGCACCTATACGGTGGCGGAGGCGAAGCGGTTTCTCAATCTCGTCGCCGGCTGCGATCTCGCCTGGTTCGAGGAGCCGGTGATCGCCGACGACAAGGCCGGTATGGCGGAAGTGCGGGCTGCGGGCTGCGTGCCGATCGCCGCAGGCGAGTCGGAGGCGACGCGCTTTGCCTTCCGCGACCTTGCCGTGCTGAAATCGGCTGATATATTCCAACCCGACCCGGCCTTCTGCGGCGGCATAACGGAGGCGATGCGTATCGGCGCGATCGCCAGCGCCTTCAATCTCCGTTTCGCGCCGCATCTGTGGGCCGGTGCTCCCTGCTTCTTCTCCGGGCTGCATGTCTGCGCCGCCTCGCCTGCAAGTTTCGTCATCGAGTATTCGCTGGGCGCCAATCCGATGATTCATGATCTCGTCGAGGAGACTGTGGAGGTCAGCGACGGTATGGTAGCGATTCCCGACAAACCCGGCCTGGGCTTCACGATCAACGAGCGCATGCTGGAGGCCCATGCACAAAGTCTGTGAGAATGAAAGAAAATAACCTTCTTCCCGATCTGGCGGCACATCTCTTCACCTATTCCAAGGTCGACAACGGCCGCACCCCTTCGGAGCGCGAGCTGGCCGAACATTTTTCTGTAAGCCGCGGCCAGATCCGCGAAGCGCTCGCCATTCTCGAGGCGATGCGCATCGTCGAGAGGCGGGCGAAATCCGGCATATACCTGACCACGACGGAAGCGAGCGTCGAGGCGATGGCGCTTTTCGCCAGGGCGGGCGTTCCGCTCGATCCGATCCTCATCTACGAGACCGTGGAGCTCAGGAAGATCCACGAGATCAAGGCCGCGGAGCTCGCATGCTCCCGGGCGACCGAAGAAAATTACGAGCGCCTGCGGGAAATCCTGAAAGCCTCCGAAGAGCGGCTGGCGGCAGGCCAGGGCCTTGCGCGCGAGGACCGCGATTTCCATCTGGAGATCGTCCGCGCCACGCAGAACAGCGTCTTCCACAAGGTCTGCAGCGTCTACTACACCATGGGCGAACACCGCCTGCCGATCTATTTCGGCGATCTCGAGCGCAGCCGCCGCTCCCATGAGGAGCATATCCGCATCTACGAGGCCTTGCTTCGCCGCGACGGAAATCTGGCGCAGGCGCTGATGAACGCGCATCTGCAGGGTGCCGAAAGCTACTGGAAGGGCTTGATCGGCGGTTCGGGCGCCAAGATCGGATGACATCGCCGAGGGGGAGGGTCCGGTGAGTTTCATTTTCTCCACGCATCCGCTTCACCCGCAGGTCGAAGCCATGCTTTCGGCCGCGGGCGAATTCAAGGTCGCGACGGCGCCAGATCCGCAGACGCTGCTTCGCGAAGGGCTGGGTGCGGGCATCGTCATCGTGCGCGCGCCGATCCCGCCGGCTTTCTTCGAAAAGGCGCCGACGCTTCGCGCGGCGATCCGGCACGGCGCGGGATTGGACATGATTCCGGTCGACGCCGCGACGCAAGCGGGCGTCCTCGTCGCCAATGTGCCCGGCGTCAACGCGCGCACCGTTGCCGAGCACGTCTTCATGGTAACCTTGTCCCTGCTCCGGCGCTTCCTGCCGATGACGCGCGACCTTGGGCAGAACGGGTGGAACGCCGCGCGCAGCCACGCCCATCGCGCAAACGATCTTTCCGGCCGCGTCATGGGTATCGTCGGCATGGGCAATGTCGGACAGGCGGTCTGGAAGATCGCCCATCACGGCTTCGGACTTTCCGTTCTCGCCAACAGCCGCGATCCCGCGAGGCTGCCGCAAGGCGCGGAGTTCGCGAGCCTGGATGAGCTGGTCGAGAGGAGCGACGTCGTCGTGCTCTGCTGTCCGCTTACGCCGGAAACGACGGGTCTGATCGGCCGGGAACGCATCCGGCGCATGAAGTCGTCGGCGCTGCTCGTCAACGTGTCCAGAGGTCCGGTCGTCGACGATTCCGCCCTGATCGAGGCGCTGGAGCAGGGCCGGATCGCCGGCGCGGCGCTCGACGTCTTCTCGACCCAGCCGTTGGCGGCCGATCACCCTTATTTCCGCTTCGGCAACGTCATCGTCACCCCGCATCTCGCCGGCATCACCGAGGAAAGCATGATGCGGATGGGCATGGGAGCCGCCGGCGAGGCGATCCGCGTGCTGAGAGGAGAATTGCCGGTGAATCTCCGCAATCCGGAAGCGGTGGAGCTCTATCGTCAGCGGTTTCCCGCCGCGCCGTAACGACGTCACACGCGCGTTCTTAACGCTCCTGCTGCCGGGGCAGTACGCCGCAGCCATTCAAAAGCCACAAAGCTGGGGAGGCTCGCAGCAGGCCGTGCATCAAGCGCGATCTTCACCGGCCGCCCGGCTTCCACGGCAGGTCTTCCTGCCGGATGATCGTACGGCATTTGTCGGTTTTCGAAGAAAAGCCGTCCTGTTTCAGCGGACCCAAGACAATAACCATAGGATCCGAACGAGAAGGTTCGCCGTGACCAAAGCAGAATTGCGAGGTTCAATGCGATGCACTCCATCCCCGGCCGTCCTCCCGTCTCCATTGTCATTGCGAACTACAACTATGCACGCTTTCTGAGGCGCTGCATCGACAGTGCGCTGGAGCAACGCTACGGCGATGTGGAGGTCATCGTGGTGGATGACGCGTCGAAGGATGATACCGCCGATGTCGTCGCCTCATTCGGATCGCGGATAACGGCTTGCCTCAGGGACAGGAATGGCGGGCATGCGGCAGCCTTCAACACCGGATTTGCGGCGAGCCGCGGAGAGATCGTGCTGTTCCTCGACGCCGACGATTATCTCTATCCCGATGCGGTATCCGAAATCATCGACGCTTCGGGCAGTGATACGGCCCAGGTGCAGTTCAGGCTTCATATCGTCGACGAAGACCAGCATGTCAAAGACGTCTTCCCGCCGCCAGAAGTGTCTTTTGATTCCGGCGACGTCGTTCCCAAGCTGTTCGCCAGAGGACGATACCAGACGACGGTGACGAGCGGCCTGGCGTTCGGTCGCCCTGTTCTGGATACGATCATGCCGATCCCGGAAGACGATTTCCGGCAAGGTGCCGACGGATATCTGGTGACATTGGCGCCCCTCTACGGGAAGGTGACGTCGATCGATGCCTGCCTCGGCGCCTACCGCATGCATGGAGCCAATCATTCGATCTTTGCCGAAAAGCTCGGCCAGCGCGCCCGCTGGCGCGTGGAGCATGACTTCAAAAGGCTGGAGGCCTTGTCCGGCCAGGCGGCGGAGATCGGCCTCGCAGTGCCGCCGGATATCAACATGCGCGATCCGGTTCATCTCGAAGAGCGGCTCGCATCGCTTTGCGTTGACCGGCAGCGGCATCCCGTGTCCGGCGATTCCAGGCTCTCTCTGGCCGCAGCCGGCGCGATCGCCAGCATGGAAATGAACGTTTCGTTGCGTCGACGCGCCATTCTGGCGGCCTGGTTCCTTTCCGTCGGCGTCCTGCCTCAGCGTATGGCGAAGGCGGTCCTGTCCTGGAAGCTCGTCGCGTCGTCGAGGCCTGCCTTCCTTGCGCGCCTCTCCAAGACCATCCGCTATGTAATGGGATAGAGCGATTCCAAGAAAAGTGGAAACGGGTTTTCCGTCCGCCGATGCTTACTCCGGTCAATCTCGGTCGGGCGCTCCAAGCGGGAAGAGCGGGCGATAGGGCCGCGCCTCGTCCACCGCCCGCGCAAAGGAGGGACGCGCGAGAAGTCGGCGGCGGTAGGCATGGACGTTTTCAAGAGCCGGATCGATCGGGTGCGACCAGTCGGCGTAAAACAGTGACGGTGCCGCCGCGCAGTCGGCAAGCGAGAAGGTGTCGCCGGCCGCCCATTTTCGGCCGGCCATCCGCCCGTCGAGCCAGCGATAGGCCGTCTCCAGCATGTCGCGCGCCTCGGCGACGCCGCGGGCATCGCGCTCTTCCGATTTGCGCATGCTGTCGAAGACGAGCTTCTGCTGCGGCGTGGAAATGTAGTTGTCGAAGAAGCGGTCCATCATGCGGACGTCGATCGCGCTTTCACGGTTCTGCGGTATCAGCCCGGCCGGGCCGGGATAATGGACGTCGAGATATTCGATGATGATGCTGGCTTCCATGACGGTGCGGCTGCCGTCGACCAGGACGGGAAAGCGCTTCACCGGCCAGAGCTTTTCGAACTCGGCCACGATCTCCGGGTCGTCAGGGCCCAGCATGCGGAAGTCGAACGGCGTCCCGTTCTCGTAAAGCGCGATCAGCGCCTTCTGACAGTAGGACGAGAACGGGTGCGCGTAGAGCTTCAACACCATGGCAGCCTCCAACCGCTTGCAAAATGAAATCGGTTCCATATCTATCCGAACTGATTTCACATCGCAAGCGGTTTTATCCGGCGGCCGACCAGGCGCCTGCTATGCCGAATGCCGCAGGCTCACTCCGCTGCCTCCGTCGAAAAGAACGACCTTCTGCGGATTCCAGGCAAACCGAACGGCCTCCTCGATGGCGACATCCGTTCTTGCCGGAACGGTGGCGCGCAGCGTCGTGTCGCCGCTTGTCCTGAGCGTCAGGATCTTCTCGACGCCGTGGTTCTCTATGTCGTGTACCCTGGCTTCCACCGGCGCTCCCGATTCCAGATAGAGATCCTCCGGCCGGATACCGAAGATCAGCGGCCGTTCGCCGCCGACTTTCGCGGCACCTTCATAAGGAAGCTCGAAGCTCATCGGCGTGACGACGGCGCGACCGTTCACAAGTCTGCCGTCGATGAGGTTCATCGGTGGAGAACCGACGGATCGCGCGACGAAAGTGTTGGCCGGATTGTTGTAAATCTCGTGCGGCGTTCCCGTCTGGACCAGTTGGCCGTCGTTCAAAACGCCGATCTTGTCGCCCATCGACATCGCTTCGATCTGGTCGTGCGTGACGAACAGGAACGTCGCGCCGAGGTTCATCTGTAGGTTCTTCAGCTCCGTGCGCAACGCCTCGCGAAGCTTCGCATCCAGCGCGGAAAGCGGCTCGTCCATCAGGAAGACGCGCGGCTTGCGCACGATCGCCCGGCCGATCGAGACGCGCTGCATTTCTCCGCCGGACAGGCGGTCGGTCTTGCGGTCGAGCAGGTGCTCGATGCGCAGCGTCTTGGCGACGCGCGCGACCCGCTCGCCGATTTCCGCCGGTTCGACGCGGCGGATCTTCGATTTGAGCGGAAATTCCAGGTTTTCCCGGACCGTATAGCGCGGATAGAGCGAGTATTGCTGCAGCACCAGCGCCACGTCGCGTTCGGCCGGTCCCCAATCGCTGACATCCTGCCCGTCGATGAAGATCCTGCCTTCGCTCGGCTTTTCCAGACCGGCGACCAGCCTCAGCGTCGTGGTCTTGCCTGCTCCGGTCTGGCCGAGAAGCACGAAGAACTCGCCGTCCGCTATGTCCAGGTCGAGGCCCTTCAGCGCCGGATGGCTGCCGAAGGATTTCGAGATTCCCTTGAGTTCGATATGCGCCATCAGAGCCTCACCCCGAGAGAATTGCCGCTTGCTCCGTCGAAGAAATGCGCCTGCGCCGGATCGATGCGGATCCAGACCGTGTCGCCGACATTCGGCACGAAACCGCTGCGGGTGCGGGCTCTCAGCATCTGCGACCCGATCTTGAGGTCGACAATGTCGTGCGAGCCGAGCGGTTCGATGATATGCGCCTCGACCGGCAGATATCCCTCCCGTTCCTGATGCTCGACAAGAACTCCCTCCGGCCGCACCCCGAGCTTCAGATTGCCGTTCGTCCGGCTCGCGCCGTCGAGCTTGCCGGTGAGTTCGGCCGGGAAGGCGAACCCGTCCGAAGCGCCGTCGAGCGTCACGCGAACCTCGCCGCCGCTGTCGGAAACGGCGGCATCCGTGATGTTCATCACCGGGCTGCCGACGAATTGGGCGACGAAGATATTGGCCGGATAGGTATAGACCTCGGTCGGGCTGCCGATCTGCTGCAGCACGCCCTCGTGCATGATGACGATCCGGTCGGCTAGCGACATCGCCTCCACCTGGTCATGCGTCACATAGATCGTGGTCGAGCCCTGCTTCATATGCAGCCGCTTGATTTCGGCGCGCATCTCCTCGCGCAGCTTGGCGTCCAGCGCGCCGATCGGCTCGTCCATCAGCATCGCTTTCGGCCGGCGCACCAGCGCCCTGCCGATCGCCACACGCTGCATGTCGCCGCCCGAGAGCGCCGACGGCTTCTTGCCGAGAAGATGCGTGATCTGCAGGGTTCTCGCCACCGTCTGCACGTCGGCGTCGATGTCGGCCTTGCTCCTGCGCATCGCGCGCAAGGGAAAGGCGATGTTCTCGTAGACGCTCATATGCGGATAGAGCGAGAAGGACTGGAACACGAAGGC
Source organism: Shinella sp. (assembly GCA_033795365.1). GTDB lineage: Bacteria > Pseudomonadota > Alphaproteobacteria > Rhizobiales > Rhizobiaceae > JARYGU01. Next base: position 90,160 of record JARYGU010000015.1, read on the forward strand.
GATGTCCCGGTCCGACGCCTTCATGTGCTGCACCGGTTCGCCGTCGATCAGGATATCCCCCTCGTCGATCGTCTCGAGCCCGGCGATGGCGCGCAGCGTCGTCGTCTTGCCGCAGCCGGACTGGCCGAGCAGCACGATGAACTCGTTGTCGGTAATGGCGAGATTGAGATTCCGGATGACCTGGACCTCGCCGAAGAACTTCTCGATGCCGCGAAGCTCGATCTGGGTCATGGATTCTTACCCTCTTCCGCCTGTGCTTCCGGCGGAATCTTGGAGGTGATCATGAAGGCGACGAGACCTATGAGCGTCATCGTCAATCCGTAGCGGTGAAAAAACAGGTTCCACGGCTGGCAGAGCGCGATGATGCCGAGGATCATCAGGATCTGCGATCCGGGCTCGAGATATTTCCGGTTGACGGCGCGGAAGCTCATTTGCGGATCGCTCCGAACGACATGCCCCTGAGCAGATGGTTGCGCAGGAGGAAGGTGAAGATCGCGACCGGCAGCAGGAACAGGAAGGTTCCCGCGGCGATCACCGTCCAGTCCGGCAGGCCGGAGCCCACCTGGCTGGGTATGAAGGGCGGCGCGGTCTGGGCGCGGCGGTTGGTCATGATCAGCGCGAAGGCATATTCGTTCCACGCCGTGATGAAGCAGAAGACGGCGGTCGCGGCGATGCCGGTCGCTGCCTCCGGGATGACGATCTTGAAGAAGGCCTGCATGCGCGTATAGCCGTCGACGAGCGCCGCCTCCTCGTATTCCTTCGGGATCTCGTCGATGAAGCCCTTCATCAGCCAGACGGAGAAGGAAAGATTGAAGGCGGTATAGAGGATGATCAGTCCCCAATGCGTGTCGTTGAGGCCGACGGCGCGGTACATCAGGAACATCGGGATTGCCACCACGACCGGCGGCAGCATGCGCGTCGACAGGATGAAGAAGAGCAGATCCGCCTCCCCCTTCACCTTGAAGCGCGAGAAGCCGTACGCCGTGAAGGTTCCCATGCCGACCGCGAGCACCGTCGAGGTGATCGCCACGATCAGCGAATTCATGAAGCGGCTGGGATAGCCGGAAGGCTGCACTTCGCCGCGTCCCGAGCGCACCACCTTTTCGCCGCCGTCGAAGACCAGCCGTTCCCACCATGGGGCTGCGGCATATTCCTCCGGCGTCGGCGCCGTGCGCAACTGCGAGCGTTTGGTGAAGAGCTTCACGAAGGGCGAGATTTCCGGTTCGAAGAGCACCGTCGGCGGAATGGTCGTGGCGAGGTTGCGCGGCTTGAAGGCCGTCGAGGTGATCCAGTAGATCGGCGCCAGGAAGATCAGCGTGATGACGAGAACCGCGGCGATCGCCAGCCGGTTGAACGTCTTCTCGGAGCGTGTGCGGACGGCGGTCATGGCTCAGCGCTCCTTCACCTTGTTGAGATATTTGACGTAGATGTTGGTGATCGCCAGCACCATGATCAGCACGATATAGGCGAGCGCGCAGGAGCGGCCCGTCTGCCATTCCTGGAACGCCATCTTGTAGAGCCGGATGGAGATCACCTCCGTCGTCGGCTGGCTGGTCAAGATATAGGCGAGGTCGAAGGTCTTGAACGCCTCCATGGTGCGGAAGATGATCGCGATCATCAGGATCGGCGCCACCAGCGGCAGCGTGATGCGGAAGAAGGTGTAGAACGGTCCCGCCCGGTCGATCGCGGCCGCCTCGTAAAGATGCTTCGGGACAGCCGAAAGCCCGGCAAGCGAAAGCAGCATGACGAAGGGCGACCACATCCAGATGTCGGTGATGGCAACGGCGTAGAGCGCCATGTCGGGATTGGCCAGCCACTCGAATGAGCCGAGCCCAAGCGCATAGTTGATGATGCCGAAGGACGGATCGTAGAGCAGCTTCCAGAAGAGCCCGACGACCGCCATCGACAGCATCATCGGCAGGAGCAGCAGCGTCGTCAAAAGGCCCTTGAGCGGAATGTCGCGGTTGAGCAGCATCGCGGTCCCGAAGCCGACGATCACCTGTCCCGCGACGGAGACGATGACATATTTTGCCGTGATCGCGAAATTGGACCAGATGAACGGGTCGTTCAGGAGCTCGCGATAGTTCTGCAGGCCGACGAAGTTCGCGGGCGCATTGGTGGAAGCGCGAAAGTCCGTGAAGGAATAACCGAGCGAATAGATCAGCGGGAAGATGTTGAAGATGATCAGGAACAGGATCGTCGGGATGATGAAGAGATTGCGGATCTTGATGTCGCTCATGCCTCTGGCGGCAGCGCGTGACTGGGAATCAAGCGTTGTCATGACTACGGTGGCCAACAGTTCCCTCCTCCGGGAGTTCGCGCATGGAGCCGCCTGCGGCGCAGTCGCGGCGATGCGTGGATGCGGCTTGCCTGCCCGCCCCCGTGACGGAGCGGACCGAAGGGGGAGGGGCGCTCGGCCCCTCCCGATGTTCAGCCGTTACTTCAGGCGGCCGTACTTCTTGAACGTCGCCGTCCAATCGGCGGCGAGCGCGTCGAGCGTTTCCTTGGATGTGCCTTCCCCGCCCACCACCGCCGGATAGATGCGCTGGTTGAGCTGCTGCAGGAGTTCGGCATATTCGGGCACCGCCCAGAAGTCCTTGACCTTGAACATGGTCTCGTAGAACGCCTTGTTGTACGGCGTCGCATTCTGGAATTCTTCCGATTCCAGCACGCTCTTGTTGCAGGTATAGCCGCCGAGCTCGGCCCAGCGCTTCTGAACGTCGTCGCGGATGAACCATTCGAGGAATTTCAGCGCTTCCTCCTTGTTCTGCGAATAGGAGACGATCGATATGCCCTGGCCGCCAAGGGCCGCGAACTGGTCGCCGCCCGGTCCGGCCGGATTGGCGAAGAAGCCGGTGTTCTTGGCATGCGGATTGGTGGATTCGTTGAGCAGGGCCGGGAAGAAGGCGAAATAGTTCATGCTCATCGCCGCCAGACCTTCCGTGATCGCCTGGTTGTTTTCGACGAAGAAGGTCTTCGCCCATCCCGGAGGCGTGAAGGTGTAGAGCTCCTTGTAGGCATCGAGCGCCGCGACGGCCTTGTCGGAATTGATGATGCCTTCCACCTGGTAGGTTTCCGGATCGCCGAGTTCTCCGCCGAAGGAGAAGAGGGCGTTTTCAAAACCCATTGCCATCGCGTCGTAGGAATTGTCCGTGTAGATCGCGATGCCGTAACGCTTCTCGTCCGGCCGATGGAAGAATTCGGCGATGTCGCGCAGCTGCTTCCAGTCCTTCGGCACGTCGAGGTCGTAGCCGTATTTCGCCTTGAAGGCTTCCTTCTCCTTGGGATCCTCGAACCAGTCCTTGCGATAGGACCAGCCGACGGCATCGCCTTCGGTCGGGATCGACCAGTACCTGCCGCTGTTGCCGGGATATTCGGAGTAGAATTTCACCGTGGCCGGCGCCATCGTTTCCAAGACTTTGTTCTTCTTGATGAAGTCGGTGAGCTCGACATAGTGGCCGGCCTCGGAAGCCGCGCCGAGCCATTGCGAATCGCCGACGACGAGGTCGTACGCGCTGCCCTTGGCGTTGAATTCCGTAAAGGTCTTGGTCTGGAAATCGGCCCAGGGCGTCGTCTCGACGGTAACCGTGACACCCGTTTCCGCCTCGTACTCGTTCACAAGTTCCTGAAGATAATTGGCCGGATCCCACTCCGCCCAAAAGATCGTGAGTTCCTGCGCCTGTACCGAGGTCGCGCAGGCGAACATCAAGCCGACACCGGCCATCAGGCCGGCCATTTTCTTGCGCATAATGATCTCCTCCCATTTATGCACTTTTCCCCGCCGGGGGCAGGATCTTCGCCGGCTTTGCTAATCCTCCACGTTGCTGGCCGATTTGGCCGGGGTCCTCCTCGACCCCTTTCACCGATTCAGAATACCAAGCCTGATCAGTATCGTATTTATTGTGATTCTGGTATTACCAAATTTCGCCGGCGTCAAGGTCCTCGCCTCGTAGAAGCCGTGCAATAATCTTCGCCGATCCTGACTATATCCTACGAAATCGCCCGATAAAACCGCAGTTATGATCCCATAGTCTGATTTATCGGCATTGCTCTGGACATCGCGCCTCTTTGGCGGTCTAGATGTATCTGGTCAAACCAGATTTCAGCCGTGAGCCTCCGGTGTACCGCTCAGCCTTCCTTTTCCTTTTCAGAAATCGCCGCATCGATCAGCGCTGCCGCCGCCCATTGCGTGACGCCTTGCGCCGCGGCGATGTCGAGGCCCCAGATGTCCTTGAGAACGATCAGCACCTCGACGCCGAAAACGAGCGACAGCGCCTGTGCGAGCCGGTCGCGCTCGCCGCGCGTGAGCTTTCCCTCCAGGGGCGCGATTGCGTCCTGCAGCAGCCCGATCCTGTGCCCGCGGGTGAATTCCGGCTCGCCGTTCGATATGCCGGCCTGGCGCTGCGCCCATTGATCGAGCGACAGCTTCAGCGCCGCCTTGAAGGTCGCTTCGAATTCGTCGATGCGCGGCATCGCCGTCCTGATCAGGTCGCGGACGCGCCTGCCCGTGTCCGCGTCTCCGGCTTCCCAGGTCAGGATCGGGCCGAGCGCCTCGTCCACCACCGCATGGACGAGTGCTGCCTGGCTCGGAAAATAGCGATAGGCAGTGGCGCGCGAAACCTCGGCCGCCTCGGCCACCTCGCTCACCGAAGGCGTGACGCCGCTCTGCATCAGCCGTGTCGCCGTTTCGAGCATGAGCCGCCGCGTGCGTGCACGCGGTCCGCGTTCCGGCGGCATATTGCGTTGACGTGAGATATCCATATCTTTACGATACTCGCGTCTCAAAAATTTGCAAGGCCGGAGGAGGAAGCCGGCCTGACCCGCAGCAGGACGGCGCCGATGCGGGAATCGGGTGCCGGCAGGGAGGGTGGATGAAAAGCATCTATGCGGTCGGCACTGCCGACACGAAGGGCGACGAGCTTGCCTATCTGGCTTCCCGCATCGGGGCCGCCGGCGCGTCGGTGCTGCGGGTCGATGTCGGAACGCGCAAGGCGACGGTCCCCGTCGACATCGCGGCTGCGGAGGTTGCGGCCTGCCATCCGCGCGGCGCCGATGCCGTTCTCGGCACGGACGACCGCGGTACGGCAGTCGCCGCCATGGGCGAGGCCTTTTCCCGGTTCATTCTCACGCGCGACGACATCGCCGCCGTGGTCGGCATCGGCGGTGGCGGCGGAACCTCGATCATCACCGCCGGCATGAGAGGCCTTCCCCTCGGCCTGCCGAAGCTCATGGTCTCCACCCTGGCTTCCGGCGATGTCGCGCCCTATGTGGATATTTCCGACATCGTCATGATGCCCTCCGTCACCGACATGGCGGGCCTCAACCGGCTGAGCAGGATCATCCTCGACAATGCCGCCCGCGCGATCGCCGCGATGGCCTCCGGCACCGAGCTCGAGGCGCCCGATCTGCCGTCGATCGGCCTCACCATGTTCGGCGTCACCACGCCCTGCGTCACGGCGATCGCCGAAACGCTGCGCGGTGCCTATGACTGCATGGTGTTCCATGCCACCGGCACCGGCGGGCGCACGATGGAAAAGTTGGCCGACAGCGACATGCTGGCCGGCGTCATCGACATCACGACGACGGAGGTCTGCGACCTTCTCTTCGGCGGCGTGCTTCCGGCGACCGAGGATCGTTTCGGCGCCATCGCACGGCGCAGGCTGCCCTATGTCGGTTCCGCCGGCGCGCTCGACATGGTCAATTTCTGGGCCCCGGAAACCGTCCCGGAGCGCTATCGCGGCCGGCTCTTTTACCGGCACAATCCGAACGTGACCCTGATGCGCACGACGCCGGCCGAATGCGAGGCGATCGGCCGCTGGATCGGCGCGAAGCTCAATGCCTGCGAGGGGCCGGTGCGTTTCCTCATTCCGGAGAAAGGCGTCTCCGCGCTCGACATCGAAGGCGGCGCCTTCTTCGACCCCGAGGCCGACCGTGCGCTCTTTTGCGCGATCGAGGACACGCTGCGCCCATCGTCCGCTCGAAAGATCGTCCGCCTGCCTTACCATATAAACGAACCGGATTTTGCCGCGGCGGCCGTCGCCGCATTCCTCGAAATAGCCAAACAGTGAGAGACGAAATGCCCGCAATTCCCCGCAGGACCATACTCGAGAAGTTCAACGGCATGATCGCCGCCGGCAAGCCGATCGTCGGCGGCGGCGCCGGCACGGGCCTGTCGGCCAAGGCCGAGGAGGCGGGCGGCATAGACCTCATCATCATCTACAATTCCGGCCGCTACCGGATGGCCGGCCGCGGCTCGGCCGCCGGCCTTCTCGCCTATGGAAATGCGAACGAGATCGTGAAGGAGATGGCGGTCGAGGTCCTGCCGGTGGTCACGAGGACGCCCGTTCTGGCCGGTGTCAACGGCACGGATCCCTTCGTGCTCATGCCGCAATTCCTCGGCGAGCTGAAGGCGATGGGCTTTTCCGGCGTGCAGAACTTCCCGACGATCGGCCTTTTCGACGGGGCGATGCGCCAGAGCTTCGAGGAGACGGGAATGGGTTTCGCGCTGGAGGTCGAGATGATCGCCACCGCACACCGCCTCGATCTTTTGACCACCCCTTACGTCTTCAATCCGCAGGAAGCCGTCGAGATGACGGCGGCGGGAGCGGATATCGTCGTGGCGCATATGGGGGTGACGACCGGCGGCTCGATCGGCGCCACGTCGGCGAAATCGCTCGATGCCTGCGTGGAGGAAATCGGCGCGATCGCCGCTGCCGCGCGCTCGGTGCGCAAGGATGTCATCGTGCTGTGCCACGGAGGCCCGATCTCCATGCCGCAGGATGCGGAGTATGTGCTCGCGCGCTGCCCCGGTTGCCACGGCTTCTATGGAGCAAGCTCGATGGAGCGCCTTCCGGCCGAAGCCGCGATCCGCGAGCAGACGGAGAGTTTCAAGAGGCTGACGATCGGCACGGTCGTCTGAAAAGTCGAACAGGGAGGCCCGCGATCATGGCAAGAAACGAGATGTTCCTGTATCCGAAGGACGTGACGGGCTTCGGCTTCGACTGGGGCCGGCTGTCGCTCACGGTCTCTCCCAAGGTCAATGGCGCCAGTCGCTTCTCCGGCGGCGTGGTCGACCTGCCGAGCGGCAAGGGCCATTCGCGCCACAACCATCCGGGATCCGAGGAGATCATCTTCGTCATCTCCGGCCATGGCGAGCAGATGGTGGAGGATGAGGCCGGCAATCCGATCGTCCGGCAGGTCGGCCCCGGCTGCACGATCTATGTCCCGGAGAGCCGCTTCCATTCGACGCTCAATACCGGCGACGGTCCGATGCAGCTCTTCGTCGTCTATTCGCCCGCCGGGCCGGAGCTCGGCCTCAGGGACCTTCCGGATTTCAGGCTCATTCCGCCGGCAGGCGGCTGACGGTCTCGCTTCTGGCGAAGCATCGCATCGACATTGTGGGAGGAAACCCGTGAATATCAGAACGACGCAAACAGGATCGCCGGATGTCCCCTTCGATACGCAGCGGCTTGACCGGCTCATGGAAGAGGCCGGCATCGACGTGCTGCTGGCCACATCCAAGCACAATACCCAGTATCTCATGGGCGGCTACAAGTTCATCTTCTTTGCGGCGATGGATGCCATAGGCCACAGCCGCTATCTGCCGGTGGTGGTCTACGAGAAGGGCGCCTGCGATCATGCCGCCTACATCGGCAACCGCATGGAGAGCGGCGAGCATCAGAATCATCCTTTCTGGCCGCCGGCGGTGCAGACCGCCTGCTGGGGAACGCTGGATGCGGCGGGTCTTGCGGCAGAGCATCTGGAGAAGATCGGCAAAGGCTCCGCGAGGATCGGGATAGAGCCGGCATTTCTTCCGTCGGACGCGCATTCCCTCCTGAAGGGAAGACTGGAAGGAGCGGCATTCGTCGACGCGACTGGCATCCTGGAGCGCCTGCGGGCGATCAAGACGCCGGCCGAACTGGAAAAGTTGAAGCGCGCCTCCGAGCTCATCACCGATTCGATGCTGGCAACCATATCCCAGGCGCGGGAAGGCTCGACCAAGGCGGAGATCATCGAGCAGCTTCGCCGCGAGGAGACCGGACGCGGCCTGCATTTCGAATATTGCCTGCTGACGCTCGGTGCCAGTCACAACCGCGCCGCCTCCTCGCAAGCATGGGCGAAGGGCGAGGTGCTTTCGATCGATTCCGGCGGCAACTATCACGGCTATATCGGCGATCTATGCCGCATGGGGGTGCTGGGGGAACCGGACGCCGAGCTTCAGGATCTCCTGGCGGAAATCGAAGCCGTCCAGCAGGCGGCATTCTCGAAGGTCCGGGCGGGAAACCGCGGCGGGGATATGATCGCCCATGCCGAGTCGGTCCTGAAAGCATCGCCGAGCGCCGCCTTCACGGATTTCTTCGCCCACGGCATGGGCCTGATAAGCCACGAGGCGCCTTTCCTGATGACCAATCATCCGGTGACCTATGAGGGCGTCGATGCGGAAAGGCCGCTGGAAGCAGGCATGGTGCTCTCGGTCGAGACCACGATGCTCCACCCGAAGCGCGGTTTCATCAAGCTGGAAGACACCCTTGCGGTGACCGCCGGCGGCTACGAGATGTTCGGCGAGCGCGGGCGCGGCTGGAACAGAGGGGCCGCCTGAGAGCCGTTTCGGGGGGGGTTGGCGGGCTCGCCGCCGAAGGCAACAGGGATCCCTCGGATTCACAGCAAATTAACGCCTTGTGGATGAGATAGCGCGGATATCCGAAATCCGCGCTCCTTCGCGTGCGCACCGTTCTTGCCAGGGCCTGTTGAATGCTGCCGGAATATCCGGACATCCTGATATCGATGGTGGTCGCCACCCTTGGCCGCTCGGCTGAACTGGACCCGTTGCTGTCTTCGCTCGTTTCGCAGAAGCGACGCGATTTCGAAGTGATCGTGGTGGACCAGAACCCGGACGATCGCCTGGTTCCCGTGCTTGCGTCGGTCCGCGACGCGTTCGAGATTGTCCATATCAGGACGTCCGTGCCGGGGGTCTGCCGTGCGCGCAATCTCGGAGCCATGCAGGCGCGCGGCGAATGGCTGATGTTCCCCGACGACGACTGCTGGTATCCGGACGATTTCCTGAAGCGCCTCGATATCCTTCGTCAAAGGAAGAAGGCCGATTTCTATTGCGGTCGCGCCGTCAACGAGGCGGGCTTAACGATCATGGGCAATTTCGAGCCGCTGCCGACGCTCATAGGCCGCACCAATGTCTGGACGACCCTGATCGAGTGGATGCTTCTGGTCAGGCGGTCCGCCTTCGTCCGCGCCGGCGGCTTCGACGAGAAGATCGGCCCCGGAGCGGGCACGCCCTGGGGAGCATACGAGGTCCAGGATCTCGCGTTGAAGCTGCTGGGGCAGGGGCAAACCGGCTATTACGACCCGAGCATCGTCGGCCACCATCCCGACGATGTCGAGGACAAGACCACGCCGGGTCACATCGCCAAGATGCGGGCTTACAGTGCCGGCCTCGGCTATGTCATGCGCAAGCACGGTTACCGCTTCCGGGAATACCTGCCCCGCCTCCTGCGCCCGATGGCGGGCATCGTCGTCTATGGCTTCACCGGCCGGCCCGGCATGGCGCGGCGGTCGGGCAATATCCTGCTGGGGCGCTGGTTCGGCTGGCGTTCGTCGCAGCCATTGCCGGAGCCGGCGGCGGAAGGGGAAGTATCTTAAGAGTTTTCGGCTAGGCTGCCTTGCGCCAGCAGGATAGCCGCTGCCGCGACATCTTCGCCAAAGCCCGGACGGATTGCCGATGAGCAGGAACATCATGTCGAACTCGCTCATGAATGCGGCGGCAGGAATGCTGCTGCTCGTGACCGGATTCTGCTGCTCGATCATCGTAGCGCGCCTGCTCGGCCCGGATGCGAACGGCACGATCGCCTTTGCGCTCTGGATTGCGACCACGGGAGCGCTCGTCGCCGAGCTCGGCACCGGTATCCTGCTCATGCGCCTTCTGCCGCAGCTGAGGGCGCGCGGTATGGAGGAACACCGCCGGCGGGGCTTCGCAGCCTATCTCGCGCTGCCGGTCGTGGCCTCGACACTCGGCCTGGTATTGCTCTACGGCCTGCTGTCGAGCGAAACCGGCAGCCTCGACGGCTTGAGCAAAGCGCCGGATATCGTCGTTCTGACCGGTATCCTTCTCTTCGTCCAGTCGATCGGCGCCTTTTCGAAGAACTACCTGATCGGCGAGCAGCGCCTCGGCACCTTTCTGCGGCTGACCGCAGTCGCCTCCGCCCTGCAATTGTCGCTGGTTCTAGCCGGAGCGCTCGCCTTCGGCGTCGAAGGGGCTCTTGCCGGCTATATCGCCGGGCAGGTGGCGCAGTTCATCCATGTGCTGCGCATTCTTGCGGCGCGCCGCGACAGCGCCGGCTATAGCGCCCGCTTTCTCGCCACGACGTCCGCGGTGCTCTTCTTCGAATTCGCGGTAAGCGCGATCTTCCTCAGCCGCCCGGAACTGTTCTTCCTGCAGCAGTTCCGCACGGTCGGCGAAGTGGGCTTCTATGCCGTCGCGCTGTCGCTTGCCAATCTCGCGCTGCAGCTTCCCGTCCAGCTTACCGGCAGCCTCATTCCCTTTTATGCCGAACGTCGCGAGGCGGGCGAGGGCGAAATGCCCTCGACGGTGTTCTCCGCCGTTGTGCGCAGCTTCGCCTATATAACCTTTCCGCTCTGCTTCGGCCTGGCGGCGATCGCCCATCCGCTCGTCGTTTCGATCTATGGCGAGGCCTTCGCGCCGAGCGCGCTCATCGTCGCCATTCTTGCCGCCGGTTCGCCGGCCTATGTCTTCGTGCAGCTTACGACGCAATATCTCTATTCGATGGACCGGGTGAAGGTTCGTCTGGTCGCAAGCAGCCTCGGGGCGATCGCCATGGTCGGCGGCTGCCTTGCCGTCGTACCTATCTGGGGTGGCGTGGGAGCGGCAATTGTCCGCGGCGCGGTCTTCCTCTTCATGGGCGCGCTGCTGCTTGCGAGGATGCGTTTCGCGGGCGCGTTTCTGGGGCCGGTCGTCCTGAAAGTGGCCGCCGCCGCCGCCGCATGCGGGCTTGCCGCCTTCGCGGTGGCCGAGTTTCTGGCCGGCATTCTCGGGATCGTCTGCGCCGTCGTTCTCGGCGCCCTCGTCTACGGACTGATGCTGCGCCTTCTGAACACCGTGCCCGCCGAGGACACGGCGGTCATCGGCGATCTCCTGGATCGCCTGCCGTCTGCATCGGGCCGGCTTTCCCGGCGTTTTCTCGGGATGGTCTCGGCACATGCCGCATCGAAGCCTGCAGGGGAGTAAAGGCTTTGCAAACATTGCGAAATCAGCAGACAAGGAACCTGCCATCGGGGACCGAGAAAAATGCCGCAGAGACCTGGCGCGCCGGCTCCGCCGCCATTCCGGTCTCCTTCGCGCGCACCGTCGGCCTCTTCACGCCGTCTGCATCCGGCGGGCCGCGCGTCGCGGCACTTTTCCTCAGCGCCTGGGGCTTCGAGGAGATGTGCACGCGCAAGACCTGGCGCATCCTTGCGGAGCGCCTGGCGGCGGCCGGGATCCCCAGCCTGCGCTTCGATTATCCAGGAACGGGCGATTCGCTCGACGGTCCGGACCTTGCCGACGGCCTTGCCGCGTGGGAGCGGTCGATCCTGGCGGCGGCCAGTGAGCTGCGGCTCCTTTCCGGCGCCGAACGGCTCATTCTCGTCGGCCACGGCCTCGGAGCGGCGCTGGCGGCGCAGATGGCCGGGCGGCTCGACGGCGTCGAGGCGGTCGCGCTGATGGCGCCGGTCGTCAGCGGCCGCTTCCATCTGCGCGAACTCTCCGCCTGGTCGAAAATGGTGGACGAGAGCCTCGGGCTTGCGGAAGCGCACTGCATCACCGGGAAGACGGCGGTCGCCGGTCTCGTCATGCCGGACAGCGTCGCGGCCGATGTCAGGACGCTTGCGCTGGATACGCTTGCGGCGTCTCCCGCAAAACGGCTGCTTTTGGTGCAGCGGGAAGGGCGCGAAAAGGAGGCGGCGCTTGCCGCGCATCTGGAAAGCCTCGGTTCGGATGTCACGCGTCTGCCCTATCGGGGCTATGACGATCTCGTCTCCAATCCGACGATAGCCCGGCAGCCGGCCGAGGTGCTGGACGGCGTCGTCGCATGGGCGGAGGCGGTCGCGCGAAACCTTGAAGGCACTGCCGCCCCCGAGCCGCCGCTGTCCGCACCCGCCCTTCTCGATAGCGATTGCTTCGTGGAAGAGCCGCAGCGCTTCGGAAGCGGCGACCGGCTGTTCGGCATCGTCTGCCGGCCCCGGGCGGCGCGGCGCGGCGGGACGGTGCTGCTGCTCGGCACTGCTTATGACCGCTGCGCGGGATGGGGAAGGTCCGCCGTCGAGACAGCGCGCTTTCTCGCGGCAAACGGCGTCGCCTCGCTTCGCTTCGATGCGGCTAACGTCGGCGATAGTCCGCCGGTCGAAGGCCGCGCGGAGCAGGTGCAGTATTCGAACGAGCAGATGGCCGACGTTTCCGAGGCCCTCGATCTTCTTGACCGGCTGGATCTCGCGCCGGCTGTTCTCGTCGGCCGTTGCAGCGGTGCGTGGCTCGCCTTCCGGGCCGCGGTGGCGGATATTCGCTGCCGCACAGCCATTGCCGTCAATCCCTATACCTTCGTCTGGGATCCGGCGATATCGGTCGAGGATGCGCTGAGATACAATCCGCGTTCTCTCGGCGATTATCGCGAGCGCCTTTCCCGCCCGGAAACCTTCCGCCGCCTGCTTGCAGGCGAGATCGACCTGCGTCGCGCGGCGGGCAGCATTGCGGCGCGCCTTGGCGAGCGCGCGGCGCGCGGCGTACCCCGTCTCTTCGATCCGTTGTCGCGGCAGGGGCGCCTCAGGAGCGCGGTTCATGCGGACTTTCGCAAGCTTTCCGTCCGGCGCATGCCGCTTTCCCTGATCTACAGCGAGAACGATGTCGGGCTCGAACGCTACGGCTTCTTCTTCGGCGCGCAAGGGCAGGGCATTGCCGCCTATCCGAATGTCCGCGTGGAAATCATCGCCGGTGCCGACCATAACATCTCGCCGCAGCCGGCGCAGGCGCTGCTGCGCGAGCGCATCCTGGCGGCTGCCCTCGCCGCCGCTGCCGGCTGATCAGAAGGTTGCCGCCGTGGCGAGGCCGATGCCATGCACCTCGCCGGACGGCTTTCGTCCGACGGTGTCTGCATCCGGCACCAGCCGAACGGTCTTCGCTTCCGCCGGTGCCAGATGAAACCAGTTGTCGGACGGCAGGAAGCCGTCCGCCTCGATCGCCACGGACTGCGCCAGGCGGTCGGCCTCCAACGAGAGAAACCAGCCGTTCTCGTCTTCAACGAGCGTTGCCGAAACGGTTGCCGGCCGGAGCGCCTCGGCGCGCCCGAGCGGAAAGTGAAAGGCCTCCGCCAGCACCATCCCGGCGCCGGCACATCTGAGCTTCGCGACGGTCACGTCATGGGCGGGCTGGCCGAAGCGGAACGCATAGGTGGTGTCGAAGAAGGCTCCGAAAAGCGCCGTTGCGGGAAAGCTTGCCGCCTGCCGCGCGCCAAGGCTCATTTTCCGCTTGCCGCCCGCGACACGCTGGCGTCCCTCGCGCAGGCAGGAAAGCTCCAGCACGAGCTCCAGCGGTTCCGCCGTCTCGTTCAGCACGTGCACGTCGAGGCCGTTCGTTCCCTCGTCACAAAGCAGCACCTGCACCGGCCGGAAGGCGCGCCGCAGCGCATACCATGCCGGCTTCGGTCGTCCCGTCGCATCGATCACTCCCCAGCCTGCGCCGGGCAGCAGATCCTGCAGCGTCCAGACGAGCGCGCCGTTGGCGCTCGATCCGGGCCGCCGCCATTCGGCGAAGGTCGCTTCCATGACCTCGCCCGAGACCGCGCGGGACAGGGCGAGATAGTGCGGAAGGTTCTCGCGCCGCAGCCGCGCCGGATCGGCGCCATAGAGCTCCTCAAGATAGTGGTCGCGCACATCCTCGAAATCCCAGGAGGCGCCGCGATCGCGCGGCACCCGTGCTTTCCATCGCGGATCATGCACGGCAGGCACGTCGAGATGCGCATCAAGCGTCGATTGTTCCGGCACATTGGCGAAGGCGAGGCTTTCCGCGGCAAAACGTATGCCGGCGCGTCTTGCGTCCTCCAGCGGCCGGCAATAGGCGCCGACGCCGTAATAATGCGTCACGCCTGCATTGGGCGAGAAGGGCATGGCGCCGCCGCTCGGGCTGTTTTCGGCATAGGGCACATCCGGTCTCAGCCGTGCGGCGACCGTCGGCAGGATCTCCTCGGTCAGCGGTCCCGCCCAGCTTCTCTCCGGCAGGCCGAGCATTGCCGCCTGCTGGTAGATCTCGCTGCCGCCACAGAGGACGGCGAGGGAGGGCGAGGCCGAAACCCCAGTCAGGAAATCCTCCGCCTCCCGTTCTACGAAAGCCGCAAATGCGGGATCCTGAGCCGGGTAATCGAAATTGGCGAACATGAAATCCTGCCAGACGAGGATTCCGTGCTCGTCGCAGAGACGAAAGAAATCCGCCGTCTCGTAGGTCATCGTGCCGCCGATGCGCAGCATGTTCATGCCGGCCTGCGCGGCAAGCCTGACGAACGGTTCGTAACGGTCCCGCTCGCAGGGAAGATCGACGATGTCGGCATTCGTCCAGACCGCGCCGCGGCAGAACACGGGCGATCCGTTCACCACGAGCCTGAAGTCGCTCCCGTCCGTTCCGCGATCGAGCGAGATGCGGCGGAACCCAGTTCGGGCGACGCTCCGCCTTTCGCCGTCGGCCTCGATCTCCACCGCATGCAGCGCCGGCCTTCCATGCGTATGAGGCCACCAGGGCTCGACGTCAGGAATGGCGAGCCGGCCCATGAAGCGGCCGTCCGGCGCGCGATCCATGGCAAGGGAGCGGCCGGCGCAGCGAAGCACCGCTTCCTTCAGCCCCGGAGCGATAAAGGAGAGGTCGAGATGCCCGGTGCCGTCATCGGCGAGGCGTGCGGAAAGCCGCAGGTCGCGCTGCCGTCGCCCGCCGTCGTCGCATTTCAGCCGCACCGGGCGGAAAGGCCCTGCCGGGTGAATTTCCGGGCACCAGCCGGGCATGTAGCCGAGAAGGCTGGTGCGCACCAGCCGCAGACCCTGCGGGGTGATCATCTGCGGACGCCAGCGCGCCCGCGGCCCCTTTCGGGCAAGGTGAGGCGCAAGCGCGCGAAAACAGATCGCCAGCCGGTCGCGGCCGGAAAGCGTCACGGAAACTTCCAGCGGCGCGAACATGGACTGCGAGACGGCAACCGGCGCGCCGTTCCAGTAGATCTCGGCAACGCTCGCAAGTCCTTCGAAGAGAAGCGTCGCCGCGCCCGGCCTTTCGCCGGCAAGATCGAGGACGTACCAGGCGTCCTTGTCGTTCAACGGATAGGGCGCGGTCCGGTCGAAGCGGCCGGCGCGTTCCAGCGCGCCCGCCACCGTGCCGGGCACCGGCGCGTCGATCGAACCGGTCTCCTCCATGCCGTCGGGCGGCGTCGCCCATGCGCCTGCGGCGGTCAGGCTCATGCGCCAGCCTTCGGTGAGGCTGCGTCCAGCCGGAGCTTCCGTCGCAGATGGAATGTCCATGCCTGCCCCCGTTCAGCCGATCCGCGCGGCAAGCGCACGAACAAGCCTGTCCCAGGCCTCGGCGGCCGGGTCGAGCGCCGTTTGAAGCGGTTCGAACTTCCGCCGCGTCACCGCGCGGGCAAGCTGGAACTGGACCGACTTCGCCACCTCTGAGATGCGCCTCGCCTCGCTTGCCGCCTCCGAAAAGCCGCCGTCGGCCCCGAACCAGTCGAGATGGCTCGCCGCAAGCTCGAAATTCGCGCCGAGCTGGCGCAGCGTGTTGAACGCGTATTTGTGGAAGAAGCCGAAGGGGCGCTCCGCGAGCGCTTCCACCTGGAAGGGAAAGACCGCGGCGAAGGCCGCGACCGGATTGGCCTTCGGCCGGCGCTGGAAGTGGAACCGCAGCAGCCGGGCAGCCTCCCGCCGCAGGTGGTCCTCGGCAGGCCTTGCCGCCGGGAATTTCGCGAATTCGCTGTAGGGCAGAAAGGGCAGGTCGTCCGGCCCTTCCGTCATGTGGAACAGCCCGTCGAAATCCTCGTCCTCCAGCCGGAAGAAGCCGGCATTGTGGAAATAGTCGAGCCGGCGGTTCTCTATATCCAGCCGGTTGATCGCGACCGTCGTCTTGCCATGCTCCTGGCGATAGGCGACGCCGCGCGTGTCGGGCATGAAGTAGCTGTCCATCTCGATCAGGCAGAGCCGGCCGCGCGCAATCTGCTCCGCGACGTGGGCTTCCACCCGGTCGTAGATCGCAAGCTCGGTGCAGCGGATGCCGTAGAGCGCTTCGAGGTCTTCCAGCGGCACCTTGAAGAAGGTGAACTGGTCTCCCTCGAAATCCTGGGTCAGCGTGAAGCCGAGCATGGCTTCGGGCGCCGTGCCGAAGGCGTTCAGCACCTCGATCCACAGGTCCACATAGCAGTTGGTCTCCGGCCACATGCGCTCCGGATGATGGAGCGCATGTGGCTGATAGGCAGCCGGGTCGAGCCCGGGAAAGACGGTCGTCATGCCGGTATCAGAGCCCGAGCGCCTTGCGCACGTCCACCGGCCATTCGGCGGTATCGAGACCGTGGCGGGCGAAGAGCGCGAGCGCGATGCGTTCGAGCCCGAAGCCGACGCAGGCCGTATGCGCGACGCTGCCGTCCTCCAGATAGAGGCCCCATTTCGTGCCGAAGGCGTCCTGGTGATAGTTGAAGCTCATGCAGGCCGTCTGCTTGGCCACCGAGGTCACCGGGATGAGCAGCTCGAACTTCAGGTTCTGGTCGCGCTGGTTGTTGGCGAGCATCTTGCCGGCGCGCCCGAAGAAGGGATCGTTGGCGACGTCGATCGTCACCTCCAGTCCCAGCATCTCCATCATCTTGATGCCGCGGTCCATCCAGGTCTGGCGGAAGTCGGTGACGTGCTTCTCCGTCCCCATGCAGACATATTCGCGCATGCGGAAGAGCTGCTGACGGGCCGGATCGTTGGAGGGCTCGTGGCGGAAGCAATAGGATTGCAGGTCGAAGAGCCCGCCGGAAGTGGGCAGCTTGCCGCGCTTGGCGACGGTCGGATAGAGCGGATAGCAGGCCGCTGGCGTCAGCACGATGTCGGTCGCCTTCTGGTCCTTGGTCCAGTCGCCCTCCACCTCCATGCACTGAAGCAGGTTCATATGGTCGAGCTCGTTGCCGCAGAAGCTGTGCACGGTGCCGGCGAGCTGCGGAAAGCTCTTCATATAGCCGCTGGTTTCGAAATAGGCGCGGTTCATGCCCGGCGGAAAGCGGATAGCTTCGGCGCCGTCCTTGCCCCCGAAGCTGTCGATCAGCGCCTCGAAGCGCGTGATCACCTCCTCGAAGCGGCCGGAGCGGCCGTAAAGTCCTTCCACGCCTGTTTCGATGAGCAGGCCGGAATCGAAAAGTCTATCGAGCAGTGAAGTCTGCATATCCATGTCTGTCACCCCGTCAGGCTGGTGTCCTGCTTGTGGACGAGCAGGAGGTTGGACGTGTTGCCGAGAATACGATCGTTGGAGATCATGAGTTGTGCGGAATGCGCGTCGCGCAGGTGGCGTCCGAGGCTGAAGGGCGTGCCGTTCTTGTAGCCCATGATGCCGCAGATCAGCATCGCATGGTTGATGATCGTCAGGATCGTCTCCGAGGAGCCGATCTTGATGTTGTTCATCGCCACGGCGAATCCCATCGAGGAGAGGCGGTCCGGATCGGCCTTGGCCGCCTCGAATTCCTTCAGCCCCGCCACCACGTTGGATTTCAGAAGCTGCAGCAGGTTGGAGGCTTCCGCCAGCCTGAGCGCGCCGGGCGGCGGTGCGCCGGGGCTCTTGCGGGCGGCGGCGCGCACGAAATTCTGCGCCCGCGTCACCGCATTGACGGCGATGCCGTACCACACGCCGCTCCAGAGCAGGTGCGAGGTGGCGAGCATGGATTGCGCCGCGATCTCGGCGAAGGGCTTCGGCAGGACCTGTTCGGCCGGAGCCTCGCCCTTGAAGAGATAGCCGTCCGAGCAGGTTCCGCGCATGCCGAGCGTGTCCCATTTGTGGGTGCGTTCCAGCGTGTACTGATCCCGGGTGAAAACGGTCATCACCTGGTCGGTGGACGGAGCCTCTGCATGGGCGCGAGACGTGATCAGGATCGCATCCGCATATTCGCCGTAGGAAATGACGGTGGCATCCTTTTCCAGCCGGCAGGTCTCGCCGGAGATCTCGATCGCGCAGATGCTGTTGCGCAGGTTGCCGCCGATCCCGCCTTCGGTCGTGGCGGAGGCGAGCAGCAGCTGCTCTTCCGAGACACGCTGCATGAAGCCGCGGTGCCATGCGCTGTCGATACCGTGCGAAACGAGGCTCGAAAGTTTGATATGGTGCATGGCGAAGACCATTGCGGCGGCGGCGCAGGACTGCCCGATCAGCGAGCAGATCTCGGCGATTTCGGAAAGGCCCGCATCCTCGCCGCCGAGCGCGCCGGGGATCTGGATCGAAAGCAGCCGTTCGGCTGCCATCGCCTCGACCGCTTCGCGCGGGAAGCGGCCCTTGGCGTCGACGTCGTCGGCATGCGCTCCGGCAACGGCGGCGACACGGCCTGCGCGTTCCGCGAGGCTCATGCTCGAGGACATGTTCATTCGGCGGCCTCCGCGCTGCCGACGAGACCCTCGACCGTGCAGGCGATTGCGTCGATGCTCTGGAAGGACTTGCGGTTGAGGAGGGTGTCGGGAAACTCGATATCGAAGGCTTCCTCGATCGCCAGCATGATCTGCACGGATGCGAAGGACGACATGCCGGCCGTATAGAGGTCGGCGTCGTCCTTCACCTGGTCGACTGCGACCGGCAGGCCGCCATGTTTGCCCAGCAGTTCCCGGATTTTCGTCTTCATGTCGCTCTCTCCTGTTTTCTTGGGCGTGCGCTACACGTCATGCGCGCGTTCTCTTTTGCGGTATTGAATACAGGAAGGGCGATAAGAACGGCTAAAGGGACATGGATAAGAAAGGGTGAAATCGCCGGAAAATTGCATCGGCACGATATATCGCGCGAAATCGCCGCGCGGTTAACTTTCGCCGGACGGCGGAAAACCCGGGCGATTGCCGATCTGCCTGCCCCGCACGGCCAGCTCTCGGCATCGCGCGATAGAGTTTTTGTTAACCATATTGTGGAAGTTTGCGGGACGGTGATCCGGTCGTTCCGCGTTGCTCCGGCTAAAGACGATTCCGGGTTGCAGACAGTGGTGCCGCGGTCACGCCGGCAGTCTCTTTTGGGCTTTCCATGGACATAGACATTTCACAGCTGCCAGGAATCCTGAAACGCCGGATGCATTACGTCGTCCTGACGGCGCTGGTCTGTGCCGTCCTGGCGCTCGGTTTCGTGCTGCTTCAGAAGCCCTATTTCCGTTCCGCCGCCGAGCTGTTGGTCGACACCGATCGCGGCCCCGTGGTCGGCACGGACGGTACGGCGCCCGCGACGTCCGCGGCGGATGCTCAGCAGGCCGTGGGCAGCCAGATCTATATCCTGCAATCACGCGAGCTTCTGCGGGATGTGGTCAAGCGGCTCGATCTCGTTTCCGATCCCTATCTCGCCGCATCGGGCGGCGGCTTGCGTCAGCGCCTCTTCGGCGGTTCGCATCCAGCCGATCCGGGCGACAGGACCGATGCCGTCGTCAGCGCGCTGCAGAAGAATCTCACCGTGGAGCGTCAGGCCGACTCCCTCGTCTTCACCGTCACCGTAAGGCACCGCAACAGCGATATGGCGGCGAAGATCGCCAACGCGATCGCCGAATCCTACCTGCGCACCACCGATGCCTCGCGCGCCGACAGCAATCTGCGCCTGAGCATGGCGCTGCAGGTGCAGGCGGACGGGCTTCGCAAGCGTCTCCTGGAAGCGCAGGCAGCCGTGGAAACCTTCCGGGCGGAAAACGGCCTGATCAGCACGGGCCAGCAGGGTCTCGTGTCCGATCAGCAGCTCGTCGGCCTGAACCAGCAGCTTCTCGCCGCAAGCCAGCTCGTGGAACAGCAGCGGACGATCTCGGAGCAGGCGAGGCAACTCAATCTGTCCGACGTGGAGTCCGGTGCGATTCCCGAGGCTCTGCAGTCGACCTCGCTGTCCAGCCTGAGGGTCAGGTACGCCCAGATGCTCGAGCGTCAGGCCGAGCTTTCGGCCAATCTCGGCAACGGCCATCCCCAGATGCGCGCGGCGCGCTCCCAGGTCGCCAGCATGGGGCAGACCATAGAAAACGAGCTCGGCCGCATCCGTCAGTCTACCGAGAACAGCTATCAGCGGGCGAGATCGAACCTTGCCGCGCTTCAGAAGCGCTTCGACGAGCTCACCGCGACGAACAGCAAGAGCGGCCAGGCGCGTATCCGCCTCGCCCAGCTCCAGAGCGAGGCGGCGTCCATCGACGCCGTCTACAAATCCTTCCTGACCCGTGCCGAAGAGCTCGGGCGCCAGCAGGATATCGCCACCGGCAATTCCCGCATCATCTCTCCGGCCGTCGCTTCGGCGACGCCGGTGCAGGCGCCGAAGCTTCTGGTGCTGATCGCCGCGGTTCTCTTCGGCATGGCAGCCGGCAGCGTGCTTGCCGTCCTGCGCGAGCTCGTGAGCGCGACGGTGCGTTCCGAGCGCGATCTGGTAACGAAGACCGGTGCGCCGGTTCTTGCGGTGCTGAACGGTCCGGCTGAACTCCGCCGTGAGGATACCGGCCGGTTTGTCAGGGCCAAGGCATTCCTGCGGAGGCGGCGCAGCGCCGGTCAGACGAAGCGCCGGCCGGGCGGGGAAGCCGGTGCCTTGCGCGCCGCCCAGCTCATTCGCGCCGAATTTGCCCGGAATCTGCCGGCGACCGTGGTGGTGCTGAGCGCCTCGAAGGATGGCGACGAAGCCGCCGCAGCCGATATCGCCCGCGAGCTGCACAATCTCGGCGAAAGCGTTTTCCTCTCCGATGGCGGGCTGAACCGGCAGGCGCGGCCTTCCCTTTCGAGCGGCGGTGGTTCGGTGCGGATCCGCACTGCCGTTGCGCGTGCTGCGGACGAAAGCCGTCTTGCAGCCCACCCGCTGGGCGATATCCTTCGTTTCGAGCGGGTCGGCGGAGCCGCGGCGCACAAGGTGACGGCGCTTTCCTCAGCCCGCGTATCGACGGATATTTCGCGGCCGGGTGCCACCTTCTACGTCGTCGATGCCTGCGGTACCCCGGCTGCGGACATGCTGCCGGCCGTCCTGCGGCATGCGGACGGGATTCTCGTCCTGTGCGCGCTGGGCTCGACTGCGAGCGGCGATCTCTCCGCGCTGATGAGCGAGATCGAGCCTTGGCGAGAGAAGCTCATCGGCAACATTCTCGTCGCCAGCCGGGCGGCCTGACGGGGGAGGGACGATGTCGAGCTTCCGCGACCGTCAAAACTTCGTCCCGGTGCCGGCCGCGGAAGGGGCGTTTGCCTCCGTCTCGGTGATCCGCCTTGCCGTCGTGGCGATCGTCATCGGCGCGCTCGTCTTCAATCTGTTGCTGTGCTTCGCCAATACGCGGATCATGCGCATCTCCGACAGCTACGTCATCCTTGCGGAGATGGCGATCGTCGGGGTCGCCTTTCTCGTGGCCATGACGCGGCGCTCGACGCTCTATCTCCTGATCGCCGTTTTCGTAAGCTACATGCTGCTCCTGTTCATGCTGCGCGGAGGTGTCGTCAACCTGAAGTCGATACGCGACATCCTCATCCCGATCGCCTTCTATTTCGTCGGCATGCGGATGCGCGACCTCAGGCTTGCCGATCGCCTCGTCGTCGCGAGCGCTGCCATCGTCGTGGGGATCGGGCTGTTCGAATATCTGCTGCTCGATACCTATCTGCAGTATTTCAACGTGATCGGCTACTATCTGGCACGCGGGACCGTGACCGTTGACGAGCTCTACGGCCAGACGGTCGGCCTGTTCATTTCCGGCGTGCGGCCGGAGCCGCGGACCATCCTGCCTTTCCTCGGGCAGCATCGCGTCTCCTCGGTCTTCCTCGAGCCGGTTTCCATGGGAAATTTCGCGGTGATCGTCTATGCGTGGGCGCTCCATCGCGGCCGCGATTTCGCCTGGCGGTGGATCGCCGGATTTCTGGCGCTCGCCGTCGTCGTTCTCGCGGATGCGCGCTTCGGCCTCTATAGCTGCATTCTCATCACCCTGCTCTATCCCGTCTTCAACGGAATCCCGCGGCTCTTCTGGAGCGTCGTGCCGTTCCTGCTCCTGGCCGTTCTCGCCACCTATGGCATACTGACGGGAACGGAAGGCGGGCCGAACGACATTTCGGGGCGCTTCGCGGTAACGGCCCATCTCCTGAACCAGCTTTCGCCCGGCGTCGTCCTGGGCGTGGAGGCGACCGACCAGTTCACCGCCGACTCCGGTCTCGCCTATTCGCTGACGGCCTTCGGCATCGGCGGTTTCATCGCATTATGGTTGCTTTTGGTCCACGCGCCGCTGGCCGATCCGCGGGCCTGGCGCTTCCATTCCATGGTGATCGTCTATCTGCTGCTGCTGATGCAGATCAGCGATTCCTTCTATTCGATCAAGACTGCAGCCCTTCTCTGGTTCCTGCTCGGAACGTCCGATTCGTCCGTGCGGGCGCCGCGGGCCGACGGCAAGGCGCAAGCGCCGCTTCGCCGCGTCCGGACCGTTCCGCGAAACGCAGCCGCTGCCTGATCTATTTTTCGTTCAGGGCCGCGCAAGCGCCTGTGCCCGCCGGCAGTCCGCCGCCCGTCTCCAGCGCTTTGAGCTGCAGCCGGTCGCCATCTTGCGTAGGCTGGATGTTGAGCGCTTCGGTTGCCGGCCACCAGTCGCCCGCCACCCAATAGGTCCAGCCGGTCCACACGTCCGGATTGTCGTTGACGAAGCGCGTCATGCGGGCAAGGCCGGTCATGCATTGCGCGTCCGCCCCGGCGCCGAATTCACCGAGAAAGCCGCGCTTGCCGTTCTTGCGCAGCCACAGGGTGAAATTCTCCAGCGCGGCAACGGCATCGTCCGCTCGCTCGCATGTCTCGTGCATCCCGGAAAAATCCTCGTCGAGATACTGGTGCACCTCATAGGCGTAGTTTTCGGCCGGGTCCTTGATTCCAAGCATCACCGGTCCGTTTGCGCCGCCCGGCCGCTCCCTTTCCCAGCTGTGGGCGCCGGTCCAGATCGTTCCCGGCACGAGCACGAGGTTCGTCGCACCCGTCCCGCGGATCGCCGCGATCGCGGCGTTGGCCGATGCGAGCCACTGGGTCGCCGTGACGTCGTAAGGCTCGTTCATCAGGCCGAACTGGATGCCGGCATCGCCCTTGTACTCGTCCGCGAGCCGCCGCCAGAAATCGGCGAAGGCATCGTTCGGCACATCCGCCGATCCGATCTGGCTGCCGTCGTAATAGGCGTAGTTGTGCGGGTCGAGGATCACGGTGAAGCCTTGAGCCCTGAGCTTGACGACCGCGTCCGACAGCCGCTTGCGTTCATCCTTGTCGAAATCCCCGTTCAATCGCGGCTGCAGGCGCTCCCAGAGGAAGGGCAATCTTACCGCGTTGAAACCTTTGCCGGCGAAATAGCCGGTCGTCCCGTCGCTCGGATAGGTATAGTCCCTGCCGTAGACCGCGTGCGCCTTGCCGAATTCGGCGCCGGAAAGATTGATCCCGCGAAGGCAGGCGGCCGGGGCTGTCGCCGGAACCGCGATTGCAAGTATGGCGGCAAGGAGGAAGCGCCCTGCGGTTCGCATCGTCGGGGCCGGCTTCATGTCTTTGCCCGCTGCTTGACGGAAATTCCCGCTTCGTCGACGGCAATGGCTGCCGCCGGCCGGTCCAGCACTTGCCGGTAGATTTCGGCATAGCGGCCGGCCACGCGGTCCCAGGTGTAGGAGGCGGCTGCGATCATCGCCCTCTGGCGATAGCCGGGCGTATCGTGCTCCAGCTCCCGAAAAGCCGCGGCGATGGCCGTGGCTGCGCTTTCCGGATCGTCGAAATCGCAAAGCCGGATTTCACCATGACGCGCGGCGAGGTCGCTATAGGCCGTGTTCGGGTTGAGGAGCGGCATCAGCCCCGCGCTCATCGCTTCGATGGCGACGAGCCCGAAACCTTCGTAGTCGGAAGCCGACGCGAAGAGCGAGCAGGTGCCGAGCAGCGTTCGGATCTCCGCGTTGCTGCGTCCGATATGGGCATACACATTGCCGGAGAGCCCGCGCTCGCTGATCAGCCGGGCAAGATCGTCCACGGACAGGTCGCCCGGAACCCCGACGATATGCAGGCGCCATCCGGGTTCGCGGGCAATGAGCGCCTGCATCGCATCGAGGAGCCTTTCGAGCCGCTTGTTGACCGAAAAACGGCCGATGGTGACGATGCTTCGTGTGGCCGAGGCCGCTGCGGCATCGGCGAATTTGCCGGTATCGACGCCGTTGACGATTTCGCGCACCCGTTTGCCGGCGATGCGCCGGAAAACCCGCGCGTCCTGTTCGCTGCAGCCGACGATGCTGTGATAGGCGCGCGCGGAAAGCCGCGTCAGCGTGTTGAACCAGATGGCTTTCACCGCAGCATATTTCCGCGTGTGGAAGAAGCCGCCATGCGTTGTCGCGATCATCGGCCTGCCGTGCAGCAGTCTCCCCCAGGCAAGCGCATCGAAGAAGAAATCGATCGCATGCACATGGATCAGATCCGCATCGCGGACATGGCGAAGGACCTGCGGCGCGAGCGGATAGCGCGTGCTGCCGGAAAAGGGGATGCGGACCACTTCGATTCCCTCGATCGTCTCCGACGCGGGAAGAACCTCGTCGCGCGCGGAAAAGACCTGGTCGAGCGTCACGACGCGAACGCGGTAGCCGCGCTTCACGAGCTCGCGCGAAAGATTTGCGACCACGTCCTCGAGACCGCCCCGGCTCGGCGCATATTGGCGCACGACCTGTACCGCGAGCGGTCCGGTCTGCTCCGGTCGGACTGTTTGAACGGCAAAATGGGACATGAGCATCACCCGTTGGCGCAGGAAGACCGGCCGGAAATGGCCCGGGCCGCATATCGCCGGAGGGAACGCTCCTTCCGGCCTGGCCGAATGAAGTCGCGAGCGAGCTTAAGACCGGGTTAAGCTGCGACGCCAGGACCTTTCATCCGCCCGGCTTTTGCCGAACAGGATTAAGAGACCGTTTGGATTCGCCTGATCGCGCGCATGTCGGGATATCAGTGCGCCTCGTCCCAATTGTCCGCTGCACGCGCATCGACCTTCAGCGGCACCTTCATCGAAAGCGCGGGCATGGAGGCGTTCTCCATCACGTCGACGATGATCGGGATCGTCCGTTCGATCTCCTCCTCCTCGACCTCGAAGATCAGTTCGTCGTGCACCTGCAGGAGCATCCGGGCCGAAAGCCCGGCAGCCGCAAGCGCCGGCTCCATTTTGATCATGGCTCGGCGGATGATGTCTGCGGCCGAGCCCTGGATCGGCGCGTTGATCGAAGCGCGTTCGTTGAAGGCGCGTACGGACGGATTGGAAGACTTGATTTCCGGGTAATGCGCCCGCCGTCCGAAGATCGTCTCGACATAGCCGTTCTCGCGGGCAAAGGCCTTGGTGCTGTCCATGTAGTCCTTGATGCCCGGGAAGCGCTCGAAATACTTCTTGATATATTCGCCGGCTTCCGAACGTTCGATGGAGAGCTGGTTGGCGAGCCCGAAGGCCGAGATGCCGTAGATGATGCCGAAATTGATCGCCTTGGCGCGCCGGCGCACCTCGGAGGGCATGCCTTCCACCGGCACCCCGAACATTTCCGAGGCGGTCATTGCATGGATGTCGACGCCGTCGGCAAAGGCCTGCCTTAGCTGTGGAATGTCCGCCACATGCGCAAGCACGCGCAGCTCGATCTGGCTGTAGTCCGCCGAAACCAGCCTGTTGCCGGGCGTGGCGATGAAGGCGGTGCGGATCTTGCGGCCTTCCGCCGTCCTCACCGGAATGTTCTGCAGGTTCGGCTCCGCGGAGGAAAGCCGCCCGGTGGTGGTGGATGCGAGAGAATAGCAGGTGTGGACGCGCTTCGTCTGCGGGTGCACATAGCCCGGAAGCGCATCCGTATAGGTGGATTTCAGCTTGGTGAGCTGGCGCCAGTCGACGATCTTGCGCGGCAGCGGTATGCCCTGCGCGGCAAGATCCTCCAGGACCTGCGCAGAGGTGGACCATTGTCCGGTCTTCGTTTTCGAGCCGCCGGGCAGGCCCATCTTGCCGAAGAGGATATCGCCGAGCTGCTTCGGAGAGCCGATGGTGAAGGTCTCCTCGGCAAGATCGTAGATCTCGCTTTCGAGGGCCGCCGCTCCCTGAGCAAGCTCGCCGGAGAGCCGCGAGAGGATCTGCCTGTCGATGGTGATGCCGCGCTCCTCCATCCGCGCCAGGACCGGCACGAGCGGCCGCTCCAGCCGTTCGTAGACGGTCGTCATCTTCTCGGCGGCGAGCCGCGGCTTCAGCACGTGCCAGAGCCTCAGCGTCACGTCGGCGTCCTCGGCGGCATAGGCCGTCGCCCGCGCGATATCGACCATGTCGAAGCCCTGGGCGCTTTTCCCGCTTCCCGCCACGTCCTTGTAGGCGATCGGCTTGTGGCCGAGCCAGCGTTCCGAAAGCGAATCCATGCCGTGCGCGCCGGCGCCCGCATCGAGCGCATAGGACATCAGCATCGTGTCGTCGAAGCCCCGGATGACGACGCCGTGGCGTTTCATCAGGAGATAGTCGTATTTCATGTTCTGCGCGACCTTGAGGACCGAGGCATCCTCCAGGAGGTCCTTCAGCCGGTCGAGCGCGGCGCGCATCGGGATCTGCCCTTCGACGATCCCGCCGCCGAGCAGGTCGCCCACGCCGCTCTTGTGCGCGAGTGGGACATAGGCGGCGCGGATGACGGTGCCGGACGGATCGCTGCCGTTGTCCGCGATCGCCAGCGAGAAGCCGACGAGCTCCGCCTGCATGGCATCGAGCGACGTCGTTTCGGTATCGAAACCGACCAGCCCGGTTTCCCTCGCATCGGCGATCCAGCGGTCGAGCGTTTCGATGTCGCGGATCGTCACATAGGCCGAGTGATCGAAGGGCAGCGTTGCGAAGCGGCTGGCGCGCGCTGCGGCAAGCGCCGAAGGTGTGGCTTCCCCGTTGGCTGCCGGCTGACCGGGCAACAGCGTCCTTGCCGCATCGGCGGCGCTTTCGCCTGCCTCATCCGGCGAAGGCCCTGCGACTTCTCCCTTGTCGAGGTCGGGCCCGTGCGCTTCCGGGCCCCATTCCACGGGAACGGCGGCCGGCTCTATGACGCTTGCGTCGCAGTCGCAGGCCTCCGCCACACGGCGCGTCAGCGAGTTGAATTCCATCGCTTTCAGGAAGGCGATCAGCTTCGGTCCGTCCTGCGGATGCAGGACGAGCTCGTCGAGCGCCATATCGAGCGGCGTGTCCGCCTTCAGGGTCACGAGCTGGCGGGAAAGCAGCGCCTGTTCGCGGTTGGCGATGATGTTCTCGCGCCGCTTCTGCTGCTTGATCTCGTCGGCCCTTGCAAGCAGCGTGTCGAGATCGCCATATTCATCGAGAAGCTGCGCGGCCGTCTTCGGGCCGATGCCCGGAATGCCCGGAATATTGTCCGTCGAATCGCCGGTCATCGCCTGCAGGTCGATCATCTTCTCCGGCGGCACGCCCCATTTCTCGATGACGTCCGCAATGGCGATCTGCTTGTCCTTCATGCTGTCGTACATCGCGACCTTGGCCGTCACGAGCTGCATGAGGTCCTTGTCGGAGGAGACGATGGTGACGTCGGCGCCCGCCGCTTCCGCCTGCCGGGCATAGGTTGCGATCAGGTCGTCGGCCTCGAAGCCTTCCTTCTCGATGCAGGGCAGGTTGAAGGCGCGCGTCGCATGCCGGATGAGGCCGAATTGCGGGATCAGGTCCTCCGGCGGCGCCGTGCGGTTGGCTTTGTAGAGATCGTAGAGCTCGTTGCGGAAGGTCTTGGACGAATAGTCGAAGATGACGGCGAAATGGGTGGGCGTCACGCCGACATCGGTATTGCGCGCGTCCTTGAGCAGCTTCCACAGCATGTTGCAGAAGCCGGAAACCGCATTGACCGGCAGGCCGTCGGATTTCCGGGTGAGCGGCGGAATGGCATGGAATGCCCGGAAGATGAAGCCCGAGCCGTCGACGAGGAAGAGGTGGTCACCGTTTTTCATGGCGCATGGATAGCGCGCCTCGGCGATCCCGTCCATGGCTCATTGCGGGCCGCGAAGCCATGTGCCGCCTCCCGGCAAGCTCACTGGAACGTTACCAATTTGTAATTTTCCGAAGCCCTTGCCTCCCTTGAAAAGCCACATTCCAAGGCACAATTCATAGTCATCGGCACCTGATCAAGCCGTTGTCTGGCTCACGGCCTGTCCCCCGCCGCGCCAGACTATAGGACAAAGGCCTTATCCCCCTCTCCGGGCCTTTGTCCACAATTCGCAAGACCGTCAAGGGCACGCCTCCAGTCCTTGACGGTCTTCGCATTTCCGGGCTGTCCCTCTCGCCGCTTCGAACGAACGCTCCGCCGGATATCTGCAGGCCGGGTCCTTGGCGATGCGCGCATTTGACCGCAACAAAATTGTCATACGAAATTGCCCCCGCCCTGTTGCCGCTTTAATGTCGGCCGAAAAGCCTGAGGGATTCGATCAATGACCAATATCCTGCCCGTCCTCGATCACGCCGCCGCTTCGCTGCCGGCCAGCCTTGAAAGGCTTTTCGAGCTCGTCCGCATCAAGTCCGTTTCCACGGACCCGGCATACAAGGCCGAATGCCGCAAGGCCGCCGAGTGGCTGGTCGCCGAGTTGCGGTCGCTGGGCTTCGACGCGACCGTTCGCGATACCCCCGGCCATCCGATGGTGGTCGCCCATCACGACGGCGCGCGCCCGGATGCGCCGCATGTGCTGTTCTACGGCCACTACGACGTGCAGCCGGTCGATCCGTTGGAGCTCTGGGAAAACGATCCCTTCGATCCCGCCGTAAGGGATCTGCCGGGCGGTCGGCGCATCATCACCGGCCGGGGCACGTCGGACGATAAGGGCCAGCTGCTGACCTTCGTCGAGGCCTGCCGCGCCTACAAGGAGACTGAGGGCGCGCTGCCCTGCCGTGTCACGATCCTCTTCGAAGGCGAGGAGGAGTCCGGCTCCCCGTCTCTGAAGCCCTTTCTCGAAGCCAATGCCGCCGAGCTCAAGGCCGATTATGCGCTTGTCTGCGATACCAATATGTGGGACGGGCAAACGCCTGCGATCGCGGCAGGCCTGCGCGGCCTGGTCGGCGAGGAGGTTGTCGTCAAGGCGGCCGACCGCGATCTGCATTCGGGTTATTTCGGCGGAGCGGCAGCCAATCCGATCCACATACTGGCCGATATTCTGGCCGGGCTCCATGACGCGACCGGGCGGGTCACCCTGCCGGGTTTCTATGACGGGGTTGAGGAAACCCCGGCGGAGATCCTGGCCGCCTGGGAATCGCTCGGCAGCACGGCGGAGAGCTTCCTCGGCGAGATCGGCCTTTCCATCCCCTCCGGCGAGAAGGGCCGCTCCGTGCTGGAGCTCACCTGGGCGCGGCCGACGGCGGAGGTCAACGGCATCGTCGGCGGCTATACCGGCGAGGGCTTCAAGACGGTGATCGCGGCGCAGGCCTCCGCCAAGGTCTCCTTCCGTCTCGTCGGCAAGCAGGATCCCGCGAAGATCCGCGATGCCTTCCGCGCCTATGTCTCCTCGAAGCTGCCGGCCGACTGCTCCGTCACCTTCCACGCCCATGGCGGCTCGCCGGCGATCCAGCTTCCTTATGATTCGCCGCTGCTTGCCAAGGCCAAGGATGCCCTCTCCGCCGAATGGCAGAAGCCGGCGGTGGTCATCGGCATGGGCGGATCGATCCCGATCGTCGGCGATTTCCAGAAGACGCTCGGCATGGATTCGGTGCTGGTGGGCTTCGGCCTCTCCGACGACCGGATCCATTCGCCGAACGAGAAATACGAGCTTCGCTCGTTCGAAAAAGGCATTCGTTCCTGGGTGCGCATTCTCGCCGCGCTTGGGCAACGTTGACCTCCGCTGCCGAAGCTTTCCGCTCCGGCATTGTCTCCAAGAAAGGATTCCTGAAGGGAACTATCAGCAAAGGGTAGGCTTGATGCATCATTCACTGTTGCAGAATCTTGCGCATAATCGGGGTGACAGGCGCAGGGTCCGGCCCGGACAAATGGTGCGCCCGTGAGAAAACTCCGGAAATTCTTCTGGCCGCTGGTCGGCAGTGCGGCAATCGTCTTCTCCATCTGGATCCTCTATCACGAGCTGAGGGGGCTCTCGCTTGCCGAGTTCACGGCAAGCTTCACGGCCATTCCGCTTTCGGGCTGGCTGCTCGCGGGTGCGGCGACCCTCGTCGCCTATGCGGCGCTCGCCGCATACGACCATCTGGCGCTGGAGCATCTCGGCCACCGGATTTCCATCTGGTTCATCACCGTTGCCTCCTTCACCGCCTATGCGCTGTCGCACACGATCGGTGCTTCGGTCTTTTCCGGCGCCGTGGTGCGCTACCGGGCCTATACGTCGAAAGGGCTCACAGGGTCCGAGGTGGGCGTGCTCGTCGCCTTCTGCTCCTTCACCTTCGCGCTCGGTACCGTCATGCTTTTCGGGATTGTGCTGATCATCGAGCCCGAGATCATCGAGCGCTTCGCCGATTTCCTGCCGATCGGGGCGGCTTTTTCGACCGGCGTCGTCATTCTGGCGCTCGTCGCGCTCTATGTGATCGGCAGCCTCGTCGGCTTCCGGCCGATCCGTACCCGCTGGCTGAAGCTCGAATATCCGAAGCCGTCGCTCGTCATGCGCCAGCTCGTCATCGCCCCGATCGAACTGATCGGCGCTGCCGCCATCATCTATTTCGCGCTGCCGGCGGAAGGCAATCCGGGCTTTCTCATCATCCTGGGCATCTTTCTCGCTTCGTTTTCGGCTGCGCTTCTGTCCCATGCGCCGGGCGGCATCGGCGTTCTGGAGCTGGTCTTCATCGCGGGGCTGACGGAGATGGACCCGGCGGCGGTGCTCGCTGCGCTCGCCGTCTTCCGGCTGTTCTACCTGATCGTCCCCTTCGTCATGGCGCTCTTCGTCATCTTGATCTTCGAGCGATCCCGTTTTGCGAGAGAGGCGAATGGCGATTAAAACGCATAAGTAGAAAATTCATCCTGTATTCAGAAGGATTCTTTCATGATCCCATGCGTCTAATGCAGTGCCGCGCGAGGCGTGCAGCGTTTTTGCGATAACGGCATGCATAGACAAAGGCTTGCAGCGAGGAAGCGAATCCGGCCGCGGCGTGCTTTTCACAGGAACGTGTTGGTCACACAATTCCAGGGAGATTGAAATGAAAGCAGTGTTCAGGGGTGGTCTGGCCGCGGCGCTGTCCGTGGCCGTGTTCGCAACGACTCTCATGCCGCTTCCGGCGATGTCCATGCCGCGCGCCGGCGTGACGGCGTCCGCCGACGTCGAGGCAGTCCAGTATCGGCGTGAGCGTCGCGGCTGGTATGGCGGCCACCGCGGCTATCGCCATCACCGCCGCGGCTATCGGCGCCATTCCGACGGCTGGTGGTATCCGCTTGCCGCCTTCGGCGCAGGAGCGATCATCGGTGGCGCGATCGCCAGCCAGCCGCGCCGTGCGCCGAATGCCGGCGTCAATCCGCGCCACTTCGAATGGTGCTACGCTCGCTATCGTTCTTACCGCGCATCGGACAACACCTATAACCCCGGCGGTTACGGCGGCCGCAGGCAGTGCCTCTCGCCCTATTACTGATTGCCCGGTGATTGCATGGTCGAATGCAACGGGCGGCCCGAGGGCCGCCCCTTTCCTGCCGCTTGCCGGCCGATTTATTCGGTCGACTTCGGCTCGTCCTGCTTGACGTTCTTGGCGACTTCCGTGCCCGACTGCTTGTCGGTGGAGACGCTTGCGGTGGTCATTTTCTTGTCGACCGAGGCCGATGTGGTATGTCCCGCACAATCCGCCATTGCGGCGGATGCCGAAAGGCCGAATGCGGCTGCGATGATGAGAACGGTCTTCATTGGCTGTCTCCTTTCGCTTGTGGATGCAGGAAAAAGGTAACCGCCGTCCGTTCACGCTCCAAATCACGTTTTAGTGCCCGGTCGCGCGCAACTCCTGCTTTTGCGCGGTTTTGCCAAGCTTTGCAGCCGGATAGGGACCGTCCCGCATGCGCTCCGCCGCAGGCACCGGCACCGGCTTCACCGGTTCCCGCGAGAGGCGGCGGGCGGCTTCCGCAAGCTCGGAAAGCTTGCGCACGATCGCCGAAAGCTCCTCGCTGGCGGCGGCCTTGCGTTCCTCGGACGCGGTCTCGGCGGACACCGCCGCCGAATTTTGTCTGGATGGCTTTCTTTTCTGGTGGGGCCGGGTGCTCATGGGAAAACTCCGTGAAGCCGGAGCGCCGCAATCCTCTCGATCGACCGGCATCCGCCGGTGCCCAGAGACCCGGACACGGCCTCGTATCGCGTGCCCGGGCCCTGCGCAGCCGTGATAAAGGCCACGGCAGCACAAATCAAACGGTTGGGTGGAAGCCCGAATACTGGGTCTCGGGGGTTAATATCCGGGCTTCCTGCCGCCGAAGCGACGTCCGTCAATTGAGGGTAGCATTGATCGATAAGCAAGAATCTATGCTCCGGTAACCATAACACTTCGCTAACATTCACAGGCTGTGTGCGATAACGAATCAGATTCCCCTTATATTCGCAATTCTGGCAAAAGGCTTAGAAGAATCATCGGGCTAGCTCCGCCGCCGCCTCGCGCTCGGCCGCATGCCGTAGCGAGGGGCCGAAAATGGCGCGAAGGGCTTAGCTTTCCGGTTAAAACCTCTTTAACGCCCCCTTAAATCGCCGCATTTAAGGTCCAACCGACGCCGACGATTTAAGAGGGCACCGACAGACCGGGCATGGCAGGCAACCGCAGATCACAACGGATCGAGCCGTCCTTCGAAGGCGGCAGAGGGCGCGAAGCGGATGAGGATTTCCGCCTCGGCGCGGAGGATCGCGTTGCGGGCGGCCGTCCGGGCAAATCGTCCTCCTCCGCACGCAAGCCCGCGAAGGCTCCGGCGCGCCAGGCGGTCCGGCGGTCCGGCGGCCTTTTTCGTATGCTTCGGCGCTTCGTCTACTGGTGCCTCGTGCTCGGCCTCTGGGGCGCCATCGGCGTCGGCGGCCTCGTTCTCTATTACGGCGCGCGCATGCCGAGCGCCACGAGCTGGTCGATCCCGGACCGTCCGCCCAATGTCAAGATTCTCGCCGTCGACGGCGAAGCGATCGCCAATCGCGGCACGACCGGCGGCGAGGCGCTGTCTCTCGAAAACATGTCGCCCTATATTCCTCAGGCGGTGATCGCCATCGAGGACCGGCGCTTCTATTCGCATTTCGGCATCGATCCGCTCGGCCTCGCCCGCGCCATGCTGACCAATGTCATGACCGGCCGCATGGTCCAGGGCGGCTCCACGCTCACCCAGCAGCTTGCCAAGAACCTTTTCCTCTCGCCGGAGCGCACGCTGGAGCGCAAGGTGCAGGAGGTCCTGCTCGCCTTCTGGCTGGAGCACAAATACACCAAGGACCAGATCCTGGCGATGTATCTGAACCGGGTGTTCTTCGGCTCCAATTCCTATGGCGTCGAGGCCGCTTCACGCCGCTATTTCAACAAGTCCGCCCGCGACGTGAACCTCGCGGAGGCCGCAACGCTCGCAGGCCTGCTGAAGGCCCCGTCGCGTCTTTCGCCGGCCCGCGACCCGAAGGCCGCGGAGGAGCGGGCGCAGGTCGTGCTCGGCGCGATGCGCGAGGAAGGCTTCGTCACCGACGGCGAAATCAAGACCGCCATGGCGCAGACGCCGGCGAGGGCGAAGAGCTACTGGTCCGGCGCCGAGCACTATGCCGCCGATCTCGTGATGGATCAGCTTCCCGCGATGATCGGCGACATCACCCAGGATCTCGTCGTCGAGACGACCATCGATCTCGACCTCGAAAAGAAGGCGGACGAGGCGATATCGCAGATCATCGATACCGAAGGCGGCAAACTCGACGCCTCCCAGGCGGCCCTCGTCTCGATCGACGGGACCGGCGCCATCCGCGCCCTCGTTGGCGGCCGCGACTATGCGGCAAGCCAGTTCGACCGCGCCTCGAAGGCGAAGCGCCAGCCGGGTTCCGCCTTCAAGCCCTTCGTCTATGTCGCTGCGCTCGAGGAGGGCCGCTCGCCGCTTTCTGTCAGGAACGACGCCCCCGTGCGCATCGGCAAATGGACGCCGGAAAACTACGACCAGAAATATCGCGGCGAGGTGACGCTCGCCTCCGCGCTCGCCCATTCGCTGAACACCATCGCCGCCCAGCTCGTCATGGAGGTCGGCCCCGAGCAGGTGGTCAAGGTCGCCCATCGCCTCGGCATCGAATCCGATCTGCAGCCCAACGCGTCGATCGCGCTCGGTACGTCGGAAGTCTCGCTGGTCGAGCTGACGGCGGCCTATGCGCCGTTCATGAACGGCGGCTACAAGGCGACCCCGCATGTGATCCGCCGCATCTCCACCGCCGACGGCAAGGTTCTTTACGAGAACATCTACGACAACCCGCCGCGCGTCCTGGAGCCGAACGTCGCTTCCATGATGAACGGCATGATGACGAGGGTCATCACCGAAGGCACGGGGCGCAATGCCAGAATTCCCGGCTGGCAGGCCGCGGGCAAGTCCGGCACCACCCAGTCCTTCCGCGATGCGCTTTTTGTCGGTTACACCAGCAACCTGACGACGGGCGTCTGGTTCGGCAACGACGACGGCAAGCCGATGAAGAAGGTGACCGGCGGCGGGCTTCCCGCCAAGGCCTGGAGCAGCTTCATGACCGCCGCCCATGAGGGGCTTGCACCCTCTCCGCTCTTCGGCACCACCGGCGGCGACATGCCGGTCCTTGAAGCAGAGCCGCCACGCAGTGAACCGGAATCGATCGGCGATCTCGTTTCGCGTGCGCTCGGCCTCGAAGACCGGCCGATGCAAGAGAGCGGCGTCTCCCCCGATTATACCGGCTCTGCCGGCCGGATGCCGATGGACGGCGAGGACGACCGGCTTGTCCCGCCGGCCGATGTCGGCGGCCAGGCGGTGAACGCCAACCGGCGCACGACCCTTCTCGACATCCTTACCGGCGGCTGAGTTGGCCGCCTTCATGTCTTTGCCAGTGGATTGGCGGGCTGCATGACGATGCGCGACTTGACGGGACGCGCGGTCCTCACCACATTCGCCGCGGGGATTTCAAATGGCGCTCAGACCGCTGATTTTGCGAGCCTTCCGCTCGCTTCATGCCTTGCAGTCGCTTGGACTGCTCCTTATATACGCCGCAGGACCGCGGCTGACGCTGCGATTTCCCGTGAAGACCATACCATTAGGGGCTGCCAAATGAATGCCTGAATGGGTTCCGGCAGTTCGCTTGAAGGAGAGAATGACATGGCAAAAGTAATCGGTATCGACCTCGGAACAACCAACTCCTGCGTCGCCGTCATGGATGGCAAGGACGCGAAAGTCATTGAAAACGCCGAAGGCGCCCGCACGACCCCCTCTATGGTCGCGTTCACCGAAGACGGCGAACGCCTGACCGGTCAGCCGGCCAAGCGCCAGGCCGTTACCAACCCGGAAAACACCCTTTTCGCCGTCAAGCGCCTCATCGGGCGCCGTTATGACGACAAGACCGTCGAGAAGGACAAGGGTCTGGTCCCCTACAAGATCGTAAAGGCCGACAACGGCGACGCCTGGGTGGAAGCCCAGGGCAAGGGCTACTCCCCCTCGCAGATTTCCGCGATGATCCTTCAGAAGATGAAGGAAACCGCCGAATCCTACCTTGGCGAGAAGGTCGAGAAGGCCGTCATCACCGTCCCGGCATACTTCAACGACGCCCAGCGCCAGGCCACCAAGGACGCCGGCAAGATCGCCGGCCTCGAAGTGCTGCGCATCATCAACGAGCCGACGGCGGCGGCACTCGCCTACGGTCTCGACAAGAAGGAAGGCAAGACCATCGCGGTCTACGACCTCGGCGGCGGCACCTTCGACATCTCGGTCCTGGAGATCGGCGACGGCGTCTTCGAGGTTAAGTCCACCAACGGCGACACCTTCCTGGGCGGTGAAGACTTCGACATGCGTCTGGTCGAATACCTCGCAGCCGAGTTCAAGAAGGACCAGGGCATCGACCTGAAGAACGACAAGCTTGCCCTGCAGCGCCTCAAGGAGGCTGCCGAGAAGGCCAAGATCGAGCTGTCGTCCTCGCAGCAGACCGAAATCAACCTGCCGTTCATCACGGCTGACGCTTCCGGTCCGAAGCACCTGACGATGAAGCTCTCTCGCGCCAAGTTCGAAAGCCTGGTCGAAGACCTCGTGAGCCGTACGATCGCCCCGTGCAAGGCAGCCCTCAAGGATGCCGGCGTCTCGGCTGCCGAGATCGACGAAGTCGTTCTCGTCGGCGGCATGAGCCGCATGCCGAAGGTGCAGGAGACCGTCAAGCAGCTGTTCGGCAAGGAGCCGCACAAGGGCGTGAACCCGGATGAAGTGGTCGCCCTCGGCGCCGCCATCCAGGCCGGCGTCCTGCAGGGCGACGTCAAGGACGTCCTGCTCCTCGACGTGACCCCGCTGTCTCTCGGCATTGAAACGCTTGGAGGCGTCTTCACCCGGCTGATCGAGCGCAACACCACGATCCCGACGAAGAAGTCGCAGACCTTCTCGACCGCCGAGGACAACCAGTCGGCCGTGACCATCCGCGTCAGCCAGGGCGAGCGTGAAATGGCCGCCGACAACAAGCTGCTCGGCCAGTTCGATCTCGTCGGCATTCCGCCGGCACCGCGCGGCATGCCGCAGATCGAGGTCACCTTCGACATCGACGCCAACGGCATCGTCAACGTCTCGGCCAAGGACAAGGGCACCGGCAAGGAGCACCAGATCCGCATCCAGGCGTCCGGCGGTCTTTCCGATGCCGACATCGAGAAGATGGTCAAGGACGCCGAGGCCAATGCCGAGAGCGACAAGAAGCGCCGCGAAGGCGTCGAGGCGAAGAACCAGGCCGAAAGCCTGATCCACTCCTCGGAGAAGTCGCTCCAGGAATATGGCGACAAGGTTTCCGCCGATGACCGCAAGGCCATCGAGGACGCGATCGCGGCCCTGAAGACCGCCGTCGAGGCTTCCGAGCCCGACGCCGAGGACATCAAGGCCAAGACCAACACGCTGATGGAAACCTCCATGAAGCTCGGTCAGGCGATCTATGAAGCCCAGCAGGCAGAAGCCGCGGCTTCCTCCTCGTCCGGCGAGGCCGGCGACAATGTCGTCGATGCCGACTACGAGGAAGTCAAGGACGAGGACGAACGCAAGCGTTCCGCCTGATGATGCAGAGATACCGGCCGCATCTCCCGCGGCCGGTCCTACCGGTTAAGAAGAGGCGGAAGACGGCGCGAGGGGAAAAGCACATGATAACTCCCGTTCAACGCGGTGGCGACGTCATGGCTTTCCTTTCCGCTTCTTTCGCCTCTTCGCGCGTCCGGTCTTGGTCCGCCGGGCGCGTTGCGGTAGCAGTCTTGCGATTTCTCTTTTCCCCCAACCGAACCCTGTCCATGAAACGGACGTGAAACCGATATGGCAAAAGCTGACTTTTACGAAACGCTGGGAGTGTCGAAGACCGCCGACGAGAAGGAGCTGAAGAGCGCCTTCCGCAAGATGGCGATGAAGTATCACCCGGACAAGAATCCGGGCGATGCCGCGGCCGAACAGAAGTTCAAGGAAGTCAACGAGGCCTATGAGACGCTGAAGGATCCCCAGAAGCGCGCGGCCTACGACCGTTACGGCCACGCCGCCTTCGAGCATGGCGGCATGGGCGCCGGCGGTTTCGGTGCCGGCGGGTTCCAGGGCGGCGGCTTCTCCGACATCTTCGAGGACATCTTCGGCGAGATGATGGGCGGCGGGCGCCAGCGGCGTTCTGCCAGCGGACGCGAACGCGGCGCGGATCTTCGCTATAACATGGAGATCTCGCTGGAGGAGGCCTTCTCCGGCAAGACCGCGCAGATCCGCGTGCCGACCTCGATCACCTGCGACGTCTGTTCCGGCACCGGCGCCAAGCCCGGCACCAAGCCGCAGACCTGCGGCACCTGTCAGGGCTCCGGCCGCGTGCGTGCGGCGCAGGGCTTCTTCTCGATCGAGCGCACCTGCCCGACCTGTCACGGCCGCGGCACCATCATTCCCGACCCTTGCGTGAAATGTCACGGCCAGGGCCGCGTCACCGAGGAGCGTTCGCTTTCGGTCAATATCCCGGCAGGCATCGAGGACGGCACCCGCATCCGGCTCGCCGGCGAGGGCGAGGCGGGCCTGCGCGGCGGGCCTGCGGGCGATCTCTACATCTTTCTCTCCGTCAAGCCGCACGAGTTCTTCCAGCGCGACGGTGCCGATCTTTATTGCAGCGTGCCGATCTCCATGACGACGGCCGCACTCGGCGGCACCTTCGACGTCGCCACGCTCGACGGCACCAAGTCGCGCGTCTCGGTGCCGGAAGGCACCCAGGCCGGCCGCCAGTTCCGCCTGAAGGGCAAGGGCATGCCGGTCCTGCGCTCCGCCCAGGTCGGCGACCTCTATATCCAGATCCAGATCGAGACGCCGCAGAAGCTCTCCAAGCGGCAGCGCGAGCTCCTGAAGGAGTTCGAAGAGCTGTCCTCGAAGGAAAACAACCCCGAATCCTCCGGCTTCTTCGCCCGGATGAAGGAATTCTTCGAGGGCTGACCCTTCGATCGCCGGCATCCCATCACGGTTCGCGGCTACAAGCACCCGCCTTTACGCAGACAGCGCGGAAAGGCGGGTTTTTATCCGTCATTCCATTTCATGCGCATATAGACGTCGCCTTTCTGCAGCTCGTCCAGCATCTGGTCCAGCCGCCTGGCGCGAGTGTCCATCCGTTTGGCGTTGCTGATCCAAAGCAGATAGTCGTTGCGCTGGTAGGCCGGTCGGGCAGCGTATTTTTCGAAAAGGCCGCGTCGCGAAAGAGCATCGCGGACATCGTCCGGCATCGGCTGCAAGGGGCGTCTCAAGCGGTCTGCCGAAGAAGAGAGTTCCTTCATGACGAGGCGGCCTCCCGGTGGGCCAAACGTCGTACCGTGCCGGCTTCGGAGCGCCTCATGTTCGAACGAACGCAAGCTGCCCACAGCGCCTGTCTTTTATATCATGCCTTCCCTTGCAAGGCCATCGAGCAGGAATTGGACCCGCTCCTCGACGCCCGTCCTTGGCAGCTCCAGAGGCCGGTAGCCGAGCCTGCGGAAGGTCGCGAGGCCCGGTTGATATTGCGCGATCGCTTCGTCGAGCCCATGCCTGCGCTCGCTGTCGCCGGAGAAGATTTCCGGCCATGGAGGGGTCATGAACACTTGCGTATTGTAACGCATGCGCCGTGCAGCCGTTTCCAGGTGGGCGGGTACGGGCCGGCCGAGATAGTCGAGGAAGGCGACGGCGTCGACGATGCCGCGGTCGAAGAAGGCAAGATCATCCGCCGCCGCGGCCTGCGCCATCTGGTTCATCGCGCGCGATACGCACAGTTCGCAGAACAATCCCGCGTCGCGCCAGGGAAGCCCCGGCCCGCCGATCGCCTGCTGTTCCTTGACGATCTGCCGCCCCGGCTCCTCGAATGTTCGAAAACCCCTCTGCTGCAAAGCCGCAAGCAGTGTCGACTTGCCGCCGCCCGAGCAGCCGGAAAGCAGGATGAAACGGTCGGATTGGCCGGCAAGGTCGCCCGGCCGGATGCTGTCCTCGGACATGGGTCGTCTCCTGAAAGGAAGAAGGCGTGTGCAGGTCCTGGAACGGCGCGCGTTCATTTGAACGCACAAAGGGATACTCCAGCCTGCGGTTTTAATTTCTGGGGGAGGGGCGGGAGCATCGCTCGACCGCGCGGCGTTCGCCGTCCAAACGTTTCAGCATGAAGTCGCTGGCGCGTCAAGCCGGACGGAATAGGATCCCGGAAGAGAGCCGGCTCAGCGGTCGAGCGCTGCCGCCGCAAGCGTCGCGATATACAGGTTGACGGTGGGCGGGACGCCGTCCGACAGGAACCAGGCCGCCGAAAGCCCGGCCCAGGCGAGAATCCACTGCAGCTGGCGCCGCGGCTCCAGCCCGGCCGCCTCGCAGACGATCGCCAGCCGCCGCTCGAACCGCTCGGGCCGGATCGCCACCCGGCTTTCCGGAGCGCCGATATCGGGATTGCAGAAGATGTTGGCGTAATCGAAGCCGCGCTCGCCGAAAAGCCGCTTCGGGTCGATCGCCAGCCAGCCGCGCTCGCCGAAGTCGAGCACATTGCCATGGTGAATGTCGCCATGGAGAACGCGCATCTCGCGCGGATCGGCAAGCAGCGTCCGAGCCGTCTGCGCCGCGCGCGCCAGCAATCCGCCCTGGCTGTCCGCGACCGGCCAGAGTTCGCGGAACCAGCGATCGAGCGGAATGAGCTCTGGCGGTGCCGTCTCGCGCGGCGCATGCAGCCGGACCACGGTCTCGCACAGGATGCGCGTCGCCTCGTCGTCACGGCCGTTCACGGCATAGTCGGAAAGCGAGCGCGTGCCCGTTGCCCTCTCGAGAAGGATCGCCTCATCCGAATGGGCATAGACCCTTGCGGCACCGTCGCCGTCCCACCAGCGCATCAGCAGGTGCCCGGTCCTCTCCTCGTCCTCGGTGGAAACCTTCAGCATGGCCGGAAGGCCCCTCCAGCGCACCGGCATCAACTTTGCCGCGGTGGAGCGGAATGCCTCGCCCTCCGGGGTCAGCTCCCATTCGGCGATGAAGCGGTCGATAGTTCCAGGAAAAGTGTGCAACGGTTTTCCGTCCGCAATTGCGTGAAAACAAAAGGACGGAGCATCTCGCGCGGTGCCGGAGATGCTCCCGGCTCATGCGGACGGGTTACTCTCCGGTCTTCGTTTCGACCAGCGACAGCCGCCCGTCGGCCTCGATCTCCACATGCACGTGTTCGTAGCCGGCTATCGAAGGATGCGAGGTCTCGAACGGATGCGCATGCGTCGCGGTGATCACCATCACGCTGGCGCCGGCGCCCTCGCCGGCCAGCACGCCGGCCGCCACATCCTCGAAAACCAAGCAGTCGGCCGGATCGAAGCCCAGTCGCTTCGCGCCGAGCATGTAGCCGTCGGGCGCAGGCTTGCCGATCTTCACGTCCTCGGCGGTCACCAGCACCTGGGGGATCGGCATTCCGGCCGCCTGGAGCCGCGCCTTTGCCAGCGCGATCGGTGAGGAGGTGACGATCGCCCAGCGCTCCGGCGGCAGCGAGTTCAGGAAGGCGATCGCGCCGGGCAGCGCCACGACGCCGGCAATATCCTCGATCTCCTGCCGCTCGATCTCCTTGGCCTCGGCCTCGGGGTCGACGCCGGGCAGGGCCAGTTGCCGGATCGTGTCGATCCCGCGCTTGCCGTGCATCGTCGGCAGGAATGTCTCGACGTCGAGCCCCTGTCGCGCCGCCCACCGCGCCCAGACCCGCTCGGCGGCGGCGATCGAGTTGAGGATGGTCCCGTCCATGTCGAACAGGAAGGCGGAGAAGCTCTTTTCGTAAACGGGTGAAGCGGTGGAAAGCAAGGCGATACCTGTCGGTTCTGGGGGAGGATTCTTGACGAAAGCCGTGATCGTCCCTCCGAACTATCGCCTCGCACGGCACGACGCAACGAAAGAATCGTCCGTTTGCTTTCGCTGGGCCCGGTCGATGCGGCATGCGAGCGCCTGCCGGTCCCTTCCCGCGTTGACACGGAGAGAAGCGGGGCGGGGCGTTCGGTCATTGCCGTATGGGGGCCGAAAGCCCTTAGGCCTTTCCCGCTTCCCAGCCGAGCATTGCCCGCTTGCGGGTGAGCCCCCAGTGATAACCGGTCAACGCGCCGCTCTTGCCGAGCGCCCGGTGGCAGGGGACAACGAAGGAGATCGGGTTTCGCCCGACGGCCGCGCCGACGGCGCGGGATGCGGTCGGCTGGCCGAGCGAGCCGGCGATGTGCGAATAGGTGACGGCCCTGCCCATCGGAATGCGCAGCAGCGCCTCCCAGACCCGCACCTGGAAATCGGACCCGATCAGCACGATCCGCAGCGGCTCCTGCGGGTTCCAGCGCTTCGGATCGAAGATCCGCGCGGCGTAGGGCGCCGTGGCCTCGACATCCTCGACATAGCGGGCGTTCGGCCAGCGGCGGGCCATGTCCTCGAAGCAGGCGGTGCCGTCCTCGTCGTCGCTGAAGGCGAGGCCGGCCAGTCCGCGGTCGGTGATCATCACCAGAGCCCGGCCGAAGGGCGAGGCGTGGAAGCCGTGGCGGATCGTCAGGCCGGCGCCGCGCGCCTTCCATTCGCCGGGCGACATCGCCTCGTGCGTAACGAAGAGATCGTGCAGGCGACCCGGTCCGGAGAGGCCGAGCTCGAAGCTGGTCTCGAGGAGCGGCAGCGCTTCCCGGCTGAGCAGGCGCTTGGCATGGTCGAGCGTGACCGCCTGCAGGAAGGCCTTGGGCGAAAGCCCGGCCCAGCGTGTGAAGGTCTTCTGCAGTTGCGTCGGCGATTGCTTCAGGCGCTGGGCGATTTCCTCCAGGGTCGGCTGCTCACGGTAGTCCTCGGTGATCATCTCGATCACGTGGCGAACCGTGTCATAGTCCCCGCCTGCCGGCGTGATGTCCGTCTTCAACGTGGCTGCGATATTCATCATTCTTCTCCGGCTCCCCGTCGACGCGCGGGGATTCGCAAAATCTCGCCGTCAGAAAACCACGATCGGCCCGTCCGGGCCACCCGATTCTTGCGAAAGCTCAATAACCGCGCTTGACCCGGGCGAGAGCGCCGGAAAAGGCCTTGGCGAAGCGTTCCCGGTCGTCGAGATGGAGGAAGCTGCCGACATCCGTCCGCTGTCCGCCGCCGCTGACATGCATCGCGGTTATGCCGATCTCTTGCCTGCGCGAGACGAGGAAGCGCGCCCAGAAGGGATTGAACAGGTGCTCGGTCTCGCGGCCCGAGGGCGCGATCTTGCGGATCGAGATATTGGTGCGCGACAACTCGACCAGCTCGCGGGCGCGGGCGGCGCGGTTGTTCAGCCAGAATGCGCCGAAAAGGATCGCGAAATCCGCGCCGAAGAACATCACCACCGGCCAGGCGCCGGAAATGAGGAACACCGCCATATGCGCCGCCGTCATCGCGCCTGCGATGAGGAAGAAGATCAGGTGGCCGGATCTGCCAAGCGAACGGTAGGGCTGGAGCTCCGCGGAAAAGACCGGCCGCTCGTTGATCGACATATCTGCGTTGCCTTCGCTCATGGCCGATGACTATAGAAGCATCATGAAAAACGCGAAACCAAAATCGAAATCCGCGGCGGTAAGGACGGCCGGCGCAAAACGCCGCACGGCAAAACCCGGCACGGCCTATTGCGAGGACGAGCTGAACGAGATCTTCCGCCGCTTCTCCATCCAGCGCCCGGAACCGAAGGGCGAGCTGGAGCATGTGAACCCCTTCACGCTCGTCGTCGCCGTCGCGCTTTCCGCGCAGGCCACCGATGCCGGCGTCAACAAGGCGACGCGCGCCCTCTTCAAGATCGCCGACACGCCGGAAAAGATGCTGGCGCTCGGCGAGGAACGGCTTCGCGAGCATATCAAGACGATCGGGCTCTATCGCAACAAGGCGAAGAACGTCATCGCGCTCAGCCGGATGCTGATCGAGAGGTTCGGCGGCGAGGTGCCGCGCAGCCGCGACGAGCTCGTGATGCTTCCGGGCGTCGGGCGCAAGACCGCCAATGTCGTTATGTCCATGGCTTTCGGCGAAGCGACGATCGCGGTCGACACCCATATCTTCCGCATCGCCAACCGGATC
Organism: Shinella sp.; assembly: GCA_033795365.1. Lineage (GTDB taxonomy): Bacteria > Pseudomonadota > Alphaproteobacteria > Rhizobiales > Rhizobiaceae > JARYGU01. Next base: position 133,945 of record JARYGU010000015.1, read on the forward strand.
TGTCTGGCGCCGGGGAAAACCCCGGACGAGGTCGAGGACCATCTGCTGCGCGTAATTCCCGACAAGTATCTCTACCACGCGCATCACTGGCTGATCCTGCACGGGCGCTATGTTTGCAAGGCGCGAAGGCCGGAATGCGAACGCTGCGTCATCGCCGACATCTGCAAATCGCCGGAGAAGACCTGCGATATCCCCGCTCCCCTCGTCGAGCTGCCGCCGCAGGTGATCGGCGTCACGGCTTGAGGAGCCCGTCGGCCAGCGTCGCGATCGCGGTTTCGAGATCCGCGCGGCTTTCACCTGCCTCTATGGCGATCGCCGCGCGGTCGAAGGCGGCCGAAAGCAGTGCCGTCAGCGCGCCGATCAGGCGGTCGGACTTGCCGGCGGCGGCAAGCGCCGCCGCAAGGCCGTCCCTCAGCGTGCCTTCCGCATTCTCGCTGTCGATTGCACCTATGCTTGCGAAGCCGAGGACCGCCGGCCCGTCGAGCAGCATGAGCCGCGTGCGCCCTTCCTTAGCCATGGCATCGAAATAGGCCGCCGCCCCCGCAAGCAGCGCCTCGCGCGGGGAACCGGCCGGCGCCGCCCTTTCCTCGATCGCCGCCGCTACGGCCTGCGCCTCCCTTTCGACGACGGCCCGGAAGAGTGCCTTCTTGTCCTCGAAATGATGATAGAGCGCGCCGCGGGTTACGCCGGCAGCCGCGACGATGTCCGGCGTGGCGGTCTCGACATAGCCTTTCTCGACGAAGAGCGCCCTTGCGGCCTCGATCAGGGCGCTGACAGTGCTTTCCGTACGTTCGCGATTGCTTCGGCTCATTCTGCTCTCTTTACATACAATCTGTTTGTATGTTAATAACAAGAAACATGCAGACTGTATGTTAAATTCGGAGGGAGCGAAAGAGATGAAAACGACGAGCTATTATCCTGTCATCATGACGGACGACGTGCAGGGCACTGCCGCCTTCTATTGCAGCCATTTCCGTTTCCAGCCGCTTTTTACCAGCGACTGGTATGTGCATCTGCAGTCGATTGAGAGCGAGCATGTCACCCTTGCCGTTCTCGATCTTAATCATGAGACGATCCCGCAGACGGGTCGCGGGCGGAAGGCCGCCGGCCTCCTCCTCAATTTCGAAGTCGAGGATGTCGATGCGGTCTACGAAGCCTGCAAGGCGGCGGGGCTGCCGATCTGGCTGGAACTCCGCGACGAGGATTTCGGTCAGCGCCATTTCATCGCCGCCGATCCGAACGGCGTGATGATCGACGTGATCAAGCCGATCCCGCCGAGCGCCGAATTTGCCGCCATGTACGACGAGACGGCGCTTCCCGGCTGAGCCTCAGCCGCGAAACTCCGGGTCGCGCCGGGAGATCATCTTGTGCAGATGCACCATCAGCCCCGCGGCGAAAAGCGGCGTCATGAGGTTGACGATCGGGACGGCGAGAAAAGCGGCGATCAGCAGGCCAGCGAGGAAGACGGTCGCCCGGTGCTTTGCCCGGAAAAGCCGCGCCTCCTGCGGCGGGCGGAAACGCATGGCGGCGAATTCGAAGAACTCGCGGCCGAGCAGGTAGCCGTTGACGAGGAAGAAGGCGACGAGGTTGACGCCGGGAACGAACAGCAGGAACAGCGCGACGATATTGCCGAGAATGACGATGCCGAGGAACTTGACCGAACCGGCGATCGCCGCACCGAGCGGCAGCGCGTTGCCGGCGGGATCGGCCGGATAGTCGCGCTTTTCGATGACCTCGGCCACATCGTCGAGGAAAAGGCCGGCGATGATCGCCGTCACCGGCGCAAGGAGAAGCGCCAGCGCCAGAGCAAGCCCGATGCTCGCCAGGATGCCGAACACCACCGTCAGCCAGCCGGCCCAATCGGGAATGCCGGGCATGATCAGGCCTTCCAGCCAGGGAAGGGCGAAGGCGACGAAACTTTCGCGCAGCGCGAACCAGAGCACCAGAAGCACCAGGATCGTCAGTCCCAGGACTTTCCAGAAGACCCCGCGCGTCTGCGGTGCGAAGAGATTGGCAAGGGCGAGCCGCGCGGCTTCCAGGATCATCCGTGTCACTCCGTGTCGCCGAAGCATGTAGGGCGTGAAGAATCCCGGCGCAAGTCGGCAGGCGAAGACGTCGCATTAAGCGGGCGTTAAAGGCGTGCCTCTAGACTTCCGCGTGCACGATATCGGCTTTCCGGTCCCGCATGATGCGCCGACCCGCCGATGGCATGCGGCCGCTTTGCGGACCGCCTGCCGGTCAAAGGGTGCGATTCTTCCGTTGCGTTTCACAGTATCGAGGTCTCCATGCGCAATCTCAGGATCAGCCGGCTTCTACCCTTTCTCTTTGTCGTCATGGTGATCGTCGGCATCGTGCAGGGCGTCGTGGCCTTCCGCTCGCTCTCCTCCATGACCGGCCATATCGAGCGTATCGGCGAGGAACGCGTGCCGCAGATGAGCGCGATCCTGCAGATCAGCCATGCCTTCTCTGCGCTCAACGCCACCTATTCCGAACATCTTCTCTCGATGGATCCTGACGAGATCGTCCGCATAGAGGCGACGATCAAGGACCGCGCGGACCGCCTGGGGCAGATGATCGGCGCCTATGGCGCGGCGAATGCCGATCAGGCCGATGTCGCCGCTGCGGTGCAGGGTATCGAGGGGAACCTCGCCACCTATCTCGCCGATTCCGAAAAGCTCAAGGAGTTCTCGGCGATCGCCGCGAAGGGTCCGGCGCTCGAAGTCTATCACGGTGCGATGAAGACGAGCGCGGATGCGATCGACGCGGCCCTGAAGGGCCTGGTCTCGGAAAACGAGGCGGTCACGGCGCGCACGATCCTCGAGGCGCGCGCCGAGGAGCGCTTCGCCTTTGCCCTGACCGTCGCCTCGCTTGCGCTTTCCGTCGGGCTTGCGGTCGCCGCGGTCTTCCTCGTCAACCGGCGCGTGGTGCGCCCGCTGAACGGCATCGCCGGCGCGATGAAGAACCTGGCGGAAGGCGACCTGCAGAAAGAGATCCCGCATGCCGGACGCAGCGACGAGATCGGCGAGATGGCCGCCGCCGTCGCCGTCTTCCGCGACAATGCCGTCGAACGTCTCAGGCTCGAACGCCAGACGGAAGCCGATCGCGCGCATGCCGAAAGCGAACGCCAGCAGCGTGACGCCGAGCGCATCCGCGACGGGGGCAAGGTCCAGGAGGCCGTCTTCGCGCTCGGCGAGGCGCTTGGAAAGCTTGCTTCCGGCGACGTCACCTGCCGCATCGAGAAACCCTTCGAAGGCGACCTCGACCGCCTGCGCGTCGATTTCAACGACTCGGTCGGCCGTCTCAACGATGCGCTGCGCGAAGTGGGCGAGAACGCGCGGGCGATCAATGCCGGCGCCGGCCAGATCCGTGCGGCCGCGGACGACCTTTCGCGCCGGACCGAGCAGCAGGCCGCCTCCGTCGAGGAGACCGCCGCTGCGCTCGAGGAGATCACCACCACCGTCAAGGATTCGACCAAACGCGCCGAGGAAGCGGGCGAGCTCGTCGCCCGGACCCGCGCAGGAGCGGAGAAGTCCGGAGAGATCGTGCGCCGCGCCGTCGCCGCCATGCAGGAGATCGAGAAGTCGTCGAGCGAGATCACCAGCATCATCGGCGTGATCGACGACATCGCCTTCCAGACCAATCTGCTGGCGCTGAACGCCGGCGTCGAGGCTGCGCGCGCCGGGGATGCCGGCAAGGGCTTTGCCGTCGTCGCCCAGGAGGTGCGCGAGCTCGCGCAGCGCTCCGCCAAGGCCGCCAAGGAGATCAAGGGGCTCATCAACACGTCGGGCGAGCATGTGAAGAGCGGCGTGTCGCTGGTCGGCGAGACCGGTCGCTCTCTCCAGACGATCGTCTCCGAGGTCCAGGAGATCAACGCTCACGTGCAGGCCATCGTCGAGGCCGCGCGCGAACAGTCGACCGGGCTGCAGGAGATCAACACCGCAGTCAATACGATGGACCAGGGCACGCAGAAGAATGCCGCGATGGTCGAGGAGACGACGGCGGCAAGCCACGGCCTGGCTTCGGAAGTCCAGGCGCTGAACGCGCTGATCGGCCGCTTCAATGTCGGCGGCAGCGCGGGCCATGCGGCCAGCCAGCCGCATCTTCAGGTGATTTCCACGGTCGCCGCGCCCGCTGCCGCAGCCGTCCCGGTTTCACGCAAATCGCCCGGCCAGTGGAACGTCAAGCCCGCAAGCGAGACGTCCCGCCCGATTTCCTCGCCGGCCCACGCCTTGAACCAGAAGCTCGCAGGCGCTCTTGGCGCGCGCCAGGATACGGGCATCGCCGACGATTGGGAGGAGTTCTGACCGGCCCGATAGATGACCTGCAAACGGCGCCTATCAGGCGCCGTTTTCGTCCTCCGGCGGATAGAGGTGCTCTGCGCCGCGGAAATCGCGGACCCGGAAGCAGCCGTCGTCCGCCTCCTCGATCGACGCCGGAGCCGCGGGTACCTTGCCGTAGCCTCCCGGGATGTCGAGGATATAGGTCGGCTGGCAGAGGCCCGAGATCCGCCCGCGCAGTGCCTGGACGATCCTGCGCCCTTCCGCAAGGCTCAGGCGGAAATGGCCGGTGCCGGGCGCAAGATCGGGATGATGCAGGTAGTAGGGCCGGACGCGATTTTCCACGAAGGCGCGCATCAGTTCGGCAAGCACGTCCGGATCGTCGTTGACGCCCTTCAGGAGCACGGTCTGGCTGATCGCACCCACGCCGGTATCGATGATGCGGGCAATGGCGCGGCGTGCGGCCGGCGTCAGCTCGCGCGGATGGTTGGCATGGAGCGCGACATAGACGGTCTTTCCGGCGGCCTTCAGCGCCTGCAGAAGCTCATCGTCGATCCTTTCGGGCTCGACCACCGGGACCCGGGTATGGAAGCGGACAACCTTCACATGCGCGATTTCAGCCAGCCGGGCAGTGATCTCGCGCAGGCGGCGCGGGGAGAGCACCAGTGGATCGCCGCCGGTGAGGATCACCTCCCAGATATCCGGCCGCGCGGCGATATAGGCGATCGCCGCATCCAGCGCTTCCGGCGAAAGCGTGCCGAGGCCTTCCGGCCCCACCATCTCGCGCCGGAAGCAGAAGCGGCAATAGACCGGGCAGACATGCACCGCCTTCAGCAGCACGCGGTCCGGATAGCGATGCACGATGCCCTCGAGCGGACTGTGCGCCAGATCGCCGATCGGATCGGCCCGTTCTTCCGGCAATGTCACGAGCTCGGCCGGATCGGGAATGAACTGCCGGGCGATCGGATCCGCCGGATCCGCCGGGTCGATCAGCGCGGCGATCGCAGGCGAAACCGCGACGGCATAGCGGCTCGCAACCTTCGCCGCGGCCGGCAGGCTCTCCGGCGCAAGCAGCCCCGCCGCCTCCAGTTCGGCGACCGTCCGCAGCGTGCGTGCGGCGCTCATGGCGCCGTCTCCGCGACCGGTGCCCACAGCACCTGCTCGATCCGCGACGCGTCCGTTGCCAGCATAACCAGCCGGTCGAAACCGAGCGCGATGCCGCTTGCCTCCGGCATGATCTCGAGCGCCGCCAGGAAATCCTCGTCCAGCGGATAGGCCTCGCCATAGACGCGGGCTTTCTCTGCCATCTCAAGCTGGAAGCGGCGGCGCTGCTCGGCGGCGTCCGTCAGTTCGCCGAAGGCGTTGGCGAGCTCGACGCCGCAGGCATAGAGCTCGAAGCGCTCGGCCACCCGGCCGTCATGCGGCGCAGGCCGGGCAAGCGCCGCTTCGGCAAGCGGATATTCACAGAGGATCGTCGCCCGGCCGAAGCCGAGATTGGGCTCGACGCGCTCGACCAGGACGCGGCTGAAGAGATCGGCCCAGGTGTCGTCATCGGCGACGCGCAATCCTTTCGCCCGCATGGCTCCCGCAAGCCCGTCGCGATCCGTCGCGCCGTCGCTTGCGATCGAGGCGAGCAGATCGACGCCGGCGAAGCGGTCGAAGGCTTCCGCCACGCTCAGCCGCTCCGGCTCCAGGAGCGGGTCCGCCTCGCTGCCCCGGTAGCGCAGCCTTGTCCCACCCGCCGTTTCGGCGGCAAGGGCGAGGATTTCCGCGCAATCCGCCATCAGGCTCTCATAGGTCTCGCCCGCCCGATACCATTCGAGCATCGTGAATTCCGGATGATGCAGCGGACCGCGCTCGCGGTTGCGGTAGACATGGGCGAAACAGGAGATGCGCCTCTCGCCGGACGCAAGCAGTTTCTTGCAGGCGAATTCCGGCGAGGTATGCAGGTAGAGCGCGGTGACGGCGCCGGAATGGCCGATCGCCTCGGTGCGGAAGGCATGCAGATGCGCCTCGTTGCCGGGCGAGACCTGCAGCGTCGCGGTGTCCACCTCCATGAAATCTCGGGCCGCGAAGAAAGACCGCAACGCCGCCTGGATGCGGTTTCGCGCGATCAGGAACGGCCGGCGATCGGCATGGACGTCGGGCGTCCACCAGGGAGAAGGTGCGGTTCGAAATGCGGTCATCGCGAGGTTTCTTCCGGCGTTCCGGCGGATGCACTGGTCTTTTGCCGGAATATAGGGTAGTTGCGGCCCCGAAACGCATTTCGCGCCCGGGGATGAAATCCTTCCGTCTCTACGACGCGCATCTCACAGATACAAGGAAGACTTATGGTAAAGGTCATCGCTTCTTCGGTCCGCAAGGGCAATGTGCTGGACGTCGACGGCAAGCTCTACGTCGTGCTCACCGCGCAGAACTTCCATCCGGGCAAGGGCACGCCGGTCACCCAGGTCGACATGCGCCGCATCTCCGACGGCGTGAAGGTCTCCGAGCGCTACCGCACCACCGAGCAGGTCGAGCGCGCCTATGTCGAGGACCGCGAGCACACCTTCCTCTACGAGGATGGCGAAGGCTTCCACTTCATGAACCCGGAAAGCTACGACCAGGTGGCCATGTCGTCGGAGGACATCGGCGACCAGAAAGCCTATCTGCAGGAAGGCATGGCCGTCATGCTGTCGATCCACGAGGGCGTGGCGATCGCCATCGACCTGCCGCGCCATGTGACGCTGGAGATCACCGAGACCGAACCGGTCGTCAAGGGTCAGACGGCCTCTTCCTCCTACAAGCCCGCCATGCTTTCCAACGGCGTGCGCACGCTGGTTCCGCCGCATATCCAGGCCGGCACCCGCGTCGTCATCGCCACCGAGGACGGCTCCTATGTGGAGCGTGCCAAGGACTGACCCTGCTTTCGCCGCCTCGCCGGCCGGAGGCAAGGCGGCATTTCCGCTTCCAACTTCGCGAAAATCCGTTATGACCGAAGACCGGCTCTTCCCTTTTTCGAGACGGACGGACTCTGCATGACAAAATTCGACGTGCTGGCGGTCGGCAATGCGATCGTCGATATCATCGCCCGCTGCGACGATGCCTTCATCACCGACAACGGCATCATCAAGGGCGCGATGAACCTGATCGACGCCGACAGGGCCGAGCTTCTCTATTCCCGCATGGGGCCGGCGCTCGAGGCCTCCGGCGGCAGCGCCGGCAACACCGCGGCGGGGGTCGCCAATTTCGGCGGCCGCGCCGCCTATTTCGGCAAGGTCGCAAATGACCAGCTCGGCGAGATCTTCACGCACGACATCCATGCGCAGGGTGTGCATTTCGCCACCAGGCCGCTCGACCGTCACCCGCCGACGGCCCGCTCCATGATCTTCGTCACGGAAGACGGCGAGCGCTCGATGAACACCTATCTCGGCGCCTGCGTCGAACTCGGCCCCGAGGATGTCGAGCCGGAGGTCGTCGCTTCCGCCAAGGTCACTTATTTCGAAGGCTATCTCTGGGATCCGCCGCGCGCCAAGGACGCGATCCGCGAATGCGCCCGGATCGCCCATGCGAACGGCCGCGAAGTCGCCATGACGCTTTCCGACAGCTTCTGCGTCCACCGCTACCGGAGCGAATTCCTCGACCTCATGCGCTCCGGCACGGTCGACATCGTCTTCGCCAACAAGGCGGAGGCGCTGGCGCTCTACGAGACCGAGGACTTCGAGCACGCGCTTTCGATGATCGGCAGGGACTGCCGGCTCGCCGCCGTCACGATGAGCGAGGAAGGCTCGATCATCGTCAGGGGTGACGAACGCATTGCGATCCAGGCGACCAAGATCCGCAACGTGGCCGATACGACGGGCGCGGGCGATCTCTATGCTGCCGGTTTCCTCTACGGCTATACGACGGGCCGTTCGCTCGAGGATTGCGGCAATCTCGGCAGCCTTGCCGCCGGCATCGTGATCGAGCAGATCGGTCCACGGCCGATGCAGTCGCTGGAAGCTGCGGCGCGGGAGGCGGGGCTCCTTCCCGCCGAGGCGGCGGTCGGCTGACGTTCGGCGCCGGACGGACGGAGCCTATTTGAAGGCTTCGCCCGGATAGGCGCCCCAGATCTCGCCCTGCGAAACCCAGCCGTCGGTCCCGTCGACCTCGGCACGGCACCAGTCGCCGTTGCATTCCCCGACGCGGATCACGACGCCGGGCTGGAGTTTGGCGATGACGCTGCTTGTTGGCTGAGGATCGCGGCGCATGCTGACGAAGACGTCGTCGCCCTTGCCGCGCATCCACGGCGCGGTGACGGCGGTGCGGTCGCCGGAAAGCAGCGCCTGGTTGACCCAGCCTTCGGTGCCGTCGGCATCGCGGATGCGGCGCCAGTTGTCATATTCCTGGATGATTTCCACGGGAACGCCGGACTTGAGATACCGCCAGGCGACGGCATAATCGAGGCTGGGGCCGACGCGAAGGTTGACGCTCTTGGCCTTGAGGCTGACGAAGCGCGGCAGCGGCAGGCCGCTCGGGCCCTTCGCCGCCTGGGCATGGGCGATGCCGGCGAAGACGGGGAGGAATGCCATGGTTGCGATGCAGACGCGGGAAAGAAAGCTGCGCATGACCAGATCCAATCGATACGATGACGGGCATCCGCCCACCGGCCGACAGGTTCGACGCAAATCGCCTTGCCGCTCCCGGGAGCGGATTGTGTTCGCGACCGGGTCTGGTAGAAAATGCCCTTGATGAACCAATTCTTGCCCAACTTGGTTAAGGACCCGTCAACAGGACGGCTGAACAGCTGATGACGAACAGGAAAAAACCGAAGGTCTACATCACCCGCCGCCTGCCCGACGTGGTGGAGACGCGCATGCGAGAGCTGTTCGATGCCGAGCTCAACATCACGGACACCCCGCGCACGCAGCCCGAGCTCGTCGCCGCCGTCAAGAGCGCCGACGTGCTGGTGCCGACGGTGACCGACCGGATCGACGCGGCGCTGATCGAGCAGGCCGGGCCTCAACTGAAGCTGATCGCCAGCTTCTCCAACGGCATCGACCATATCGACGTCGACGCCGCCGCAAAGCGCGGCATCACCGTCACCAACACGCCGAACGTTCTGACCGAGGACACGGCCGACATGACGATGGCGCTGATCCTCGCCGTGCCGCGCCGGCTTGCCGAAGGTGCGCAGGTGCTGACGGACCGCAAGGGCGAATGGGCGGGCTGGTCGCCGACCTGGATGCTCGGCCGGCGCATCTGGGGCAAGCGTATCGGCATCGTCGGCATGGGGCGGATCGGCACCGCGGTGGCGCGGCGCGCCAAGGCCTTCGGCCTCTCGATCCACTATCACAACCGCAAGCGCGTCCATCCCGACACCGAGGAGGCGCTGGAGGCGACCTATTGGGACAGCCTCGACCAGATGCTGGCGCGCGTCGACATCGTCTCGGTCAACTGCCCCTCGACGCCGGCGACCTATCACTTGCTGTCGGCCCGCAGGCTGGAGCTGATGCAGCCGACGAGCTACATCGTCAACACGGCGCGCGGCGGCATCATCGACGAGACCGCGCTCATCAGGTGCATCCGCGAAGGCCGGATCGCCGGCGCCGGGCTCGACGTCTTCGAGAACGAACCGGCGATCGACCCGAAGCTCGTCAAGCTCGCCTCGGAAGGCAAGGTCGTGCTCCTGCCGCATATGAGCTCGGCGACGCTCGAAGGCCGCATCGACATGGGCGAGAAGGTGGTGATCAACATCCGCACCTTCTTCGACGGCCATCGCCCGCCCGACCGGGTGCTGCCGGGCCGGCTTTAGGCTCAGGCCCTCCTGCGCCGGTAGCGCATGACCTCGAAGCGGGCGGCGAGCGCATCATAGAGCATGAGGCGGCCGACGAGCGGCTCGCCCGCGCCGGTGACGAGCTTGATCGCCTCCATCGCCATCAGCGTGCCGACGACGCCGGTCAGTGCACCGACGATGCCGGCCTCCGCGCAGGAGGGCACGACGCCTTCAGGCGGCGGCTCGGGAAAGAGGTCGCGATAGCCCGGATTGAGGCTGCCGTCCGGCCCTTCCTCCCAGGGTTTCAGCACCGTGACCGAGCCGTCGAAACGGCCGACGGCGCCGGTGACGAGCGGAATGCGGGCTCTTTCCGCCGCATCGGCGGCGGCATAGCGCGTCTCGAAATTGTCCGAGCCGTCGATCAGGAGATCGAATCCCGCAAGCAGGCCCGGGGCGGTTTCGGCCGTCAGCCGCATGTCCAGGCGGGTGGTGCGGACATGCGGATTGAGCCGCGAGATGGCGGCGGCCGCGCTTTCGGTCTTCGCCGTGCCTATCGCGCCCGTATCGTGGATCACCTGACGTTGCAGGTTCGAAAGGGAAACCGTGTCGTCGTCGACGAGGCCGAGATGGCCGACACCGGCGCCGGCCAGATAGTGCAGCACCGGCGCGCCGAGGCCGCCGGCACCGATGACGAGGACATTGGCGTTCTTCAGCCGCTGCTGGCCGGCGCCGCCGATCTCCGGCAGGACGATATGGCGCTGGTAGCGGGCGATCTCTTCGGGGCTCAAGGGTTCTGTCGCGGTCATGGCGCTCACGATAGCACGGGTTTTCCGGGGGTGGAGATGCGAATGACGGTCATGCGGCGATTCCTCCGTTCGCCACGGCGAGGAACTGGGCGCGCTCCCCCAGCGCATCGAACATCGCGCGGTCGGTGCCGGTCATGAAGGCCTGGCCGCCCAGCGCGTCCACCCGATCGAAGAGGGCGGCGCGGCGGCCTTCGTCGAGATGGGCGGCGATCTCGTCCAGGAGCAGGACGGGCGCATGGCCGGTCATGTTGCCGACGAGGCCGGCATGGGCGAGGATCAGTCCGACGAGCAGTGCCTTCTGCTCGCCGGTCGAGCAGCGCGCCGCCTCCATGTCCTTCTCGCGGTGGCGGATGATAAGGTCGCTGCGGTGCGGCCCGTCGAGCGTTCGGCCGGCGGCGGCATCGCGGTGGCGGCCTTCCTGCAACATGGCCACGTAGCGCTCCTCGATCTCGAAGGCGGGGCGCTGCCATTCGCCGTCGAGGAATCCGGAAAGCGCCATGGCCGCCGAGGGAAACGGACCCTCGTCGCGCGCCGCCTCGACGAGGCCGGCGAGAAGGCCGACGAGCTCCTGGCGGGCGAGCGCCATCGCGACGCCGAGCTCGGCCATCTGGCGCTCCAGCGCGCTCAGCCATTGCGGGTCCGGGCGCGGCTCGGAAAGCAGCCGGTTGCGGCCGCGCATCGCCTTCTCGAAATCGGCAGCGCGGCGGCCGTGCTCGGGATCGAGGGAGAGCACCAGCCGGTCGAGGAAGCGCCGGCGCTCGGCGGAAGGGCCGGTGAAGAGCCCGTCCATCGCCGGCGTCAGCCAGAGGACGCGCAGGTGGTCGGTCAGCTCGTCGACGGATTTGGCGGGCGTGCCGTTCAGCCGCAGCCGGCGGGACTGGCCTTCGTCGCCGCCCTCCGTGCCGGTACCGATCTCGACCTCGCCCTCCATGCCGTCGAGGGCGGCGAAGACGGAGAAGCCGCCGGGCGCACCCTCCCGCACGACATCGGCATAGGGCGCGCGGCGCAGGCCCCGGCCGGGCGAGAGGAAGGAGACCGCCTCCATCAGATTGGTCTTGCCGGCACCGTTCGGTCCCGTCAGCACGACATGGCACCCGTCGAGCGCGAGCGACAGGGCCGCATAGTTGCGGAAGTCGGCAAGCTTCAGGCGGGAGAGAGAAACCTTGTGCGGCATGGCGTTTCCGGATCGTTCGGGGGAGAGAGCTATGCCGATCGGGCATGGATGGCAAGGGGAGACGGCAACGATAGATGACGGGGCGGCAGGTGGAAATCGCCACCTCTCGAAAGCCGCCGCGGGACGACCAGGGCGTCGATGCGGGCAGGATGGATTTCCTGCTGCGATCCTCAATGGTTCCTCCCGCAGACGCGGCCACGGCAATCCGCAAACGCCTCCACCCACGCGGCGGCTTTCCGCCCGTGGCTTTGCGTCTTCCTTCATTTCCTCCCGCCTTTTCGGTCGGGGTCTCGGCCGGGGCACGCCCTGTGCCTCAGTTAAGGTAGCAATGGTGACACACGACGTGCCCCGCT
>JARYGU010000016.1:0-138758 GCA_033795365.1 Shinella sp.
CTTCGAGACCTATGTCGAGACCCAACTCGCCCCGACGCTGTCGCCGGGTGATGTCGTCATCCTCGACAATCTCGCCGTCCACAAGAGCCCGAAGGCCGAAGCAGCCATCCGCGCGCGTGGGGCGTGGATGCTGTTCCTGCCGCCCTACAGCCCGGATCTCAACCCGATCGAAATGGCATTCGCAAAGCTCAAGGCGCATCTGCGAGCCCGCGCCATCCGCACCATCGACGGTCTCTGGCAGGCCATCGGCAACATCTGCTCCCTCTTCTCGACAACCGAGTGCAGAAACTACTTCAAGGCGGCAGGCTACGAACACACATGAATGCACGCTGCTCTAGCGTGCACGCTCAAAGATGATCGTCACCCTGGCTCCGCCTGGGCGCTGAAAGTTCTCGATCATCCGGTCGCCCTCAACCCTCATGGTCAATTCATTCGTCGTTCGAACATCGCCGATCCAGTTGGGAAAGGACGAACCCTCGACAGTGTTTCCGCTGAAGTTGCCGTCCCCGTCGACGGTATAGCGGCCATACAAGGCGAGCGTGCCGGCCATGACGGCCCTGTTCTCCTCGTCGGTGCCGCCTCCCCGCTCGTTCGACTTGAAGCGCGGGATGCGCGGATCGTGCAGAAACTCGATGAAATGCATGTCGCTCGTGAACACCAGTATTCCCTGAGGCTCCGGGCCATAGGGAAGCGACGTCGTCCCGTTCACCTCGACTGTCGCAGAGACAATTCGCCATGTCCCGACGACCCTGTTGGGTGCCTGCGCAACCGCTGGCGATGAAACGGCGAACCTCGCCTGCAGGTGTTTCTTCGTAAATCTCGGAAGGCTCCGCGCGATCGAGAGCCGCTCCGAAATTTGTGCCGGTAGGCCCCGGCTCGGCAATGATGAAGTCTATCCCGAATGGCGCGACTTCCTGAGCGACGGCCTCGACAAAGCCTTCGATGCCCCATTTGACGGCAACATAACGACTTCCTTTTGTTGTGATAATACGCTCTAATCCGCATGAGCCGGTGAACAAGGATGACCAATGGCGAGGCCGACGCTGACGGATCTGGCCGCCCTTGTGGCGGTCGCAGAGCACCGGAGCTTCCGGAAGGCGGCCGACGTGCTGGGCGTCTCGCGCTCACACGGCTCGGGCGCGCCGAACCGAACGGCGACGTCGATCCCTTCGCCGACGAGATCGCCCATGCTGTCGCGGACGCTGACCTCGACGGAAAGTTCGGGATAGCGGTCGAGAAAGTCGCCCAGCCGTGGCGCCAGAACATAATGGCCGAAGGTTCCATCGACATTCACCCGCAACCGGCCGCGCACCAGCCCCTTGTTCTTTCCCGCGCTCACTGCCGCGTCCTCGATGCCGGCGAGCAATGGCGCCACGGCTTCGTAGAACTGGCGCCCTTCGTCGGTGAGCGAGATCGCCCGTGCCGTGCGGTTGAAGATCCGGATGCCGACGCGTTCCTCCAGCCGTGCGACCGCGCGGCTGATGGCGGGCTGAGTCAGCCCCATCGCTTCGCCGGCACGCGCGGAGCTGCCTTCCCATCACGGTATTCGGCGTAGCGCTCGTCGTCATCGCCACCCGCGGATTGCCGATCCTGAACAACCTGCTCGGCTATTTTATCGGGCTCATCACCTTCTTCGCGTCCCACTTCGAACCCGAAGTGGCGTCGATCGCACGGCTGGGTGGCGCGACCGCGCTCGGCTCGGTCGCCGGATGGATCGCCCAATCAGTGGAACGGAGAATCCGCGAACTCGCTCGTGCATGACGGCCCTAGAACAGGAAGGAAAGCGACCTGAACCTCCATCCATCCCGACTTTCAAGGCCAGGGCCCGGACATCCGGTCGAGCATGACGAGACGCTCAAGATAGAAGATCACCAGTTCGCCCAATGGCCGAGGATGACCTGTAGATTGGCGGATGCGGCACCAAAACCAGCTGAAAGTCGCATGTATGAAAGGAACATCCGCCCATGGCGCGAGTTGGCGAAAAGTACAAATCCGATCAGACGGAGGAAAAAATGATCGAGGTTATTCCCGCTCCGGAGCATGTCGCCGCGTTCCGTGTCACCGGCACGGTCACGACGGACGATTACGACAAGATTATTCCGACCATCGAGGAAAAGCTGAGCGATTATGAAGACATCGGCGTCCTGACGGATCTCACGGGTTTCGAGGACATGACGGCCGACGCGTTGAAACGCGATCTGCAGTACGGTCTGAGCAAGCTTAGCGAGCTTCACCGGTTCAAGCGTGCCGCTGTGATTTCCGACAAGCAATGGATCAAGGCGGCGACCGATATGACCGGCACACTTTTCCCGCAGATCGAAGCACGTGTGTTCTCGGAAAAGGAGAAAACGCAGGCGATGAACTGGGTGTCGGATGTTCACTAACGCACCGACGAGGAGGTGATTGCCCAGGCGTGGGATTTGTTTTGGCAGAGGCTTCAATGGATCAGGACCAGTTTGCCTTGGTGGTGGATATCAAGACAAAGCCGGGCCTTGAGCAAGAGTACGAACGCCTGATGCTGGAGGTCGTCGAACGGCAAACAGCCGAGCCGACCTATGTCGGCATGAGCGTTCACCGCGATCCCGATGATCCGACGCACTTTATGCTCTATGAAGCTTGGCGTGACCGCAAGGATTTTGAAACCGTTCAGATGAAGCGGAGTTACCGCCGGAACTATGAGGAGACTCTGGAGCGATTGCCGGAGCGGCCCTGTGTCATGAGCTTCCACATGCCGACATGGTCCCAAGGGCGACTGCCGAAAGCCGGCCGGTTCGCGTAAGATTCACACGCGACTGAAGGCAGGACGCGATCGCAGCCGATCCACGCGGGACCATGGCTGAACTGGCGAAGGAGAAGGCGATGGCGGATGACAACAACGACGCGCCGCAAGTCCTGCAATCGATGACAACCGAGCATTTCGTGCTGCAGACCGCCCGTACAGCCACGATCCAGGAGGCCAACCAGCGCGCCAATCTGTTCCTGACCTCGGTCTCGAGCGCAACGATCGCTCTCGCCTTCGTAGCGCAAGTCACTGAGATGGGCGCTCCTTTCGTGCTGTTCAGCCTGATCGTTCGGCCGTGCTCGTCGACAAGGGACTCAAGCCTTCGCAATGGCAGTTTTTCGTGACGACCGCCGGGATGGTAAGCACGATCAATGGCGCAATCGCAGGCGTTTTCACCGGTATAGCGGCGACATCGTTGATCCATTTGGGGATGGCTCTCGGCGTGGTGTCCGGAATTCTTGTCTTCGCCGTAAGCATCCTGCTCCTGCGGCTCTACCACGTCCGAGCCTGGGCGGCGGCTGAACAAAGACTGATGATCCTTTTCCCGATTGGGCACGTGGAATGAAAGCTTTTGTGGCCATCGGACCATCGTGAAACTCAGACGGAAGGGCGGAGATATCAGGTGAAACCAAGGAGGCAGGAATGCCTGAAGGGAATAGCCAATACGGACTGGGCTTCACCACGCTCGAACACGAAGTCGATCAGTTATCGTTAAAGGTGGAAGGCGTGTTGCCGGCGTGGCTGACTGGTCGGCTGCTTAGAACAGGGCCTGCAAAGTTCGAGGTCGGACAGCAGGCCTATACGCACTGGTTCGACGGGCTTGCGATGCTCCACGCCTTCGATTTCGGCGACAGCATGGTTCGCTATTCCAACCGTTTCATTCGCTCGCAGGCCTATTGCGAAGCGATGGAGAAGGGCCGCGTCGTGCGCGGCGAATTCATGACGGATCCGTGCAGAACGCTCTTTGGCCGTGTGATGGCGATCTTCGACCCAAAGCCGACCGACAATGCGAATGTCAACGTCTCCGTTCTGGGTAAGGAGATCGTTGCGCTGACTGAAACGCCGATGCCGATCCGCTTCGATCCGCATACGCTCGAAACGCGCAGCCGACTGCAATTCAGCCCCGCGATCGGTGGGCAGGTCTCGACTGCGCATCCGCACAGCGATGGAGTGCGCGGCTACTCCTATGTCATCGATATGGGGCGCCACAGCTTCTACCGCCTGTTTATCGACGAGAACGGCACCCAGCGGGTCTTGGCGGAGATTCCGGTCGACCGACCGAGCTATATGCATTCGTTCGGCATGTCCGAGCACTACCTGGTATTGACGGAATTCCCGCTGCGGGTGAACCCGATCTGGCTCGCATTGTCGGATAAGCCTTTCATCACGAATTACCGCTGGCGGCCGGAGTTCGGTACGCTGTTTACGGCAATCGACAAGGCCAATGGCGCCGTCATAACCCGCGCCAAGGCGCCACCCTGCTTCTGCTTCCATCACGTCAACGCGTTTGAGGCGGATGGAACGCTGCTGGTGGATCTCCTCGCCTATCCTGATGCGAAGATCATCGACGACCTGCGCCTCGACCGCCTGCGCGCCGGAGCGAAAATAAATCCGACCTCGACACTGACGCGATTCCGCATTCCGCTCGATGGCCGTGGTTCAGGAATGGTTGAGATTGAGCCGGAGCCGCTTTGTGACACGCGGATCGAGTTGCCGCGCATCGACTATTCCCGCCGCGCCGGGCGATCCTATAGTTGCATATGGGGAGCAGGACAGAGCCGAGCAGACACCTTCCTCGACACCATTGCCAAGATCGAGCTTTCGACCACGGCGCCGGCAACCGTGACGACCTGGACCGAGCCGGGGTGCTTTCCCGGCGAGCCTGTCTTCGTAGCGCGGCCGCAGGGAATGGCGGAGGATGACGGCGTCCTCCTGTCCGTTGTGCTCGATGCCGGCGCGGGGACCTCGTTCCTGCTTGCGCTCGACGCCGCGACGCTTGCCGAACTCGCCCGGGCTTCGGTGCCGCATCACATCCCCTTCGGCTTTCATGGCAACTACTTTTCAGGCCGCTTTTCCTAAGTCTGCGGAGAGACTATCGAGCCTGACAACCTCAAAACAACACCGGTGGATCAGCGACCGGAACCGGCGAGCAGCTCGACCAGAACACGACGGAAGGCACACGGGACAGAAAAAGCCAACCACCAAGTGCGACCCCATGAACCTGTCGGACGTGATCGCTGATCCGGCTCCGAAGGGGCGATGGCGACTGCCAGCCTCAGAGACTGCCTCCAGGCCTATGTCAGCGAGAGCTGGACGGAACAGGACAGCGAGAGCCATCAACGTGCGCGGGCGATCAACATGCGGGGCGAGGTGGCGCTGGACCGTGACCCGATCGAGCGCTACGCCCGCTACGCGCCGTTCTTCGACGACTTCATGCCTCGCTTCGACGGGAAGGGCTGGGCGAGCATCGGCCTTCGCACCGGCCCCGACTTCTGGTCGCTGACATTGCACCGATCTCCCCGCCAGGGGCCATTCGAAGAAACCGAGAGGGCCGTGCTCCAGCAGTTTTCCGTGAGGCTGAACGAAGTCGGCAGCCTCGCGCATCTGGTGGGGCGCGTGACGCTGTCCACAGTCGCCACATCGTTCGACCAGATCGGAAAGGCCGTGGTCGCAATCGATCAGACAGGGCGGTTCATTCATGCCAACGCCACGGCCCAACGGCTGTTGAGCAGTTCCATCCAGATTACCGACGGGCGGCTGATGCTTCGCGATCGGCATGCCGCAGCCGAATACAGAAGGGTGATCAGCCGCCTGCAAGGGCTTCGCGAAGGCAGGGCCTTGCGCGCCGCCCCCGATCATTGTCCGGCGGGAGAACGCGACTCCGCTCGTGATCAGGTTTCTGCCCGTCGACGGCGCGGCGAAGACGCCGTTCGCGTGCACCCGAGCCCTGCTGCTCCTCCACGAGCTGTCAGGGCCGGGCAGGAACGAGTGGCAGTCTTCGGCCGCGCCTTTGGGCTCACTCCGGCAGAAGCGCGCGGCACTCGCCACGCTTCGGTCCTCAAGGATGTCGACAATCGACCGGTGCTCCAAGTCGACGCGCATAAGGGGAAGCAATCATCGGCAGTCGGTCGGTGAACGTTTGGCGTTGCCGCGGTCACTCCTCGCCGATCGACCGGCGCTTATATTCGGATGGACTGCAGCCTACGAGATGCTGAAACTGCGACGAGAGGTGGAAAGCCGAGCTGAAGCCCAGCAGGCCGGCGACTTCCTTTACGGGTTTGTCGGTATTGGCGAAAATATCCTGCGCCCGGCGTATTCTGAGCGACACAAGATGCTGTTTCGGTGAAACACCGGCCTTCTCTCGAAAGACGCGTCGAAAGTAGGAATAGCTGACGCCGAGTTCCCTAGCCACGTCCTCGACCGATATCCGCTGCGTGCACCGTTCCATCAGCAGCATGCGAGCTCTCTCCACCAGCCGATCCGCCGGCGCTGCCGACGACAGTTCTCTCTGCTGCGACAGCAGCGCCAGGAGTTGCAGGCCGAGTGTGGAGAGCAGCGGTTGATTGGCCAAGCCATCCTCGACCGCAAGGCTGTGGATCCTCTCGAAAGTGGCACCGATATCCGGCGTCGACGGCAGGACGGACCGCATCGGATCGATCAGGCCCGCAGTACGTGCGAAATCGAAAGCTATGCTGCGGCATTCGATCCAGTTTTCGGTCCAGCCGAGCTCCGGATCAGGCGCAAACCGATGCCAAACCCCCGGAAACAGAAGCACGACGGAGCCCGCTTCGACGAGTTGCATCTTTCCGCGGCGTCCGAATTCGAACAGGCCGCGTCCTTCGGCGATGAGGATCACCTGATAGGCCTGCAGGATCCGGCCTCTTTTCCAGTCGAAATGATGGTCATCCGGATGGCGGATCGGAGGATAGACGGAATGAGGCAGGATTTTCGTATGCCCAGTCGAAACCGCCGTGCATCCCCAGGCGGAACACAGTCGATTATCGGGCAAATACAGGAAATAGTTCTGTGTCATGGAGACCTGCCAAGGATCAGTTTTTGTATGCTTCAGATCATTTTTGGAGAAAAGACCGTGATGTCAACTCGCATCCGTGATGCTACGGTTTCCCAGAGGATGGAGCCGGCATCAGGAGTTGCCGTCGCAGGTAGATAGCCGACCGCAACCAATTGCGGCCCTGGAGGAGAGAAATCAGTGTCATCGTTGCTGAGTGCGGCCGGCTTTCGCCTGCTGCCATACCCTGCGCATTGCTGTTCGACGGCAGAGCGCGCATGACGGACCGCAAGCTCAAAATCGGCCTCTTCGGCATAGGCCTTGCAACATATTGGCCGCAGTTCGAGGGGCTGGAGGAAAGACTCGCTGGTTATGTCGGGCAGATGGCCGAGAAACTGGCTCGGCCCAATATCGAGATCATCAATCTCGGCTTGATCGACTCGCCCGAAAAAGCCGTCGATGCCGGTCATCGTTTCCGGGAGGCTGACGTCGATCTCATCTTCCTGCACGTGACGACCTATGCCCTATCGTCCACGGTCCTGCCGGTCGTGCGGCGTGCGCGTGTTCCCGTCGTCATCCTGAACCTGCAGCCGCAGGCATCAATCGACTACGGCAGCTTCAATGCGCTGGGCGACCGGACGAAGATGACCGGCGAATGGCTTGCCCACTGCGGCGCTTGTCCTGTGCCGGAAATCGCCAATGTGTTCCGCCGGTCGGGCGTCGCTTTCCACCAAATCACCGGCACACTGCATAATGACCCGGCGGTCGACCGTGAGATTGCCGATTGGATCGACGCGGCCGGCGTTGCCCATGTCATGGCGCATAACAGGCTGGGCGTGATGGGCCGTTATTACAACGGCATGCTCGACATCTATTCCGATCTGACGGCTCATACGGCAGCCTTCGGCACGCATATCGAAATCGTCGAGATCGATGAATTGGCGCGGCTGCGCCGCGAGACGACGGACGAGGAAATCGCCATGTCTCTGGCGACGATCCGGCGTGAGTTCGACATCGATCCCGATTGCGATCCGGCAGAGCTTCGAAGGGCGGCCCGCACGGCCGTTGCCTTGCGCAAGTTCGTTGAGGCCAGGAAGCTCGGTTCGCTTGCCTATTATTATGAATCGACACCGGGCCATGAATATGAGGACGTGATCACTTCGGTCATCGTCGGCTGCTCGCTCCTGACGGCACAAGGCGTCCCCGTGGCTGGCGAATACGAGGTCAAGAACGTCCAGGCGATGAAGATTATGGACAGTTTCGGCGTCGGCGGATCCTTCACCGAATATTATGCGATGGATTTTCGGGAGGACATCGTGCTCATGGGTCATGACGGACCCGGGCATATCAAGGTTGCCGAAGGCAGGACCAAGATCCGTCCGCTTAAGGTCTATCATGGCAAAGTCGGATCCGGCGTAAGTGTCGAGATGTCCGTCAAACATGGACCGGTGACCCTTCTTTCGGTCATCGAGCGCGAAGGGCGCATCACCCTCCTCTGCGCGGAGGGAGAGTCGGTGCCCGGCCCAATTCTGGAAATCGGCAATACCAACAGCCGCTACAAATTCGAGATCGGCGCCCGCCGCTTCGTCGAGAACTGGAATGCGGAGGGGCCGGCGCATCACTGTGCCGTCGGCGTCGGACATATAGCTGCGAAAATCGAAAAACTCGGCAAGCTTCTGAATCTCGAGGTGATTCAAATCTGCTGAACACTCTCATGCATGGGCCGCGGCCAGCGCCCCGGTCAAACAATCAACAGGTGAGGAGGACCTAATATGCGCATAGGGAATTCGAAAGATCCGGTCCGCAGCCGCCGCTTCGCCGGGCTGCTCGTCGCGGCCGTTCTGGCGCTGGGAGGCCGGACGGCCAATGCTGCCGAGATTCATCTTGACGCCCCGGCGCCGACCCCGCCTGCGGAAGTGGCAAAGTTTGAATCGATCCAACCCGGCAGCGCCAATGGACTGACGCTTGGCTTTACCCAGCTCACCCTCGGCGTTCCCTTTACGGATGCACTGCAGCGCGGCATGGAAAAGGCCTCCGAGACGGCCGGTTTCAAGCTTGTCACCTGCGATTCCAAGATGGATGCCGCCACCGCTCTCGCCTGCGTGCGTCAGTTCAAGACGCAGAATGTCGACGGCCTGATCACCTTCCAAGCGGATGCGGCAGCTGCCGCCAATATCTGCGCCGAAGGCCCGCAGGTCCCCGTCATTGCGATCGATATCGAGCAGAAGCCGTGCGAAACCGCCTTTGTCGGCGCAGCCAATTCCTATGCAGGCGAAATCGTCGGCCACGAACTCGGCATGTATTTCGCCAAGAATTTCAACTGCGAATATGATGCCTTCGTCTCGCTGGAATCGACAGCCGTCGGCATCGTCAACGACCAGCGCATGGGCGGCATCCGCAAGGCCTTCGAAGCCGTTTGCGGGCCGGTGCAGAACCTGCGCATCATCGACACGGGCGCCGGCGGCCAGGCCGACGCCGCTCAGCGCCAGTTTACCGATACGCTGACCGCCCTGCCCGGCGCCGGCAAGATCATCACCGTCGGCATCAACGAAGACGTCATCACCGCAGCACTTGCCGCAGCACGCACGCAGGGACGAAACCAGGATCTCTATCTTGGTGTTCAGAATTTCGATCCGGACAATTGCCAGATCTGGACCGCACCGCATTTCATCGCCACGGCGGCCTATTTCCCGGAGCGTTATGCAGACCTGATCGTGCCCAATCTGGTCAAGGCGATCAAAGGCGAGAAGATCAACAACCAGATCCTGGTCCCGCATGAGCTGATCACGCCGGCGAATGTCGCAAAGATCTATCCGGAGTATGCCTGCAAATGACGACGGACTTCCTTGCTGTCCGCGGCATCCGGAAATCGTTCGGCCCGGTCGAGGTGCTGCATGGCGTGGACCTCGATCTTGCCGCCGGAACAATCACCGCCCTTCTCGGGGAAAACGGTGCCGGCAAATCCACATTCGTGCGCATTCTGGCCGGTGACCACCGCCCGGACGACGGCACGATATCCGTGGACGGCAAGGCTGCATCCTTTCACGGCGTCGGCGATGCGAGGGACGCCGGCATAAGGCTGATTGCCCAGGAAATTGCGGACGCTCCGACCCTGACAGTTGCCGAAAACATCGTCCTCGGTGCATGGCCGACGAGAGGGGGCCTTCTCGATCGCCGGGCCATGCAGCGGATGGCAGAAGAGGCGCTGGACCTCATTGGCGCCGACCTGCCGCTGATGGCAAAGGTCGCAAATCTTCGGCTCGGCGAGCGACAGATCATCGAGATCGCCCGCGCGACGATTGGCACGTCGAAGTGCATCATCTTCGACGAGGCAACCGCCGCCCTGTCGGACGCCGAAGCGCGCAAGCTCTTTCATCTGATCCGGCGCCTGGCCGAACGTGGGACCGCAGTTCTCTATATCACCCACCGGCTCGATGAGGTCTTCACCCTGGCCGACCGAGTCTGCGTGCTGCGTGACGGCCGCGTTTCACTGGACCGGCCGACGAGTGAAGTCACCCAGGACCAGGTCATTGAGGCGATGGTCGGCCGGGCGGTTGCCCATGCGCGCTATTCGCCGGGCTCTTCATTCTCCGGCGCGCAGCCGGTTCTTGAAGCGGAGCGTCTTGGATCGGATGCTTTCGCGGACATCTCCTTCACGCTCGGCCCGGGCGAGATCCTCGGCATGTACGGCAAGGTCGGTTCCGGCGTCCAGGAGCTCGCAGCCTCGCTGGTCGGTGCCCGGACGTTCGACAGAGGCGAACTTTTTATCGACGGCAAACCTGCGCATTTTCGCCATCCTGCCGAGGCGATCGCCGCTTCCATCGGCCATCTGCCGGCGGACCGGGCAAGCGAGGGGCTGCTGCCCACCCTGACACTTGCAGAAAACCTGTCCGCACCGAGCTGGCCGAGGCTGGCGCGCTCCGGCATGCTGAGCGGCGAGCGGCTGCGGTCGGCCTATTCCCGCTGGCATCGGAAGCTGCGCGTGAAGGCGGACGCCACTGGCGACCAGATCATCACCGAATTGTCCGGCGGCAATCAGCAGAAGGTTCTGCTCGGCCGCTGGCTCGAGGCGGGTTCCAGAATCCTTGTGCTGACGGAACCGACGCGTGGGGTCGATGTCGGCGCCCGCCAGGAGATTTATCGCATCCTCGTCGAACTGGCGGCTAGCGGCCATGCCATCATCATCGCAACCTCGGACTATGAGGACGTCAATGCCGTCGCCAGCCGCGCGCTCGTCCTGGTCCGCGGGCGGTTGATCGCGGAAATGCCGCACGATCGCATTTCGACCGAAACTCTTACCGAAGCCGCGGGAGGCGGTGTCCATGCATGATAAGCTTCAATTCGAGGCCATGACAGCCATGGCGGATATCGACGCAAATGGCGGCAAGACCAGCTTCTGGCGCAAAACACCGGAATCGGCCGCGCTGCTCGCCTTCCTGCTCGCCGAAATCGTCTTCTTTTCATTGAGTTCGCCCTACTTCCTGACCTGGGGCAACTGGGTCAACGTGATCACGGCATTGTCGATTACGGGCGTGCTTGCGGCAGGCGGAACCATGCTGCTCATTGCCGGCCAGTTCGACCTGTCGGTCGGCAGCGGCGTCGCTTTCGTCGCGCTTGTCATGGCCTTGACCGTCGACAGCATCGGCATCCTTCCGGCGAGCGCCCTCGCATTGGTCGTCGGCATGGGGATCGGCGTGATCAACGGCTTCCTGGTGACGAAGATCGGCGTCAACGCGCTGATCGCCACACTCGGCACGCTGGCGATCTTCCGCGGGCTGACCCAGTCAATTGGCGGCGGCAAGAACATGCTGATCTCCAACTTCGACTGGGCGATCTGGCGCCCTTTCCTCAACATCCCGCTGTCTGCCCTGGTCTTCGTCCTTGTCGCCATCGTCGTCGGCATCGTCCTCAAATGCTCGGTCTTCGGCCGGTCGATCTATGCGATCGGCGCCAACGAGAATGCGGCGCGTCTGGTCGGGATCAAGACGAAGCGCGTGGTCTTTCTGAGCTTCCTGCTTTCGGGCGCCTTCATCGGGCTCGGCGGGCTGATGAGCGCCTCGCAACTCGGCTCGACGTCAGGCACAACCGGCCTCGGCCTGGAACTTGCCGTCGTCACCGCCGTCATCCTCGGCGGAACGTCGCTGAAGGGCGGCACGGGCACTATGTTCGGCACGGTGATCGGCCTGTTGATCGTCGGCGTGCTGAACAATGGTCTGACGCTGATGAACATCAACTCCTCATGGCAACAGGCCGCCACCGGCTTTCTGCTCATCCTTGCGGTGTCCTTCGACCAGTTGCGGCAGCGACTTGTCGGCAGGCGCTGAGAACGGGCCATGACAGAGCAAGCAACATTCAGGCTGCTCGACAATGTCGATGTGGCGATGCGTGACGGCGTGGTCCTCAAGACCGATCTCTGGCTTCCGGCGGCGGACGGCGCCTGGCCGGTGCTTCTACAGCGGACCCCTTATCGCAAGGAAGCACCGTTCGGCTCGCAATATATTTCCGCTTTGGAGTTTCAGACGGCACTGCGCCGAGGCTATGCGATCGCGATCCAGGACACTCGCGGCCGTTATCAGTCGGACGGCGAGTTCGTTCCCTTTGAATTTGAAGGGCGTGACAGCGCCGATACCATCGAATGGCTGAGACGCCAGCCGTTCTGTAACGGCAAGGTCGGAATGTTCGGTGCTTCCTATGTCGGCGCCACGCAGGTGCTGGCGCTGTCGGAAAATCCGGAGGGTCTAAAGGCGATCGCTCCGCAATTGACGACGGCGCGCCATCGCGAAACATGGATGTATCGCGGCGGTGCGCTTGAGCTTGCGTTCTTGTTGTTATGGGTGATCGAGGCGCTGGGCGCCGACCATATCTTCCATCGGATGGCGGTGATGCCGCCTGATGCGCGGGAGCGTGCGCAAGCATTTCTGGAACTCTTTCAACGGGATCCTTTCGCAGCCTTTACTCGACTGCCCATCCTGAATGAAGCGATCACTGAGCTTGCACCCTATGTTCGCGATTGGTTCGATCCCCAGGCGATCGGCGGCTCGTCCGAATCAGCCCGTCCCGATTGGATCGATACGAACAAAACCGCGATGCTGGTCGTGGCCGGCTGGAACGATATCTTTCTCGAGGGTTCGATTGAGCTCTTCGAGAGGGCAAAATCCCGTTGGGTGGGGCAAAACGGCATGCCTGACCGGCTCATCATCGGCCCATGGTCCCATGGCAATCCGAGCGACTGGCAGGGCGAGGAATGGCTGGGGTACGGTGCATCGAGCGTTGATCTTCCAGAGGAAAACTTGGCTTTCTTCGACAGCGTTCTTGAAGATCGCCGGCCGGCATCTCCGGTTGTGCGTTATTTCCGTTCAGGTTCAAACAGCTGGCATGCCGCGCCTGATTGGCCTTTGCCGGATGCGGTAGCCGTGCCGCATTTCCTCGATTGCAGCCGGGGAACGCTCGGCTCGACAGCGGGAGCGAAAGCGAGTGCCACTTATGTTTCCGATCCGTCCATGCCGGTGCCAAGCGTCGGCGGCGCGACCTTCCTTCCCGGCCTTCTTCTAGGCCGCAATTCCGGGCCTCTCGATCAGGCGTCAATCGAGATCCGAGAGGACGTGCTGGTCTTCACTGGTCAGCCCCTGCGAGACGATCTCGAGGTGACAGGGCTTGTGACGGCATGCCTCTGGGTCACCTCCTCCGCCACGACCTGCGATTGGACAGCCAAGCTTTGCGACGTGGCTCCGGACGACCGGAGCCTTGCCATCGTCGATGGAATCATCAGATGGAACCGCGGCCGCGAAACGGGCGATGACCCCGCCGAACTCACCATCCGCCTTGGACATACCAGCCGGCTGTTCAAGAAAGGCCATCGGCTGCGGCTCCAGATTGCTTCCTCAAACTTTCCCCGTTTCGATCGTAACCCGCAGTCGGCAGTCCCATCCACCCTTGCCAGGGCATCGGATTTCGTGGCGGCCAAGCAGCAGGTCTTCTCCGGCGCGGCCTATCCGAGCCGCCTTGTTCTACCGGTCATAACGGGAGCCTTTCCGAAAGCGCGGTCCTTGGCGGGACTGTCGACCATCGATGGGCTTCAGGCGCAAGACGCCGACGCAGGAGCCGAATTCCGGTAGCAGAAAGTTTGGCTGCCGCCCCCGCGAGGGCACAGATGCAATATACGCCTTGAGCAGATTCGAACTCGCGACGCCTAAGATCGCGCCACGAGCGGTCATGGTCGAGCGCGAAATACCTCCGACTGGAAGCATTTTGCCGCGTGGTGCCCACGGCACGGACTTTCGACCTTGCCGCCAGATCCGAGGTGGTCGGCCTCTACATCACTGCCTGCGCCTCGGGTGCGGCCGAGCGCGGCATGAACGGAATTCCGGCGCAGTCCGCGAGCCGCCGCTCGCAGCGCAACGCGATGTCCCGGTTGGGAGCAGTCTGCGGAAATTAACCCTATCCCTTAGGAAAGCTTTTATCTTATCATAGCAGGGTGCCCTCAGGGCGGGCATTGCAGTATCGGAGTGAGATCTGATGACCTATGGCGTCCTGTTCGTTTCCGCGCTCGTGGCCTGCATCCTCCTTATCGCTGCCGTCGACAAGGAACCGTCTGAGCCTGGCGATCCCGCGTTCTCGAAGCTGGGGACCGAGCGCAATGTCGATGGCGATCCAGCCATCATACGTCGTTGACCATTTCGGCCTTGCGGCGCTCATGCCGCGGTTTCCTGCCTTCGTTACGGCATGTCACAAGTTGTGACTCCGCCTCCGGAACAGCCTGCCCGGCTTAGTAGTTTCGTCTGCTCCCAGCAACCAGTCGGAGAGACGAATGGCAAATTTCCCTCTTCAGCCCGAGGAGCGTTCAGGCACCGGCTTTCCGATCGGCGTGATCGTTTCCGCGCTGCTTGCCATCGCCGGCTATCTTTTCCTCGGAGGCACCCTGGAACAGCGGCAGAGCAATGCCAATATCTATCTTCCGGAAACGAACCCAGAGCAGCCACAACGATGAAACGCCAATTGAATCTGACCGGCATGGCGCTCCTGGCCATCTTCGTCGTCATGTTCGGATCCATCCTGAGCATTCTCTTCGTCAACGGATCCGCTCAAGGATCAGCCGAGTTGATGTCCGACGCCGCCGCCCCGGCGGCGCTTCCCGATTCCGCGGGTTCCGGCAGATAGGGGCGGCAAGCCGCTTCGGAAGCTTGCCCTCGACCGCCCGCAACGGTGGTATCTGCGACATTCTTTCCACAATGCGACCTTGACTTGGGCGGACGACCTCGGCAACGCTTCGCCTCAGATTTTCAATCGGTACAATTGCCAATGACGCCTGCCCGTTTTTCAGAATGCCTTCTGCTGATCCGCTGGACGCCCATCAATCTGGCGAGCGCCCTGCAATGCGAGCTCTCATGGATCGAAGCCATGGAGGCGGGGAACGCAAAAGTACCGGAAGAACTCGCATCATGGCTCGAGACCCTGGCTCAATGCCACAAGGCCGCGGGCATTCCGACGGCCTTTCGCGGGCGCAGGGAAGAAGATTGACCCCCGCAAGGAATCTGCGGATCCGCCTCGTGCCGATCCGGCAACATCTCGGCCGACGGGCTGTTCATCTCCTGTTCATGTAAGAAACTACAAAAATACATCGTCGCAACCGCCTTATTGCGACCAAAGGGACCCGGCGGCGGACCCAAGTTTCCTGATGCCGGGTCTCTCCAGAGGCGACGAGATAGCGGATTGTGCGCCGATTCCTCCATTCTTCGGCGGCACAAGGGCCCGGGCATAGATCAGGTCCGTGTCCGGGCCTGTACGGCGGCATCGGGAGAACGAAGCACGTGTCCTCGGTCACCGATGCCGGCTCCAAGAATGCAGCGGCCTCCGCAAGCGCTGATCAATCTGAAACGTCCCGCCGCCCTCTTCAACGGATGCGCTTCGCAGCATTTCAAAAGCTGCGCCCAGGGCAACGAATATTCATTTTTACTGATTGTTAACCCTGTTTTCGCACCATTGGCGCACCGATACCCATGAAGAGGTGTTTCGATGAAGTACGACTGGACCGGAATGCGCAGGCGCGACGCGAGTGACGACAGAATCCTCGTGGCGACGCTTCTCACGCTACTTGCAATCGTGCTGGCGGTGGCGGTTGCTGCCTGATGAGCTATGATTGGACGGGAAAACGGACGCGCAGATTGACCGTCATGCGAATTTGCGCCGCTGCAATGCTGATGTTCCTATCGCTGGCGGTTTTGCTGGTTGCGATGTCGTAGCTTCCGCCCATAGGCGGCCCACCCGCCGGGTGAGACTGCCGTCTCACCCGTTTGGGGGAAGACATGCTAGCTTGCCGGCAGTTATTCTTAAGGCGACAAGGGGGAATAATGCATGAAAAAGCAGAAAATCGAACTTTGGGAGGAGATCCGGATCCGTCGGGTAGATACGGGATGGGACTTCTATTTCTGCGGAACTCGGCCGAGCATCTGCGGCCTGATGGAGAACCGCGCCGACACCTTCGATGCGGTGGTCGCAAGGATCAAGGAGCAATTCGACGTCGAACCGCGCCAGTCCGTGCCGAACCGCCTGCCCGCCGAGCGGCATCGCCATAATGCGGCGGTACATCGTGAAATGCGGTGACGCGCAAGTGTCAAATTTAAGGATACCTCAAGACGCGATGATTTAACGATATTCCAGGTGGAATTTTCGGCGAAAGCGACTGGAGGGAGTTGACGTGCGAAGCCTTCTCCTTCATGGCCCCTCGCCTACGACGCCGGAAAACCGGCACATTGCGTGAGGAATTATGGTTTCGACAGAAGAATTCGAGGCAGCGTTGCGGGTAACGATGATGTTTGCCGGCCTTTCGCCTGCGCGTGTCGAGCAGCACGTCTCTCTGCTTTTCCGCCTGCGTGACGAGCGGGTCGTCCCGGACATCGACCGGAAAACCTTGGAGAATGTACGTGAATGGGCCCTCAGGACGGCCCGCGACTACGGCGCGCGTACCGTCAGGGAAGCCTTCGCCCTGATCTACCGGCAACCTGCCGTCGACAAGGATCGTCTCTATGACAGCGGTTGGGAACGCGCCTGGAGCCGGTGCCTGCCTGATGGAAGCTCCGGTTTTCGCCGCGGCAAGCGGGAGCTCATCGTACAGCCCGCTCATTGACAGCGTCAGGGTCTATCGAGATCTCCGGCGGCGTTGCCGCCGCTCTATGAAGGGCGCGAGCACGGGCCCGATCCTCGCCAGAATGGCGAGCGTCGCCCCGAAGTGGATTTCCGCTATCCCGCGGTCGAATCCCGCAAGCATGCGCCCCGCCACCGTCTCGACCTTCCAGGGCCTTACCTTCCCCATCAGCAACGCCGCTTCGGGCGGCCTCAGGGGTAGCTCGCGTTCGTATTGCGGTGTCAGCGTATCGGGCGGAAAGCAGACGGAAACCGTGACGTCGTGAGACAGAGCTTCCGCCCTCAGCGAGGCGGCGAAGCCGCGAAGCGCGAATTTCGAGGCGCAATAACCGGAGTAGCCGGGAATCCCGATCAAGCCGGCGCCGGAAGAAACGACGAGAATCCTTCCCCGCCTTCTCGCCTTCATCGCGGCATAGACCGCGCGAACACTGTTGGCCACCCCGGTCAGATTGATCGAAACCTGCCGGTCGAAGGCATCCGCCGGCTGCGCGTCGAACAGGGCCGGCTCGACCATCCCCGCCGAAGCGATGAGGCAGTCGACCTCGCCCTGCTCCGCTTCGCTTGCGCCGACTGCGTCGTTCAATGCCTTCTGATCGGTCACATCGACAGAAGCGATGAAGATCGCCTCTGTCGACGCTCCGCCGGAGATCAGCGCGTTCCGCGCCGCCGAAAGCCGATCCGGATCGCGCGCCAGAAGCGAGACCCGATCGCCGCGCTTCAGCAACAGCGAGGCCAGCGCAAGTCCGATGCCGCTCGAACCGCCGGTAATGAGGACATGCGCCATCCGGCACCTCAGAGGTTCGACATCAGCCTGGCAATATGTTCTCGATCGATCGAGCCCAGCCCGAAATTGCTGCGGACAAGCGTATCGAGATGCGCGGCCGTCAGCCTGACGGCGTCCTCTATCTGCTTCGGGCTATGCTCGCTGGTGATGAAAAAGCGCAGGCGTGCCTGCCCTTCCGGAACGGCGGGATGGATGATCGGCAGCACGTTGACGCCCGCCGCCAGAAGCTCGTTCGAGAGCTGCACCGCTCTGACGGAATCCCCGACGATGACCGGAACGACCGACAGCCCGGCACTGAGGCCCGTATCCAGCCCGGCCTTGCGGGCGAAATCCAGAAACAGCTTGCCGTTCGATTTCAGCCTCGCGGTGCGGGCAGGCTCGCTCTTCATGAGATCGAGGCTCGCCACCGCGCCGGCCGCCAGCGCCGGAGAAAGGCCGACACTGTATATGAAACCGCCCGAGGCGCCCTTCAGTACGGTCGCCAGAGCCGCATTTCCCGCGATATAGCCGCCGCAGCTCGATGTGGTTTTCGAGAGCGTTCCCATCCAGATGTCAATCTTGGTCGGATCTATTCCGAAATGTTCGAACGTGCCACGACCGTTTTTTCCGAGAACGCCAAGCGCATGCGCCTCGTCGACCATCAGCCAGAAGCCGTATTTCGACCGCAGATCGACCAGCGCCGGCAGGTCGGCGATATCGCCATCCATGGAATAGATGCCCTCCACCACAACCAGAACACGGCGGAACTTTCCGGAAAACCCTGCGAGAAGCTCCTCCAGGTGCGCCATGTCGTTGTGACGGAAGAAGCGCCGGGCGGCACCGGACATCTTGATGCCGGCAAGCGCGCTGTTGTGAATGAGCTCGTCGTGCACGACGAGGTCTTCCGGCCCCATGAGGCTGCCGATGGTAGCGACATTGGTCAGGTAACCGCTGACGAAGACGACGGATGCCTCGACGCCGTAAAGGCGGGCCAGCCGCTCCTCGAGCTCGCCGTGGACCGGGCGCTCCCCCGCCACGAGCCTGCTGGCGGATGCCGATACGCCGTATCGCGCAAGCGCCTCGACAACACGTTCATGCACCTTCGGATGCTGGTTGGCGCCGAGATAGTCATAGGAGGCGAAATTGACGAGCTGCCTGCCCTCGATCTCCGTCGTTGCCCCGGCGCCGACGTCATGTGTGCGATAGAACGGATTGCCGATGCCGGTCGCGTCACTCGCAAGCTGCTGCATGCGCACCTGACGGTATTCCGGCAGATCCTCGAAGCGGGGAACCGGCCGCACCGGCTTGCCCGCGGCGGTATTCCGGCGCGCCTCCGACGGCGCTATTCCGCGCATGCGCGCCAGAAGCGCGTCCTTGCGCACCCGATCCATCCGGGAGCCTGAAGTCTCGTCAGACGAGGTCATCGATATTCCGATGCTCTGCGGGACGCATCGAGATGCTGCTCGACAAGCGCATCGGCATCGCTGAGAGGTGCTGTCGTCTCTTCTTCCTGACCACCTGACCTTGCCACCTTCTCGTAGAGCTTGCGAACAACGTGGTCGATGGTCGTGCTATCGCCGACGCTTGTCAACGGCATATCGAACCCGGTCTTCTCCTTGAAGCTCAGTCCGAGCTCGACCGCCATGAGACTGTCGAGACCGACGTCCTTCAGGATCTTGTCCCGCGAAAGCGTGTTCTCCGAGACGCGCAGAATGGCCGCCATATCAGCCGCGACGAGCTGGTAGATCAGGTCGAGCGCCTCCGCCTCGCCCTTGTTCTCGACAAGGGCCGCGAGGTCCACGCTTTCCGCGCCCATTCCGGCTGCCGCGGAGCCGGCCTGACGCAACGGCACCTCGAAGAGCGGCGTGCCGACGACCTTGAGGCTGCGCGCGACCGTCCAGTCCATGGGCGCGCACATCATCACGGCAGCTTCCACGGTTCCCGGGTCCGCCCGCATATGGGCTTCGACCATGGCAAGCGCGGTCGCCGCCTTGACGGATGTATTTCCGAGCCTGCGCGAAAGCAGATCATTCACATCGTCGTTGCGGGCGAGATACCCGCGATCGGCGATCGCGCCGAAGCCGACGGCCAGGCCCGGCAATCCCTCGATCCGCCGGCGCCGGGCCAGCCCCTCGAGATAGCCGTTGGCAGCGACGTAATTGCCCTGTCCTGGATTTCCGACGAAGGTCGTCGCAGACGAGAACATCAGGAAATAGTCCAGCGCGTCGCCACGCGTTTCGCTGTCGAGAACCGATGCCCCCCGCGCCTTGACGTCGATGACCTTGCGGAAGCGGTCCTCCGTGAGGTTCGAAAGCAGGGCGTCGTCGAGGATCATGGCGGCATGGACCACGCCTTTCAACGGGCCATCCGCTCTCAGCTTTTCGAGAAGGGCGCGAACCGCCTTGCTGTCTGTGACGTCACAGGCGTGCAGGCTTGCGGCAATCCCGAGCTTGCTCCAGCGCTCGACCGCATCCTTCGTCTCCTGATCGCCGATACCACGGCGCGTGACGAGCGCCAGGCGACGCGCGCCTCTGGACGCGAGCCATTCGGCAGCGGCAAGACCGAAGCCGCCGATGCCGCCGACGACGAGATGCACGCCCTCGCCCGAAAGGCGAAGCGGTCCGGCGGGAGCACGCGCCACCCGATCCTTTCCGGCGCTCGGCGGGCTGATCAGAATCTTGCCTATATGGCCGGCATTCTGCATGAGCCGGAAGGCATCGCCGATTTCGCTGTGGGCGAAGCTACGATAGGGCAGCGCACGCAGCCGACCCTCCGCGAAGAGACGGCCGAGCTCTTCGAAAATACGTTTCGTGAGGTCGGGCGCCTGCAACGGCAACTGGTCGGCGTCGATGCCGAAATAGCTGACATTGCGCCGGAACGGCCGCAGCCCGATCTTGCGGTCGGAATAATAGTCGCGCTTGCCGAGTTCCAGGAAACGCCCGAACGGCTTGACCAGCTCGATGCTGCGTTCCATCGCCTCGGAGAACAGCGAGTTCAGCACGAGATCGACGCCCTGGCCGCCGGTCACCCGCCGGACATCCTCCACGAAGGAGAGCGACCGGGAATCGAAGACGTGTTCGACGCCCATCGCCCTCAGGTAGCGCCGCTTCTCGTTTCCGCCGGCCGTTGCGATCACCTTGATGCCGAGCGTCTGGGCGATCTGCACCGCAGCAAGCCCGACACCGCCGGCGGCACCGTGGATGAGGATCGTCTCCCCGGCCCTTGCGCGGCCGAGTTCGACGATCGCGTACCATGCGGTGAGGAACGTGACCGGCACGCTTGCAGCCGCCGTCAGATCAAGCGCAGCCGGAACCTTGGCAAGCCCGGCCCTGCGGATGACCGCATGGGTCGAGAAAGCCGCCGGGCCGATGCCCATCACGGCATCGCCGACGGAAAGATCGGTCACTGCGTCGCCGATGGCAACGACCTTGCCGGACAGCTCCATGCCGATGGTCGCTCCCGCGAACCCTTCTTCCAGCGCTTCTTCCGGCAGGAGGCCCATGGCCCACATCACGTCGCGGAAGTTCAGGCCGGCCGCCGCCACTTCGACGACGACCTCGTCTGCACTGGGTTGCGGCAGGTCGCAGGCTTCCCAGAACAGGCTATCGACGCGCGAAGGCGTGCGCTGGCGGATCGTGGCAGCGGAGAAATCGCTCGTCGCCAGTTCCACCGAAGCGGTTGGGCCGGATACGGCGCGGATCTCTTCCACGCGTCCGCCATCTTTCGACAGGCGCCATTCGCGGTTGCCGTTCGGCGATGCCGCGAGCTGCAAGGCCTCGCGCCACTGCCCGGCGTCCGCGTCGACGAGGTGAACTTCGAGACCGCTATATTCGTTCGCAAGCACCCGCGCGAAGGTCCAGAGACCGGTCGCGACAGGGTTTGCCTCGGCGATATCCGCCGCACCGGCTGCGGGCGCGCCCCCGGCAAGCAGAAGAACGAGATTCACGCGGGGCTCGCTTACCCCGGCAGTCTCCATCGCCCTTTGCAGGGCACCGGCCAATCGCGTAAGCCGGAAGGAATCTCTCACCAGCGCCGCGCTGCCGTCCGCATTCGCCACCGGCCCCGGATAAAGCAGGAACAGCGGCTTCGCATCGCTCGTCCGGAAGATTTCGCCGAGCTTTTCCTCCAGCGCGGCCTCTTCGGCATCGAGAGCCAGATGGAAGGCGGCGGGTATCGCATCGTTCGGCGCGGAAAGCAGGACCACGGTTTCGTCGAACGCCTTGCCGGGCGCCGACGCGGCCTGCCCTTCGGCTTCGATCAACAGAAGCGGTCCGTAGGGGCCGTTGTAAAGATCGATCCGCGCAGACTTGGCGTCGTGTCCCGTCAACTTGCGGCGCCAATCCGCCTCTTCCGCCAGCTTCCCGATGTGGAAGTCCTCGGCGACACTGCCGGAGAACCAGTCGGGCGACAGACCGAACATGAAATCCTGGATGGAGGTCGGGGCGCTTTCGGCGGCGACAAGCCGGGCTCCCGCCGCAAACGCGTCCGCGAGGCTTTCCGAAATCACGGTCTCGCTTTCGAGCATGGCGAACAGCCGGTCGCTTGTGCTGACGGCGAGCTGTACGGCCGGAAGAGCGGTCGATCCGTCGGTCACGATGACATGGGCGCTCGCCTCGAAGGCGACTTCGAGCGGACGGCGCAATTCCTCTATCGGCTCCACGACGACCAGCACGCTGCCGTTGCGGGTCACGAGCTCGGCAAGCCGGTGGCTGAAGCCGGGAGCGGCAGCGCCGATCTGGGCAACCGTCAGCGGCCGATTTCCCGCTGCCGCAATCGCCTTTTCGACGGCATCCAGCACGAGATCGTTGCGCAGCCGCGCCTGCGGCGAATGCAGGCGGTAATGCTGCAACGTCGCCGCACCCGGCGCCGCCGGCGTCGGGACCGCCGAATGCTTCAACTGCTCCACATGACGGATCGCAGCCTCCCGCACGTCGGCGACGATCACGGCTTCCACGCCCCGATCGGCGCGCTCCGCCTGGAATTCCGACAGCAACTCGCCGACTTCGGGCAGGCCCGGATCGGATTCGATCCGCCATTCTTCGCCTTCCGTCTCGGCCAGGCCGGCATCCTGCAGCACATGCAAGGCGTTGACCAGGAAGGCCTTGAAATCACGTTCCCCCGGCAATCCGCGCGGATCGATGCGTCCCTTGCCGTCAGCCAGCTTGATCAGGATGTCGTGGCTGGAGCGATATATCGCGGCATTGAGGAGAAGGGAGGCGTCCTCGACCCCCGGCGCGTCCTCGGTAACGATGAGCGGGACCGGCAGGCTCAAGCCACTTGCCCGAGAAGGAAAAGACATCGCCTCGTAATGGAACGTCAGCGACGCGGGCGTATGGTGCTGGCGCAGCCATGCGCGGCGGAAACGGCAATCCTCGAGCACGAGCACCGGCTCGCCCGCCGCACCCTCGAGAACGAAACGCGCCTTGATCGAGTATGCGCTGACGCGCTCGATCTCTATCTTCGCCTTGCTGACCGGCACGCCGGCGTTGACGAATTCGACCGATCCGAAACGAACCGGGATATACGGCGCACCGTCGGCCTCTCCGGAAAGCCTGTCGAACAGGCCGACAAGACCATGAAACGCCGCGTCGATCGTCATGGGGCTGACCGACCAGCTCAGGAACGGATGGGCGGGTGGCGAGGACGGCTTCAACTCCACGTCGATCCGGCGATCGCCGTTGGCCCATGCCCGATCGAGCAGACGGAAGGCCGGTCCGTAGTCCAGGCCGAAATCCGCGGCCGTCTTGTAGATCCGGTCTCGCGATATCTCGTCCGTCTGCCTATGTCCGAAAGCCTCGAAAGCGCGGGAGCCGGCTTTGGGAAGGAGCCTGTGACAGCGCCCGACCGCATGAACCGTCCAGTCGTCGGTGCTCAGCCTTTCGCGCGAGCGAATCTCGATGGCGCCCGTTTCCGGCGATACGATCGTGGAAAGCTCGACGATCGTGGCGCCCAGCTCGAGCGGCCGCAGAAGCTCGAAGTTGGTGATCTGCACTTCCGGCGTGTCTAGATATTCGCGAGCGACCTGGAGTGCGATCTCGATGAATCCCGCGCCCGGCATGATCGCGCGCCCGTCGACGACGTGCTCGGCGAGATCCGGGAAGAGCTTCGCATCGATATGGTTCTTCCAGGCATTGCCGTTCGGATCGACGCGCCATCCGGCAAGCGTGTAAGGCGAGGTCGCATCCCGGCCGAACAGGCTGTAGCCATCGGAGGTCGCCGGCGTCGACAGGGCCTCGAGGTGGAAAGGTGTGCCCGGCAGGGCGACATAAGCATTGCGCACGACGGGCGGCAGCGCGGCACCGTGAGCGAAAGCCCGCGCGATGCAGCGGCCGACGGGATCGTGCTCGTCCTTGCTGTCGTCGCGCGAAAGGGTGCCGATGATCTGCGCATGCGCCGAGCGCGAGCGCACCGTCTCCTTGAGGTAATTGCCCAAAATCGAACGCGGCGAAATCTCGATGAGGAGATTGCAGCCCTTTTCGAGCGCGCCTTCGACCGCCTGCATGAAATGCACCGGCTCACGGACGTTTCGCCACCAGTATTCGCCGGTCAAAAGATCGCCGCGGACGACGTCTCCGGTCACGGTGGAAAGGAACTCGTATTCCCCGTCCCGCGGGGTGATGATCGGCAACTCCTGCAGGAACTCGTCCTTCACGTCGTCGATCAGCGGGTGATGGAAGGGGTAGTCGATGTCGAGCGGCTGGACCGCGATCTTCTGGCGCCGCCCTAGAGCGCGAAGCGACGCGATCGCCTCCGAAGGACCGGAGATCGTGATCGAGTTGCGTGCGTTGACAGCCGCCACCGCGAGCTCGTCGAGGCCGTTGCGCTTCATGAAGTCGAGCGCCACTTCCTCGCTGCAGAGCGCCGCCGCCATGGTTCCGCGGCCCTGGGTGACGTGCTGACAGCGCGAACGGACGGCGACGACGGCAACGGCATCGACCAGGGACAGCGCGCCCGATACGTAAGCCGCAGCGACCTCGCCGATCGAATGGCCGATGACGACGGAGGGGCGGATGCCGGCCGACAGCAGGCAATGGGCGAGCGCGACCTGTACCGCAAAAAGCAGCGGCTGGGCGACGCGGGTGTCCGACAGGCGCTCGGCGAGGTTGTCGCTGACGAGCAACTCGGTCAGCTTTTCGCCGAGATGGGATTCGAAAAGTGCGCTGGCGGCCGTGAAATACTGGCGGAACTGCGGGTTGCGCTGGAACGCCTCGATGCCCATTCCGGCCCATTGCGCGCCGTTGCCGGAAAAGACGAACGCCGTCTGCGCCTCTCCCACCGGCGTCTCGCCGATCTCGGCAACGCCGGAGGCCTTCGTGGCCAGATAGTCCTTTATAGCATTCCTTACTTCGGCGCCCCGGTCCGCGCGGGCCACGAAACGGTGGCGCATCGGCGTATGGCCGGCACCTGCCGCATTGACGAGCGCATCGGCGGCTTCGACCGGCAATTCGTCCAAGCGGCTCTTATAATCCTCCAGCAAACGCTCGAGAGCATTCGCGGTATGGGCGCTTGCCATGAAATAACGGCTGCGCTCGGTATCGCGCGGCGCGGAAGGGCGCGGCTCGGGATCGCTGATGACGACGTGGACATTCGTGCCGCCGAAGCCGAAGGAGTTGATGCCGGCAAGACGCGGGTGGCGCCCACGCAGCAATTCGAGCGGCGTACCGGTGACGCGAACGTTCAGCCCGGAAAAGTCGATGGTCTCGTTCGGCGTATCGAAGAACAGAGATGCCGGCAGATAGTCGTTCTCCAGTGCCATGACTGCCTTGAGGAGGCCGAAAAGGCCGGAAGCAGGCTCGGTATGGCCGATATTCGTCTTGATGGAGCCGAGCGGCACGGGCGCATGGCGCTTCTGCCCGATCACCTGCCCGATCGCCCAAACCTCGGCCGGATCGCCCACCTTCGTCCCCGTGCCGTGGCCCTCTATGAAGGCGATCTGGTTGGGATCGATGGCGGCTTCGGAATAGATCTTCCTCAAAAGGGTCGCCTGCGCCTCCTGGGAGGGCAGCGAAATGCCGTTGGTCCGGCCGGCGGAGTTGACGCCTGTCGCGAGAACGCGGGCATGACTGCGGTCACCGTTCGCCTTGGCGCGTTCGCTGCGCCTGAGGACGACAGCAACGGCTCCTTCGGCGCGTACATAGCCAGAAGCGTCATTATCATATGCGCGGCAACGCCCTTCCGGCGACAGCATCCGCGCCTGAGCGAAACCGACGAAGGGAAGCGGATGGCTCAGGAGATTGACGCCTCCGACGATGGCCGTATCGATCTCTCCGCGGGAAAGCGCACGCACCGCCTGGTCGAACGCCACCAGCGAGGAGGAACACGCCGTATCGATCGTCAGGCTCGGCCCGCTCAGCCCGAAGATATGGGATATGCGGTTGGCGACGATCGACAGGGTGTTGCCCGTCATGAAATAGGGCCCGCCGGCGGCCGCGTCCTCCGCCGAGAGATTGGCGCTGTCGAGGCTGGAAGCGCCGACATAGACGCCGACCGTCTCGTCGCGCAGCGAAGAGAGAGGCACGGAGGCGTCCTCGAGCGCGCGCCAGGTGACCGAAAGCAGCAATCTCTGCTGCGGGTCCATCGCCATGGCTTCGCGCCGGGAGAGCCCGAAAACTACCGGATCGAAAGCGTAGATATCGTCCACGACCCCGGCGGCGAATGTGTAAGTCTTTCCCGACACTCCCTGTTCCGGATGCCAGAAACGGGCAAGATCCCATCGTTCAGCGGGTATCTCGCCTACGCTACAGATTCCTTCCCGCAACAGCCTGAACAATTCAGCCGCAGAACTGGCACCCGGCGCCACACTGGCATATCCGATAACTTCAACTGTCATGGGCAACTGAACATCTACGCTTTTCTGTTCCGAATACAGTCGCAATACATTAAGGAATTGCGACCAAAATGTACGATATCGCGCGGAGTAAAAGAACTGTCCACCGAAATTGCGACCTTATCGCCATACAGGATCAAAAACGGATGTGGCAAGCGAAATGCCGCTTGTTGGCAATCATGAATTATGCTTTTCATGCCCGCGTAATGCGCAAGGGAGTTCGTAAGTGAGAAAAGCGGGGATTGTTTTGGCCTGCCTCGGATTGGCCGGCTGCCAAGGAGTGCCTGCCAATGGACCGCTCGCCTCAGACATAACCGCAGACGCCGGCCGCTCCGCCAGCGAGCTTCAAAGACAGAATGCCGAAGTCTTTGATATCGTTGACGTGGATGCGCGCAGTGCGCGGCTCATCACCAATTATATGGGCTCCACGCTGCAGCGCCGGTTCAAGATCGGCGGCGGCGTGCGCGAGCCGGTGGTCGGTGTCGGCGACCACCTGAAAGTGACGATTTTCGAGGCGAGCGCTGACGGCCTCTTTTCCACAACCGAATCGAAGCAGACGCCGATGGACATCGTCGTCCAGACGAACGGCAGCGCCTCCATTCCCTATGTCGGCACGATCCGGCTTGCGGGCAAGACGCTGGAGCAGGTGCGCGAAGCCATTCTCGATTCCCTTCGCAACAAGGCGGTCGAACCGGATGTCCTCGTAAATCTCGCAAGCACGTCGTCGCGCAATGTCACGGTCGGCGGCGCCGTCGGCAATTCCGCCGTTCTTCCCCTCGGTCTCGTCAACGAATCGCTCCTCGACGTGATCGCACGCGCGGGCGGCCCGACCGCCCAGCCCTACGAGGTCTATGTCAATCTCACGCGCGGACGCAGAACCGGATCGGTGCTGCTGAAGACGATCGTCGAGAACCCCGGCGAGAACATCTTCGTCCAGCCGGGAGACCAGGTTTTCCTCGTCAACGATCCGCGCACCTTCACGATCCTCGGATCGGTTCGGGAAAACCAGCGTATCCCGTTCGGAGCGAACGATCTCAATCTCCTGGAAGCCGTCGCGCTTGCCGGCGGCGGCAACGACAATGCCTCGGACATGAAGGGTTTCTTCATCTTCCGCTACGAAGAGCCGGAAATCTTTACGGATCTTGTCGGCAGGACTCGGTTCGACGAGCTGGTCCGCAAGGGACTTCGTCCCGACAAGCAGGGCCGCTATCCGCTGGTTTACCGTTTCAACATGGCCAATGCCGACAGCATGATCGTCGGGCAGACCTTCCCGATCAAGAATCGGGACGTGATCTACGCGTCCCGCCATCCGACGGTCGATTTCGTCAAGTTCCTGACCATCATCGGCCGCCCGATCGGCGTTGCGGGAAGCGCCGTCAGCGTTGTGGACAATTTCGAGCGATGACGATGCCTGCGGAGGCGGCGAAGAAATCCGTCCTCCGGGCAGAAACAGCTGTGAACGGCATCATCGGCCTTGATTCGATGCGGATGCTGGCTTTTATGGAAGCAAGCCGGTTTCGGCCCTGCCCTTGCGAACGGGCATCATCGAGAAACGCGTAGGGTATATCGGTGCTTTTCCCGGTCCGGATACATGATCATCCTTTGGCGCTCCTTGCGTGCTGCTACGGGCTGACCTGTATCGTCGTGTTTCTGACCGATCCTTTCGCGATGCCACGCCACGTTTGCGCGAAACATCGCGTTCCGCGCGGGCCGAAACGCCTGGTGGTGGAGAATCTCGCCCGCCTGCCGATCATTTTCCTGGTCTTTGCCGGCTTCTTCGCCATTTCCTGGCGACCCGTCTATGCCGCGCAGGCGACGATGAGCTTCTTCATCATCTTCACCGGCATCTCGCGCGCCAAATTCATATTCATCCGCGAGCCCCTGGTCTTTTCGGATATCGCCCTTGTCGTCGACGTATTCAAATACAAGACGATCTTCTATGCGACGTCGCTCAACGTCGTCTTCTGGATCGTCGCTCTCGGTTACGTCTTCGGCGTTTCAGGGCTCTATTACTATTTCGAGCCGCATATTCTGCCCGAAGTGAACCGCCGCCTCTGGATCATCGTCGGTCTCGCGGTTGCGTTCGGACCGTGGCTTCTGCTTTTCTACAAGCGGGTCAACCGTCCTCTCTTCTATTTCAGCGAGCGGCTGCTCCAGAAGCTCAATGTCCGGGCCAATACCGTGCGGTTCGGAACGTTCGCATCCGTCGTCTACCATTTCGTCGTATGGCTCGGTCCCAAACGGGAGAAGATCGTCTCCGAGCTGAAGCAGAGCGTGCAGCACGCGCTGCATGAACTCACCAGCTTCATGGATGCCGATGGGGACAGTGCCGCCCCTCTCGTGGTCATATGGCAATCCGAGTCCTTTCTGGACCTGCGTCATTTCGGCGTCAAAGGCCTGGAACTGCCGCATATCGACCAATTGAAGAGGTCGGCGGTGCAATGGGGACGGATGACGAATGTTTTCGAAGGCGGATACACGCTGCGCACCGAATTCGCGGTCCTCAGCGGCATCCAGCCGGACGATGCCTATGCGGATGCGAGCTATCCCTACCTGCGCGCCTCGCATTATGCGGATGTCGTGTGGCCGACGCGGCTGAAGAAGGCGGGCTGGAGCACCCACTTCATTCATCCCTATGACAGGACGTTCTTCCTGCGCGACAAGGCGATGCCGATCCTCGGCTTCGAGAGCATGACGATGCTGGACGCCTTCTCCCACAAACCGGAGCGCGACGGACTCTATGTGTCCGACAGGAAGCTGACCGAGAAGGTCCTCGACATCACCGAGAAGCTCGACGAGGAAACGCCGGCCCTTCTGTTCGTGGCATCCATGGCCAATCACGGCCCGTGGGAGCCGGGGCGCTGCGGCAGTCTGGCCGATCCGGTGGAAATCTACATGGAGCTGCTTCGCAAGGCGGATGCGGCGCTCGGGCATCTCGTCGCCCGCCTCAACCGTCTGGACCGCCCGGTATGGCTCGCCTTCTACGGCGATCATGCACCGCTTCTCAAATCCTTTGCAGACCCCTTTCCCGATCCCCGCACCGACTATTTCATCGTGCCTCTGGCGGCCGCGCGCGGCGAAAGGAAAGCTCCCGTCCCGCCGAGCGAGGAAGCGCCGTGGAACCTCTTCCAGGCGCTTTTCTCTCACGCGCCTTTCTTCAAGCAGAGGGCGCAGTGAGACCCGCGGGCGACATGGCCCCGGGCGGCGCGGAACGCGCATTTCTCTTTCTCCAGGGAACCTCTTCCGCCCTGTTCATGAAATGCGCGAAGGAACTGGAGGCGGCGGGCCATAGCTGTCACCGCATCAACTTCAATATGGGCGACAGGCTCTTCTGGCCTCGGCGCAACGGCCACAACTACCGCGGCAACTTTGACGCATGGCCCGGATATGTCCGTGCCTTTCTCAAAAGCCATGGCATCACGGACCTGATCCTTCTCGGAGAGGAAAGGCCATACCACAAGCCGGCGGCGGCCATTGCCAGGGAACTCGGCATCGTCGTCTACGTCGTGGAGATGGGCTATCTGCGCCCGGATTGGGTGACGCTCGAACGGGACGGCATGTCGTCGAATTCGCATTTCCCGCGAGACCCGCAGGTCATCCTCCAGGCGGCTGCCGATGTGCCGGAGCCGGACTGGACCGTGCGCTATACGCAGACCTTCCTGTCGGAGGCCTTGCTCGACCTTTTCTACAATCTTTCGGCCGTTTCGTTCGGGTTTCTGTATCCCCATTTCCGCTGGCATGGAGTGTTCCATCCGCTGGCGGAATATTACGGCTGGATAGGCCGCCTCGTGAAAAGCCGTTCGCGGCGCATGCATGCCGCAGCGACGATCAGGCGGATTTCAGAATCCGGCGATCCCTATTTCCTCTATCCGCTTCAGCTTCAGACCGATTATCAGCTCCGCGCACATTCGCCATATGCCTCGCAGCAGCAGGCGATCGATGAAATCCTCAGCTCTTTTGCCGCACACGCTCCCGCAGACAGTCGTCTGCTTGTCAAAATCCATCCGCTCGACAACGCCCTCATAGACTGGCAGGGCATGATCGAGAGGGAGGCGCAGGCCTTGAAGGTCGAGCACAGGATCGACGTCATTGACGGCGGGAATCTGGACGCGCTCTTCGAAAGAAGCACCGGCCTCGTCACCGTCAACTCCACCGCCGCGATTTCCGCCCTGCGGCGGGGCTTGGCCGTGAAAGTCCTGGGCGCTGCGATCTACGACATCGACGGGATCACCGATCAACGCACGCTCGATGATTTCTGGTCCGCGCCCTTGAAGCCGGATCCGGTTCTGACCAGGGCTTTTTTCCGCCTTCTCGCGGGGACGATCCAGGTGCGCGGCAATCTCTATTCGTCGAAAGGAACGACGGCCGCAGCCAAGGCCATTGCGCAAAGGCTGATGGATCGATCCGTTCCGTAGGAAGATGCGCGGGAAGCCGCCTCACCGCCCAAGGAGCGCCTAACGGCCGGATATTGGACCTTCAATCGCTTC
Source organism: Shinella sp. (assembly GCA_033795365.1). GTDB lineage: Bacteria > Pseudomonadota > Alphaproteobacteria > Rhizobiales > Rhizobiaceae > JARYGU01. The sequence continues at coordinate 31,009 of JARYGU010000016.1, forward strand.
CGAAGAGGTCTCGTGTATAGACCTTGTGGCGGACGTCCTTGAGTTCCTCGGCGAAGCGGTTGGCGAGGATCAGGTCGCAGCCGCGCTTGAAGTCTTCGAGGTCGTGCACGACCTTCGAGCGGAAGAACTCCGCCTCGCGAAGCGCCGGCTCGTAGACCACCACCTCGATCCCCTTCGCCTTGATCCGCTTCATGATCCCCTGCACCGAGGAATCGCGGAAATTGTCCGAGCCCGTCTTCATCGTCAGCCGGTAGACGCCGACCACCTTCGGATTGCGCCGCACGATCGCATCGGCGATGAAGTCCTTGCGCGTCGTGTTGGCGCCGACGATCGCCCCGATCAGCGTCTGCGGCACGTCGCTGTAATTGGCGAGCAGCTGCTTGGTGTCCTTCGGCAGGCAATAGCCGCCATAGCCGAAGGACGGGTTGTTGTAATGGCTGCCGATGCGCGGATCGAGCCCGACGCCGTCGATGATCTGGCGGGCGTTCAGCCCGTGGCTTTCGGCATAAGTATCGAGCTCGTTGAAATAGGCGACGCGCATCGCAAGATAGGTGTTGGCGAAGAGCTTGATCGCCTCGGCCTCGCTGGAATCGGTCAGGAGCACCGGTGCGTCCTTCCTGACCGCCCCCTCCAGCAACAAACCGGCAAAGACCTGCGCGCGCCCGGAGCGCTCGCCGACGACGATGCGCGAGGGATGGAGATTGTCGTAGAGCGCCCTGCCCTCGCGCAGGAATTCCGGCGAGAAGATGATGTTGTCGCAGCCGAACCGGTCGCGGATGCGCGCGGTATAGCCGACCGGCACCGTCGACTTGATGACGATGACGGCGCTGCGGTTGACGGCGAGGATATCGCCGATCGCCGTCTCGACCGCGCTCGTGTCGAAATAGTTCGTCACCGGATCGTAATTGGTCGGGGTGGCGACAATGACATAGTCGGCGTCCTCATAGGCCTGAAGCTTGTCGAGCGTCGGGGTGAAATCGAGCTCGCCGCCTGCCAGATATTCCTCGATCTCCGGGTCGTGGATCGGCGAGATCCCCCGCCGCAGCCCCTCGATCTTCTCGCCGACCGGATCGAAGGCCACGACACGGTTGTGGCGCGCCAGCAGGACCGCATTCGAGAGACCCACATAGCCAAGACCTGCAACTGCTATTTTCATGAATTGTCTTTCCAAGAGCTCGTTACGCCGTACGTCCATCAGAAATCGTCCACCAGCCGGCAAAATCAAGAGTACGGGCTTATGGCGGCTCGAAAGACGGCCCGCGGATCATTCGCCGAAGGGATAGAGGATGCGGCCGATGCACCGATGAGTGGGGTCGGTCTGTTCACGAAAGAAACGGATCGGATTCTGCCTGTAATATTCCACATCGCTCTGATCGCCCATGCGGGCGATGACAGGCGCGACAAGGCCGGTCAGAAGATGGCGCCAGCCGAACAGGCCGTAAGGTCCGATGATCTCGAATTTCCGGTCCATTCCGGTGCTCAGATAGGATCGCAGCGGACCTTCATCGGGAATCCCCTCTTCCCGCCATGCCAGCATGAGCTCCAGGCATTCCTCGAATGTGGAAGCGCCACCCGTCACCGGATTGAAATATCGCGGATAGAGCAGATAGGCGCCGGCGAAGAGCTCTTCGATACCGAGCTTGCGCTGCCTTCTGGCGTTGGGCTGGCGGTCGTCGGTCAAGCCCCATCCCGCATAGAACGGACAACCGACCACGGTCACCCCAATGCCGCGCAGAAGCGCCTCGAAACCGGCAAGGGACGTGATCGCGTAAGCGTGATCTATCGTTTCGAGCAGCAGCGGCAGCGGCACCGGCTCGGTGACGATCCTGCAGAGATGCCTGACGGCCGCCGGATCCGACAGGTGCTTGCGCACGCCGTTGAGGACATCGGGGTGCGGTTTGTAGACGATTTCACAATCGGGATTTTCGGCCGCAGCCATCCGCACGAGGTCATTGTTGGTGAAAGGCCGATCGCACCCGTATTTTATGGAGGCGTCGTTCTCAACCTGCCCGATCACCAGCACCCGGCGGCGGCGTTTCTCGCCCAGGACATTTGCGAAATCGACGACCGACGAATGATTGTACTTGGTAAGCTTCGAATTCAACAGCGCGCGTATGCCGTTTCGCGCCCTCTCCAGCAGCGAGGCATCGCTGACGAAGTCGTAAAAATTCAGGAGGTCCTCGAGATCCGAAGGACCGCGGCTGTCGAAATAAGGCGTCTTGCTGTCCAGGATCAGCGAAAAAGGCGCCGTTCTGCTCGCGTTCGGGATCATGGAGCGGATGAAGCCGTCCTCCATGAAGTACATCGGGATGGCTTTGCTGCGTGCAAAGCTGATCGCCGCCTGCGGCGCGTTCAGGCTCCAGACCAGAAGAATGGGCTTCTCCGCCCGCTCGATCTTGTGCACCCACCTGTCGGCGAATTCCTTCTCGTCGATAAAGAAGGGGATGTACTGGAACCTGCAGCCGGGAAAGTAGGCCTCCAGGATCCTCCGTTTCCAGCCATGAATATGGAAGGCGAAAACCGAAGAGCCGGAAAGCTCTTCGATATCCACGCCCGTCAAAGGAGAATGGGGCGTCTCCGGTTGCAGTAGCATAGGTGCCAACTCCACGCGCCCTGTCTGCTGGCGCCTTCGCGTGCCGGCAGCAGCGGATTTCCAGCGGCTGTCAGTTGCGATCGCGGATATTGTAGTAGCCCATCACCGCCACGCTCCAGGCGAAAAGGCAGGCCAGGAAGACCAGGACGGAATTGAAGAGCCTGCTCGGATACTGCGCGAGCTCCGAAAGGGTCGGCTTTATGAAGACCGCAAGGTAACGCTGCTTCCCGTTTGCCTCGATCCTTGCCTTTTCCAGGCTCGCAAGCGCGGAGGTGTAGGCACGCTCGGAGAATTCGCGCTCGGTTTCGAGGGTCTCGAAATTCTGGATCCGGCCGGCTACGTCCGAAACATTGGCGTTGCGGCCCTGCTTGCCGGCGACGACGCCGCTGCCGAACCTTTGCCTTTCCTGCTCGATCTGCTTCTTCAGGCTGGCGATCTTCGACCTCATCACCCGGATTCTCGGCGTATTCTCGTCCATCTGGGTCAAGGCAGTCGACAGCTCGGTGCTCAACTGAACCAATTGCTGCTCGAGCGTCGCGATGAGCTGGGCTGCGAGTTTTGCACCCTCGACGGGATCGGCTTCCTGCGAGCTGTCGCGGAAGTTCCGCAATGCCACCCGTGCATCCGCGAGGCGGGCTTCGGCCACCCGCACCTCGTCCTCGGAGACCCGGAGCACTTCGTTGCGCGCCGACAGCGACAGCTCGTTCACCAGCTTTTCGCTCTGCGCGACGATGAACTGCGCCAGCCTTTGCGAATCCTCGGGATTGAAGGCCTTGACCTCCAGATTCATGATTCCGGACGTGTGGTCGAAATTGACCGTCACCATGCTGCGCCAGTATTCCAACTTGTCCTCGATCGGCAGTTCGCTGCTCAGGCCGTAGAAATAATCCAGGCCCCGCGGCGCGAAGATCGTCTCCAGCCCGAAGGCTTCCTCGACGTCCTGCACCATCCTCTCGCTCAGGATGAAGTCGAGCAGGACGTAGGAATCCGAGACCGTACTTCCGCTCGATGCCTGCGCGAACATGCCGAGGATGTCGGAGGATGGCGCCGATTCGATGCTGCGGACGGAGAAAGAGGACGAGCTGTGATACTGATCGGCCGCGATGAACGCCATATAGAGCGAGGTCAGAACCGCGGGTATGGCGACGATCAGGACAAAACCGGCAGCGATGATGGCATGGCGCCAGCGCATCTTGCTGAGCCAGCCGAGAACCTTGTTCCTGCTGCGTTCGGGAAGATCGACGACGACCTGCGGCCGCGCCTCGACCTCCAGAAAACCTTCCAGCAGCTGCAGGTTCTTCGGCTTCGGCGCCGGCTTGGCCGGAGCCATTTCCCTGGCGCGCTCGACCAGCGATTCCACGGGCTTGTTGTTGCTGCTCGCCTGATTGGTCACGCTTATCGCCTCTTCATATTCCGGTCGTGGGCGGCAATGGCGCTCTCGACATTATCATAGTAAGTTAACTTTCCGTTCTCCAGCACCACGCCGCACGCGCAATATTCCCGAATCGTGGAAGAACTATGGGATACCATGATGACGTCGGAGTCCTTCAATCTTTCCTGAAAGACCATCTGGCACTTCCTCTTGAAGTTGCTGTCGCCGACGGCCGTGATCTCATCCACCAGATAATAGTCGAACTTTATACCCATGCTGACACCGAAAGCGAGTCTCGCTTTCATTCCGGACGAATAGGTGCGCACCGGAGCCTTGTAGAATGCACCGAGTTCGGCGAAATCGGCCACGTAGTCGATCAGTTCCTCGGTATCCACGCCGTATATCCTGGCGACGAAGCGGACATTCTGCTCGCCGGAGAGGCTTGGCTGAAAGCTGCCCTGGAAGCCGAGCGGCCAAGAAATCTTGCCCCTGCGTACGATGCGCCCGCTGTCGAGCTGCAACGTTCCCGCGATGATCTGCAGGAGCGTCGATTTTCCCGCACCGTTGCGGCCGAGCAATCCCACGCTCTTGCCCCGGCTGATCGTCAGGGACGCCTTGTCGATGATGGGCTTTGTGATGCCCTTCATGCGAACGATCTTGGTTGCCTGTTCGAGCCTGATCATCGCCCCCTCAAAACGCTCTTGGACGACGTGAAGAGCAACAGCCCGGCGAAGAAGATGCTGAAGGCGATCGCGTAGAAATAATTGATATCCAGACCGATGGCGCGATATTCCGAATAGAACCCCTTGCGGAACAGCATTATCAGATGGACCAGGGGGTTCATCAGGACGATTTCCCTGTAGGGATGCGGGATCGCATCCGGCAGGAAGAAGACACCGGAAATGAGAAAAAGCGGCCGGTTCACGATATTGAAAAGCTTCTCGTAAGCCGGGTACTTGATGAACAGGACACTGTTCAGAAGCGCGATGCCGAGCCCGAGCAGGCTGCCGGCGAAGGCGGCTTCCAGAAGATACGGCCAGTGGAGATCGGGCGGCGTGCGCATCGTCAGCGCGATGGCGCTCAGCACGCATATCGCTACTAGGCTCGTCGTGCCGAACTGAAGGATATAACGCGCGACGATCGTATCGACCGGGGCGACGTTCGGATAGCTCAGCAACGGACGGTTGGAACTGATCGCTGCGTTGAGATAGCTCGACATCGCCTGGTAGAACTGGAAGGCGATGTAGCCGGTCGCGAAGAAAAGCGGAAAGCTGCTGCCGAGCGCCGGCGTCCGGGCGATCGTCATGAAGATGACGGTCATGAAGGCGATATGGGCAGCCGGATCCAGAATGGCCCACAGGTACCCGCCGGGTTTGCTTCCAAACCGCGTGGACATTTCACGGATGACGAGCGCTGCGACGACTCGAATATGCGTGGCCAGGTAGCGCAAATGTTCCTCTTCGGCGACCGCATGTTCCTTCCCTCGAAGCATATGCACCGCAGTGGGAACGACATCAAGCGGAATATGACGGTCAAAGCCGGCAGGAACATGGCGGTAACCGGCAGCTGCCGGCACTCGCCCTGCCGTCAGCTTATCCGGCGGCCTTCGCCTGCAGCGGTGCGAATTCGGCGACAAGTTCGTGGCGCTCGCCGGGATAGGTCATGCGAACATGGGTTATATAGGCGCTGGCGCTGCGCGTCCTGCGTTCGATGACGAGACAGGCCGTGCCGGTCGCGATTTGCAGAAGGTCGGCAACGCGCTCCTCGGCGGCGACCGAACGGATACGATGTTCCGCCGTGCTCCAGGGAACCCGTTCCATCAGCCAGGGGCCCGGCGCCACGTCCTCGAAATCCTCCGCGGCGGCACCGGGCACCGCCGCCAGGTTGATGGTGCGCTCCTCCAGGCAGAACGGCTTGGCGCCGGCGTGATGCAGGGCAACGAGGTCCAGGACCCGCTCCGAAGGCGCCAGATCGAGGCGGGCCCTGTCGGATGTGCGCGCATTGCGGACCGTGCGGCCAAGTTTCTCGTAACGGTAAGGAAGCGCCAGCGACCGGACCTCGTCCTTAATGTCGTGGATCTCCAGCACGGCCGATTGCGCATGCGGATAGGTCACATAGCTTCCGGACTTGCGCCGCCGCTCGATAAGGCCACGTTTCACAAGCTCGCCGAGCGCCTTGTTGACCGTCATACGCGAACAGCCGTACTGCTCGGTCAGTTCGTGCTCGAAGGGGATGCGGTGGCCGGGCGGCCATTCCCCGGACAGGATCCGCCCCTCCACATCCTCCAGGATGCGGCGGTGCAGCGAGGGCTCCTTCGTCGGAACGCTCATCGCGGCGATGTCATCTCCGCTCGAAATCGTCATCCCTCCTCGCCGGCTCCACGCGAATCGGCCGCTCCGGCTGCAGCCCCGTCTTACGGAACCTCCCGGAGGCCTTCAATCCCAGCTCATGCCGCAAGTGCCCGCATGGTGGCGGCAAAGTCCGCGGCCACCTCGTCGCGCTTCACATGCCGGCCGGATTCGACCTGCTTTCTACCATGCACCCATACGCAATCGACGACCGCGCCGTTCGCGAATATCCACGCATCCAGCAGCCGGTCGCCGCGAAGGTCGATCTCATGGCGTGGCCGCAGGCTCACGAAATCCGCCGGCCGGCCGGCGGCAAGCCCGGTCGGTGCCTGCAATGCCGCCGTCCCTCCAGCAAGTGCCGTATCGAAGAGCGCCCTGCCCGTCGAACCGCCGGGAGCGGCGAGCACGTTCCTCGCCCTGTGGGAAAGACGCTGCGAATATTCAAGCTGCCGCAACTCGTCGGGAAGGCCAATCAGCACGTTCGAATCGGAACCGATGCCGTAGCGGCCGCCGGCGGCGGCGAAATCAGGCGCGGGGAAAGTGCCGTCGCCGAGATTGGCTTCCGTCACCGGGCACAATCCGGCCACCGCTCCGGATGCCGCCATGGCTCGCGTTTCCTCCGGCGTCATGTGGGTGGCGTGGATCAGGCACCAGCGTTCGTCGAGCGTCTGGTTGGCAAGCAGCCATTCCACCGGCCGGCGTCCCGACCAGGCGATGCAGTCCTCGACCTCCTTCACCTGTTCGGCGACATGGATGTGGATCGGCCCGTCTCCGGCCAGTTCCACCACCGCCGCAAGCTCGTCGGGCGTTACCGCGCGCAGGCTGTGCGGAGCAACGCCGGCAACGCCGTTCGGCAGGCTCGCGGCGAGCTCGCGGCAGCGCGACAGGAGCCTTCCGTAACTTTCGAGGTCGTTGATGAAGCGGCGCTGCCCCTCTCCCGGCGCCGCACCGCCGAACGTGGAATGGGCATAGAAAACCGGAAGCAGCGTAAGCCCGATGCCCGTTGCAGACGCGGATGCGGCGATGCGCGCAGCCATTTCCGCGATATCGGCATAGGGCCGCCCGTCTTCGGCATGGTGCAGGTAATGGAATTCGCCGACCCGCGTGAAGCCGGCCTCGAGCATCTCGACATAGAGCTGCGCGGCCACGGCCTCGACCTGCTCGGGCGTCATCGACAAGGCGAAACGATACATGACGTTGCGCCAACTCCAGAACGAATCGCTGCCCGGCCCGCGGGTCTCCGCCAGCCCCGCCATGCCCCGCTGGAAGGCATGGCTGTGGAGGTTTGGCATTCCGGGCACGATGGCGAGGTGACGCTCGTCACCCGGCCTTGCCGGAACGCCGGTCTCTAGACCGCCGATCCGCCCGTCCCTCACGGTCAGGCGGACGTCCTTCGTCCATCCCTCCGCAAGCAAGGCTTCCGCTGCATGAATGCCGGCCATTTCCCTCTCCTTCGCCCGTCCTCAAATTCCGCTTGCGCGCATTTTATTATGTATATACATTATCGACAAAACAAGGAAGAGGGAAACGATGCCGATCTTCGAAGCAGGAAAAGACGAAGGCGCCGTGCCGCGGCTCTGGCGCAATGCGCGGCTTGCGACGTTCAACTCGGGCCTTACCGGTATCGGGACGATCGAAAAGGGCGCGCTGGCGGTAAGCGGCGGCCGGATCGCCTATGCCGGCGCGGAAGCTGATCTTCCCGCGGAGTTTTCCCGCTTCGAGACTGTCGATTGCGAAGGCCGGTGGATCACGCCCGGCCTCATCGACTGCCATACGCATCTCGTCCATGCCGGCAACCGGGCAAACGAGTTCGAGATGCGGCTCGAAGGCGCTTCCTACGAAGAGATCGCGCGTGCAGGCGGCGGCATCGTCTCGTCCGTTACCGCGCTTCGGGCGGCAAGCGAAGAAGACCTGGTACGCGAGAGCCTGCCGCGGCTCGATGCGCTTCTCGCCGAGGGCGTCACGACCGTCGAGATCAAGTCCGGCTACGGCCTCGATCTGGAAAACGAGGCCAAATCGCTGAAAGCGGCGCGCCGGCTCGGCGAGCTGCGGGACGTGTCCGTTCGCACCACCTTCCTCGGCGCGCACGCCCTTCCGCCCGAGATGAAAGGCGACAAAGCGGCCTATATCGAAAAGGTCGTCTCGCAGATGCTGCCGGAAATCGCAGCCTCAGGCCTTGCCGACGCGATAGACGGCTTCTGCGAAGGCATCGCCTTCTCTCCTAACGAAATCGCCCGCGTCTTCGACGCCGCAAGAAAATCCGGCCTGCCGGTCAAGCTTCATGCCGACCAACTTTCCAACCTTCATGGCGCCGCGCTCGCCGCGTCCTACGGCGCGCTCTCGGCCGACCACCTCGAATATACGGACGCTGCCGGCGCGCAAGCCATGGCGAAGGCCGGAACGGTGGCCGTCCTCCTGCCCGGCGCCTTCTATTTCATCCGCGAAACGAAGAAGCCGCCGGTCGATCTCTTCCGCAAGGCCGGCGTGGCGATGGCGCTCGCGACCGACAACAATCCCGGCACCTCGCCGCTCACTTCGCTGCTGCTGACCATGAACATGGCTGCGACGCTCTTCGGCATGACCGTCGAGGAATGCCTTGCCGGCGTGACCCGCGAGGCGGCACGCGCGCTCGGCCTTTCGCAGGAAACGGGCACGCTGGAAGCCGGAAAATGGGCCGATTTCGTCCTCTGGGACATCGAACGGCCGGCCGAGCTCGTCTACCGCATCGGCTTCAATCCGTTGCACAGCCGCGTTCGCCGCGGCCGATAGGAAGACCTCGGAAGGTCGATTGGGAGCAAATAATGACCATCACGCTGCATCCGGGCGCCGTTTCGCTGAAAACGCTCGAAACCATCTACTGGATCGGCGAAGCCGCCGTGCTCGACCGGAGCTTCGATGCGGCGATCGCGAGGGCGGCCGACCGCATTGCCCGGATCGCCGGCGGCAACGAGCCCGTCTACGGAATCAATACCGGCTTCGGAAAACTCGCCTCGATCAAGATCGACGCCGCCGATACGGCAACGCTCCAGCGCAACCTCATCCTGTCCCACTGCTGCGGCGTCGGCGCCCCCTTGCCTGAAAACGTCGTACGCCTGACCATGGCGTTGAAGCTCGTCTCGCTCGGCCGCGGCGCGTCGGGCGTGCGCATCGAAGTCGTACGGCTGATCGAAGGGATGCTCGCAAAAGGCGTGATGCCGCTCATCCCGGAAAAGGGATCGGTCGGGGCTTCGGGCGATCTCGCGCCGCTCGCTCATATGACCGCCGTCATGCTCGGCGAAGGCGAGGCCTTCTACGACGGCGAACGTCTGCCGGGCCGCACCGCCCTGGAGCGCGCCGGTCTGGAGCCGATCGTGCTTGCCGCGAAGGAAGGGCTTGCCCTCATCAACGGCACGCAGGTCTCGACGGCGCTCGCGCTTGCCGGGCTGTTCCGCGCCCACCGGGCCGCCAAGGCCGCGCTGATCACCGGCGCGATGTCGACGGATGCCGCAATGGGCTCGTCGGCCCCCTTTCATCCGGACATCCACACCCTTCGCGGCCACAAGGGCCAGATCGACGCGGCTGCGGCGCTGCGCGGCCTGCTCGCCGGCTCGGTGATCCGCGAGAGTCATCTGCAGGGCGACGAGCGCGTACAGGACCCCTATTGCATCCGCTGCCAGCCGCAGGTCGACGGCGCCTGCCTCGACCTCCTGCGCTCCGTCGCCCGCACGCTCGAGATCGAGGCCAATGCGGTGACCGACAATCCGCTGGTTCTTTCGGACGACAGCGTCGTCTCGGGCGGCAATTTCCATGCCGAGCCGGTCGCCTTCGCAGCCGACCAGATCGCGCTTGCCGTCTGCGAGATCGGCGCCATATCCCAGCGCCGCATCGCGCTTCTGGTCGATCCAGCCCTCTCCTACGGTCTGCCGGCCTTCCTGGCGAAGAAACCGGGTCTGAATTCCGGACTTATGATCGCCGAGGTCACCTCCGCGGCGTTGATGTCGGAAAACAAGCAGATGTCGCATCCGGCCTCGGTCGACTCAACGCCGACCTCCGCCAATCAGGAAGACCATGTCTCGATGGCGTGCCACGGCGCGCGCCGTCTCCTGCAGATGACCGACAATCTCTTCGGCATCGTCGGCATCGAAGCGCTGACGGCTGCGCAAGGGGTCGAGCTGCGCGCGCCGCTGACGACCAGCCCCGAATTGCAGAAGGCGATCGCGGCGATCCGTGCGGTCGTCCCGACGCTGGAAGAAGACCGTTACATGGCGAATGATCTCAGAGCCGCAGCCGATCTCATCGCGACGGGCGCGCTTGGCGCATCCGTTTCCGCCGGCATACTGCCGGAATTGGAGGCGTGAATATGGTCGGGTTCAGGAATATCCCCCTTTCCGTCCCGGTGGAGGTCAATCCATGACGTCGGTCTTTGAAGTCCGCCGGGGCACCTCGCCCGTCATTCTCGGCCTGCCGCACACCGGAACCGAGGTTCCGCCGGAGATATGGGAGAGGCTGAACGACAACGGCCGCCTGCTTGCCGACACCGACTGGCACATCCATCGCCTCTATGACGGGCTGCTGCCTTCGGTCACGACGGTGCGGGCGACCTTCCACCGTTACGTCATCGACGCCAATCGCGATCCGGCAGGCGTCAGCCTTTATCCCGGCCAGAATACGACCGGGCTCGTGCCCGATACCGATTTCGACGGCAAGGCGATCTGGAAGGACGGCGCCGCTCCGACGGATGCCGATGTCGCGGAGCGGCTGCAGCGTTTCCACGCGCCCTATCATGCCGCGCTTGCGGCCGAGATCGAGCGCGTGAAGGCGATCCACGGCATCGCGGTGCTCTACGATTGCCATTCGATCCGCTCGCACATTCCCTTCCTGTTCGAAGGCAGGCTGCCGGATTTCAACATCGGTACGGATATGGGGCGGACCTGCGATCCTTCGATCGAGGCTGCAGCCGCGGATATCGCCGGCCATGCAGAGGGTTATACCCATATCCTCAACGGGCGGTTCAAGGGCGGCTGGACGACGCGCCATTACGGCCGGCCGCAGGACGGTGTCCATGCCATCCAGATGGAGCTTGCCCAATCCACCCACCTTTCCGCCGAAGAGCCGCCCTTTGCCTATGACGAGGCGAAGGCGGAACGGCTCCGTATTCATCTCAAATCCATTCTGGAACGCATCGAAGCGATCGCGCTCGGGCTCAAACGCTAGAGGAAGTACCATGACCAATCCGCGTCACAATATCCGGGAGGTCCGCGCGGCACGCGGCACCGAACTCTCCGCCAAAAGCTGGTTCACCGAAGCGCCGTTGCGCATGCTGATGAACAACCTCGACCCGGACGTGGCGGAAAACCCGCACGAGCTGGTGGTCTATGGCGGCATCGGCCGCGCGGCACGCACCTGGGATGATTTCGACCGTATCGTCGCAACGCTGAAGACGCTCAACGAGGACGAAACCCTGCTCGTCCAGTCGGGTAAGCCGGTCGGCGTCTTCCGCACCCACAAGGATGCGCCGCGCGTGCTGATCGCCAATTCGAACCTCGTGCCGCACTGGGCGACGTGGGACCATTTCAACGAGCTCGACAAGAAGGGCCTTGCCATGTACGGCCAGATGACGGCCGGCTCGTGGATCTATATCGGCACGCAGGGCATCGTTCAGGGCACCTACGAGACTTTCGTCGAGGCCGGGCGTCAGCACTATGACGGCAATCTGAAGGGCAAATGGATACTGACCGGCGGCCTCGGCGGCATGGGCGGTGCCCAGCCGCTTGCAGCCGTCATGGCCGGCGCCTGCTGCCTGGCTGTGGAATGCGACGAGACCCGCATCGATTTCCGCCTGCGCACCCGCTATGTCGACGAGAAGGCGAAGACGCTCGACGAGGCGCTGGACATGATCGACCGCTGGACGAAGGCCGGCGAAGCGAAGTCCGTCGGGCTGCTCGGCAACGCGGCGGAAATCTTCCCGGAGCTCGTCCGGCGCATGCAAGCCGGCGGCCCGCGGCCCGATATGGTCACCGACCAGACCTCCGCGCACGATCCGCTCAACGGCTATCTGCCGGTCGGCTGGACCGTCGCCGAGGCGAAGGCAAAGCGCGAGAGCGAGCCGAAGGCTGTCGAGGCTGCCGCCCGCGCCTCCATCCGCACGCATGTCGAAGCGATGGTCGCATTCTCCGAGGCAGGCGTTCCGACGCTCGACTACGGCAACAATATCCGCCAGGTCGCCAAGGACGAAGGCTTGGAGAATGCCTTCGCCTTTCCCGGCTTCGTTCCGGCCTATATCCGACCGCTCTTCTGCCGCGGCATCGGCCCCTTCCGCTGGGCGGCGCTTTCAGGCGATCCGGAGGACATCTACAAGACCGACGCCAAGGTCAAGGAACTGCTGCCGGATAACAAGCACCTGCACAACTGGCTGGACATGGCGCGCGAGCGCATCGCCTTCCAGGGTCTGCCGGCCCGCATCTGCTGGGTCGGGCTTGGCGATCGCCATCGCCTCGGCCTCGCCTTCAACGAAATGGTCAGGACCGGCGAGCTCAAGGCGCCGATCGTCATCGGCCGCGATCACCTCGATTCCGGTTCGGTTTCTTCGCCGAACCGCGAGACGGAAGCGATGAAGGACGGTTCGGACGCCGTGTCCGACTGGCCGCTGCTCAATGCTCTGCTCAACACCGCCTCGGGCGCAACCTGGGTGTCCCTGCACCACGGCGGCGGCGTCGGCATGGGCTTCAGCCAGCATTCCGGGATGGTCATCTGCTGCGACGGCTCCGAGGATGCGTCCCGCCGGATCGAACGGGTGCTGTGGAACGATCCGGCGACCGGCGTGATGCGCCATGCCGATGCGGGCTACGAGATCGCGCTCGACTGCGCCAGGGAGAAAAGCCTGCGGCTGCCCGGCATCCTCGGCAACTGACGTCAAAAAGAAAACCGGAATCGGGGGCGGCATCGTGCCGCCCTTTCGCTTCCAGCAAGAACAGGGAGGTTCCCATGACCGACATCGCCAACCATGGCAGCGGATCGCGCGGCGGCGCGGCGCTCAAGCTCGTGCTTTTCAGCCTCATCGGCATCGTGCTCTTCTTCGTTCCGGTGACGATCGCCGGAAAGTCGACCATCCTGCTCGATCACGCCGCAACGGCGATCTCGACCGAGCTTCGTCCCGTCGCCATCGTGTTCGTCTGCCTGCTGATCGCGTACGGCGCCCTTGCGCCCTTCATCACGGGAAGCTGGAAGAAGAACGTGACGGAAACGGTCTTTTCCGTCCTGCGCGTCCTCGGCCTCGTGCTCGCAGGCATGTATCTCGCGGGGATCGGCCCGGCGGCCTTCTTCACTCCGGACATGCTGCCATTCCTCTTTGACAAGCTGGTTCTCTCCGTCGGCCTCATCGTGCCGATCGGCGCGCTGGCGCTGGCCTTCCTGATCGGATACGGCCTCCTGGAATTCACCGGCGTCCTCGTCCAGCCGGTCATGCGGCCGATCTGGCGTACGCCCGGCTGGTCGGCGATCGACGCGGTGGCCTCCTTCGTCGGAAGCTATTCGCTGGCGCTGCTCATCACCGACCGCGTGTTCAAGGAAGGCAAGTACACCGTCCGGGAAGCCGCCATCATCGCCACGGGCTTTTCGACCGTCTCCGCCACCTTCATGATCATCGTTGCCAAGACGCTCGGCCTGATGGAAGCCTGGAACCTCTATTTCTGGGCGACTCTCGTCGTGACCTTCGTCGTTTCCGCCATCACCGCGAGGCTGTGGCCGATCGCCGGCATGGAGCATCCCGCCGATCGCGACCAGCCGCTTCCGGCGGGACAGGGCCGCATCGCGACGGCCGTCGAAGCCGGTCTCGAGCAGGCGCAGGCGGCACCCCGCCTCTTCTCGATGCTGCGCGACAGCTTCCTCGACGGGCTGCGCATGGCTGCGATGATCCTGCCGAGCATCATGGCCGTGGGGCTTCTCGGCCTGCTTGCCGCGAAATATACGCCGCTCTTCGACATCCTCGGGCTGGCGCTCTATCCCTTCACCTGGATCGCCCGGCTTTCCGATCCGATGCTGGCAGCCAAGTCGCTGGCGTCGGGGCTTGCCGAGATGTTCCTGCCCGCAATCCTGCTCAAGGAGGCGGATGTCGGGCTGAAATTCGTCGCGGCCGTCGTATCGGTCAGCCAGGTGCTGTTCCTCTCGGCTTCGATTCCTTGCGTCCTTGCGACCTCGATACCCCTCAGGTTCCGCGACCTGATCGTGATCTGGTACATCCGCACGGCACTCAGCATCCTCGTGACCGCGCCGATCGCCTGGTTCGCCGTCTCGCTCGGATGGCTGGGCTGATGTCCGCGCGGCTGCTCCGCTCCGGCGATTATCGCCGCATGCCGTGGAAGAACGGCGGCGGCGAGACCGTCGAGATCGCGGTCCATCCCGAAGCGAGCGACCTTGCCGCCTTCGGATGGCGGGTCAGCATCGCGACGGTGGCGAGCGACGGCCCCTTCTCGGTCTTTCCCGGTATCGACCGCACGCTCGCGGTCCTTTCGGGCGGCGGCATGGAACTCGACATAGAAGGCATGGGCAAATACGTGCTGACGCCCATTTCCGAGCCGCTTTCCTTCGCGGCGGATGCGCCGACTGCCGCCCGGCTTTCCGCCGGCGCGATCACCGACCTCAACGTGATGACGCGGCGAGGCGCATTTTCCCATCGCATGCAGCACTCGACGACCGCAGAGACGAAGGGCATCTCCAGCCAAAGCCGCTGGCTCCTTCTCGTCGCAAGCGATCCGCTCGGCGTCGAAACCGCGGAAGGCCTCATCGGCCTTCAGCCGCTCGATACGCTTCTTGTCGAGGGCCCCGCTCCCCTCGGCCTTGTTGCCGCCGCCGGCGCGGCTGCCTTCCATCTTATCGAGATCGATCCCGCGTGACGTTCCGGCGCGAGCGCGCTCATGCGACGCCGATGCCGGCGGTCAGGCCGCCATCGATGACGAAATCCGCGCCCGTGCAGAACGCTGCGCGCGGCGAGGCGAGATAGGCGACCATCTCCGCCACCTCCTCCGGCTCCCCGATGCGGCCGAGCGGATGGGCCGCGCCGAAACGGCGGAAGGCATCCTCGATATCGGCATCCGCGCCGTCGAAGGTGCGCGCCGCAAGCTCCAGGATCGGCGTGCGCACCGAACCGGGGCTGATCGAATTCACCCTTATGCCCTCGGCGGCATGATCGAGCGCCATGGCCCGCGTCAGGGCGTGAATCGCTCCCTTGCTGGCCACATAGGCTGCAACGCCCTTCTGGCAGGCATGCCCCTGCACCGAGGAGATGTTGACGATGGCGCCACCGCCGCGGGCCGCCATTTTCGGCACGCCGAAATGCGCGGTCAGGTGGATCGAGCCGACATTGACGGCCATGCAGCGCGCGAAGGTTTCCGCATCGGTCGTCACCGCAGTGCCATAGGGATGGATCGCCGCGGAATTGACGATGATGTCGAGCCCGCCGAAGAGGCCGCAGGCTTCCTCGACCGCTTCGCGGACTTCGCCAGCCATGGAGACGTCGGTCCGCCGGACCCGCAGGTCCAGATTCGCATCCTTGGCGATTGCTATCAGCTTTTCATTGGCGCCGGCGTCGATCCCGAGAGAGAAGACGGATGCTCCGCCTTCCGCCAGCCGGATCGCCGATGCACGGCCGATGCCGCTGGTTCCGGTCACCAGAGCGATTTTTCCTGCGAATTCCTGTTCCTTCATCGGCGCACTCCTCCATCGCTTTGCCTGCGGACCGCCGCGAGTTGAACGGCGGGATACCCGGATGTCAACGCCTAAGGGAGAGAGGTTTGCCGAATCGAATCAGCGGCTTGCAAACACATGGCGACAATTCGATTCATGTCGCCCTTGCGCCCGTTCGCGCTCTATGGTCCAAAACGCCGAGACATGAGGAGGAAATCGGAATGGAAGAGTGCTTCCGCTGGTACGGGCCGAACGATCCGGTGACGCTCGATCACATAAAGCAGGCGGGCGCGACCGGCGTCGTCTCCGCCCTGCATCATATCTATGACGGGTCTCCATGGCCGCTCGAAGAGATCCTGAAATACAAGGCAGGCATCGAAAGCTCCGGTCTTTCGTGGTCTGTGGTCGAAAGCATCCCTGTCCACAATTCGATCAAGATAGCCGGACCCGAACGGGCGCGCTATATCGGCTACTACAAGGATACGATCCGGGCGCTCGCAACCGCAGGAATCAAGACGATCTGCTACAATTTCATGCCCGTCGTCGACTGGACTCGCACCGACCTCATGTACCGGATGCCCTCCTCCGGCTATGCGCTGCGCTTCGACGCTGTCGATTTCGCCGTCTACGATCTTTTCGTGCTGAAGCGTCAGGACGCGGAGAGGGACTACGACGCGGAAAGAATTCGCGCCGCGGAAATCCGGCTCGGAGAACTTTCGGAAGAGCGACTCGCATTGATCGAGCGCAATCTCATTGCCGGCCTGCCCGCGACCGAGCGCACCTATGACCGCGAGAGCTTCCGGCGGGCGCTCGCCGACTATCGCGGCATCGATGCCGAGACGCTGCGCGCCAATCTCTTCTTCTTCCTGCGGGAAATCGTTCCGGTCGCCGAGGAGGCCGGAGCCCGGCTCTGCATCCATCCGGACGACCCGCCGTTCTCGCTCTTCGGTCTGCCACGCGTCGTCTCGACGGCATCGGACGCCCGCGCGCTGCTCGCTGCTGCGGCGAGCCCTGCGAACGGCCTCACCTTCTGTACCGGCTCCTACGGCGTTCGGGCAGACAACGACCTGCCGGCGATGGTCGAGGAGTTCGGGCCGCAGATCCATTTCGCGCATCTTCGCAACGTCACCCGCGAGCCGGACGGCTCCTTCCACGAATCCGACCATCTCGACGGCTCGACGGACATGGTGGCGGTCGTCGCAGCGCTGATCCGGGAGCAATGGCGCCGCAAGGCGGAAGGCCGCGCCGACTGGCGAATCCCGATGCGTCCGGACCATGGGCATCTGCTTGCCGACGACATCGGCAAGGCGCGGATCAATCCCGGCTATTCGCTGATCGGGCGCCTCAAGGGGCTTGCGGAACTGCGCGGGGTGATGCGCGGCGTCTCGGCCTTCATGACCCCATAGCGGCCGGGCACACCATCAGGGCATATGAAAACGGGCGCCGATCGGCGCCCGTTTCGTGTTTCGCGGAACGTCTTGCGCTCAGGCTCCCGCAGGCGGGGTAGCCGTTCCCTCGGCAGGCTTGCGGGACGCTTCCCGGTCCGTCCACCAGCGATTGAGGAACAGCAGGATCGGGCCGCCGATATAGATTGACGAGGTGGTCGCGACGATCACGCCGAACACCATCGGCCAGGCGAAGGGCTTGACCGGATCGCCGCCCCAGATCGCCATGGGCACAAGCGAGAAGAGGATGGCGACGGAGGTGAAGATGCATCGCATGACCACCTGATTGATCGAGAGGTCGATCAGCTCGGAGAACGGCATCGTCTTGTACTTGCGCAGGTTCTCGCGCATGCGGTCGTAGACCACCACCTTGTCGTTCACCGAATAGCCGATGAGCGTCAGGACCGCGGCAATGGCCGTCAGGTTGAAGTCGATGCCCGTCAGCGCGAAGAAGCCGATCATCTTCGTGACGTCCAGCAGGAGCGTCGCGATCGCACCGACCGCGAAATGCCACTCGAAGCGGAACCAGATGTAGAACAGGATCGCCACCATCGCGAGCCCGACGGCGAGGAAGCCGGAGCGCGCAAGCTCGGTGCTGATCGTCGGACCCACAACCTCCGTGCGCTCGAAGCTCGCATCGGCGATCGTGCTGCTGACGGTATCACGAATCTTGGCGAGTGCTGCGTTCTGCTCCTCTTCGCCGCCCGGCTGGCGCTGGATGCGGATGAGGACGGACGTGCCCTGCCCGAACTCCTGAAGCGCCACCTCGCCGAGATTGAGCTCTTCGAGATGCTGCCTGAGATTGGCCAGATCGATCGGAGTCTTCGAGGTGGTCTCGACCTGGATACCGCCGACGAAGTCGATGCCGTAGTTGAGGCCCGGCGTGAAGAACAGGACGACCGAGCTGATCGAGAGAAACGCCGACATGCCGATCGCGATAAAGCGGCCCTTCATGAAGGAGAATTTCGGAATGCTCGGCACGGCACCGAAGATCGAATGGATGTTGATCGTCTTCATCTTCCGCCGGACGACCACTTCGCGCATCAGCAGGCGGACGACGGTGATCGAGGTGAACATGGAGATCACGATGCCGAGCATCATGGTGATCGCGAAGCCACGAACCGGGCCGGTACCGAACATGAAGAGCAGGACCGTGCCGACGAGCGTCGTCACGTTGCCGTCGACGATCGTCGCATAGGCCTTGTTGAAGCCGACGTCGAGCGCCTTCATCGCCCCCGCGCCCGCGGCCGTTTCTTCCCGTATTCGGGCATTGATGAGGATGTTGGCGTCCACCGCCATGCCGATGCCGAGGATGATGCCGGCGATACCGGGCAGTGTCAGCGTCGAGCCGAGAAGACCGAGAACACCGATCGTCAGGACCGTGTGCAGGATCAGGCCGACATTGGCGATGAGACCCCAGGAACTGTAGAGGACCTGCATCAGGATGACGACCGCCAGGAAGCCGGCAAGGCCGGTATAGAGGCCCATGCGGATCGAATCGCTGCCGAGGTTCGGGCCTACCGTCCGCTCCTCGATGATCGTGAGCGGGGCCGGAAGCGCGCCCGAGCGCAGGAGCGCGGAAAGCACCGTCGCCTCCTGCGGCGTGAAGTTGCCGCTGATCTGGCCGGAACCGCCGATGATCGGTTCGCGAATGACCGGCGCCGTCAGGACCTTTCCGTCCAGGACGATCGCGAAAGGCCGCCCGACATTCTGCCTGGTGATTTCCGCGAACTGGCGCGCGCCGGTCGAATCGAAGCTGAACGAGACGATCGGCTCGTTGGTACGCTGGTCGAAACCTGCCTTGGCGTCTGCCAGACGGTCGCCGGAGATCGCCACCCGGTCTTCGATCGCATATTTGTTGCCGTCATTTGCACCCGGAAGGATCGTCACGCCGCGCGGCGCGACACCGTTCGGATCGACGCTGGCGTCGAGCATGTGGAAGCTCATCTGCGCCGTCGAGCCGAGGAGCTGGCGCAGCCGCGTCGGGTCCTGAAGGCCCGGAAGCTGGACGAGGATGCGGTCGCCGCCGACACGCTGGATCAGCGGTTCGGCCACGCCGACCTGGTCGACGCGGCGGCGGATGATTTCGAGGCTCTGCTCGACGGCCGCCGTCATGCGGTCGGCGAGACCCGCCTCCGTCAGGTTGATCGAAATGTTGTTTCCGGATGTCTGGACGTCGATATCGGCCTGGGCGTTGCCGAAGCCCATGGCGCCGCCGGTCGGGGCGGCCAAGTTACGGATTTCCGGCAGAACCTTGTCGAGCGTGGCCTGGTCGGGCAGCGTGATGGTGACCTCGTTGCCGTTCAGGCGCGCGGCCGAAGCACGCTCTCCCGCCGTGCGCAGGATACCCCTCGCATCGTTCAACAGCACATCCATGCGGGCCTTGCGAAGGGCCGCACCGTCGACTTCGAGCACGAGGTGGGAGCCGCCCCTCAGATCGAGCCCGAGGGTAACCGGATTTGCCGGCAGGAAGCGGCCGAATCTTTCAAGGGCCGCGGGAGAAAGCACGTTCGGAAGCGCGGTCAGCGTCCCAAAGAGAATGACCGCGGCATAGACCAGGAGGGTCCATTTGGATATGCGCATGGAAGGGTCCACTTCAAATGCTGCAGGAGTGCATGGCCTTCTGGCCCGGCGCACTCCGCTCTAATCGGAAAATTCAGGATCGGCGTGGCGCGTGATGCGCTCTCGGGCCTCAGGCGGCCGATGGAGGCGCGCGGCTACGAAATGCCGTACCGCAAGACGTGTCCGCCGGAGAGATCCGGCGCGGCGCATAGCGGCAATGAGACCAGGTCTCGAAAGGATAGACTGTCGCGTCGGGCGGCAAGAAAGCGGCCTTGCCGGCAAATCCGCCTTCGGCGAGGCCGTTCTTCACCTTTGCGGTGACGCGACGCTCGGCGCCGTGGCCGGAGGGTAGCCAGACGTCGTTTGCTCCCGCACCGCCTGCCGCAGACAGCGGCCTTGGAAGAGCGGAAGACGGCGCCGAACGGTCCTTCGCCTCCTCATGCTCCGGATCCGCTTGATGAGCGTTCGAGGAAACGGCCGCCCGCAGGTTGCGGACGCTTTCGGGAGCGGCAAAGGGCGCAAGGATCAGGGCGAGCAGAAAGACGAGAAAGCCGCCAGGCAGAAAGCCCCGGCCCTTCCCTTTCGGATGTCTTTCGGTCTGGTCCGTCATGCCCGTCCGTTTCCAGATGCAGAGGCGAAGCAGCGCGCCGCGCTCACGATGAGCCGCCAAGAACCATTTCGGGATAGCCAAGTCAAGTTCGGGCGCTTGCAGCCTGCTAGCGAGAATAGCATGAACCCGCCATGAACATCAAAATGCGGTGATGTGAAGAGCTTCGCATGACGGACGCTTGTCGAATCGGGCCCTGGCCGCCAAATAGGTCCCGGCCTTGCACTGCGGTCTCCGCTTTGCCCGGGGCCGCTGAAAGCCAACATCAGAATGTCACTTTGAAGATCTAAGCTTGCGTGCACCAAGGAAAGCCGGTCGGGGTCCGGCCTGCGGAAGGACATGCCCGAAGAGGAAATGGACAAACCGATCGGACGGAAAGAGAAAAAGCAGGAGCGGGCACGCCGCAGGTTTTCAGAAATACTGACCGACCTTGCCGAAGACCGGCAGCGCGAACGCATTTCCGTGGCGGACATCTTCAGCGCAATGGGAGATCGCGCGTTCGGCGCACTGATGCTGATCTTCGCGCTGCCCAACATCATCCCGACCCCTCCGGGCACATCCGCGATCCTCGGCGCACCGCTCATCTTCCTGTCCGCGCAGCTGATGCTCGGCATGAAGCCCTGGCTGCCGGCCGTGATCGCCAAGCGCTCCATGGCGCGGGAGGACTTCGCCGGCCTCATCCTGCGCCTTGCACCCTGGATTTCGCGCGCGGAGCGATTGCTGAAGCCGCGCCTGACCTACCTCGTCCATCCGCCCGCGGAATATGCCGTCGGCTTCTTCTGTCTCGTCCTGGCCGTGATTCTCTTCCTCCCGGTCCCGCTCGGAAACATTCTGCCGGCGCTAGCGATCTGCATCTTCTCCTTCGGCATCCTGGAGCGGGACGGGCTCTGGATCATCGCGGGCCTGGTCAACACCGTCGTCGCGCTGCTGGTGATCGCGAGCGTCATCGTCGGCGCGGTCATGGCCTTCATGCTCGTGGTGCAGAGGGTGTTCATGTAGGCAGCCGAGACGACCCCGTCCGTCAAAGCTCGTGGATCGTGACGTCCGGGCATGCGGCGCGCGCTATGTCGCGCAGGTGCTGGTGATGGGTCAGGTAGATCACCTGCCCGGTCGTTGCCATTTCCCCCATGAGGCGGAAGGCATTCAGCGCCCTCGAATCGTCGAAGGTCTCCATGATGTCGTCGGCAATGAACGGAAGGATTTCGCGATTGGCCGCGATCTCGTGGTAACCCGCCACCCGCAGCGCCAGATAGAGCTGGAAGCGGGTTCCTTTCGAAAGATCGCGCGCAAGCTTGGAACCGCCGGCGGCGGCGTTGGCGATCAAAAGCTCGCTGTCCTTCTCCAGGATCGTGCCGAGACCGGAATATTCTCCGCCGCTGATCAGACGGAATGCTTGCGAGGCACGCTCCATCATCGCGCTGCGGTGCCGTTCGCGGTAGAGCCGCAGGGCCTGTTCTGCCGCCAAAATGCCTGCGCGGGTGGCAAGATAGCGGCGCGAGCGCTCGGCGATTTCGAGCAGTACGGTGCGCCGGCGCTCCTCCAGGGCAGCGCCCGTGTCATCGCCGCCGATTCGGGCGATTTCGTCGGCGATCTTGCGATGCGCGGCGTGCCTGTCGCGCACCTCGCGGTCCTGATCATCGAACCGGGCCTGAAGCTCCGTCTGCAGCGCGAGAAGCTGCGGCTCGTCGACGGCCGCCAGCAGGGCTTCCGCCTCCTCGACATTTGCCGTCGCGAGCTGCCGGCAGAGATCGCGCGCCGCCTCGTCCGCACGCTCCCGGATCTCGTCGCGCCGGCTGTGTTCGGCGAGAACCGCGGCTGCATCGCCGAGCGTTTCGCAGCCGAGAAAACCGCAGATTTCAGCAGCCCGTGCCGCGTGCACATTGCGCCGGTGGATGAGCTCCCTTTCCTCTTGGTCAAGAGCGGAAAGTTCGGCTTGCAGCGCTTCGCGCCGCACGGCGTCGTCCATCGCCTGCCGCAGGCCGGCCGACATCGCCGCCATCGCGGCGAGCGGATCGTTCGCGTCAAAATCGAAACCGAGTTTTTCAGCCACGGAGGACACCAGCCGGCGATATTCCGCCTGGTCGCGCTGCATGCCCGCAATGCGGTGATCGTAGTCACGCCGGCTCTCGACCCTTTGCGAAATCTCCTGAAGCAGGGGCAGCAGCAAACCGGCCTGATCCGGATCCGACGGCGCCTGATCGCCGGCGAGCCAGGTTCCCGCAATGCGCTGTCGCCAAACCTCGTGCCATTCGCCGAATGCCTGCTCGGCTTCGCCAAGGGCCTGCTTGCGCGCGGCATCCCTTTCCTTCGCCAGGCGAAGCATATCCTTCGCGGACTGCCGCTGCGTGCGGATTTCCGAGAGAGCAGCGATGCGGTCTTCCGCAATCATCAGCAGTTCATCGAGGGCTGCCCCCGTCTCTCCGGCTCCGGTCAGCTCGCGGAGCCGGCCCATGGCCTCCCCGGCCTCCTTTCTCAGAAGCGTGAGACCTGCCTTGAGTTCCGACAGCGTCGAAAGCCGCTCCAGCACCGCCTGCCGGGCGGCGATGAAGCTCTCGATCGCCTCCGGTCCGGCCGTTGGCGGCAAGCCGGCGGCCACGGCGATGCGTTCCACTTGCGCCTCGATCTCGCGGCGCTCCCGATCAGCACTCTCCGCCTGCTCCTGAAGCAAGCGGCGGCGGGTTTCGCCTTCAGCCGTCGCGCGTTCGAGCAGGCGTATTTCCGAAAGCCTGTCGGCCTGCGAAAGGCGCACTGCCACGGCCTCGTCGTCCTGCCGCATCGCGGCCTCGAAAATTCCGGCCGTCTCATTGTCGAGCGCCGCCCGGTGCGCCTTCCATGCGTCCTCGCGCGCCCGGCGAAGCGCAAGAGCTTCCTCGTCGGCGGTGATCCCTTGCGAGCGCGCCTTTTCCAGCGCCGCCTGCCGGGCGGAGATGTCGACGGAAAGCTCTGCGACCTGATCCGCCAGCCTGCGGAGCTTTTCCCTCGCTGCCTGCAGGGAAGCGGCAATCTCGTCCCTCACCGGCTTCGGCGGCACGGTGATCGCTCGAAGATCGTCCGCATCACCCTGCCAGGGCAGAAGCGACTGCATCTGGGCGGCAAGCGTCTCGGCGTGGGCCGCGACCTGTCGCTCCGCATCGCGGATGCGCCCGGACAAGCCGTTCATGCGCAATGCACGGACGAGCGCCGCAAGGGCGGAGGAATTCCCGGCATCGTCGGCGTCACCCTCCCGGCGCTCGCAGGCTTCAGCCGCCTTCGCAAAGGCGTCGGCGGATTCCCGCGCCTCGCGCCTTGCCGCCGCAAGCCGCTCGGCCAGGCCCGAGCGTCTTGCAAAATGCGCAGCCAGCGCATCGGCAAGCCCCGGCGGAAGCACCAGTGCCGAAGGGTCGGTATCCGATGGGAGGCGGAGGCCCGCCAGCCGCTCCGCGATTTCGGCGGAAATCCGCTCGCGCTCGGCAATGCGCGCCGCCATATCCATCATGGCGGTACGGTAGCGCGCTTCCAGAGGAGAGCCGGAGAGGCTTGCGATCTCCGCCTTATGGGCCAGGATAGGCGGTGCCTCCGGCACCCCGGCAAGCTCTCCCTGCCTGCGG
Source organism: Shinella sp. (assembly GCA_033795365.1). Lineage (GTDB taxonomy): Bacteria > Pseudomonadota > Alphaproteobacteria > Rhizobiales > Rhizobiaceae > JARYGU01. Next base: position 55,183 of record JARYGU010000016.1, read on the forward strand.
TCGCGCTCCGTCCCGATCCGCGATGCGCGCGCCGCAAGCTCCGCTTCCTCCTTCGACAGTTCGGCCGTCAGCGCCGCCCAACCGGGCGGCGGGGCGTCGCCGAGATCGAATGCGCCAAGCTTTTCCCTCAGGTCGCGCAGCCGCGCCAGAAGCGGCATGGCGGCGAGCTTGCGCGCCACCTCGTCAAGCCTCGTCCGGGTCTCGTTGCGCGCAGAGAAAACCTCCTCGTAGCGCGTTGCGGCAAGGTCACGCTCGCGCACGAGGGCGCCGTATTCGCGCGCCGCGATGTCGCTGCCCTTGCGCTCCTCCCGCAGGGCATCGATCTCGGCCTTCAGCATGGAGAGCCCGTGCTTGCGGCCTTGCGGACGGTAGAACTCGTCGGCCTCCGCCTTCAGTTGCGCAAGGCCGGAGGCGATGTCGGAAAGGCCGGAGCTTGCCGAAAACAGCATGCTGCCGAGTTCGCCTTCATTCCTGAGGATGAGTTCCCCGCCCTTCTCTATGCTGTCGTCATCGAGGGAAAACATCGTCTGGTAGGAAAGACGGTCCATCCCGCCGAGCACGGACGCGAAAAGCGTTTCCGGCAGCGGACGGTCGTCAATCCCGACCAGCGAACCCTGGTTGCGTTTCAGCCTGTAGATTTCCTGCTTGGCGGAACCGATGGTCAGCTCTCCCCCGACCCGCATCAGCGGATAGCCGTGCAGGAACCCGTAGGCGCTCGTCTTCTCAATGCCGAAGAGCAGGTCCAGATAGGCCGAGAACAAGGTGGACTTGCCCGCCTCGTTGGGGCCGTGAATGACGTGGAAATCCGGCCGTGTGGGCACGACGTCGCCGAAATCGATGCTTCGGTCGGTGAACTTTCCATAACGAACGAGATCGAGACGATTGAGGCGCATTGCTTCTAGGGTCCGTATTGCCGCCGGTCGCCGGAGGCGAGCCGGGCAAGGACATCGTCGCTGCCTTCGTGCGCCAGCGCCGTCAGCAAGGCCGCTTCCGCCTGTTCGTCCTGAGCGAGCATCTCGCGCACCTCGCGCGGAAGCTGCCGCAGGAGATCGGAGAGAGTGTCGCGGAGCTCCTCCGCGAAGGCATGCGAAGGAATGACGTCGCCGTCGATCAACGCCGCCAGTTCGGAGACGGGATCAAGGCTGCCCCCGGCGCCTTCCGGAGGAGGCATGGTGCAGGACAGCTCGACCTTCTCGATCCAGCAGGCGCCGACGGAGGCGGCGATGTTCTGCAGTTCGGCGAAGAGATAGTCTTCGTCCCGCCGCAGCCTCCAGGCAAGCGGGGTCTGCCCTCGAAGATCGAGCCGCAGGACGAGATGGGCCATTCCGGCCGCCGTCTTGGCGGCCGCAATCTCGGTCGCCGCCCTGTCGAGCAGGAGTGCCCAGTCGTCGATGCCCTCGAGATCGACGGACAGACGCTCGAAGATCGCGACGGCCGTCCGGTGCTCCTCGCAGGTAATGCCGCCATCGTCGGCGACCGTGACGAGCGTCACCGATTTGGCGCCCGCTTCGTTGATGTCCCTGCCCTGCGGGTTTCCCGGCATGATGATCCACGGCGCATCCAGATGCTGCGTACGCTGGTGGATATGACCGAGCGCCCAGTAGTCGAAGCCATGGGCGGCAAGTTCGGCAATGCCGCAGGGCGCATAGGGATCGTGACGGCTGGAGCCGGCGAGACTCGTATGCAGCATGCCGATATTCACGGCGTCCGCCACCGGCACCCTGAAGGAGGGAAGCAGGCTGGAAGGCGCGTGAGGCTGAGCGAAGCTGATCCCATGGACATGGATTTCGCGGCCGCTTGCGAGCGTTCCGGCCAGCACTGGCTTTCCCCGGCCGTCGAACACATGGACATTGGCCGGGAAGGCAAGTTCGCGCGTGATCTGCGATTGGGCGTCGTGATTGCCGCGGATGAGAAAGACGCGGATGCCCGCCTCTTCCAGCCGGCGCATCTGCGAGGCAAGATAGAGCGCGGTCGCCATCGACGTCTGCGAACCGTCATAGAGGTCGCCCGCTACGAGAACGGCATCGACCTCCTCCGCCAGCGCCAGGTCGACGATGCGCTCCAATGCCCGGCGGGTGGCGCCTCGGACGAGATCCGCAAGCTCCGGGTTGCGCAGGGCGAGCGAGGCGAGCGGCGAATCGAGATGCAGGTCGGCCGTGTGGATGAAACGGAAGGGCATAGCCCGGACATTCGCCCCTGCGGGCCGGCGTGGTCAATACGGCGGCGACGGACGGTCAAGGTTTTGCAGGGGAAACACGCGAGGGAACAAAGCCGGGAGCGCGATATTCCCCTATTGGACGTTCAAACGAAACGCGGTGCTCAGAAAAAGCCATCGTTCAATAAAAACGATCGATCCATCAGAAAGTTTGCCGAATCCTTTGACATGGTCCCTCATTATACCTATATTGCACCTCATGAAAACCACGATCGAAATCTCCCAGGGCATGTTCAAGCTCTATCATCAGGTCAGCCGCCTGGTGAACGAGTGCATGATGGACGAAGGTGTGTCGCTCGCACGCAGCAAGTTTCTGCTGCTGCTGGAAGTTCAGGGACCACAGCGCTCGACCGATATCGCCTGCGCGCTGGGTTTCGCTCCCCGCACGGTCACGGAAGCGATCGACGGGCTTGAGCGCGACAAGCTGGTCATCCGCGAGCCGGATCCGAAGGACAGACGTGCGAAGATCGTTTCGATTACCGAGATGGGACGTGCCGTGATAAACGCCGCCCAGCAGCCGCAGCACAAAACGATCGATGCCATCTTCTCGGCGCTCGATGAGAAGCAGCAAAACCAGCTCGTCGAAATCATCCACTGCCTGAGCGAGCGCACGGAAGAACTCCAGCGCGCCCGCAACAAGGATAACGGCGAAACGAGCCAGGTCCTGCAGGCCGCCAGCTGATATCGCCGAAATTGACCTTACGAAAGGCCGGGATCTCCATGATCCCGGCCTTTTTGCTTTTTGCCGCTTACATCGCGTTCATCGGGCCGATGCCGAAGAAAAGCGTTTCGCCGGAAGAATCGTCGACACCGTCGTTGTCGGTGATGACGAAGCCGTTTCCGGCGGCGTCGACGGTGAAGCCCTCGACCTTGTCGACGACATAGCCGTTCAGAGCCTTCAAGTCCGGGATCAGATCGCGGACTTCTTCCTTCTTCACGACCGGCAGCTCGCCGCCGAGCTTGCCCGGCTTCAGATCGGCAAGCGCGACGCGGTAGAGCTTCTTCAGCTTGGCGGCCTGACCGATCAGATTGTCGCGCTCGATGATATAGGCATAGTCACCATCGACGGTGATTTCCGAGAGGCCGACCCAGCCGCTTTCCGTCTTTTCGAGCGGATAGCGCACCGCACCCCATTCCTCGCTGGAAGGCTTGTAGGAAACGAGCTTCACGAAGCCCTTCTCGTCGTCCTTCCACTCGCGCTGCACGGCCATCCACAGCACCTGCTCGTCGCCTTCGCCGACCGCAGTGATGCCTTCGAGGCCAAAGCGGGTTTCGCCGGCGCGCAGTTCCGCCGGAAGGGCGATCTCCTTCTTGATCTCGCCCTTGGCGTTCACGCGCAGGATGGCGTTGCTGTAGAGCTTGGCCGCGTCGCCTTCGGAAGCCAGCCAGAAGCCGCCCTCGCCGTCATTGGTGATCCCTTCGATGTCGAGCTTTTGTGCCGGAGCGCCATCGCGGGTGATGCGAAGGGCCTCGGTGACGAGCGCCGGCTTCTGGTTCGCGTCGATCGTGAAGATCGTCGGCTGGGACGAATAGACGGAATCGCTGACGGCATAGAGCATGCCGGGCTGGTCCTTTACCGGCGCAAGACCGGACATCGCTCCGAAACCGATCGGCACGCCGTCCTTCTCCGCCGAACGGATCTGCGGATAGGCGGCCTCGCCTTCCGCACGCTCATAGATCATCACATGCGAGCGCGCGCCGCCGTCTTCGACGAGATCAGCCTCGTTCGCGGTGACGAGGAGATTGCGGGCGGGAATGGCAACCGCACCTTCCGGGGCGATGCCGGAAGGCAGAAGCTGGAGAAGTTCCGGCTCTGCGCCGGTATCCCTGTAGACGCCGACGATGGAGCCGCGTTCAGACAGGACGAAGATCAGCTGATCGTCGCCGAACTTCGCGACTTCCAGTCCCTCCGGTTCGACACCCTTCGCTGTCGAGCGCTTCTCCGGATAATGGCCGATCGCAGCGATGGCGTGTTCGAAGGACGAGCCGGCTTCGTAGAGAACCTTGCCGGTCCTGTCGAAGATGGTGAAGCCGCGCGTCCCGCCCTTGTAGTCGCCTTCGTTCGCAACGACGAGACGATCGTTGTCGAGCCATTTCACCGCGTCCGGCTCGCGATTGCGTGCTTCGACCGTGCCGGTGAATTCCAGCGCGCCGTTGCGTTTGGTGTCCACATTGGTGACCTCGGCGGTACCGGCGGAGAAGTGTGCCTTCACCGTTGCGGAATTGCCGTCGATGATGACGATGTGGTTGTTTTCCTGCAGGGTCAGCGCGATCTCGTCCTGATCGTTGAAGGAGACGAATTCCGGCTCCGGATCGTCACCGGCCACATCCGCCAGTCCCGTCAGGGCGACATGCTTGACCGTCGAGCAATCGGCAGCGCCGTCGCTTCCAAGCGAAACGATGACGAGGTCGCCCGCCGGCATCTGCGGGATCTCGCCGTCGTTGACGTCTTCGTCGCGTTCGTTCTCGATGGCGATCGCGGCAAGCGTGCCGGTCTTGTTGACGGCGACCGAATCCGGCTGTCCGCCGAGATCGCATTGGGCATCGACCTTCTTCGTCGCAAGATCGACCGTCGCCAGGAAACCAGACGGATTGGTGAAGCTCTCGCTCGTGTTGACGGCAACGAGAACCTTGCTTCCCGCGACCGCGACGGAGGTCGGCTCTCCCTCGAACGAGATGACGCCGCCGGCCTTGGGAGCCTTGGAATCGGTAATATCGATAAAGCCGATGCCCTTCATGGGGCTGTCGGAATAAATAAGAGTATTGCCGTCGCCGCTCGCCGTGATGATTTCCGACGAGGTGGGCGTTGCCTTGTCGACGCCGTCGGGGATGTTGTCCGCAACGGCAAACGAGGCGATGCGGTTGAAGACGGGCTCGGCAAAGGCTGCCGGAGCGGCCGATGCCGCCAATAGCGCGGCAAGGGCTGCGGTAACAGAACGAGTTTTCATGTGAGCCTCCAGAGTTCAATGAACCCCGGCGTTCTGACGCCTGCCCATGACAAGCAGATGACAGCGGTATGTCAGCTCGCGGCCTTTCGGATCAAAGAAAAAGGGCCCGGAAAACCGGACCCTTTCCATGCTTATGCGGAACGGCGACGGGGTGGGTTTTACCGCGCTGCCGGGTATCGGCCATCAGCCGTTGACGGCGTCCTTCAGACCCTTGCCGGCAGAGAATTTCGGCACGTTGCGCGCCGGGATATCGATCTCGGCACCGGTCGACAGGTTGCGGCCCTTGGATGCTTCGCGGCGCGATACGGAGAAATTGCCGAAACCGACCAGGCGAACATCGCCACCGCTCTTCAGAGCGGACTGGATCGTGTCGAATACGGCATCAACTGCGGACGCTGCATCGGACTTCGACAGGCCAGCCTTCTCAGCTACTGCGGATACGAGTTCATTCTTGTTCATGTTTCCACCCCTTTCTAACGGTTCGAAACGACTCAACACAAGTCGGGGGCAGAATACGCAACGTTCGTCCCTCCGCAACCGGATTCACGCGGAATCCCCTGATAAACCGGGGTTTTCGACCCATTTTTCAGCAAAAAGGCCGGCAACAATGCCGGCCTTTTTCAGTTTTCGTTTGATTAGAGAACAATCTTCAAGCGAAAGACCCGTCAGTGAGCGACCGCCACGCCGGTATCTTCCGCTGATTCGACCGGGGTGACGACGGCCGCCTGCACGGTGCTGTCCCACTCGATCGGCTCGGGCTTGCGGGTGAGCGCATGCTCGATCACCTCGCCCATGCGCGATACCGGAATGATCTCCATGTTGTTCTTCACGTTGTCCGGGATGTCCGCCAGATCCTTGGCGTTCTCTTCCGGGATCAGCACCTTCTTGATGCCGCCGCGAAGGGCTGCGAGCAGCTTCTCCTTCAGGCCGCCGATCGGCAGGACCCGTCCGCGAAGAGTGACCTCACCCGTCATGGCGATGTCCTTGGACACCGGAATGCCGGTCATGATCGAGACAATCGCCGTCGCCATGGCAATGCCGGCGGACGGCCCGTCCTTCGGCGTCGCACCTTCCGGAACGTGGACGTGGATGTCCGTCTTGTCAAAGCGCGGCGGCTCGATGCCGAAATCGACGGCGCGCGAGCGGACATAGGAGGCCGCCGCGGAGATCGATTCCTTCATCACGTCCTTCAGGTTCCCGGTCACCGTCATGCGGCCCTTGCCACCGGGAAGGCTGACACCTTCGATCGTCAGCAACTCGCCGCCCACCTCGGTCCAGGCAAGGCCCGTGACCACGCCGACCTGGTCGTCGCGCTCGGCCTCGCCGTGGCGGAAACGCGGGACACCCAGATAATCATGGATGTTCTCGGCCTTCACCTCGACCTTCTTGGCGTTGCCCTTGATGATCTCGGTCACCGCCTTGCGGGCGAGCTTCATCAGTTCGCGCTCGAAGTTACGCACGCCGGCTTCGCGGGTGTACTGCTGGATGACCGCCATCAGCGCTCCGTCGGAAACGGAGAACTCCTTCGGCTGAAGCGCGTGATCTCGGATCGCCTTCGGCAGGAGGTGGCGCTTGGCGATTTCAAGCTTTTCCTCTTCCGTATAGCCGGCGATGCGGATCACTTCCATGCGGTCCATCAGCGGCGCCGGAATGTTCAGCGTGTTCGCGGTGGTGATGAACATCACGTTCGACAGGTCGTACTCGACTTCGAGATAGTGGTCCATGAAGGTCGAGTTCTGTTCCGGATCGAGCACCTCCAGCAGAGCCGAAGACGGGTCGCCGCGGAAATCCATGCCCATCTTGTCGATCTCGTCGAGCAGGAAGAGCGGATTGGACTTCTTCGCCTTCTTCATCGACTGGATGACCTTGCCGGGCATCGAGCCGATATAGGTGCGGCGGTGGCCGCGGATCTCGGCCTCGTCACGCACGCCGCCAAGCGCCATGCGGACATATTCGCGGCCGGTCGCCTTGGCGATCGACTTGGCGAGCGAGGTCTTGCCGACACCCGGAGGGCCGACGAGGCACAGGATCGGGCCCTTGATCTTGTTGGAGCGAGCCTGCACCGCGAGATACTCGATGATGCGCTCCTTGACCTTCTCAAGGCCGAAGTGATCCACTTCGAGGATCTTCTCGGCGTTGTTGAGGTCGGTCTTGATCTTGGACTTCCGGCCCCAAGGAATGCCCGTCAGCCAATCGAGATAGTTGCGCACGACGGTGGCTTCCGCCGACATCGGGCTCATCTGACGCAGCTTCTTCAGCTCGGCATCCGCCTTCTCGCGGGCTTCCTTCGAAAGCTTGACCTTGGCGATCTTCTCTTCCAGTTCGGCCATCTCGTCGCGGCCGTCCTCGCCGTCGCCGAGTTCCTTCTGGATCGCCTTCATCTGTTCGTTGAGGTAGTATTCGCGCTGGGTCTTCTCCATCTGGCGTTTTACACGCGAACGGATGCGCTTCTCGACCTGCAGGACGGAGATTTCACCTTCCATGAAGCCGAGCGCCTTTTCGAGGCGCAGCTTGACGCTGGTCGTCTCGAGCATCTCCTGCTTCTCGACGATCTTGATGGAGAGATGCGAAGCGACCGTGTCGGCGAGCTTGGAATAATCCTCGATCTGGCTTGCGGCTCCGACGACCTCGGGGGAGATCTTCTTGTTGAGCTTCACATAGTTCTCGAACTCGGAAACCACCGAGCGCGACAGCGCCTCGATCTCGACCGGATCCTCCTCGGGTTCGGGCAGCACATGTGCCATCGCCTCGTAGAAGTCCTCACGTTCGGTATAGCCGTCGATCTCCGCGCGGGCGCGGCCCTCGACCAGCACCTTCACGGTACCGTCGGGCAGCTTCAGAAGCTGCAGCACATTCGCAACCGTGCCGATCTTGTAGATGGCGTCGGCATCCGGATCGTCGTCGCCGGCGTTGATCTGGGTTGCAAGCATGATCTGCTTGTCGGTTCCCATGACCTCTTCGAGTGCGCGGATGGACTTTTCGCGGCCGACGAACAGCGGCACGATCATATGGGGAAACACCACGATATCGCGCAGGGGCAGGACCGGGAATGCCATGTTTTCATGCGCCGCAGACGTTTTCTTCGTCATGTCATTTCCTTTCAAACATCCCGTTTCCGGGAGGCGATGCCGGGCGCTCACGCGTCTTGCCGGACATCAATTCTTTCACCCACAAGTGGCACTCTGTTAACCTGTTTTCAAGGCCGCCGAAAACCGCATCCCACGATATCGAAGCGACGAAGCCCCGCGGGCGACACCGCCCGCCCATACCGCCGCTCCTGGTCCGCAAGTTGCTGCAGAATCAGCGACATGATCGCGCTGCAAGCATCAATCCGCAACTGCAGGATGACAGGATAGTGCACCCGCGCGGCAGACAATGCGAGTCGCTAAAAGTCGCGATACGCGCACGGCCTCCGCATGAAAAGGAGAACCCGCCTGCGGCGGGTTCTTCGAGCTCACCGATCTCAAGCCGAGACGTTCGCCTTTTCCTCGGAGCGCTCCGAGTAGATGTAGAGCGGGCGGGCTGAACCCTTCACCACCTCGTCGGAGATGACCACCTCGCGAACGCCTTCCAGCGTCGGCAGCTCGAACATCGTGTCGAGCAGTATCTTCTCCATGATCGAGCGCAGGCCGCGCGCGCCGGTCTTGCGGATGATCGCCCGCTTGGCGATCTCGCGCAGCGCATCCTCGTGGAATGTCAGTTCCACATCCTCCATCTCGAAGAGCCGCTGGTACTGCTTGACCAGCGCGTTCTTCGGCTCGGACAGGATCTGGATCAGCGCATCCTCGTCGAGGTCCTCGAGCGTCGCCAGAACCGGCAGACGGCCGATGAACTCGGGAATGAGGCCGAACTTGACGAGATCCTCCGGCTCGAGGTCGCGCAGGACCTCGCCGACGCGGCGGTCTTCCGGCGAACGCACCTGGGCGCCGAAGCCGATCGAGGTCTTCTCGCCGCGGGCCGAGATGATCTTGTCGAGGCCTGCGAAGGCGCCGCCGCAGATGAACAGGATGTTCGTCGTGTCGACCTGCAGGAATTCCTGCTGGGGATGCTTGCGGCCGCCTTGCGGAGGAACGGAGGCAACCGTGCCTTCCATGATCTTCAGGAGCGCCTGCTGCACGCCCTCGCCCGACACGTCGCGGGTGATCGACGGATTGTCGGACTTGCGCGAAATCTTGTCGACCTCGTCGATATAGACGATGCCGCGCTGCGCGCGCTCGACATTGTAGTCGGCCGCCTGAAGCAGCTTCAGGATGATGTTCTCCACGTCCTCGCCGACATAGCCGGCCTCGGTGAGCGTCGTCGCGTCGGCCATCGTGAAGGGAACGTCGATGATGCGGGCGAGCGTCTGGGCAAGATAGGTCTTGCCGCAGCCGGTCGGGCCGACCAGCATGATGTTCGACTTCGCAAGCTCGACATCGGACCCCTTGGCCGCATGGGCAAGGCGCTTGTAGTGGTTGTGAACGGCCACGGACAGGATGCGCTTTGCCTGCTGCTGGCCGATGACGTATTCGTCGAGAACCTTGATGATGTCCTGGGGCGTGGGAACGCCGTCGCGGGACTTGACCATCGAGGTCTTGTTCTCCTCGCGGATGATGTCCATGCACAATTCGACGCATTCATCGCAGATGAAGACCGTCGGTCCGGCAATCAGCTTCCGGACTTCGTGCTGGCTCTTGCCGCAGAACGAACAATAGAGAGTGTTCTTCGAGTCGCCGCCGTTGCTGCCGCTGACCTTGCTCATATCACTTTCCTTCCAGCACACCGCACATCCCGATGAATGCCCGGACTTACGCAAACCGCCTTCGAAGCCCTGTTTTCCAGCCCGGCTTCTTCAGGCTTCTGGGGGTACTGACCGCTCCAGACAATCACTTTTGTCCGCCGGTGGCAACGAATCCCCGCCGAAACCGCACGCTAGGTCGCTGCAAATCAACATAGCATCGGCTGCGATATTAACGGCTTTGGCGAGCGGATAAAGCCCCAGGACCATTACAAATGTGTCACAAATGCCGCATCTCGCACACAAAAGCTTGATTCCTACTCGCCCGAAACGCCTTCGATAGCCTCACGGCTGGTGATCACCTTGTCGACCAGACCCCAGTCCAGAGCCTCGTCGGCACTCATGAAATGATCTCGGTCGAGGGTCTGTTCCACTTCTTCGTAAGTGCGGCCGCAATGCTTGACATAGATGTCGTTGAGCCGGCGCTTCATCTTGAGGATATCGCGGGCGTGGCGTTCGATGTCGGAGGCCTGCCCCTGGAAGCCGCCGGAGGGCTGATGCACCATGATGCGCGCGTTCGGCGTCGCAAAGCGCATGTCCTTGTGGCCGGCGGCCAGAAGCAGCGATCCCATGGATGCGGCCTGGCCGATGCACAGCGTCGAAACGGCGGGCTTGATGAACTGCATCGTGTCGTAGATCGCCATACCGGAGGTGACGACGCCACCCGGCGAATTGATGTAGAGCGCGATCTCCTTCTTCGGGTTCTCGGCCTCGAGGAAGAGGAGCTGCGCGCAGACGAGCGTCGCGATGTGGTCTTCCACCGGCCCCGTCAGAAAGATGATGCGCTCCTTCAGAAGGCGCGAATAGATGTCGTAGGAGCGCTCGCCGCGGTTGGTCTGCTCCACGACCATAGGAACCAGAGCCATCGCGGTATCTACGGGATTTCTCATATCAACCCTTTATCATTACGGCCCGGAAACCCTCGAAAGCGCCGGGAATCAAACATTTTCATCTTCCCTACATAAAGTGTCCCGCCGACCGACTTCAAGACAGGCGGCCACTTTGATACGCGCAATTCCAGAATGCGGTTAAAAGCGGAACCTTCGGCGACGATTTCCACAGGGCAAAGCCGCCGGAGAGTAAAGGAAGGGTGAAGAGGCACGTTCCCTATATGGGGGAGGAAAACCGGCGACGCAAGGCTGTTGCCTCCGCCGGGCCGGAGCGCCATAGTTCCGCCGTCACGCCCCGAAAACCGAACGATGGAAGGGAGAAGGCCAATGGCGACGAAGAAAACCCTGCGGGGATTGCTCGCCGCGCTCTGCCTCGTCCTTGTCCCGGCGACCGGCCTTTGCCAGCAGGCGTCCGATACGGTCGCGCCGGAGCGCGCAACCGGCACGACCGCCGCCGAACTCGTTCGCGCCAAGACATATATGGTCGCCGCCGCCAATCCGCTCGCAGCCCGGGCAGGCGCCCGGATGCTGGCCGAAGGCGGCAGCGCGATCGATGCCATGGTGGCGGTCCAGACGGTGCTCGGCCTCGTCGAGCCGCAATCTTCCGGCATCGGCGGCGGCGCGTTCCTCGTCTATTACGACGCTGCGGCAAAAAAGCTCACCACCTTCGACGGGCGCGAGACGGCGCCGATGGAGGCGACGCCGAAGCTTTTCCTCGACGCGAAGGGGCAGCCGCTCAAGTTCTTCGACGCAGTCGTCGGCGGTCGTTCCGTCGGCACGCCCGGCGTAGTGCGGCTGATGGAGGAGACCCACAGGCGTTATGGCAAACTCGACTGGAAAGCCGTTCTGGACCCGGCGATCGCGCTGGCGGAAGGCGGCTTTGAGGTTTCCCCGCGCTTGGCCGCGCTGATCGCTGCGGAAGAGGGCCGGCTGAAAACCTATCCTGGACCGAGAGAGTATTTCTACGATCGCGACGGCGCACCCCTCAAGCCCGGCGCAGTGCTGAAGAATCCGGCCTATGCCGAAACGCTCAAAGCAATCGCCGAAGGCGGCGCCGATGCCTTCTACAAGGGGCCGATCGCGGAGGCGATCGTCGGCACCGTCCGGGAGGCGAAAGGGAATCCAGGCGTCCTGTCCCTTGCCGATCTTTCCAGCTACCGCATCAAGGAGCGCGAACCGCTCTGCATGTCCTACCGCGCGTTCGACGTCTGCGGCATGGGGCCGCCCTCCTCAGGGGCCGCCGCGGTCGGGCAGATCCTCGGAACGATCGAGAATTTCGACATCCGGGCGCTCGGCAGCGGCAATGCCGAGAGCTGGCGGCTGATCGGCGACGCCCAGCGCCTCGCCTTCGCGGATCGCGAGCGCTATCTTGCCGACACGGATTTCGTTCCGGCGCCGATCGATGGGCTGATGGCGAAGGACTATCTCGGCCGCCGCGCCGATCTCCTGGAGGGCGTGCGGGCGCTCGGCGAAGACAGGGCCAAGGCCGGCGAACCGGAATGGGACCATGCGCTGCTCTTCGGCCGCGACCGGTCCATCGAGCTGCCGTCCACCAGCCATTTCGTCATCGTCGACCCCTTCGGCAATGTTCTGTCGATGACGACGACGATCGAAAACGGCTTCGGCTCCCGGCTGATGACCAACGGATTCCTGCTCAACAACGAGCTGACCGACTTCTCTTTCGAGACGCATGACAACGGCATACCGGTCGCAAACCGCGTCGAACCCGGCAAGCGGCCCCGCTCCTCGATGTCGCCGACCATCGTGATGAAGGACGGCAGGCCGGTGCTCGCCATCGGCTCGCCGGGCGGCAGCCAGATCATCGGCTATGTGGCGCAGGCGCTGATCGCATGGATCGACTGGGGCATGAATGTCAGCGAGATCGTCGCCATGCCGCATCTGATCAACCGCTTCGGCCCCTACGAGCTGGAGGCGGGCACGACGGCGGAACAACTGGCCGAACCGCTGCAGGCACTCGGCTACGCGACAAAGACCGGCGAGATGAATTCCGGCCTGCACGCGATCGCGATCGGTAAAGACGAGCTGACGGGCGCCGCCGACCCGCGCCGCGAAGGCATGGCCGTTGGAAAATAGCGCGCATTTCATTCATCGCCGGAAAACAACCGCGAGACTTCCTGCTCCGCCATCCGGTCGAAATCCGCCGGAACCGAAATTTCTCCCTCAAGGAGGCACAACCGTTTCACAGGCTTTCCTGGCGGATCGTCCAGAGGAACGACCTTCACCATGGGCTTTCCGGCCTTGGCGATGACGAAGCCTTCCCCTTCAGACGCGAGATCGACGAGGCGGGAGAGATTCGTTTTTGCTTCACGCATATTGACGATGCGCATATCTCGCCCCATCAAGTCCGTCCGACATCTTAGCTGAATTGCCATCTTTCGCCAGAACGCGTTTTCAGCCGGCGCCAAATCCGCTACGCATCCTTTCCATGATCAAGCCATTTCCATTTCTTTCCATCGATCCCGCCACCCGTCGTGTCTCGCTCGACGTGCGCGATCCGGCCTTCTACCGCGATCCCAATCCGGTCTATGCCGCCCTGCATGCGCACTGTCCGACGTTCTACTGGCAGGAACAGCGCAAATGGTACTTCACCAGCTATGATCAGGTGAACGCGCTGCTGCGCGACCGCCGCTTCGGACGGCAGGTGCTGCATGTCGCAAGCCGCGAGGAGCTCGGCCTGCCGGAACCCCTGCCGCATCTTCGCCATTTCGACGCTGCCGAAGCCTGGTCGTTGCTGGAGCTGGAACCGCCGGAGCACACGCGCCTGCGTACGCTCGTCAACCGTGCCTTCGTCTCGCGCCAGATCGAGCGGCTGACACCCGAGATCACCGCGCTATGCCACGGCACGATCGACCGTTTCGAGAAGGAGCGCCGGGTCGAGCTGCTTTCCGCCTTCGCCGACATCCTGCCGGTAACGATGATCGCGCGGATGATCGGCATCCCGGACGAGATGGGTCCGCAGCTTCTGAAATGGTCCCATGCCTATGTGCGGATGTACATGTTCGGCCGCACGCAAACCGACGAACACGCGGCCGACAGGGCAGCGGCGGAATTCGCCTCCTATGTGAGAAGCATCATCGCCGAACGGCGTGCCTCCCCGCGCGACGATCTGCTCACCCATATGATCCACACCGAGCACAAGGGCCAGCTCCTGACCGAAGACGAGCTAATCTCCACGACGATCGTGCTGCTCAATGCCGGCCACGAGGCGACGGTGCACCAGATCGGCAATGCGGTGCGCACGATCCTCGAAAGCGGCCTCGATCCGGCCGGCCTGTTTACGGACGCCCAGGCGACGGAACGGACTGTCGAGGAATGCCTGCGCATCAGCGCGCCCGTCCACATTTTCGAGCGCTACGCGCTGGAAGACGCCGAGATCGACGGCATATCCTTCAGGAGGGGCGAGAAAGCCGCCCTCATTCTGGCCGCGGCCAATCTGGATCCGCGAAAATTCGACGATCCCCTCGCCTTCCGGCCGACGCGCAACGAGGGGGCGAACCTCTCCTTCGGCGCCGGCATCCATTTCTGCATCGGCGCACCGCTGGCAAGGCTCGAACTCAACATCGCGCTCCCCATCCTCTTCGAACGGCTGCCGGGGCTCAAAATGACGAAGACGCCGGCCGTCAAGGACGTCTACCATTTCCACGGGCTGGAGACGCTGGAGCTTGCGTGGTGAAGCAGATTATCTGAAAGAACTCGCATACGAATGAGATATCGGCCGGATATCTCATACGTTTCCGGGCACGCGTATCACATAATCTTTCCGAGTCGTTTCAACGACTTCCCAGGTTCCCTTGAAGCCGGGCTTTAGGATGAGGCGGTCGCCCGCCTTCAAGTCGAAGATATCTCCCTCGTCCGAGGTGACGATCGAGTGGCCGGCGGTGATGTGGAAATATTCCCACTCGTCGTATTCGATGCGCCATTTTCCGGGCGTGGCCTCCCAAATGCCGGAATAGAGGCCGCCGTCGGCCTCCTCTATGTTCCAGCTGCGGAATTCCGGCGCGCCTGAGATGATCCTGTCTTCGACCGGTCGCCCGGCCTCCGGCACGATCGCCGATATGTCGAAACGCAAAGCCTTGCTCATCATGTCCTTCTTCCGGTGATCGTCGGTCGTCGGCGCCGGCTTGGTGGGCCGTCAGGCTTTCGCCAGCGCCTGTTCGAGATCGGCGATGATGTCTTCCACATCCTCGATGCCGATCGAGAGACGCACGACGTCCGGGCCGGCGCCCGCTGCGATCTGCTGTTCCTCCGTCAACTGCCGGTGCGTGGTCGAAGCCGGATGGATGACGAGAGAGCGCGTATCGCCGATATTGGCAAGGTGGGAGAACATCTCCAGCGCTTCCACGAAGCGCTTGCCGGATTCATAGCCCCCCTTCAGGCCGAACGTGAAGACGGCACCCGCCCCTTTCGGCGAATAACGCTGCTGGAGCGCATGGTTCGGATCGTCCGCGAGCCCGGCATAATTGACCCAGGAAACCTTGTCGTGCTCCTTGAGCCACTCTGCAGCGACGAGCGCGTTGTCGCTGTGGCGCTGCATGCGCAACGGCAGGGTCTCGATCCCCGTCAAGATCTGGAAGGCGTTGAACGGCGAGATCGCCGGACCGAAATCGCGAAGACCGAGCACGCGGCAGGCGATTGCGAAGGCGAAATTGCCGAAGGTCGAATGCAGCACTATCCCGCCATATTCCGGGCGCGGCTCCGACAGCGCCGGATATTTGCCCGAAGCCGACCAGTCGAACGTCCCGCCGTCGACGATGACGCCGCCCATCGAATTGCCGTGGCCGCCCATGAACTTCGTCAGGGAATGCACGACGACATCGGCGCCGTGCTCGAGCGGGCGCAGGAGATAGGGTGTCGCCATGGTGTTGTCGACGATTAGCGGCAGGCCGCGGCGGTGGGCGATCTCGGCGATCGCGGCGATATCGACGAAGGTGCCGCCGGGGTTGGCGAGGCTCTCGATGAAGATGCCCTTGGTCTTGTCGTCGATCTGGCTTTCGAAGGTGGAGAGATCTCCGGTGTCGGCCCATCGCACATGCCAGTCGAAGGACTTGAAGGAGTGGCCGAACTGGTTGATCGATCCGCCATAGAGCCTGCGAGCCGCGATGAAATTGTCACCTGGCCCCATGATCGTGTGGAAGACGATGAATTGCGCGGCGTGGCCGGAGGCTACGGCAAGGGCGGCGGTGCCGCCTTCGAGCGCCGCCACGCGCTCTTCGAGTACGGCCTGCGTCGGGTTCATGATACGGGTATAGATATTGCCGAAGGCCTGAAGGCCGAAAAGGGAAGCGGCGTGATCGGTATCGTTGAAGACGAAGCTGGTCGTCTGGTAGATCGGTGTCGCCCGCGCTCCGGTCGTCGGATCCGGCTGTGCGCCGGCATGGATCGCAAGCGTCGAGAATCCGGGTTTGTCCTTGGTCATTTGAGCCTCCCATTCTGAACAGGCGGCACTATTCCAGACCCGACGGGGTCGGTCAAAGAACGAATTTGCCGCAACCACCATCTCTGCGGCTGAACGTCCGCCCGGCAGCTACCTCAACCGATCAGGCGCGGATATTCGATCGCAGGGCAACGATCCATGACCACCTTGATACCCGCCTCCTCGGCTCTCGCAGCGGCGGCATCGTCACGCACGGAAAGCTGCCCCCAGATCACCTTCGGCAGCGGCTCCATGCGAAGGATTTCCTCGACGAGCGCCGGCAGCGCACTGGCGTTCCTGAACACGTCGATCATGTCGACGGCGTCGGGAATGTCGGAAAGGCGCGCGACCACCGCCTGCCCCTGGATTTCCCTGCCGGCATGTCCGGGATTGACCGGTATGACGCGATAGCCCTTGCGCAGCAGGAATGCCATGACCCTGTGGCTCGGCCGCTCGGGATTCGGCGAGGCGCCGACCAGCGCGATGGACTTCGTCGAGCGCAGGATGTCGGCGAGATAATAGTCCGGATAGCTGTCGTGGTTCATCGCTATTGTCCTCATGTCTCGTCGGACAATTGGAGCAAGCTCGATTCAAGTCAATACGCCATTGCACGGTGACGTGGCGGCAACTCAGGAGGCCCATCGCATCAGCTGCGGATATTCGGTCACCGGGCAGCGATCCATGACGACATTGATACCGGCAGCTTCCGCCTTTGCGGCGGCAGCATCGTCGCGCACCGTGAACTGGCCCCATATCACCCCGGGCAGCGGTTCCAGCCTCAAAACCTCGTCCACGACGGTATCGAACCGGTTCGCAGCCCGGAAGACGTCCACCATGTCTATCGGCTCCTCGATATCGGCGAGATGCCCGTAGACCTCCTGCCCGAGGATAGTCTTGCCGGCATGGCCGGGATTGACGGGGATGACGTGGTAGCCCTTGCCGAGCAGAAAGCCCAGCACGCCGTAGCTCGGACGCGAATCGTTCGGCGACGCCCCGACCATCGCAATCGTCCTCACATTGCGAAGGATGCTGCAGATATAGGCTCTCGAATAATGATCGTGATCCATGGAAGCCTCCTCTCGGGCTTCGCAGCAGAACCATTTCTCGCAGCTTGCCGCGCAAGCATTCCGAAATCGGTTCCGTCACAATCATAACGCAATTTCCTAAAATTCGCGATCCGCAATTGCCGTCAGAATGACCCTGCGCAGGCGTGGATTGTCTCAAAATTGCACGGTTTTGCGGTATTTTCCGAGAACTACGATCGCGAAACGCAAAGTGCCGATTGCAAATCGAACAAATTCGGCGGATGAAGGCGGTCGGTCCTGCCCTGCGAAATCCCCGAGGTTCGAAGTGCCGCTTGATGTCATCGCCTTCGTGCTGCTTGGCGCCGCCTTGCATGCGATATGGAACGCGATCGTCAAATCAGGATCGGACAAGTCGCTCGATGCCGCGATGATCGCGCTCGGCGCCGGGCTGGTCGGACTGGCCTTTCTGCCCTTCGTGCCGTTGCCGAATACCGAGGCGCTGCCCTTCATACTGGCTTCGGCCTGCCTGCAATTCGCCTATTTCCAACTCGTCGCCGCCGCTTATCGCGCCGGCGACATCGGCCTCGTTTATCCGCTGATGCGCGGCGTGGCGCCGCTCATCGTCGCCTCCACGAGCGGCCTTGTGCTCGGAGAACATCTTTCGGCCGGAGCCCTCACGGGCATCCTCGTCATTTCCGCCGGCGTCCTGACGCTTGCCTTCGAAGCCCGCCACGGCGGACGCCACGCTATACTGCTGGCGCTGGCCAATGCGGTCGTCATCGCCGGCTACACCTTCGTCGACGGCGCCGGCGCCCGGATTTCCGGCAACGCCATCTCCTATACGCTGTGGATGTCGCTGCTGCCGCCGGTGCTGCTTTTCGGTTGGGCCGTGTCGCGGCGAGGCGGTGCAGCGGTCGTAAACCACATACGGCGCAACTGGTGGCGCGGCCTGCTCGGCGGCGCGGGCTCGATCGCCTCCTACGGGCTGGCGCTTTGGGCGATGACCCGGGCACCGGTGGCAACCGTCGCAGCCTTGCGCGAAACGGCGATCCTCTTCGCGCTCCTGATCTCAGTCGTCGTCCTGAAAGAGAAAGCAAGCATCTGGCGCTATATCGCCGGCGGAGTGATTGCCGCCGGAGTGCTGGTTCTAAGGCTGGGGTGAGATCTAGGCAGCCGATTGCGCAGGAAGAACCTCCTGCTTGATACGCTCTCCACTTTCCCTGTTTGCAACCGCCAGATCATGCGCACTTTGTAATCCAAGCCAGAATTGCGGATCGTTGCCGAAATAGCGGCCAAGGCGCAATGCGGTGTCAGCCGATATTCCCCTTTTGCCGTTCAAAATCTCGGAGATTCTGCCGGAATTGATTCTGAGGGCCAAGGCCAAGGCGTTGCCGCTCATTCGGCGGGCCTCAAGCTCCTCTTTGAGGATAGCTCCAGGATGCACTTCGAACATCGTTAACTCCATCAATGATAGTCGATGATTTCCACGTCGTAAGCATTGCCGGCATCGAACCGAAAGCAGAGCCGCCAAGGACCATTTATCGTCATCGCCCATTGGTCCTTTCTGTCGCCGGCAAGCTTATGCAGTCCGACGGACTTCAACGGGGCAATGTCGCTCAGTGAGCGTGCCGCATTCAAGGTCGCCAGCCGCATCATCGCCTTCTGCGCATCCAAACCGGGGAATTTCGATTTCCCCGACTCGACAAACTGCCGGGTCGCGCTGTTTGCGATTGTTTTGATCATACGGAAAGGGTACTACGGAATACGTAGTACGTACAGCGCAGAGAGGCTACCTATCCTCTCCCCACTCCGGCATCCTCTTGCCGAGGAAAGCGTCGATACCTTCCTTGGCATCGCCTTCCATCATATTGTCCGCCATGACGGCGACCGCCCGGTCATAGGCCTCCCGCAGAGGCAGTCCGGCTTGCGCTCTATAGGCGGCCTTGCCGATCCGCAGCGCCTCCGGCGATTTCGACGCGATGACGGACGCATATTTGTCCACCACCTGGCGGAGATATTGCTTGGGAACGATGCGGTTCACCAATCCGAAATCCTTGGCGGTCGACGCGTCGATCGTCTCGCCGGTCAGAAGCATCTCCATCGCCTGCTTCGGATGGGCCGCCCGGGTTATGGCGACCATCGGGGTCGAGCAGAACAGACCTATATTGACGCCGGGCGTGCAGAAGGCGGACGTATCCGTGCAGATCGCAAGGTCGGCGGTTGCCACGAGCTGGCAGCCGGCGGCCGTCGCCAATCCGTCGATTTCCGCAATCACCGGCTGCGGCAAGGCGGCGATCTTCAGCATGAGATCGGCGGCAATGCGCATGGTCTTCTCGAAGAAGGCACGTCCGCCGTCGGAATCGGCACGGTGTGCTGTCATTTCCTTCAGGTCGTGCCCTGCCGAGAAGAGATTTCCCGTTGCGGCCAAAACCACGACATGGATGTCGGATGCGGCTGCGGCGGCATCGAGCTCCGCCGCAAGCGCCTCCATCAGGGCGATAGACAAAGCGTTCGCCGGGGGATTGTTGAGCGTGAGGCGCAGAACAGCCCCTGCCCGCTCCTTGAGGATCAGCCCGACCGGTCCTTCCTTCCTCAACGAAACGATATCAGCCATCGCGATCTCCTGTTGTTCCGGTGACGTGGTACGCCCCTCGCCGCCCGCTTTCAAGCGCAGGCATCCGCGACAACAGCCAGGGTCGGTATGGATTTTAGGTTGCGTCCGTCGCGATCTGCTTCTTTATGAGACTGCAACGGAGGAGGCGAAATGGATTTGATGCCGGTCATGAACGCGGAAGCGCTGAACCGCTTCCTGGAAACGGATTTTCCACAAATCCACACGGACGGAAAGATCTTCGAGGTGACCGAGGTTCTTGCCGGCGCCGTAGTCATGCGGCTTAACCCCAGCGAGCGGCACCTGCGGCCGGGCGGCACGGTTTCCGGTCCGACATTGTTCGCGCTCGCCGACGTGGCAGCCTACTGCGCCCTTCTTGCCCATATCGGGCCGGTGGCGCTTGCCGTCACCACCAGCCTCAACATCAACTTCCTGCGCAAGCCGAAACCCGGGCCGCTATTGTGCCATTGCCGCATCCTGAAACTCGGCACACGGCTGGCGGTTCTGGAATCGGCGATCAGTACCGAAAGCGATGACGATCTGATCGCTCATGCCACCGCAACCTATTCGATTCCGCCGCTATAATTTGGGGTATCAAATTACCACAAACATAACCTATTGATTTTATTTATCTTTCTTTTCGAATACCCGAAATCGGTCTCTTGACGATAATTCCCGGTTTCCTTATAAGCCAGCGCAGATCGCGGTCCAAACGGGCCGCTTTCATTTTTGGCATGCCGCAAGCCTGTCAAACCAAGCAACAAGAAACGCCCGGATCTCACGGTCTCGGGTCCCTAGAAGAAAGAGTTTCAAGATGGCAACCTTCGTTCAGAAGCCCGCCGAGGTGGAGAAGAAGTGGGTCCTCATCGATGCCGAAGGGCTCGTTGTCGGACGCCTCGCTTCCCTCATCGCCAATCGTCTGCGCGGCAAGCATAAGGCCACCTACACCCCCCACGTCGACGACGGCGACAACGTCATCGTCATCAACGCGGAAAAGGTAGCCCTTACCGGCAAGAAGTATTCCGACAAGAAGTATTACTGGCACACCGGCTATCCCGGCGGCATCAAGGAGCGCACCGCGCGCCAGATCATCGAAGGCCGCTTTCCGGAGCGCGTCATCGAGAAGGCCGTCGAGCGCATGGTTCCGCGCGGTCCCCTCGGCCGCCGCCAGATGAAGAACCTGCGCGTCTATGCCGGTTCCAACCATCCGCATGAAGCACAGCAGCCGGCCGTCCTCGACGTCGCCAAGCTGAACAGCAAGAACACAAGGAGCGCCTGATAATGGCAGACCTCTCTTCCCTGAAGGATCTCGGCACCACGGCCGCCGCTCCGGCAGCAGCCCCGGTACACGTCAAGAAGATTGACGCCCAGGGCCGCTCCTACGCGACCGGCAAGCGCAAGGATGCCGTCGCCCGCGTCTGGGTGAAGCCCGGCTCCGGCAAGATCACCGTCAACGGCAAGCCGTTCTCGGCCTATTTCGCACGCCCTGTCCTGCAGATGATCCTGCAGCAGCCGATCATTGCGGCTGCCCGTGACGGCCAGTTCGATGTCGATGCCACGGTTGCCGGCGGCGGTCTCTCCGGCCAGGCCGGTGCCGTCCGCCACGGCATCTCCAAGGCGCTGACCTACTATGAGCCGGCCCTTCGCGCCGTGCTCAAGAAGGGTGGCTTCCTGACGCGCGACAGCCGCGTCGTCGAACGCAAGAAGTACGGCCGCGCAAAGGCACGTCGTTCGTTCCAGTTCTCGAAGCGCTAACCGCTTCGACATACGGAAACACCTTCAAGGCCGGGGCTCGCTCCGGCCTTCTTTTGTTTCAGATCGGCAGTTCGGTCGAGGATTTCAGCTCCCGCAGCACGAAGCTCGACACGACGTTGCGCACATGCGGATTGCGCAGCAGGTAGCGCGTCATGAAGGCCTCGTAGCTTTCCACATCGCTCGCGCGGATCTTCAGCATATAGTCGAAGGCGCCTGAGAGCGCATAGCATTCCATGATCTCCGGGTGCCCGCGCACCACTGCCGAAAAGGATTCGATCGCCTCCTCGTGGTGATCGTCCAGCGTCACATGCGCGATGACGCAGAGCTTGAGATCGAGCTTCTTCGGATCCAGCAGCGCCACGCGTTTCGAAATGACACCGGACGCCTCCAGTTCCTGCACCTTGCGCCATGCCGAGCTTTGCGACATTCCCGCACGCTCGGCGATCTCCGCAAGCGACAGGCTGCCGTCGCGCTGAAGAAGACGCAGAAGCTTTCGCCCCGCCTGATCATCTTCTTTCATGATTGAGCCTCCCTGCGAAAAATTCATCCACATTTCGAATATCCTCGCTCCTGAACGGGAAGTCCATTCGCAATTCCGGCCTATAATCATCCAGACGAGGCTTTATGCGGGCGTCCTGCCCGCCATGGTTCGGGAGGCAGGCCATGACCAAGGAAAGCAGCTACACCGCGAAATTGCCGGGGCCGGACGGCATCTATCCCTACACATCCGAGGAGGACGCCATCTGGAGTGAGCTCTATCAGCGTCAGATGCGATTGCTCGCCGACAAGGCCTGCGACGAATATCTCGCCGGCGTGAAGGCGCTGGGGCTCGGCGCCGACCGGGTGCCGCAACTGCGCGACGTCAATCGCCGGCTCAAGGAAACGACGGGGTTCGGGGTCGAGGGCGTGCCGGCCCTCATACCGCCTTCGCGCTTCTACGAGCTTCTCTCCCAGGGCAAGTTTCCCCTCGCCACCTTCATCCGCCGGCGGGAACATATCGACTATATCGAGGAGCCGGACATCTTCCACGAGGTCTTCGGCCATTGTCCGCTGCTCACCAATCCGAGCTATGCCAGCTTCGTGCGGCGCTTCGGGGAAAATGCGGTGCGGCTCGGCAAGGGATATTCCTGGCATCTCTTCCGCATCTTCTGGTTCACCGTCGAATTCGGGCTGATCGACACGCCGCAGGGGCGGCGCTGCTTCGGTGCCGGCATCGTCTCATCCCCGAACGAGACACGCGCGGCGATGGAAGGCCGGGATTGCGAATTCCGTCCCTTCGACCTCATGACGGTGCTGCGCACCCCCTATCGCATCGATATCGTGCAGCCGATCTATTACGTCATCGACAGCTTCGCGCAGCTCGACGCGATCAACGACGAGGATATCGGCGCGCGCATCATGGAAGCCAAGGCTCTCGGCGATTTTCCGCCCGCCTTCGAGGCGAAGGCCTCCTGAGGCAAAGCTGAAGAAAGGCGATCACGGACTTGCCGTCCAAGCGACATTTTGCTGAAACAGGCAATGCCGCAACCGAAGACGGCAGGGAGAACCCATCTTGGCCAACACATCGATCGACCACGCGATCACCGCAGCCTCGCTCACCGCAAGGGCGAGCGATCCGACCCATGCGGGCATTCTTTCCTTCATGCGCCGCAGATATTCGAAGGATCTGGCCGGCGCGGATGCCGTCGTCTGGGGCATCCCGTTCGACGCGGCGACCTCCAACCGCCCGGGCGCGCGTTTCGGACCGCAGGCGATCCGCCGGGCGTCGGCCATCATGGACAACGATCCGCAATATCCCTTTGAGCGCGACCTCTTCGAGGCAATGGCCGTCATCGACTACGGCGACTGCCTGCTCGACTACGGCAACCATGCCGAAACGCCGGCGACGATCGAGCGTGAAGCGTCCAGAATCCTCCAATCCGGCGCCTTCCTGCTGACGCTCGGCGGCGACCATTTCGTCACCTGGCCGCTGCTCAAGGCGCATGCCGCCGTTCACGGGCCTCTCGCCCTCGTACAGTTCGACGCGCACCAGGACACATGGCCCGACGAGAAGGGGCGCATCGACCACGGCTCCTTCGTCGGACGGGCGGCGCGCGAAGGCATCATCGACACGGAGCGCTCGATCCAGGTCGGCATCCGCACCCATGCGCCGGAGGATTGCGGCATCCGGATCGTCTACGGCCACGAGGTCGAGGAGATGAGCACCGCCGAGATCGCCGACACGATCATCCGCCATATCGGAGACCGTCCAGCCTATCTCACCTTCGATATCGACTGCCTCGATCCGGCCTATGCGCCCGGCACGGGAACCCCGGTCTCCGGCGGCCCGTCGAGCGCGAAAATCCTGTCCGTCCTGCGCAAGCTCGGCGCGCTCCACATCAAGGGTGCCGACGTGGTGGAGGTGGCGCCAGCCTACGACCACGCGGACATCACCGCCATCGCCGCCTCGGCCGTCGCCATGTACATGCTGGGCCTGCAGGCCGAATGGCTGGCGGAGCGGCGCTGAACCCGGATCGCCTCGCGGGTTCTTCGGCGCGCAGCCACAAAACTTTCATGGCCGCGGACGGCCGGCGCCGTTGCAAGGGCATCGCCGGCGGTCTATATGCGCTGGCAATCGGGCCCAGCGGGTCACGTCGTTTACCGGCGCCCGGCGGCACATCTCGCAAGATGATTCCGCGGA
The DNA here is from genome assembly GCA_033795365.1 of Shinella sp. GTDB lineage: Bacteria > Pseudomonadota > Alphaproteobacteria > Rhizobiales > Rhizobiaceae > JARYGU01. The sequence goes on from JARYGU010000016.1 coordinate 79,518, forward strand.
AGGCGCCAAGCTCTTGCAAATGCGGGAAAATCCATGAAACCGAAGATCTTCATCGATGGCGAACACGGCACCACCGGATTGCAGATCCGCACCCGCATGGCGGGCCGCGGCGACGTGGAGCTGCTCTCCATCCCGGAAGCGGAGCGGCGCAATGCGAAGCTGCGCGAAGATCTCCTCAACAGCGCCGACATCGCCATCCTCTGCCTGCCCGACGACGCCGCGAAGGAAGCCGTCGCCATGGTCGCGGGCAACAACAGCGTTCGCATCATCGACACCTCGACGGCGCATCGCGTAGACCCAGACTGGGCCTATGGCTTCGCTGAAATGGACAAGGGGCAGGCGGACAGGATCGCGGGGGCTCGGTACGTCGCCAATCCCGGCTGCTATCCGACCGGGGCGATCGGCCTCATCCGCCCCTTGAGGGCGGCCGGCATCCTGCCCGAGGATTATCCCGTCAGCGTCAACGCGGTATCGGGCTATACCGGCGGCGGCAAGCAGATGATCGCCCAGATGGAGGACGCCTCCAATCCGGATCACATCGATGCGCCGCATTTCCTCTACGGGCTGCCGCTGAAGCACAAGCACGTGCCGGAGATGCAGGTCCACGGTCTGCTTGCGCGCGCGCCGCTGTTCTCCCCTTCCGTCGGCCGTTTTCCGCAGGGCATGATCGTGCAGGTGCCGCTCCACCTCGCTGATCTCAACGACAACGCATCGCTCGGAACGATCCATGCCACGCTCGCCGATCACTATGCCGGTCAGGACATCGTCGAGGTCGTCGACCTGAAGGAGAGCGCGGCGCTTGCCCGCATCAACGCCGTCGAGCTTGCCGATACCGACCGCATGAAGCTCTTCGTCTTCGGAACTGCCGGGGCCGCTCACGTCAATCTCGTGGCGCTTCTCGACAATCTCGGCAAAGGCGCCTCGGGCGCGGCGGTGCAGAATATGGATTTGATGCTCGGATAGGCAATTGCCAATAGGCAGTAGGCAGTAGGTTTAGGCATGTGGCAGCTTGCGAGCACCGCCTGCGCTTCCAGCAAGAACCTTCTTCTCTATTGCCTATTGCCTACTGCCTACTGCCTACTGCCTCTCTTCGATCCGCGCCTCCCGCGGATACTCCCCCACGAAGCCGCGCCAGTGGGCGACGGCGAAGCCGAGCACGACGAGCGCGCCGCCCTGATGCATGAGCGCCCAGGAGAGCGGCACCTGCCAGACAAGCGTCAGGATGCCGATTGCCGCCTGAAGACAGACGAGCGCGAAGAGCAGGACGGAACGGCGCGCATGCGTCGTCTCCGGAGCGGCGCGCACCGAGGCGATCATATGCATGAGTGCGAAGGCTAAAAGCACATAGGCCCCGCAGCGGTGGACGAACTGGACGGTCTTCGGGTTTTCGAAGAGGTTGATCCACCAGGGCTGCTGGACGAAGAGATCGCCGGGCACGACGGCTCCGTCCATCAGCGGCCAGGTGTTATAGCTCAGCCCGGCATCGAGGCCCGCCACCAGCGCGCCCAGATAGATCTGGAAAAGCGCCATCGCCGCGATGATGGCCGCCATCCGCCTGGAACGGTTCGTGGGGGCCGGATCGTCGGTATGCGGCGAAAGTCCCCGCATGATCCACACCGTCCCGGCGAAGATCAGACAGGCGATGACGAGATGCGTGGCAAGCCGGTACTGGCTGACGGAGACGCGGTCCGCGAGGCCGGAGGACACCATCCACCAGCCGATGAAACCCTGAAAGCCGCCGAGCGCCAGAAGGCCGAGAAGCGGCAGCTTCAGCCGGCGCTCGATCCGTCCGCTCGCCCAGAAGAAGACGAGGGGCAGCGCGAAGACGAAGCCGATCGAGCGCGCGATCAGGCGATGCGCCCATTCCCACCAGAAGATCGTCTTGAACTCCTCGACCGTCATACCGCTGTTGACCTGCTCGTATTGCGGGATGCGCTTGTAAAGGGCGAATTCCTCTTCCCACTCCGCGGCGCTCAGCGGCGGGATGACGCCGTGGATCGGCTTCCACTCGGTGATGGAGAGGCCGGATTCGGTGAGCCGGGTCGCGCCGCCGACGAGGACCAGCGCGAAAAGCACGAAGAGCACCACACCGAGCCAGCGGCGCACCTGCCGGCGGTGGCTCTCCTGCCTGCCGATATCGGAGAGCACCTGGTGCTCGATCACGGTGTTGGCGCTGGTCATGGCGGCTCCTTCGTTCTGTCGCCGTTGATTTGCATCAGCGCGCCGTGCAAAACAAGGTCCGAACCTTTGCGGCATGCGGTCGCGGCCCGAACCGGGCTCAGGACCGCTCCACTCACGAAAGAATGCCAATGCCCCCTCGCCTTCGCAAACTGATCGGAACGGTGCTGATCATCATTCTGGTCCTCGTTTACGCGCTCGTCGCCACCACCGTCGCTTCCGCCCTGCTCGGAGCGTCGCCCTGGTGGATTCACCTTGCCTATTTCCTTTTCACCGGCATCCTCTGGATCGTTCCCGCGATGCTGATCATCAAGTGGATGGAAAAGCCGGCAATGCCGAAGGAGTAGCCCTGTGCGCATCGCCGTCATCGCCGATATCCACGGAAACGACCTCGCGCTTGCGGCCGTGCTCGCCGACATCGCGGCCAGGGGCATTTACGAAGTGCTCAACCTCGGCGACCATCTGAGCGGCGCCCTGAATGCAGCCGGCACCGCCGACATGCTGATGGCACGAGGCTTTCCCTCGATCCGAGGCAATCACGACCGTTGGCTGTTGGAGAAGGCGCCGGAAGAGATGGGCTCCTGGGACCGGATGGCGCATGCGCAGCTGCAGCCGCGGCATCTCGAATGGCTGGCTGCCATGCCGGCCACCCTCGTCTACCGCGACGAGATCTTCCTTTGCCACGGCACGCCGGAGGATGACCTCACCTACTGGCTGGACGAGCTGACACCGGACGGGATCATGCGGCTTTCGCCCGTCGAGCGTACGCAGGCCCTCGCCGCCGGCCACGACTTTCCCGTGCTGCTCTGCGGACATACGCATATTTCGCGTTGCGTGCGGCTGCACGACGGCAGGCTCGTGGTCAATCCCGGCAGCGTCGGATGCCCGGCCTATTCGGACGACACGCCGGTTGCGCACAAGGTCGAAGCCGGATCGCCGCATGCACGCTATGCCGTCATCGAGAAGACCGGCGGGACCTGGAATGCGGAATTCCGCCTCGTCTCCTATGACCACATGGCGATGGCGCGGCTGGCGGAAGACCGGGGTGAGCGCGAGTGGGCACATGCTCTCGCCACCGGCTGGATCGAATGACGGCTGTCATCGTGCAGCCTCCTGCGTCTTCGCCTTCCTTTTTCGCTATCATTGGAAAACGGCGCGGGAAAAGCCGGTAGCGATCCTTCGCTTTTCTCGTGACGCGTTAGGCAACTGCTAACCGTCGCTTCCATTATTTCCGCGGCAAACGGCGCGGGCTGCTGGATTTAACCATTTGCCGATGCGAATTGCCTAGGGTGAAGACGCGGCAATCCGGCCGCCGCTTCGTTTCAGGGTCTCGCCATGGGTGCGATGCAGCTCCATTTTCAGATCATGCCTTCCGATCGCGACATGATCGGAGGGCTTGCGGAACTTGCGCCTTCCGGCGGGCACCAGCCCGCGACCATACCGCTGTCGATCCGGCTGCACGACCGCATGGAGCCCCTGGAGGCGAGCTGGCGTGCGCTGGAAAGCACCAACGGGCTGTCGCTTCATCAAGGCTACGACTGGTGCCGTGCTTGGGTCAAAACCCGCGACTGCAAGCTGCTGATCGTCGAGGGCACCGCAGCGGGACGGACGCACCTCATCCTGCCGCTGGAGATCGTCCGCCAGGGACCCGTGCGCGTAGCCCGCTTCCTCGGCACACCCTTCAGCAACATCAATACCGGGCTCTTCACGGAGGATTTCCGCTTCCTTGCCGCGCCGCCGCGCCTGCGGCAGGCGCTCGATCAGGCCCGCGGTCAGTTCGCCCGATATTTCGACCTCTTCATGCTGGAGCGGATCCCTCTTGAATGGCGCGGCATCGCCAATTCATTTTCCGACCTTCCATCGGTCCTCAACCAGAATTCCTCCTTCCAGCTCACGCTGTTTGAAGACTTCGAACGCACGCTGTCGCAGGTCAACGCGAAACGGCGGCGCAAGAAGTTCCGCCAGTCGGAACGGCGGCTGGAAGCGCTCGGCGGCTACGAGCATGTGGTTGCAGAGACCGTTTGCGGGCAGAAGAGGATGCTCAACCTCTTCTTCCGGCAGAAAGCGGCCCGCTTCGAGGCGATGGGACTGCCCAATGTCTTCCGTGACGACGAGACGCAGGCCTTCTTCCACGAACTCCTGGAAACGTCTCCCACGCGGGAATCCTGGCCGCTTCGCCTCCATGCGGTGCGCCTGAAGGGCGAGCATGAGGGAAGGATCGCGGCGATCGCCGGGCTCTCGCGCAAGGGCGATCACGTCATCTGCCAGTTCGGCTCGATCGACGAGACCCTGGCGGCCGATACCAGCCCTGGCGAATTCCTGTTCTATCTCATCATCCGCCAGCTCTGCGGCGAAGGCGTTGCGCTTTTCGATTTCGGCATAGGCGACCAGCCCTACAAGCGCTCCTGGTGCAATATCGAGACGCCGCAGCATGATCTCCTGTGGCCGACGACATTGGCCGGAAGCATGATCGCGGCCGTGCATCGCGCCAAGGCCGCGACGAAGCGGACGATCAAGCAGAACCGGCAGATCTACGGCTTCGTGCAAAAACTGCGCTCAGGCAGGACCGAGTTCATCGAGGGTTCGTCCGATCCGAACTGACGGTCAGGCGCTCTGGCGGCCGCGCCGCTCGCCCACCGGACTGCCGTCTTCCGTCATCAGCACTATCTCGCTGTACCCGGCCTCCCCGAAGGCGCCGATGAGCTCCACGATCTCGTCCTCGCTGCTGCCGGGGATCGACAGAATGATTTCCGTATCGCGCGCGCGGCTCAGCCGGCGAACCCCGTCCACGTCCGCGGGTCCGCATTCGACGAGCACCGTCTCATAGGCGTCCGAAAGCGCGTCGATGACCATCGACAGGCGATCGATGCCGCGCATCGCATGACGGATATCCGCATTGCCGCGCGGAATGATATGCGCATCCGACAGCCGGTCGCCATGGATGATGTCTCCGAAGGCGGCCTCGCCGACGAGAAGATCGGTAATGCCCGGCAGGCGGAGATGATCCGCCATCAGCCGCGTCGGACAGGCCGAGCCGGTCAGGTCGATGAGAACGGTTCTGCGCCCCTCCTCCGCGATCACCCGTGCAAGCATGACCGTTGCGGTCGAGCCCCGGTCTCCGGACGGCGAAACCGTGACCGCCACGGGAATATCGTTCTCGACCAGGTGGCGGGCGACGGCCGCGACGGAAAAATCGATCTCGTCTTCCTCCTCATCCGCGATCGGTCCGGCGGGCTCCTCTTCGTCCTCATCCATGCCGGCAAGCAGCGAAGGCGGCGGGACGGCGTCCTTCACCGCGGGTTCCGCTTCCTCGACCGGCTCGATGGCGGGCGGGCTTAGCGGAGCCTCCTCCCGCTCCGGAGCATCCTGCTCCTCGTCGCGGCGCGCGGCCGGCGCAGGAGCGGCAATCAAGCCGACCGGCTTGAGGGCGCGTCCGCTGAAAAGTTCGCCGAGCAGGATCGCGACGGCGCTCAGCACGAAGCCCGCGACACCGCCGACGACGGTGATCGGCACCACCTTCGGGAAATGCACCTCCGTCGGCTCGACCGCCGCGGAGATCACGCGGGCGTCGGCAGGAGTGGAATTGGCTTCGGTGCGCGAGGCCGCTTCGCGATAACGTGCGAGATAGGTTTCGAGGAGCTGCCGCTGGGCCGTCGCCTCCCGCTCGAGCGCCTTGAGGCCGACTTCCTCCTCGCCCGCGCGCGCGGAATCCGCCTTCAGCGTATTGAGCTGCTGCACGAGCTGGCGCTCGCGAATGCGCGAGGTATTCGCCTCGCTCTCCAGGCTCGCCAGTATCTTCTGCGTTTCCGCCCTGATCTGATCGCGGATGCCGGCGAGCTGGGAGCGCAATCCCTTCAGCCGCGGATGCTGGTCGAGAAGCGAGGTCGAGAGGTCGGAGATCTGCGACTGGATCCGGGATTCGCTCTCCTTGAGGCGCTGGATCATCGGCGAGCCGACGACGGCCGGCAGCGTATCGACGGCGCCGCCCGTCTCGAGCGCGTTGCGGACCGTTTCGGCCCGCGCTTCGGCATTCGCCCTTTCGCCGCGCACGCGTGTGAGTTCGGTGGAGATGTCGTTCAGCTGGCGCGTTGCGAATGTGGAATTGTCGCCGGTCGGCAGAAGATCGGAGGACGCCCGGTATTCCGCCACCTTCTGCTCCGCCTCCCGCACCTTTTCGCGCAGATTGGCGATCTCCGGCTCCAGCCAGCGGCTGGCCTCCGAATTGGTGTCGAGCTTGGCGCCGCTCTGCAGCGACAGGTATACCTTGGCCATCTCGTTCGGGATTTCTGCGGCGAGCCTGCGGTCCTCCGAGGTGAACTCGATCCCGATGACGCGGGAGCGCTCGACCTGATAGACCACGAGCTTTTCCATGAACTCCTTGAGGACGCGCTCTTCCGGGGGAAGATCGAACGGATTCTTCTTCAGCCCGAAGAGAACCAGGATATCCGAGAGCGCGGAGGGATGCGCGGTCGGGTCGAACTCCTCCAGCTCGTAGAGCTTCAGATTGCGTGCCACCTGCTTGATCAGGTCGACGGATTTCAGTACCTCGACCTGGCTGGCGATGCCGAGCTCGTCGAAGGCGGGCTGTTCGCGCCCGACCGTGCGGTCGCCGCTCGTGGTGAAGGCCGGCTCGCGGGTTTCTATCAGAAGGCGCGTCTCGGCGCGGTATTTCGGCGCGACGAGGTTCGCGCCGGCGAATGCCAGTCCGGCGCATACCGTCGTGGCAAGCAGCACCTGCAAACGCCTGCGCCAGACCGCACGAAACAATCCGCCAAGGTCGATATCGACGTCCTGCTGGCTTCCGTAAACGCCCGCCATCTCGCCCGCACTCCCAAATATGATTTCCCGACCGTAAACAATCAGGGTAACCCAATGGTTAATTCTCCCCGCCCGCTCCTGCCATAATTGCACGCTTATTCGCCTGGCGCGGTGTCGTCTTTACCGGCCATTAACCCTAACGGATCGATAACAGGCGCAAGAGTGAAGCTTTCGGGATGAACACGATGACGCTCATGTCATTGAACAAGGGCCTACTGGTCGCCATTGCGGCATTGCTGCCGGCATTGGGCGGCTGCACCGCCTATCGACCCGCCCCCAAGGCTTTCCACGAAGCGACGATACAGCCATATCGCCTGGACAGCGGCGACCGGCTGCGCGTGACCGTCTTCGAGCAGCCGGGCCTCAGCAACACCTATTCCGTCGACCAGGCCGGCTATGTCGCCTTTCCGCTGGTCGGCTCGGTGCCGGCGCGCGGGCATACGCTTCAGGAGCTGGAAAGCATCATCGCCGGCAAGCTCCGGCAGGGCTATCTCAGGGATCCGGACGTCTCCATCGAGGTCGACCGCTACCGCTCCGTCTATATCATGGGCGAAGTCGGCCAGGCAGGCCAGTACAGCTACGTCGCCGGCATGACGGTGCAGAATGCGATCGCGGCGGCGGGCGGTTTTTCGCCGCGCGCCAATCAGGCCAATGTCGACGTCACCCGCAAGATCAACGGCGAGATCATCACCGGCCGGGTCTCCATCTCCGATCCGGTCATGGCGGGAGACACGATCTATGTCCGCGAGCGACTGTTCTGATACATGGCCAGAGATGAGCGCCTGCGCATCATTCACTGCTTCAGGTCACCGATAGGCGGAATCTTCCGGCATGTTCGCGACCTTACCGAGTTCCAGGCACGGCAGGGCCATGAGGTCGGCATCATCTGCGACAGCACCACCGGCGGCGCCTTCGAGGACACGCTCTTCGAAGACATCCTGCCCCATCTTTCGCTCGGCCTCTTCCGGCTGCCGATCAGCCGTTCGGTCGCGCCCGGCGACTTGCCGGCATTCTGGAGAAGTTACCGTGAAATCAGAAGCTTGAAGCCGGACATCCTGCACGGGCATGGCGCCAAAGGTGGCGCCATCGCCCGGCTGATCGGCTCAGCCCTGCGGGTCAACAGGTATCGCGTAGCCCGCCTCTATTCGCCGCATGGCGGCAGCCTGCACTATGATCGCTCGACGCTTTCGGGGCGGGCGATCCTGGGAGCCGAACGCTTCCTGGAGCACTTCACCGACTCTCTCGTTTTCGTCTGCGATTTCGAGAAAACCGTCTACAGCGCCAATGTCGGCCCGCCCCGCTGCCGTACGGAGCGCATCTACAACGGCATCCACGACCGGGATTTCGAGACGGTCTATCCGCGAGCGGACGCGGTCGATTTCCTCTATATCGGCATGCTGCGGGACCTGAAGGGTCCCGATGTCTTCGTGGACGCCTTCGCCCGCACCGAGCGCATTATAGGCCGGCCGCTGTCGGCGATGATGATCGGTGACGGACCCGACAAGGCGAAATACGAGAGAATGATGCTGGAGCGCGGACTCGGGCGGCGGATCGGCATGCTTCCCGCTATCAGGGCGCAGTCCGCCTTCGAGTTGACGCGCACCGTCGTCGTCCCCTCGCGGGCTGAGGCCATGCCTTACATCGTGCTGGAGGCGCTTGCGGCGGGCAAGCCGGTCATCGCCACCCGCGTCGGCGGCATTCCCGAAGTGCTCGGAGAGGACAGCATCGCGCTCGCCCCGCCGGGCGATCCGGTTTCGCTCGCCGGCGTCATGGCACAGTCGATCACCGACGGCCAATGGAGGGCGCGCGTCATGCCGCCCGCCGATCGCTTCAGGGCCACTTTCTCTGCATCCGCCATGGCCTCGTCCATGGACGCGCTCTATCGGGAGCTTCTCGTCGGCGATGCGGCATAGGACCTGTCCCATTTCGCACCGGGGCGCGTAAGCCTTTTCTTAGGGGCTTTCTGGTATCGGATAGCGGAGGAATTGCGGGATCCGAACCCATGAACAACGTCGACAAGCCAGAGACCTTCGACCCCCAAGTCATCCGGAGGAAGGTTTCCGAAATCCGCACGATCACGCCGGGGGCGACGCGCGATGAGGAGGACGGCGGCAAGACCGTCGATCTCAATCCGCTCGCACAGAAGATCGCGCTGCAGTTCCGGCAGGATTCCTATTCGCCGTCGATGATCGTCGGCATGCTGAGGATCCTGGAATTCCTGGCGCTTTTCGCAGTCGGATACGGGATCAACGCGTTCTATGTGGCTCCGGGCAGCGAGATGATGCCCTTCTACATTCTGGTGCTCGCCGGCGGCTCGGCCATCGGGGTCCTGCTGCTGCAGACGGCCGACACCTACCAGATTCCGGCGTTGAGGGCGGCCTGGCGCATGATGCCGCGCCTGCTCGGCGCCTGGGCCGTCGCCTTTGCGGTCATGGCGCTCGCTTTGTTCTTCCTGAAGGCGAGCGAAGGATATTCACGCGTCTGGTTCGCCTCCTGGTTCCTGCTCGGCGCCGTCTATCTCATCGCGGAACGCCAGTTCATCGCCTATGCGATCCGCCACTGGGCGCGCAACGGAACCATGGAACGCCGCGCCGTGATCGTCGGCGGCGGCGAGCCGGCGAAGGAGCTGATCCGCGCGATCGAGCGCCAGCCCGAGAACGATATCCGCATCTGCGGCATCTTCGACGATCGTGACGAGCGCCGCTCTCCCTCGATCATCGCAGGCTATCCCAAGCTCGGCACGGTCGCGGAGCTGGTGGAATTCGCGCGCCTCGCCCGCATAGACATGCTGATCATCTCGCTCCCGCTTTCCGCCGAGACGCGCATTCTCGCACTTCTGAGAAAGCTCTGGGTCCTGCCGGTCGACATCCGCCTCGCCGCTCATGCCAACGGCCTCAGGTTCCGCCCGCGCAGCTATTCGCAGGTCGGCAGCGTCCCGCTGCTCGACATCTTCGACAAGCCGATCGCAGACTGGGACTCCGTCGCAAAGCGCATCTTCGACATCGGCTTCAGCCTCCTGGCGATCGCCGTGCTCTGGCCGGTGATGATCGGCGCCGCGATCGCCGTCAAGCTTTCCTCGACCGGCCCGATCCTCTTCAAGCAGAAGCGGCACGGCTTCAACAACGAGGTGATCGAGGTCTACAAGTTCCGCTCGATGTACACCAACATGTCCGACCCGTCTGCAAAGGCGGCCGTGACGAAGGGCGATCCGCGCGTCACCCCCATCGGACGCTTCCTGCGCAAATCCTCCATCGACGAATTGCCTCAGCTCTTCAACGTGCTGAAAGGCGAGCTGTCGCTCGTCGGGCCCCGCCCCCACGCGATCCAGGCGCAGTCGCACGACCGCAAATATGTCGACGTGGTCGAAGGCTACTTCGCCCGCCACCGGGTGAAGCCCGGCGTCACCGGATGGGCACAGATCAACGGCTGGCGCGGCGAGATCGACCATGACGACAAGATCCGCTACCGCACCGAGTTCGACCTCTACTATATCGAGAACTGGTCCCTCTGGATGGATTTGAAGATCCTGTTCCTGACGCCGATCCGCCTCCTCAACACGGAAAACGCCTATTGAGCGACGCCGCCCTTTCCCATGCGCCTGTCTTCCGGCCGCAGCTTGCGGCCGTGGGAGTTTTCGGGTCGATGCTGGTCACAATCGGCGTGTTCCTCTCGGGATTCGTGATCGCCGAACCCGCCCCTTACGAAGTCTACATGGCGGGTCTCATCGCGCTCTGGGCGATCTTCGCGCTGAAGATTTCCCGCAGCGTCGCGCCGCTGCTCGTGCTCTTCCTGATCTTCAATCTCGGCGGTGCATTGTCGCTCACCGTCATGAAGGATCTCGAAGGCGGACCGATCTATGTCGCCGTCTCGCTCTTTCTTGCGCTCTCCTCCGTCTTCTTCGCCGCGATCATCGAAGCGCGCCCGCAACGCCTGCAGCTCATCTTCCGCGCATGGGTGGCAAGCGCGCTGATCACCTCGCTGCTCGGCATCCTCGGATATTTTCACGCCTTTCCGGGAAGCGAGGTCTTCACGCTCTACGATCGCGCCAAAGGCGCGTTTCAGGACCCCAACGTCTTCGGGCCGTTTCTCGTCGCGCCCTCGCTCTATCTGATGCACGGGCTGCTCGGCGGGCGTCTTGCCGGCGCGCCGTTGAAGGCCGCGGGCGTTCTCGTCCTTGCGCTCGGCGTATTCCTCTCCTTCTCGCGCGCCGCCTGGGCGCTCTATCTCTTCTCCACGCTTGCGCTCGTCTTCGTCATGCTTCTGAAGGAGCGTACCGGCGCCTTCCGGCTGAAGATCCTGATCCTCAGCATTTCCGCCCTCGGGCTGATGGTGGTCGCCCTCGTCGTCGCCCTGCAGTTCGACAAGGTGGCGGATCTCTTTTCCAGCCGCACCCAGCTCGTGCAGGAGTATGACGGCGGCCATCTCGGCCGTTTCGACCGTCACCGCCTCGGCTTCCTGATGTCGATGGAAAAGCCGCTCGGCATCGGCCCGATGGTTTTCGGCAAGATGCTCGGAGAGGACGAACACAATATCTGGCTGAAATCGCTCACCAGCTATGGCTGGATCGGTTTCCTCAGCTATCTGACGCTCGTCCTGTGGACGCTTTCGGCAGGTTTCAAGGCGCTCCTGCGCAACCGGCCGTGGCAGCCCTATCTGATGATCGCGCTCATCGCCTTCGTCGGGCACACGGCGATCGGCTTCGTCATCGATACCGACCACTGGCGTCACGTCTACCTTCTGATCGGCATCGTATGGGGCTGCATAGCGCTGGAGAACCGCCATTCGGCAGGCCGCGTTCACGGGCGGTCCCCGCCATGACCGGGCCCGCCCCTCTCCTCCACCAGCCGCTGCGTCTTCTGCAGGTGCTGGAACCGAGCGGCGGCGGCTCGGGCCGTCATTTCATCGATCTCTGCCGGGGGCTCAAGGCACGCGGCCATGTGGTGCACGCCGTCTATTCGCCGCGCCGCGCGGAGGAACGTTTCGTTGCCGAGCTCTCCGCGCTTGCCCTCGACGGCCTTCACGCTGTCGACATGGCCCGCTCGCCGGGCCTGTCGGATATCGCCGCCCGTCTGCGGCTCGGCGCCATCATGCACCGGCACGGTCCTTTCGATATCGTCCACGGTCATAGTTCCAAGGCGGGCGCCCTCACCCGCATCCGCCTTCCAGGCCGGCATGTTCCGCGGGTCTATACGCCGCATGCCTTCCGCACCATGGATCCCGGTCTCGGCAGGGCCGGCCGTCTCGTCTACGGCACCATCGAGACCGCGCTCGCCCGGTTCTTCACCGAACGGCTGATCTGCGTTTCCGCCGACGAGCACGCGCATGCGCTTTCGCTCGGCATGCCGGGCGACAGGCTCTCCATCGTGACGAACGGCGTCGAAACGCCGCCCACGGGCGGCCGGGAGGAGATCCGGAACGAATTCGCCATACCCGCCGGGGCTCTCGTCTTCGGTTTCGTCGGCCGGCTTTCCGCGCAAAAGGCGCCGGAGCGGCTGGTGAAAGCCTTTTCGCGGATCGCCGGCGATCTTCCGCACGCCCATCTGCTGATGGTGGGCGCGGGCGAACTGGAAGCGGAAGTCCGCGCGATGATCGCCGCCTCGCCGCATGCCGGACGCATGCACCTTACCAGCCGCCAAACCGGCCCGCAGGCGCTGGACGCGATGGACGCGCTCGTGATGCCGAGCCGCTACGAGGCGATGTCCTATGTCATGCTGGAAGCGGCAAGCGCGGCAAAGCCGCTCGTGCTCACCGATGTCGGCGGCGCATCGACCGTGCTCACGGATGGCGAAAACGGCATTCTGGTGCCGAATGACGACGATGCGGGCGCTCTCGCCGCAGCGATGCTGGAGCTGTCGCAGCCGCTGCGGCTTCGACATTTCCGGCAGGCGGCGACGGTTCGAAGGGGCAACTACAGTCTCCGCCGGATGGTGGCGGAGACGGAGGCCGTCTATCGGGGGCTGGCGGTCGATCAGGTGACGATCGAACCCGCTCTCCTTCAGGGCGTCAGCGCCTGACGGCGCGTGCCACTGCGATCAGGATGCAGGCGCCGATGAAGCCGGCGATCAGATAGCCGATCCATCCCCCGAGCGAGACGCCGATGATCCCCAGGAGGAAATTGGCGAGCGCTGCGCCGATGATGCCCAGAATGATGTTCATGAACACGCCCATGCTGCTCTTCATGAACATCTCGGCAAGCCAGCCAGCAATGCCGCCGATGATGATAGCTGCGATCCAGCCGATTCCTGCGTCTTCCATGTAATTCTCCAGATCATGATGGGAGGCCGCGAATTCGGCCCGTCCTGCAACGCTGGATGGAGGTTTTTGTTCCGGCGCCTAAACCCGCCGTTACGACGCGCACAAGACCAGTTGCACAAATGCGACTCAACTGCGTGCCGCTCCTCCGGAGCAGCAGCATGTGAGTTCATTTATTTTAGGAAATCAAGAGAAATGGTCGGAGCGGCGGGATTCGAACCCACGACCCCTTGACCCCCAGTCTTATTGAGTACGTTTTATAGCCATTCCCTGCGTTGGACGCAATGCATGGAAATGTTCATTTTCCAACACTATCCAACCTACGACCGATTGACTTTTTTCGGTCTCCCTCTACTATGCTGGCTACATTTTGGCTACAAATTGAGGCGATATGGCTACAATCAAGATCAGCGCTGCAACCGTTTCCGAGGTCATGGGTTCCGCGCTTCCCAACAAGACATCCTTCCACTTCGACGCTGACCTGACAGGGTTCGGGTTCTACCGGACCACGACCGGTACGGGGACGTACTTTGTCGAATACAGACCAGTTGCTGGAGGCGCCAAGAAGCGGCTGAAACTCGGCCGTGTAGGCACGCTCAAGGCAAACGAGGCGCGTGAGGCTGCCCGCAAGGCGATTGCCCACGCCGGCCTCGGTAAGGATTTGGCAAAAGGCCGCGCTGATGAGCGTACTAGCCTGACCGTGAAGGAGCTTGTCCAGAAGTACGTCGACGAGTTTGTCGAGCCGAACAAGAAGAAGACGTCGACGGACTTCTATAGGATATCGCTGAAAAAATACCTCGGCCCATATCTTGGCATGCATAAAGCCGTAGCACTCACCCGTGTCGACGTGCAGCGTGCTCATGCATCGATGACTAAGGAGGCGCGGATAGCGGCAAATCGCGCCATTAAGCTTTTATCCGCCGCCTATGGCTGGGGCGGCAAGAATGGATATGTGCCGGAGGGGTTCAACCCCGCCTCCGGCATCGACCTCAACAAGGAAGAAGGCCGAGAACGGTTCCTGTCGACCCATGAAATGAAGCGGCTGGGTGAAGCTCTCCGCGAGGCCGAGACGGTAGGTTTTCCAGTTAATGCAGGTGATGCGAAGCACGCTCCGAAAGGTCAGCGCATCAAGTTCCACCCGTCGGTGACTGGTGCAATCCGATTGATCATGCTGACCGGCTGTCGGCTTCGCGAGATACTGCATCTCCGTTGGGATGAGGTAGACATCGAACGCGGCCTGCTCTTCCTCCCGGATTCTAAAACCGGCCGCAAGACTGTCGTCCTATCCACTGCGGCGTTAGCCGTGCTGAAGGGAATGCCCCGAGTGGGCGTTTACGTCGTTGCCGGAGCTACGGCTGGCCAGGACAACGAGACACCTCGCGCTGATTTGAAGAAGCCATGGTCCGCGGTTACGAAACGTGCCGGTCTCGACGGGCTCCGGATTCACGACCTACGGCACAGCTTCGCGTCGGTCGGGGCGTGGTCCGGTTTGGGGCTGCCCGTCATCGGGTCCCTCCTCGGACACGCAGATGCGAGCACGACACAAAAATACGCCCACATCGCTGACGATGCCGCAAGACGAGCGGCCGACGCCATCGCCGGGCAGATAGCTGCGGCTCTGGACGTGCCGTTCTGACGATTGACATAGGAATTTGCGACCGCCGTTGTTGCTGTTGACTATGGGCAATGTAACCGCCGTTGTCTACTTCGGTCCAACAGCAGCAAAGGAGGAAAGAATATGGCAAATCTGAGGGTGAAACAGGCTGCGCACTATGTCGGCGTTTCGAAATCCTTCCTTGATAAAGCCCGCTGTTATGGCGGCGGGCCGGCTTTCGTGAAGCTCGGCACGAGCGTAATCTATCGCACTCAAGACCTCGACGAGTGGGTGGCCACCAATCGGCAGCCGGCGAATGATAATGTGCCTGCCTCCCGCTCCTCCTAATTAACCCATCACCACTCACCAACCCAACCACCCCGCCGGCATCCGTCGGCGGGAACGCGCACTTGTGCGCCCATCTCTCCAGGAGGATTGAGATATGACAGAGGAAGACTACCAACTCTATACCGACTACCTGATGGCAGGAAACGGCCAGCTTCGGGGTCGCCACGGGTTTCGTATCCCCGCCGTCGTCATGGACCAATGGCATAAGCAGGGCTTCGCGGTTCTGCGAACGAACACACTGGCGAAGCACTATGGCGTCCAGCGGAAGACGATGTGGAAGACCATCAAGGGCGTTGTAGACGCCGGCTTCATCCGAGAAGTCGGCCGCACCGCCGAAGGCAAGGCAATGTACGTTCCCTGCCTTGAGCGGGGGAAAGAATGGCGGGCTGCCCGCGAGGCGCGCGCATGAGCGAGAAGCACTCGCCGGACTCCTTGAAGTACCAGTGGCGCATTATAGGTCTCGTGCTTCGGTCTGGATGGGCAACCAGCCTCGACAAGTCGATTGCCTATGAGATCGTAGACAACTACCGCAAGGAGTTCGGCAACAGCCGTGCCAGCCTCAGTTACCTAGTTGAGGCCACCGGTGCCGATCGCAAATCCGTCATCGCATCCACCCGTCGGCTCGTCGAGAACGGGCCGTTCAGCATTGCCCGGCAAGGTGCGGGCACCCGCCCCACGGAATACGCCATCGACTTCGGCCTTGTGCAGGAAAAACCTAGTAGTGGTGCCAGCACCACCACTACAGCCGTGCACCCTAGTGGTGGCGTGGACACCACTACAGGGGGTGGCGTGGACACCACCACTAGCGGCTCTAGTAGTGGCGCGGACACCACTGAATCCGTCCTACCTGTAGCGGCCTACAAGGCCGACGTACAGGATAGGATGATTGATCCCGCCCCGCCTTCGGCGCCGCTCGCGGATGGCCTGAAGGCCACCGCAGCGGGCAGCGCGGGAGAGAGGTTCGAAGAGCTCTATCGCGTATACGGAAATCGGCAACGAAAGGCCGAAGCCAAAGACGCATATATGAAACTCAACCCGTCGCCTGCGCTCCATGACCGGATGATCGAGGCCGCGCGCATCTGGTTCGCATCTTGGGCGGCACAAGGCAAGGCCGACGCGCCGCGCTTCACCCTGGCGAAGTGGATCGACCGCGAAGAGTTCGATTGTGATCCGCCGACGGTCTACAAGCCGAAGGAGAAGAAGGCAAAAGCAACCGCTTCCAAAAAGGAAGTAGTTGGCGACAATGACAACCCGGCAGAGGCGGATACTGACGCCGATATCCCTGATTGGGCCATAGGCAGGCCGCTTACCTGGCCGGTCGCCGATCTGGTCGGCGAGTTCGAAGGTGCGGTGCCGTTCGAAAATGGGGGCGACAGCTACTTCGACTTCACATTCGTTGCGTACGCGCCGCCGAGGCTGGCCGGGAAGAGATTCCTGCACCGCATCTGCTGGCAATCCTCGTTCGCGACTGCGCAGGAGGAAGGTCAGAAATACATCAACGCCATTGGTGACGCGGTGGGTCTGCCCCGCGCTCCCGAAGACACCGATGACCTATTGTTTAAGCCTCTGCGCGTCCGATCGACCGGCGGCAAGCTCATCTATTCAAGCATGGAGGCTGCGACCTGATGGAGGAATATGACATCTATCGCATGATCGACGAACGGCTTGAGTCCGCGCTGCCGAAGGCGGCGCCTAAACAAATGATGCGCATCGCGCCGTTCGAAGCTTTCAACTATCAGGGGGACGAGGTGAAGGTCATCGGCGTGACGCTGCAAGATGAGGACGACATGGATTTCGTAGTGATCCGCACTAACAGCGAAGGCGAGATGTTCGCCGGCCTTGAAGACAGCCTGTGGAAGAACCCCGCATGACCTTGGCCAGCGTGCTGACGGCAGCCGTCGGATTTGAGGCCGGCTAGCGAAAAGTGCCCACTTGGCCAAGTAGTCTCTTCTGTTCGCTCGCACGATACAGACCAAACAATCCACCCAGCACAGCAGAAGGCTGCTCGTTGATCGGAGTCGGGTGACGATTCCGGAGATCGTTCTCGACAAGGAGGCGCTGATTCTCGGTCTCTGCGAGGAGATGAACGTGGAGTTCGTTGGCTCCCAGACGATAGGCGCGAGCTAGTTTGTCTTTGGTGTGCTCCATCATCCTACGGCGAAGGCTGTCCGTTTGCCCGATGTAGATTGGCGAACGCGTTCCATCCCAGTTTCGCCTGACCATCAGATAGACGGCAGGCGTATCTGCGAAATCGTAAAACAAAGGATATATCGTCGTGATCCAATTAAACCCCGAACGTCCAAGCCACCAGTAATTCTCTCGCTCTGCTATCGGAGCAGGATACAGTGAGCCGAAGATACCCGTTGTCATGTTCGCTACTTTCAGAATCATTGTTCGATGCGCAGATCATGACAGAACATATAGGAAACGCAATAGTATGCGAATGGCGTTTTTGGACGCTATATGTTGATTAAGTGCGCTCCCGAGATTGCAAAGGCTACTAGCTCTCCTTTCCGGCGGATGACATGAACTCTCTTCCCATCCCTTTTCTGAGAACAGCCGTTGACTAAGGCCAATGTGAACGCCGTTGTTGCCGTTGACACACACCAATGTAACCACCAGCGTTCCGTCACCATGAACAACGGAGACCAGATGACCGCCGCTGGCCTTCACCTAGACATTGCGGAAAGACCGGAAACCGGCGCCGCTATAACTCTTTGGGGAATCTCCATGACTTTTTCTAGGAGGGCGGCATTGCCGCTCGGCCACCGTTTCTACACGTCTGCCCGTTCTATTTCCGAATGGGGAACAGGCGGCCCACATGCCAGCGGCGGCGAGAGCTACGACTCCCGCGGCTGGGTGGTGCCGCCGAAACCGGAGCACATCGCATGGTCGGATTACGCGCCCGGGCGAATTCGGCCTTTCCGGTCGCCACCGCACGTTCTTGCAGCGGAATGGATTGGTTCGCGCGTGCCGTTGCCGCGGACTCCCCGCAGCATCATCAACCAGCCGAACGACGGCCCGACCGCAGAATGGCGCGCCGAGCGCGATGCTGCTGGCTTCGCAATCGACCACGGCACTGAAGGAAACCGCATCGAACGTGCGCTGGTGAAGGAAATGTCGCCTCTGGTCGCCACGTTGCGGCAGGTCGCGGAACTGATGCGCCCCCCGGTCGTCGACGCGAATGATGACGCCCCATCGGCGAAAGACGCCAACCCCGGCAAGGAGGGCGAGCGCGTCCACAACCAAGGAGGCATCACCCCATCCATACCGATGCTGCTCCGAGCTGTCGCAGACGGTATGCGGCCGCGCGTTATCCGCCATCCAGACGGCACGATGACCCGCATCGCGACCGGACATAAGGCCGAAGGCGGGTGGCACCTTGTAGGCTGGAAAAAGGGTCAGAAGCTCCACGGCATCATCATACACGATGGAGAGATGGTTGCTTATGGTGACGACCGAGGCCGCAGTTGCCGGCCAAAATACGTCGCCGACCCGCGCGGCCTTGTGTTCGACAAGGAATCGGAAACCGCGAAGCATATCGCGCGTCGGCCAGACGAAAACCGGACCTACATCCGCCTCGCCGGCCGCGAGCGATATGTCTCAGCGCAATCGCCAGACGCCCCCAGATCCATCGCGCCGCCGCCGCGCACAGCAAGGGCAGTCGCGAATGACAACAACCTTGCCGCCGCTATTGCCAATACGCCAGTCATGCCGGCAGTGACGAAGCTGCCCGACGGTGTCGCTTACGAATACGGCCGGCTCGCGGGAATCGCCGACATGACTGGCGCCGGCGAAGGCGGGACGTCTGCACCGATGCACGACGCGCTGGCAGAGATGGACAGGGCCGACAAGCTTGCGGCTGCTGGATTCGATGCAGATGACCTGGAAATAATCGAGGACATCCTGTCGGACGCATCGTTCCGGACCATCGGCATCGCGCGAGGGTATGCAGAATCGTCCGCGCACCGAATGGGGCGAAAGGTAGTCGAGGACGCGCTGAAAAAGATTTCTGAAAAAATCGCCGCGTGAGTACCACTTCGAGCCGTTTTCAACCCCATTAAGTATAGGAGCTTCCCCGCTCTAACTTCGGCGGCTTCGGCCGCTCTTTCTATTCGCGCTCCGGTGCGTGGCTGCGACTGCGGATGTACCAGCGCAGCACCAATCCCCGCCGCCTTTCGACCGGCAGGTGATCGAGCCGACGCACCCCGCGTAAGCGGGTGTGCGGGACGGCTTTTTCTTAGTCCCTTAATTTTCAATTCCAGAACAATGGAGACGCCCATGCACCTCTCGCAGGTGGTGCAAATCCTTGCGCGCCGCCTTGGCATCCGACCTAGCCGCGTCTCGGCCATCGGTAGCAGGCTGCAGCACGTCGGCCGCATTCCCATCGCCGATGGCAGCCGGCGATATCCTCCGGAGATCGATGACGAGCATGCAGCGATCCTCCTTATCGCTGTCCTTGCAGACCGCGGTCTGGGCATGGTTCCGGCCACTACAGAAGCCTATGTCGCAATGACCTCCCCAGAAGGTCACAGGCTTCTAGAAACCGTCCTGGCCATTGTGCGAGGCCGGGCTTTACCCGGCGATTTCATCTTCCGCGAGGGTGGCGTTACCGGAGTTGTTGACAGGCAGCATGCCGTGTTTGGCAACCCGGCGGAGAACGGCACGGCCCGCTTTGCGACAGGCCCGACCATGGCGGCCATTGCAGCTGAGCTGCAAGGCATCTCGCCATCTCAAGCGGATGCAATTGCAGCAATCACAAGGATACCCAGGTGACAAACACCCACGACCTAATCGACAAACTCGCGGCTGCCGCCGTCGAGCACCAGCCAGTTGCCGCCAACGCAGATGAGCTTGCGGCCGTTGTGAAGCACGGAACAGAGGCCCGCCTCTATGTGTGGAACAGGCATTATGCCACCCGCGCAGAGCGAGTCCGTCTAGACCAGAACCTCGCTCAATCCAGCCCCGAATTCCAGGTCGCCGTAAAGGCGACGGAACGTGTCCTCGCCGATGAACTGGCAGCGGACAACGAACGGCGTGCCCGCGTGCATGCTGAAAACCCTGACTATTTCAAGGAATACTAATTTGACCAATCTTGCATCGATGATCACCGACCTGGGCAACAGCTTCAAGGCGGAAACGGGCGACCTCTCCACCCGCCTCACCGAACTCGAAAAGCGCGCAGCGCGAGAGCCTGACAGCTACCGGGCGGCAAACGATAACCTCCCGTCGCTTGGCGAGTTGGTCGCGAACCACGACGCGGTACGCGACCTAAATTCAAACTTCCGTGGCAAGGCCACGGTCAAGCTTGTTGGCGACGAATTCGCCGCAATCACTTCTGGCACATCGACCGTCGGCGCGACCACGTCACCCGGCACGTCTCTCGTTCCGGCCCATCGCGTCGACGGCATCGTTTCGCCAGCCGAGCGGCGGCTGCGCATCCGCGATGTCTTGAATGTCGCGCAGACAACCTCGAATTCGGTCGAATGGCCGCGCGAGACCGGCTTCACGAATAACGCGGCTCCGGTCGCCGAGACGAATGCTAAGCCATACTCTGACCTTACCTTCAACCTGCAGACCACTTCTGTGCGGACTGTCGCACATCTTTTCAAAGCATCCCGTCAGATTCTTGACGATGCTCCTGGCCTCGTCGCGTACATCAACCGGCGCGGCATACACGGGCTCAAGCTTGTCGAAGAGAACCAGCTCCTGAATGGTGATGGTACTGGCCAGAATCTGAACGGTATCATGTCGCAGGCTACTGCATTTGCCCCGACTTGGTCGGCGGCCAGCGACACCGCTATCGATCGACTGAACCAGGCGCTCAGCCAAGTCGAAGACTCCAACTACGAAGCGAACGCCATTCTGCTCAACCCACGCGACTGGCGTCAAATGATCGCCATTAAGGACGGCGAAGGGCGTTATATCGCTGGTCAGAGCCCGTTCGGAATTCAGGCACCGCGTGTCTGGGGCGTTCCGATTGTCGCGACGGCGGCTGTTGCTCCTGGCGAGTTCCTCACCGGCGCGTTCGATCTTGGCGCAACGCTTTATGATCGCATGGGCGTTGAAGTGCTGCTGTCGACCGAAAACGACGACGACTTTGAGAAGAACCTCGTGACAATCAGGATCGAGGAGAGGTTGGCCTTGGCCGTGTTCCGGCCCGACGCCTTCGTGGCTGGCGATCTGGTGCCTTCCGGCAGCTAAGCGCAGTTGGTCGCAATACGCCTGTCCGCCGCCAGCCGGCGGACGGGTGGCCGCTATAGGGGGGATGGTCAAAAAGTCGACGAACCCTCGACCTGCGGACCGGCGGGGGGCAAGAACGCGCGCATGCGCTGCCCCGGTTCAAAACTTTTTCTGGAGGCTGAAATGTTTGAAATCCAAGGTGTTGCGGCACCTAAGCCGCCTCCGCATCTTCGAAAAACCACTGCGAAATGGTGGAAAAGCGTACTCGTCGAGTACGACCTTGAGCCGCATCACGTCCGCTTATTGACCCTCGCGGCCGAAGCGTGGGATCGCGGTCAAGCCGCACGCGAGGTCATCGATGCCGAGGGCATGACATTTGACGACAGGTTCGGTCAGCCGAAAGCCCGGCCGGAAATCGCCATTGAGCGCGACAGCCGTATCGGCTTCGCCAGGTTGATCCGAGAGCTTGGGCTCGACATCGAAGCTCCTGCCGAGACGCCACGTATGGCGCGGACGCGAGATTACGGGGCGCGCGCCTGATGCCCGTCCGAAGGAAAACTAACCGCCGCCGTTCCTCCGCCCCGCCCGAGGCGTGGGAGACAGCCCTGGAAACGGGATTTGACCTCTTCGACGACCTGCCTGATTACGGCATTCAAACCGACCAATACGGCCGTCCTGACCGCGAGGCGGCCGAAGCTGCCTGGCGGGCTCTGGGACACGCCTTGCTTGAGCGGTGGACAGTGACCCGCCGCCATATCGAAACGCCCGCTTGGGCGCTCACCGAGTTCGGCGAGCCGCAGCGGAGCTCGAACCCAATCCACATCGTTTCTCAGGAACAACAATGATATCGACCATCGCCGCCCGCGTCTGCGGGACCGACTACGCGTGCGCAATTCCGCGCGACCGCCTGCACCTATTCGAGGGGCTTCATGGCAGCGCCGTGGCGCTGCTCACCCGCATTAGGGCAGGAAACTGGACCGCTGACGAACTTCGCGCGGTGATCGACTTTTCGATCTCTCCGCCGCCGGCCTCCTCATCATTCGAAGGCGCGTTCCTCCGTAACCGGAGCGACAAGCCATCTGTCGCCGGCGACGCCTTCGTGCAGAATGGGCCGGCTGTCTACGCTCCGCTGGCTGCCCTGATCCTCTTCGCCGCCCTTTACGGCGTTCCGGAAGAGGCGTCTACCTTCACGGATGAGGCCGATGGCGAAGACGCTTGAAGGTTGGCAACGGCTGCAGCGACGTCTGCAGGCCATTCCGGAAAGAGTACGCCAGGAGACCCAGGCGGCGCTGTTCTCCGCCGCAGAGGACGTCGCCGAGGTAATGAAGGGCCTCGCTCCGGTCGACGACGGCGACCTGAAGGACAGTATCGCCGTCACGCCCGGCGGGCAGAAAACGCCGCCGCACAGCCAGCCCGGCGGCGCGACAACCGTGCCGGAAAATGCCGTCATGATCACGGCCGGCGATTCAAAGGCCCGTCACGCCCACCTCGTTGAGTTCGGCACGGCCGCTCACACTGCTGGCGGCATGTTCGCGGGCGCTGCGATCCCGGCCATTCCGGCGCAGCCGTTCTTTTTTCCGGGCTACCGCATGAGCCGGAAGAGGGCAGCCCGCAAAATCAAAGCCGCGATGTCGCGCGCAATCAGAAAGACGAAAAAAGATGGCAACTGACTACGAACGGCTCGCGGTCCTCCTCGAGGCCCGCGTCGCTGACTTCGAAAAGAAAATAGCCGGCGCGACCCGCAACGCCGACCGCAATTTTCGGCGCATAGAGGCTTCGGCGCTGACGATGTCCAAGCGGATCGACGCTGCCGCCACGGGCATGGCCACTCGCCTGGCGGGCGCCTTTGCTGCCGGTCTTTCGCTGAAGGCTGCCAAAGACCTGACAGACGCGGCGACGCGGATCCAGAACGCACTTAAAGTCGCCGGCCTGGAAGGCGAGAACCTGAAGCAGGTCTACGACGCACTTTACACATCTGCCCAGCGCAATGCCGCCCCGATCGAGAGCCTGACCACGCTTTATTCCCGCCTGGCGCTTACGCAAAACGAGTTAGGGGTCTCGCAGCAGGAGTTGGTCAACTTCACCGACAAGGTGGCGCTGGCTCTGCGCGTTGGCGGCACGTCCGCGGAGCAGGCGTCCGGCGCACTCCTGCAGCTTTCCCAGGCCTTGGGCGGCGGCGTTGTGCGTGCCGAGGAGTTCAACAGCATCCTCGAGGGCGCGCCGACCATCGCGCAGACCGTCGCGGCTGGTTTGCGGGAAGCAAACGGTTCAGTCGCCGAGCTGCGCAAGCTGATGATCGACGGTAAGATCAGTAGCGAAGCCTTCTTCCGGGCTTTCGAGGCCGGCGCTGTCACGCTCGAGGATAAGGTGGCCGGCGGCACGCTGACGACCTCGCAGCGCTTCGTCCAGTTGCAAAATGTCTTGATTGATGCAGCTGGGAAGATCGACGCCGCAACTGGCGCAAGCCAAGCCTTTGGCAAGGCGCTCGATGATCTGGCGAAGACTATAGAACAGTTCGGCGCGGTCATCGTTCGCGCCTCCGAGTCCGATTTCGGCAAGTTCGTCGGCTGGCTCTCCAAGGGCGTCGACAAGGCCGCCGAATTTCGTCGGATCATGGGCGGCATACCCGGCATCCTCGACAAGTTCGGGAAAATCAACGCCGACATTCTGAACGGTCGAACGCCCGGCGCATCCCTCGCTGAGGATCGGATACAGAGCCGCATCGACGGTGCTTTCGAAGGCACCGGTGCCGCGCCGAAGACTGGGCGGTTACCAGCGGCGCCAACCGTGCCCAACCGGGTCTCCATCGACGACTATGCGGTGCCGGAGAGCGGCAAGGAGCAGAAGGAGAAAAAGACCCGTCAGGAGCGCATCGACGACTACGCGCGCGAAATCCAGCAGGTCCGGGAACGGACTTCTGCGTTGCAGGCAGCCTACGCCGCCCAGGCGGCGTTGAATCCGCTTGTTGAGGATTATGGGTATTCCGTCGACAAAGCAGCCGTAGCGCATGACCTGCTTGCCGCAGCAATGAAGGCCGGCAAAGCCGACACGCCCGCCCTTCGCGCAGAGATCGACGCGGCAGCCGAGTCCTACGCGCGCGCCACGTCCGCGGCCGAGAAGCTGGCCGAGACACAGGCCAAGGCGAAAGAAGAAGCCAGGGCCATAGGCGACGAGGTGAAGGGGCTGTTCATGGCGCCGCTCGAGGCCGCGGTTCGCGGCGAGAACATCGGCCGGGCATTCGGCGACGCCTTTCTCGACGCCTTGATCGAGGGAAGATTTGAGATGGAGGTCCACATATGAGCGCATTCCTTTCTTTCGTGGCCGCCGATGCGGCCTACGTCCTCACTGACGGCGCCTCCTATGACGCGACCGGCGTCGTCCGCGAGATCGGCCGCAAGGTCCGCCTGGCGAGGAAGGCACCGGTTGCCATCGCTAGCCGAGGCGACAAGCGCGTGGGCGATCTGTGGGCCGAACATCTCTGCGCCTTCGCCGACGTGCGAGGCGTAGATGCGCTTGTGGCAGCCCTGCCTGCCATCCTCGGTGGCATCGCGCGCGACGCGGAGATGCGCGCCGCCATGAGCGGCCAGCAGGCCACCGAAGTCCTCATGGCCGGCGTCGCCAAGGATGGCCCTTTCCATCGTGTTTTCCGGACGGTTGGAGACAGCGCCTATGTCGCGGAGACGCCTGATCCGCTGTTCTACGCCGGACAGCTTGAAACCGATCCCACCAATTTCGTGCCCAGGCCCCAGCCCGGCGAGAGTGCCGAGGCGTGGATCCTTCGCGGTGGAGTCGCCATCCTTGAAGCTTGCCGCAGCCAGAGTGGCCTATTGCCGAGTGGCGAGGTTGGCTTCTTCGCCATCGGTGGCCAGATCGACCTCACGACGATAACGACGGACTTCTCGCGGATCGAGACGCTGAAGGTCTGGCCGGAAGACGTGGTTGGTCAGAAGATCGTGCCGACGCGGAGGGCCGCAGCGTGAGAACTCGCTATATCCCGGATCCGATGGCTCCAAACGGCTACATGGCCGCACCCATTGTCGCGGATCCAATCTTCACGCCGATTTTTACGGCGATTGGTTTTTCGACGGTAGGCATTGCCGGGACCACCATCAGTGCAGTTACGATTGCTTCGGCTTTGGCGGCCGGCGGAGATTACTGGGAGCCCCAACAATGTCAGCAGTAAACATTCTTCTGCATCGGGATCGGGCAGTTCTTTGCACCGACACGAAAGCCACCAACTCTGACGGCGTTCAGCACCATGTGCTGAAATACGCTATATTGCCGTGGATGAGGATGGCTGTCGCGGTGCGTGGTTATGTCGGCGCCCTTCGTGTCTTCGAACGCGCAATCGCGGGCAGCGCGACCACCTATGAAGGTGCAGTGCAGTTCCTTGTCGAGCATTTCGCGGATGTTCTGGCTACCGACTATGTTGATGCGACCGAAGCATTCGCCATGAGGCAGGATGTCGACGTCTATCTTGTCGGATACGGGATGAACGGCCCTGCTGCACATTGGGTCTCAAACTACCGGACCAATGGCCAGGTGCAGAAGATCGACGGCGTGCACATCTCGCCGATGCCTGATCTTGAAGCGCAGCGACGATATGCAAGCGACCCGAAGGGCGGCATTCCCCGTCTCATGGCTGACCAGGCAGCACAGAACCCCGGCGTCGGCGGATGGATGATGGTGACCGAGATTCACGAAGACCACATTGCCACCTATCCGCACGGCGGTCTCTGTGCCCTGTCGTCGGTAGCTTCGCGTATTCAGCCGAAAGATGAGAAGGAAGCGCTTGCCGCGATCGATGCGGCGAATGACGCGAGGGCTGAGAGGAAGGCGGCGCTGGCAGGTTAGTGGCGTGGCTACGGTCGCGCCCCATGCTTCTTGTTAGTTTGAGTACGTGCGATTCTGGTCAACGGTCATAGTAACGAGCCATGGTCGGGGATCGGGGCCGACATAGCCTGAGACCGGCTCGAAGTTTAAGCGCCCGCAAAACGATGTCTCATGTCGCCGATGGAATACATCGTCATAAAAAACCCGTGCGAACATATAGAGGGATGCGCTACCATCGATCAATTTATCAAAGTCATCATGCGTCAACTCCCGGATTCCGAATGCTTGACCAATGGTCGATTCACCAGCCGCTATAGATAGTCGTGGCATGTCTTGGTCAGGAGCGATCCCGCCTATATGTCCCATGCCTGGTGTCATCGGATTGGGAAGAACGTCAAACCCTGCAATATATGCGACCTGATAGGCGGGCGATTGGCCAGTGTTGCGAATGTTGAATTCGTGTTTTGGCAAAGTATCCGGCCGAACGACTGGTGTCTGGGTATCGATGGAAAGGTACGCTCGGACCTGCGCGTGTCCCACCTCCCGGTCGGTGAGGATCGCCTGTCGAGTCTGTCGAAGCGACTGCCAAACGAAGTACAACCCAAAGCCGCTTATAAGCGTACCCAAACCGGTAAGCCAGAATACGGCTTGAGCCCAGAAAGCCATATCTTGTTGAGCTTGCAAATCTTTATTGGTGTTGGCCTGCTTCTCGTAGGCTTCCAATTCGCGCGCAAGGCATCCTCGGAGTGTTTCTTCAACGTCGAGGATGACGTTACAGCGGGCCGCTATTTTCTGGGTGGCCTTACGGCGTTCGTCGTCGGATCTGTCCTTCTCTTGACGATAAATTTCCCGACTTTGCTGATAAGCTGAATATGTTCCGACAACGACGTTGAGGAGCAGGAGTACGGCTAATGCTTGCGTGGTGGCCGCACCGATCTTTCGAAGAATATCCCAGAAACCCATTCCATCTGCCCTTACCCTCGGTAAGTGCTCCCATGGAGGCGTTGAGCTGTCCAGTCACTACGGGCACAACTCACAACCCAGTTATGCCGTCGGCGTTTCCGTCTTCTTCGGCGGTATAGATGGTGTCAAGCTGGACCATGGCCGGCCTCCGCTTTGTGCTCGGCAAGCATGGCTCGGACGCGGTCACCCGCGGAAGGTTGGCGAAGCCGGTTGTATTCAATCTCAGCCCGGTCCAGAAGTGGCTGTGCCTCCGGACCAATCAAGTCTACCAGGCGCGCGCATTTTAGAAGAAGATCTTCCGCCGCGTCGATATTCCATCTTGGAAGTTTGCGCATATGCGCCTCCCTTTTCAAGAATCCACACTTTTGCCGCCGGCGCGAACGCCGAAAGCCTGTTGATGTCCCCTCTTGTGGTGTGGTGTGCTGGTGAAGCGTGGGATGACGTTAGTGGGATTGGCTTGCGTCAAGCTTGCCGGTCACGAAGACGCACACCCGGTCCGTTTCCGTTTGAGGGGATGAACAATATCCCAAAATCGAGGAGGGCCTGGACTACAGCCGCTACGTTGTTGGGCATGCCGCTAATGCCGCTTTCGCTGGCCTCCATCCGCTTTAAGGTCGGAATAGATATACGAGCCGCCTCAGCAATTTCCGCCTGGGTCTTTCCCAGCAGTGTGCGCGCTCATCATTCCTGCCGATCCCTCAGCTTCACAACACCTTCTCCGCGGTCGTCGTCGATGAAGATGACGCCGGCGGATTCGAGGGCGTGGCGGATATCATCAACGGTGCGTTCCTTAAGTTCGTCTCCTCGCTCAAATCGCGTGATGGTGTTGGTGGAAACCTTTGCCAAGTCTGCTAACTCGCGCACTCCGATCTCAAGCGCAGCTCGCGCCATACGGCATTGAGTGGGCAACATTTTCGCTACTCCGTGTCGATTTAGTATTGACGTAGCGAAAATATGCGCTAGTCTCCACACAGTAGCGAAAACGCTACAAAATTGCAAACGAGGAGACTCAGCATGAATATGCATGCCCCCGTCGGCGCTGCCGACAGAACTCTTTTGCCGCGCGGCCTCATTGCTAGAAGACCGGCGCGCACCTACCGCTTCCGGATGGGAAGCCCGGTCCTCAGCGGCGGCGAGGTCTGGGTCGTCATCGATCGGCAGCGCAGCTTCGCAGGACGCGAACTCTACACAATTTTCCGGCCAAGGGATGACCGGCCTTTCCGCATGGTCCTGGGATCCTTCCTGGAGCCGGCACCGGTGCGGATGCGTCCCGGCGATCTTCGGCGCCTGTTGAGCATCGCTATCGAATTAAAGGGGCCGGACGAATGGTATCTCGACGACAGACCCATGACGCCCGCAGAGCGCGCAGCGCGGCCCGGCCTGATGGCGCGATGGTCTTCAATGCTGGCCGATGCCTTTCGCCGAGGTCTCCATGAAATCGAAAGTTCGCCGCTCAGTATTGCTCCTGCTGTTTGAGCGCCAAGATGGCCTTTGCTGCTACTGCGGTCGACCGGTCATCATCACCGGTGATTTCAGGCTCCAGCAGCGGCCTGACGCGGCAACGGTCGAGCACCTTCGCCGGCGGGCGGAGGGTGGCAAGAACAACACGGACAATCTGGCCTGCGCATGCCGGCGCTGCAATCAGGAGCGCGGCGCCATGGACTGGTTGGCATATACGACGTTTCGGCGCGGTGAGTTCATTGAGTTCATGGCGGTCATGGATCGCCGATAGTTTCCCGCCAGCCGATTCCGCATGTTTCCGGCTGGCCTCTTGCCCTTGCGCGCCTACGGGCAGCGCGGGGTCTTTTATTTCGCTGCGGCACCACCGGGCAATCCGGCCCGAAGCAGCGTACGGCCAGCGCGGCACCACCGTCTATGACGCGCGCTGGCTGTTTGACTGCGTGCCTTACGGATCGGCCCATTAGTGAAACTGGCTATAATCTGGCTAAAAAAATTATAGCCAGTCCTGGGGGAACTGGCTAACCTTTTGATTTTTTTGGTCGGAGCGGCGGGATTCGAACCCACGACCCCTTGACCCCCAGTCAAGTGCGCTACCGGGCTGCGCTACGCTCCGAACCGCGAGAAGCCCTATATTCTCGGCGCTTGAAGCGCAAGCCTTAAAATCGCTCGTCGGGACGAAAAGGAATAAACGGCGTGGAAAAACGTCATGCGGAACAGCACCATACCCGATGATGCGAGCGCGCTCCGCGCCTGCCGCAGGCGGCGGCCTCAATTCAGGGTGCTCTCGACGGTCACGGTGACCGGTTCGAATCCGGCCCGCCGCTTCCAGGTCAGAAGCCCGGTTCCCCCCTGCTCCAGGCCGCCGTACCAGATCGCCCTGACTTTCGAGGATGCGGGCTCGTCGCCGCGCAGAAGCCAGCAGGCGACGTGATAGTGCAGGAGGAGCATGATGTTGCTCTTCAGAAAACTTCTGTGCCCCATGATATCGAGATAATGGACCACATTCCCGCAACGCTGGATCTTGATGTAGCCGACGAGCCGTTCGTCGCTCTCCAGTCTGCCGTTCAGATGTCCGGGCTCCGGTAGAAAGGCGCCCCACCACATCGTCCAATGGGTCGGATATCTCGGCACCGGAACAGGCCTTGCCACCTCGGCGGGCGGCGATATGTCCGACGGCTTGAGGAACCAGAAGGCGAGGACCGGTCCGCAACTGCGCAGCATCATCGACGTCTTTACCGCGTGCACGTCGAAGACATAGTTCGGCAAGGCGAACCTCTTGGCGACCAGGCCCGACCGTTGCGCCTTGCGGATCTTGTAGAGATTGCTCGAGGAGCGCTCCTTCAGGAGCCTGTGCAGGCCTTCGGGATCTCCGCATTTCTCAAGGTCCAGCATCATCGCGACCGGACGAAGGGCGGTGTTTTCATGTTCGCCCCCCTGGAAGCGGATATCGTAGCGCCTGGCTACGCACAGCGTGCGCCTGAAGACATGCTCGACCTCCCGGGCGTCCGGTCGCGAACAGTCCAGATCCAGGGTTATATGGTGAAACGGCTTCTTCCAGGCGCAGCCGCGGCTATATCGGCGCAATAAAACCAGTGACGGTTCCACGCCGCGATAATAACCGCTCATCAGATAGCTTGAAAAGCTCTTCAACTCGCCCTCAAACGGTCAAGGGCAACGCAATACTGGTCCCGCCTCAAGTACAATCCTGATACAACAGTAAGTCACGCGCGAAGACGTGACCACATTATTTTCAGCGAAACCACAGAGAAGATCAGAAATACTACGAAAGGTATGCAGCTCAAGACAATACAACCGCATCACCGGAAGCGGCATCCGGGACAAAGCCACCGATGTTGCGAAATTTGAAAGCGCGTCGCGATCTTTCAGCTTCGCTCCACGCTTTAAGTCTTTGCTTCATGCATGTCGTCATCGCAAAACCGCGGCACACTTTGGCGCGACATGCTTTAACTCAGGACTTATCGCACCTGATCGAGCAGGCGCTTGCATTCCAGAAGATCGTAGAGCGCCT
This sequence comes from Shinella sp., assembly GCA_033795365.1. Lineage (GTDB taxonomy): Bacteria > Pseudomonadota > Alphaproteobacteria > Rhizobiales > Rhizobiaceae > JARYGU01. The sequence continues at coordinate 110,177 of JARYGU010000016.1, forward strand.
CCTGAAGCAGGGCGCGATCCTCTTTCCCGACGCTGGTTTTTCCGACCGAGATTTCGGGCGCTTCGTCCCCGCCGCCGACGAAGCTGAAGAAACGGCGGCTTGCCGGCGGCTTGGCGCGCCCGACGATCTGGTCCTCGTCGCTCATGCGCGGACCCGGCGGCTCCTCGTGGCTTGCGGCTGCAAGCGCCTCCACCGTGGCGAGGTCGCCGCTCGCGATGGCGGCGACGAATTTGTTGCCGTTGACCTTCAGGAGCTTCTGGACGCCCTTGATCGTATAGCCGTGGTCATAGAGCAGGTGGCGGATGCCCTTCAGGAGGTCGACGTCTTCCGGCCGATAGTAGCGTCGGCCGCCGCCGCGCTTCATGGGCTTGATCTGAGAAAACCGGGTTTCCCAGAACCGAAGCACATGCTGCGGAAGATCGAGATCGTCTGCAACTTCGCTGATGGTGCGAAAAGCGTCGGGACTTTTCTCCATGAAAGCCTCCCCGTCATAGCCGGCCGTATTGGGTTACGGTCCGAATCGTATGCATTTCAGCGGGTTATTGAGGCTTATTCAAGTTCCAATTCGGAAACTTGGGCATTCATGAACCGGTTTTTTCGGCTTATGAGGCCGGAGATTGCGGCTTCTGCTTCGTCTTGCGCGCGATATGGGCCTTCAGGACGCGCTGCTTCAGCACGTTCGACGCCTTGAACGTCATCACCCGGCGGGGCGAGATCGGCACTTCCTCGCCGGTCTTGGGATTGCGGCCGATCCGCTCGTTCTTGTCGCGGACCTGGAATGTGGCGAAGGACGACAATTTCACGCTCTCGCCGCGCACGATCGCGTTGCAGATCTCGTCGATCACCGTTTCCACCAACTCGGCCGATTCCGTGCGCGACAGGCCGACCTTGCGAAAAACCGATTCGGCCAAATCTGCGCGTGTCACCGTCTTGCCGCTCATCTTCCCCCACCGATTTCGTATTGAAAACGCATAATTAGAGCCAAAGACTATTGCCCTTGCCCGTAGTGGTCAAGCTCTCAAGGTCAGCTTTACGGTAAGTCCCGTATTCTACCAGCGAAGGAGCACCGCGCCCCAGGTGAACCCGCCGCCCATCGCTTCGAGCAGAACGAGGTCGCCCTGCTTGATGCGCCCGTCGCTCGCCGCCGCCGCAAGCGCCAGCGGAATGGAGGCCGCCGACGTATTGCCGTGCAGGTCGACGGTGATCACCACCTTCTCCGGCGGAATGCCGAGCTTCTTCGCCGAGCCGTCGATGATGCGCTTGTTCGCCTGATGCGGAACCATCCAGTCGAGGTCGTCCGCCGAAAGGCTGGTCGCGTCGAAAGCCGCCTCGATCACGTCGGTGATCATGCCGACGGCGTGCTTGAAGACCTCCCGGCCCTCCATGCGCAGATGGCCGACGGTACCCGTCGACGACGGCCCGCCATCCACATAGAGCTTGTCGCGATGGGCGCCGTCGGAGCGCAGCTGCGCGGTCAGCACGCCGCGGTCGGCGGTCGTCCCCTCGCCCTGCGCCGCTTCGAGCACGATCGCGCCGGCGCCGTCGCCGAAGAGGACGCAGGTCGTCCTGTCCGTCCAGTCCAGGATACGCGAAAAAGTCTCCGAACCGATGACGAGCGCGCGGCGCGCCAGTCCGCCGCGGATATAGGCGTCGGCAGTCGTCACGGCATAGACGAAGCCCGAACAGACGGCCTGCACGTCGAAGGCGAAGCCGTGATGCATGCCAAGCCGGTTCTGGATATCGACCGCCACGGCGGGAAAGGTGTTGTCGGGCGTCGATGTCGCGACGATGACGAGATCGATGTCGGCGCCCGTGAGCCCGGCCTTTTCGAGCGCCGCGCGCGCTGCGGCCTCGCCGAGCGACACCGTGGTCTCGCCTTCGCCCGCGATATAGCGCTGGCGGATGCCGGTACGCTGCACGATCCATTCGTCGGACGTGTCGACCATGCTTTCAAGTTCACGATTGGTGAGCACCCGCTTCGGAAGTGCTGCCCCGAAACCGCGAACCACTGAACGGATCATTTTCATTATACCCCGTCGCTCATGCTGTCGGCCACGTCCTTGGCGGGACGGTCGGCATGATATTTCTGCAGATCTTTTTCTATCTTTTCTCTCAACCCGTTGCGGGCCATGTCATATCCCACGTCCACGGCGGCGGCGAAACCTTCGGCATCCGTACCGCCATGGCTCTTGATGACAATGCCGTTCAGGCCGAGGAACACGCCGCCGTTGACCTTGCGCGGGTCCATCTTGTCCCGCACGCGGTCAAAAGCGCTCTTGGCCAGGATGTAGCCGAGCCTTGCAAGCCAGGTCCGCGACATGGCCGCGCGCAGATATTCCGCGATCTGCCGCGCCGTGCCTTCTGCGGCCTTCAAGGCGATGTTGCCCGAAAACCCTTCCGTCACCACGACGTCGACCGTGCCGCGGCCGATGTCGTCGCCTTCCACGAAGCCATAATAGTCAATCGTGTCAAAATTAGCTTCGCGGATGAGCTGTCCGGCAGCCTTCACCTCTTCCTGACCCTTGATTTCCTCGACGCCGACATTCAAGAGGCCGAGCGTCGGCCGGTCGATCTCGAAGAGCGCGCGCGCCATCGCGCCGCCCATCAGCGCGAAGTCGAAAAGCTGGTTCGCATCCGCGCCGATCGTGGCGCCGACGTCGAGCACGATGCTCTCGCCCTTCAGCGTCGGCCATATGCCCGCGATGGCGGGCCGCTCGATATTCGCCATCATGCGCAGGCAGAATTTCGACATCGCCATCAGCGCGCCGGTATTGCCGGCCGAAACGGCCACGTCCGCCTCGCCCTTGGCAACGGCGTCGAGAGCCATCCACATGGACGACTTTCCCCGCCCGCGCCGCAGCGCCTGGCTCGGCTTCTCGTCCATGCCGATCGCGACTTCGCAATGATGGAAGGTGCTCGCCGCCTTGAGCTTGGGATATTTGTCCAGAATGGCGGCACATTCGGATTCCACGCCGAAGAGTATGAAGCGGGTATCGGGGTGACGCTCAAGCGCCTTCGCCGCGCCAGGGATGGCGACTGTCGGGCCGAAATCGCCACCCATGACATCAATGGAAATTCTGACCACGCGTGCTTTGTCCTTGTTTTCCAGCCCGGAGTCCCGAGGCGGGAATTCCGGTCAAAATACCCCTTTTCATCGGGGTGACAACTGAATTGTAGGCGCCATTCGGAACCGTTCAGTCTTTTTTCCAGTCCTTGAGGACGGCGAAGGGCGAAGGCTTTCGCTCGTCCTTCTCCGTGCTCTCGACATGTCCTGCAAAGGCCACGCCGGGTTTGCGGGGATAGGGATCGATCGCCAGCGCGGCATGTTCCGCCGCCACCTCGCCGGCATCGATCGCATCGCCGGAAAACACGTCCGGCGCATCCGGGCCTTCGGGATCGAGGAACATCTCGCCGTCCTCTCCGGTATAGATCCTCGCCAGCTTGGAGCCCTCGGGAACGAAGACCGCATCGATGGGCTCGTCGATCTTCGTCTTGACCGGTTCCAGCGTCACCACGCAGGACTGCACGATATTCGCCATCACCCGTCCCTTGATCCTGACCCCGTCCTTCTTCCAGCGGTTGACCTGCAGTTGCGCCGAAAAGGCATCGACGGACAGCACGTTCCAGAGCCGGGCGAGCCCCGCACGCTCCTCTTCGTCGGCGGCAAGGCGCACCTCCACCGGATTGGCGGAGATGTGTCCGATCTTCACGGGGTAGGAAAACGGAATGTCCTGGTTCTTCTTCATCTTACTCGTTCCTTTTCCGGCGCGGCCGCTCCGTCAGGCAAAAGCCCCGGACGGCGGCGGAAACGGCAGCGTCCCGGACGATACGTCGTCCTCGCCGCGGGCCGCCATATAGGCCTCGGCCTCGAACAGATAATCGGCAAGCCCCTCCATCGAGGGCGCCTTCCCGTCTGCCGAAGGGTGGAAATTGCGGGCGAGCGCGGCGGCAAGCGCCGGCCGGTCGGCGGCATCCAGGGCCTGCGCGTAGGACTGGAGGCGGCCGTAGAACATGCCGGCGAGCTTCTTCATCCGCTTCGGCACGCTAACATCGCCGACGCCGAGCTCGCGAATCGAATGGTCCACGTCCTCGAAAAACGCATCGACGATCTCCTGGGCGATCTCCTGGCCGGAGACGCCCGACGACCGGGTGCGCCGGAAATAAAGGATGAGCACCGCCGAAAGCATCTCGAAGCGGCCCATCACCGTGTCCGGAACATCAAGCGCTTCATAGAGATAGGGCTCCCTGGCGGCCGCCGTAAGGGACGCGTATTGCTTCTCGACGATGCGCTGATTGCCGTTTTTTTTCCTGAACAGACCGAAAATCATCATAAAGCCTAGTTTTGGCTGATTCAAAGTGCGGGTGCCGCGGTAAGTGTTGTTGCATGACAGCCGAAGCTGGTTTACCGAAGCAGGCACGAATTGCAATGGCTGCACGGCCTTAGATAGTTTCAAGGGGGATGTCGTTGAAGAGACGGTATTTCAGAACTGACATGACTCTGTTGCGTAACACTGCCATTGCCGTCGCTCTTTCGACCATAGTGCTGACCGGTTGCCAGACCGGAGAGGTCCTCAATCAAGGCTACGTCGTCGATCAGGAGACATTGGCGCTGGCGCCGGTGGGCTCCTCGCGCGAGCAGGTCCTGCTCTCGCTCGGCTCGCCCTCCACCACGGCGACCTTCGACAACGAGGTCTTCTACTATATTTCGCAGAAGCGCACGCGCCCGGTCGCCTTCATGAAGCCGCGGCTCGTCGAACAGAGCATCCTCGCCGTCTATTTCAACGGCGAAGGCACCGTTGACCGGCTCGCCAACTACACGCTGCAGGACGGGGTTCCGTTCGACATGATCTCGCGCACCACGCCGACGGGCGGCGTCGAGCTCACCTTCCTCGGCCAGCTCCTGAAGGGCGGCGCGAACCCGGCAGGCCTGATCCAGAACGCGATCGGCGGCCAGCAGGACCGCAACCAGGGTTACCGCCAGTAAAAGGCGACCGCCAGCTTACGGGAAAACCGCGGGATCCCTCCCGCGGTTTCTTCATTTTCAGGCATGTTCCGCGGCATCAGGCAAGAACGGCCAGAAGCAGCAGGGCGACGATATTGGTGATCTTGATCGCCGGATTGACGGCCGGTCCCGCCGTATCCTTGTAGGGATCGCCGACTGTATCGCCGGTCACGGAAGCCTTGTGTGCCTCCGATCCCTTCATGTGGCGCGTGCCGTCCTTGTCGACGAAGCCGTCCTCGAAGCTCTTCTTCGCATTGTCCCAGGCGCCGCCGCCCGACGTCATGGAGATCGCCACGAAAAGCCCGTTGACGATGACGCCGAGGAGCGATGCGCCGAGTGCCGCGAAGGCCGAGGCCTTCGAGCCGGAGATCGCGAGCACGCCGAAATAGACGACGATCGGTGCGAGCACCGGCAGAAGCGAGGGAATGATCATCTCCCGGATCGCGGCCTTCGTCAGGAGATCGACCGCACGGCCGTAATCCGGCCTGTCCGTGCCTGCCATGATGCCTGGCTTGTCGCGGAACTGCCTGCGCACTTCCTCGACGATCGAGCCTGCCGCACGTCCGACCGCCGTCATCGCGATGCCGCCGAAGAGATAGGGGATCAGGCCGCCGAAGATGAGGCCGGCGACGACGTAAGGATTGGAGAGATCGAAGGAGATCGTGCCGATATTCGCGAAATAGGGATACCTGTCGCCGTTGGCGGCGAAGTAGCTCAGATCGTTCGAATAGGCTGCGAAGAGCACCAGGGCGCCGAGGCCGGCCGAACCGATCGCATAGCCCTTCGTGACCGCCTTCGTCGTGTTGCCGACGGCATCGAGCGCATCGGTCGACTTGCGCACTTCCGGCGGCAGATGCGACATTTCCGCGATGCCGCCGGCATTGTCGGTGACGGGACCGAAGGCGTCGAGCGCGACGATCATGCCGGCGATTCCGAGCATGGCGGTGACGGCGATGCCGGTGCCGAAGAGGCCGCCGAGCTGATAGGTCGCGATGATGCCGCCGACGATGACGATTGCCGGCAGCGCCGTCGATTCCAGCGACACGGCAAGCCCCTGGATGACGTTCGTCCCGTGGCCGGTGACCGAGGCCTGCGCGATCGAATTGACCGGGCGCTTGTTCGTGCCGGTATAGTATTCGGTGATGACCACGATCAGTGCCGTCACGACGAGGCCGAGAAGGCCGCAGACGAAGAGGCTCGCGCCGGTGATGTCCTGACCTGCCACCGTGCCGATCGATCCCCATCCGACGGTGAGCGTCGTCGCCAGCGCAAGGCCGACGATGGAAAGAAGCCCGGTGACGATCAGCCCCCGGTAGAGCGCGCCCATGATCGAACCGTTCGAGCCGAGCTTCACGAAGAAGGCGCCGATGATCGACGTGATGATGCAGGCGCCGCAGATCGCCAGCGGATAGACCATGACGGTTGCAAGCACCGGCGTTCCGGCGAAGAAGATCGCCGCGAGAACCATGGTCGCGACGACGGAGACCGCATAGGTCTCGAAGAGGTCGGCCGCCATGCCGGCGCAGTCGCCGACATTGTCGCCGACATTGTCGGCGATCGTCGCGGGATTGCGCGGATCGTCTTCGGGAATGCCGGCCTCGACCTTGCCGACGAGGTCGCCGCCGACGTCGGCGCCCTTGGTGAAGATGCCGCCGCCGAGGCGGGCGAAGATGGAGATGAGCGAGGCGCCGAAGCCGAGCGCCACGAGGGAATCGATCACCTCGCGCGATGCCGGCTCCTGTCCCATGAGCGCCGTCAGGACCCAATAGTAGATCGACACGCCGAGAAGGGCGAGACCGGCAACCAGCATGCCGGTGATCGCGCCGGACTTGAAGGCGATGTCGAGGCCGGCGGAAAGGCTGACCGACGCGGCCTGGGCGGTGCGCACGTTGGCGCGGACGGAAACATGCATGCCGATGAAGCCGGCGACACCCGAAAGCACGGCGCCGATCAGGAAGCCGATCGCGGCCGTACCTGACAGAAGAAGCCAGGTGACGACGAAGACGACGGCGCCCACGATGGCGATGGTTTTGTATTGACGGGTGAGATAGGCCTGCGCCCCTTCACGAATATAGCCTGCAATCTCCTGCATGCGGGCATTGCCCTGATCGGCGGCAAGCACCGATCGCGTCGCCCAGATGGCATAGACCACCGAAAGCAACCCGCATGCGATAACGCCCAGTAGAATGGTCATTTCGCTTTTTCCTCCTGGGAGCCATGGCTCCCTCACCACGACCGTAAAAGCGCCGCCGTCCCGAGCCTCCTCAGAACCGGAACGGCAGCGCGCGGCCAGAGTGCGTTTGCGAATCGCTCGCGTCAAGCCCGCTGCATTGCAGCGCGGGCCTTAAAAGCGGAGTTTTTTGGAGGAAAGCCGCTGCAAAGCAGGCGGACGGAGGTTACTTCTTCGCGTCCGGACGGACCTGGCGGGCGATGCGGTCGAGCACCGCGTTGACGAGCTTGGGCTCCTCGTCCTCGAAGAAGGCCTTGGCGATCTCGACATATTCGGTGACGATGACGGCCACCGGAACGTCCTTGCGCTCCTTCAGCTCGAAGGCGCCGGCGCGCAGGATCGCGCGCACCGTGGAATCGAGCCTCGAAAGCGCCCAGTCGTCCTGCAGCGCCGCGCCGATCATCGGATCGAGCTGGCGCTGGTCGCGAACCACGCCCGATACGAGCGAGCGGAACCAGGCGGCGTCCGCCTTGAGATAGGTTTCTCCGTCCAGCTCGCGGCCGAGGCGGTGTTCCTCGTATTCCGCGACGATCTCCAGGACGCCGGTGCCGCCGATATCCATCTGGTAGAGCGCCTGCACAGCCGCAAGCCTGGCGGCGCCGCGCTGGTTGGCCTGTTTCACCGGCTGGTTGGTGTTGTCCTTGCTCACTGCTCGCCGCCCAGTTTCTTCTTCAATTCGATCATCGTGAGAGCGGCACGCGCGGCAAAGCCGCCCTTGTCGCCTTCCGAACGCCTTGCCCTCGCCCATGCCTGCGCGTCGTTCTCGACCGTCAGTATCCCGTTGCCGATCGCCAGGCTTTCGCTGACGGTGAGGTCCATGATCGCACGGCAGGATTCGTTGGAGACGATATCGAAGTGATAGGTCTCTCCACGGATGACCATGCCGAGCGCGACGAAACCGTCATACTCCGTTGCGCCGTTGTCCGCGCCATCGAGCGCCATCGCGATCGCTGCCGGGATTTCGAGAGCTCCCGGTACGGTCACGATATCATAGGTCGCGCCCGCCGCATCGAGCGAATGCTTCGCGCCGTCCAGAAGCGCGTCGGACATATCGTCGTAGAAGCGTGCTTCGACGATCAGGAGATGCGGATTTTCGCTGTCGGCCATGATTCACCCGGCTTTGAACAATGCGTTGCCGGAGGTCTCCGGCTTCAAGGCGGCGGTCAAACCACGCCGTGGCGGGATTGGCAAGCGATTTTCAAAGGCGGGGCGCAAATGCCGGCGAAATCGCGCGCCGTTCAGCCGGCAAGCCGGAAATCGTCGGCAATGGAGACGCGATTGCGCCCGTCGCGCTTGGAGGCATAGAGCGCCTTGTCGGCATTGTTGAGCACCGTGTCGAAGGAGGCGCCCTCCTCGCTGCCGAAAGCGATGCCGGCGCTCACGGTGCTCAGGACGACGGAACCGTCGCAGGCGACGGCATGCTGGGCGAAGGCGGAGCGGATGCGCTCGGCGACGAGCGTGGCATGGTCCGGCATCGCACGGTGCAGGACGATGGCGAACTCCTCGCCGCCGAGACGCGCGACGGCGTCGGTCTCGCGCGAGTTGGACGAGAGGACGTCGGCGAAGGCCTTCAACACCATGTCGCCGGCGGCGTGGCCGTGGCGGTCGTTGATCTGCTTGAACCGGTCGATGTCGAATGCGATGATCGCGACCTGCGGGCCGACGGGCTGGCTCTCGTAGCGCTCGAAAAGGGCGCGGCGGTTGAGAAGGCCGGTGAGCGCATCGGTCATCGCCTCGCGGCGGTGGCTGCCGGCAAGCCGCCACTGATTGAGCGCGAGCGACATGGCTCCGATGCCGGTGATGCCGATGATAGCCGCGACGAGGTTCAGGTCCTCGGCCCAGTTGTCGGGCGCATGGCCGAGAACCCATTGCCCGCTCCACAGAAGCACCGCCGAGCAGAGCGCGAAGGACACCGCCGTCAGGCTGTAGAGCACGGAAATGCCGGTGATCGGCAGGGGCGCCTCGGCGCGGCCCTTCCAGTATTCCACGGCGGTCAGGAACAGGAGCAGCGCCGAGCAGGCATTCATCACGATCAGCCCCGTCCCGTCATAGCCGGCAAGCTGCGGCAGGACGCTGACGGGATAGGTGGCGATGAAGGCCGTGATGGTGTGGCGGCGGCCCGGACGCCCCGTTCTGTAGAGATAGGCCGCGCCGTAGATCACCGAAAAACCCGCAAGCAGGCTCGCGAATACCGCCGCCCCGAGAAGGCGGCCCGGCGCATCGACATAGCTGCTGTAGGCGACGACGCTGATGACGACCAGCCCCATGCCGGTCGACCAGGAAAGCAGGAAGCGCTCCATCCTGGCGGCAAGCCAGGAGGCAAATAGCGTTGCGCCAAGACAAAAGCCGGAAAGGCCGATGGCAAGGAGCAGCGTATTGTAGTCGAGCGTCATGCGTTCGGCGCCCTCCGGCCGATGAGGAGATTTTCTACACGCTACAGTCGAAGAGTATCAATATCGTTACGCCGACGATTCATATATGAAGCTCTCCCGTGCCGGAATGGTGCATCGCCGCATGAATATTGCAGCGCCGCGCCGCGGCCGCAAGGCCCTGCACAATCAGCCGATCGGAACTGCAAACGGGAGAACCGCGAGGGGGATGCCGGCGGGCTCAGCCGCGACGCGCTTTGGCCTTATTCCTTGAAGGCAGGGAATTCCGCGAGGCGGGCGGCATAGCGGGCCATTGTATCCACCTCGAAATTCACGAAGTCGCCGGGCTTGCGCTCACCCCAGGTTGTGACCTCCAGCGTGTGCCGGATGAGAAGGATGTCGAAGACCCGGCCGTCCACGGCATTGACCGTGAGCGAGGTGCCGTCGAGCGCCACCGAGCCTTTCGGCGCGACGAAGCGTTCCAGCCCTTCGGGCGCGCTGAGGCGGATGCGCACCGCTTCGCCTTCCGGCTCGACCGAGAGGATTTCCGCCTTCCCGTCGACATGGCCGGAGACGAGATGGCCGCCGAGTTCGTCGCCGATCTTGAGAGAGCGCTCCAGATTGATCCGGGTGCCTTCCGTCCAGCCGGAAATGGTGGTGAGGCGGAGCGCCTCTTCCCATGCCTCGACCTCGAACCAGCGCTCGTTGCTGCCTTCGGCCGGAAGCCCGGTCACCGTCAGACACACGCCGGCGTGCGCGATCGAGGCACCCATGTCGATGCTCTTCGGGTCGTAATTGGTGGCGACCCTCAGCTTGACGCCCTCGTCCATCGGCGTGAGCTGCGCGACCGTGCCGACATCGGTGACAATTCCGGTGAACATCAGGAAACCCTTTCGTAATCGAGGCAGCGGTCGCGGCCGAAGGCGCTTTCCCGCACCAGCCGGAATCCGGATGGCATATCGGATGGGGTGATGGGCGATTCAAGCCCGCCCTCGCCGATGGCGTCGGGACTCCGGAACAACAGAATCCGGTCGACCAGCCCGGCATCGAGGAAGGCCTGCGCCGTGCGCGCCCCGCCCTCGACCAGCAGGGAAGAGATGCCCCGCGTACCCAGCGCATAAAGCAGCGCGTCGAGCCTGCGCGGATCGCATTGCAGGATCTCTACCCCCATCGCCTCGAGCGCGGCGCGGCGCTCGGGAAAATCGCTATCGGCATCAGCGGAACGGTCATTGCCGCCTGCGCCGGCCATACCATCCGCACGCGACGCGAAAGGCGAGCCCGCCGGCGAAATCCCCCCCTTCGCCGCCACCGCGATCACCGCAACGTCGCCCGCCGTCTTCGCCAGTTTCGTGGCCGGGGGCAGTTCGAGCCGCGGGTCGAGCACGATGCGCACCGGCGAGCGTTCCTCAAGGCCCGGCAGGCGCGTGGTGAGTTCCGGATCGTCGGCCATGGCCGTGCCGATGCCGACGAGGATCGCATCCGTCTCCGCGCGAAGCGCATGAACCTGCGCGCGGGAAACAGGCCCCGTGATCGCAACCTCCTCGCCCGGCCGGCCGAGCATGCCGTCGGCGGAAAGCGCAAGCTTCAGAGTCACATAGGGACGCCCGTTCGTCTGGCGCATGAGGTAGCCGGCAAGCGCGCGCCTCCCCTCCTCCTCCAGCAGCCCGGCCTCGACCTCGATGCCGGCCTCTTTCAGGATTGCCAGTCCCCGGCCGGAGACGCGCGGGTCCGGATCGGAGACGGCGACGACGACGCGCGCCACCCCTGCTGCGACGAGCGCATCGGCGCAGGGCGGCGTCTTGCCATGGTGCGAACAGGGTTCCAGCGTGACATAGGCGGTCCCGCCCCTTGCCGCTTCGCCGGCTTGCGCAAGCGCCTGCGTCTCCGCATGCGGCCGCCCGCCCGGCGCCGTCACGGCCGCGCCATGCACGATGCCGTCCCGGACGATCAGGCAGGCAACGGATGGATTGGTTGAGGTAAGGCCGGTGTTGCGGCGGGAAAGCCGGATCGCCGCCGCCATGAAGCGTTCGTCGTCCGCCGCCCCGGACATCACCCTAACGCTCCCGGATCGCGCGCGATCTTCGCGGCAACCTCCGAAAGGATCTTCTCGAAATCGTCGGCATGGGTGAAGTCGCGATAGACCGAAGCATAACGCACGAAGGCCACGTCATCGAGCGCCTTCAGAGCTTCCAGCACCTGCAGCCCGATCTCCTCGGAGGAGATTTCCGTCTCGCCCGAGCTTTCCAGCCTGCGCACGATGCCGGAGACCGCGCGTTCGATCCGGTCGCGGTCGACCGGCCGCTTGCGCAGCGCGATCTCGAAGGACCGCAAGAGCTTGTCCCGGTCGAAGGGGGCCTTGCGGCCCGTCTTCTTGAGCACCATAAGCTCGCGCAGCTGCACCCTCTCGAAGGTCGTGAAGCGGCCGCCGCAATCCGGGCAGATACGGCGGCGGCGGATGGCGGCCCCGTCCTCTGCCGGACGGGAATCCTTCACCTGCGTGTCTTCGGAACCGCAATAGGGGCAGCGCATCGAGCGTCCTTACATGTAGGCGTACATCGGGAAACGGTCGGTGAGTGCCACGACCTTCTCCCGAACGGCTGCCTCCACGGCTGCGTTGCCCTCGTCGGAATTGGCGACCTTCAGGCCATCGAGAACCTCGACGATCAGATTGCCGATCTCGCGGAACTCCGCTTCCTTGAAGCCGCGTGTCGTGCCGGCCGGAGCGCCGAGGCGCACGCCGGAGGTGACGAAGGGCTTTTCCGGATCGAAGGGGATGCCGTTCTTGTTGCAGGTGATGTAGGCGCGGCCGAGCGCGGTTTCCGCCCGCTTGCCGGTCGCGTTCTTCTTGCGCAGATCGACCAGCATCAGGTGGTTGTCCGTGCCGCCGGAAACGACGTCGAGGCCGCCTTCCATGAGGGTTGCCGCGAGCGCCTTGGCGTTCTTGACGACCTGGGCGGCATAGTCCTTGAACTCGGGCTGCAGCGCCTCGCCGAGCGCCACGGCCTTGGCGGCGATGACATGCATCAGCGGGCCGCCCTGGAGACCCGGAAAGACGGCCGAGTTGAACTTCTTCGCCAGATCCTCGTCATTGGTGAGGATCATGCCGCCGCGGGGGCCGCGCAACGACTTGTGCGTCGTCGTGGTGGCGACGTGGCAATGCGGGAACGGAGAGGGATGCTGGCCGCCTGCGACGAGGCCGGCGATATGCGCCATGTCGACCATCAGGTATGCGCCGACCGAGTCGGCGATCTCGCGGAAGCGCTTCCAGTCCCATATGCGCGAATAGGCGGTACCGCCGGCGATGATGAGCTTCGGCTTGGTTTCCTCGGCCTTGCGGGCGACCTCGTCCATGTCGAGCAGGTTGTCGCCCTCGCGCACGCCGTAGGAGACGACGTTGAACCACTTGCCCGACATGTTGACCGGCGATCCGTGGGTCAGGTGGCCGCCCGAGTTGAGGTCGAGGCCCATGAAGGTGTCGCCCGGCTGCAGCAGCGCCAGGAACACCGCCTGGTTCATCTGCGAGCCCGAGTTCGGCTGGACGTTCGCGAAACCGACGCCGAAGAGCTTCTTCGCCCGTTCGATCGCCAGCTCCTCGGCGATGTCGACGAACTGGCAGCCGCCATAGTAGCGCTTGCCCGGGTAGCCTTCGGCATATTTGTTCGTCATGATCGAGCCCTGCGCTTCCAGCACGGCGCGCGAGACGATGTTCTCGGATGCGATCAGCTCGATCTCATGGCGCTGGCGGCCGAGTTCCTTCTCGATGGCGCCGAAAATCTCCGGATCCGAGTCGGCCAGGGAACGGGTGAAGAAAACATCGGTGTTGGAAGAAAGGCTCATCCTCGAGGCTCCTTAAGGGTGGTGGCACGGTGTTTACCGTCCTCGCATGGCAAGGGCAATATCCGCACCACGGTTTGCGCCATTTCCGGCCGGGTTATGAAATAAAAACGACCAGGGTCAAAAACGAAAGGCCGCGTCCCAGCCGGGCGCGGCCTTTCGATTGAAAGAGATGGTTCGATTTACTGCGGCAGCATGTCGCTGTCGATCGCACCGGGCGACTGCTCGATGCCGGTGGTGGTCTGCAGCGCCAGCTCGGTCGCGCCGTCCTTCTGGTAGATGTCGTCGCGGAACTGCACCACGCGGTCCTTGGCGGACCAGGCGGTGATGTAGACGAAATAGACCGGCACTTCCTGGGCAAGCTTGATCGGCGTGTTGACGCCGGTCCTGATGGTCGCCTCCATCTGCTGGCGGGACCAGCCGGGCGTGTCCTTGAGGAGCCATGTGGAGAGGTCGCGCACGTTCTGGACGCGCACGCAGCCGGAGGACTCGAAGCGCATCAGCTTGTTGAACAGGCCCTGCTGCGGCGTGTCGTGCATGTAGACGGCATGCTCGTTGTGGAAGTTGATCTTGGTCGAGGACATGGCGTTGATCTTGCCCGGGTCCTGGCGGAACATCAGGTTCGGCGCCTTGTCGGCATTCCAGTCGATCGTCTCCGGCGCGACCTCGTTGCCGCTGCCGTCGATGAGCCGGATGGCATTGCGCTCCAGATAGGTCGGGTCCTTGCGCATCAGCGGCATGATGTCCTTCTGGATGATCGAGCGCGGCGCAGTCCAGTAGGGATTGAGGATGACCTCGTAGATCTTCGAATTGAGAACCGGCGACTGGCGGTCGATCTTGCCGACGATGGCGGTGTGGCGCAGCACCACCCGGCCGTTCTCCACCGCTTCGATATAGGCGGCCGGAATGTTGACCATGACGTAGCGGCGGCCGAGATCGCCGGACATCGCCTGGATGCGCACGAGATTGGTCTGCAGCTGGCCGAGGCGGACATCCGCCGAAATGTTCAGGGCCTTCAGCGTATATTCGCCGATGACGCCGTCCGACGGCAGGCCGTGGCGGGCCTGGAAACGCTTGACCGCGCCGTCGACATAGCTGTCGAAGGAATTGGAGATGCCGGCCGAACGCGGCAGGTCGCCCGAGATGATCAGCCGCTGGCGAAGCTGCTGGACGGCCGGGTCGGAAACGCCGAGCTCCAGCTTCTGGCCGGTATTGACCATCGGCCAGCCGCCGCTGGCGACGATGTTCTGGTAATCGAAGATCGCCTGCTGGATATGGCCGACGGAATCGGGGCCGAAGATCGGATTGTTGGAGGTGACCGCCACCGCGCTTCGCGATGCCTGCGCGTCGAACTGGTCGTCCCAGTTGCCGCGGCGTGGCGCATTGATGATCTCGTCGATCGCGCTCTGTGCTGCGGCGCTGCCGGCAAAGGCGGCCGCGCCGAAAGTTGCGGCCGAGCGCAGGAACGCGCGGCGCGAAAAGACATCAGATCCGATTTTTCGAGACATTTATCCTACCATCTCCTAGGCCGCGCGATGCGGCTCACCCGTTCGGGCCAGCAGACCCGAACGGTCCGGCAACCCCCAGCCAATATCACGAACAGGGTTAACAAACGGAAACCGCGAAGGCGGCCCGCCGAGCCTGTACCCGGTTGCCGGATGTCATAGCAATATGGCCAATTCGTGTCTCGGCGACCGTTCGCACGCAATGGTTTAGGCGGCCACAAAAACGTGAAATCCGGACGCGCGGAGTGCGCACCCGGATTTGCCGGACAGGATGCCTGTTAAATTCGCGGCTTACAGGCGA
The DNA here is from genome assembly GCA_033795365.1 of Shinella sp. Lineage (GTDB taxonomy): Bacteria > Pseudomonadota > Alphaproteobacteria > Rhizobiales > Rhizobiaceae > JARYGU01. Next base: position 125,418 of record JARYGU010000016.1, read on the forward strand.
TACAGGATGCTGTCGTTCCAGAAGCGGTCGAGGCGCTGCAGGAGCTTGTTCATCTGCGAGAACTCGTTCTCGCCGATGCCGCCGACCTTCTGGATCGAGCCGATATGACGCTCGTAGAGGGCGGCGACGGTCTCTGCGACCTCCTGGCCGCTTTCCGTCAGGCTGATGCGGACCGAACGGCGGTCGATGCGCGAGCGCTGATGGTTGATGAAGCCGAGATCGACCAGCTTCTTGACGTTGTAGGAGACGTTCGAGCCAAGATAGTAGCCGCGCGAGCGCAGCTCGCCGGCGGTCAGCTCGGAATTGCCGATGTTGAAAAGCAGGAGCGCCTGGACGGCGTTGACGTCGGAGCGGCCCGAACGGTCGAACTCGTCCTTGATGACGTCGAGCAGGCGGCGGTGCAGCCGCTCGACGAGGTGGAGGGATTCCAGATAGAGATTGCGGATCGCATCTTCCTGCGGATCGATTGCGACGGCCTGCGGCTTCATCTTGGTGTTCATTTTGCTGCCTCACTGTTTTGTTTGGCGGTGTTGGTTTTCTTCCCGCCTTGAGTGAGACCCTATCGAATGCATCTAAAATTCTACTTAAACCGCAGGCTTAACAGCGCCTTACCGGGAGGCACCTTCGTCTCAAGGTGAATCACTTCTTACCTTGCGCGCCTGGCGCCGCCGCTGGACGAAGATGGCGATGCGGAAGAGAACGAAGAGCGCAGCCACCGCGCAGTGCATCAGCACCACGAGATTGTTGACGCCGAAGATCGAGGGATAGACCTCGTACATGGCGATCTCGGTGCCGGCTGCGATCACCCATATCACCGGCCCCCAGGAGACGCGAAGCCAAAGCCCGACGGCGGCGACGGGCAGCAGCACGGCAAGCGCCGTCGCAGCCGCCTTCCAGGCAGCGGGCAAAAGGTCGAAGCGCCCCCTGCCCCCCATCGAGATGCCGGTCAGCATCGCCCAATATTGAAGTCCGAACCACAGACAGGCGACCGCCACAAGCCGCAGGAACAGCGTGAACAGCGTTTCGGTCAGGTTCGGCTTCGGCACGCCTGGAGAATCAGAAACCATGGCGCGACAATAAGGGGCCGGCCGTCCGCCATAAAGCCGCAAAGTTCGCTGCCGGTTCCGGCCCCACGCGCATCCGCGCCATTTGCCGCACGGAAAATGCATTCCCGCATGGTTTCGCACGGGCGATCCGCCATGATAAAGGAGGCCGACACAGGAAACACGGCAAGGAAAAAGCACCATGCCCGGCAAGACAACCAGGCTCATCGACGACATCACCGGCCACCGCCGCATGCGCCGCAACCGCAAGGCCGACTGGACGCGGCGCCTCGTGCAGGAGAACCGGGTGACGGTCGACGACCTCCTCTGGCCGGTCTTCGTCGTTCCCGGCACCGGCATCGAAGAACCGATCGCCGCCATGCCCGGCGTCAACCACATGAGCGTCGACAGGCTGGTGGAACGGGCCAGGGAAGCCGCCGATCTCGGCATACCGGCCATCGCGACCTTTCCGAACATCGAGATGCACCTGCGCGACGACACCGGCTCCAACAGCCTTGCCGCCGACAACCTCATCAACGAGGCGACGCGGGCGCTGAAGAAGCATGTGCCCGGGATCGGCGTCATCACCGATGTCGCGCTCGACCCCTTCACCAGCCACGGCCACGACGGAATCCTGCGCGACGGCGTCATCGACAATGACGAAACGGCCGAGCAGGTGGCAAGGGCTGCCGTCATCCAGGCGGATGCCGGCTCCGACATCATCGCGCCGTCGGAGATGATGGACGGGCGCATCGGCCTCATCCGCCAGGCGCTGGATGAGGCCGGGCACCAGAATGTCGGCATCATGTCCTATGCGACGAAGTTCGCCTCCGCCTTCTACGGCCCATACCGCGACGCGATCGGCACGGGCGGGCTGCTCAAGGGCGACAAGAAGACCTACTATATCGACCCCGCAAACGGCACAGAGGCCATTCGCGACGCCGCCCTCGACGTGGAGGAAGGCGCCGACATGCTGATGGTGAAGCCCGGGCTTCCCTATCTCGACATCTGCTGGCGGATGAAGGAGGCGTTCGGCCTGCCGGTCTTCGCCTATCAGGTCTCCGGCGAATACAGCCAGATCAAGGCGGCCGCCATGAACGGCTGGACGGACGGCGAGCGCACCATGATGGAGACGCTGCTGGCCTTCAAGCGGGCCGGATGCGACGGGATCCTCACCTATTTCGCACTCGAAGCCGCGCGGCTTCTGGCGAGAAAGAGCTGACGGCCCGTTCAGGGCCGAAAATCCGGATTTATTGCATTCCGCCCGTGCGATACCATATCAGGAATGTGACTTTTAACCGGGAGCAAGCTCCATGAATGCCGAACTTGATCAAGCGCGCGTACCGACCACCGACTGGCGAGCCTATCGCGGCGTGCTTTCGCGGCGCGTCTTCGCCTTTCTGATCGACTACGCCATCGTGGCGCTGCTGTGGATACCGGCTGCGGTCGTCGTGTTCTTCCTGGGCATCCTCACGCTCGGCCTCGGTTTCATGCTCTATCCGGCGCTCTTCGCGCTCGTCGCGATGCTCTATTTCGGCATGACCATGGGCGGTCCGAACCAGGCAAGCGTCGGCATGAACGTGATGGGGCTCGCACTCGCCCGCGTGGACGGACGTCCGATCGACTTCCTGACGGCGATCGTCCATCTGGTGCTGTTCTGGATCGCAAACGCCATCCTGACGCCGTTCATCGTGCTCGTCGGCCTCTTCACGGATCGCGGCCGGCTGCTGCACGATCTGCTGCTCGGCACCGTCATAGTGCGCCGCTCGGGCTTCTGAGCGCGCTGATGGTCCGAATGCCGCCAATTTTCGGCGGCATTCGGTCGAGAAGATCTGTCGAACACGATCGTACCAGTTGACCTTTTTATGACTTGCGCCATGCTACGACATGACGAACGTATGACGGAGTCGCGCCACGGCCGATGAATACGCAGGCAACAACCTCTCCGCAGTTCTATCTTACCGCGCCGGCGGCCTGTCCCTATCTGCCGCACGAGATGGAGAGGAAGGTATTCACCCATCTCGTCGGCGAACGCGCGCCCGAACTCAACGACCTCCTGACCCAGGGCGGTTTCCGCCGCTCGCAGAACATCGCCTACCGGCCGGCCTGCGAGACCTGCCGGGCTTGCATTTCCGTGCGCATCCTGGTCAACGAGTTCACTCCGACCCGGTCGATGCGGCGGGTGTCTTCCGGCAATGCCGACCTGATCTCCCGCGAATACCCGGCCGAACCCTCCAGCGAGCAATATTCGCTCTTCCGCCACTATCTCGACAGCCGCCATCAGAAAGGCGGCATGTCGGACATGTCCGTCCTCGACTATGCGATGATGGTGGAGGACACACACGTCAATACGAAGATCGTTGAATACCGTCTTCGCGAGGAGGGCGCGGGCCTGCAGGAGCAGCCGCGCGGCGAGCTCGTCGCCGCCGCCCTGACCGACCGCATGGGAGACGGGCTTTCGATGGTCTATTCCTTCTACAATCCCGAGATGGCCGGCCGTTCGCTCGGCACCTACATGATCCTCGACCATATCCGCAAGGCACAGTCCCTCGGCCTGCCGCATGTCTATCTCGGCTATTGGGTCAAGGGATCGCGCAAAATGGACTATAAAACAAAGTTTTTGCCGCAGGAGCACCTGATGTCGCGCGGCTGGGAACGTTATACTGGCGAAAATGCCTCTTGATTTTCGGATTTTCGCTTGTCCTCCAATTCCGCCGCCCTTCATCGCAAGGGCCTGCTGATCACCGCGATCGGCGGCCTTGCCCTCTCCTTCGATATCCCCCTGATCCGTTCGTCGCATGGCGAGGTCTGGTCCGTGCTTGCGGTGCGCAGTTTCGCGACCTTCTTCGCGGCGCTTGCAGCCTGGTCGGTGCTGCGGTTCCTGTTCAGGCGCCGGATTTCGCTCGTTCCCGGCCCCGTCGGCCTTCTCGTCGGATCGCTCTACGGCATCAATTCACTGACATTCATGCTGGCGGTGTTCAACACCTCGACGGCAAACGTCGTCTTCATCCTGGCCTTCACCTCGATGTTCGCGGCGCTGCTCTCCTGGATATTCCTGCGGGAACGGCCTTCGAACGCCACGCTGCTGACGATGGCGGCCATGCTCGCAGGCGTCGCGCTCATCGTCCATGACGGGCTGGAAAGCGGCAATATCTTCGGCGACGCCATGGCCTGCTGCTCGGCCTTCCTGCTTGCCTCGGCGATCACGATCAGCCGCAGAAGCGGACAGGATATGGGTTTCGTCCCGCTCGTGACGGCGATCCTGCCCGGCATCGCGGCACTCGCGCTGCTGCCGTCCGGCGGGCTGGAGATCGCGCGCCCCGGCTTCATCCTGTTCAACGGCCTCGTCATGATCCCGCTTGCCTTCTGGTGCCTTGCCACCGGTCCGCGCTATCTCTCCGGACCTGAAGTCGGCATGTTCTACCTGCTCGAAACGGTGCTCGCGCCGATCTGGGTCTGGATCGTCTTTTCCGAAACTCCATCGCCTCAGACGCTCATCGGCGGCTCCATCCTGATTGTCGCGCTGCTTGCCCATTCGCTCTGGCAGATGGGCACAAAGGCGAGAGCCGCCCGCCGGCAGGATGCGGCGGCGGAGTTCCCGTTTACGGGCTGATGGAGCAGCCCATTGCCGACACCCCTTCCCGATGTTATAACTACGTTAAAACATGAAGGAGAAGCGCGATGAACGTCACCATCCGCAAGATCGGCAATTCCGAAGGCATCATCATCCCGAAGGAAGCCCTCGACCGTCTCGGCGTGAAGGCGGGGGATCAGCTTGAACTCAGGGAGGAAAACGGCAGGCTCGAACTCATACCCGACAATGCCGATCTTTCCGAGCAGCTGAAAGCGGCTCGGCTTGGCATGAAGAAATATCGCGTCGCCTTGCGTGAACTCGCCAAATGAGTGAACTCAAATGGCTGACCCGCGAAGCCGTGGAAATCATGCATGCCGAACAACTTGAAGAGCATGGCGGGCTAGCTGGACTTAAGGACGAGAATGCCCTGGAGGCCGCTTTGGCGCGCCCGTTGAACAAGGCGGCATACGGAGAGGAAAATCTCTTCGCCCTCGCCGCTGCCTATCTCTATGGCATCGTGCGAAATCACCCTTTTTCGGACGGCAACAAGAGAACCGGCTTCCTTGCGGCGTTCACATTCCTGCTGCTCAACGGTCATCTGATCGTGGCGGAACAAGCCGACATTATCGCCTTCGTCCTCGGCGTCGCCGCGGGCGAGATCGACGAGGAAGGAGCGACCCGCTTCCTCGCGGACTTCACGGTTCCCTATACCGGCTGACGCCGGCACCGGTCACCCGCTGAACTTGCCCGACCGCGGGAAGCCCTTCGGCACGACACGGCCCGCACTGGCGCGGTCGGCCATCCACTCGGCAAGTTCCTCCTTGCTGCGGACGAAGTTGCGCCCGGCGCTGTCGTCCCAGGAAAGCCCTTCTTCGAGCGCGAAGCAGCGGATGTCGGAGACGCCGCCGTCCTTGTAGCGCTGCAGGCGCACGCCCTTGCCGCGGCCCATCTCGGGGAGCTGGTTGAGCGGGAAGATCAGCATCTTGCGGTTCTCGCCGACCACTGCGACGTGATCGCCCCGCACCGGCACGACGAGCTTTGTCTCGTCCGGCATGGAAACGTTCATGATCTGCTTGCCCTTGCGGGTGTTGGCGATCATCTCGCTCTCGGAGATCACGAAGCCGTTGCCGGCCTGCGAGGCGACGATCACCTTGCGCGCCGGATCGTGCACGAAGGCCGTCAGCACGTCCTGGTCGTTTTCCATGTCGACCATGATGCGCAGCGGCTCGCCGTGGCCGCGCCCGCCCGGCAGCTTGTCGGCGCCGAGCGTATAGGCCTTGCCGCCCGTCGTCAGCAGCAGGATCTTGTCCGTGGTCTGGGCGGGAAACGCGACCTTCAGCGCATCGCCCTCCTTGAACTGCAGACCGGACGTGTCGGAGATGTGGCCCTTCAGCGCCCGGATCCAGCCCTTTTCGGAAACGACGATCGTCACCGGCTCCTTCTCGATCATCGCCTGCTGGATCGCCTCGACGTCGGCCTCCGGCGCGTCGGCGAAATGGCTGCGGCGCTTGCCGAGCTCGGTTGCCTTGGCGAACTTCTTCTTCACCTCGCCGATTTCCCAGGCGACCGTCTGCCACTGCTTCTCGTCGGAGGCGAGCAGCGCCTCGATCTCCGCCTTTTCCTTCGAGAGCGCATCGAATTCGGTGCGGATCTCGAATTCCTCCAGCTTGCGCAGGGAGCGCAGCCGCATGTTGAGGATCGATTCGGCCTGCAGGTCGGTGAGCGAGAAGCGCGCCATCAGCGCCGGCTTCGGCTCGTCCTCCTCGCGGATGATGCGGATCACCTCGTCGATGTTGAGATAGGCGACGAGATAGCCGCCGAGGATTTCCAGCCGCCGGTCGATCGCCGCCAGCCGATGGCGCGAGCGGCGCTGGAGCACCTCGCGGCGATGCGCCAGCCATTCCGACAACACCTCGTTCAGCGCCATGACGCGCGGCACGCGGCCCATCGAGAGCACGTTCATGTTGAGCGGAATGCGGCTTTCAAGCTCGGAGAGCCTGAACAGCGATTCCATCAGGATCGTCGGATCGACGGAACGGCTCTTCGGGACGAGCACGATGCGCACGTCCTCCGCCGATTCGTCGCGCACGTCTTCGAGAAGCGGCAGCTTGCGGGCAATCAGCAGCTCGGCGATCTTCTCGATCAGCCTCGATTTCTGCACTTGATAGGGGATCTGCGTGACCACGATCTGATAGCCGCCGCGGCCGAGGTCCTCCGTTTCCCATTTCGCACGGACGCGGAAGCCGCCGCGGCCGGTCTTGTAGGATTCCAGCATGCTCTCGCGGCTTTCGACGATCACGCCGCCGGTCGGAAAGTCAGGCCCCTCGATGCCGCCCTTCTGCGGGTTCGCCGGATCGTAGAGCAGCTCCTCCACCGTCGCATCCGGCTTCTTGATCAGGTAGAGTGCGGCGTCGCAGAGCTCATGCGCGTTGTGCGGCGGTATCGACGTCGCCATCCCGACGGCAATGCCGGAGGCGCCGTTGGCGAGAAGGTTCGGGAAGGCACCCGGCAGGACGACGGGTTCCTGGTCCTCCTCGTTGTAGGTCGGGCGGAAATCGACCGCGTCCTGCTCGATGCCTTCGAGCAGCAGCGAGGCGACATCGGTCATCTTGGCTTCGGTGTATCGGTAGGCGGCGGCGTTGTCGCCGTCGATATTGCCGAAGTTCCCCTGCCCGTCCACGACCGGATAGCGCTGGGAGAAATCCTGCGCAAGCCGCACCAGCGCGTCATAGACGGACTGATCGCCGTGCGGGTGGAATTTACCGATGACGTCGCCGACGATGCGCGCACATTTCTTGAACGAGGTATTGGGGCGAAGGCCCATCTCGCTCATGGCGTGGATGATGCGGCGGTGGACCGGTTTCAGCCCATCGCGCACATCCGGCAGCGCGCGGTGCATGATGGTCGACAGCGCATAGGCGAGGTAGCGCTCTTCCAGCGCCGCCTTCAGGTCGACCGGCAGAATATTCTCGTCTCCGCCATCCGGCGGCAAAGCATTTTGTCCCATGGGCCTTGACTATCCTCTAAGCCGATTCGCGGCAAGGAATCCGGGCGATTGCGCTGTGGATAGCAACCTTTGCGGTGCCGTTTGCGCCTACCTCAATCCTGCCGGAAACGATAGCCACAACCGCTATGGAACTTTCCCGGCGAGGCAATATATTCGTCGCGGAATGCGTCAGAACCCCGGCAACGGCAACACGCGCCGGCGCAATGCAACCACAAAGGACCGACAATGATCCATATACGCCACCTTCGCACCATGCTTGCCGGTGCAGCGCTTACCGCTTTCGCAGGTCCTGCCTTCGCCCTCGACGGCGCCGATCTCGTGAACAAGCTGAATGCAATCTCGCCGACGAGCGGGTTCACCGTCGGTTACGACACCATCGCCGTCGAAGGCAGCACGATCACGCTGCGGGCGGCCGAGCTCCGGTCCGCCGACGGTAAATCCGTCAAGGTCGGCGACGTCACGCTCGAGGGCGTCGAGGAGGACGGCAACGGCGGTTATACCGTGGAAAGCGCACTCTTTCCCGACATCAACAACACGCAGGACGAGGTGACGATCACCGCGCAGGACATGAAGCTCACGGGCCTTGCCATTCCCGGCAAGCCGGAAACCGGCACGCTCCAGTCCGTCCTGATGTACGAGGAAGCGAGCAGCGGCCCCGTCAGCGTTTCGGCCAAGGGCAGGCAGGTCTTTTCGATGTCGGGCATGCAGGCCAACATCACCCGGCAGGCAAACGACGCCGGCGTCGATTTCGACGCGACGCTCTCCGACATCAAGGCCGATCTTTCCGGCGTCGAGGACGCCAAGACGAAGGACGCGATAGAGAAGCTCGGCCTGCAGTCGCTTGACGGCGAGGTCACGATGAAGGGAAGCTGGGAGCTGGCAAGCGGCACGCTTGCCGTCGACGAATATGCCTTCGATTTCACCGATGTCGGCCGGCTGGATCTGTCGCTCAACCTCTCCGGCTATACGCTGCAGTTCCTGACAGCACTGCAGGACACGATGAAGGCGATGGAATCCAACCCGAACAAGGAAGACGCGCAGGCGGCTTTCGGCATGTCGATGATGGGCCTGATGCAGCAGCTGACCTTCAACAACGCCTCGATCAGCTTTGCCGACGCGTCGCTCACCAAGAAGCTTCTCGACTATGCCGGCAGCCAGCAAGGCGTTTCCGGCGAGCAGATGGCGCAGTCGCTGAAGGGCCTCGTGCCGATCATGATCGCGCAGCTCAACCTGCCCGAACTGCAGAACCAGATCTCCGAGGCCGTCAACACCTATCTCGACGACCCGAAGACCCTGACGATCACCGCCAAGCCCGAAAAACCGGTCCCCTTCCCGATGATCATGGGCGCCGCGATGGGCGCGCCGAACACCATTCCGCAGGTCCTCGGCGTCAAGGTGACGGCGAACGACTGATCGCCCGTCCGCATCGAAACGCGAAGGAAAGCCCGGCAGGCGACCTGCCGGGCTTTCCTCAATGAGGCGACCGCGAGGCGAAAGCCGCGTGATCCTTGTCGTGCAGGGCGAAGCGGTCGAGCATATGGGCGCTCGCCTCGTTCACGCCCCGAACCGTGACTTCCACGCCGAGCTTGCGATATTTCAGGACCACCTTGTCGAGCGCACCGACGGCCGTGATGTCCCACAGATGCGCATCCGACACGTCTATGGTGACCTTCCTCACCGTCTCGGCGAAATCGAAGGCGGCGACGAAGCTTTCCGTCGAGGCGAAGAAAATCTGGCCGTCGACGTGATAGATCCTCTCGCTTCCGTCGGCGCTCAGGGTCGAGCGGACGTGGAAGAGCTTCGCCACCTTTCCCGCGAAGAACACGCCGGACAGGAGCACGCCGACCAGAACCCCCTTGGCGAGATCGTGCGTGCCGACTGTGGTGACCACGGTGGCCAGCATCACCACGGAAGACGGCAGCGGATTGCGGCGAAGGTCGATGATCGAGCGCCAGGAGAAGGTGCCGACGGAGACCATGATCATCACCGCGACCAGCGCCGCCATCGGGATCACGCGGACCAGATCGTCGAGGACGAGGATCAGGAACAGCAGGAAGGCGCCGGCGATGAAGGTCGAGAGCCGCCCGCGCCCGCCGGAGGTGACGTTGATCACCGATTGGCCGATCATCGCGCAGCCGCCCATGCCGCCGATCAGGCCGGAGGCGATGTTGCTCGTCCCCTGCCCGATGCATTCCCGGCTCTTGCTACTGGTGGTGTCCGTCATGTCGTCGACGATCTGCGCCGTCAGCAGGGATTCCAGAAGCCCGACGGCGGCAAGGGCGACGGAATACGGGAAGATGATCCGGAGCGTTTCGAAGGTCAGCGGCACCTGCGGCAGGGCGAAGACCGGCAATGTCGAGGGCAGATCGCCGAGATCGCCGACGGTCCTCAGATCCATGCCGCTCCAGTAGGCGATCGCCGTCAGGACGGCGATGGCGACGAGGGGCGACGGGATCGCCTTCGTGAGGCGCGGGAAAAGGTAGATGATCGCCAGCCCGCCGGCGATCATGAAATAGGTCTGGACCGGCACGCCGATGAGTTCGGGCAGCTGCGCCATGAAGATCAGGATCGCGAGCGCATTGACGAAGCCGGTGATGACCGAACGCGAGACGAAGCGCATGACGCGCCCGAGCCTGAGGAAACCGGCAGCGATCTGGATCAAGCCCATCAACAGCGTGGCGGCGAACAGGTACTGGAGCCCGTGTTCCTTGACCAGGGTCACCATCAGGACCGCCGTTGCCGCGGTCGCGGCGGAAATCATGCCCGGCCTTCCGCCCGCGAACGCGGAGACGCAGGCGATCGCGAAGGAGGCGAAAAGGCCGACCTTCGGATCGACGCCGGCGATCACCGAAAAACCGATCGCTTCCGGTATGAGGGCGAGTGCGACGACGACACCCGAAAGGATATCGGCGCGAATGTTGGAGAACCATTCACGTCTGTAAGCAGAAAATCTGTTCATCGAAAATTTTCGCAAAAGGAGCGCATGCCGGATGTGGGACGTACCGGCTCGGTAGACTGGAAGCGCTTTGCGTTGTCTGGCGGATCGGCGGCCAGAAGAGCCACCCGGGAATCTCACCCGGGTCCTTGTGGATGCGCCGTTATAACGTGGCAGCCATGGCGGCGCAACAGTGCGAGGCGGGTAGAAGCCCGGGCCGAGAGACAGGCGGCCCGGGCACCGACGATCATTCCAGAACCTGGATCACCGTGCGCGTCTGCGGGTTGACGATGACGCGCCGCTCGTTGACGATCGTATAGGCGTAATCGTCGTGACCTTCGACCGGATAGACCTCGACGGCTTCCGGAAGCGGTTCGCCGACGAGGACCTCCTGCTCATAGCGCACCGAAGGCACGGATTGCTCCAGGACATAGGTGCGGACCTCGCCCGGCAGCACCGTGGTCGACCCTGTGATGCCGGGGTCTTCGACGATGACGGCGTCCTGCGCATAGGCGGATGCCGAGAGGGCGAGAAAGGCCGCGGATGCGACCAGAAGTGCTTTACGCATGGGCTTTCTCCTGTGCTTCTTGCTGTGCGAACAACAAAATCGCCGGGAGAAGGTTCCATGCGCAAACCGGGGCGGCTCAGTCCTTCTTGGACGGAACCACGCGGATCGCGAGTTCGCGAAGCTGGGCCGGGGTGGCGGGCGACGGGGCGCCCATCAGGAGATCCTGTGCCTGCTGGTTCATCGGGAAGAGCGTGATCTCGCGCAGGTTCTTCGCGCCGACGAGCAGCATGACGATGCGGTCGATGCCGGCCGCCATGCCGCCATGGGGCGGCGCGCCGTACTGGAAGGCGCGGTAGAGGCCGCCGAACTGCTCCTCGACCTCCTCGGCCGACTTGCCGGTCAGCTCGAAGGCCTTGACCATGACTTCCGGAAGCTGGTTGCGGATCGAGCCGGACGCGATCTCGAAGCCGTTGCAGACCATGTCGTACTGGTAGGCCTTGATCGACAGCGGGTCGTCGCCGTCCAGCGCTGCGAGCCCGCCCTGCGGCATCGAGAAGGGGTTGTGCGCGAAGTCGATCTTCTTCTCGTCCTCCAGCCATTCGTAGAACGGGAAATCGACGATCCAGCAGAGCTCGAAGCGATCGCGGTCGACGAGGTTCAGCTCCTCGCCGACGCGGGTGCGGGCCTCGCCGGCGAACTTGTAGAATTTGGAGGGCTCGCCCGCCACGAAGAAGCAGGCGTCGCCGTCGCCGAGGCCGAGCTGCGTGCGGATCGCATCCGTGCGCTCCTCGCCGATGTTCTTGGCAAGCGGGCCTGCGCCCTCGAGCTTTTCGCCTTCCTTGCGCCAGAAGATGTAGCCGAGGCCCGGCTGGCCCTGTTGCTGCGCCCAGGCATTCATGCGGTCGCAGAAGGCGCGGGAGCCGCCGGTCCTGGCCGGGATCGCCCAGACCTCGACCTTTGGATTGGAGGCGATCATGCCCGCGAAGACCTTGAAGCCGGAGCCGGCGAAATGGTCGGTGACGGCCTCCATGACGATCGGGTTCCTGAGGTCCGGCTTGTCGGAACCGTATTTGCGGATCGCCTCGTCATAGGGAATGCGCGGGAAGTCCTGCGTGACCGGCTTGCCGTCGGCGAAGCGCTCGAAGACGCCGCGTATGACCGGCTCCATCGTCGTCCACACGTCCTCCTGCTCGACGAAGCTCATTTCGAGGTCGAGCTGGTAGAATTCGCCGGGCAGCCGGTCGGCGCGCGGGTCCTCGTCGCGGAAGCAGGGGGCGATCTGGAAATAGCGGTCGAAGCCGGCGACCATCAGGAGCTGCTTATATTGCTGCGGCGCCTGCGGCAGCGCGAAGAACTTGCCCTCATGAATGCGCGAGGGAACGAGGAAGTCGCGCGCGCCTTCCGGCGAGGAGGCCGTCAGGATCGGCGTCGAATATTCGGTGAAGCCCGCCTCGGCCATGCGGGCGCGCATGTCGGCGATGATCTGCGTGCGCTTGACGATGTTTTTGTGCAGCGTATCGCGGCGCAGGTCGAGGAAGCGGTATTTGAGGCGCACGTCCTCCGGGTAGTCCGGCTCGCCGAAGACCGGCAGCGGCAGCTCCTTTGCGGCAGAGAGGACTTCGATCTCCTTCGCATAGAGCTCGACCTCGCCGGTCGGCATCGTCTTGTTGACCGTGTCGTCGGTGCGCGCCTTGACGAGGCCGTCGACGCGGATCACCCATTCGCCGCGAACGGTTTCGGCTATCTTGAAGGCCGGGCTGTCCGGATCGGCCACGACCTGGGTCATGCCGTAATGGTCGCGCAGGTCGATGAAAAGCACGCCGCCGTGATCGCGGACGCGGTGGACCCAGCCGGAAATACGGACAGTGGAGCCGACATCGGACTTGCGAAGGGCGGCGCAGGTGTGGCTGCGGTAACGGTGCATTGTCTTATCCTGGAATGCTCTTGAGGGCGGCTCCGGGACCCGGACCGCGCTTCTTGAAAATCGGGCGGAAAAGCGCATGGCCGGTCCGATTTGTCAAGGCTTCGGAACCGCGGCAGGCCCGGTTAGGGCTCCGACGCCCGCATATCTCTCCCAACGGTCGCTGCGAGGCGCCCCGCAAACGCCTCCACCCACGCGGCGGCTTTTCCGCCCGTGGCTTTGCGTCTTCCTTCATTTCCTCCCGCCTTTTCGGTCGGGGTCTCGGCCGGGGCACGTCCTGTGCCTCAGTTAAGGTAGTAATGGTGACACACGACGTGCCCCGCTTCGGTGTCTTGTCCCCGGGCAACTGCGGT
>JARYGU010000017.1:0-119293 GCA_033795365.1 Shinella sp.
AACATATAGCAAAACCGCTTCTAGCGGTTCAAGCGCAGCGTTACAAACCTCCACCTCTGGTGGAGGTCATGACTTGTCTGTTTCCGCTGCTTCCTACTTGTCGATCTCTCCAAGCAGCTCGGCGGCGCGGCCCGCCGTCGTCCAGCGCACGTCCACGTCCTGGCGGCGGCTGGCGAAAGCTTCCGAGGTCATCAGCTTCTCGGCGAGATCGGCGGGCAGCGAAAGGAGCACGCGTTCGTCGTCCTTGTGGATGCCGCCGAGGTCGGAGCGTCTGGCCGTGATCATGCCGCCGGCGACCGTGTTGTTGGTGTCCGGGTCGATCAAGATGAAGGCGCCCGTCGTGCGGTTCTGCTCGTAGGCGTCGAAGATCGCCTGTTCGTCGAACGCGAGCCGCACCTTGCCGATCGCGTTCATGGCAAGGCTCTGGGCGGGTGCCCATTTGCCGCTCTTGAGGTCCAGCGCGCTCACCGGCTCGACGCTGACGCGCTGGCGCCGGCTTCCCGACTTCAGCCAGTAGCGCTTGCCGGGCTCGATGCCGTCCGGCTGCAGCGCGACGAGCTGCGCGTCGAAGGCGCGGCCCGTCATCGGCTGGCTTTCGAGCGAGACGATCATGTCGCCGCGCGCGACGTCCACCTGCCGGTCGAGCACGAGCGTGATCGCGTCGCCGGCCACCGCTGCGTTGCGCACGAGGTCGAAGGTGACGATCTGCTTGACATTGGCGATCATGCCGGAAGGAAGGACGACGACGCTGTCGCCGGGCTTCACCGCACCGCCGGCGACCGTGCCCTGATAGCCGCGGAAGCTTTCGCCCGGACGCGACACGCGCTGCACCGGCAGGCGGAAGCCTACGGTCTGATTGGAGCGCACCGTCGCCTTTTCCAGCGTTTCCACCAGCGTCGGCCCGTCATACCAGGGCATGGAGGCGCTGCCGTCAAGCACGACATTCTCGCCCTTGAGTGCCGAAACCGGGATGGCGGTGATCTGCTTGACGCCGAGCGAGAGCGCGAGTTCGCGAAACTCGTGGCTGATCTGCTCGAAGCGGGCCTGGTCGTAGCCGGTGAGGTCGATCTTGTTGACGGCGAGAACGAACTGGCGGATGCCCATCAGGGTGGCGATGGTGGCATGGCGCCGGGTCTGCTCCAGGATGCCGACGCGCGCATCGACCAGCAGGATCGCGAGATCGGCGGTCGAGGCGCCGGTCGCCATGTTGCGGGTGTATTGCTCGTGGCCGGGCGTATCGGCAACGATGAAGGAGCGGTGGTCGGTCGAGAAATAGCGATAGGCGACGTCGATGGTGATGCCCTGCTCGCGCTCGGCCTGCAGCCCGTCGAGCAGAAGCGCGAAGTCGGGAAGGCCGAGATCGTTCTGCTTGCCGGAGGAATCGCGCCGGAGCGTCGCGGCCTGGTCTTCCTTGACGGCCTTGGTGTCCCAGAGCAGGCGGCCGATCAGCGTGGATTTGCCGTCGTCGACGCTGCCGCAGGTGATGAGGCGAAGCGGGCGGGAATCGCGGGTCGGGCGGACCGTTTCGTCCGCCGGGAGAACTTCGGCGGTTGCAGTTGCGGATACGGTCATCTCAGAAATACCCTTCGCGTTTCTTCTTTTCCATGGAGCCGGACTGGTCGCGGTCGATCGCGCGGCCCTGGCGCTCGGAGACGGTGGCCGTCTCGAGCTCGGCAATGATGTCGTCGAGCGTGGTGGCGCCGGAGCGGATGGCGCCGGTCAGCGGAAAGCAGCCGAGCGTACGGAAACGGATGACGCCTTCCTGCTTCACTTCGCCGGGCAGAAGTTCCAGACGCGGATCCTCGGCGAGGATCATCATGCCGTCGCGCTCCACATAAGGCCGCTTCTTCGCGAAATAGAGCGGCACGATGGGGATCTCCTCGGCCTGGATGTAGCGCCAGATGTCCACTTCCGTCCAGTTCGACAGAGGGAAGGCGCGTACGCTTTCGCCCTGGCGGATCATGCCGTTGTAGATGTTCCAGAGTTCGGGGCGCTGGTTGCGCGGGTCCCAGCGGTGATCGGGCGTGCGGAAGGAATAGATGCGCTCCTTGGCGCGCGAGGCTTCCTCGTCGCGCCGCGCGCCGCCGAAGGCCGCATCGAACTTGCCGGCATCGAGCGCCTGGCGCAGCGCCTCGGTCTTCATGATGTCGGTGTAGAGCGCCGAGCCGTGGGTGAACGGCGTCACGTTCTCCGCCGCCCCGCGCGGGTTGACGTGCTCGATCAGGTCGAGGTCGTATCGCTTCACGATCTCGTTGCGAAACGCGATCATCTCGGCGAATTTCCAGCCGGTGTTGACGTGCAGGAGCGGGAAGGGCACCCGGCCGGGATGGAAGGCCTTGCGCGCGAGATGCAGCAGGACGGAGGAATCCTTGCCGATCGAATAGAGCATCACCGGCCGTTCGAATTCGGCGGCGACTTCGCGGAAGATGTGGATTGCCTCGTTTTCAAGGGCTTTGAGATGCGGATCGAGCGGCGGCTTGCTTGACGCGGCGTGCCACGTTTCCACCTTATGCGATGTGTCGGACATGAATGCGTGAACTCCAGATACGTTTTTTGAGCGCCTTGGGCGGTGCCGTCAAAGCTTGCTCGATTCCAGGGTTGGAAGAGCGGATTCGGGCACGTGCAGGCCGCATTCGCGCTTCTCGTCGTTTTCCCACCACCAGCGGCCGGCTCTCTCGGGCTCGCCCGGCTTGATGGCGCGGGTGCAGGGTTCGCAGCCGATCGAGGGATAGCCGCGGGCGTGCAGCGGATTGACCGGCACGGCATTGTCCGCGACATAGGCCTTGATGACCTCGATGTCCCAGTCGGCGAGCGGGTTGATCTTGATCAGGTTGCGCTCCGCGTCGAATTCGGCGAAGGGCGTGTCCGCCCGGTTGCCGGACTGGCCGCGGCGAAGGCCGGTGATCCAGAAGGTTGCCCCTTCGAGTGCGCGCGCAAGCGGCTTCAGCTTGCGCACGCCACAACAGGCGTGCCGCGCTTCGACGCTTTCGTAGAAGCCGTTCATGCCGTATTGGGCGACATAGTCGTCGATGTCGTCCTTCAGCGGATGATAGCGGCCGATCGTGATGCCGTACTGGCTTTCGGTCTCGTCGATGAGATCGACCGTTTCCTTGAAGAGCCGACCGGTCTCGAGCGTCACGACATCGATCGGCAGCCGGTGCGTTCCGATAGCCGCCGTGATCACCTGGTCCTCGATGCCGAGGCTGGTGGTGAAGACGGCGCGCCCGCCGAGGCTCGCGACGAGCGAAAGCCGTTCGGCAAGGCCGAGGCCGTTCAGTTGATCGTTCAGGGCTTTTGCAGTCCCGTTCTCGGTGATGGCAGTCATGGGATGGTCCTGTATCGAGTTGCCCAGATTATCGCAGGTAGGCCAAGTGCATGACAGGAATATGGATTTCCAAACTCCTCCATCGGGAGCAAATATCTCTCTGTTATCGCGCGTGCGAAAGAAATCCTGCCGCAGCCGCGCAATCCGGGTGCTGCGCACGCGCGAGACCGGCTGTCCGGAATCGCGCCCGGTGCCGGTCCCCGGCGGAGGTTTTCCGCCCGCAAACGCCTCGCAAAGGCCTGGAAAGGTCGATTTCCCCGAAACGAATTTACCCGCAATGGTGGCTTTTCCCGCGCCGGGTGTTTTGTGCAAACTAGGTTCCCGCAGAACCGTTTTGCTTGCGCGCAAGCCGAAGGGAATGAGTTTTGCGTTGGAGACTTTGATTGTTGACTAAGTCTACTCATTCGATAGAGTTTGGAATATCGAAAACAGGGGAGTGACGAGAATGTCCAGCTTTTCCAGGGGTTTAAGCGCTATAGCGCTGGGTGTCGGGCTTTCGTTCGGCGGCGTTGCGGGCGCCTGGGCCGACACCACCCTTCTCAACGTGTCCTATGATCCGACACGCGAACTCTACAAGGACTACAACGCCGCCTTCGCGGCGCACTGGAAGCAGGAGACCGGCGAGACGGTCACCATCCAGCAGTCGCATGGCGGCTCGGGCAAGCAGGCCCGCTCCGTGATCGACGGGCTCGAGGCCGACGTCGTGACGCTCGCGCTTGAGAGCGACATCAACGCGATCGTGGAGAATTCCGGCAAGATCAACAAGGACTGGCGTGCGCGCCTGCCCAACAATTCCTCGCCCTACACTTCCACCATCGTCTTCCTGGTGCGCAAGGGCAATCCCAAGAACATCCACAACTGGGGCGACCTCGTGAAGGACGACGTCCAGATCGTCACGCCGAATCCGAAGACTTCGGGCGGCGCGCGCTGGAACTATCTGGCCGCCTGGGCCTGGGCCAACGAGGAATTCGGCGGCGACCAGGAGAAGATCAAGGGCTACATCACCGAGCTCTTCCGGCGCGCTCCGGTTCTCGATACCGGCGCCCGCGGCTCGACGGTGACCTTCGCCCAGCGTCAGATCGGCGACGTTCTGCTCGCCTGGGAGAACGAGGCCTATCTCGCCGGCGAGGAATTCGGAAAGGACGCCTTCGACATCGTCGTGCCGCCGATCTCGATCCTCGCCGAGCCGCCCGTCGCGGTGGTCGACGGCAATGTCGACTCCAAGGGAAGCCGCAAGGTGGCCGAAGCCTATCTGCAGTATCTCTATTCGGACGAAGGCCAGAACATCGCCGCCAAGCACTTCTACCGTCCTTCGAAGCCGGAAGTCGTGGACAAGGAGCTTCTGAAGTCCCTTCCGGACATCAAGCTCGTCACCATCGACGACCCGATCTTCGGGGGCTGGGCCAAGGCGCAGCCGGAGCACTTCGGCGACGGCGGAATCTTCGACCAGATTTACAAGCCCGCTCAATAACCTCAAGATACCCTCCGTCGGGCGGCCGATCTCGGCCGCCTCTTTGCACGAGGCCGGCCGCGAAGCCGGCCTGTTCGTGTGAATACGGGGAAGAAGACTGGAAAACGCATGCCTGAAACAGCTTCCAGAAGACGATGGCAGTGGCGCCATTCGAGCGTGATACCCGGCTTCGGGCTCACGCTGGGCTACACCATCGCCTATCTCACGCTCATCATTCTCATTCCGCTGGCCGGCCTCGTCTGGTCCACCGCATCCATCGGCCTGTCGGAACTCCTCGCGATCGCCGCCGACCGCCGCGTACTCAACGCCCTGCGCATCAGTTTCGGAACGGCGTTCATCGCCGCGCTGGTCAATGCCGTCTTCGGCGTGATCGTGGCATGGGTGCTCGTTCGCTACCGCTTTCCGGGGCGGCGGCTGGTGGACGCCATCGTCGATCTGCCCTTCGCCCTGCCGACGGCGGTGGCGGGCATCGCGCTCGCCTCGCTCTATGCCGGCAACGGCTGGATCGGCTCGCTGTTCGCGCCGCTCGGCGTCAAGATCGCCTTCACCCCCCTCGGCATCGTCATCGCGCTCATCTTCATCGGGCTTCCCTTCGTCGTGCGCACGGTGCAGCCCGTCATGGAGGAGATCGACCGCCAGGTCGAGGAAGTGGCCGCCACGCTCGGCGCCAGCCGTTTCCAGACCGTGACGCGGGTGCTGCTGCCCGGCCTCACGCCGGCGATCCTCACCGGCTTTGCCCTTGCTTTCGCGCGCGGTGTCGGCGAATACGGCTCCGTCATCTTCATCGCGGGAAACATCCCCTACGTCTCCGAAATCGCGCCGCTGCTCATCGTCATCCGGCTTGAGGAATTCAACTACAAGGGCGCCATGGCGATCGCCACGATCATGCTGCTGATCTCCTTCGCGATGCTCTTCTTCATCAATCTCGTCCAGGCCTGGAGCCGCAGGAGGTACGGTTATGCCTGACAGCGCTTTGACGTCTGCAGTTCCGGCAAGGCGGCATGCGGCCTATCGCGAGGCGGCGAACGAAACGCCGCTTGCGCGCGGCATATTGATCGCGCTCGCGCTCGCCTTCCTCGCCGCCTTTCTCGTGGTGCCGCTCGTCGCCGTCTTCGTCGAGGCGTTCCGGCAGGGGATCGGCGATTTCGTGGCGTCGATCACCGAGCCGGATGCGCTGGCCGCCATCCGGCTGACGCTGCTCGTCGCGGCGATCTCGGTGCCGCTGAACCTCGTCTTCGGCGTCGCGGCCGCCTGGGCCATCGCCAAGTTCGAATTCAGGGGCAAGGCGTTCCTGATCACGCTGATCGACCTGCCGTTCTCGATCTCGCCGGTCATTTCGGGCCTCGTCTATGTCATCCTCTTCGGATCGCAGAGCGTGCTCGGGCCGCTGTTGAAGAGCTACGGCATCGAGATCCTGTTCGCTGTGCCGGGCATCGTTCTCGCCACCGTCTTCGTGACCTTTCCCTTCGTCGCACGCGAGCTGATCCCGCTGATGCAGGATCAGGGGACCGGCGATGAGGAGGCGGCTCTTTCGCTCGGCGCATCCGGCTGGCAGACCTTCTGGTACGTGACGCTGCCCAATATCAAATGGGGCCTGCTCTACGGCGTGCTGCTCTGCAATGCCCGCGCCATGGGCGAGTTCGGCGCCGTTTCGGTTGTTTCCGGCCATATCCGCGGCCTTACCAACACCATGCCGCTGCACGTCGAAATCCTCTACAATGAGTACAACATGGCCGCTGCATTCGCGGTTGCCGCCCTGCTGGCGCTGCTTGCGCTGGTGACGCTGGCACTCAAGACCATTCTCGAATTGCGGTTCGGCGCCGGAAACGCCTCCGGAAAGCATTGAAAGGCTTATTGATGGACGTAACCATCTCCAATATCACCAAGGAATTCGACCGGTTTCCGGCGCTGGAGGATGTATCGCTGAAGATCGGCTCCGGCGAGCTGATCGCCCTGCTCGGACCATCCGGCTCGGGCAAGACGACGCTTCTGCGCCTGATCGCCGGCCTGGAGAAGCCGACCTCGGGCCAGATCTTCTTCGGCGACGAAGACGCATCGCACCGCACTGTCCAGGAGCGCAATATCGGCTTCGTCTTCCAGCATTACGCGCTCTTCCGCCACATGACGGTCGCCGAGAATATCGCCTTCGGCCTCAAGGTGCGCCCGAGCGGCAGCCGTCCGCCGAAGGCCGAGATCCGCCGGCGCGCCTCGGAACTCCTCGAGATGGTGCAGCTCGGCGGGCTGGAGAAGCGCTATCCGAACCAGCTTTCGGGCGGCCAGCGCCAGCGCGTGGCGCTTGCCCGCGCCATGGCGATCGAGCCGAAGGTGCTGCTGCTCGACGAGCCCTTCGGCGCGCTGGACGCCAAGGTGCGCAAGGAGCTTCGCCGCTGGCTGCGCGAGTTCCACGACCGCACCGGCCATACGACGGTCTTCGTCACCCACGACCAGGAAGAGGCGCTGGAGCTCGCCGACCGCGTCGTCGTCATGAGCCAGGGCAGGATCGAACAGGTCGGCTCCTCCGACGATGTCTACGACCGCCCGAATTCGCCCTTCGTCTTCTCCTTCATCGGCGAGAGCGCGAGTTTTCCGGTGACGGTCTCGGACGGCTCGCTGCATTTCCAGGGCCAGTCGATCGGCGTGCCGGGGAGCGGCGAGGGGAAGGAAGGCCTCCTCTTCTTCCGTCCGCAGGATATCGCGCTCGTTTCCGAAGGGCCGGCGCTTTCCGGCACCGTCACGGCCAGCCGTCGTCTTGCAGGTACCCGCATCACCGAGATTGACATCGGCTCGAACGGCCACAAGCACCATATCGAGATCGAGGTTCCGCTCGACATCAGCGCGCAGAACGGATCGGAAATCCGCTTCCGCCCGACGCGCTGGAAAATGTTCGCCTGAGCGTTTCGTCGCAGCTCGCGCGTGATCGATGGCCGTTCAAAGTTTGTTGAACGGGCATCGCCGCCAGTCCGGTGTATCCTCTCTGCCGTCTCCATCGGCAGAGAGGATTGCACGATGTCACGCCTGAAGATCACCAGTTTCGCCGCCGCAGCCGCAATGACCGTTCTTGCCGCGACGGGTTCCCTCGCGCATCACGGCTGGAGCTGGGCGGAAGCCGAGCAGATGACCCTGGAGGGCACCATTCAGGAGATTTCCATGGCGCCGCCGCATCCGACCCTGCAGGTGAGGGCGCAGGACGGGGTAGTCTGGCAGGTCGATCTCGGCAATCCGCGCCAGACCGAGCGCTCCGGCTTCACGGCCGATACCGCGAAGGTCGGCGACGCGATCACCGTTCTCGGCAACCGCTCGCGAAACGAGGACGAGATGCACATGAAGGCCGTGCGCATCACCGTCGCCGGCAAGAACTACGACATGTATCCGGAACGAATAGAGACGAACTGACGGCGGGCCCGGAATGGACCTGCTGGCATGGATCGCCGCGAGCCCGCCCGCTGCCGCGCTGAAGGCGTCCGGCACGCTCTATCTCTTCGTCAACGCCGCGCATATCCTTTCGATCGGCCTGATCGTCGGATCGATCCTGCCGCTCGACCTCAGGCTGATCGGCCTCCTTCGCGGTCCGCCCGTTGCGGTGCTGGGCCCGTTCCTCTCGCGCGCTGCGGCGACCGGCACCGTCCTCGCGATCCTCACGGGGCTCTGCCTCTTCTCGGTGCGCCCCACCGAATATGCCGGAAACCCGGCATTCCTCACCAAGGTGACGCTGGTCGCGGCCGGTATTTTCAATGCCTTCGCGCTGCGCCTTACCGGTCATTGGCGAAGGATGGTCGCCGGCGGTGCCGTCCATCCGCTCCTGCGGCTTCAGGCCTTCGTCTCGCTCTCGATCTGGCTTGCGGCGGTGGTGGCGGGCCGCTGGATCGGTTTCCTTTGAGGCAGGATGAGGCCGGCAACGTCCTCGCCGTACGCTACCAGCGGGAGGAGAACTATTATTGACGGCGGCGGCTGCCGTTTGATCCGGCGGACGTTCCGGCCGGATGGCCGCGTTCGGGATGCGGCACCAGTTCGCCCGCCCGCTCGTCCCACACCCCGTCCTCATCGATCACCACGAGGTGGCGCGGGTTGAGGTCGGCGGCAATCATGCGTTCGGCAAGGGCAAGCGCCTGCGCAAGAGGTTTCAGGTCGTTGCCGAGTCTGAGAGTAGGATCGCCGAGATAGGCGAGCGGCCCATCCTCTGCCGGCACGACAACGACGACGATGTCGTTTTCCTTGCGGATCTCGGAGCGCGAGACGCGATAGTATCGGGCCATATTCAGCGCTGCGCCGAGGGCTTGTCGTATTCGCGCCGGATCTCGTTTTCCTGGGCGCGCTTTTCGCCGGCGCTCAGCCTGCGCTGCCGCAGGACCGCATAGATGATCACTGCGAGAAGCAGGAACGGCCCGATGCCGACGGCGAAAAGCCAAAGTGCGTTTTCCATGCTCGTTGTCCTCTGCTTTCGTCCACAGGGTCAACCCGCCGGCGCCGGTATTGGTTCCGCAATTCCTGCCTTCGCTACCTGTCGCTCGTCTCCCAGCGCGGATTGATCCATGGCTCCTGGTTCGAGCGCGGCAGCGGCTGCCGCCCGAGGATGTGATCGGCCGCCTTCTCGCCGGTCATGATCGAGGGGCCGTTGAGATTGCCGTAGGTCACATGCGGGAAGATCGAGCTGTCGGCGACGCGCAAGGCTTCGACGCCGATCACCCGCGTCTCGGGATCGACCACGGCCATCGGGTCGTCGACCGAGCCCATGCGGCAGGTGCCGCAGGGATGATAGGCGCTTTCCAGGTGCTCGCGCAGGAAGGCATCGATCTCATCGTCCGTCCGCACTTTCTCGCCCGGCTGGATTTCCGGTCCGCGGAAATCGTCGAAGGCCTTCTGGCCGAAGATCTCGCGCGTCAGGCGCACGCAATGGCGGAACTTCTCCCAGTCCTCCGGATGGCTCATATAGTTGAAGCGGATGACCGGATCGGCCATTGGGTCGGGCGAGCGCAGGGTGACATTGCCGCGCGACTTCGACAGGTTGTAGCCGACATGCACCTGGAAGCCGTGGCTCTTGGCCGCCGCCTTTCCATCATAGCTGATGGCGACCGGCAGGAAGTGATACTGGATGTCCGGCTGCCTGACGCCCGGCGCGGAGCGCAGGAACGCGCAGGCCTCGAACTGGTTCGACGCGCCGAGCCCGCCCTTGGAGAGGAGCCACTGCGCGCCCGCCACGCCCTGCCAGAACCAGGGCAGCCAGGAATAGAGCGAGACCGGCTTCGTCGAGACCTGCTGGAAATAGAATTCCATATGGTCCTGCAGGTTGGCGCCGACGCCCGGCCGGTCCGCCTTCACCTCGATCCCCATCTCTTTCAGGTGCCCGGCCGGGCCGATGCCGGAGAGCATCAGGAGCTTCGGCGAATTGAAGGACGAGGCCGACACGATCACCTCGCGGTTGGCCTTTACGACCTCGATCTTGCCGTGGCGCTCGATCTCGACGCCGGTTGCACGCCCGTTCTCGATCACCACCCTGCGGGCGAGACCCTGCACGAGCCGGGCATTGGGGCGCTTCAGCGCCGGCCGCAGATAGGCGCTTGCCGCCGACCAGCGCCGGCCCTGCCATATGGTCTGCTCCATCAGGCCGAAGCCTTCCTGCTTGGAGCCGTTGTAGTCTTCGGTCGTTTCGAAGCCCGCCTGCCTGCCTGCCTCGATGAAGGCGCTGAAAAGCGGGTTCCTTGCCGGCCCGCGCCGCACATGCAGCGGCCCGTCGGTACCGCGCCAGCCTTCCTCGCCGCCATGCGAATGCTCCATCCGCTTGAAATAGGGCAGCACGTCCGCATAGGCCCAGCCGCGCGCGCCGAGCGCTTCCCAGCGGTTGAAGTCCTCGGCATGGCCGCGCACATAGACGAGCCCGTTGATCGAGGACGACCCGCCGATGACCTTCCCCCGCGGCGCCGTGATACGGCGGTTGTTCAGATTGGGCTCGGGTTCGGAAAGATAACCCCAGTTGTAGCGCTTCATGCTCATCGGCCAGGCGAGCGCTGCCGGCATCTGGATGAACGGCCCGAAATCCGATCCGCCATATTCGATCACGATCACCGAATGCTTCCCGTCTTCCGACAGGCGATAGGCAAGCGCCGAGCCGGCCGAGCCGGAGCCGATGATGACGTAGTCTGCTTGGGTCATGGTGTCCTCGAATGGCATTGCCGTCTGGCGGATTCTCGCCAGGAGCTATATTTTGAATGGCCAAAGCCATCGCTTAAAGCTATAATTGGAGAATGAGACAAATTCTCTACACGCATGAAGCGCGAAAGAGCCTGGATCGAATGCAACCGAAACGAAAGGCCGCTATCCTCGCCAAGCTCGAGGACTACGCATATGGCCGTCCCGTCGATATCAAGAAGATGAAGGGAAATCCCTATTTTCGAATCCGCGTCGGCCAGGACCGGGTCATCATCGACGATCAAGGCGTCGTCATAAAGGTAATCGATGCAGGGCCGAGGGGCAGTATTTATTAGGAGTGATTTAGCATGAACGATGTCCAGAAACTTACCATCGATGGAAAAACCTATGTCCTGCTCAGCGAGGAGGACTACGAGGACCTGATGGATGGCCTGCATGCGAGCGAGATCATGGCGCGGGTGGCGGCGGGGGAAGAAACCTGGCCGCACCAGCTTATTGTAGAGCTCGCCGAAACCGACAGTCGTATCAGGACATACAGAAACTATCGCGGTATGAGCATGTCTGAACTCGCGGAAGCCGCCGGCATTTCCCAGCCTTATCTGTCCGAGATAGAGAACGGCAAGAAGACCGGCTCCGTGGACGTGCTCAAACGCATCGCAACCGCGCTCCGGCTTGATCTCGACGATATCGTCGTGGATGTCGCGAAGGACTGAAGCGCCCATCTCAATACGGCGCCTCGACCTTGCCCATCGCGACGTAAACCGTCTTCAGCTCGCTGTAGTGCTCGATCGCGGCAAGCGAATTCTCCCGCCCGAAGCCGGATTGCTTGGAGCCGCCGAAGGGGATCTCGACGGGGCAGAGATTGTAGGTGTTGATCCAGAGCGTCCCGGCTTCCAGCCTGTCCACGACGCGGTGCGCGCGCGCAAGGTCGGCGGTGAAGACGCCGCCGGAGAGGCCGAATTCCGTGGCATTGGCCCGCGCGATCACCTCTTCCTCGTCCTCGAAATCGAGCACGCACATCACCGGCCCGAAGATCTCCTCGCGCGCAATGGTCATGCCGTCGGTGACGTCGGAAAAGACGGTCGGCTGCACGTAGTAGCCTTCGCCCGAAACGTTGTTGGGGATGCCGCCGCCGGTCAGAAGCGTCGCGCCCTCGGCCTTGCCTTTCCCGATATAGGAGAGCACCTTCTCGCGCTGGGCAAAGGAGACCATGGGGCCGAGCTGGGTCGCTTCGTCCATCGGGTCGCCGATGACGATCCTTTCCGTTCGCTCCTTGAGACGCGACAGGAACCTGTCTTTCAAACCCTTCTGGACGAAGACGCGGGTGCCGTTCGAGCAGACCTGGCCGGTCGAATAGAAGTTGCCGAGCATCGCCCCGCCGATCGCGCTTTCGAGGTCGGCGTCGTCGAAGACGACGAGCGGCGACTTGCCGCCGAGCTCCATCGTCACATGCTTGAGGCTCCCGGCTGCGGCGGCCGCGACCTTGCGGCCGGTCGGCACCGAGCCCGTCAGCGACACCTTGGCGACGTCGGGATGCTCGACGAGCAGCGGCCCCGTCGTCCGGTCGCCCTGGATGACGTTGAAGAGCCCCTTCGGCAATCCGGCCTCGATGAGGATCTCGGCAATCTTCAGCGCGCCGAGCGGCGTGTTCTCCGACGGCTTGAACACCATGGCATTGCCGCAGATAAGCGCCGGCGCGCCCTTCCAGCAGGCGATCTGCTGCGGATAGTTCCAGGCGCCGATGCCGACGCAGACACCGAGCGGCACGCGCTTGGTATAGGCGAAGTCGGCGCCGAGCGGGATGTAGTCGCCGTTCAGCCCCGCCGCCGCGATGCCGCCGAAGAACTCGAAGCTGTCGGCGCCCGAGGTCGGATCGGCGACGATCGTCTCCTGGATCGGCTTGCCGGTATCGAGCGTTTCGAGCTCGGAGAGCTCGCGGTTCTTCTCGCGCATGATGTCGGCCGCGCGTTTCAGGATGCGCCCGCGCGCCGTCGGGCTCATCGCCGCCCATTCCGGCTGCGCGCGCCTGGCGGCGGCGATCGCCTTTTCGACGATGGCGGGGGTTGCGGCATGCAGCCGCGCGATCACTTCGCCGGTGGCGGGATAGACGCTCTCGAAGGGCGTGCCTGCGGTGTCCTCGACATAGTCGCCGTCGATGAAATGCGAGGCTTTCGGTTGGGCTTTCATCTCATTCTCCCCGCGGATAGCGTTTGGATTCTTCCAGATTGTCGAGATTCATGTGGTTGCGCATGTAGCGCTCCGATGCCTTTTGCAGCGGCTGGTGATCCCATGGATAGTAGGAGCCGTTTCTCAGCGCCTCATAGACCACCCAGCGCCGCGCCTGGCTTTCGCGCACCGCCGCGTCGAAGGCGGCCATGTCCCAGCGCGCCTCGCGCATCTGCCGGAAGGCTTCGAGCGTCGCCCTGATGACGGGATCGGTGGGATTTGCGGCGAGATTGGTCAGTTCCAGAGGGTCTGCTTCCAGGTCGTAGAGCTGCTCGGGATCGAGCTCGCAATGGACATATTTCCACTTGCCTTCGCGGATGCAGACCAGCGGCGCATGGGAGGCCTCGGCGGCATATTCCATCAGCACCGGCGATATGCGCTCGGCACCGGCGATCACCGGCACCAGGCTTTCGCCGTCCGTCCACGGCATCACCTCGTCCATGGAGATACCGGCGAGCTCGCAGAGCGTCGGCGTCACGTCAAGATTGGAGACGGGAGCGGTATTAAGCCCGGGTTTGACGCCGGGCCCGGCGATCATCAGCGGCACGCGCGCCGAGCCTTCGAAGAAGTTCATCTTGAACCACAAGCCCCGCTCGCCCAGCATGTCGCCGTGGTCGGAGCAGAAGAGAATGATGGTGTCGTCGAGCATCCGCGTGCGCAACAGGGTGTCGATCAGCTCGCCGACCTTTTCGTCCAGATAGGAGATGTTGGCGAAATAGGCACGGCGCGAGCGGCGGATATTCTCCTCGGTGACGTCGAAATTCTTATAGTCGCAGGACTGGATGATGCGCTCGGAATGCGGATCCTGCTTTTCGAGCATGCCGACCTCGGGAAGAAGATGCGCGCAGTCCTCGTAAAGATCCCAGAATTTTTTGCGCGCGACGTATGGGTCGTGCGGATGGGTGAAGGAGGCAGTGACACACCAGGGGCGACGGCCGCTGTCGTCGTTTTCGCGGGAAAGCTGGTAAAGCTTCTGGTTGGCGAGGAACGCCACCTCGTCGTCATATTCCATCTGGTTGGTGATCTCGGCCACGCCCGCACCCGTCACCGAGCCGAGATTGTGATACCACCAGTCGATCCGCTCTCCGGGCTTGCGATAATCCGGCGTCCAGCCGAAATCGGCCGGATAGATGTCGGTCGTCAGCCGCTCCTCGAAGCCGTGGAGCTGGTCCGGCCCGACGAAATGCATCTTGCCGGAAAGCGCGGTGTAGTAGCCGGCGCGGCGCAGGTGGTGCGCGAAGGTCGGGATGGAGGAGACGTATTCCGCGGCGTTGTCGTAGACGCCGGTCCGGCTCGGAAGCTGGCCCGCCATGAAGGAGGCGCGCGCCGGCGCGCAGAGCGGCGAGGAGGTATAGTTGTTGGCAAAGCGCGCGGAGCGGGCGGCAAGGGCCTTGATGTTGGGCGCATGCAGCCAGTCCGCCGGCCCGTCCGGGAAGAGCTTCCCGTTGAGCTGATCGACCATGATGATCAGGAAATTCGGCTTCTGCGTCACTGGGTTTGTCCTTTGGATATCAATCGTCTTTTGCGGCCTCGACCGCTTACCCTAACCTTCTCTCCGCAAGCAGCGAGAAGGTGCCGCGGGCGGATGAGGGGCATTGCGATTGCTTCAGCCATCCTGCCTGTCCTCCCGTGCCCGCAGATGCGCGTTCAGGTAATCTTCCGTAAGCGCGATCGATGCCTCGATGCTGATCGGGGCGGAGCGCAGGCTCTGGCGGATATAGAGCCCGTCGATCATCGCCGCAGCCCCTTCCGCGATGCGGGCCGCGTCCTCCGCCGGGCAGAGGCGCTTCAGGCTCTGGACGAGATTGGAATTGAGCCTGCGCGCATAGACGACGAGCAGGCGGCGCACCTCTTCCGAACGCTGCGCTTCCGAATAGAAGGCAAGCCAGGCGGCGACCGTCTCCGGCGCGAACTGGTCGGCCTGGAAGCTGACGCGGATGATCGCGGATAGCCGTTCGCGCGGCGTTGCGGCAAAGGCGAGCGCTGCGACCGCATCGTCACGGAGCTTGCGCAGAAGGCTGCGGATCGTCTCGATCAGCAGCTGCTCCTTCGAGCCGAAATAATGATGCGCGAGAGCCGGGGAGACGCCGGCATGCCGGGCGATCTCGGACATGGTCACGGTCAGCGAACCGTGATCGCCGATCGCGCGCAGCGCGGCGTCCACAAGCGCCTTCCGGCGCACCGGCTCCATTCCCACTTTCGGCATGGCTTCACCCCTTGAAGGGGAAGATATTTTTTATTGACTGATCAATCAATAAAAATCGCGACGGATGCGCGGCATTTCGCGTCACTTGACAATCATTCGGCGCCCGAGCTTTTGTGAAACAGGTTGAGGCGCTCGCCGCTTGCGGATTTTTCGATGCGGCATGCCGGGCTCCTTGGCAGCGGGAGCATGTTCGAGCGACCGCCGCGAGGCGGTTTTTTGTTGCCTGCAACAGGGGAAAGGGCAACGCAATGAACTATCTTATCGTGTTTCTCGGCGCCGGCATCGGCGGCGCCGGCCGGCACGGCGTCAATCTGCTTGCGGCGCGCCTCTTCGGCGCCGGCTTTCCCGTGGGCACGCTTGCGGTCAACGTCGCCGGCTGCTTCGTCATGGGCGTGCTCGCCGGCCTCTTCGCATTCCGCACCGGGCTCCCGCAGGAAGCGCGGCTGTTCCTGACGACCGGCGTGCTCGGCGGCTTCACCACCTTCTCCGCCTTCTCGCTCGATGCGGCCCTGCTTTGGGAGCGGGGGGAGGCGGGGCTGGCGGCGGTCTATGTCGTGGCATCGGTCCTGCTCTCGCTTGCCGGCGTTGCGGCCGGGCTCGCCTTGTCGAGGGGCGTTCTGGCCGGGGCGGCATGATGAAGCCGCTCTTGTCGTCCTGGCAGTTCTGGGCGCTCGCTTCCGCCGCCTTCGCCGCGCTGACGGCGATCTTCGCGAAAGTCGGCGTCGAGCAGGTGCAGTCCGATTTCGCGACCTTCATCCGCACCGTCGTCATCCTGCTTCTGACGGCCGCAATGCTGACGGCCTTCGGCAACTGGCAGGCGCCTTCGGCGGTTTCGTCCCGCTCATGGACGTTCCTGATCCTGTCCGGGCTTGCGACCGGCGCATCGTGGCTCTGCTATTTCCGGGCGCTCAAGATCGGCAATGCCGCTCAGGTCGCGCCGCTCGACAAGCTCAGCGTGGTCTTCGTCGCGCTTTTCGCGGTGCTTTTCCTCGGCGAGCATCTGTCGTGGAAGAACTGGCTCGGCGTCGTGATGATCGCCGGCGGCGCCGTGCTCCTTGCGGTGCGGGCCTGAAACTTTCATCAAACTGTCACACTGAAGAAACGGAAAATTCAATTCTGGCGAAGGATGGTCGCGGTCGTGAATCCAGCCGGAGCCTTCCATGTCCGCCGCCGAAATGCTCGCCCTTCGCCGCTTTGGAGACGATCAGATCGTCACGCTCGCCAAGCTGGTGATCGAAACGGCGTTCCAGCCGATCGTCGAGGCGGCGACGGGCGCCGTCTTCGGCTACGAGTCGCTGATGCGCGGCTTCGACAGGCTCGGCTTCCGCTCGCCGCTCGATCTTCTCGACAAGGCGCATGAGGCGGGCCATTTGCTGGCGCTCGAGCATATGATCAACAGCCGCGCGCTCGCCGCCTTTGCCTCCCTGCCGGATTTTGCCACGCGCACCCTCTTCATCAATCTGGATTCGCGCCTCGTTTCGGTGGGCGGAGACGTGGTCGGGCGTCTTTCCGGGCATCTGAAGCGCGCCGGCATTCCGGCGTCCTCCATCTGCTTCGAGATATCCGAGCGGTTCGACAACGAGGTCGTGCCGGAATTTTCAAGCCTCATCCGCAAGCTCCGCCAGGAGGGCTTCAAGCTCGCGATCGACGATTTCGGCGTCGGTCACAACGGGCTGAAGCTGCTCTGCGACCACCCGGTCGATTATCTGAAGATCGACAGGCATTTCGTCTCGGGGATCGCCGCCGACGCGCGCAAGCGCCATCTGGTCAAGAACAGCGTGAACGCAGCCCACGTGCTCGGCATCCGCGTGATCGCGGAGGGCGTCGAGACGGAGGCGGAGTTCCTGGCCTGCCGGGATGCCGGCTGCGATCTCGTCCAGGGATGGTTCGTCGCCAAACCCCAGACCGACCTTTCGAACCTGAAGCCCGTCTATGCGCAGGTAGAGCGGGCCGGCGGCGCGCGGCGCAGCTCCCGCTCGCTCGACAGCATCCTCATCCGCCGCCAGATCGAGCAGCTTCCCGCCGTCAGGGAAAGCGATAGCCTCGAATCGATCTTCGAGCTTTTCCGCAAGGACCCGAAGCGCACCTTCTTTCCCGTCCTCAACGCCAATGACGAGCCGCGCGGCATCCTGCACGAATATCACGTCAAGGAGCTGATCTATCATCCGTTCGGCCGCGATCTCCTGAAGAACAAGATCTACCAGAAGAGCCTCTCGCATTTCGTCACCATGACGCCGGTCGCCGATCTCGACACGCCGGCCGAACAGCTCCTCAACATCTTCGCCGACATGGGCGGAAACGAATGCGTGATCCTGACGGAGAACATGCGTTACGTCGGCATTCTCTCGGCCTCCTCGCTCCTGAAGATCATCAACGAGAAGCAGCTGAAGACGGCCGAGGACCAGAACCCGCTGACCGGCCTGCCGGGCAACCGCTCGATTCGCGATTACCTGCAGGACCGTGCGCTCGACGGCGACCAGCTTCGCTGCTTCTGCTATTTCGACTTCGACAATTTCAAGCCGTTCAACGATCATTACGGCTTCCAGAAGGGCGATCACGCCATCTCGCTCTTCGCCTCGCTGCTCAGGCGCCATTTCATCGGCGAGGAAGTCTTCATCGGCCATCTCGGCGGCGATGATTTCTTCGCCGGCGTATCCGGGCGGGATGTCCCGGCGGTGCGCGATCTCCTGGAGCGGCTGCTCGGCGAATTCGCCCGCGAGGTGCGCCAGCTCTACGCGCCGGAGGATCAGGCGGCTGGCCTCATCCGCGGACACGACCGCAACGGTTTCCCGAGCGATTTTCCGCTGATGCGCTGCTCGGCGGCCGTCCTCGTGGTGCAGGAAGGCGACGTGATCGCCGATACGGGCCAGATCAGCGCCAAGATCGCGGGCCTGAAGGGATTGGCGAAGCTGAGCGCGAACGGCCTCGTCTTCTCCCATCCGGGGTCGTCGGCAAGCCTCTGGGCTGTGGAGACCGGCCACCGTCAGGCGGGATGAAGGTTCAAAAAAAGAAGATGCGGCCTGCGGAGCCGCACCCTCGCGTCCTGCCGGCATGGCGGGGCTATTTCAGGATCGTCACGGTCCTCGCTTCGGGCGCCTTGCCGGTCATGCTGTAGGAGACGCTCACCCGTTCGCCGGATTTCAGCCCCGGGTCCTTGAAATCCTTCGGCAGCGCATAGGTCGTGCCGTCGCTGAGCGTCAGCGTCATCGCCCTGGGGCTGTAGGATTTGACCTTTCCGGTCGCGGTTTGCGCCGCCATGGCTCCCGCCGGAGCGGAGAGTACGGTGACGATGGCAAGGTTTGAAAGAAGAACACGCATGGGTGCCGTCCTCTGATGAGCCCGTTGCGGGCGTCTGCGAGCCGTCCGGAAGTCGTCGTGTCGCGGCCGCCGCCGCCGGCGCTTCCCGGCTCCGACACCGGACGGTAGGACTGGCGCGGCGGCGTTTCAAATTAAGAAAACTTAATCTTGGCCGACCCGCAAATTGCCAGAATTCCGTTGCCGGCAACGCATTCCGACCGGCCGTGGAACCGGACCGCATCGTCCTTTGGGGTTTCATTTGGGGTCGAAAACGGGCAGGTTTTCCAAAGCCGTCATGAAGCGAAGGAGAGACCCGATGCCGCTGCCCGAAGCAATGTCCTGTATCGACCTGAACGGTTTCGGCGGGCCGGAGGTCATGACCGTCGGGCGTGCGCCGCTGCCAGTGCCGCGCGCCGGCGAGATACTGATCCGCGTCGAGGCTGCGGGCGTCAACCGGCCGGACGTGCAGCAGCGCAAGGGCGCCTATCCGCCGCCGCCCGATGCCGATCCCCGGCTGGGGCTGGAGGTCGCGGGAGAGGTCGTGGCCCTCGGCGAGGGCGCTGCCGGATTCGTCTTGGGCGAAAGGGTCTGCGCGCTGGCAAACGGCGGCGGCTATGCGCAATACTGCGCCGTGCCGGCGACGCAGGCCCTGCCGTTTCCCGAGGGGTTCGATGCGGTGAAGGCCGCGGCCCTTCCCGAGACCTTCTTCACCGTCTGGGCCAACCTCTTCATGATGGCGGGCCTGAAACCCGGCGAAACCGTGCTCGTCCACGGCGGCACCAGCGGCATCGGCACGACGGCGATCCAGCTTGCCCGCGCGCTCGGCTCGAAGGTCTTCGCTACCGCCGGAAGCGGCGGGAAGTGCCGGGCCTGCGTCGAGCTCGGCGCAGACCGGGCGATCAATTACCGTAACGAGGATTTCGCCGCCGTTATCGCGCAGGAGACCGGCGGCAAGGGCGTCGACGTGATCCTCGACATGATCGGAGCCGACTATTTCGAAAGGAACCTGAAGGCGCTCGGCAGGGACGGAAGGCTATCGATCATCGCCTTCCTTGGCGGCACCGTGGCGGAACAGGCCAATCTCCTGCCGATCATGGTAAAGCGGCTTCGCGTCATGGGATCCACCATGCGGCCGCGAACCGCGGCGGAAAAGCGGGAGATCCGCGATGCGCTTGCCGAAAAGGCCTGGCGGCTGCTTTCGGACGGACGCGTCGCCCCGGTCGTCCATACCGTCCTTCCCTTCACCGAGGCCGAAGCCGCCCATCGCCTGATGGAAAGCAGCGAACATATCGGCAAGATCGTGCTGACATTCGACTGAGAGCACTTTCCAGGAAAAGTGCGCAGCGGTTTTCCGTCCGCAATTGCGTAAAGGCAAAAACGCCGGAACCGGAACCGGCAGCGCATTTATGCGCCGCGCCCGTTCAGCCGCAGCGCCAGCGCGAAAGCCGCAAGCGCGGGGAGGGCGAAGAGGCCGTAGAGCCAGCCAGCCGCCTGGACCGTACCGGCGATGCCGCCCGGATCGACCAGCCCCGCCGAATTGACGGCGACGCCCGCCAGCGCCGCGCCGAAGGCTGCGCCAAGCGATTGCATGGTGGTGATCGCCGCCGATGCCTTGTCCTTCTCGCCCTCCGGCGCAAGCTTCAGCACATGCGTCACGAGATGCGCCCAGCCGAGCCCGACGCCGAAACCCATGCCGAAGATCAGCAGGGTGGCGGGGACGAGCACCGCAAGGCTCGTCTGCGGATTGTGGCGGGCGAGCAGGAAGACGAGCGAACCGGTCGCAACCGCCTCCACCAGCGTGCCGGCGGCGATCGAGATGTTCGCGTGCCTGCCGGAGAGCCCGGCCGTCAGGAAGGCCGATGCCGTCCAGCCGAGCGCGAGCAGCGCGACGAGATAGCCGGAGATCAGCGGCGTCACGCCGTGCAGCTCCTGCAGGAAATAGGGGATGTAGATGTCGGAGGCGAGCGTCACCAGCAGCATCAGCATGATGAGATAAACGCGGGCGAGCGGCGAAGAGAGGCGGACGGTGCCTGCGGGCAGAAGCCGGGCGGTGGCGCGCCGCTCGACCGCGACCATCGCCGCCACGGCGACGACGGCGGCAAGTGCAAGCGCCGAGCGAAGCCCCGAAGCCGCGACCGAGCCCGCGAAGGACACGGCCAGCACGGCCGAAAGCAGGAGCAGGATCTGCGCGAAGGGAGCAGGTTCCGCCTGCCTTTCCTCGCGCCCCGGCGGCAGCAGCTTCGGCGCGGCGAGGCCCATGGCGAGCGCGATGGGAATGAGGATGATGAAAGCCTCGCGCCAGTAGCCGCCGGAGGTGAAGAGACCGCCGATGCTGGGGCCGAGGAAGGTCGCGACGCCCCAGATCGCCGCATAGAGGGTCGAGGCGCGGCTCCACAGCCGTTCCGGATAGACGAAGCGGATGAACGAATAGCCGAGCGTCACCAGCAGGCCGGCGCCGAGCCCCTGGACGAGACGTCCGACCAGCACGATCTCCATCGCCGGTGCCGCGGCGCAGATCCCGCTTCCTGCGGCAAACAGCATGGCCCCGAAGACGTAGCAGCGGTTGAGCGAGATCGTCGAAGGCCGCACCGCGACGAAGATCGAACCGAGCACCGCGGCGGCGACATAGAGCGTGGTGGCCCAGGCGAAGAGCGGCAAGCCGCCGATGTCGCGCACGACCGACGGCATCAGCGTCGCGGTGATGTAGGTCTCCACCGCATGCAGCGAAATCCCGCCGCCGAGCATCAAGGTTGCGAAAAGGCGGGACGGATGGAACAGCTCCGAAAGACGCGAATGAGCTTCTTCGGGGGTGGAATCGATGCCGGACATGGAACTTGCCTTGTGGAGAGGGGTGTTGAAACCCACGCGGAACTGCGATACTTTTCCAAGTATTAAGTTGGAAAATTACACGGCCGGATGATTAAATCAAGCGGCAACTTGGAAAAACAGATGCGTCACTCGCCGGCTAACCGGATCATGATTCTGCTGAAGACGGAAGGGCCTCAGCTCGCCTCGTCCATCGGCGAAAGGCTTGGCATCTCCGGCGAGGCCGCGCGCCAGCAGTTGACCAAGCTCGCCGAAGGCGGGCTTGCCGAGGCTGCCGCCGAAGGTTCGGGCGGACGGGGGCGGCCGAAGCAACTCTGGCGCCTGACGTCCGCCGGCCACCGGCAGTTCCCGGATGGCCATGCCGATCTTGCCGTCGATCTTATCGCGAAACTGCGCAGTGAGCTCGGTGCCGGCGCCGTCGATACGCTGATCGCCGCCCGCGAAAAGGCGAGCCTGGCGGCCTATGCCGCCGAGATGCAGGGCAAAGAGATGC
Organism: Shinella sp.; assembly: GCA_033795365.1. Lineage (GTDB taxonomy): Bacteria > Pseudomonadota > Alphaproteobacteria > Rhizobiales > Rhizobiaceae > JARYGU01. The sequence continues at coordinate 21,989 of JARYGU010000017.1, forward strand.
TCGGGGAGCGTGTCGCTACGCTGGCCGAGCTGCGCACGCGGGAGGGCTACATGGCCGCCTGGGCGCCGGAACCGGACGGTTCGTTTCTGCTTGTCGAGAATCACTGCCCGATCTGCGCGGCGGCAAGCGCCTGCCAGCAGTTCTGCCGTTCAGAGCTCGATGTCTTTCGGCGGGTCCTTTCCGCTTCCGTCGAGCGTGAGGAGCATGTGCTGCACGGCGCGCGGCGCTGCGCCTACCGGATCACGCCGCTGTAGCTGCATACCGGAAGGCCTCGTCCTAAAGGCCGATCCGGCCGATCGCCGGTATCTTGATTGCCGGACTTGAGAGGTCGACGCCGGCCACCAGCCCCATGACATGCAGCTCGAAGCCGCTGCGCGCGCCTGCAGATACGCCGAGAAGCCCGTAGAGCGTGGCGTGGACGTCGCGCCCGTCGGCATCGACGGCGAAGAGCTTGCCTTCCGGCAGGTAGTCGCGCCCGACCGCATCCGGCGGCAGCACCGCGCCGAGTTCCGGCACGCTGCGCAGCACATGGGCGACGAAGGTGTTGGAGTTCGGCCCCGGCCAGATGCGATAGCCGCCGGGCTTCGAATAGGGATAGGCCGCGATCGCCGCCTCGATCTTCGGGATCAGGCGCGTCGCCTCGTCGCCGGTGACGCTGACGACGACCCGCGGCTCGTTGGAATACCAGTAGGCATCCGGCGGGTAGCCGTTCCTGCGCACCGGCGTTCCCCAGCCGACCTTGTCGTAGCGGTTGTAGCCGGCGGCGTTCTCCTCCTTGGTGACGATCCAGGCATGGCTGGCGAAGGCGCCCTTCATGCCGCCCGTTGCAGCGGAAAAGATGTGGATGGTCGCGCGCCTCTGCTCCTGCGGCTCCGGCAGGATGCCCGCCGATGCCCAGCTCGCCTCGCGCCAGCTTCCGGGCCGTTCCTTCATGTACCAGTAGCCTGCCGAGGCGAGCGCGGGAAACAGGTAGATGACGAGAAACAGGATCAGGAGGTTCCTGAAGAATTTCATGTGGGGTGCCGTGCTCCGGAAATCGGATGTCATCCTTGGAAACTTCGGGTAATACCGCATGGCAAAACCGAAAATTTGAAGGCGCAAATATGTCGAATCCCGTCCTGGTGGAAATCACGCGCGGTAAACTTGTCGAGAGCCGCCACCGCGGCACGGTCGTGGCCGTCGACGGCGAGGGAAAGGTCGTCTTCTCGCTCGGCGATATCGATGCTGCCGTCTTCCCGCGCTCGTCCTGCAAGGCGATGCAGGCGCTGCCTCTCGTGGAAAGCGGTGCGGCCGACGCCTATGGCTTCGCAAACCGCGAACTGGCGCTCGCCTGCTCCTCGCACAGCGGCGAACCGGAGCATGTGGCGCTTGCGGCCGGAATGCTCGCCGCCGCCGGAAAGGACGTTTCCGCGCTCGAATGCGGCGCCCACTGGTCCGCCCGGCAATCCGTGCTGATAGAGCAGGCCCGCAGCCTCGACCGGCCGACCGCGCTTCATAACAATTGCTCCGGCAAGCACGCCGGCTTCGTCTGCGCCGCCTGCCATACCGGCATGGATGTGAAGGGTTATGCCGGTTATGCCCATCCCCTGCAGGCCGAAATCCGCGGCGTCATGGAAAGCCTGACCGGCGCGCCGCTCGGCGAGGACAATTGCGGCGTCGACGGCTGCTCGATCCCGACCTATGCGGTGCCGCTGAGAAAACTCGCCCACGGCTTTGCGAAGATGGCGACCGGTGCGGGCCTCGAACCGCTGCGCGCGAAAGCCTCGCGGCGCCTGTTCGATGCCTGCATGGCCGAGCCCTTCTATGTCGCGGGCACGAAGCGCGCCTGCACGCGGCTGATGCAGGCCGCACCCGGCCGCATCTTCGCCAAGACCGGCGCGGAAGGGGTCTTCTGCGCCGCGATCCCGGAAAAAGGCATTGCCGTCGCGCTCAAATGCGAGGACGGCGCCACACGCGCCGCGGAAGCGATGGTGGCCGCCACGCTCGCCCGCTTCTTCGCCGGCGAACCGGACCTGCAGGCCGCTCTCATGGCACAGGCCGACCACGCGCTGCGCAACTGGAACGGCATTCATGTCGGCGATGTCCGGGTGATTGGGGCGCTTGCCGGGTAGGCGTGAATCCATATAACGTTATGCGTTATAATTTGCCATGATTAGAGGATTTGCGGATCGCGAGACTGAACTGATCGATTAGGATCAACGATCAGTGGCGGATTTGTTTCGGCTGGTCCGAAGGAGAAGCAATTGATGTCCGCATTATCGACTACCATGGATGAGACCGACTTTTTGCCCAATCCGCATCCGGGAGAAATCCTGCTCGAGGAGTTCCTGAAGCCGCTTCATCTCAGCCAGAACGGGTTGGCGCGGGCGGTTCATGTTCCGCCCCGCCGCATCAACGAAATCGTGCTGGGCAAGCGGGACGTCACCGCCGACACGGATCTGCGCCTGACGCGCTATTTCGGCTTGAGCGAGGGCTATTTCATGCGCTTGCAGACGGATTTTGCGCTGATGGAAAAGCGCCGCGAAATCGGCGACGAAATTGCGCGCATAAAGCCGCGCGAGGCGGCCTGAAACCAGGCCGCCGAAGCCATTCCTGCCGGACAAAGGGGCGCGGACCTCCGCCCCGACTTTCTCAATCGTGGTCGTGCGCTTCCGCCACGAAGCTTAATGTCGCAGTGTAGCCGATCTTGTCGGCTTTCGGGTCGCCTTCGAGCGTCACGGAATGGTCGACGGCCAGAACATTGAGCCCGTCGTTGCGGATCTCGACCACCACGTCGCCGTCGGCGTCGGTTTTGGCGCTCTTCGACGATGCCAGGTTGATGTAGTCGAGCACGACCTCGGCGCCCGCAAGCGGCTCGCCCTCGTAGAGCACGCGCAGCCGGATCGGGTCGCCCGCCTTGCGCCCGACGGGATTGTCGAGCGGCACAATCTGCAACGCCTGCTTCGGAAAGTCGGGCAGGCTGCCGTGCGGGTGGACCAGGGTGAGATTGTTCTTGATGTAGCGTCCGGCCGATTTCGCGCCCGGCACTTCGTCCTTCGCCTTGTTCACCCATTTGCCGTCGGCGCCTTCCGACCAGTAGCCGTTGTCGAATTCGAGCGTTATCGCAGCCGGTTCCGCCTCGGGCTTCAGGACGGCGTGACCGTCGCGCATCTCCACCGTGACCGGCGATGTCGTGCCGTCGGCGGCAACGGCGGTGGCGCTGGTGATCCGTTCCGGCGCATAGCGGTCGTCGCCGGCGCCGTGGCCGTAGATCACGCCGAGCTCGCCCCAGCGTTCGGCGATCCAGGCGCCATGGGCGGAAGCGGCCTTGGCGGAAAGAAGGGCGAGCGCCAGCGCACCCGAAACAGCGGCCAACTGTCGAAGCATGATGTCTCCAATTTAGTAATGTTATTACGTTACTGAGATTGATCGTGTAGCTCTGCCCGGCAGCGCTTGTCAAGCGCCGGCAAATCCGCTCTGCTTGCGCCAAGACGAAAAGAGGAGGAGCCCATCATGCTGATTCTGCACTACGCCCCGGTGACCTGTGCGCTTGCCTCCCTCATAGCGCTGGAGGAAAGCGGGCTCGCCTACGAGGCGCGACGCGTTGATTTCGCCAGCGAGCAGCAGAAGTCGCCGGACTATCTCGCGATCAATCCCAAGGGGCGCGTGCCTTCCTTGGTGAGCGCGCGCGGCATATTGACGGAAACGCCGGCGATCCTGGCCTATATCGCCCACAAGGCGACCGCCGCTCCGCTGGCGCCGCTCGACGACGCCTTCGAGTTTGCCCGCATGCAGGCCTTCAATTCCTATCTGTGCTCGACCGTGCATGTGGCCCACGCCCACATGCGCCGCGGCAACCGCTGGAGCGACGATCCGGCGGCGATCGAAACGATGAAGGCGAAGGTGCCCGCAAACATGACGGACTGCTTCCGCCTTATCGAGGAGACGATGTTCGAAGGACCCTGGGTGATGGGCGAGCGCTATTCGGTAGCCGATCCCTATCTCTTCACGTTGGCGGGATGGCTGGAGCGTGACGAGGTCGATCCCGCGCTCTTTCCGAAGGTCGCCGATCACCGTGCCCGCATGCTGAAGCGCCCGGCCGTCCAGCGCGCGATAGCCGTCGAGGAAGCCTGAGAGATCAACCGGCTCCCTTGCGCAGCCGGGCGGGTGCTTTGGCGCGCCAGGCTTCGGCCAGCCGAAGCTGCAGTTCCTCGTCGCCGATCGCGCCGGCGCGGATGAGAAGGGCCGGCCAGCCCTTGTAGTGATCGGTCTCGAAATAGATGTCCGGAGCCATCTCCATCAGCCGCTCCTTCTCGTCGAGCGCCGCCATCAGCACGAGGATGTCCTCCGCTTTCACGGCGGCGAAGGTGCGGCCCGCGACCTTCAGCGCCGGCCTGCCGTAGGACGTGCCGGTTTCGACACCCGGCAGGTTCCGCGAGAAACGTTCGATGCGCGCCAGAAGATCCTCCATCCGTCCCGTCTCCGCCATCGCTTTGCGAGAAGGATAGTGCCTGGCGTGGGGGGAGGAAAGGTGCGCTTCACACCAGGCCTATATGTGCCTTGCAGGCGGCGCCGGCTGCGCGCGGAGACGCAAACAGGTCGAAGGGCAGGTCGCCGAGCGCGCGCGAATCCATGGCGGCGATGTCCGGATGGGCGAGCGGGTCGCGAACCCAGTCCGGCACGCCGGCCGGCGCGCAAAGCGGCTCTTCGGAGGGTGACCGCAGAAGGTTCAAGATTTTCTGAAGCATTGCCCCGTCTCCTTCCCAGGATCCGGCCCGGCCGGTTTAACGCATAGCATCTCGGTAGTGCAGTCATTCTCCCGCGAAGGCGCGGTCTTTTCAATTGAGAAGATCGGCATCACATTATAGATTATCTATATGGAAGAGCTGAACAGGGTGCATTTGAACAGACTGCGGACGCTGGAGGCCGTGGGGCGGCTCGGCTCGTTGCAGAAGGCTGCGGAGGAGCTGGGCGTCACGGCGGGGGCGGTGAGCCAGCAGGTGATCCGGGCGGAAGAGCAGCTCGGCAGGGCGGTGTTCGACCGCACCACGCGCGGCCTGCGGCCGACCGAATTCGGCGCCGGCTTTCTCGAAAAGCTCGGCGGCGGCTTCCGCCAGCTCGCCGAGGCCGTGGCGGGTGCCCGCCAGCGCGACGAGGCGATCCTGACGATTTCGGTGGCGCCGATCTTCGCCTCGCGCTGGCTCATCCACCGCATCGACCGTTTCGCCGCCGCCTATCCGCAGATAGGGCTGAGGATCGAAGCGACGACGGCGCTGGTCGATCTCGTGCGCTCGGACGTGGACCTCGCCATCCGCATCGGTCCCGGAAACTGGCCGGGCGTGACGGCGGATTACATCATGCCGCAGGAGATGTTTCCGGTCTGCACGCCGGCGCTGGCGGAAAGGCTGCGGGAGCCGGCCGATCTTCAGCAACTGCCGGCCGTGGTCGATGCCAACGAGGCCTTCACCTGGGACATCTGGCTTTCCCGCGCCGGCCTTGCCGTTCCCGGCCCGAAGACGCGCCACCTCTTCAGCGACGCCTCGCTCTGCCTCGACGCGGCGATCGCGGGGCAGGGGGTGCTGCTCGGCTGGCCGATCCTTGCTGCCTGGGCGCTCGGGGAAGGGAGGCTCGTCGCGCCCTTCGACATCCGGGTCCGCACCGGAATGTCCTACTATTTCGTCACCGCACCGGCGGCGCGCGAGCCGCGCAAGGTCGCCGTCTTCAAGCGCTGGATGCGGACCGAGCTGGCGGCCGACGCCGGCGTCTTCACGCATCCGGAAAAATAACAGCCGCGCCTATTCCGGCTCGGCCAGCCGCTTCTCCCACATCGCCCTGAAGGCCGGCCGCGCCTGGCAGCGCTCGATCCAGGCCTTGACGTTGGGCGCGGCGTCGAAGAGCGCCGGCTGGCTCATCGCATAGCGGAACACCTCCGCGAGGTTGAGGTCGGCGACCGTGAAACGGTCGGAAACCACATGGCCGGTCGCGGCGAGCCGCCGGTCGAGCAGCGCGAAGCATTTCTTCAGCGCTTTCGTCGCGGCGCGGATCGTCAGCCTGCCCTGTTCGCTCTCCGCGGCCCGCGCATCCATGGTCAGGACGATCTTCACCGCATGCGGCTCCACTTCCGCCGCCGCCCACATCGTCCATTGCAGGATCTCGGCTTCCTCCGTCAAAGTCTGTCCCGAAAGCGGACCGCCGTGCTTGCGGGCGAGGTAGAGGTTGATCGCAAGCGACTCGGTCATGACGAAGCCGCCATCGTCGATGCAGGGGATGAGTCCTGTCGGGTTGACGGAGAGGAAATCGGCCGAACGCGTGTTGAGCGGTGCGTCGGCTGCTTCCGGATCCTCGAGCCGGCGTGCCTGGATGACCGGCACGGAAGCGAAGGGGATGCCGAGTTCCCCGGCCATCCAGTAGGTGCGCGAGGCGCGGGAGCGATAAACGCCGTAGATCGTCAACATGCGCGGGTTCTCCTGATGTCTGCGGAAACGCGTTCCCTTATAAGCATGCGCGCCGCTTTTCCGAGCGGCATGAAGGATGAAATCTTTTGATCGATGCGTCGCGACCGTTCCGGCTCGCGCGCAATGCCGCATTGACGCCTTGTGCGCCAGGCGATAATCCGCTTCCGTCCGCCTGATATAGTGGACGGGGAACCAAAGTCATGGGAAAACGGTCGGCAGGATTTGGAGCAGCGTTGCGCATTCTCTGCGCGCTCGCCGTCCTGTTCGTCGGCTTTGCCCACAAGACGGTCGATGCGGCCCGGCTCTCTCCGCTGGAGATCGCCTCCTATACGCTTCCCGACGGCACCGTGCCGGATCTCTGCGTCAAGAACGAGGCGGGCCCGGTCAAGAAGCATACGCGCGGCGCGACCTGCGAGGCCTGCCGCATCGGGGCCTCGATGCTCGTTCCGGTGCCTTCCGATCTCGCCGGGATCGTTCTGCCCTATCGTCTCGTGGCGGACCGTCCGCTCGTCGATGCCGCCGGGGGCGGCGTCCGTTTCGAGCCCGGAGCCCCGCCGCGCGCGCCACCTTTCCTGTCGGCCTGATTTCGAGCCGATCGCGGCGCCCGCCGCCGGTCGGCAATCGTCAGAACCCACCGACAGGAACATTGCAATGACATTCTCTTCGGATGCGCCGGCCTCCGCCGCGCCATCGACCGCCGGCCAGCGGCTCTATCGCGCCATCTGGCGCTGGCATTTCTTCGCCGGGCTGCTCGTGCTGCCCTTCATGATCACGCTCGCCGTCACCGGAAGCCTCTATCTCTTCCGCGACGAGATCGATGCGAGCCTCTTCCGCTACCGCAACTATGTGGCCGTCGAGGGACAGGCGCTGAAGGCGTCCGAGATCGCCGAAAAGGCACTCGAAACCGCCCCCGGCGCGACGCTGCGGGCCTATCGCACGCCTGCCGCGCAAGACCGCTCCGTCCGCGTGACGCTTGCCACGGCGGACGGAAACCTGCGTGTCTTCGTCGATCCCTATACCGGCGCCGTCCTCGACAGGGTCGCCCCGCGCGACGAGTTCAACGAGGTGGTGCGCGACCTGCACAGCCTCGATTATTTCGGCGGGCTCTGGAACGGCGTCATCGAGGTCGTCGCGGGCTTCGCCATCGTGCTGGTGCTGACCGGCATCTATCTCTGGTGGCCGCGAGGGCAGGCGGGCGGAATCGTCAGCGTACGCGGAACGCCGGCGCGGCGCGTCTTCTGGCGCGACCTGCATGCCGTGACCGGCATTTTCGCAGGCGCGCTCATCGTCTTCCTTGCGGTCACCGGCCTGCTCTGGTCCGGCTATTGGGGCGCCAATGTCCAGGGCTGGCTCACCGCGAAAGGCATCGGCATGCCCGTCCAGCTCTGGGACGATGTGCCGAAATCGGAGCTCGTCACGAACGATGTCGTCTCCAAGCCGGGCTGGCTGATGGAGCATGCGCCGGTGCCCGAATCCGCAGCGCCGGCGGGCACGCCTTCGCCGATCGGCCTCGACCGCGCGATCGAGATCGCCGACGCCGCTGAGATCATGCCGGGCTACGAGGTCGCTGTCCCGCGCGGGGAAACCGGCGTCTATACCGCGGCGATCTACCCCGAGGATCTTGCCTTCGAGCGCACGATGCACATAGACCAGTATTCCGGAAAGCCGCTGGTCGACATTTCCTGGAGCCAGTATCCGCCGCTCGGCCGTGCGATCGAATGGGGCATCAACGTCCACATGGGGCAGGAATGGGGATTGTTCAATCAATTGCTGATGCTCGCCACGTGCCTCGCGATCATTCTCTCGAGCGTCGCCGCCGCCGTCATGTGGTGGAAGCGCCGGCCGGAAGGACGCCTCGGCGTGCCGCCCGCGCCGCGCGAGAAGGCGATCTATGCCGGGCTCTGGCTCATCGCCGTCGTCTTCGGCATCGCCTTTCCGCTGACGGGGCTGGCGATCGTCGCGATGATCGTGCTCGACCTGACCGTGATCCGCTTCGTGCCGCCGCTGCGGCGCGTCTTTTCCTGATCCGTAGGGAACCGGGCGCCGTCAGGCGTCCGCACCCGGCTTCAACCGTCCCAAGGGAGGGACCCGTTATGAGACATCTCTTCGCCTTCTGTTCCGCCGTTCTGTTCCTGCTGGGCTCCGCCCCCGGCGTCTTCGCCCATGAATACAGGCTCGGCGATATCGAGATCCGCCATCCCGCCTCGCGCGCCATGCTGCCCGGCCAGCCGGTCGGCGGCGGCTTCATGACGATCGTCAATCACGGCAGCACGCCGGACCGGCTGGTGGCCATCACCTCGCCCGTTTCCGGCGACGTGCAGCTTCACGAGATGGCGATGGAGAACGACGTGATGAAGATGCGCCAGCTCCCGGACGGGATCGAGATACCGGCAGGCGGCACGGTGGAGCTGAAGCGCGGCGGGCTGCATGTGATGTTCATGGGCATCAAGGAGCCCTTCAAGGAGGGCGAGAAGGTCAAGGCGACGCTGGTCTTCGAAAAGGCGGGCAGGATCGACGTCGACTTCAACGTCGAGCCGGCCAATGCAAAGGCAGGTGCAGGCAAGGGCGAGGACGAAGGCCACGCCGGGCACGACATGTAAGAAAGGCGCTCCTGCAGGCTGTCCCGCGCCTGACGCCGGGATCCGACGAAGGAGAAAGATGGGGAGACCCGGATTGGCCTCCCCACCCCCCTCTTTGCACCTCTCCGTTCGGGCATGAAGGAGAGGTGCCCCCGAGACCGCCTCACGGCGTTCCTGAAACTATCCGCTCCTGTTCTGCTCGATCGTCAGATGGGCATATTCGTGCGGGGCGGCTGCGAGATCGCCGGTCGTGCGCTCGTTCCAGCGATAGCCGGCGATAGCGCCGTCGGGCGTGTCCTCGAAGAGATTGCCGGAGATCAGCGCCGGGCCCGCGCCTTCGACCACGCTCACCGCGCAGCCAACGGGGCTCTTGCGCACGAGATTGCCGCTGACGGCGAGCCCGCGCATATAGGGCCCCCAGCCGAGCATCAGCCCCCATTTCGCAGCGTTCTCGATCGTGTTGCCGGTAACCGCCGTGTCCGCCTCGACGGCGATGCCGAAGCCGAAACCGGCGCCGTCGTGAACGTAAGGGCCTTCCAGGCGCAGGTTGCGCACGAGATTGCCGCTGACGGTCGCCAGCCTGCCGCCCTCGTTGAAGTTGACGATCAGGATGCCGTTCGCCGCGCCGTCGATTAGATTGCCGTTGACGATCGCGCCCTCGAAGCCGAATTCGGAATAGATCGCCGTCTCTCCGGAATTCAGGCAGGTGTTTCCGGCGATCTGCACGTTCGACCCGGCATTGGAGCGGATCGCCGAGAAGGCGCAGTCGGAGACGTGATTGTTCGTCACGATCACGCCGTCGGCGCGGAAGATGTTGATCCCGTTGCCGTATTCGCCGGTTCCGCCGCTTGCGGCTCCGATGCGGGCGACGCGGTTTCCCGAGACCATCGTGCCGTCCGGCCCCTTCGTCCAGCGATGGATCAGGATTCCCCCGTTGGCACAATCGAGGACATGGTTGCCGCTGATGGCAAGCGTCCCGCTTTCGACGGCGTAGATGCCGGCCTGTGCGGCGCCGGAAAGGCGGTTCTTCTCGATCCGCCCGCTGCAACGCTCCGTATAGAGCGCGAATTTCGAGGAGCCGGCGATCTCGCAGTTCTCGATGACGATATTGTCGACGCCGCTAGCATGCACGAGCGCCTGGACCGTGTCGTCAAGCCAGCGGTTCGCCCCGTCGATGACCAGGTTCGAAAGCTCGATGCGCCCGGCGCCGTCGGCGGCGAAGAGATGGCCGTCGCCGGCATAGACGATGCGCGAGGCGCCGGGGATGCCGGTGATGCGCGTGTTCGCGGGCAGCGTGATATTGGAGACGGTATAGTCGCCGGGAGGCAGGAAGACGGGCATGTTCTTGCGCGCCGCCTCCTCGATCAGCCTGGCGAAGGCCCGGCTCTTCCCGTCGCCGGCACCGGGGCGAACGCCGTGGGCGGCCGCATCGATGCTGCCGCGCAGGTTCGCCGTCAGCACGGGCAGCCGGTCATGCGCCGTGGCGGATGCCGCCATGCCCATGCTGCCGATGCCCATCGAGGCCAGAAATAAGCGTCTGCTAACCATTGCGTCTCCTTGGCGCTCTGGTAGCAGGAACCGTGCCAGCCGATTTTGTTCCGAAATGATACGACCGGCAGGCTGGAGGATCGCCGGCTGTTTTATTCTTTGTTTACAGTATAGCGCAGCGGCTGTTGGTGTTCGGCCGAAAAGCCGGGAGTATTCCGAAACAAGCGGAATGCAGCGAATTTGGGGAACGTCTTTTAAGGTTGAATAACGACTTCCGTTGTAGATTTCCCGTATGTCGAGATGTTCTTCGAAGGTGCCGAAAGGCGCGAGGGTAAGGTTTTGCGCAGGCCCATGTCCACGAACCGGTCATTGCTTGAAGACGATCCGATAGACATCACGTCCCGTCTCATTTCGGCCGGCGAGAGGCTGATGGCCGAAGCCGCCCGGCTGTTTCCGGTGACCTTCGATCTCGACAACCGCACCTATTGGCTGGAAGCGATGATCAACGAGGTTCCGGATTACCTCTACCTGAAGGACCGGAACAGCCGCTTCGTCATCGCCAACCGCGCGACGCGGACCGACAACGCGCGCAACGGCAACGACGATCTCGCAGGCCTCAGCGATTTCGACCTTCACCCCCATCACCTGGCACGCAGCTTCTTCGAGGTCGAGCAGGAGATCCTGCGCTCCGGCCGGCCGATGCTGAACATGGAAGAGCATATCGAGGACGCTCGCGGCCGGCCGAAATGGCTTCTGAGTTCGAAACTGCCGATCCGCAATCCGGATGGCGACGTCGTGGGACTGATCGGGATCGGCAGGGACATCACCGAGCGCAAGCGCGCGGAAAACCTGCATGTCGGCCAGGCCCAGCTTCTGAAGATGGTTGCCCTCGGGGCGCCGCTCGCCGAGATATTCTCCTCGCTCATCCGGCTCATCGAGGCGCAGATCGAAGGCGTTACCGGATCGATCCTGCTTTTGTCGCCGGACGGAAAGCGCATCTGCAACGTAACCGCGCCCAATCTCGATCCCGCCTATTGCGATGCCATAGACGGCGTCGAGATAGGGCCGAAGACCGGATCCTGCGGAACGGCGATGTGGCGGGGCGACGCGGTGCTCGTGTCCGATATCATGGCGGATCCTCTCTGGGAGGACTACCGCCCGCTCGTCGCGTCCTACGGCTTCCGCGCCTGCTGGTCTTCTCCGATCCGCACCTATCAGGGAAAGGTGCTCGGTTCGTTCGCGCTCTATTCCAGGACCCCGGGCCTGCCTTCGCCGGAATGCTCCAAGCTGGTCGGCATGGCGACTCACATCGCGGGCATCGCCATCGAGCGCAAGCAGGCGGAGGACCGCATCCAGTTCATGGCTCACCACGATACGCTGACCGGCCTTCCCAATCGCGGCCTGCTCGACCAGCGCATCGCGAGCGCGATCGAGGAAGCGGATGAGCGCAACGGCACGATCACGCTCGCCTTCCTCGACCTCGACAATTTCAAGCTGGTGAACGACAGCCTCGGCCACAATGCCGGCGACGAGTTGCTGCGGGTGGTGGCAACGCGGATGCTGAACTGTCTGCGCCCCACCGACACCGTGATCCGCCTCGGGGGCGACGAGTTCGTGGTGCTGCTGACGGGCGCGCCGCGCCGCGGGGAGACGATGGAAGCGCGGCTGCAGTCCTTGCGTGAGACGATCGCCGAGCCCGTCCAGCTCGGCGTTCGCAGCCTGCAGGTCACCTGCAGCATGGGCATTGCCGTCTATCCGGACCATGGCCGCAACGGCTCGGAGCTCCTCGCCAATGCGGATGCCGCCATGTATCGCGCCAAGGAAATCGGCCGGGACGCCATGCAGGTCTTCTGCGCGGAGATGGCGAGCAGCGCGCATGAGAAGCTGGTGCGGCAGGAGGAGCTTCGCGAGGCGATCGCACGCTCGGAATTCATCCTTCACTATCAGCCGCAGCTCGATCTTGCGACCGGCCGCATCTTCGCGGCGGAAGCGCTGATCCGCTGGCGTCATCCCGAGCGCGGAACCGTGCCGCCCGGCGAGTTCATCCCGCTTGCCGAAGAAACCGGCCTGATCTCGCCGATCGGCGACTGGACGCTTCGCGCCGCCTGCCGGCAGAACAAGGCATGGCAGGATGCCGGGCTGCCGCCGCTGGTCGTCAGCGTCAATGTCTCGGCCCGCCAGTTTCAGGAGAAGGACTGGGTGGAGCGTGTTGCGCTGGCGCTTGCCGAAAGCGGGCTTGAGGGACGATATCTCGAGCTGGAACTGACCGAAAGCCTGATCATGCAGGACGTGACGCAGGCGATCGCCACGATGCACCGGCTAGAAGCGCTCGGCGTCCATCTGGCGATCGACGATTTCGGCACCGGCTATTCGAGCCTTGCCTCGCTCAAGCGGTTTCCGGTCGGCCGCTTGAAGATCGATCGTTCCTTCGTCCAGGATCTTCCCGGCAACCCCGACGATGCGGCGATCGCCAGCGCGATCATTTCGCTTGCCCGCACGCTGGAGCTCAAGGTCATCGCCGAGGGAGTGGAAACGAAGGAGCAGCTCGAATTCCTTCGCCGGAGCGGCTGCGACGAGATCCAGGGATATTATCTGAGCAGGCCGCTCGACGCTGCGGCTCTCGAGGCGATGCTGCGCTCACGGCTCGATTGCGGGCAGTCCGCGGGGCCGTGAGCTGCGGCCTCGCCGCCGATGTCATTTCCTTCGCCAGTAATGGGTTTCCATGAATTTTTCCCAGCTCCCGTCTTCCTTCTGCGCCACCGCCGTCAGCGAGCGATGATCGTCGCCGATGAAGGTGATGATGTCGCGGTAGCGGCCGATCTTGCCCTCGTTCCAGAAGTCGGGCCCTTCGCAGTCGAGCGTCAGCACATTGCCGGTCGGATCGAGCGAACCCTCGTAGATCCACATATGGGTCATCATCGAGCCGATCCAGGTGCCGATATATTTCTCCCTTTCCGGATCGTAGCCGAGCGTCATGACGGTCGTGCCGGAATTGCCGTCCGGCATCTGGCCGCTGCCCTCCGCGACGATCCAGAGGCCGCCGAGCGAGCGCACGGTTTCCGTCCAGGTGCTGTTTTCCGGCGGCGCCTCCATGGCCTCCGGCGATTCCATCCATTCACCGGAGAGCCGGTCCAGCCAATGATGCTGCGTCAGGACCTTTGCCTGTTCCATGTCTTCCTCCCTTGTGATGCAAACCCCGAGAAACCCGTTCGGAAGCATATTTGTTCCGTTCGGGCCGCTCCTGCGGCAATCCACCTCTTGACTTATTACGTTGATATCAACAGTAATTGGCCATGTCAAACGACCCTGTGATTCCATACGATACCACTCTTCTCGTGCGCGATTGCTGCCTGTGCCTGCATGCGCAGCGCGCCGCCCGGGCGCTTGCCCGGCGTTTCGATGATGCGCTGCGCCCGCTCGGGCTGACGAACGGCCAGTTCTCGCTGATGATGTCCCTGAACCGTCCCGAGCCGCCGGGCATGGGTCCCGTCGCCTCGCTTCTCGCGATGGACCGCACGACGCTGACGGCGGCGCTGAAGCCGCTGGAGCGGCGCGGCCTCGTCATGGTCGAGCCCGATCCGCGCGACAAGCGCGGCCGGCGTCTCAGCCTGACGCCCGAAGGGGCGGAGCTGCTGGCGAAAGCCTTTCCGATCTGGCAGGAGAATCATGCCAAGGTGGAGGCCGGCCTCGTCGGCATCGACGCGGATGCGCTCCGCCAGGCGCTGATGAGAATTTCCTGAGGGCCAGCCGCCGCAAATCGATCTGCGCCCGCTGGCAACGTCGCGCAATGTCTCTATCTTCCTGTTGATGAAGCCAGACCAGCTCCTTTGCCCTGCGCCTGCCGGCCTCTATTGCCCGCCGGGCGATTTCTACATCGATCCCGTCAGGCCGGTCGCCCGGGCGCTGATCACCCATGGTCATGCCGACCATGCCAGGGCCGGGCACGGCGCGGTGCTCGCGACGCAGGAGACGCTGGACATCATGGCGATCCGCTACGGAGAGGATTTCTGCGGCAGCGCGCAGGTGGCGGCATTCGGCGAGCGGATCGAGCTTGCCGGCGTCGGCGTCACGTTCCACCCGGCCGGCCATGTGCTCGGCTCCGCCCAGATCGCGGTGGAAAAGGGCGGCCTGCGCATCGTCGCTTCGGGGGATTACAAGCGCGGCATCGACCCGACCTGCGCGCCTTTCGAGCTCGTTGCCTGCGACGTCTTCATAACCGAGGCGACCTTCGGCCTGCCGGTCTTCCACCATCCCGCCCCGAAGCCGGAGATGGGGCGGCTGCTCGCCTCGCTTCGGCAGTTTCCGGAGCGCAGCCATCTTCTCGGCGCCTATTCGCTCGGCAAGGCGCAGCGGGTGATCCGGCTCCTGCGCGACTGCGGCTATCACGAACCGGTCTATATCCATGGCTCGCTTGCGAGGCTCTGCGACTATTACGTCAGCCGCGGCGTCGATCTCGGCGAGCTTCAGCCGGCGACGGTGGAGGGCAGCGACCCGTCCGCCTTTCGCGGCGC
The DNA here is from genome assembly GCA_033795365.1 of Shinella sp. Taxonomy (GTDB): domain Bacteria; phylum Pseudomonadota; class Alphaproteobacteria; order Rhizobiales; family Rhizobiaceae; genus JARYGU01. The sequence continues at coordinate 37,001 of JARYGU010000017.1, forward strand.
CGTCATCGTGGGGCCGCCCTCCGCCTTCGCCGACCGCTGGGCGCGGCGCTTCAACGAGCCGCTCGTCGCCTTCGCGTCGGGCTGGATGATGGTACGCCAGCGGGCGAAGCAGGGAGGGGTGGAGCTGCCGCTGGTGATCTCCGACCATTGCGACTGGCCCGAGCTGACCGAGACCATCCGCGAGCTCGGCCCCTCCGAGGTCTGGGTCACGCACGGCCGCGAGGAGGCGCTGGTGCGCTGGTGCGAGCTTGCCGGCATCCCCGCCCGCCCGCTGCATCTGGTCGGCTACGAGGACGAGGGGGATTGATGCCCGGCCGTCATATCATCCTCTCATCCACCTGCCGGCACCTTCTCGCCGTTCTGACGGCTAACGTTGCGGCCGTTTTTATCTTCCTTGTGCCGGGGAGGGCGGATGCCGCACCGCTTTCGTCCTCCTTCGGCGTTAAGCGGGGCAAGTACCCTCTCCCCGCCTGCGGGGAGAGGGCTAGGGTGAGGAGCAAAGGCAGAGTGAGGGGCGGCACCTCATGAAAGCCTTCGCCAATCTCCTCGATCGTCTCGTGCTCACGCCCTCGCGCAACGGCAAGCTCAAGCTCTTGTCCGATTATTTCCGCGACACGCCGGATCCCGACCGCGGCTACGGGCTTGCCGCGATCGCCGGCACGCTGGACCTGAAGAGCGTCAAGCCGGCGATGCTGCGCGACCTGACGCTGGAGCGCATGGACGAGGTGCTTTTCCGTTACTCCTACGATTATGTCGGGGATCTCGCCGAGACCATCGCGCTCGTCTGGGATCAGGAGCGCAAGGACACGATCGCCGACGAGGAGCAACCCCGCCTCGGCGAGGTGGTGGCCCGGATGAATTCGCTCGGCCGCACCGAGGTGCGCTTTGCGGTGCGCGACCTGATGAACCGGCTCGATCCCTCCGCCCGCTTCGCCTTCCTCAAGCTCGTGACCGGCGGCCTGCGCATCGGCGTTTCGGCGCGCCTCGCCAAACAGGCGCTCGCCGATTTCGCCGGCAGGGACGTGACAGAGATCGAAACGCTCTGGCACGGGCTTTCGCCGCCCTACGAGCCGCTCTTCGCCTGGCTGGAGGGGCGGGCGGAGCGCCCGGTGCTCGCCACGCCTGCGATCTTCCATTCGGTGATGCTCGCCAATCCGGTCGGCGAGGGCGATCTGGACGGGCTCGACCCCGCCGATTTTGCGGCCGAATGGAAATGGGACGGCATTCGCGTGCAGCTGTCGCGCTCCGGGGAAACGCGCAGGCTCTATTCGCGCTCCGGCGACGACATCTCGACGGCCTTTCCCGACATACTCGACGCCATCAGCTTCGAGGGCGTGGTCGACGGCGAATTGCTGGTCGGCGGCACCTCGCGCTCCAACAGCCCCACGCGCACCTTCTCCGATCTGCAGCAGCGGTTGAACCGCAAGACCGTCACGCCGAAGATGCTGGAGGACTATCCCGCTTTCGTGCGTGCCTATGACGTGCTGTTCGAGGGCGAGGTGGATGTGCGGCCGGAAACATTCGTCACGCGCCGCTCGCGGCTTGCCGGGATGATCGGGAAGGCCCCGCACGACCGCTTCGACCTTTCGCCGCTCGTGCCCTTTTCCACCTGGGACGAGCTCGACCGGTTGCGCGCCGACCCGCCCGATCCCGTCATCGAGGGCGTCATGATCAAGCGCCTCGACAGTTCCTACCAGGCCGGCCGCATGAAGGGGCCGTGGTTCAAGTGGAAGCGCGATCCCTACAATATCGACGCCGTGATGATGTATGCCCAGCGCGGCCACGGCAAGCGCTCGAGCTATTATTCCGATTTCACCTTCGGGGTGTGGACCGCCGGACCGGAGGGCGATGTTCTGGTGCCGGTCGGCAAGGCCTATTTCGGCTTCACGGATGCGGAGCTGGAAGTGCTCGATCGTTTCGTGCGCAACAACACCGTCGAGCGTTTCGGCCCGGTCAGGGCAGTGCGCGCCGAGCCTGCCTTCGGCTTCGTGCTGGAGATCGCCTTCGAAGGCATCAACCGCTCCACTCGCCACAAATCCGGCGTCGCCATGCGCTTCCCCCGTATCGCCCGGCTCCGTCAGGACAAGCTGCCCGCCGACGCCGACCGTCTGGAAACGCTGACGGCGATGGTGGATGCGAGGGAGGCCTGACCTATTTCCTGTGTCCGGCATCCGACAGAAGGTCCTCCCAACTGTCCGGCGGGTTCCCTTCGTTCAACCGGCGCAGGAAGACGGAATAGGGATCGGTTCGCACACCTGCCTTGCGCAGGGTATTTTCGTCGTTCACCCATGCATAGATTATGATGCGGCTTGTGCTGTCGAAGCGAAAGAATAGCCTGAAGCGCTGGAGGAACTTTGCCCTGCGCCAGTGACGATGGGCTGGCCCGAGTGTATTGCCGAGACCGTATATGTGCGCGTTGGGATCGCGCGGTATTTCGTCGAAGATGAGATCGCCGATGCGCCGGAGCAGCTTGGCTTTCGGATGTGACGGATACCCATCCGGATCGTCGCGGGCCAATCGTGCGACTTCCCGCTCCAGCCCCTCGAGTGTTTCGGCAAAAGCCGCCGCGCGGTAGAGCTTCCAGCCGTGCCGTTCGACAACGCGCGCGTCCGCCATTTCTCAGAGACCGACATCATCCGGGATTGTTTCGTCATCCGAAACGTTGACCTTCTCCGTCAACGCCGTGATCTTGGCGAGGTCTGTCGCGCCGAAAGGTTGCAACCGATCCGGGTGCTCCTTCATATCCTGCTCGAGAAATGCCAGATAGGCTGAAACAACGGGATCGCGCTCCACATCGTCGGAGGTGGAGGCATCGTCCATCGTATCCAGGGTCACAAGCAGGCTGCCCGGACCGATGACATGAGCTTTAATTTTCGCCCGTTGGCTAAATTCCGGATGAGCCTTGAACAACGCCTTGTCCAGCCGGATGGCTTCCGAGCGGCCGGTGGTCGTGATCGACCCCTTGAACTGTGCGCGAACCATGGTTTTCTCCAAATTGATACGTGAATTTATACGTTCCTTCCTGCGATTTAAAGCCCTATTTTGCAGCGACAGCACATGATTCCGAGTGGAACGTAGCGGTGTCGAGATAAGGCTTTGGTGCGAAGCGCAAGATCGGAAACAGTCATCTGGTGCAGCGGCATCAGTCGCTTCGCCCGCGGCAAGCCACGCTCCAGCCGCGTTTGCCACAATTGCGGCGAGGTTTCAGACCTTGTAAGCCGAGCCGACGCCGGACGAGGCAGTTGATTCGCTTTCCATTCATTGCAAACCGGGCCCAGAATTTCGTTCATGACCGACACGACGCAGCTCTCCCGCCGCCGCTTTCTCCGCTTTTCGGGCCTCGCCATGGCCAGCGGGCTCGCAGGCTGCACATCCTCGATGAATGTCGATGTCTTCCGGCGCGAGACCGCGCCGGTCTTCCGCAATCCGGCGCTGGAAGGCGTGCCGCGCGCCGAAGTCCGTCCCGCCCTGTGGTCGCGGCCCGATGTCCCGACCGGGCTTTTGCCCGCAGAGCCTGAATATGCCGGTTTCTACGACGAGCTTGTCGACAGCGGCTATCGCATTCCGGCGGTGCCTTACCGCCAGATCGACGCGCGCTACTGGCGCCGCGAGGTCTCCGACCCGTTCGGCGAACGGCCGGGCACGATCATCGTCGATACCGGCAACCGCTTCCTCTACCTGACGCAGCCGGGCGGAAAGGCCATGCGCTACGGCGTCGGCATCGGGCGCGACGGCTTCGCCTGGTCGGGGCGCGGCGTCATCCAGTGGAAACAGAAATGGCCGCGCTGGACGCCGCCGAACGAGATGGTCGCCCGCCAGCCGGAACTGGCGAGATATTCCGCCTCCAACGGCGGCATGCCGCCCGGCCTTGCCAATCCGCTGGGCGCGCGTGCCCTCTATATCTTCCAGAACGGTCAGGACACGCTCTATCGCCTGCACGGCTCGCCGGAGTGGAAGTCGATCGGACGGGCGGTGTCGTCCGGCTGCGTGCGCCTGCTCAACCAGGACATCATAGATCTTTACGAAAGGGTGCCCGGCAAGGCGCCGATCCTGGTCATCTGACCCATACGGCTGACGCGTCCGCTGTTGCTTGGCGTCGGCACGGCCGCTGCCGGTAAATGCTATTCCGCGGCGCGCAGGCGCTTCAGGTTTTCGGTCAGCCCCTGCAATTCGGCCGTCAGTCCGCGCAGCGTGTCGAGCGAGCAGCCGCTCGCCTTGCCAATCTCCTGGAGAATGCCGAAGGCTTCCTTTTTGAGGTCGCGTCCCTTGTCCGTCAGCGAGATCAACACTTGCCGTTCGTCCTTCCTGTCGCGCTTGCGCCGGACATGGCCGCTGGCTTCGAGACGCTTGAGAAGCGGCGAGAGCGTGCCGGAATCGAGGCTCAGCGCCTCGCCGATCGCCTTCACCGTCTGATTGTCGTCCTGCCACAGCGCCAGCATCACCAGATATTGCGGATAGGTGAGGCCATGGGGATCGAGCAGCGGCTTGTAGGTTCGGTTGAAGGCATGCGCGGCCGAATAGATGGCGAAGCAGAGCTGCTGCCCGAGCGCCAGCGCGCCGTCGTCCTGCTCAATCGTCTCAACTGCGTCACGATCGTTCTTCATCATGACGTTGTCGCAGAAAGTGGCGAAAAATTCAATTTGCAAAATTATATTGCGTGCAATTTAATTTTGCGCTATTAGAAAACGCAGTGACAACCCGCGAAGAAGGAGACACCTCATGCCCATTCTCTACACCACCAAGGCATCCGCAACCGGCGGCCGCGCCGGCCATGGCGCAAGCGCCGACGGCGTGCTCGACGTCACGCTGACCGTCCCGAAGGAACTCGGCGGCGACGGCGCACGCGGCACCAATCCCGAGCAGCTTTTCGCCACCGGCTATTCCGCCTGCTTCCTCGGCGCGCTGAAATTCGTCGCCGGCAAGGAAAAGGTGAAGATCCCGGATGACGCGAAGGTGACCGCGACCGTCGGCATCGGCCCGCGCGAGGACGGCGGCGGCTTCGGCATCGAGGCGGCGCTGGAAGTCTCCGTTCCCGGCGTCGACAAGGCCGTGGTCGAGGATCTGGTCAAGAAAGCCCATGTCGTCTGCCCCTACAGCCACGCCACGCGCGGCAATCTGGATGTGAAGACGACCGTCGCCTGAGCGACCATAGGGCTCTTTGCCCCCTCATCCGCCTGCCGGCACCTTCTCCCCGCAGGCGGGGAGAAGGGATATCCCGCCGGTTCTGTCTAGTCCTCGACGTTCCGTTTGGCTCGTTCCTCTCCCCGCCTGCGGGGAGAGGGCTAAGGCGAGGGGCAGTTGGCGAGGTCAATTCACGAGCCGCCCTCTTTCCTTCGGAAAAATATTTGCTATATTCTTTCCATGGAAAGGATAACGCGATGGTTCACAAGCTGATCCAGCAACCTGCCGCCGAAGGCGCGGTCATCACCAAGGCCGTCACCGGCGCTGCCGAACGTCTGGGCCTCACGGCACGGGCGCTCGCCATGGTCATCGGCGTCTCCGAGGCGACGGTCTCGCGCATGCGCAAACGCGATTTCCTGCTGGAGCGCGGGACGAAGCCGTTCGAGCTGGCAGTCCTGTTCGTCCGCCTGTTCCGCTCGCTCGATGCCATCACCGGCGGCGACGAGGCGGTGGCGCGCGCTTGGATGACGGCCGAAAACCGTGCGCTGGGCGGCAGGCCCGCCGACCGCATCGCTTCCATTTCGGGCCTGACCGATGTCCTTGCCTATCTGGACGCCCGCCGCGCTCTCGTCTGAGGCGAGGCCCTATGCCCGCCATGTCTGGCGTCTCGTCGAAGCCCAGCACCGGGTCTCGACGCTGAAGCTCATCGACACGCTGGAAGAGCAGGCGCTTCTCGAAGATATCCTGGAGGAGAGCAAGCCCACCCTGCCGCCGGAATGCGAAGGGCTCGACTACCTGCTCGCAACCCCTTTCCGCTACGGCGCCGTCTACCCGCACGGGTCACGCTTCAGAAGGGCAGGGCGCACGCCCGGCGTCTTCTATGCCTCGGAAATGGTGGCGACAGCGCTTGCGGAAATGGCCTTCTACCGGCTGCTGTTCTTCGCCGAATCGCCCGATACCCCGCTGCCCGCCAATGCCGCGGACTATACCGCCTTTTCCGCCGCCGCCAGCACCGCCCGCTCGATCGACCTTGCCGCCCCGCCGCTCGATCGCGACCACGCCGCCTGGCGCGGCCCCGTCGACTATGCCGCCTGCCAGGCGCTCGCGGATGCGGCGCGCAAGGCCGAGATCGAGGCGATCCGCTACCGCTCCGTCCGCGATCCCGCAGGCGGCGCCAATGTCGCCCTCCTCACCGCCCGCGCCTTCGCCGAGCCGAGGCCGATCGAACGCCAGACCTGGCACATCCGCCTTTCCCCGCTCGGCGTCCAGGCGATCTGCGACTTTCCGGCAATGCGCATCGGCTTTTCCCGAGGGGATTTCGCGAACGATCCGCGGCTGGCATTGGCCGACGGGAGATGACACGGGTCGTTTGCTCGCCGTCTTCGAGGACGAGCGGCTTGTGCTCTCGATCTTCTCCACCATGTCGGCGGGCAACTTGCTGCCATCGGCTTTTTCATAAAGACGCTTCAGCCCGCGATGTTGAAATGACCTGATCATTCCAAGGATGGATGTAGCGCGTCGCGCGACAATGGCTTTTCATTTTATTGTTGATGCATCGTAGTTTAAAAACTACGTTTTGTCATGTTCGAGCTCAAGCAGGCTCCGGCGTTCCAAAAATGGCGAATGAAGCTGAAGGATGAGCGGGCTCGTGCGATATCGCCTCACGTCTGGACCGCCTCGCTTTTGGTCATGCCGGCGATGTCGAGCCTGTCGGCGGCGGTATCAGCGAGCTGTGTATCCACTGCGGTCCCGGATATCGCGTCTACTTCCAGCGGCGAGAGAATGTGGTGATCGTTCTCCTGTGTGGAGGCGACAAGAGTACGCAGGCCCGCGGCATCGACAGCGCGAGACGCTTGCCGAGGAATGGAAGGAATGACATGGCGGAAAAACTGACGTCCTATGACCCCGCCGAAGACCTGCTTTCGGACGAAGCAATGGCGATCTTCATGACGGTAGCTTTCGAGACGAACGACGTCGGCTACATCGCTCACGCCCTGGGTGTCGTCGCACGCGCAAAAGGCATGTCCCGGGTCGCCAGCGACACCGGTCTTTCGCGCGAACAGCTCTACCGCTCGTTCAGCAAGGATGGCAATCCGACGCTGAGAACGACGATAGCGGTGATGAGGGCGCTTGGCATGGAACTGACGGCCAAGCCTGTGCCTCATGCTTGAACGGATGAGAAGCCCGTCCTCGTCAATCGAAGGTGACTGTAACGCTCGCGCGCTCGGTTTTTCCGCCAGGTTGCCGACTACCGCCTGCTGAGGCTGCCGAGGATGCCGCGCACCAGCGCGCGGCCGACCTGGGTCGCGACGGTGCGGGCGACGGATTTCATCGCCGCTTCCACGACCGTTTCGCGCTGGTAGCCGCCGGAGCGCGGCCGGGCCTGCTTGCGCGCAGGCGCCGCCTGCTCGTCGTTGCCGAAGCCCGGCAGCGTCCAGCCGCCGCCGGTATCGGCCTGCACCGTTTCCTGTTCGGCCTTCTGCTGCGCCTCCGCCACCTCTTTGGCACGCGCGGTCAGCATTTCGTAGGCCGATTCGCGGTCGAAATCCTCGTCGTAGAGGCCCGCGACGGGGCTCACCTTCATCACCTCGGCGCGCTCGGCGTCCGTCAGCGGCCCGAGGCGCGAGGCCGGCGGGCGGATGAGGGTGCGCTCGACCATCGAGGGCGCGCCCTTGCCTTCGAGCGTGGAGACCAGCGCCTCGCCGGTGCCGAGATTGGTGATGACGGTCGCGCAGTCGAAGTCCGGGTTCGGCCGGAAGGTGTCCGCCGCCGTCTTCACCGCCTTCTGCTCGCGCGGCGTATAGGCGCGAAGCGCATGCTGCACGCGGTTGCCGAGCTGCGCAAGCACCGTTTCCGGCACGTCGAGCGGGTTCTGGGTCACGAAATAGACGCCGACGCCCTTGGAGCGGATGAGCCGGACGACCTGCTCGACGCGCTCGATCAGCACCTTCGGCGCATCGTTGAAGAGCAGGTGCGCCTCGTCGAAGAAGAAGACCAGCTTCGGCTTGTCGGGATCGCCCACCTCGGGGAGTTCCTCGAAGAGTTCGGAAAGCAGCCAGAGCAGGAAGGTGCCGTAAAGGCGCGGGTTCATCATCAGCTTGTCGGCGGCAAGCACCGAGATCGCGCCGCGCCCGTCATTGGTGGTGCGCATGATGTCGGAGATCTTCAGCGCCGGCTCGCCGAAGAAGTGCTGTGCGCCCTGCTGCTCCAGGATCAGCAGTTCGCGCTGGATCGAGCCGACGGAAGCCTTGGAGATGAAGCCGAACTTGTTGGAAAGCTCGGTCGCGTTCTCGCCCATATAGGTGAGCAGCGCCTGCAGGTCCTTGAGGTCGAGCAGCGGCAGGCCGCCGGTGTCGGCGATCTTGAAGGCGATGTTGAGCACGCCTTCCTGCGCGTCGGTCGCGTTCATCAGCCGGGAGAGCAGCAGCGGCCCCATCTCCGACATGGTGGTGCGCACGCGGTGGCCCTTCTCGCCGTAGAGGTCCCAGAAGATCACCGGGAACTCCTGGAAATCGTAGGGCTCGAGCCCGATCTGCTCGGCGCGCTTCAGGAGGAAGTCCTTCGCCTCGCCGATCGCGCCGATGCCGGAAAGGTCGCCCTTAACGTCGGCGCAGAAGACGGGCACCCCGGCATTGGAAAAACCCTCGGCGAGGATCTGCAGCGTCACCGTCTTGCCCGTTCCGGTGGCGCCGGTGACGAGCCCGTGGCGGTTGCCGAATTTCAGGTCGAGATATTCGCCCTTGTTGTTCGTGTCGTCGGGTTTGCGGCTGGTGCCGATATAGAGCTTTCCGTCCTGAAGCATGGATTCCGCCACGTTTGCCACTCCCATCGGCCGGATGCCGGCTTCGGCGGGTTGCCGCAACCTGCATCTTTTCATTGAATCGTCTCCAAGACTTTATAAGGTGAGTGCGAGACATGGACAACAGCGCTTTGCTGCCCGCGCGGCGCTGCCGAATTGCCTCCGTTGCCGCTTGAGTTGGCGGGCGAGATCATTTACCTTGACGTTAACGTCAATTCATTTGTCCGGAGGATTTTCCATGAACGAACTCGTCACCCGCGTCGCCGATACCGTCGGCCTCGAGCCGGCCGTTGCCGAAAAGGCGATCGGCATGATGCTCGGCTTCCTGCAGCGCGAAGCCGCCGACGGCCCGGTGGCGAAGATGATCGAGGCTATCCCCGGCGCCTCCGATCTCGTCGCCCAGTATAACGGCGAAGGCGAGGGCGGCGGGCTCCTCGGCGGTCTCTTGAGCAGCATTGGCGGCGGCGGCGTCATGGCGCTCGGCCAGCAGTTGATGAGCCAGGGGCTCGGCATGGGCGAGATCACCGGCCTGGCGAAGGAGACGATCAGCGTCGCCCGCGAGCATGCAGGCGATGAGACGGTGGACGAGGTCGTCGCCTCCGTTCCCGGCCTCAGCCAGTTCGTCTGAGGATAGAGGGACTGCGGCGCGACTTGGCTGCCGTCCGCGCCTGCGGGCCGGTCTCCATAGGCTGCCGCGCATGCTTCGATCCCGGTCGAAGCATTTTCACCGACATCTCCTCTAAGGTCTCCTCGTCCGCAACGAGGAGACCAACGTGATCGAACGAACCATCAGACCGGCGCGGGAATTCGCGCTGCTCGCGCTTCTGGCGCTGCTTTGGGGCAGCACCTATTTCTTCCTGAAGATCGCAGTCTCCGAAATCCCGCCCGTGACCGTGATTGCCGCCCGGGTGTCGATTGCGGCCGTCTTCCTGCTTGCCGTCCTGCGCCTGCGCGGCGAGCGCCTGCCGGCGGATGCCGGCACGTGGCGCCGGCTGTTCCTGCTGTCGCTCCTGAACAGCACCATCGCCTGGACGCTGCTCGCCTGGGGCCAGCAGCACATCGACAGCAGCCTGGCGAGCGTGCTCAATTCCACCTCGCCCATCTTCGTCTTTCTCTTCACGCTCGTCATAAGCCGCCACGAATCGACAAGCCCGATGCGGTTCCTCGGCGCTTGCCTCGGCCTGGTCGGCGTCGTGCTCATCGTCGGAACGGAGGCGCTCGCCGGGCTGGGACGGGAGGTTGCCGGCCAGGCGGCGGCGGTGACGGGCGCCATGCTTTATGCCGGCGCGGCGATCTATGGCCGCAGCTTCCGCCATCTTTCTGCCCCGGCGACGGCGGCCGGCACGATGCTCTGCGCGGCTTTCTGCCTCGTTCCCCTGAGCCTCGCGCTGGATGCGCCCTGGCGGCTTGCTCCCTCGGGCCGGGCCCTGCTTGCCGTCGGCGTCCTGTCGGTCTTCTGCACGGGCGTCGCGGTCATGCTCTATTTCCGCCTCGTCCATACCCTCGGCTCGCTCGGCGTCGCAAGCCAGGCCTATCTGCGCGCCGTCGTCGGCGTCCTGCTCGGCACGCTCTTGCTCGGCGAGCACCTGCCGCTCCTCGTCGTCATGGGCTCGGCCACGGCGATCCTCGGCGTGGTCCTGATCAACCTGCCGGCGTGGCGGGGAAGGGGCGTCGTCAGCCCCGTCTTCGTCCGGAAAGGGCAAAGAGAGCGGTGAAGACGGCAAGCGCCATGCCCACCGAGAGCGGCCCGGCTGCGGGTCCGCCCCATTCCATGATGGCGCCGGTGGCGCTGGAGCCTGCGCCGCTGCCCACCGCATAGGCCAGCGAATAGGCCGCGCTCCCCGCCACCAGCATTCCGCCGGTATAGCGCTCTCCGAGCATCGTCAGCGCGCAGGTATAGAGCGCGAAGCATGCCGATCCCATGAGGGCGAAGACGGCGAGGATGAGCCCCGGCTGATCGATGAACGGGATGGCGAGATAGCTCACGGTCGCGATCGTCGCCGCCCCGACGGCGACGCGGTGGCGCGGCAGCCGGTCGAGCGCGATCCCGATGAAGGGTTGCGCGAGCGCGGTCGGCAACGCGAGCACCGTCACGCTGAGGGCTGCGAAGGCTTCCGTGTGCCCCGTCTTGACGAAATAGACCGGCATTGCCGAGATCGCCGCGATATCGGCAAAACCGAATGCGAAGACCATGGCGACCAGAAGCGGGGCATGGCGGAAGAAGCGGAAGACGTCGCCGGTGGAGGAGGGCTCCGGCGCGGTGCGCGTCGAGAAAAGCAGGACCGCCGTGGTGAAGGCGACGAGAGCGAGATAGACCGCCGTCAGCGCGAAGCCGAAGCCGCCATCGGTGCCGAAGAGCGGGATGGCGAGCGGGCCGACGGCAAAGCCGGCGCAAATGCTCGCGCCGTAGACGCCGGAAATGCGCCCGCGCAGGCGGTCCGGGCAGGCGGCGTTGAGCCAGGCCTCGCTCAGCATGAAGATGATGCTGGCGCAGAAGCCGAGGAGGAAGCGGGCGGCAAACCAGAGGATCAGCGAAGAGGTTGCGGCAAGCGCGGCAAGGCAGAGCGAGCAGCCGACAAGTCCCGCGATGATCAGCCGGTCGGCGCGCACCCGCCGGGTCAGCGTGCCGAGCATGAGCGTCGCCGCGCCGAGCCCGAGCGCGAAGGCGACCGCGTTCACGCCGATCAGCGCCGGCGAGACGCCGCGCGCCTCCAGCGTCAGCGAGATCAGCGGATAGGTCACCCCTTGCGCGACCGAAAAGGCGGTGACGCCGAGAATGACGGCCGCGATCGCCGACCAGTCGGGCATGATGTCGGCGGCAGACGCCGGTTTCGCATGCATGGAACGCTCCCTGTCCGCGCATGTGCCGGACGGCGCTCATTACCTGAAACGCAAGGGGAAGGAAATCCCGCCATAGCCTGCGCGAACCTAGGGTGGGAGCAGAGGGAAACCCGTTTTTCCGCCTACGGCTGCTGCCGCAGCCATTCCTTCAGCGCGGCGTTGATCCGCGATTGCCAGCCGGGCCCGCCCGCCCGAAAGCGGTCCAGTATGTCCGCATCCAGGCGGATCGTCGTGGAAATCTTGTTCGTTTCGGCCTGCGGCCTGCCGCGCCGCACGGGTGCCGCCGCTACACGGTCCTTCCATGGATCGAGGGAAAGATCGGGCGCCTCATCCGGATCGGCCCAGGCGCCCCGCGAAGACTTTCTGTTCTCTGTCATTGGCTTTCCTCATGCTGATGATGCGCTGGTGCCTGTCACGCCATGTCCAGACCACCACGACCATTCGATCGCCGAGAAATCCGACCGTGAAAAAACGCTGCTCACCGTAATCCTTCCGGTCATCCTCAATCGTTATATGTGTTCCTTCGAAGACTTGATCAGCTTCACGAAAATCAAGCCCACGTTCGCGTATCGTGTCGCTTCTGAGGATCGAATATGATTGCCATTTTTGTTACTACAATAATTGGATAATTACAACTTGAGAACAGGGATCGAAAAGGCAAAGAAATACAATTAAAAATTGCAATTTTGGGGAGCCCGCTGAATCGGGCGCTCGCCGGGCGTCTTCAGGCGAGCGCCTGACCTTACACGTTCGCCCTGCGGGTCAGGACCGCGGAGACGGGCTTGTGGTCGCTCGTGCGCTGCCGTTTCGGCAGCGTCGCGTTGATGCGGTCGTGTATGGCGTGCTCCACCAGGCCCGATCCGGCGTCGAAACGCGGAAACTGCCCGTCATCGACCAGCCGCTGCGTGAACAGGATGTGGTCCAGCAGGATGCGCGGGTCCCGCTCCGGATCGATCGGGTCGTCGCCGTCGAGGAAATAGCTCCAGCGCAGCTCCTCGGAAAAGTCGAACAGCGCATGGTTGAGGAAGCGCCGGGCGAAGAAGACGTCACCCTGGATGTTGCTGATGAGGTCGAAGAACAGGAAGCGCCGCTCCAGGAGCTCCTTGCCCGGCCCGTCGTTCAGGTCGCCGAGGACGATGATCGCCGGCTCCGGCTCCTTCTCGAACATCGCGTCGATATAGTTGCGGATATGGACGGCTTCCGTCGTCAGCTGGATGCGGTCGTTGACCGCCTCGTCCACGAATTCCGGCCTGAGCTCTCCCGCCGCTTCGTCGACGAAAGGATCGTTGCGCTGGGCATAGGTGTTGAGCTTGCTTTTGAGATGCGCGCCGATGATCTCGACCCGCTTTCCGTCGATATCCGGCAGGATCAGCGTCTGGGGGTGGCGCCAGTGGCCGTGGAAGTGCTTGACCGTCTTGCCCCATTCGTAGACGGCCCATTTGCCGTCGTCCCGCTCCCGGTCGTCGGCGTCCATGAACCGTTCGCGGGCGAACGCGTCGAAGATGCGCGGATCGAGAAGATGCGCCCCCTCGGCAAGCCGCGACTTGACGAGGAACCAGATCCACTGCGCGCCGGTGGTGCCGTTGCCCTGCATCTTGTAGAGCTTGGCGAGCGCCTTGCGCGGATCGTCCGGCTGGGCGGCCAGCGCCTCGTCGGTTCCCTCGATGACGGGAACGACATAGTCTCCGCCGAGCGCGCCCCGGCAGAATTCCCGAAGTGCGGCCAGGTCCGGCGTGCATTCCGAGATGCAGAGCACGTCGGGATCGATCTCCCGGATCTCCCTGACGATATGGGGAAGCCGCACGGCACCGCTGCCCCCGGAACTGATGACGCTGCTGAAATGCTCGATATTCCAGGTCGTTATCTTCATGCCCGTCCCCCGCGTGAAGATGAAAGCGCGATATATATTGCGCGCAAGACACGATCATGGCGATCGTTCTTGATGATTGGATGACTGCGGACGATCCGGCTGCGCCGGGCTTTCGCTCGACGCTCTTTCAGCCTTTCACAGCTATAATGAACAGCCGCGGGAAGCGCAGGAGCACCCGTCCGTCCGCCGTCTTCGCATAGGCCGCGTCCAGCCGCTGCCGGTAGGCTTCGAGGAAGCCGGCATGTTCTTCCTCCGGCATCTTCGCCAGATAGGGGCGGATGCCGGTGCCCTTCACCCATTCGACGATCGCGGCGGCGTCGGCCATCGGATGGTTGTAGATGGTGTGCCAGACGTCGACCTTCGCCGCTTTCGGCGAAAGCGCGTCGAAATAGCCGATCGGCCTCGGCAGCGGCGGGCGCGCCGGATGGTTTTCGGCGAAGAAACGCGACCAGCGCGGGTCCTGCGTCGCCGCATCCATTTCGACATGGTTCGGCTCGCCGCGATTGTCCGGCATCTGGATCGCCAGAACGCCGCCCGGTTTCAGATGGTCCATCAGCCGCGAAAGCACGGCCACATGGTCCGGAACCCACTGGAAAACGGCATTGGCGAAAAGCAGCACCGCCGGCTCCGGCGGCGTCCAGTCGGTGAGGTCGCCCTGATGGAAACGCTGTTCGGGAAGTCTTTTGCGGGCGGCGTCGAGCATGTCGGCGTCGCTGTCGACGCCCGCGACGGTGTGGCCGGGAAAGCGCCCGACCAGCAGTTCGGTCGAGTTGCCCGGCCCGCAGCCGAGATCGTAGACCTCTCCTTCCGGCAATTCCGGCACCTGCGCCAGCAGGTCGCGCGCCGCGCGCGTGCGCTCGTCCTCGAATTTCACATATTGTTCGGCGGACCAGGCCATCGGCATTTTCCTATTCGAGGCTTTCGAGGGAGGGCAGGATCAGCGACGGGCCGAGATCGGGATATTCGTCCGGCATGCCGGCGCGGTTGATCCAGACGGTGCGAAAGCCGAATTTCGCGGCCCCCGCCACGTCCCAGCGGTTGGACGACTGGAAGGAGACCGCCTGCGGATAAAGCCGGTAGCGGGTGGTGACGAGATCGTAAACGGCGGGCGCCGTCTTGTAGGTCTTGAGCGTGTCGACGGAGAAGACGTCGTCGATCACCGTGTCGAGCGCTGCATTGGAGACCGCGGAGGCGAGCATTTCCGGCGATCCGTTGGAAAGGATCGCCACGCGCGCGCCCTTTGCCTTCAGCCCCTTCAGGACCGACGGGACCTCCGGATAGCAGTCGAGCCTCCAGTAGGCCTCGAGCAGTTTCGCGCGCAGCGCCGGATCGACCGACGGAAAGCGCTGGAAGGTATAGTCGAGCGCTTCCTCGGTCAGCTTCCAGAAGTCGCGATAGGCCCCCATCAGCGCCAGCGTCCAGGAATATTCGAGCTGCTTTGCCCGCCACATCTCGGAAAACCGCTGATAATCCGGCCCGGCATCGCCCGCATGCCGGCGCACCGCCGCATGCACGTCGAACAGCGTGCCATAGGCGTCGAAGACATAGGCTGCATGAGACATCTGACCGAATCCCTCCCCGGAAACGTTCTATGCGAGACTTTCACGGTCCCGCCGCATGATGTCAATTTTTTGTGCGGTGCACAATGAGGACGATGGGATATCGCACGGTACAATACCCGCCCTCACGTCTCTTGCGGGTTCTCAGGAAGAGCCGTCTTTCTCCTCTTGGCGACCTTGCTGCGACCAGCGCTCTGCGACCTCCGGCAAGGAAGGCATGACTTCCGGCTCAGCGGTCGCCTTTCTGAATTGGATACCTTCAGCGCCGAGCTCCGTCACTTCGACAGGCACGCCGCCCGTATCGACAGCGAGAAGGCCGACGATGTCGGCGGGTGCTGCGCGCATATAGGCTTCCGCACGGTCCAGGGCTTCGACCAGTTTTTCCCTGATAACGGCTGCCGTGAAATCGCTGGGCAATCCCTTTACGGCCTCATAATCTTCCGTCGGGATCGACAAGCCCCTTCGGCGGATTTCGTCAATAATCCTTGCCGGCGAATAGTGCGGCGGCTTGCCGGCCGCAGCCATGACGACGGCACCGAGCGGGCAGAGGTTCTGGTCTATCATCACGAGATCGACATGGTCCCTGGGCTTGGTCCTTGATGAGGCCGCGAGAACCTTGTTGACGGCCAGGTCTGCGACATGCAGCCTCGCGCCCCATTCGTCATCCCGGATAAGCGGAAAATAGCGCGTTCGCGACTCGCTCATCCATTGAATGAGCGTGCTTTCCTGCGCGGCGGACACTTCGGCTTCGACGCATCCGTAGATATTGACGTCGATGCGAACCTGAAATCCGTCCTTCTTCAGGGTTTCGATGTCGCGGCCGGCGGTCGGTCCGATCTCTTCGTCGGTATCGTGGAAGATATCCATGTCGTCGGACATGCGTGGCCAGTTCATGTTTAGGACGAGCCCGCCGGCCATATAACTGCTTTCGGAGCGGTTCTTCGCGATCGACGCCATGATCTGCTTCTGAAGGCGGGTGAGGGCCACGGCTCAGTTCTCCGCATCGTTCAGCAGGCGCCGGCCGAGGGCGAAGGCGCGCGCGTCGCCGCGCTCGATCAACGCTTTCGCGACAACTCTGGATTTCTGGTAGACGTCGTCGAGACGGTCGAGGTCGATGTTGTCGAGGATGCGAGCGCCGTAGCGCTCCAACGCCATGTCGATCTGCTGCTGCAGCTGTTCCTTCCTTTGCCGATGGTCGGCCCGCATTCCGGCGGCAAGGGAAACGATGTCGTCACGGCGGCCTGCGGGCACCAGGACCTCGACCCGCACGAGATCGGAGGCTCCGCCGCTTTTCCGGTATCTTTCAATCCTGTCGCGCACGCCCATGGAATTCTCCCAAGACCGGCAGCAGGATAGGCGTATCCCGGATACGCGTCAACGCCGCGCTGATGAGCGCACCCTCAGAACCGCGTAATCACGCTGATGCCGAGGTCCGTCGCGCCGTCCATGGCCATCAGCGCGGGCACGGCATCGTCCAGACTGATATGGCGGCGGATCAGTTTTTCGGGCGCAAGCTTTCCCTCTTCCATCATCTTCAGCATCGCGTCGTAGCGCCAGGCCTGCATGCCGTGGCTGCCGTAGATTTCGAGCTCGTGGCCGATCACCTGAGCCATCGGGATCTGCGGTGCCGCATGCTCGCCGAGCATCAGGCCGACCTGCACATGGCGGCCGCGCCGCCTGAGGTTGCGGATCGAGTTGAAGCAGGTGACCGGCGAGCCGAGCGCGTCGATCGAGACATGCGCGCCGCCGCCGGTGATGTCGCGCACAGCCTCCGTGACGTCGGCCACCGTCTTCGCGTTGACCGCCGCCACCGCGCCCATCTCGCGGGCGAAGGCGAGCTTGTCCTCGGAGATGTCGATGGCGATCGGATTGGCGCCGAGCGCTGCGGCGATCATGATCGCGGACAGGCCGACGCCGCCGCAGCCATGCACCGCCACCCATTCGCCGCCCTTGACCCGCGCCTGGTCCGCGACGGCGCGAAACGAGGTGGCGAAGCGGCAGCCGAGGCTGGCGGCGGTGGCGAAATCGAGGCTTTCCGGCAGATGCACGAGATTGTGGTCGGCATAGTCGAGCGCGACATATTCGGCGAACGAGCCCCAGTGGGTGAAGCCCGGCTGGAACTGCGCCTCGCAGACCTGGCTGTTTCCCGACCGGCATTCGCCGCAATGGCCGCAGCCCGACACGAAGGGCACGGTCACCCGGTCGCCCGCCTTGAAGCGTTTCACCGCCGGACCGGCCGCGACCACCGTTCCGGCGAATTCGTGGCCGGGCACATGCGGCAGGCTGATGTCGGGGTCATGGCCCATCCAGCCGTGCCAGTCGCTGCGGCAGAGCCCCGTCGCCTCGATCTTCACCACCACGCCGCCCTCGGGCGGCGTCGGATCCGCGAGCGTGCGGATTTCCGGCCGGGCGCCGAAGGCTTCGTAATACATGGCTTTCATCGCGGCACCTTTCCTGACCTCTTCCCATGATGACATGCGCCGTCGCCCGGCAGAAGCGCAGCGCCTATAAATTTTCGTGATAGGTGCATTCGCAAGCCGTTGTTTCGGCGAAAAGAACTTGCGCGGAAGCGCTTGCGCCGGAGCCGAAATTGCGAAGTCGGCGAGCGCCGGCTTTTCTCCTTGACCCCGGCTGCGGCGGCGGCTTGACTGCCCGCCAGCCAAAGGAGACTCGGACCATGACCGTCAGCACCGCCGCGCGCACCGCCACCTGGACCTTCGTCGATGGGCAATGGCATTCCGGCAATCCGCCGCTGATCGGCCCCACCTCGCATGCCATG
This sequence comes from Shinella sp., assembly GCA_033795365.1. Classification (GTDB taxonomy): domain Bacteria; phylum Pseudomonadota; class Alphaproteobacteria; order Rhizobiales; family Rhizobiaceae; genus JARYGU01. The sequence goes on from JARYGU010000017.1 coordinate 54,970, forward strand.
TGGCTCGGCTCGACCGTATTCGACGGCGGGCGCTGGTTCGACGGCATCGCGCCCGATCTCGACCTGCACTGCCGGCGCGTCAACCGCTCCGCGCTCGCCATGGGCATGAAGGCCCTGAAGAGTGCGGAGGAGATCGAGGCGCTGGCGCTGGAGGGCGCGAAGAAATTCGACGGCCGCACCGCGATCTACGTCAAGCCGATGTACTGGTGCGAGCACGGCTCGCAGACCAGCGTCGTCGCGCCCGATCCGGAATCGACCCGCTTCGCGCTCTGCCTCTTCGAGGCGCCGATGAACACGGCGAAGCCGATGACGCTGACGCTCTCTCCCTTCCGCCGCCCGACGCCCGAATGCGCGGTGACGGATGCCAAGGCCGGCTGCCTCTATCCCAACAATGCCCGCATGCTGATCGAGGCGAGGAACCGCGGCTTCGACAACGCGCTGGTGCGCGACATGAACGGCAACGTTGCCGAGACCGCGTCCTCCAACGTCTTCCTGGTGAAGGACGGCGTCGTCTTCACGCCCGCCGCCAACCGCACCTTCCTTGCCGGCATCACCCGCTCGCGCGTCATCGGGCTGCTCGAACAGGCCGGCTTCGAGGTGCGTCAGGCAACGCTCGGCGTCGAGGATTTCATGGGCGCCGACGAGATCTTCACCTCCGGCAACTATTCCAAGATCGTTCCCGTCGTGAAGCTCGACGAGCGCGACCTGCAGGAGGGGCCGGTCGCCCGCAAGGCGCTCGACCTCTACATGGACTGGGCCTATTCCGGCCGCGCCAGCGAGGAATAGCGAACGCTTCCGCGCGGCTATTCCTGCCCGGATTCGTCCATCGTCTTGTTGTCGCCGGCGGCGTTACGTCGTTCGAGGATCGCCTCGCGCTCCTCGTTTGTCAGGATGTGGATATATTCCGTGCTGACCGGCGGCGATACCTCCGCCGTCTTCCCTTGCTTGTCGTAGACGCAGACATAGACGATGCGGGTCTTCGCCTCCGGCGAGAGCCCTTCGATGAGCGCGAGCCCGTAGCTCTCGGTTCCCGTCGGCTCGACGAAGATCGTCGGGCTCGCGAGCTTTTCCGGTACAGCGGCGGCGCAGGTCTTCTCCACGTCCGCGCGGAATTCCTCCCAGGCTTCGGGCGTCGCCGCGAGGACGGCGGCCGGCAGCAGGGCAGCGAGCGCGGCAAGGGGGAGGGCGAGGCGGTCTGGGCTCATCGGGGCTCCTTTCGGCTGGATCATCGGCTGCGCGGCATGTCCGCGAAGGACGCGGCAACGCTTTGAAATCGCGCAGTCGCGAATTGAAAACGGCGCTGTGGCGGTTCCATGGCGAGCGCGCGGGGGCAGGGAAGGATTTTGCCGCTTGCGCGAAAATTTTGGCATGGGACCGGTTGCCTGTCCCGGTTGCCGCCCCTATGTTCCGGCTCACGGATTTCGTTGACAAAAATTCGTCCGCCTAGAGGAGATACCAACATGGCTTTCGAACTCCCGCCGCTTCCCTACGATTACGACGCGCTTGCTCCCTTCATGTCGAAGGAGACGCTCGAATTCCACCACGACAAGCACCATAAGGCCTATGTCGACAACGGCAACAAGCTTGCCGAGGAAGCCGGTCTGGCGAACCTTTCGCTGGAGGAAATCGTCAAGAAGTCCTACGGCACCAACCAGGGCCTCTTCAACAATGCCGGCCAGCACTACAACCACGTCCATTTCTGGAAGTGGATGAAGAAGGGCGGCGGCGGCAAGAGCCTGCCGGGCGCGCTGCAGAAGGCGATCGACAGCGATCTCGGCGGCTACGACAAGTTCCGCTCCGATTTCATCGCCGCCGGCACCACGCAGTTCGGCTCCGGCTGGGCCTGGCTCTCCGTCAAGAACGGCAAGCTGGAAATCTCCAAGACCCCGAACGGCGAGAACCCGCTCGTCCACGGCGGCACCCCGATCCTCGGCGTCGACGTTTGGGAACACTCCTATTACATCGACTACCGCAACGCGCGTCCGAAGTACCTCGAAGCCTTCGTCGACAGCCTCGTCAACTGGGACTACGTCCTGGAACGCTACGAGGCAGCCGCGAAGTAAGCGGTCGGCTTTTTTTACCGCTTTCGTCCGATCCCGGTCCGAAAGGCAGGTATGGAAATTGCAGGAGGCTCCGGCTCGACCGGGGCCTCTTCTTGTTTCATGCGGGCGGGAGCCGTCCTGCGCCGGACGGGGCTGCGGGACGTCGCACCGTCTGTCCGGCGAACTTGCGGGCGCCCGCGACGCACAGGATGACGGCGACGGTTACGGCGAACATCAGCGGCGTGACGGCTTCGTTCAGCAGGGTCGCCGCCAGCGCCAGGCCGAAGAAGGGCTGCAGCAGTTGCAGCTGGCCGACCGTGGCGATGCCGCCCTGCGCGAGGCCCCGGTACCAGAACACGAAACCGATCAGCATGCTGAAGAGCGAGACATAGGCAAGGCCGAGCAGGGCGGGAGCCTCGATGCCGGCGAAGCTTGCGGGCATGGTGCAGACCGCCGCTACCGTCATGACCGGCAGGGAGAGCACCAGCGCCCAGGAAATAACCTGCCATCCCCCGAGCGTGCGGGAGAGCTTCGCGCCCTCGGCATAGCCGAGCCCGCAGACGATGACCGCGGCCATCATCAGCGCATCTCCGGCAGGTGACGCCGTCAGCCCCTGCGCCAATGCGAAACCGGCGACCAGGGCGCTTCCGAGCACCGAAAACAGCCAGAATACCGGCTTCGGCCGCTCGCCCCCTCGGATCACGCCGAAAATGGCGGTCGCCAAAGGCAGCAAGCCGATGAAGACGATGGAATGGGCCGAGGTCACATGCTGCAGCGCCAGGGCGGTCAGCAACGGGAATCCGACCACTACGCCCAGGGCGACGACCGCCAGCGATACGATGTCGCGCGCGGCCGGACGCTTCTCCTTGAAGAGGAGGAGCAGCGCCAGCGCCAGGAGCCCGGCGATCGCCGCCCGCGCGACGGTGAGGAACACCGGGTCGAACTGCATCACCGCCACGCGCGTGGCAGGCAGCGATCCGCTGAAGATCACCACGCCGATAAAACCATTGATCCAGCCGGCTGCCGTGCGGTCCATGAGGCACTCCATCATTGAAGCAGCCCTTATCGGCCCCGGCCGGTGGCCTTGCCAGTCACAGTCTGATACGGTTTCGGTAAACTGTTATGGTGAAGGCAGCAATACGGATGAATATGGAGACGGCAGGACGCACCCGGGTCGCGATGGTCATGGCGACGATCAGGCAGCGCATCGCGGGCCGCAGCCTGACTCCCGGCGCCAAGCTGCCATCGGTGCGGGGGCTTGCCGCGACATTGAAGGTTTCCACCTCCACGGTTGTCGATGCCTATGAGCGTCTGGTCGCCGAAGGCGCGATCCTGTCCAGGCCAGGCTCGGGGTTCTATGTCGCAAGCCAGGCGGCGCCGTTTTCCCTTTCGCAGGCGGGGCCCAGGCTCGATCGCGCGATCGATCCCTTCTGGGTGTCCCGGCAATCCCTGGAGGCCGGCGATGGCGGGCTCAAGCCGGGCTGCGGCTGGCTGCCGTCCTCGTGGCTTCCGGAGGAAAGCCTCCGCCGGGCGCTCAGGGGGCTTTCGCGCGCCGAAGGCCCGTCGCTCGCCGATTACGGTTCGCCCCTGGGCCTGCCGCCGCTTCGCCGGCTCGTCGCCCGGCGCATGGCGGAGCGGGGGATCGAAGCATCCCCCGATCAGATCATGCTGACGGAATCCGGAACCCAGGCGATCGACCTCCTGTGCCGGTTCCTCCTGGAGCCCGGCGATACGGTGCTGGTCGATGATCCGTGCTATTTCAATTTCCATGCGCTGCTGCGCGCCCACCGCGCCAGGATAGTCGGCGTTCCCTACACGCCGTCCGGCCCGGACATCGGCGCTTTCGCGCAGACGGTCGCCGAACATCGGCCCCGCCTCTACATAACCAACTCCGCGATCCACAATCCGACCGGGGCGGTGCTTTCCCCCGTTGCGGCCCACCGGGTTCTCAAGCTCGCCGATCAGTTCGACCTCACCATCGTCGAGGACGACATCTTCGCCGATTTCGAACACACGCCGGCCCCGCGCCTTGCGGCCTTCGACGGGCTGGATCGCGTCATCCATATCGGCAGTTTTTCGAAGACCTTGTCGGCCGCGGCGCGGTGCGGGTTCGTGGCGGCGAAGCCCGAATGGATCGACGGCCTGACCGACCTCAAGATCGCGACCTCCTTCGGCGGCGGCCGGTTGACGGCCGAGCTCGTCCTGAACGTGTTGAGCGACGGCAGCTATCGCAAGCATGTCGAGGTTCTGAGGGGGCGTCTCGCGCAGGCCATGTTCGAGGTTTCGGGTAAGCTGAAGAACCTGGGGATAACGCCCTGGCTGGAGCCGCAGGCGGGCATGTTCCTTTGGTGCCGGCTGCCCGACGGTGCGGACGCGGCGGACGTCGCCCGCGCCGCCCTGGAAAGGAACATCGTATTGGCACCTGGAAATGCGTTCAGCCTCTCCCAGTCGGCGCCGAACTTCATGCGCTTCAACATATCCCAGATGCTCGATCCCCAAGTCTTCGACGTGCTCCGCGATGCGCTCCTGCGCCAATCCCCCACCCGTCATCCTCCTGTCATCCGTCCGGCCTAATCCGCGAACATGATGTCCTCTCCTGAAATGCCTCCCCTTCGCTTCGGCGTTATCGCCGACCCGCAATATGCCGCGATCGAGCGCCATCCCAGGATGGAGCGCTATTATGCCAAGAGCCTCGACAAGCTCGCCGAGGCGATCGCGGTGTTCAACGATGCCGATCTCGCCTTCGTCGTGACGCTCGGCGATATCATCGACCGGGACTGGGAGAGTTACGATGCCGTCCTTTCGGTCTACGGGCGCCTGCGCCACCGGGCCGTCTTCCTGCCGGGGAACCATGATTTCGCCGTCGCGCCGGAAAGGCTCGCCGAAGTTCATCGGCGCCTCGCCATGCCCGCGCCCTGGCACCACTTCGCCGAGGGTGCCATCCGGTTCGTCGTCCTCGACGGCAACGAGGTCAGTCTTTTCTCGACACCCGCCGGCGATCCGCGCCGCGTCCGTGCGGAAGAACGGCTCGCCGCGCTGAAGGCGGCCGGCGCCATCAACGCCTATATCTGGAACGGCGGGATCGGCGAGGCGCAGCTCGCCTGGTTGAAGGACGTTCTCGCCGCCGCCGGCGAGGCCGGCGAAAAGGTCATCGTCATGGGCCACTATCCGCTGTGCCCCTTGAACGAGCACAATCTCTGGAACGCCGGACAGGTGGTGGAGGTCCTCACCGCTTCGAAGGCCTTCCGCGCCTATCTCTGCGGACACAATCACGACGGCAATTATGCAACGGCCGCCGGCCGGCACTTCGTCAATTTCCGCGGCATGGTCGACACGCGCGATACCAACGCTTTCGCCATCGTCGAGATCCATCGCGACAGGCTGGAGATCAAAGGCTTCGGCCGCGAGCAAAGCCGGACGCTCGGCTTCTGAAGGCGTCGCGGGGCTGCTTGCCGCTTATACTGCCGGACAGCTCCCCTGCGGCGCAATCGTTCGGGTTGCCTGTTGCGTTTGACCTTCGTGGGCCGGCACATTAAGCTGTATTACAAATCGAGGTGAAAACGATGTCCGATCAGCGAAAACTGTCCGACCCGATCACCATGCGCCTGCCGCTGGACGTACTGTCGGAGATCGAGGAAATAGCGGAAATCTGCGATCGCACGCGAAGCTGGGTCCTGGTGCGTGCGCTGAAATCCTACCTTGCCTCCGAAGGCCGGGAGATCATGGAGCTGGCGAGAGCCCGCCGGGATATCGACGAAGGCAAAGGATACGATCTGGACGACATAGTCGAGGAACTCGAAGCCATCATCAAGGATGCGGCTGCGTGAAGGTGATCTTCTCGCCGGATGCGCGAGGTTATGTCAAGTCCGAAGCGGAGTACCTGAACAAGCGCAGCCCGCGTGCAGCCCGTCAATTTGTCGACAGCCTGAAACGCCTGCGGCAGCATCTCACGCAATTTCCCAACATCGGTCAGGTCACGGAGGAAATCCCCGTGGCGGGGGTTCTGAGATTCGTCATGGGTTCCTACCTGGTCGATTACGAACTTCGGGATAATGTGGTCCTGATCTTTGCAATTCGGCATGGGCAGCAGCGCCCGCCGGGGGGCGTTCTTGACGACGATTTCGATTTCGAGGATTCCCAACTCACCCCGCCATCTGATTGATCTTCCACCCGGAAATCCAGAGGTCGCGCAGGCCGTCGCCTTCGCCGCGGAAGAAGGCGCCCGCGGCAGTGCAATCCTGCACCCGGTCGGCACGAAAATTGCGGATCGCCTGGCGCAGTTCGCACCAGGCGACGATGTTGGCGGTCTCGGAATAGTAGATCAGCGCGAGCGGGCGGATGGTGCGCTCGCTGGCGCGGGCATATTCGTCGCGATAATCGATGAGAAGCTTTTCCTCGTCGCGGATCGCCCGGCGCACCAGCGATAGATCGACGCCCTCCGGCGCCGGCGCGACCGAACCCCAAGCATGCAGCGCGCGGGCCGAAAGCGTCTGGCGCAGCGGCGGCGGCACGGCGCCGGCGATCTTGTCGCCGACGCGTCTGGCGGCGGCCTTCAGCTCCCGGTCTCCGGTGCGCTCCAGAAGCGCCAGCGCCAGCACGACGGCCTCCGTCTCCTCGATGGAAAACATCAGCGGCGGCAGGTCGAAGCCGGGCCGCAGGATATAGCCGATGCCGCGTTCGCCCTCCACCGGTACGCGCATCGCCTGGAGTGCCGCGATGTCGCGGTAGATCGAGCGCACGGTCACCTCCAGCCTTTCCGCGATCTTTGCCGCCGTCACCGGCCGGCGGGCGAGCCGCAGGATCTGGATGATCTCGAACAGCCGGGATGCCTTGCGCATGGCGGTCCTCTCAAACACTCCTGACACATCCCTGTCAGTTGGCCTTCGCTATAGCACGCTTCAAGCAACTGAAAGAACAGGAAAGAGCGTTTTCCTGCTCGCCTCCAAGCAGCGGACAACTGACATGACATATGCCGAAAACCTCTGGCTCTTCTTCCTCCTCCTTTCCGGCATCATCGTCGTGCCGGGCATGGACATGATCTTCGTCCTGGCAAGTTCGCTTTCCGGCGGGCGCCGTGCCGGGCTGTCGGCCACCTTCGGCATCATGGCGGGCGGCCTCGTCCATACGCTTTATGCCGCGCTCGGCATCGGCGTGCTCATCCGCTTCGTGCCGCAGCTCTTCGACATCCTGCTCGTCGCCGGCGCGCTCTACATCGCCTGGATCGGCTGGACGCTCGCCAGGAGCTCCATCACCGTCGAGTGCGTCGAGATGCTCGACCGGCGCGGCCTGTGGACCCGCTTCCGCCAGGGCGCGCTGACGAGCCTGATGAATCCCAAGGCCTATCTCTTCATGCTGGCGGTGTTTCCGCAGTTCCTGCGCCCGGAATTCGGCCCGGTCTGGCGGCAGGCCGCCGTGATGGTGCTGATGATCTGGGCGACCCAGCTCGCCGTCTATGGCGGCCTCGCGCTCGCCGCCGGCAGGGGGCGCGCATTCCTGACGGGCAGCCCGGCTGCGACCCGGCTCATCGGCCGCGCCGCAGGCTTCCTCCTGATCGCCATCGCCGTCCTGACGCTGTGGCGGGGCTGGGGTACTGCCTGAAGCCTGGGTGCCGGGCCTGCGGCGGAGCCGGAAAAGACAATGGGATCAAATAAATGTTACTTTCCTGAAATTCCCGAAATGCAAATCATGCCGGTGTTCGTTGAACCATTGCGCCGAAGAAACCGCGCGGGAAACATCAGGAGTGACAGATGACGTTGAGGACGATCGCGGCTGCCGCCGCCCTTGCTTTCGTCGCCGCCGGGGCGGTTGCCGCCGCCGAGGGGCCGCAGAAGGAGCGCGAGGAGATGATGGAGAGCGTCGGCCGGTCCATGAAGGCGCTGTCCGACATCGCCAAGGGCGCGACCGCCTATGACGCCGATGTCGTGCGCACCTCGCTGTCGACGATCAGCGAGGTCGGCAAGGCCTTCCCCGACCAGTTTCCGGCCGGGTCCGAGGGCGGCGAGGCGAGCCCCCGCATCTGGGAAAGCATGGACGACTTCAGGGAGAAATCCGCCAAGCTCGCGTCCGACGCCGATACGGTTCTCGCCTCCATGCCGGCCGATCAGGCAGGCGTCGGTGCGGCGATCAAGACCGTCGGCCAGAATTGCGGCGGCTGTCACGAGGTCTACCGCATCAAGAAATGATGCGGTGGGCCGTCCATCCGAACAACGAGACGCAAATGCCGCTTCGGGTGCCCGACCCGGGGCGGCCATGCGTCTGCGCAGAGCTGCCGCGGCCTGCCCTGCGCGGCTGAAAGCGAGAGGAAAACGATGGGCAGGATACGCAAAGGGCTGGCAGGCCTCGTGGCGGTCGGCGTTCTCGGCGCAGGCGCGGCATGGTGGATCACGGCGCCGGGGCCGCTGCCGGAAGAGGTCTGGGCGGGGCTCGGCCAGCCGGATATCGCCAACGGCGAACGGATATTTCATGCCGGCGGATGCACGAGCTGTCATGCCGCGCCCGGTGCGCCCGATGACCGGAAACAGGTTCTCGCCGGCGGCCTCGCGCTGAAAAGCGCCTTCGGCACCTTCAACGTTCCCAATATCTCCCCGGATGAGACGGCCGGCATCGGCGCCTGGACGCTTGCCGAATTCGGCAACGCGATGAAGCGCGGCGTCGGACGCGACGGCGAGCATCTCTACCCGTCCTTTCCCTATGGCTCCTATGCGCGTATGACGCCAAAGGACGTCAACGATCTCTACGGCTATCTCAAAACCCTGCCGGAAAGCCCGAATGTCGCCCGGCCGCACGAGCTCGCCTTCCCCTACAGTATCCGCAGGGCGGTCGGGGTCTGGAATTTTCTCTATCTGAACGAGGCGCCCCGCGTCGCGCTCGCCGGCGCCGACGAGAAGGTGCGCCGCGGGCAGTATCTCGTGGAAGGCCCCGGCCATTGCGGCGAATGCCACACCCCGCGCGATGCGCTCGGCGGCCTTGAGACGGAGCGGTGGCTTGCCGGCGCGCCCAATCCCGAGGGCGGAGAGGGCAGGGTGCCCGACATCACGCCGGGCGGCGATCTCGAAAGCTGGAGCGAAAGCGACATCGCAAGCTATTTCGAAAGCGGCTTCACGCCGGATTTCGATTCCGTCGGCGGTTCCATGGTCGAGGTCCAGAAGAACCTTGCCCGCCTGCCGCCCGAAGACCGCGAGGCGATCGCCGCCTACCTGAAGGCGATCCCGGCGCGATAGATGTGCCGCGGAACGCTTTCAAAAGGGATATTTTCGTGGTCTCCTGTCGAGAATTGGAATAACGCCATGAATGTCATGACCTATAAGGGCTATACCGCCCGCATCGAATATGATGCAGAGGACGAAATCCTTGTCGGGAGGATTGCGGGGCTGAGGGACGGCGTCGGCTTCCATGCGGACAATGTGGATGGCCTCAAGGCGGCCTTTCGGGAGGCTGTGGACGACTATGTCGAGACCTGCCGGAAGATAGGCAAGGAACCGCAGAAGCCGTATTCCGGAAAGATGATGTTCCGTGTCGATCCGTCCGTTCATGCCAATGCGGCGCGCGCTGCAGAGCGGGCCGGCAAGAGCCTCAATCAATGGGCCGAAGAGGTTCTCGCCAAGGCCGCCCGCTCGTAAGCGCCGCGCGCCGCCCCCGCCCCCGTCACCCCAGCGCCTGGATATAGCGCATGCCGGTGACCGGGCCGGCCGTGAAGTTCATCTGCTCGTAGAAGCGGTGTGCCCGGAAGTTGCCCGTCGCCGCGCTGACCGAGAGATAGGCGCAGCCGGCCTGGCGGGCCTGCTCCCTTGCGCGGGCGACGAGGTGGCGGCCGATGCCGGTGCCGCGATGGGCCTGGCGCACGAAGATCTGGTGCAGCTCCATGCCGCGCACGCCTTCCATCGCCCGGTACATCGGCACGAGGATCGCGTATCCGATGAGGTCGCGCCCGGCCTCGGCGACGAGCGCGGTGATCCACGGGGCCGGGCCGAAGAGGTCGCGGTCGAGGTCGGCGGCACTGATCCTCGCCTTGTCGCCGTGGCATTCGGCATGCAGCGCGATCATGTCCATGATCTGCTGCAGGTCTCCCGCGCGCGCCGTGCGGATCGTCAGCACGGGCGGCCGTTCGAGCGGCGGTGTTTCGAGTTTGATGACGGTATTCGGCATTTCCAGGCTCCTTGGGTCTTGTGCCACCAGGTGCCTGAAACAACAAAGCCGCCTGATGGCGGCTTGTTGGATATGATCGAACAGCCGCTCCCTAGAGGAACAGCCAAAAATAGCGTGCGGCGATGTGCGTGTTCTTGATCATGCCGCGATATTGTCCGAAACGGCGCCGTTGTCAACGGGGTTACGCCAAGTCTCGGCGATAGGGGCCTATAGGATGGCTTATGGCTGGTCTCCGGCTTTTCTCTCCGTGCCCACAGCCTGGCCACATTTGCTTCCTACCCCATCTGGGAGGCTCGATCGGGAGGGAGACGCATGGACTTCATCATCGGCAGGCGAAACCTGATGATCGGCGTAGCGCTGGCCGTTCCGGCGCTTGCCGGCGGACGTGCGGCATTCGGCGCGGCCGACGACGGCGACGTCGGAAGGCGGCTGGCGGCCCTGGAGAAGATCACGGGCGGGCGCCTCGGCGTCTACGTGAAGGACACCGCCACCGGGCGATCCTTCGGCTGCCGGGCCACGGAACGTTTCGCCATGGGTTCCACATTCAAGACGCTGGCCGCCGCCTGCGTGCTTGCCCGGGTCGAAGCGGGCAAGGAACGGCTCGACCGGCGGATCGCCTACGGTCCCGGCGCGCTGGTGCCTTATTCGCCGGTGACGCAGAAATATGCCGGCCGGGAGGGGATGACGCTGGCAGAGCTTTGCGAGGCGGCCATCACCCGGAGCGACAATGCCGCCGGCAACCTGCTTCTGCAGAATATCGGCGGGCCGGAACGCCTGACGCGCTGGCTGCGCGCGATCGGCGACAGGTCCACCCGGCTCGACCGGATAGAGCCGGAGCTGAACCAGGCGAAGGAAGGCGATGCGCGCGACACGACGACGCCGCGCGCGATGGCCGAGACGCTGGGCGCGCTCCTCCTCGGAGACGTTCTCTCCGCGAGCAACCGTGAAAGGCTCGCCGCCTGGCTGGTTGCCAGCAAGACGGGCGAAGTCCGGCTGCGGGCGGGACTGCCGGAAACCTGGCGCGTCGGCGACAAGACCGGCACGACCGGAAACGGCAGTGTCGCGGATGTCGCCGTCGCCTGGCCGGAGCGGCCACAGCCGGTCCTGATCGCCGCCTATATCGGCGAGGCGACCGGACCGATGAAGAACCTCGACACCGTTTTTGCCGAGATCGGCAAGCTCGTCGCGGAGAAGACGGGCTAAAACCGCCCCCCACGCCACAGCGGAACTGCGCGCCGGCCGGTGAAAAGGACTGGTGTCGCCGGCGACGGCAGTATACTATACCCCCCTATATTAATCGGAGGCAGCCATGTCCCACACGATCCGCGAGAAATCCAAGCTGCTCGGCCGCGTGCGCCGCCTGAAGGGCCAGATGGAAGCGGCCGAGCGGGCGCTGGAGGCGGAGCGGCCCTGCGGCGAGGTCCTGCAACTGCTCGCCTCCATTCGCGGCGCGCTGAACGGGCTGACAGCGGAGGTGATGGAGGATCATCTGCAGGAACACATCATGGCGGCGACCGACGAGGCCGAGCGCCGCCGGGCAGCCGAGGAACTCGCGGAGGTCATCCGCAGCTATGTCAGATAGCACATGCAGCAATCGGATTTGCCCCTCATCCGGCCCGCCGGCCACCTTCTCTCCGCCGGGGAGAAGGAATGAGGGCCGCAACGCCGACGGTCCCCTCTCCCCGCTTGCGGGGAGAGGGTCAGGGTGAGGGGCAAGGATGCCCTCGAAATAACGAGAGGATTCTTGGGTCGCGTATCGCGGTCAAATAAGCGGCGTCCTCTTTACCTCTTTACCTCTTTGTCTTTACGCGATTCCGGACGGAAAGCAGCCAAGCGCTTTTTCCGGGATTGCTTCGGAAGGAAAAGCGATGAGCACGCTGGAGAATTTCAGGCACGATCACGATTTCCTCGGCAGGGACCATGCGCGCAACGAAAGGCGCGTCTGGCTGGTCATCGCGCTGACGGCGACGATGATGATCGCCGAGATCGCGGCCGGTACGCTCTACGGTTCCATGGCGCTCGTCGCCGACGGCTGGCACATGGCGACGCATGCCGGCGCCATGTTGATTGCCGCGCTCGCCTATCTCTATGCCCGCCGCCAGGCGCACAATCCCCGCTTCACCTTCGGCACCGGCAAGCTCGGCGATCTCGCGGCCTTCGCCAGCGCGGTGCTGCTCGCGCTCGTCGCCCTGCTGATCGCCTGGGAAAGCGCGGTGCGCCTCGCCAACCCGGTGGAAATCCATTTCGGCCAGTCGATCTTCGTCGCCGTCATCGGTCTCGGCGTCAATCTCGCCAGCGCGTGGTTGCTCAGGGGCGATGATCACCACCACCACGGCCATGCCCATCACGCGCATGGCGACGGCGATCATCACCACGGCCACGCACGGCGGCACCACGCCACCGACAACAACCTGAAGGCCGCCTATCTGCATGTGCTGGCGGACGCGCTGACCTCGGTGCTCGCCATCGTCGCGCTGCTGCTCGGCCGGTCGAACGGCTGGGTCTTCCTCGACCCGCTGATGGGCATCGTCGGCGCCCTGGTCATCGCCCGCTGGTCATGGGGTCTGATCCGCACGAGCGGAACCGTGCTGCTCGACGCGGTGCCGCAGGACGAGGAACTGCCGGCGGAAATCCGCGGGGCGATCGAGACGCCCACCGACCGGATCACCGACCTGCATGTCTGGCAGCTCGGCCCCGGCCACCATGCCGCGATCGTCTCGCTGGTGACGCCGGAGCCGAAGGAGCCCGGCTTCTACAAGGCCAAGCTCGCCGGCCTGCACGAGCTTTCCCATGTGACCGTCGAGGTCGCGCGTCCGGCTTGAGCCGCGAACAGCGCCCGGAATCGGTTTTTCAACGCCGGCGCCCAAGCCTGCGGATTGATTCGGCTTTTCGCGGCCGCTTCACGTATCGCTTGAAACGGTTCCCGCTTCGAGCCGCACGATGTGATCTTCGGGCAGGATCACGCTCCTGCGGTGCGTGACGGCGACGACCGTCACCTCGTCGGCAAGGTTGCGGATATGGGCCATGATCTCGCTTTCGGTCGCCTCGTCCAGCGCCGAGCTCGCCTCGTCGAGGAAGAGCAGCTTCGGCTCGCCGTAGAGCGCGCGGGCGATGGCGATCCTCTGACGCTCGCCGCCGGAGAGCTTCATGCCCCGTTCGCCGACCAGTGTGTCGAAACCTTCGGGAAGCTGTTCGATGAGGTCGAGGATCGCTGCCTTTGCCGCGGCGCGCCGCAGCCGTTCGGCGTCCATCGTCCTCCCGAGCACGATGTTGATGGCGAGCGTGTCGTTGAGAAGCAGGATGTCCTGCGGCACCACGCCGATCGCGCCGTACCAGTCGTCGCGGTTGATGGAACCGAGATCGACGCCGTCGACCGTGATGCGGCCGCTCCCGGGCACGATCGACTTCAGCGCGAGCCTCAGAAGCGTCGACTTGCCCGATCCGGTCTCGCCGGTCAGGTAGGTGATGCGCCCGCGCCGGGCGGTGAAGCTGATGTCGCGGACACCCCGCCCGTTCTCATGCAGGAAGGAAACGCGGTCGAAGGCGAGGGTGCCGTTCGTCGCCGCGAATGCATGCGGTGTATCGGTGTCGCTCTCCTCCGGCGCGGCCCATATCCGGGCAAGCGGCAGCAGCGATGCGCGCGAGCGCACGACGTCGTCTATCGCATGGCCGATCATCTCGAAAGGCGCATTGAGCTGCAGGAGCAAAGCGTTGAAAAGCACGACGTCGCCGACGCTGAGCTCGCCCGCCTCGTAGCGCGGCACGAGCAGCAGGAAGGTCACGACGAACTGGACGGCAAGCCCGAGGCCCAGCACCGAGCTGTAGCCGATGCGCTGGAAGCAGAAGGCGCGCCAGTTGTCGCGCACTTCCCGCGCCTTGCCGGAAAAGCGCCGGTGCATCCATTCGTGGCTGCCGAAATGGCGCAGCGTCTCCATGGCGTTCATCGCGTTGCCGACGAATTTCGCATTCTCCTGCACGGCTGCGATCGCCGCGTCGAGGTATGGTCTGGTGCGGCGGTTTGCTAGCATGGTCAGCGCCACATAGCCGGTGCCGTAGAGGATGACGATCAGCGCGATCTCCGCGTCGATCGTCGCGCCGAGCGTGATCAGCGTCAGCGTGATCTGGGTGGCGCCGGGTATGAACACGACGAGAGCGAGCTGGACGATCGTCATCATCGCGCCTTGTCCGCGTGCGCTGGCGCTCTGTATTTCCGCGGGATTATGGTCCACGAAGAAGGCGGTCGTCTTCTTCAGAAGGCGCTCGAAAAGGCTCGTTCCGGCAATGAAGGTCAGGTTTTCGCCGCTCATATAGGAAAGGTACTGCACCATGTGCTGCAGCGCCGTCGAAATGCCGATGAGAAGCGCATAAAGGACGAAGCCGGTCAGCACCGTTTCGGCGGCATTGCCGGTGGTCAGCCGGTCGATCATCCTGGAGAATATATAGGGGGCGGCAACCGCGGCGACCGAGGAGAAGAAGACGACGACCGCGACGAGCGCCAGCAACAGCCGCGAGGAGCGCCAGTAGTTTGCGAGAATGGCTCTCACCGGCTTGGCAAGCAACTGCCAGTCGTCCGTCATCACGCGAATCTCCCTGGGGAAGGCCGGAAGGGCGCATAATGGAAGGACGGGGAGGGCCGGGCAATCGCCTTCGGCAATCGTTTTGTGAAAATCTTTCCAGGGGAGGGGCTAAAAATCGGCGGGAATTCGAAGCAGAGAGCGAGCCCGCTCTTTTACCCCCTTTATGGGCAGGGCAACCGCATATGCCTGGCGCAGCAGCTCGTTCCCTCTTCTCCCCCGCGGGGAGAAGAGGGAGACAGCCCGCGAGCCGGCCATATGCGGTTCTCTACCCTTGGTGAAGGGGATGTCGGCAGGCAGAGGCGAGGGCAGGGCCGCCGCAATCGCCTGCCGTAACACGGCTGTCCTTACGGCAGTGTATACGCAATCACATAGTCGCCTGCCTTGGTGCCGACCGAGCCGTGGCCGCCGGCGACGATCAGCACATATTGCTTGTCGCCGACCGTGTAGGTCATCGGGGTCGACTGGCCGCCGGCCGGAAGCCGCGCTTCCCAGAGCTGGCGCCCCGTGGTCACGTCATAGGCGCGGAAGTAGTCGTCGACCGCCGCACCCAGGAAGGCGACGCCCCCCTTGGTGATCATCGGGCCGCCGATGCCGGGCACGCCCACCTTGAAGGGCAGCGGCAGCGGCGTCATGTCGTAGACCGTGCCGTTCTTGTGCTTGTAGGCGATCTCCCCGGTCCTGAGGTCGGCGCCGGCGACATAGCCCCATGGCGGTGCCTGGCAGGGAATGCCGAGCGGCCCGAGGAAGGGACCCATATAGACGCCGTAGGGCGCGCCGTCGTTGCGGTTGAGACCCTGCTCGGACCCTTTCTCGTCCTCTCCCTTCGGCGGGACCTGGTCGCGCGGAACGAGGCGCGACGTGAAGGCGAGATAGGTCGGCATGCCGAACATGATCTGCCGTTCCGGATCGACCGCGACCGAGCCCCAGTTGAACGTACCGAAATTGCCGGGATAGACGATCGTGCCTTCCAGCGAAGGCGGCGTATAGCGGCCTTCGTATTTCAGCTGGTGGAACTGGATGCGGCAGGCGAGCTGGTCGAACATGGAGATGCCCCACATGTTCTTCTCCGTCAGCGGCGGCGGAGAGAAGGTGAGGTCGGAGATCGGCTGGGTCGGCGCGGTGAAGTCTTCCGGGATCGCGCCGGTCGGAGCCGGGATCTCGTTGACCGGGATGATCGGCTCGCCCGTGCGCCGGTCGAGAACGTAGATGTCCCCCTGCTTGGTCGGGCCGACGAGCGCGGGAACCACCGTGCCGTCGTCGCGGGTGATGTCGAGAAGGGCGGGCTGCGCCGGAACGTCCATGTCCCAGAGGTCGTGATGCACCGTCTGGCGCACCCAGCGCAGCTGCCCGCTATTGATGTCGAGTGCGACGATGGAGGAGGAGAAGCGCTCGACATGCTCGCTGCGGCCCATGCCGAGCTGATCGGGCACCTGGTTGCCGAGCGGGATATAGACGAGGCCGAGGCCCTCGTCATAGCTGAAGACGGACCAGCTGTTCGGCGAGTTCGTCGTGTAGGTCTGGCCTTCCGGCAGCGGCGTCGTCTGGTCCGGATTGCCCGAATCCCAGTTCCAGATCAGCTGGCCGGTGCGGATGTCGAAGGCGCGGATGACGCCGGATTGTTCTTCCGTCGAATAGTTGTCGTTGACCGCGCCGCCGATGATCAGCTTGTCGGCGACGGCGACCGGCGGGGAGGTGGAGTAGTAGTAGCCGGCCGGCGTGTAGCGCATGCCCGCTTCCAGATGCAGCTCGCCGTTGTCGGCGAACGAGGTGCAGACCTCGCCCGTCTCCGCGTCGAGCGCGATCAGCCTTGCGTCCGAGGTCGGCAGATAGACGCGCGACGCGCATGCGGTTCCGGCCGCAGCCGTCGGGTCCGCCCAGTAGGTCACGCCGCGGCATGTCTGGTGCTGGCGGTCCGGGTTCATGCCGGAGTTGGAATCGTATTTCCACTTCTCCTGGCCCGTCTCCGCATCGATGGCAATCGCCCAGTTGTGCGGCGTGCAGACATAGAGCGTGTCGCCGATCTTGAGCGGGGTCACCTGATAGGTCGTCTCGCCGACGTCTTCCGGCAGCTTCACGTCGCCGGTCTGGTACTGCCAGGCGACCTGCAGCGTGCCGACATTGTCGGTATTTATCTGGTCGAGCGGAGAGTAGCGCTGGCCGAAGGCGGTGCGGCCGTACTGATGCCATTCGCCGGGGGGCACGTTTCCGCCGAGAACGGGATTGGCGGCCACCGCCTCGCCCGGCAGTTCGCCGGCGATGTCATGGGGGTCCTGCGTCATCGAATAGCCGGCGACGCCGATGGAGAGGATGGCGGCGATGGCGAGCGGCAGGATGCTTGCGCCGTAGCGTTCGCCGGACGGGCTGACGAAGCCGAGCGGACGGGTGATCCAGGGCGTCATCAGCCAGAGGCCGAGAAGCACGATGATGCCGCCGCGCGGGCCCAGCTGCCACCAGTCGAAACCGACCTCCCACACCGCCCAGGCGAGCGAGCCGATGACCAGCAATGCATAAACCCAGAGTGCTGCCGCCTTGCGGCGGATCAGCAGGAACGCAGTCAACAGGAAAGCGAGGCCCGCAATGAGATAATAGGGACTGCCGCCGAGGGCGGCGAGCCATATGCCGCCGCCGCCTAGGGCGAGGCCGATAAGAATGAAAAGAATGGACGTGATGAGGATAGCCATCAGTTGTCTCCTGAAACATGGCCATGGCCGGTAAGGGCCTCTTTCGGCGGCGGCCGTCGACGCGGATGTCGGGAGGGAGCCGTCGCTGGAGGGGTAAGCGGTGACTCACCCCGTCGCCGCGAACATAACGCTTCGCCGGGAACGTTCAACCGTATTGCGCCGCAAAATTGTGCCGCATTCGGAACAATCGGACACGGCTTCTGTTCCCGGGAGACAGCGAGCATATGGCGGAGACGGCCGTGGCGAAGACGCGAAAGAAAAAGAAGAAGTGGTCGAAGCGGGTAACGCAGACGAGCGACGCCATGGACCTGAAGGAAAATGTGTTCAAGTCGGGCAGTCCCGAAAAGGTCGCCCGCTCTCTCAAGCGCTCGGCCGAGGAGAGCGACCGGCGCAAGTCGAACCCCTTCCGTTCGGCCATGTCCATGCTCACCTTCTACATCAACCGCGCGGGCCGCAACCTCTCGAGCAAGGACAAGGATGTGCTGGAAAAGGCCAAGGACGAGCTACGCGAGGATTTCGGCCGCGACAGGAAGAAGTGACGGATCAGGTGCCGCAGAAGGTCTGCAGCACCTCTTCGCCGGGCTTCGGCGGTTGCGCGTAGGCGGCAAAGCGCGGATCGTCTTCGTAAGGGCATGAAAGCACGTCGCCGAGCGCTTCGAACAGCGAGAAATCCCCATCCTCGATGGCGGCGGAAAGCGCCTGTTCCACCCGGTGATTGCGCGGGATGAAGGCAGGATTGACGGATCGCATCGCGTCCGCGCGCTCCGCGGGACGTGTTGCGCCGTGCGAAAGGCGCGCGCGCCAGCGCTCGAGCCATGCGGCGGGCGCTGCGGGATCGGCGAAGAGCTGCGCGAAACGCTCCCCGCCCGCCGCATCCGCCGCCGCGTCGCAAAGCCGACGGAAGGTCAGCGTGAAATCCGCCTTCCCGTCATACATCAGCGAAAGCAGCGAACGGATGAGCTCGCCGTCGCCTTCCTCCTCCGTCTCGCCAAGGCCGAGCTTGGCGCGCACGACGCCTTTCCAGCGCTCCTGGAAACGGTCCATGAAGCGGCTGACGGCGTCGTTCGCAAGATCCACCGCCTCGCCCGGCGTCTCGTGGAGAAGCGGCAGCAGCGTTTCGGCAAGCCGCGCGATGTTCCACTGGCCGATGCCCGGCTGGTTGCCATAGGCATAGCGTCCCGCCTGGTCGATCGAGGAGAAGACGGTGCGCGGGTCGTATGTATCCATGAATGCGCAGGGGCCGAAGTCGATCGTCTCGCCGGAAACGGTCATGTTGTCGGTATTCATCACGCCGTGGATGAAGCCGACGCCGAGCCATTTGGCGATCAGCGCCGCCTGGCGCTCCGCCACGGCATCGAGGAGGGCGAGATAGGGTCCATCGCTGCCTTTCAGCTCCGGGTAGTGCCGGTCGATCACATGGTCGGCGAGCGTCCTCAAGGCTTCCGTATCGCCGCGGGCCGCGAAGAACTGGAAGGTGCCGACGCGGATATGGCTGGCGGCGACGCGGGTGAAGATAGCGCCGGGCAGGATCGTCTCGCGGTAGACCGGCTGGCCGGTGGTGACGGCGGCAAGTGCCCGCGTCGTCGGAATCCCGAGCGCATGCATCGCCTCGCTGACGATATATTCGCGCAGCACCGGCCCGAGTGCTGCCCGCCCGTCGCCGCGCCGCGAAAAGGGCGTCTGGCCCGGACCCTTGAGCTGGATGTCGCGCCGTCTGCCGTTCCGGTCGATCACCTCGCCGAGAAGGATCGCCCGCCCGTCGCCGAGCTGCGGCACGAACTGACCGAACTGGTGGCCCGCATAGGCCATGGCGATCGGCTCCGAGCCGGGCAGAAGCCGGTTGCCGGAAAAGATCTCCGCGCCGTCGCGCTCCAGCGCCGCCGCGTCGAGCCCGAGCTCCTCGGCAAGCGCACGGTTGAATTTCACGAGAAGCGGCGCCTCGACCGCCGTCGGCTCGACGCGCGCGAAAAAACGCTCCGGCAGCCGCGCATAGCTGTTGTCGAAGGAAATGAGGGCTTCGGCCTCGCCGGAGATTCGCTTCGTCGCTTCCGTCATCCGCTCCTCGATTCCGTTGCCCGCAAACCCGCGCCCGTCTTCACCGCGCCGGCAACGGGCATATATCCTTAAGATAGGCTCTTTGTCCGCAAGATAAAGGCGCGGCGGGGATTGCTGCGTCGGCTTGGCCGGGTTCCTTGTTGAAAAAATCGCTACTCTCATAAAGCATGGGAAGAACGCGATGAACCGGAAGCTCGATATCGAACTGACGGAAATGCAGGCCCTTATGTTGCAGCAGGCGATCGATTCCGGTCGATGGCCGTCGCGATCTGCCGAATATCCTGAAAGATAACTGATCGTTGGCCTTCTCTGTGCCTCACACCTTCCCCGCCATCTTGATCGCGAAGGCGTATTCGAAGGCGATTTCCTCCAGGCGCTGGAAGCGGCCCGATGCTCCGCCGTGGCCGGCGTCCATGTTGGTCTTGAGCAGGATCGGCGCGTCGCCGGTGGTCCTTTCGCGCAGCCGCGCCACCCATTTGGTCGGCTCCCAGTAGGTCACGCGCGGGTCGGTGAGCCCCGAGAGCGCCAGGATCGCCGGATAGGGTTTCGCGCCGACATTGTCGTAGGGGCTGTAGGAGGCGATGTGGTCGTAGTCCTCGCGGCTGTCGATCGGGTTGCCCCATTCCGGCCATTCCGGCGGGGTCAGCGGCAGCGTGTCGTCGAGCATGGTGTTCAAGACGTCGACGAAGGGCACGGCGGCGATGATGCCGCCGAATTTTTCCGGCGCCATGTTGGCGATCGCGCCCATCAGCATGCCGCCGGCCGAGCCGCCTTCGGCGACGATCTTCGCATAAGACGTGAACTTCTCTTGATTCAGATAGTCGGCCGCTGCGATGAAGTCCTTGAAGGTATTGGTCTTCTTGCCCATCTTGCCGTCTTCGTACCAGGAAAAACCCTTGTCCTTGCCGCCTCGGATATGAGCGATGGCATAGACGAAGCCGCGGTCGACCAGCGACAGGCAGTTGGTGTTGAAGGACGCCGGGATGGTGATGCCGTAGGCGCCGTAGCCGTAGAGCAGGCAGGGCGCCGAGCCGTCGAGCGGCGTATCCTTCCGGTAGAGCAGCGTGACGGGAACGCGCTCGCCGTCATGGGCCGGCGCGAAGACGCGGCGCGTCACGTAGTCGTCCGGATTGTGGCCGGAGGGAACCTCCTGCGTCTTGAGCAATGTGCGCTCGCGCGTCGCCATGTTGTAGTCGAAGAGCTGCGAGGGCGTGGTCATCGAGGAATAGGAGAAGCGGATCGTATCGGTGTCGTATTCCGCAGCCCCCGAAAGCCCCAGCGAATAGGCTTCCTCTTCGAAGGCGATCGCATGTTCTTCGCCGCTTGCCCGGTCGCGGATGACGATGCGGGGCAGGCCCTCGTGGCGCTCCAGCCAGACGAGATGGCGGGCATAGGCCATGTGCGACAGGATCAGCGTGCCGGGCCGATGCGGCACGACCTCGCTCCAGTTCTCGCGTCCCGGCGCCGTCACCGGCGTCTGCATGATCTTGAAGTCCTTCGCCCCGTCGGCATTGGTCAGGATGTAGAAGACGTCGCCGCCTTCCGTCATCGAATATTCGAGCCCGGTCTGGCGCGGCGCGACGATGATGGGGTTTGAAAGCAGATCCCTCGTCGACAGCAGCCGGTATTCGCTGGTCTCGTGATCGTGGATGTCGATGAAGATGAAATCGTCGAGCAGCGAGCCGCCGACGGACATGAAGAAGCCGGGATCCTCCTCCTCGTAGACCAGCCGGTCCTGCGACTGCGGCTCGCCGAGGATATGGTGGAAGATCTTCGAAGGCCGGTGGTTCTCGTCCTGCAGCGTATAGAAGAAGCTCTTGCCGTCCGGCGCGAAGACGCCTCCGCCGCCGCTGTTCTCGATCAGGTCGCCGCGGTCCTCGCCGGTTGCAAGATCGCGCACCTTCAGCGTGAAATATTCAGATCCCTTGTCGTCATAGCCCCAGATGCCGAGCGAATGGTCGCTCGAATGGTCGAGGCCGGAAAGGCGGAAATAGCCCTTGCCCGCCGCTTCCTTGTCGCCATCGAGCAGGATCGCCTGTTCGCCGCCGTCGCGCGGCGTGCGGAAGTAGCGCGGCTGCTCGCCGCCGGTGACGAACGAGGTGCCATAGGCGAAGGGACCGTCCTTGACCGGCACGGAGCTGTCGTCCTCCTTGATGCGCCCGCGCATCTCGGCAAAGAGCGTCTTCTGCAGCGCCTCGGTATCCGCCATCGCCGCCTTCATATAGGCGTTCTCGGCCTCCAGATGCGCGCGGATTTCCGGGTCGAGAATGGACGGGTCCTTGAACATCTGCTGCCAGTTGTCGGCGCGGAACCAGGCATAGTCGTCGGTGCGGGTGATGCCGTGGCGGACGTCCTCCACCGGCTTCTTCGTGGCTTTCGGGGCGGCAGGCAGGTTCTTGAAGACGGGCAAATGCAGGCTCCGGAGGTAGGGGTGGGGTCCGAGAGAGATAGAAGCGGGAAGCTGCCGGATCAAGCGGGCAAGTGGACTTTCGCTCAGGCGAAAGCTTTGTGCACGGAAGGGGGCGGTATCTCGCGCCCAAGTTCATGTGCCGCCTCGATCCATGCGGCGATTGCATCCACCACGTTCGAGACCGCCTCCTGCGGGGTCTCGCCGTCGCTCATGCAGCCGGGCAGGTCGGGAACGGTCGCGGCAAATCCGCCTCCCTCCTCTTCGGGAAGGGGCGACACGATCACAGGGTATTCCAGTGCGCTCTTTCTGTAGGTCATTCGCATCCTTCACCGGGACGGCCTGATGCCGGGGCAGCCGAAACCGAGCTTACCATATCAGAATACATGCTCCATGTGGACCGTCTCGCCTATTTCTCAAGACCCGCAACCGCATCGATGAAAGCGACGAGCCGCTTGATATAGACTGGCTTGATCGGCCTCTTGTACGGGATCGTCAGGATCTCCCGTTGAGAGGCATGCAAAATCTTGTAATGCGAACTTCCGGAACGCGATGCTTCGCAGCGGATTCCGAATTCCCGGCAGACGGCCTCTACATCCTCGATTCGCCAATCCGCGAGCGGGTTTCGGCGCATCTGCTCGTATCGTTTGCTCATCGATGCCCCCGTCGGCGATCGACAAAGACTACTCTACCGGAGCGGGAAAATGCAATGGCGGTGAAACGGCGCGCTGTAGCATTGGGGCATGGGGAGCTGCCCCTATCCCGGCAGCGAGGGCCGCGATTTGCGCCCGCCGGGGCGAAGCTCCTCGGCGATCGTCATGCCGATGATCGACAGCGGCAGCGCCAGCATGGCGCCGGCCGCGCCCCACATCCAGGTCCAGAAGATGATCGCCGAAAAGACGATGAACGGCGTGACCTCCAGCCGCCTGCCCATCACGGCCGGCATCACGAGGTTCTCCATCACGAGATGCACGAGGAAGAAGGCCGCGGCGGGTATCAGGCCGGTGAAGATCGTCTCGTGGACGAAGAGCCCGCCGATCGCCAGCGACAATGTCATGACCGCCACGCCGAGAAAGGGCACGAAGCTGGAGAGGAAAGCGAAGAGCCCCCACAGCACCGGCATGCCGAGCCCGCCGACGAGCGCGATCAGCGCCGTAATGATGCCGAGCGCGCCATAGACGAGCGCGGCGGTGGCGAAATAGTAGCCGAGCGCCGTGTCGATCGCATGCATGATGCGGATCGCCGTCAGGCGCTGGCGCCGGCCGGGAAAGGCGAGGATCAGCATGCGGCGCAGCTTCACCCGCCCGGACAGGAACAGCACCAGCGCCGCGAAGAATATCAGCCCCTGCAGCAGCGCCGGCGTCAGCCCGGCCGAGACGATGCCGAGGATGCTGCCGGTGTTTTCCAGCAGGCTTTCGAGCGACATCGGCCCGCCCGCGAAAGTCTCCGCGCGGATGTTCAGCCATTCGAGCCTGGAGAGCAGCGGCGTGATGCGCTCTATCGCGTCGCGCACGATCTGCGGCGCATTGGCGGCAAGCTGGACGAGCGGTTCGGCCAGCGCGCCGGCGATGAAGAACAGGCCGACGGCGAAGGCGGAGGCCAGCAGCAGGGCTGTGGGAAGCGGCGGTATGCCGAGCTCGTGCAGCTTCTCCGCGGCCACGCCGAGGATGAGGCCCGTGACCACCGCGAGCGAGAGGGGGATGAGGATCGGCGCCATGAAATAGATCGCCGCCAGCGCCAGCATGGCGAAGATGCCGATCGATGCCCAGGCGGCGGCGATGTCGAGGCCGTTCTTCGCCGGCCGGACCCCTTCGAGGCGTGTCGTCTCCGTCTCCCGAAGGTCGTTCCGTTCAGCCGCGCGCTTTAATGTTTCATGCATCGCTAATGTCCCCTGTCCGGCTGAAAACGCATGGACGGGTGGTAAGTTCCGGGCTATGTGCGGACCGCGATGCGCCGAAGCGGGAGCGAAAGCATGGCTCCCGATCGCCCGCCATGCGGTGCCTGAAGCGCGGCAGGGCAGGGCGGAAAGACGGATCGCCGGCGGATGGTTAAGACAGTGCAAGAGCGGATATGATGAAACGAATTCTCATTCTGGGGTCGGCAGTGGCGATCGCGTCGTCGGCCCATGCGATCGACGGCAACATCAAGCGCCAGCTGGAGAAGCTGGATCCGAACGAAAGGGTGGAGCAGCGCTGCGACATCGAGGCGATGGAGCGGATTTCGGCTGCGAAGGAAGGCTACCGCCCCGACAAGGTCATCGCCTATGCCTTCGGCGACACCACGCTCTCCGGCGACATGCTGAAGACGAAGGGCGCGGTCTTCCGCAGCAAGGGCGAATGGTACCGCCTGTCCTACCGCTGCGAAGTGACCGCAGACCGCCTCGACGTCACGGCCTTCAAGTTCAAGATCGGCGAAATGGTCCCGCACGAGGACTGGCAGGCGCATTACCTTTACGACTGACGAAGGGCGGACGGTGCCGGTTCAGGTCCCGCCCGCGATTGCATTCGTGCCGCCGCTTCACGCCGCAAGCCTGAGTCCGATGCCCCAGGGGTCGGTCAGCCGGTGGGCGTCGCCCTCGCGCGTCACCGGGATCTCCAGTCCGTCGAGCGCCTTCAGCGCTTCCTCCAGTTTGGCCGGTTCGTTGAACCGGATCGTATAGTCGGCAAGGCCGGTCATGGCGGCCTGGCGCTTCGGCTGGCCGCGCGAGTTCCAGACATTGGCGCCGATATGGTGATGGTACTTGCCGGAGGCGAAGAAGCTCGCGCCCGGATAGCGCGCCATCAGGTCGAGGCCGAGCACGTCGCGAAAGAAGGTATCGGCCTCGGGGATATCGGCGACCTGCAGGTGGATGTGGCCGATCACCGTGCCGTCTGCCTGGCCGCCCCAGGCATCCTTCGGCGCTTCGTCGTAGAGCGCCTGCAGGTCGAGCCGCTCGGTCGCCATCTTCACCATGCCGTCGGGAAGATAGGTCCATTCCGTGCGGTCGCGGTCGCGATAGATCTCGATGCCGTTGCCCTCTGGGTCGTCCAGGTAGATCGCCTCGCTGACGAGATGGTCCGAGGCGCCGGTGAGCCGGATATTGCTGTGGGCGGCATGCGCCAGCCACCGCCCGAGTTCGGTCCGGTTCGGCACGAGGAAGGCGGTGTGGAACAGGCCCGGCGCGTTCTTCGGCGCGCGCGCCGCGTTGCCGGCGGTGGTCAGCGTCAGGAGCGGGCGTCCGGCGACGCCCAGCGTTTCGCCGGACGCGCTCTTCTCCAGGACGGAAAGGCCCATGATCTTCTGGTACCAGTCCGAAATCAGCGGCAGGTCGGTGACCACCAGATGGGAATGGCCGACATAGGCCGGCATGTTGACGGCGTGGGCGGGCGATGAAATCTGCATTGGCGTTGTCTCCGCGCGTGTCCGGCCGGCCGTGCCTGCAAGCCCCGCAGCGGCGAGGCCGAGAAAGCTTCGACGGTCGAATCCGGTCATGACGATGGTCCTCTTCGATGGTTTCCGGAAAACCGGTGTCGAACCGAATATGGGCGAGGAGAAGCGTTCACGGAAGCTTGAATAATGACGAATGACTGTCAATGCTGCATTGACAATAGAGCGGGCGCGAAAGGGCGCGCGTCCGCCCGCCGGCTCCGCCTTCGTTACCGCCGTCACCAAATGTGACCCTGTGCCGCGCGCGGCACGCTTGATGCGGCAGTGCAAAACCGGCACGATGCGAGCGACAGGGATACGGGATACGCGTTTATGGAAATCAAGGGCGTCAGATGGAGCTACGACCGGCATGAGCTGATCGCCGACGGCATCGTGCATGGCGTCGGCGTCGTCTTCGCGCTGATCGGCGTCACCGCGCTCATCTTCTATGCGACGCTCTGGGCGAGCGAAGGCCAGCTCTTCGCCGCCTGGATCTACGGCATCGGGCTCGTGCTGTCGCTCGGCGTCTCGTTTGCCTACAATCTCTGGCCGGTGTCGAAGGTGAAATGGCATCTGCGCCGTTTCGATCACGCAGCGATCTTCGTGCTGATCGCGGCGACCTATACGCCCTTTCTCCAGCGCGGCTGGGACGATCCGCTGCTTGCGGGCATGCTCATCGGCATGTGGGTCATCGCCGCTGCCGGAATCGCCCTGAAATTCTTCTTTCCCGGCCGTTTCGACGGGCTGGCGATCCTGCTCTACCTCGCCATGGGCTGGAGCGGCATCCTTGCCGCCGAGCCGCTTCTCGCGCGGCTTTCGTCCACGACCCTGACGCTGATCATCGCCGGCGGCGTGCTCTATTCGCTCGGCGTGATCTTCCACGTCTGGCAGAAGCTGCGTTTCCAGAACGCGATCTGGCACGGCTTCGTCGTTGCCGCCGCCGCCGTCCACTATTCCGCCGTCGTCGCCTGCGTCAGCTCGGCCACGAGCGGCATGTAAGGCCTGCTCTTGACGATGGCCCATGCCGTGCCGGGCATCTCCCGCACAAGGTGGGCTATTGCATATGGCTGACCTGCTTGCTCCCTCCCTCTTCTCCGCTGGGGAGAAGAGGGAGAAATCCGCAAACCGGCCATGCGAGAGGAGCCCATTCCTGAAGGGAGCCGCGGCAGGGGCTGGATGCTGCGGCGAGCGGCGTCCGCCCGCCTCAGTCCTCGTCGAAGGTCAGCGCCACGCCGTTCATGCAGTAGCGCAGTCCCGTCGGCGGCGGGCCGTCGGGGAAGACGTGGCCGAGATGGGCGTCGCAGTCCGCGCAGCGGATCTCGATGCGATTCATGCCGTAGGAGAGGTCGCGGTGGCTGGTGACGGCTTGCGGCTCGATCGGCTCATAGAAGCTCGGCCATCCCGTGCCGGAATTGAACTTCGCCTCGGAGCGGTAGAGCGGCCGATCGCAGCAGACGCAGCGATAGGTGCCCTTCTTCGAAAGGTCGAAATCCGGGCTGGAAAAGGCCCGTTCCGTGCCGTGTTCGCGGGTGATGCGATATTGCTCGGGCGTCAGCAGCGCCCGCCATTCCTCGTCGGTCTTGTAGACCTTGAGATTGGTCGTAGTCTCGCTCGTCGTCTTGCTCATGGGCCACTTCCTTTCGCCGCAGATGTAGGGTCGCAAGGGCTGGAATGCAATTGCGGAAGCAAAGCTTCAGGCCTATATGGAGGAAAAGCGCGAATTTGGAGGAAATCATGCCTCTCAATATCAAGGACGAAGCGACGCACAGGCTGGCGCGCCGGCTTGCCGAGCAGACCGGCGAGACGCTGACGAAAGCGGTGCGCGTCGCCATCGAAGAGAGAATGCAGCGGCTTGGCAAGGCAGAGCGTGCGGCGAGGATCGCCGAAGAGCTGAACCGCATCGGTCTGGAATGCGCCGCATTGCCGGTGTTCGACGACCGGAGCCCGGATGAGATCATAGGTTATGACGAAAACGGGCTGCCGTCGTGATCGTTGTCGATACGTCGGCGCTCGCTGCCATCTTGTTCGACGAACCGGAACGTGAACGGTTTTCGGCTGTAATCGGTGCAGCGCCTGATTGCCTGATCAGCGCCGCGACGGTGCTGGAACTGAAGATCGTTCTTTTCAATCGCCAGGGGCCCGATACGGTTGCGAAGGTGGACAGTCTCCTGTTGCAGGGTGAAATTCGCATTGAGCCCGTCACCGCGGATACGGCCGAACTCGCCTTCCTGGCCTTTCGCCGCTTCGGAAAGGGAAGCGGCCATCCGGCCGGCCTCAATTACGGAGACTGCTTTTCCTATGCCCTTGCGCGGGAAAAGTCGGCGCGCCTGCTGTTTAAGGGCGACGATTTCATCCACACCGACATCGAGGCCGCCATATGAATGGTGGCGTGTTCCATCTTGAAAGTGTGCGTCCAAGTTAATACCTTCAAAATAGCAATCCTTACTGTAGATGGCGATGCCTGCGACCGTGACTGCAAAAGGACAGGTGACGATACCCAAGGCCGTGCGTGATCTGCTCGGGATTGGCCCGGGAAGCAAGGTCGACTTCCGTCGCGGGAAGGATGGCAATATCGTTGTCGTCGCGCTGGATGGAAAAATCCCGAAAAGCCGCTTTGCACGCCTGCGGGGACATGCAGGCGAGGGGCTTTCCACCGATGCCATCATGGCGCTGACGCGCGGCGAAAACTGACTTGACCCTTGTCGATTCCAACGTCCTTCTCGATCTGGTTACGGATGATCCCCGCATGGGCGGCATGGTCGATCGAACAGTTGGAAGCGGCCTCTCTCATAGGGCCATTGATCATCAACGACGTCGTCTATGCGGAACTGTCCGTCCGGTATCAAGCGATCGAAGAGCTGGACGCGATGATCGCCACAGCGGCGGTATCGATGGCCGCAATGCCGAGGGAGCCGCTCTTCCTTGCGGGAAAGTCTTCCAACTGTATCGCAGGGTCGGCGGGACCCGTACCGGTGTTCTGCCGGATTTCTTTATCGGTGCCCATGCCGCCGTGAGCGGCCTGCCGCTGATTACGCGCGATCCCGGCCGCTATCGAACTTATTTCCCGAAAATTCGGCTTGTCACCCCATAGGCTGGGTCCGCCGGCTACCCAGGTAACGGTGAAAAAACTCCGGTTTTGCTTTTCAACGCGGACGATTTCGGCCATACCGGCATGCGCGCGGCTACCTGGAAGGGTAGCAATGGCGGGGATTTCAATCCGGCGAAACGGGAGATGGCATGTATCCAGACACGATGGCCGTGACATTCATTGCCTTTTGTCTGCCGTTCCTCGGCGCCCTCGTCGCGCCGCTGCTCACCCGCCGTCTCGGCCATCGGGCCGCCTGGCTGCTCGCTCTCGTTCCCGCGGCGATCTTCATCCATTTCTGCGGTTATTCGGCGGAGGTTTCCGGCGGCGGGATGGTCACGGGCGGCTATGCCTGGGTTCCCTCCTTCAATGTCAGCTTCTCCTGGCTGATCGACGGTCTCTCGCTCACCTTCCTCCTGCTGATCTCCGGCATCGGCACGCTGATCGTGCTCTATTCCGGCGGCTACCTGAAGGGACACGAGCATCAGGGGCGGTTCTTCTCCTTCATCCTGATGTTCATGGGCTCGATGCTGGGCCTCGTCGCCTCCGACAGCTTCCTGATGCTCTTCGTCTTCTGGGAGATGACCTCGATCACCTCCTTCCTGCTGATCGGCTTCGATCATCAGCGCGAGGCCTCCCGGCGGGCGGCACTCCAGGCGCTGGTGGTTACCGGCGGCGGCGGGCTGGCGCTGCTTGCGGGCCTCCTCGTCATCTGGAACGTGACCGGCATCACTCAGCTCTCGCTGCTTCTCTCCTTCGGCGAGGAGGTGCGGGCGAGCCCGTTCTATCTCGCCATGCTTTTCCTCGTGCTGGGCGGCGCCTTCACCAAGTCGGCGCAGTTCCCCTTCCATTTCTGGCTGCCGAACGCCATGGAGGCGCCGACGCCCGTTTCGGCCTATCTGCACTCGGCCACCATGGTGAAGGCGGGCGTCTATCTCCTGATGCGGCTGAACCCGGTCATGGGCGGCACGCCCGCCTGGGAGACGCTCCTGCCGGCCTTCGGCGCGCTGACGCTGCTCGTCGGCACGGTGCTTGCCGTGCGCCAGATCGATCTCAAGCTGATGCTCGCCTATACGACCGTCGCCTCGCTCGGCCTGCTCGTCATGCTGACGGGCTTCGGCTCCGACTATGCGGTTGCCGCCGCGGCGCTCTATCTCGTCGCCCACTCGCTCTTCAAGGGCGCGCTCTTCATGGTCGCCGGCCTGATCGATCACGAGACAGGCACGCGCGACATCACCCGCCTCGGGGGGCTGCGGTCGGCCATGCCCATAACCTTCGCCGCAGCCCTGGTCGCGGCCGTCTCGATGGGCGGCCTGCCGCCCACCTTCGGCTTCCTCGCCAAGGAGGAGATCTATGTGGCGCTTGCCGGCGGCAGCCTGCGCGCCATCGCCTTCACCGCGGCCGCCGTCTTCGGCAATGCGCTGATGTTCGCCGTCGCCTTCGCCGTGGCGCTGAAACCCTTTCTGGGCGCAAAGGTCGAGACCCCCAAGCATGCCCATGAGGGGCCGGTGCTGCTCTGGCTCGGGCCTGCCGTGCTGGCGGCGCTGGGCTTGCTCGCCGGCCTCTTCTCCGCCTTTTCGCATGCCGCCGTCACCTCGCCGCTCGCCTCGGCGATCGCCGGCGCGCCGCAGACGGTCACCATCTCGGCGGTGCCGCATGTCGGAACGGCGCTTCTCCTGTCGCTCCTCACCATTGCGCTCGGCATCCTCGTCTATCTTGCCTTCGACCGCGCAAGGGCGGCCGCGAACCGGCTGATCGAGGATCTCGGCTGGGGGCCGGATCGCGGCTTCGACCAGTTCGTCGCCGGTCTCGTGCGTTTTTCCGCGCGCGCCTCGCGCATCCTCCAGCCGGGGCTGATGGAGCTCTACATGACCGTCACCTTCGCGGTGATCGCGCTCGCCCTTCTCGTCCCGAT
Organism: Shinella sp.; assembly: GCA_033795365.1. GTDB lineage: Bacteria > Pseudomonadota > Alphaproteobacteria > Rhizobiales > Rhizobiaceae > JARYGU01. The sequence continues at coordinate 85,282 of JARYGU010000017.1, forward strand.
GGCCTGGTACGGCGAATGGCCGCGCCTGCCGGTCTGGCCGGCCGGCGTGGCGCTGCACGAGCTCGCCATCATGGCGATCGCCGTCATCGGCGTCGGCGCGGTGCTGACGGCGGAGAACCGGCTGAATTCCATTCTGGCCCTCGGCATCCAGGGTTTTGCCGTCGCCGTGCTCTTCCTGCTCTTCGGCGCGCCCGATCTCTCCTTCACCCAGTTCATGGTGGAGACGCTCTCGGTCGTCATCCTCGCGCTGGTGATGACCCGGCTGAAGCTCTCGCCGCGCGATCACCGGCCGCTCTTGGAAAAGATCCCCGATGCGGTGATCGCGATCGCCTGCGGGCTCGGGCTTTCGCTCTATCTCCTGCGCGTGACGCAAGGGCGTTTCGATACCGCGCTGACGGACTTCTTCAATCTCTATTCGAAGACGGTCGCCCACGGCGCCAATATCGTCAACGTCATCATCGTCGATTTCCGCGGCACCGACACGCTGGGCGAGATCGCCGTGGTGATGGTCACCGGCCTTGCCATCCTGTCGCTGATCCGCATCCGCGCCGCCAAGGCGGACGCCGCCGGGGAAGGAGATGCCCCATGATCGGCGCGCGTTGGATTTCTCCCTCTTCTCCCCGTCGGGGAGACGGTGGCGCGAAGCGCCGGATGAGGGCGCGGAACGCGCAGAATATGCGGCAAGGCCCCCGCATCGCCCCGCATACGCTCGGCCCTTCTCCCCGCGGGGGAGAAGAGGGAGCAAGCCGCAGGACCAAAGATATGCGACGGCCCTGCTCACAAGGGAGAAATGCCCCGAAAGGGCAGAGGGGGGTAGCGCCGCAGGCGCCTGACGCCGCAACTGCAGACGAAAGGGGCCGGCCATGAACACGCTGATCTTCCGTACGGTCGCGCCGTTCCTGACCGCGCTGATGGTGCTGTTTTCCGTCTTCGTGCTCCTGCGCGGCCACAACGAGCCGGGCGGCGGCTTCATCGGCGGGCTGATCGCGGCCTCGGCCTTCGCCATCTACGGCATCGCCTGCGGCGTCGGCCCGGTGCGCCGCGCGCTGCGGTTCCATCCGATGACGATCGCCGCTTTCGGCCTGCTCTGTGCCTGCCTGGCCGGCTTGCTCTCGATCTTCCTCGCCGTGCCCTTCATGACCGGCCTCTGGGTCTATCCCGTCGTCTTCGGGGTCGAGGTGCCGCTTTCGACCGTGATGCTCTTCGATATCGGCGTCTATCTGGTCGTCGTTGGCGCGATCACCTCGATCGCGCTCTCGTTGGAAGGAAGGGACGAAGCCTGATGGAACTCCTCTTCGTCGTCCTGATCGGCATCTTCTTTTCCGCCGCGGTCTATCTGATGCTGTCGAAATTCCTCGTGCGCATCCTGCTCGGCGTCGTTCTCCTCGGAAATGCCGTGAACCTCACGATATTCACGAGCGGGCGCATCCTGCGCGAGGTGCCGCCGATCATCCCGGCAGGAGAAGACGTGCCGCAGGTGCTGACGGCCAACCCGCTGCCGCAGGCGCTGATCCTCACCGCCATCGTCATCTCCTTCTCCTTCTTCGCCTTCCTGCTGGTGCTCGTCTATCGCGCCTACCAGGATCTCGGCACCGACAACGCCAACGAGATGCGGGTCGCCGAGCCCGAGGGCGAGCCGCTGCCGCCTGCCGGATACTGATGGGACCCGCGACAGACATGGCCGTTTCCGCTTCCTCCGCCGTCGACCTTTCCAAAGCGCTGGTGCTTGCGCCCGTCGCGCCTGCCGACTGGCTGGTCGTGCTGCCCGTCGCCTGGTGCATCCTGGCCGGCGCCGTTCTTTTGATGATGCGCAAGTCCATCCGGCTGCAGCCGCTTCTGGCGGTTCCGGCGCTGGCGGTTCTGGTGGTGATCGATGCGCTGCTTCTTGCCCGCGTCGCGGCGGACGGTCCGGTGACGATGGTCATGGGCCGCTGGCTGCCGCCCTTCGGCATCGCCTTCACGGTCGACCTGATGGGGGCGCTTTTCGCGCTTGCCAGCGCGGTCGTGGCGCTCGCCGCCGGCGTCTATGGTGCCAGCGACGTCGACGGCAGCGGCCGGCGCTACGGCTTCTATCCCTTCCTGCTGCTGCTGATGGCGGGCGTTTCCGGCGCGTTCCTGACCGGCGACGTCTTCAATCTCTATGTCTGGTTCGAGGTCCTGCTGATCTCGTCCTTCGGGCTGATCGTGCTCGGCTCGGAAAGGCGGCAGATCGACGGGGCGATCAAATACGCCTTCCTCAATCTGGTCGCCACGACGCTGTTCCTGATTTCGACCGCCTATCTCTACGGCCTTTTCGGCACGCTCAACATGGCCGACATCGCCGCAAAGGCCGAAGCGATGCGCGAAGACCTGCCGCTGATGACGCTCGCCATGCTCTTCACGCTCGCCTTCGCCATGAAGGCCGCGGCCTTCCCGGTCAATTTCTGGTTGCCCGCTTCCTATCATACGCCTAAGGTTGTGGTTTCGGCGCTTTTCGCCGGCCTTCTGACGAAGGTCGGCATCTATGCGCTCCTGCGCATCATGGTCATGCTGTTTCCCCCGGAGCGGGAGGAGCTGAGCTTCGTCGTAGCACTTGCGGCCGCCGCGACCATGCTTGTCGGCGTCATCGGCGCGCTCGGCCAGAGCGACGTGCGCCGCCTTCTCGGCTACCTCGTCGTTTCCGGCATCGGCATCATGCTGGCCGGCATCGCGATCGGCGGGCCGGGCGGCATCGGCGGCGCGATCTTCTACGCGCTCCACTCCATGGTGGTGATGACGGCGCTCTACATGGCCGCCGGCGTCGCCAACCGCCTTGCCGGCGGCTTCGGCCTCCATTCGCTCGGCGGCATCTACCGCCGTTCCGCCCTGTTCTCGGCGCTCTCGCTCGTCCTCTTCTTCGCCGTCTCCGGCCTTCCGCCCTTTTCCGGCTTCTGGCCGAAGGTGATGATCGCCAAGGCCGCGATCGACATCGGCGCCTGGTGGCTGGCGGCGGTCGTGCTTCTGACCGGCTTCCTGACGACGATCGCCGTCGGCCGGGTCTGGCTGCTCGCCTATTGGCGGCCGCAGCCTGCCGGCGGGCCGGCTCCGGTTGCGATGGTTTCCGTGAGCGCGATCCTCCCGCTCGCCGCCCTGACGGCGCTTGCCGTGCTCTTCGGCGTCTTCCCGGATATGCTGCTGTCGAAGATACAGGTCGCCGCGGCGGGGCTTTCCGAACCCTCGGCCTATCTGCGTTCGGTCTTTCCGGGAGGAAGCGCACCATGAGCCTCTTCATCGCAAACGTGCTGCTGGCGCTCGTGTGGGTTGCGGTCAGCGAAAGCTTCTCGCTCCTGAACCTCGCCTTCGGCTTCGTGCTCGGCGCCTTCGCGCTGACGCTGATCCGCCGCGAGATCGGGGCGCTCGGCTATGTCACCCGGTCGCGCAAGGTGCTCTCGCTGACCGTGCTCTTCATCAAGGAGCTGGCGCTCTCGGCCTGGAAGGTCGCGGTCATGGTCGTCAGGCCCGACATGAAGCTCAAGCCCGGCATCCTCGCCTTTCCGCTGACCGTCGACCGCGATTTCGAGATCACGCTGCTTGCCAATCTCATCACGCTGACGCCGGGCACGCTTTCGGTCGACGTGTCGCAGGATCGCCGCTTCCTCTATGTCCATGCGATCGACTGCTCCGATCCGGCCGGCACGAGGCGCGACATCGCGCAGGGCTTCGAAAGAAAAATCATGGAGGCGTTCCGATGACGATGGCCGGCTGGATCATCGAGGCGGCTTGCGGCTTCGCGCTGGCATTGATGTCGGCCGCCTTCCTCGTCACCGTCTGGCGGGTGATCCGCGGGCCGACGCTGCCCGACCGGATCGTCGGGCTCGACATGCTGGTGGCGATCGCCATCGGCTTCATCGCCGTCATCGCCATCAGCACCGGCTACACGCTCTATGTCGACATCGCGATCTCGCTGGGGCTCGTCGGGTTCCTGGCGACCGTCGCCTTCGCCCGCTTCGTTCTGGCGCGCGGCATGCCGGAAGACGAGAGCGACCCGATGGCGCCGCCGCGGCGCCTGTGGGCAACGAGGCGCAAGGCCGCAGGGCGGCGGCGGAAGGGAGCGTGACCATGGAACTGTTTCTGGCGGTCGTCGTCGCGCTGATGCTGCTCGTCGGCGGCATCTTCACCTTCCTGGCTGCGGTCGGCATCCTGCGCCTGCCGGACGTCTATACCCGCATGCATGCCGCCTCGAAGGCGGGCACGGTCGGCTCCGGCCTGATGCTGATCGCCGCCGGTCTCCATTCGGGCGAGCCTGCGACATTTGCCCGCGCCTTCGCCGGCTTCGTCTTCTTCATCCTGACGGCGCCGGTCGCCGCCCACCTCGTCGCCAGGGCGGCCCACCAGGCGGGCTATCGCCTCTCCCGCCACACGGTGCTCGACGAGCTGCGCGAGCACGAGAACGGCCGGGCCCCTGCGAAGGGGCGCCCGAAAACCTGACGATCGCCCGCCCGGGCCTGCGGTTTTGCGGGGTTTCCGGCGCGGTCCCGCGGGCGGCGAAGCCAAAGCCGGAAGACCTTCGGGAGCATCCTTGCGGAAAAAACCTAAGGAAAACCGATGATACCGATGATTTCCCACTTTTTCGTTCAATTTTTAATGCAGGACTTCATCGTCGCGAAGGTTTGACCCGCTTCCTTCAAAATAACGCTGGACTTTCGACTGAACAGTGTTATGGCGGGATAAGTAAAGTGTCCTCGTTGATTTTGCTTGCTCTCCAATCTCCAGTGTAAGTTGCGCGAGCGTTGAAAATGCCATTAGAGGCAAATATTCACGCAACAGTTATATGGAGCATGAAGTGGTCGAAGCAGTAATATTAGCGCGATCTGATCTTTATCTCTGTAAGGTTTTCTGTCCGTTTCAGAAGCCGGGTCTCTAGGGGCAGGGGTGGATTGGCTTTACGTTTGAATGTAATTTTTCGCCGGACGAGGTCATGTCCGGCGGAATGTCCGACAGGAGATGACAGATGACTGATACTGCTCTTGATACGGGTTCGGATCTGCTGGTCGAATTGACGGCCGACATCGTTGCCGCCTATGTCAGCAACCATGTGGTTCCGGTCTCCGAGCTTTCGACGCTGATCGCCGATGTGCATGCGGCGTTGAACAATACCAGCCAGCCTCCCGCCGCCGCTGCCGCCCCTGCAGTTGCCGAGAAGCCGAAGCCGCCTGTTCCAGTGCGCAAATCCGTTCAGAACGACTATATCATCTGCCTGGAAGACGGGCAGAAGTTCAAATCGCTGAAGCGCCACCTGATGACCCACTACGGCATGACGCCGGAAGAATATCGCGAAAAATGGGACCTGCCGGCCGATTACCCGATGGTCGCTCCCGCCTATGCCGAAGCCCGTTCGCGGCTCGCCAAGGAAATGGGCCTCGGCCAGCGCCGCAAGGCCCGCAAGTAAGCATCATCCCTTTCGAAAACCCCGGGCTTCCTCCCAAGCCCGGGTTTTTTGTTGTCTAGATAAAGGAAAAAAAACCTATAAGCGGGGATGAGAATCCTGAAAAAATTAACGATTTCAATGCAGGGTTGCGTGGAAATGCTTCATTCATCCCCATTCGTTCTCTAGGGTGGTATGAATAAATTCCTATAACGGAGAACCTGCCATGCCAAGCTACGATCTTCCGGCAGTCGCTGCCGGGCTCACCACCCCGTCGGGGCATTTTTTCCCCTTCCGCATTCCGGCGCGTTCGCCCGAGATGAAATCGATGCCGCCGCTTCGCCGCGGGATCGCGCGCTACCGTCTGCTGGAGGGCGTGCCGCCGCGCATGGCCTGCCGGGTGGTGCGCCAGCTCGTCCTGGAGATCGTCGTGCTTGCGGCGGAGCGTCCGCTGCGCCGCCGCGATACCCGCCGGGCCGGCTGCCATGTCCGCCAGATCGCCATGTATGTCTGCCATGTCGTTTTGCAGATCCCGATGTCGGATATCGGCCCCGCCTTCGGGCGCGACCGCACCACGGTCGGCCATGCCTGCAATGTCGTCGAGGACCGGCGTGACGATCCCGCCTTCGACGAGTTCGTCTGCGCGATCGAACGCATCGTGCTGTCGGTCTTCGGACCCGCGGGGCTCGGCGGCCATGAGTGAGGCGCAGGTGAGCGGGAAGAGGCAATCCGCCGTGGCGGCGCTCCTGCGCTTCGTCCTGTCGGCCGGCGGTCCGGTCGCTGTGGGCAGGGAGGATCCGGCGGTCCTTGCCGCGCCGGACGGCCGGGTGACGGCGGTGGAGGCGGCGGTGCTTGCCGAAGCGCTGCGCCTCGGCCTCCTCGCGCGGAGGGAAGGGTTGCTGGAGGCCTCGAAGGAGGCGCGCAATCACCTGCGGCGGCGCCTTGCCGGCGGCGGCGAGGAATTCGCCGCCCAGCACCGCGACCTTGCCGAAAAGACGATCCTTTCGGGAAACATGCGGGAAACCGTGCGCGTCAACATGCTGGAATCGCCGCTTGCCGCGCTCGCACGCATCCGCGACCGGGCGGGAATGCCCTTCCTGCCGCAAGAGGCGATCGCGGCCGGAGAGCGGCTCGGCGCCGATTTCATGCGCGCCGGCCTGCAGCCGCGTATTACCATGAGCTGGGAGCCCCGCCTTTCGACCCGGATGAAGGGCGAGGCGGGCAGGGGAGCCGACCTCGCCGACACCGCGCTTGCCGCGCGGGCACGGGTGGAAAGGGCGGTCGAGGCCATGGGGCCGGAGCTTTCCGGCGTGGCACTCGACGTCTGCTGCTTCATGAAGGGTCTGGAGACCGTGGAGCGGGAGCGCCAGTGGCCGGTCCGCTCCGCCAAGCTGATGCTGCGCGCTGCCCTGATGGCGCTTTCCCGCCACTACGCCCCGCCGCCGCCCGCAAGACGCCGCCGCCACGCCTGGGGTGCCGACGGCTACCGTCCGGAACTCTCCTGATGCATGTCGCCCTGTCCTCGCGGGGGGAGGAATGCCGCGCCGTCCGCTGTCCTTGAGATTGAAGCACCGCCGATGCCTCCGGCGGTCCTTCTGCCGCAGGCTTCAGGCCGTCGCCATGCGCATGGTGGCTTCCTCGCGGATGCGCTTGACCATGGAGCGCAGGCCGTTTGCGCGCTGGGAGGAGAGGTGTTCGACGAGGCCGATCTGGTCGAAGGTCTTGAGCGCGTCGAGGCCGGCGATCTCCGAAGCCCGCTTGCCGGAATAGATGGCGAGCACGATGGCGACCAGCCCGCGCACGATATGGGCGTCCGAATCGCCCTCGAAAGTCAGCACCGGGTCGGCGCCGCCGTCGGAATGGGTGACCAGCCAGACCTGGCTCGCGCAGCCCTGCACCTTGTTCTGCGCCGTGCGCTTTTCCTCCGGCAGGTCGGGCAGCGCCTTGCCGAGCTCGATCACATAGCGGTAACGGTCCTCCCACTCGTCGAGGAAGGCGAAATCGTCGATGATCTGGGCAAGCGCGGTCATGGGCAGTCCTTCTTTGCTACCGCTCATATAGGATACCACCGCCCCGATTTGAACCGCAAACCGCATCCGGCAAAGAAACGCCGCGAGGAAACGGGTTCCTCACGGCGGTTGCAGGGCAACGAGCGGGGCAGTGGTGAGCGGAAGGCCGCGCGGGCTTCCGCAAAAACTCATTTCGTCAGGTCGGGCCGGCGTGTCGGAACGGCGATGGTGCCGGTGACGAGCGCGTCGGCCTCGCCGGCCGCCGTCTCCGCATGCGCGATCGTTTCGGCCGGCTTCGGCATGGGCTGGTCCATCCCCTCGGCCTGCCCGTCGGTCTGCGTCGCCAGGCCGGCTGCCGGCGCCGCCTCGGTCGGATCGGCGAATTGGGTGTCCAGGAGCTTATAGGCGACCTTCGCGCCTTCGCGGGCCCGGTGGCCGAGCGCCACGAAGGTCTCCGCGCCCTTTTCGCAGACCTCCGGCTTCTGCAGGCACATCGCGCCGATATAGGAAAAGGCCTCGCTTGCGGCGGTGAAGGTGTCGCCGAGCTCGACGGCCGGGCCCTTCTCGAGCTTTGCCGAGGATTCGGCATCGAGAAACGGCAGCAATACAAGAACCAGTGAGAACCAGAACGTTCCCTTGATCAGAAACCACATCGCCTTGCCCATCCTTGTCCTGAACGCCCGCGGCACGTCCGCCGCCGGTTCGTCCCTTCCCGGTCTTTGCCGGCGGTTCTTTGCCGAACCTTTGATGCGAGATTAGCCGCGGGAAGGAAATTCCCCTTTGCAAGAATCGCTCGCCTTTTCCTCAAATTTGAATCAAATCCGCACTTTCGGCCTTATTGCGGGCAATCGATTCAAATTTTAGCGATCGGCGTTAAGGATCGTGGCGGCACGGCACGCCGGAGGCCAAGGGATTGCGGGGCTCGCCCTTTGCCGGCGTCGCCACAAAGGTTAACGAACGGGAAAAAATCCCGCAAAATGAAGCGCTTACCCCCCGTTAACCACATTAGGGAAATAGCCGTCGAATTGCTTCAAAACGGGATTTTTGGGGCTTTCCCGCCCCTTTCGCGGGGCTCGCGTTTATCCTTTCCTTAAGCCGCCGATGCGATCTTGCGGCAAGACATAAGAACAGTTTTCGGCAGGGTTTTGCGTTGCGCCAATTGAATGACATCGCTGAGAGGATGACGTCCCGCATGGGCGCCATTGCCGGTGAGGATGGCGCACAGGCCCGCCGCAGACGCGCCTTTTCGCTGGCCGCGCTCGCAGGCCTTCCGGGGCTTCCGCTCGTGCTTTCGGCCTTCATGCCGGTTTCCGCCGCACTTCCGGCGGGCGTCGGGCTCGCCGGCGCGGCACTCCTGCTTTCGGCCGCCGCCGGCAGTGCGCGCGCCCGCAGCGCACCGAAGCAGGGAGCGGGCGAACCGGCTCCCGCTCCCTCGCCCTACGATCTCTTCGCCGGGCTCGTCACGCTTCACGATGCGCGCGGCTTCGTCACCGCCGTCCACGGGCGCGACCGCAACGAGATGCTCTCCTGGATGCGCAACCCGATGGGCCGCGGCTTCATCGACCAGATCCACGTCTCCGACCGGCTCGGCTTCGTGCAGGCGGTCGACCGGCTGCGCCAGGGCGCGGACCACGCGACGATCGACATCCGCATCGACCGGCAGCGCATCAAGGCCGAGGCCGAGCAGTTCGTGCATATGCGCGTCGATCTCACCGCGCTTCGCGATGCCGGCGGCGGCCTCGTCTCGGTGGTCGCCCAGTCGCGCGACATCTCCGCCGAGGCGGTGCTGAGAAACGACGCGGTGCGCAAGACGGCGGAAGCCGAATCCGCCAACGACGCCAAGACGCGCTTCCTCGCCGCCGTCAGCCATGAGCTGCGCACGCCGCTGAATGCCATCCTCGGCTTTTCCGACATTCTCTCTGGCGAATATTTCGGCAGGCTCGAAAACGACCGCCAGCGCGAATATGTGGCGCTGATCCACCAGTCGGGAACCCATCTGCTCTCGGTCGTCAACACGATGCTGGACGTATCGAAGATCGAGGCGGGGCGCTACGAGCTGCTGCCGGAGCCGTTCTCCGTCCATGACGCGGTCAATGCCTGCGAGCAGATGCTGGGCCTGCAGGCGCGCGAGAAGGGCATCATGCTGACGAGCCGGATACCGCGCGGCCTCGGCGAGGTCGTCGCCGACCGGCGCGCGCTGCAGCAGGTGCTGATCAATCTCGTCGGCAATGCCATCAAGTTCACGGATCGCGGCGGCATCGTCATCGTCGATGCGGCGCGTGAGGGCGGCGATCTCGTGCTCACCGTCAGCGATACCGGCATCGGCATTCCGGCCGCCAAGCTGGACGCCATCGGCCAGCCCTTCATGCAGGTGGAGAACGAATATACCCGCAAATATGAGGGGACAGGCCTTGGGCTTTCGCTGGTCAAGGGGCTCGTCGCGTTGCATGGCGGCACCTTCGCCATTAAAAGCCTTGCCGGAGAAGGCACGGTGATCACGGTCCGGCTGCCTGCCGACGGAGCCGGCATTGCGGCCGGGATCGCGGAACATCCGGGCGCGGGACATCCGCAGGAGGTTCGCGCGACCGTGGAATTCCCGCCGCGCCTTGCCGCGCGGCGCCCGGTCGCCGGCATTCCGGCCGGAACGGTAAAGGCAACCCTCTTGCGGCTGCCGGGAGACGACGAGGACAGAGGTGATGACGACGCGCACGCGAAGAGCGCCTGACAAGCGGCAGCCCGGCCAGAGCCGGCGCGGCGGCCGGTCGGCCGCGCGCGCGCCGCGCAAACCCGGTATCGTCTTGAGAGGCGTCGTCGCGCTCGCCCGGCTGGCGGGGCGCCATCCGACGGTGCTCGGCGGCTGCACCGCCTTTGCGGTGATCTTCAGCTTCGTCGCGGCCAATGCGCTCTGGTACCAGCCCGGCCAGCACCCTTCGCCGATCCTGAAGACGCGCAACGCTTTGAACTCGCTGGGCTTCAGCGCAACGCGCCCGAAGCCGCAGGACGTCACCACCTTCGTCATCGAGCGCGAGGGCGAGGCAGGCGGGGAAGGCGGCAGCGCCGCCTCGCCACTCGTCGCCGACATCCAGAGGGAGCTCGCCCGCCAGGGCTTCTACGCCGGCGATCCGGACGGGCTGCCGGGTGACGGCACGATCGCGGCGATCCGCGCCTTCCAGGAAAAGCGCGGCCTGCCGGTGACAGGCGAGCCGGACGACGAGGTTCTGACGGCGCTCATTTCCTCAGGCCCCGCGGTGACGGACGTCCTTCCCGCCGAGCGCCCCTTCGAGGAAGCCAGGAGGCCGCAGCCGGCCTCGACGGGCGAGGACCCGGTCGCAGCCGCGATCCGTGCGGCGGAGGCCGATCCCGGCACGACGTCCGCCGTGCGCAAGGCGGCGCCGAGCGAGATGGTGATGAAGATCCAGAAGGGCTTGAGCAACATCGCCTATACCGACGTCACCGTGGACGGCGTCGCCGGCGAGCGCACCCGCACCGCGATCCGCCATTTCGAAAAGCACTACCGCCTGCCGCCGACCGGCGAGCCGAACGAGATGGTGCTGAAGAAACTCAAGGAAATCGGCGCGCTCTGAGGTTTCGTGAGGCCCGCCGGGCATTCGCCTGAACGGTGCATATGGCCGCTCGCCGGATGTCCCCCTCTTCTCCCTGCCGATCGTCTCCCCGGCGAACAACCGAAAGATACAAGGGGGCGCGGCACACGCCGAGTTTGCGGCAAGACCTCCTCATCGCCTCGCCTACGCTCGGCACTTCTCCCCGCAGGCGGGAGAGGGGATTGTCGGCGTTGCGGCCCTCGTTCCTTCTCCCCGCTTGCGGGGGGAAGGTGGCCGGCAGGCCGGATGAGGGGCAAATCCGGTTACTGCCGTGTTACTTGTGTTCATCTTGAATCGCATTCGATCTAGAGCGCCGCGCGTTCAATCGAACGCGCAAAGGACGCTCCAGCTTTTTGAATCTAGAGCATCTTTCCGCATTCAGATGATTCCACCTGAATGCGGGATGCTCTAGAACTCTTCCCAGTTGTCCTGGGCCAGCGCGGCAGCAGTTTGTCCGGCGGAGAAGGTATTTGCCAGCCTGCTGGTCAATGCGCGCGCCGGCGAGGCGACCGGGCGCGAGGCCGGTGTCGCGCTGCCAATGCGCGCACGGGCCTTCGGCGCATCGGCATCGCCGATGTTGAACTGTCCGAGAAGGCCGTTCAGGGAGGCGGCTTCCTTTGCAAGGCTGTGGCTTGCCGCGTTGGTCTGTTCGACCATGGCGGCATTCTGCTGCGTTCCCTGGTCCATGGTGTTGACGGCCGTGTTGATCTCCTGGATGCCGGTCGATTGCTCGCGGGCGGCCTCGACGATGGCGCGGACATGCGAGGTGATCTCGGTGACCTCTTTCTCGATCAGGACCAGCGCCTTGCCCGTTTCGCCCACGAGATCGACGCCGGCGCGCACATGGTTGCCCGATGTGCTGATCAGCACCTTGATCTCCTTGGCGGCATTGGCGGAACGCTGGGCCAGCTCGCGCACCTCCTGTGCAACGACCGCAAACCCCTTGCCGGCATCGCCTGCGCGGGCCGCTTCGACGCCGGCATTCAGCGCCAGGAGGTTGGTCTGGAAGGCGATATCGTCGATCACGCCGATGATATTGCCGATCTCGCCGGACGACTTCTCGATTTCGTTCATGGCGGTGACGGCCTTGCGGACGACCTCGCCCGATTTTTCGGCTCCCACCCGCGTGCGCTCGACGAGCACGCCGACCTCTTCGGCGCGCCTGGTCGAATCGCGCACCGTCGTGGTGATCTGTTCGAGGGCGGCGGCCGTTTCCTCGAGCGAAGCGGCCTGCTGTTCGGTGCGGCGGGACAGGTCGTCGGCGGCCGAGCGGATCTCGCTCGCCCCGGAATTGATCACCTTCGCGTTGTCGCCGACCGCGCCGAGGGCTTCCTGCAGCTTTTGCATCGATGCGTTGAAGTTTTCACGCAGCGAATCGAGATGTTCGACGAAGATTTCTTCGATGCGATAGGCCACGTCGCCTGCCGACAGGCGCGAAAGGCCGTATGCGAGCGCTTCCACCGCGGCCTGCGTGTCGGCAGCGTCCTTGGCCTTGGCGGCTTCACGGGCCTGTGCTTCGCGGGCCGACAGGGTTCGCCCGTCGTTCGCTTCCCGTTCCAGCCGGTCCCGCTCGATCGCGTTGTCCCGGAAGACCGCGACCGCGGCTGCCATCTGCCCCACTTCGTCCTTGCGTCCGAGGCCGGGCATGTCGCCGGACGTATCGCCCGAAGCCAGCGACACCATGCGCTCGCGCAGCCGGTTGATCGGAGCGGTGATGCCGCGGGAGGACACATAGAAACCGAGGACCACGACCGCGACAAGCGCAAGGCCGAGCGCCGACAGGCTGATGAGGATCGTGGCGTTCGTTTCCGCCTGAAGCTCCGCGCTGCCGGTTTCCATGACCTTGATAAGCTGGTCGTTGCCGGTCGCGAACTGGGGCAGGAGGTTCATGACCTCGGCGCCGGCAAGCTTCATGACGCCGGTCGCCTCTTCGCGGCTGCCCGCCTTGGCAAGGGTCACGACCTGCGCTCCCAGCGCCTCTATGCCCTCGACACCCTTGATCATGCTTGCGACCGGCTCCGCCCTGGCCGCAACGAGCTCGGCGGTCGTCCGCAGCCGTTCTTTCAACTGCACCCGGTCGGCATCGTATTTTTTCTCAGCGGCTGCGAATTCGGCGGAGCCGGGATCGTTGACGACCATGAGGCCGAGCTGGAAACCCATCTGCAGGAGGTTGCCCGTCGCGCGCGCGTTCAGCATGGCGGCCATGCTTTCATGCGTGATGAAGTCGGAATAGCGCTTGTCGGCGGCCTTGAACTGGACGCTCACATAGGCGAGCCCGATGATGGCGCTCAGCCCCATGAGCACGATAACGGAAACGATTTTCGTGCGGATCTTTGCATTGTCGAGGAATTGCATGGCTCTCTCAATCGGATGGCCGGCAGGCAAGAATCTCGCGGGTCTCGCCAACGCTCGGAACCCCCGGTGAGACCGAAGTTCGCGCGGGCGGAGGTGTCCTGCCGGATGAAAAGGAAGCATGACAGCGAGCATGCGCCGTCATGGCGAGGGAGGCCTCCCGAACTGTCGGATGAAATCTATCCGAGCCGACTTACGACATTGTTAAAAATCCACGCGATTTTCCTCGCCCCGTCATGCCGGCCGCGCACCGTTCCTCAAACGAAAACAGCCTCCGCCGGGATGCCCGGTGGAGGCCGTTGGGAAATTTGCGTTCCTTTACGGGCGCCTGTTAGCGGCCGTTGAGGACCCGACCGTTATAGTCGCCGTCGAAGTGGTTGCCCAGGATCGGAGCGGAAGCGGAAGAGGCTTCCTTGCCGATCGAAGAGGTGACCGTCTGGTCGACAGCCGGCTGTGCGGTGTCGGTGCGGCTGACATTCGGGTTTTCAGCAAAGGCTGCACCGGCGGAAAGCGAGAGGGCAGCGATGGTGATTGCGAGCTTGTTCATTGTCTTGTTTCCTTGTTTCTGTGGGACTGCCGGTTACTTGCCGGCAAGGACGCGGCCGTTGTAGGCGCCGTCGAAGTGGTTGCCGAGAACCGGTGCAGAAGAGGCTTCCTTGCCGACCGAGGCGGTGACCGTCTGGTCGACAGCCGGCTGGGCAATGTCGGTGCGGCTGACATTCGGGTTTTCAGCGAAAGCTGCACCGGCGGAAAGCGAGAGGGCAGCGATGGTGATTGCGAGCTTGTTCATTGTCTTGGTCCTTTTCATTCGTCTGTTTGTGTGTTCTGTTGCGTTGACGCGGAGTGAGAAGATTTTTCTGCGCTTCGTGTTGATGGACATATGATCTCGCAAAAGCATTCTCGCTAGAGCCCGTTTTGCGAATTCATTGTCAACATTTTGTGTGCCAATATTTGAATGAGCATCTATTGAAATACGTGGGCGCAATGCCCAACGTCCCCCCTTTCCGAAGCGCACGGCGCCGGTGTATGTCGAAACGATGCGCCTGAAATCCGCGATCTTTGCCTCCGCTCTCGTCCGCCGCGTCTTTTCGCGCGGAGATTTCGCCGTGATCGAGCGGAAGGGCGCGGAGGATGCCGGGGCGATCTTCGTGCGCCAGGTGTTTCGCGACGGATCGGAGACGCTTTACGCCCCCGCGCCACAGAGCTTCTTCGAGGCGGAAGACAAGGACACCCGGCTTTTCGAGCCGCGGCTGGAAAGGGCCTCGCGCGAAGCGGTCGGCGAGGCGCTCGATCGCGAGGTGCGCTTCGATCCCGATCTCTGGGTCGTGACGCTCGAAACAGACGACGTGGCCGGCCTGTTCGACATTCCCGGCAGCGAGGCGGAGGACCCGCTCTTTCGCCTGTGAGGCACCGGCGAAAAGGCACGGGTTTGCCGCATCTCTCCCCCTTCTCCGCCCGCGGGGAGAAGAAGAGGGAGCGTGCCGGTAGGTCAGCCCATATGCCGGTAGCCCTGAGTGCGGCGGCGCGCGCCTCATCTGCAAAAATCCGGCGCTTAGCTGAAGCTAAGATGATGATTTTGCTTCTTCTCTCCCAAGGAGGAGAAGACATGGGTGGCTGCTCGTCTGCTGCACCAATACCGCTGCCCAAGCATCTCCGCCTTGAAGGGGAGATCGGCCGGCGGGCTCAGCCGGCGCGGCGGCGGGGGGTGATGCGGGCGATTTCTGCGGTGGCGGCGTTTGCGGGTTCGGGCCGTTCGCCGCCGTTGGTGTAGCGGTCGGCGCGTTGCCAGCTTTCGACGCGGGCGGCGGCCTCGGCTCGGTCGAGCCCGGAAAGCAGCGTTTCGGCGCCCTGGTCGCGTGCAAGATGCGGATAGATGCGTTTCAGGACATATGCGGCGTCGGCCGGCTCCACCGCAAGCGCGGCGAGCGTTTCGGCGAGCTGCCGGCCGGAAATGTCGAGCAGGATCCGCTCGGAAAGCCACTGGCTGGAGGAAAGCGCATCGGCAAGCACCACCGAGAGCATTCCGGCATCGCCGGCCCGGGCGAAGCGGACGAAGAGCGCCTGGTGGGTGCCGCTCGCGCTTTCCAGCCTTTCCGGCGCGGAGGGCTGCGGCAGGGCGGCGCGGGCAAGCGCCTTGATCTCCTCGCGAAGCCGTTCCTCGCGCGCCCGGCGTTCCGCCGCCTCGGCCGCATGCGGCTCAGGCGGTGCGGCACTTCTGCGGCTCTTGTGATCCTGATGGCTTTCGACGAGCGCCTCTATGACCTTCGAGGAGAGGTTTTCGCGTTTTCCGATGGCGCGGGCATGGTCCGGGCCGGCATCCTTCAGGATATGGATCAGCATACCGTCGGAGAGCGCTTTCGACCCGGTGAGGAAGATCGCGGCGATCGCGATCGGGCGCGAGGCGATGAAGAGGGCGGTGGTTTCGGGAACGTTGGGTGAGCGCGAAAGGGCTGCGACGGCCTGTCGGCGGGCTTCGTCGCTGGAGGCGTGATAGAGCTCTGCGAAGAGTTCGGCGAACTGGCGCATGTCGGAGCGCGACGGATGCCTGAGGCTTTCGTAGCTGGAAACGGTGGCCATCAGTACGATGTCCTTCTGCCGCCCGGATTGCGGCCTCTCCAACTCGCGAAACCTGTCCGCCACAAACGCACCTACTCGTACTCGAAACGGCGCGGCCGGCCGCCGATGCGCAATCGCCTCTCCGCGAAACGCCGGCTTTCCGTGCCGTCGGGCGATCCCCTGCCGCTCCAACCCCACGGTTAAGGACAATTAAAGCAAATGCGTTAGCAAGCTGTTAATGATGATGGCGCTCCCGAAGGGATGCGGCCCGGCCTCCGATCGGAGCACTTCCCGGAACAAACGAATTCCGCGGCGGTTAACGGGGCAGCGGGGAGTGAAGGATATGAGACCGAAGAAAGAACTGATCGCGATCGTCCTGGCGCTGATCGTCATCGGGGCCTGCGCCTGGTTCCTGATTCCTGTCCAGGACCGGACATCGACGGGCTCCACCCGTGTCGAGGACACGCGCGTCGGCGCCGACGGCCCCAACGAGACAGACGAAAATCCGCCGAGCGCGGAGGGAGACGCCGAAAATCCTTCGTAGCGCATGATTCCGACAGGCTGCAGACCTTCGGACAAAGATCATGCGGCGAAACAAGAAGCTGGAGCGGAATGCCGCCCCGTCGTGATCGCGTTCCGCTCCGGCGGCGCAATCGAGGTGGTTGGTTTCCAGTGCAGCGCGGCAGGATTAACAATCCTTTAACGATGGGCTCGCTAGGTTTGGCGAGGGGCACCCGCATCGGCGATTCGCAAGGCCGTGCTATGTTTCCCCATGCGAACGACCCGCCCGCTCTTCGGACGGCGCGTCGGGGCACCAGAGAAAGGTGCAATGCTCCGGATGCCGGATGCGCAGCGCCACGGAAATTTCCCGCGGAGATTTTTTCGCGCAAGAGGAAACCTTCCGAGCCGCCGCGCCGTTTCAGGTCCGAGAACGGTCTGGGCCGATCCCGCCGTTTCGGATGACGATCCGGAGGGCACCGGCCCCATCGAGGGCAGGGTGAGATTTGTTGGGTACTTCATCCGTCTCGGTTTCTGGTCAAGGAGACGAGAATGGCAGACGTGGTACGATTGCAGGAACATATGATGCGCCTTGGGCCGCGCGAAACGCCGCGGCCGGAAAAACCGGCGCAGATACTCCTCTTCACGGGTGTCCGCTACGAGCGGCTGACGCCGGCGATGCTGCGCCAGGAGGCCACCTCCACGGCATGCGACGCCCCGGATTCGGCCCGCCGGAATTAGGCGGAACGGGCTTGTTACGCCCGGCGGTGCCGCGGCACCGCCGTCGCCTGCGGATGAAAATCCGTAAATCTATGTCCTCACACGGAAAAATCGAGATTGCTCGGCCGGTCCAGATATTGGCTGTGGGTGGCCGTCGGGTCGATGTCGGGGCCGACGGTTTCGAGGTGGAAGGCTTGCGCCCGGACCTTGCCGTAGCCTTTGAGGAAGAAGCCGTAGTGAACGCTCTCGGCTCCCTCCGGCACGTCGAGCACGATGCTGCGCGCGGTCCAGCTCCCGGTGCCGGTGAGGGGGCCTTCAGAGGTGCGGTCCATCATGTTGTCGAAGCGCTTTCCCGCCGAGCCGTCGATACGCAGCCAGATGGTGCCGAGGTCGGCATTTTCGGTCCTGAGGCTTGCCGTCAATCGGAGCCGTTTGCCTGCGAAGGGCGCAGCGCGGACGCTTTGCATCAGCACGGCGATCTTGCCGGTCAGGTCGGGGGCGTTGCCCGGGGCCACGAGGCTTTCGATCAGGGCCACCCCCGGCGTCGAGGGATCGAGACCCAGCCGATGGGTGGTGCCGTTGACGGCGGGGCCGGCCATTGTCCAGTGCTTGGGGAGTTTGAGCGGCGATTCCGCCGGTTTGATCTCGCCGAGCCGGGCGGCAAGCATGTTCCATTCGCGAAAGCCGAACTGTCTGGCGACCAGTTCGAGGCAATCGCTGTGGGACAGCTCGATCTGCCGGTCCGCCAGCGACTGACGAAGGCTCTTGGCCATTATCTTGGCATCGAGAAAACTGCGCATGGTCCGATCCTCAAGGGGCGAGAGGATGTCAGTGCCCGCATTGCTGACGTGTTCGCCCAGGTAGAGGGTCAAACCGAAAACCGAACCGTGCATTCACCGTCCCTTGCGGGTGCGAGCGGCAGGCCGCACGAGCCTGATGCGGCGAGGATATCATCCCGCCGGGGCGGGTCAAGGGCTGGAAATGCTCCGCAAACAAGGATTGGCGGGGTATGAAGCCGCTGTCCGGCAGGGCCGTCGAGGCGCCGGGGCGCCGTCACCGGCCGTCGAAATCCTCGCAGGCGGATTCGGAGAGGAATGTCCGCCCGGCGGGTTCCTGGCTTTGCGAGGGGATGAAGGTGCGCAGCACCGCATAGCCTTCGTCGTCCGGCATTTCCACGAGGATCGACTGGCTGAGATCCTCCGGCAGGGCCTTGCGGATGGCGGTCAGCTGGATCGGGGTTGCGACCAGAACATCGAGCATCCCGTTGACCGCGGTGCGGTCGTTCATGCTGAAGACCTCGTTCGAGGCGCTGTCGAAGATCGCCAGCGACCAGAAGGGCACGTCGCCGCGCGCAAAGAGCCGGACGGGGAATTCGTCGAGCGAGAAGGCGCAGACGGCGGCCTTGATGTCCGGGTCGTCATTGGCAAGGGGGGCCGCCCGCGAGGCGGCGTCGGCAAGCGGGATGAAGCGGTTGAGCTCGCCGAAGGACTGGACCTGCGTATAGGCGTCCCGGCCGGTGAGGCGCGGCAGCGACAGGACGATCACGATATGGAGAAAGGCCGCCCCGAGAAGGCCGACCAGCACGGCATAGGCGACGCTACGCATCGGCGCAGCCCGTCCGCGTGACGATCGGCATGGCGAGATCGACGACGCCGGAGCTTCCGGCCGTCGGCGTATCGAGAAGGGTGAGGACGAGGTGGAAGCTGCGCGCCGTGCCGGGGATCGCCAGCCAGTTGCCGGCTTGCGCGCCGGCCGAGATGCGGATGTCGAAATTGCTGTCGGAGCCGCGCAGCACCGACCAGGAGTTGACGCTGGCCGGGCGGCCCGGCGGCGGGGCGAGCGGCATGCCGTCGGGCCCCGCGGCATGGAGCGTCCAGAAGCGGGCCGGCGGCGTGATCCCGGCGATCGAATAGGAGCAGGCGGCAGAGAGCGTGCGGCCCTCGCTGTCGGAGACGGCGGTGAAGGCGAGCCCCTCCGCACTGCCGAAAAGCAGCTTGCCGTCGCGCGCCCGGTGCGCCTTCGCGTAAGGGTCGGCGCCGGCGGTCTGCGCCTGCGGGAAGGCCACCCACGGCCCGAGCGCGATCGCGCCGAAGCCGACCGTCGCCCTCATCGCCCAGACCGATGTCAGGATGCCGAGCCCGAAGGCGACGGCGAGCGCGACGGCGATGAGGAGGGGGATGCGGAACAAATCGGCCTACCGGTTGGAATCAAGATGCGCGTGGCGTCACTGTTTTCGCTTTCCGTCATCCGCGTCAAGCACGGCCACCCGGCCGTCGCGGTCGAGCGGCTTTGCCTCCTCCAGCTCGCGGGCGATCGTCTTCAGGAGCTTCGTCACCTCGGGAGAGAGCATGCGCGGGCGTATCAGCGCCGGCAGCGGGTTCTCCTCCGCCGACGGCTCCGCCTTGGCGACTTTCGCCGGATCGCTGCCGGGGAGCGGATTCTCGATGCCGGGAATGGGCTTGAGCTCGATGCCCTGGTGGGCATAGTCCATCAGGCGCTTGAAGGTCATGGCGGGCAGGGCGCCGCCGGTCATGTTGTTGGTCGAGGTGTAGTCGTCGTTGCCGAACCAGACGGCGGCGGTGTAGTTGCCGGTGAAGCCGCAGAACCAGGCGTCGCGATAGGCCTGGGTGGTGCCCGTCTTGCCGCCGGTGACGATGCCGTGGTCGAGGGCCGCGCGCCGCGCCGTGCCGATCACCGGGATCTGCGTGAGCATGCGGTTCATCGACGACATCGCCTGCTCGGAAAGGATGCGGCCGGCCGGTTTCTCGTCGCGCTGGAAATCGTAGAGGATGTCGCCCTCGTAATTGAGGATCTGGCTGATGCCGTGGCGGCGCGACTGCAGGCCGCCGGCGGGAAAGACCGCATAGGCCGTCGCCTGGTCGAGGACTGTGACCTCGGAGGTGCCGAGCGGCATGGTCTTGTCGGTGCGAAGCGGCGTTTCGACGCCCATCCTCTTCGCGGTCTCGGCGATGATCTCGGTGCCGAGCTTGTCCTTGGCAAGGCGCACCGGCACGGTGTTGATCGAGCGGGCGAGCGCGTTCATCAGCGTCACGCGGCCGGAAAAGCTGCGGCCGTAATTCTTCGGCGACCAGCCGCGCCAGGTGATCGGCGCGTCGGAGACGACGGTCTCCGGCGTCATGCCTTTCTCCATCGCGGCCGCATAGGTATAGACCTTGAAGGAGGAACCCGGCTGGCGCAGCGCCTTCGTCGCACGGTTGAACTGGCTCTCGCCGTAGTCGCGCCCGCCGACCATGGCGCGCACCGCCCCGCCGTTCTCGAGGAGGACCAGCGCGCCCTGCTTGACCCGGTAGCTCTCGCCATATTGCCTGAGCGAGCTTTCCACCGCCTCTTCGGCGGCCGCCTGCAGCCCCATGTCGATCGTCGTGCGCACGATCAGCGAATGCTGGGCGAAGGGGCGGGCGATGCGCTGGACCTCCTCGAAGGCCCAGTCGAGGAAATAGTCCGGGGCCGTCTTCTCGTTGCGGTCGATGATGGTGGCGGGATTGCGCCTTGCGGCGATCACCTGGCCCTCGGTCATCAGCCCGCCCTGGACGAGATTGGTCAGAACCTCGTTGGCGCGGGCGCGGGCGGCGGGAAGGTTCACATGCGGCGCATAGCGCGCGGGCGCCTTGAAGAGGCCGGCGAGCATGGCGGATTCGGCAAGGTCGACCTCGGTGATGTCCTTGCCGAAATAGAACTGTGCGGCCGCCGCCGCGCCGAAGGTGCCGCCGCCCATATAGGCGCGGTCGAGATAGAGGCGCAGGATCTCCTTCTTGGAGAGATTTGCCTCCAGCCAGAGCGCGAGGAAGGCCTCCTTGATCTTGCGCTCGATGGTGCGCTCGTTCGAAAGGAAGAGGTTCTTGGCGAGCTGCTGGGTAAGCGTCGAGCCGCCCTGCACGACGCCGCCGGCGCGCGCATTCTCGGTCATGGCGCGCACGAGCCCGAGGAAATCGATGCCGAAATGGGTGAAGAAGCGCCGGTCCTCGGTGGCGAGCACCGCCTTGATCAGGTGATCGGGCAGCTCGTCCACCGGCACCGTGTCCTCGTGGATGATGCCGCGATGGCCGATCTCGTTGCCGTAGCGGTCGAGGAAGGTGACGGCGAAATCGCCCTGGGCGCGCCAGTTGCCCTTCGTCGCATCGAAGGCCGGCAGCGCCAGCGCCAGAAGCAGGACGGCGCCGGCCACGCCCAGATTGATGCCCTCGCCGGCAAGCTCGAAGACCGCCTTCTTCCACCCCCTGACGCGGAAGCGGCGAAAGAAGATCGTCAGCTCCTCCCAGAATTCGGCCGCGCGGAATCCGGCATTCCACACCGTGGAGTCGATCCAGGCGTCGATCCTGAGGAAGAAATGGCGTTTTCGCCGCCGTGGCCTTTCCGGCTCGTTTGTTTCCTGCACCATACGGTTTCCTGCCCTGGGTTTCGGACGAAGCCGGGACACCCTGCCTCCATTCGCTGAAGGTTGTATTAAGCCTAGCAGGGATTTGCCTTCGGTAAAGTAACAACCACTTAATGGCTTTCACATGCGGTCACTCCCGGGGGTGCGGGTATTGACCTTTTGCGGGCGAAGGTTCAGGGGTCGGGCATGACTGCGAAAAACACGGTTGCGAAAAGGCGGATGCCCGCACCCTCGGTCCAGGACGAGGGCGGCGGGGCGCTGCCTTTCTGGAAGCGCAAGACGCTTGCCGAGATGAGCGACACGGAATGGGAGAGCCTCTGCGACGGCTGCGGGCTCTGTTGCCTCAACAAGCTGGAGGACTGGGAGACCGGCGA
Organism: Shinella sp.; assembly: GCA_033795365.1. GTDB lineage: Bacteria > Pseudomonadota > Alphaproteobacteria > Rhizobiales > Rhizobiaceae > JARYGU01. The sequence continues at coordinate 107,172 of JARYGU010000017.1, forward strand.
GATCGCCTGGACCTCGATCCGCTGCCAGCTTCTCGACGGCGAAAGCTGTCGCTGCAAGGACTACGAGAACCGCCAGGCGACCGTGCCCGACTGCATCCGCCTGACGGTGAAAACCGTCAACGAAATCAACTGGCTGCCGCCGACCTGCGCCTACCGGCTGGTGCGCGACGGCCACGACCTCTACTGGTGGCATCCGCTTGTATCCGGCGATCCCGAGACGGTGCACCAGGCCGGCATCTCGGCGCGCGGGCGCACGGTGAGCGAGGACGGCCTCGACGTCGAGGACTACGAGGACTACCTCGTGACCTGGCCGTTGGAGGTGGGGGAGGAGTGAGGGTGTTGAGCGGAGACAGCCAAGCGTTTTCGTATCCGCGAGCCACGGTACACGAGACAAGGAACCTCTCCTTCTTTGCTGGCGTTTTTTTCCTCTCACCCTAACCCTCTCCCCGCTTGCGGGGAGAAGGTGGCCGGCAGGCCGGATGAGGGGCAAGCCCGGCTACCGCGTATGCGTGGTCTCCGATTCACGGAAATGCTGCTTGTTGTTCGCAGTTCCGGATGAAAAACCGTTACGGGTGATCGAAGGCGCTCCCCTGCTAACGGAGCATGCTGAAAACGGTATCTAGGTTTGAATCCTTCCTCCGTCACTTTCCGGATTGCTCTAGGTTGCCCCCCCGCGGCTCGCCTAGGATCGCGATCATGATCGGGATGACGAGCGAGACGATCACGAATTTAGCCAGATAAATGAACATGATGGCCGAGCGGCCGAGGAAGGTGGATGACGTCAGCGCGGTTTCCGTGTCGAGGATGTTGAGCGCCACCGCATCCATGGCGACCTTGCCTTCGACGGTCGAGACGACGCCGGAGAGGACCAGAAGCTCGGTGGCGAAGCCGAGCATCAGGAACCCGAAATAGAGGAAGGAGAAGATCGTCAGGATCGACAGGCATACCTTGTCGATATAGTGCATCTTTTCCGCGGCCCAGCCGCCTTTTGGGTCCGCAGAACACAGATGGAGTCCGCCCGCGAGGAAAAGCAGGAACCTGACATTCATGATAGAGATCAAGAGGCAGACGACAAGCGAGGCGGCGGGCGAGGCGAAGACGTATCCGGCGGTATCGAGCGCCCAGAGGACGAGCATGCCGAGGACGAATTTCGACAGGGAAAAGACGAGGCCTTTCGCCATGACGCCGGACCGCCGGCCGAAGATGAAATCTGCGTAGACTCCCTCGGTGACGCGGCAAAGGCTTTTCATGATCATGTCGGCTGCCCTGTCGGCTTGTCCTTCAAGGCGAAGAAGAGGTTTGCATAGGCCTCGAAGGTGAAGTGGATGCCGTCTTCCGCCGTGCTCAGGCTTTCCAGCCGGGCGGGCATCAGCCTGTCGAGGATCAGGCGGTCGTCGATGAGGAAATCGCTCGCGACGCCGGCGCTTTTCGGCCTGAAGGCCATGGCGATGGAGCGGCGCAGGCTTTGCCGCCCGTATTCGTCGCCCTCGACCAGCTCCCTGCCGAGGATGATGTCGCGGATTTCTGCGGCGGTATGGTCGGGAAATCTGAGGACGAAGAAGAACTGCGGCTTGCCCGCTCTCTTCAGCTCGCGGGCGAAGGCGACCAGCTTCAGGTCGTAGAATTCGTCCGTCCTGCCGATGCCGGCCTCGTAGGCGCTCTCGCGCAGGATGCCGTTTACGACGGAGGCGACCGTCGTGCGGCCGTCCTTTGCCGCGGAGGTGAAATCCTGCCATGTGAGGACGCCGGAGGCGGTGCAGTGCCAGCCCGATTCCATGATCGCCATGCGCCGCGAGCCCTTCTGCTGCTGGCGCCAGCGCAGGAGGGGAATGCCGTCGCGGCCGACGAAGACGGCCGAGACGCCGATCGTGTTCGCAAGGGTGCTTTCCGAAAACGGCAGCGCCTTGCCGTCGCTGAGGTTGAGCGTCCTCAGCGTGTCGCCGGAAACGCCGACCGGCTTGTCGCAGAAGATGTTGCTGCCGAGCTGATCGAGATAGCAGGAACGCTGGATCGTCAGGCTTTCCCCGGAAAAATCGACGATGGAGACGGTCTGGTCTATCTTGTGGCCCGCGACGTCGGGCCCGTAGCGCCGGAGCACGGCATCGAAGAAGGCGGGGTCCTGCGCCCGCCACTCGTCGTCCTCGGCGTTCTTCTGCGAGAGCCTGCTCGGCTCCTCCTTGCGCTGGACGGCGTCGAGATGGCGGTAGACATTGCCGACGATATGGCCGATGTGCGGATTTTCGCCGCCCCAGTAGCCGTCGCGGATGACGACGGGACGGGAGGCGAACTCGGCGACATCTTTTCCGGTTATCGCCTCGGCATACCAGAGGCCTTCCGACATCTCGTCACGATATCCGGAATAGATGTGCGAAAGCGACCGTTTCTGCCGTTCGAAATCGACAAGCCGCGTGCGGACGAAAGCCATGGAGGGAGCGCTCGGAATTGAAGGTTGCATGCGGACGGTAAGCGGGTTGCATGCGGCTGTCAACGCAAGGGTTTATTGCGCGGAAAGAATATTTTCTCGAAGAAATAGGAAAATAGTCCTTGACGGCGTTACAGTGGTTTGGTAGGGTTATGGCATAGTCGGAAAAGTGCGGATGCGGCGGCGGGATGGCTGCAGGGTGTCCGCGGCTTGTCAGGAATTAGAACGGTATCGAGCGCCCGTCCTTTCGGACAGTGGCGCTTTTTTCATTTGGAGTTTTGGCGCGATGCGGGATTTCGGTGCGATCGATTTGAGCCTTTTCGGATTGCCGGCCGAGGCGCCGGTCTATGACGGGCTCTCGGACGGGCGACGGTGGAGCGAGCCGGATGATGCCGAAACGGCGGTTTCGATGTTTCTCGACATCAAGGCCGAAGCGCCGGCCGATCCGCTCGACGAGATGCAGGAGATGCTTGCCGCGATGACGAAGGAGCTGCGCGAGCGGTTCCAGCGGTTCCAGAGCCAGCGGCAGGCGGCGGAAGACGAGGCCGAGGCGGCGGAAGACGAGGCGGGGCGCAAGCTCGCCCAGGTCGACGCCAAGGCGGCGATCGAGGCGATCTCGCTGATCGTGCGCACGCTGGAGAAGATCGACAGCCTTTACCGGACGATCATGCACGACCGGCGCGAGGCCGCGGAACGGGCGGGCGAGGGCGCGGACTACGAGGCGCTTGCCGCCGACTTCGAGCGGCTGGTCGAGGAGCGGGCGGAGGAGCGCGCCAATGCGAAATTCAAGGAAATGCAGCAAGCCTGCGGGGCTGGCGGCGATGTCGCGGGATCCGCCGGGAAAGCGGCTGCCGCCGGAGATGGTGAGAACGGGCCGTAAGGCCTGCAGATTCCTCGCCTCTTTCCAGAGAAAAGCGAACAAGAAGCTGACAAGGGCGGAGTACATGGCGAGGACGGGCCGCGAAAACAGTTCTCCGGCCAGGTTTCTGACGGAATTGTCCGGTTGGGAGAGCAATCTGGAGGCTCGCAGGCGGGTGCCGGTGGCGTCCGCAGCCGCGCAGGACGAGCTTCGGCCGGGAGCGCCGCCCTCGGCAGTGGATTTGCCGGGCAACGGCAGCCTGGAAGGTGAGCCGGGCGACGCCGCAGGCGCCGGGCCAGCCGCCTGCGGGGCCGGAGAGCCCGAAGCGGCGCCCTTGGCGCTGCCTCCGGAGGCGGATGTCGCCGGGGGTGGTCAGGCCGTATGCGTGCCGGATGTTCCGCCGCCTGTCTTTGGCTGCCAAATCGGAAGCGCGGGGAAGGCGATCAGGCTAAGCCCGCGCGATGTGGTCGCGGCCCACGCTCGCCATCTCATACTGCGGCTGAGCGGAGATTGGCAAAATCGCGCAAGGAAGGATCAGCGGCCGCCGCCAGGCGACTGGCGGGTCTGGCTGTTGATGGGCGGGCGCGGCTCGGGCAAGACGCGGGCGGGCGCGGAATGGGTGCACGACACCGCCTCGAAGACGCCGGGGCTGCGGATCGCTCTGGTCGCCGAGACGCTGGGAGACGCGCGGGAAGTGATGATCGACGGGGTTTCCGGCATCTGCCGGATCGCCCGGGAGCGCCGGCCGGATTTCGAGGCCTCGCGCCGCCGGCTCGTCTGGCCGAACGGCTCGATCGGGCAGATATTCTCCTCGGAGGACCCCGAAAGCCTGCGCGGGCCGCAGTTCCATCTCGGCTGGTGCGACGAGCTCGGCAAGTGGAAGCATGCGCAGGAGACCTGGGACATGCTGCAGTTCGGGCTGAGGCTCGGCGAACACCCGCAGGTGCTGGTGACGACGACGCCGCGGCCGGTGCCGCTGTTGCGGGCGCTTGCGGGCGACCCGAAGACGGCGGTCAGGCGCATCCGGACGGAGGACAATGCGAAAAACCTTTCGGCCGGCTTTCTCGGCGCGATGGCGGAGCGATACGGCGGCACGCGGCTCGGGCGGCAGGAACTCGGCGGCGAGCTGATCGCCGACCGGGAAGATGCGCTCTGGCAGCGAGAACGGATCGAGGCGGCGCGGGTGCGCCATCCGGGGCCGCTCTCGCGCATCGTCGTGGCGGTCGATCCGCCGGCGACGGCGTCGGCGGCGTCCGTCTGCGGCATCGTCGTGGCCGGCCTCGACGAGGCGGGGCGCGCGGTGGTGCTTGCGGACTGCTCGGTGACCGGGGCGAGCCCGGCGGGCTGGGCGGGCGCGGTGGCGCGCGCCTTCCGCCGCTTCGACGCCGACCGCGTGGTGGCCGAGATCAACCAGGGCGGCGACATGGTGGCGGCGACGCTGAGAAGCATCGAGGCGGCTCTGCCGGTCTCGACGGTGAGGGCGACGCGCGGCAAATGGCTGCGCGCCGAGCCGGTGGCCGCCCTCTACGAGCAGGGCCGGGTGCTGCATGCGGGAAGCTTCCCGGAGCTCGAGGACCAGATGTGCGACTTCGGCCCGGACGGGCTTTCCTCCGGCCGCTCGCCGGACCGGCTGGACGCGCTCGTCTGGGCGCTGACGGCGCTGGTGCTGGAGCGGCGCGGCGAGCCGCGGGTGAGGGGTGTTTAGGGCCAGGGCCTATACCGGCGACATGCAGCCTTTGGCAAGGTCGTCGTAGAAGCGTGCTTCGATCTCGATATCCCGCGTCTTGCGCACGTTGCCGCCGCATGTGCGGGCGAGCCGGATTTTTTCGGACAGGAGAATTGCCCGCTCTTGGATGAAGACACATTGCGCCTGCCGGCTCAGCGTCGAAAGCCGCGTCAGAACGGCGTCCGACTGCTCAAGTCTGGCATGGGCTTTCGGTCTCGGGAACGATGCAGGAGGGGGCTATGCTACGCCAATAGCTCGCTCCGAGGAGCATCAGAAACGCCAGTCCGACGACGACGGGCAGCGATGCACCCGGACGCTTCATTTTCGGGGTCGATCAGCGTTGGTCTGTCGGCTGCGGCTTGGCGCTTTCGCGGATCTGGCGCCATTCGGATTCGAGGCGTTCATCGACATGCCGGGGGATCGGTTTGGCAGGCGCGGCCGGGGCGGGCTGGTGCATCATGTTGATCTCCTGGTTCTTTGGAAGCTGGCGGGAACGTCGATCGGCCAGTGGTTTCACACCGTCATCAAAAAGTAAACCGAGCCGCTAAAGGCCTAAAACGATTTAATTTTTTTGAACCGATTGAAACGTTCGAGCATGGTGAAAAGGCAGGTTTGACATGGCTATCGATCGCCGTCGTTTCTTCGATCAGGTGAGGGTCTCCTTGTTCAGGGGGCGCCTCACCGTGCCGCAGGTCGCGGGGCTGACCGCGATTCTCGATTGCTGGCGGGCGCATGCGCCAGGAGAGCGAATCGACAGGCTGGCCTATGTGCTCGCCACTGCCCATCACGAGACGGGGGCGACGATGCAGCCGGTGCGCGAGACCTTTGCGGAAAGCGACGAAGCGGCGATCGCGATTCTCGAACGGGCTTTCCGGGCTGGGCGGCTGGCGGGGGTGTCGAAGCCCTACTGGCTGAAGGATGCCGAAGGCAAGAGCTGGCTCGGGCGAGGGCTGGTGCAGCTCACCCACAGGGCGAATTACGAGAAGATGAGCGTTGCGACGGGGATCGACCTGGTGGCGGAACCCGAGCGCGCGATGGAGCTCGACGTTGCGGCGAAGATCCTCGTCTCCGGCATGCTTTCGGGCGCTTTCACCGGGCGCAGGCTGGCGCAGTATTTCGACGGGTCGAAGGCGGACTGGACGAATGCGCGGCGGATCATCAACGGCCTCGACAGGGCGGCGCTGGTGGCGGGCTACGGCAGGGCTTACCGGCGGGCGCTGAACGGGACGGCATCGGCAACGGGCTGACGTTCAGGTGGGACCGGAGCGCGTGCGGGAGAGGTTATTCGGATGCGCGACCGTCGGCCGGTACCGGTGGTCGCTGGCGAGAGGATCGAATTCATGAAACTTCCCTTTTTTCTGCCCTGGCGGCGCGCCGGGGCGATGCCGGTTGCCGCCGAGACGAAGGCGACGACGGGGTTCGTGACGCTGACCGCCGAGGGGCGGGCGCACTGGTCGAGCCGGAGCTATGCCTCGCTTTCGCGCGAGGGCTTCATGAGGAACCCGGTGGCGCACCGGGCGGTCAGGATGATCGCGGAGGCTGCCGCGTCCGTGCCGTGGCTGCTCTACGAGGGCGAGGAGGAGCTTTCGGACGATCCGTTGCTTGCGCTGCTTGCCCGTCCGAACGGGCGGATGGCGGGCGTCGAATTCTTCGAGGCGCTCTACGGGCACCTGCTGCTTTCCGGAAACGGCTTCGTCGAGGGCGTGCGCATCGGCAGGGACCTGCGGGAACTGCATCTGCTGCGACCGGACCGGATGCGCGTGATCGAGGGCAGGGACGGCTGGCCCGAGGCCTACGAATACCGCGCCGGCAGCCATGTGCGCCGGCACCCGGCCGGAGAGGGGGCGGCCGGAGAGGCTGCGGGCGGAGGACAGGCGATCCTGCATTTGAGGCTCTTCCACCCGCTCGACGATCACCTGGGCTTCGCACCGCTGGAGGCGGCGAGCATGGCGCTCGACCTCTCCAATGCGGCCGCTGTCTGGAACAAGGCGCTGCTCGACAATTCGGCCCGGCCTTCCGGCGCGCTGGTTTACCAGCCGAAGGAGGGCGGCAATCTTTCAGCCGACCAGTACGATCGGCTGAAGAACGAGCTGGAGGAGGGCTATTCCGGCCCGGCACGGGCGGGGCGGCCGATGCTGCTGGAAGGCGGGCTCGACTGGAAGGCGATGGGGCTGAGCCCGCGCGAGATGGACTTCGTCGCGGCGAAGAACGGGGCGGCGCGCGACATCGCGCTCGCCTTCGGCGTGCCGCCGATGCTGATCGGCATTCCGGGCGACGCCACCTATGCGAACTACCAGGAGGCGAACCGCGCCTTCTTCCGGCTGACCGTGCTGCCGCTTATCTTCCGCACCGCCTCTGCGCTCTCGGCCTGGTTTTCCGAAACGCGGGAACGGCCGGTGAGGCTTTCGCCCGACCTCGACCAGGTGGCGGGGCTTGCGGCGGAACGCTCGGAACTCTGGGCGAGGATCGAGGCGGCGGGGTTCCTGAGCGAGGAGGAGAAGCGGCAGGCGGTGGGGTATTGAGGTGTTGGCATATGCCACTTCATCTGCGGCCTTGCCCCTCATCCGCCTGCCGGCACCTTCTCCCCGCGGGCGGGGAGAAGGGATTTGCGGCACGCCTATCCTTCTCGCCGTGGAAAGAGGCGTCTTCGCCCGTTACAATGTTGCGTTTAAAACCGCGGCTATAGCTGAGTTTTATGAATCGCGTTCGCCGCATGAGGATTCAACCTCTGAAGAGCCTGACTCAATCTGCGAAGGACTTCGTCCAAGCGGCTCGAAGGATTCGGGATTTTCAGGCCACGTGACTCAAGGGGAGGCTTCCGGCGGCGCGTGGCTGTGCGCGGGCGGCGGGCTTGGTTCTTATTTCAGTATAATCGGAAAGGCTTAACGATGGCTGACTTCGGAAACGATGGCGGGCTCTGGGCAGCGCGCGTCTTCGGGGCATCCGCCGGATCGGCGGTGTCGCTCGTCTATCTCCTGCCGAAAAGCCGGCGCGAGGCGGCCTCGCGATTCCTGACGGGAATTGTCTGCGGGATGGTCTTCGGAGCGCCGGCCGGCATGTGGATCGTCACCTGGGCGGGCATAGCCGAGACGCTCTCGGGCACGGAAATCATGCTCACCGGCTCGGCCGCCGCCAGCCTTTCGGCCTGGTGGGGGCTGGGGGCGCTGGCGCGGATGGCGGAGCGCATGAAGCGCTAGGAAATAGCCAATAGGCAGTAGCCAATAGGGGGCACCGCGGCGACGCTGCAATTCCCTATTGGCTATTGGCTACTGCCTAACTCCTCCCCAAAAAACACATCGGAGAACGACCATGACAACCGACGACCTTCCGGTCTGGCGGACGAAGAAATATGCCGATCTGACGCTTTCGGGCGTCACGGCGGAGGGGCGGTTTTCGGGCTATGCGAGCGTCTTCGGCGAAGTCGATCTCGGCAAGGACGAGATCGCGCCCGGCGCCTTCCTGAAATCCCTGGTGAAGCGCGGGCCGCAGGGCGTGCGCATGCTCTTCCAGCACGATCCGGCCGAGCCGCTCGGGCGCTGGCGGACGATCCGCGAGGACGAGCGCGGACTTTATGTCGAGGGCGTGCTTTCGCCCGGCGTGGCGCGCGCCCGCGAGGTGCTGAGCCTGATGAAATCGGGGGCTCTCGATGGGCTTTCGATCGGCTTCCAGACGGTGCGTTCCAGGACCGACCGTTCGACCGGGGTGAGGCGGATTCTTGAGGCCGACCTCTGGGAAATCTCGATCGTGACCTTTCCGATGCTGCCATCGGCCAGGGTCTCGAACGTGAAGAATGCGCGGTGGTTCCGCGACAGGGAAACGGAGCTCGTGCGCACGATGCGGCGGGCGGCCCGGATGATGAAACTCCAGAAGATGAGGAAGATCGGATGACCTTTGAAACGACTGCCGCGGCACCGGAGATGAAGGCGGTGCCCGAGACGATGACGGCCGCCTTCGACGAATTCATGGAAGCCTTCGAGGCCTTCAAGGAGACGAACGACCGCAGGCTCGGCGAGATCGAGCAGAAGCTGACGGCCGACGTCGTGACCCGCGAGAAGATGGACCGCATCAGCCGCGCCATGGACGAGCAGAAGCGCGCGATCGACCATCTGGCGCTGAAGAAGGCGCGGCCTGCGCTTTCGCGCGGCGAGGCGGAAAGCCCGGAGGCGGCGGAGCACAAGGAAGCCTTCGCGGCCTATATCCGGCGCGGCGACGAGGCGGGGCTGCGGGCGCTGGAGGAAAAGGCGATGTCGGTCGGCTCGGCGGCGGACGGCGGATACCTGGTGCCCGACCAGACGGACACGGAGATCGGCCGCAGGCTTTCGGCGGTCTCGCCGATCCGGGCGCTTTCGACCGTCCGGCAGGTTTCGGGCGCGGTGCTGAAGAAGCCCTTCGCGCCCTCCGGCATGGCGTCGGGCTGGGTGGCGGAGACGGCGGCGCGGCCGCAGACGGCGACGCCGCAACTCGCCGAGCTTTCCTTCCCGACGATGGAGCTCTACGCCATGCCGGCGGCGACCGCCTCGCTTCTCGACGATGCGGCGGTGGACGTGGAGAGCTGGATCGCCTCCGAGGTGGACATCGTCTTCGCCGAACAGGAGGGAACGGCCTTCGTCTCCGGCGACGGCATCAACAAGCCGAAGGGGTTCCTGAGCTACCCGACCGTGGCCGAGGAGGTCTGGGACTGGGGCGGCATCGGCTATCTCGCCACCGGCGCCAATGGCGGCTTTTCCGCAAGCGGCCCCTCCGACACGCTGATCGACACGATCTATTCGCTGAAGGCCGGCCATCGGCAGAACGCGGCTTTCGTGATGAACCGCAAGACCCAGGCCGAGATCCGCAAGTTCAAGGACGGCGACGGCAACTATCTCTGGCTGCCGCCGGCCGGACCCGGTCAGGCAGCCTCGCTGATGGGCTTCCCGGTCGCCGAGGCCGAGGACATGCCGGATATCGCCCCCGGCAGCTTCGCGATCGCCTTCGGCGATTTCCGCGCAGGCTACCTGGTGGTCGACCGCACGGGTGTCCGGGTGCTCCGCGACCCCTATTCCGCCAAGCCTTACGTGCTCTTCTACACGACCAAACGCGTCGGCGGCGGCGTGCAGAACTTCGAGGCGATCAAGCTGGTGAAGTTCGGGCAGGCGTGAGGAACGGGCGGGCGAATAGCGGATAGGCAGTAGGCAGTAGGCAGTAGGCAATAGGGTTGTCTGTTTGCTGTTGCATTCGTTGTTCGTTCGCCTGCGGCCCGGTTTTCGAAACATTCGCTCTCCGGCGAAGGAGTTGAAATCGCTTCTTCTCCATCACCTGGAGAAGAGACGATCGCGGCCGATCGCCTGCCGCACCGCCCCTCTGTCCTGCCGGATCTCGCCCCAAGGGGATCGGCAAGCAGAATCCCTATTGGCTACTGCCTATTGGCTACATCCTATTCGCATCTCGCATCTCGCGGAGAACCCCATGACCATTGCCGAACTGACGCCGCCTCTGGCGGAGCCGATCACGCTTGCGCAGGCGAGGGCGCATCTGCGCCTCGACCACGGCGAGGAGGATGCGCTGCTGGAGGCGCTCGTTCGCGCCGCAAGGGAGCATCTGGAAGCGGAGACGGGGCTGGTGCTGATCAGCCGGACATTCCGGCTCTATCTCGACGCCTGGCCGCGCACGCGGGTGATTCAGATTGCGAGAGGGCCGGTGCAAAGCATTGAATCGGTGACGGTTTACGATGCCCTTGGCATGCCGCTCGAAGTGGACGCGGCGGGTTTCGTGCTCGACGGGACGGCGCGGCCGGCGCGGCTTTACCTGCCGGAGTGGCCGGGACCGGGGCGGGCGCTGAACGGCATCGAGATCGACTTTTCCGCCGGCTTCGGCGAGGCGGGAACGGATGTGCCCGACACGTTGAAACGGGCGATGCTGACCCATGTGGCGGCGATGTTCGAGCTGCGCGGAACGGTGGCGGCGGGCGACCAGCCGGCCCTGGTCCCGGCGGGCTACGAGCGGCTGATCGCGCCCTTCCGGATGAGGAGGCTCTGATGGCCGGCACCCTTATCGATCCCGGCGCCTTCACGGCACGGCTGGTGCTGGAACGGCCCGAACGCACGGCCGACGGGCAGGGCGGCGCGGTGCGGGATTTCACCGCTGCGGCGAGCCTGTGGGCGCGCATCGAGCCGGTTTCGGCGGCGCGCGCGGAGCGGGCGGGCGGCGAGGCGATGACGGTGACGCACCGCATCTGGCTGCGGCACCGCGCGGACGTCGAAAGCGGCATGCGGCTGAGGAAGGGCGCGAGGCTCTTTTCGATCCGCGGATTCCGCGATCCCGACGAGACGCGGCGCTATCTCGTCTGCGACTGCGAGGAGGAGGAGCGATGAGCGCGGCATCCGCCCTGCAGAAGGCGATCTACGAAAGGCTCGGCGGCGATCCGGCGCTGACGGCGCTGGTCGGCCCCGAGGGCGTCACGGACCGGCTGGCGGACAAGCCGCACCTGCCGCTGGTAGTGATCCGCACGATCGAAAGCACCGACCGCTCGACCTCGACCGAGGACGGCGAGGAACATCTCGTGACGCTGGAGGTCTGGTCCGAGGGGGCGGGCAACCGGGAGGCCCAGGTGATCGCCGGACGGCTGCGTGCGCTGCTGCACGATGCGCAGGTGACGCTCGAGGGACATCATCTGGTGAGCCTTTTCCACCGGCGCACCGTGACGGGGCGCGAGGGGAAGAGCCGGTACCATCGGGCGGAGATGCGGTTTCGGGCTATGACGGAGGCGGCAGGATAGGGACTGCGAGCGAAGATACGGAAGAGGCCAGCCTGGGTGCGACATTGCTGAAGCATGCATTGCTTTCGGTGATCGCAACCTCCCGGAAAGTCGCCTTCCGCGTCGTCATGGTGCATGCGCTCGATGAGGATGCGCAGCGGTTCTACCTGAAATACGGATTTCGCGCAGCAAAGGGGCTGGAGCGTACGTTGTTGCTGCCGACGAAGAATATCGCGGCTTCGCTGGCGGCAGCCGGCTGAGGGATTCACGATTGCATGTCGACTGGCGGGCGTCCTTCGGGGCGCCTTTTTTATGAAGGAAGTAAACCTCCACCTTCGGTGGAGGACTGGACGAGTTCTACATAGTGATTGAGAGACCTCCG